>CAWGGQ010000024.1:0-852776 GCA_963822125.1 uncultured Gammaproteobacteria bacterium | reverse complement strand
GAAATTCGCGCAGGAGATGCAGGTTTCGCGGAACGTCGTAATTTATGCCTATGAGCAACTGATTGCTGAAGGATATCTCGACACTAGGAAGGCTCTGGCACATATGTCGCTGAAAGGAAGTTATCTTGAACAACACAAGGAAGCCGTGCGCGAACAGCGGCAACAGGCGCAGGTTCGACAACCTCGTCAGCCCATGACGTGGTTCATTTTCAGATCGGTGTCCCGGATTTATCGCAATTCCCGCGTCAACTCTGGGCAAAACTGCTGCGAAATGCGTGTTTCGATGCGTCGCAAGCACTCTTGGATTACTGCCGCCGGAAGGTCTGCCACAAATTGCGCCAAACATTGGCCGGATTATTGCTCAAAACAAAAGGGTTGCGTTGCCGCCCAGAACAGATTATGGTGTCTCCGGTTCAGCGCAAGGATTGGCAATCCTTTTTCAGGCTGTTGCGCATGCTGACCGAACATTTATCATTGAAGACCCTGTGTTTATAGGCAGTTCTCGAATTTTGAAGATGTCTGATTATCCATTCCTGCCCATTCCCGTGGATGAAAAGGGGATACAGGTCGATCAGATTCCGGCGAATTTACCGACAAGCGGCATCATCGTCACGCCGTCGCATCAATTTCCGCTCGGCAGCGTCCTGCCGATTCAGCGCCGCGTCAAGCTGATCGAATATGCCAGAACCGCCGACGCCTACATCATCGAAAACGACTATGACAGCGAGTTCCGGCATCACGGTTCGCCGATCAGTACGCTGCATCTGTTAGACCCGGAGCGTGTTCTGCATGTCGGCAGTTTCAGCGAAATTCTTTGCCCTGCGGTACGGCTTGGATATAGATCTGCGTCCACAGGATGCGTCTTGGTATTCGAGGTCGCCGTGAAGTCGCCGTACGCCGGACGCGTAACGACAACCTGCAGGGTCGGCGGGTTCGCATTGATCGTACCCGTTACCGTTACGCCGACCGTACCCAGCGCGTTATCGGCTGTAGCCGCGTACGGAACACCGCCGCCCGGCGCTTTGCCGCCTTGGCTGTTCATCGCCGTAAGCCACCATGCTTGGTTGCCAGCGTCAGCCTGCGCTGCCGCAGCATCCGCGTAGGTACCCATCGCCATGCCGCGCCTGAACTCTGACGCATTTCGTTCTGCGACGTAGCGAGCGCCTTCTTCCGCGTGCGACGTTGACCTTCGCCTGGTTCGCGTTACGGATGTAGTCCTGATAAGCGGGCAGCGCAACAGCGGCGAGGATGCCGATGATGGCGACCACGATCATCAATTCGATCAGGGTAAAACCCTTCTGCATTGCTTGTTTCATCGTAGTTAGCTCCATACTCCAAAGCGTCAAATCAAATTCAGAACGATAAAGCGGACGACTGTCGTTCATTCCGATTCTTCGTCAGCCGCCGAAGAAGGTGCAATCGGTATGCCAAGGAGCGACCTCTTCGATCCATAGCCTCGTCGCGAGCAGTTTTTACTCATCTGCTTCAACGCGTTAGCGGCAGTCTAGTCGAATCTTCGCGGAACGCCAGCGATATTCGGCCATTCGCAGCTGTAGGTGGCTCATCGACGTCACAAGCTGACGCCTCGCCGTCACTCGTCTGACACGATCGGGCCGCTCGTAAGCTCGCGTTGCGCCCTTTGTGACACCTTTATCGACACTCCAGTGACGCGCGATTAGACTTCGGCCCTCACGCGCGACTACTGTTAATGATCAAGGAAATAGCCAACCGACAAGGATTGCGATCGTCAATGGCTACACAAACGGTACCGCTTTCGGGACTCGCTCGACGCCTCGTCGAGGACGGCATCCTCGATGCGGATACAGCGCAGACAGCCAGTGAAGACGCCCGCAAGGCGGGACTTGCGTTCGTCAGCTATCTGATCCGCAACGAACTGGCCAACCCGCGCTCGATCGCGACTTCGGCTTCGGAAGAATTCGGCGTGCCGATCATCGATCTGGCGGCCTTCGACCTCGACTCGATCCCCAAAGACCTCGTCAAAGAACGCTGATCCGTCAACACAACGCGCTGCCGCTGATCCGCCGCGGCGTTCGCCTGTTCGTCGCCGTATCCGACCCGACGAATCTCCAGGCCCTCGACGAGATCAAGTTCCACACCGGGCGTCAACACCGAACCGATCCTCGTCGAGGAAGACAAACTCGCGACGATCATCGAGCAGTTCCTGACGCGGCAGGACGACAGCACGCCTCGGCGATCTCGACGACAACGATCTCGACGACCTCGACCTCGAGGCATTCGACGAAGACGCGGTCCGACGACGACGCCGAGCGCGACATCGGCAACCGACGACACGCCGATCGTCCGCTTCGTCAACAAGATGCTGCTCGACGCGATCAAGATGGGCTCGTCCGACATTCACTTCGAGCCGTACGAAAAGACCTACCGGGTCCGATTTCGAACCGACGGCATGCTGCACGAAGTCGCGAAGCCGCCGTCGAACCTCGGCACGCGTCTATCCGCGCGCCTGAAGGTCATGTCGGAACTCGACATTTCCGAGCGCCGGCTGCCGCAGGACGGCCGCATCAAGATGAAGCTGTCGAAGACACGCTCGATCGACTTCCGCGTGAACACCCTGCCGACACTGTGGGGCGAGAAGGTCGTGCTCCGGATTCTCGATCCGCAGAACGCGAAACTGGGGGTCGACCAGCTCGGATTCGGCGAGGCCGAAAAGCAGCGCTTCATGGAGGCGCTGTTCCGGCCGCAAGGCATGATTCTCGTCACCGGCCCGACCGGCAGCGGCAAGACCGTGACGCTCTACACCGGCCTCAACATTCTCAACAGCGCCGAGCGCAACATCGCGACCGCCGAGGATCCAGTCGAGATCAACCTCGAAGGCATCAACCAGGTCAAGTCAACCACAAGGTCGGACTGTCGTTCTCGTCCGCCTTGCGCGCGTTCCTGCGCCAAGACCCCGATGTGGTGATGGTCGGCGAAATTCGCGACCTCGACACTGCGGAAATCGCGGTAAAGGCATCGCAAACCGGCCACATGGTGCTGTCGACGCTGCACACGAACTCGGCTGCGGAGACCCTGACGCGTCTGCGCAACATCGGCGTTCCCGCGTTCAACCTCGCGACGTCGGTGAGCCTCATCATCGCGCAGCGCCTGGGTCGCCGCCTGTGCTCGGTGTGCAAGACGACGATCGACGTCCCGCACGACACGCTGCTCGCCGAAGGCTTCACCGAGGAAGACATCAAGAACGGGCTTCCAGGTCTTCGTACCGAATCCCGAAAGGCTGCGATAAGTGCCGGGAAGGCTATAAGGGCCGAGTCGGAATCTATGAAGTAGTTAAAATTACGCCCGAGATGTCTCAGATTATCATGGCGGACGGGAACAGCATCGAATTGGCCCGCCAGGCACGCGCGCATGGCTACCCGGATTTGCGCCGCGATGGCCTGATCAAGGTCATGCAGGGCATTACCAGTCTGGCCGAAGTCAACAGCGTGACCACAGGGCATTAACCGTCCAGGTGATATATGGCGGCAAGCGCACTTTTCGTTTGGGAAGGAACTGACAAGCAGGGTCGCCGCGCCAAGGGCGAGATCGCCAGTTCCAATCCCGCCATCGCGAAAGCGGAACTGCGCAAGCAGGGCATCAACGCGACGCGCGTGCGCAAAAAAGGCGGCGGGCTTCAGCCTCAGCAGCGGCAAGAGCATCAACTCCGCCGACATCTCGCTGTTCACGCGCCAGATGGCAACGATGATGCGCGCCGGGCGTCCCGCTCGTGCAGTCGTTCGAGATCGTCGCCGACGGCGTCGACAAACCGAAGCTGCGCGACCTCGTGCTGCACGATCCGATCGGACGTCTCGTCCGGTAACACGTTCGCGTCGGCGCTGCGCAAACACCCGGTCTACTTCGACGATCTGTTCTGCAACCTCGTCGACGCCGGCGAACAGTCCGGTTCGCTCGAAACGATGCTGGATCGGATCGCGTCGTACAAGGAAAAGACCGAAAGCCTGAAGGCGAAGGTCCGCAAAGCGATGACCTATCCGATCGCGGTCGTCGTCGTCGCGGTCATCGTGTCGGGCATTCTGCTGATCAAAGTGGTACCTCAGTTCCAGACCGTGTTCGCCGGATTCGGTGCCGAGCTACCCGCATTCACGATGTTCGTCATCCATATCTCCGAAGTGGTGCAGGCCTACTGGATCCTGTTCCTGCTCGCGATCGCCGCCGCGATCGCCGGCTTCACCGTCGCGCGACGCCGCTCCAAGCCGCTGCGTGATGCCATCGATCGCACCGCGCTGAAGATGCCGGTCGTCGGCAACATCATCGAAAAATCAGCGGTCGCGCGTTTCGCACGCACGCTGTCCACGACCTTCGCCGCAGGCGTGCCGCTGGTCGACGCGCTGAACTCCGTGGCCGGCGCTACCGGCAACTCGGTGTACGTCAATGCCGTCTACAAAGTTCGCGACGACGTATCGACCGGCCAACAACTGAACTTCTCGATGCGCAGCACCGGCGTGTTTCCGAACATGGTGATCCAGATGGTCGCGATCGGCGAAGAATCCGGCGCGCTCGACACGCATGCTCGACAAATCGGCCACCTACTACGAAGAGCAGGTCGACAACGCCGTCGATAACCTCACCGCGCTGATGGAGCCGATGATCATGTCGGTACTCGGCGTGCTGATCGGTGGCCTGATCATCGCGATGTACCTGCCGATCTTCCAACTGGGTCGGGTCGTCGGCGGCGGCTGACGCACTACTCGCCTGCGACAACTGTCGATGACTCACCTGCTGAGCCACGGTTGGCTCGGGCTTGTTGCTGCTCGCCTGGATCGCGCTGTCCGTCGGCAGTTTTCTGAACGTCGTGATCTATCGCCTGCCGGTCATGCTGCAGCGCGAGTGGCGCGCACAAGCGCATCGAGATTCTCGAACTGAGCAACGCCGGCTCGACGCCGGTGGCCGCCGTTCAATCTCATGGTGCCTCGCTCGCGTTGCCCGAGCTGCGAGTACGCCGATTGCCGGCGCGGCACAACATTCCCGTGCTCAGCTGGCTGCTGCTGCGCGGCCGTTGCGCCAGCTGCAACGCACCGATCTCGGCGCGCTATCCGCTCGTCGAACTGCTTACCGGCGATTGCGTCGGTCGCGGTCGTCGCGGTCTACGGATACACATGGCTCGGCCTCGCTGCGTCTCGCCTTCACTTGGGCAATCATTGCGCTGACGTTCATCGACTTCGACACGAAGCTGCTGCCCGACCAGATCACGCTGCCGCTGCTGTGGCTCGGCCTGATCGTCAATCTGCTCGGCGGCGTTCACCGACCTCGCGTCCGCTGTGATCGGCGCAATCGCCGGCTATCTCGTGCTGTGGTCGATCTACTGGGCGTTCAAGCTGATCACCGGAAAAGAAGGCATGGGCTACGGCGACTTCAAACTGCTTGCCGCAATGGGCGCGTGGTTCGGCTGGCAGGCGCTGCCGATGCTCGTGCTGATCTCCTCGATCGTCGGGATCGTGCTCGGCGGCGACATGCCTGCTGATTCGAGCGCAGCCGCGAACCGATTCCGTTCGGTCCGTACCTCGCGATCGCAGGCTGGGTGACGCTGCTCGCGCATGATAGGGTGATCGCCGTCGTTTTCGGCTGAGAAGTCCGCGCATGTTCGTCGTCGGAATCACCGGTGGAATCGGCTCGGGAAAGTCCGCCGTATCCGATCGGTTCAAACGCCTCGGCATCAAAGTCGTCGACGCCGACATCGCGTCGCGGGAAGTGGTCAAACCGGGCCAACCGGCGCTCGCAGTCGATCCGCGAGCACTTCGGCGCCAAGGTCATTCAAGCCGACGGTGCACTCGATCGGGCGCAGCTGCGCGCGCTCGTATTCGCGAATCCCGATGAGCGCAACTGGCTCGAGCGATTGCTGCACCCGCTGATCAATGCATATCTTCAAACGCGAACTGGCCAGCGCCGACTCACCGTACGCCATTCTCGTGTCACCGCTGTTGATGGAAACCGGGCAATCGCGGTTCGCCACACCGCATCCTCGTAGTCGACGTGCCGGAGCACGTGCAACTCGCGCGGACGATGGCGAGCGACTCGAACGACGAGAACGCAGGTAAAGGCCATCATGGCGGCGCAGACGAGCCGCACAGCGCGGCTTGAAGATCGCCGACGACGTCATCACCAACGACGGCGGATTCGAAGCGTTGGACACAGATCGGTCGCGCGAGCTGCATCAGCGCTATCTCGAACTCGCACGCTAGGCGAAGCGCTGATGGCCGACGCGCCCGCGCGCATCGTTGCGTGTCCGACGTGCCGCAAGCCGGTGCATTGGAGCGAGAGCGAACCGGTTCCGTCCGTTCTGCTCGGATCGGTGCCGCATTGATCGACCTCGGCGCATGGGCCAACGAGCAACACCGGATCCCGCCGAAGAATCGACGACGAGTCGGAAACCGAGATCCAGAAGCGAGACTGACTTGCCTCGTTAGGTGCGGTACTCCGCGTTGATGCGCACGTACTCGTACGAGAAATCACAGGTCCAGATCGTGTCCGGCGCATTACCGCGTCCGAGATCGATACGAACGGTGAACTCCGCCTGGCTCATGACGCGCGCACCCGCTTCTTCGGTGTACTCCGAAGCGATCATGCCGCCTCGCGCGACGCAGACGTCATCGAGATACAACGCGACGCGGTCGGGCTCGAGACCTTCGATTCCTGCCCGCCCGATCGCCATGCAGAAGCGCCCCCAGTTCGGATCGCTCGCGAACATCGCGGTCTTGATCAGCGGCGAGTGCCCTACCGTATATGCAACTTGCAGGCATTCGGCCGGTTCTGTGCCACCGGCGACGGTGACCGTTACGAATTTCGTCGCGCCTTCTGCGTCTCGAATGATCCGCTGCGCAAGTTCCCGCGCGACCGCCGAGATTCCGTCGCGCAGCGCCGCATATCCGCGATGATCTTCGAATCGACCACCTCGACATTTCCTGCTGCGCCGGTGGCGATGACGATGAACGAGTCGTTCGTCGACGTGTCGCCATCTACCGTGATTCGATTGAAGCTCGCATCGGCGGCGATCTCCAACGAGACGATCGAGGCACTCGCTGCGAGACCGCCGCGTCGGTTCCGATGTAAGCCAGCATCGTGGCCATGTCGGGGCGAATCATGCCGGCGCCCTTCGCGATGCCCGTGATCGTCACGTCAGCGCCGGCGACGACGATCTTCTGGACAGCGCCTTCGGGCCCGTGTCCGTCGTCATGATTGCCCGCGCGGCTGCGCCTTCCCACCCGTCGCCGCAGTCTGCGCGCACGCCTTCGGAATGCCGTCCTGCAGCTTTCGACAACGGCAGACCGCTGGCCGATGACGCCGGTCGAAAACGGCAGGACCGTCTCCAGCGAACGTCGAGCGCATCGGCCACCCAACGACAACACTGGAGCGCATCCTCGATGCCTGCCGACCCGGTTGCCGCATTTGCATTGCCGCTGTTGACCAGAATCGCACGGGGCGCTGCGCGCGAAAGATGCTCCTCGCACACTCGAACCGGCGCGGCCTTGAAGGAACTCTGCGTAAACACGCCGGATACTCGAGTGCCTGGCTGCCAGCGACATCACGACCAGGTCGTCGCGTTGCGTCTGTTTGATACCGGCACTGGCCGTGCCGATTCGTATTCCGCGAATCGGTGCGAGCTTGCCGAGCGGCGGTAGATTGACGGCCATCAGCCGGTCCGCCCGTGACAGTGCTTGAATTTCTTGCCCGAGCCGCACGGACAGGCTTCGTTGCGGCCCACTTTGCGTTCCTTGCGGACGAACGTCTCCGCCTTTTGCGCGACAGGTTCCGCAGCTTCGGGCTTCGCCATCTCCATTCGTTGCGGCCGATGCGTCCTGATGCGTGAAGCGCATGCGTTTAGCCTGCTCTTCCCGACGGCGCCGCTCGATTTCTTCGACAGTCTCCGGACGCTCGATCTGCACGCGCGACAACAAGCGAACCGCATCGCGTTTGATGACGTACAGCAGTTCCTGGAACAGTTCGAACGCTTCGCGCTTGTATTCCTGCTTCGGCTGCTTCTGCGCGTACGCGCGCAAGATGAATACCTTGGCGCAGGTGATCCATCGTCGCCAGATGCTCCTTCCAGCGCTGGTCGAGAATCTGCAGCATTACCTGCTTTTCGACCAGTCGGATTTCGACGCCCTGTTCACGCCATTGCGCTTCCTTTGCGTCGTACTCCGCGCTCGATCTGCTCGTGAATCTTCCGCCGCAGCGAGTCCTCGTTGAGCGAATCGTCTTCATCCAGCCAGCGGCGCAGCGGCTGACTCGAGTTGAACTCGGTCAAGCAGCGCCTGCTTCCAGCCCGCTGATGTCCCATTGTTCCTCGAGGCTCTGCGCAGGGATGTACTCGCCGATGACGTTCGCGACGATCTCTTCGCGCAGACGTCCGGATCATGTCGGCAATCTCGTCTGCCGCCATCAACTCGTCGCGCTGCTGATAGATGACCTGGCGTTGATCGTTCGAGACGTCGTCGTATTCGAGCAGGTTCTTGCGAATGTCGAAGTTCCGCCCTTCAACCTTGCGCTGCGCCTTTTCGATCGCGTTGGTGACCATCCGGTGCTCGATTGCCTCGCCTTTTTCGAGTCCCAACGACTGCATGATGCCGCGAATACGATCCGACGCGAAAATCCGCATCAGATTGTCTTCCATCGACAGATAGAAACGCGACGAGCCGTTGTCGCCCTGACGACCCGCGCGACCGCGCAGCTGATTGTCGATCCGGCGCGATTCGTGTCGTTCCGTACCGATGATGTGCAGGCCGCCCGCGTTCACCACCGCCTCGTGACGCTTTTGCCACTCGCTTCGAATGTGATCGATCTGTGCCTGCGTACGGATCTTTCAGCGCTGCAACTTCCGCCTGCCAGTTGCCACCAAGCACGATGTCGGTGCCGCGACCCGCCATGTTCGTCGCAATCGTGACGACACCCGGTCGCCCCGCCTGAGCAACGATTTCGGCCTCTCGTTCGTGCTGTTTCGCGTTCAACACGCTGTGGGGAATTTTGCGCTTCTGCAGTTCACCCGACAGGCGTTCGGACGACTCGATCGATGCCGTACCAACCAGCACGGGCCGCCCTTCGGCAACGCGCTGCATTGATGTCTTCGACGATCGCGTCGTACTTCTCGTCGATCGTCAGATACACGAGGTCGTTCGCGTCTTTGCGCACCATCGGACGGTGCGTCGGAATGACGATTACTTCGAGTCCGTAGATCTGATGGAACTCGAACGCTTCTGTTTCCGCCGTACCGGTCATACCCGACAGTTTTCGATACATGCGGAAGTAGTTCTGGAACGTTGTCGATGCCAGCGTCTGCGTCTCGTTCTGAATCGAAACGTTTTCCTTGGCTTCGACGGCCTGATGCAGGCCTTCCGACCAGCGCCGGCCCGGCATCGCACGACCCGTGTGTTCGTCGACGATCACGACCTCGTCGTTCTGGACCATGTAGTCGACGTCGAGCTTGAACAGATTGTGCGCGCGCAGCGCAGCATGGACGTGGTGCAGCAGGCCAAGGTTCGTCGCCGCATAAAGACTGTCGCCTTCGGTCAGCAGGCCCAGTCGAACAAGTTCGTCTTCGACGAAAGCATGTCCGCGTTCGGTCAGCTCGATCTGACGATTTTTCTCATCGACGATGAAATCGCCTTCTTCGATGATTCCCTCAGGATCGTCTGCCGTGCCGACCTGACGTTTCAGCTTTGGCGCGAGCCGATTGATCTTCTGGTAGAGATCGGTGCTCTCCTCCGCCGGACCCGAAATGATCAACGGCGTGCGCGCTTCGTCGATCAGGATCGAGTCCACTTCGTCGACGATCGCAAAGTTCAGACCGCGCTGGAACTTGTCCTTCAGCGTGAACGCCATGTTGTCGCGCAGGTAGTCGAACCCGAATTCGTTGTTGGTGCCGTAGGTGACGTCTGCCAGATATGCCTCTCGCTTCGACACGACGTCCTGGCGCGACTGAATGACACCCACTGTCATCCCGAGCGCCTGCAGCACCGGACCCATCCATTCCGCGTCGCGGCGCGCGAGATAGTCGTTCACCGTGACGACATGTACGCCGTCACCGGAAAGCGCGTTTAGATACGCCGGTAACGTGGCCACCAGCGTTTTGCCTTCTCCGGTGCGCATCTCGGGAATGCGGCCTTCATGCAGCGTGATTCCGCCCATGATCTGCACGTCGTAGGGACGCTGTCCGAATACGCGCTGCGCAGCTTCTCGAACGGCCGCAAATGCTTCAGGCAGGAGATTGTCGAGGGTCTCGCCGGACTGCGAGGCGTTGCCGGAACTCCGTCGTCTTGGCCTTGAGGTCATCGTCGGACAACGCCTTCATCTGCGCTTCGACACGCATTGACGCGAGTAACGAGCTTGCCCATACGCTTCAGCTCGCGACTGTTCTTGGTGCCGAAAACCTTTACGAAAATTCCACTGACCATAGGGGAGTTAGACGCGAGAAAAGCGGCATGTTACCGCGTTTGGCGCGGATTTTGACGAGCGAGAGATCAGTGACTGACGGGAGCGACGAAGCGAGAGATCAAGTCTGTCTCGTGCGCGCGACATATCGCGCGGGGTCGACCTGGCGGCCGTCCTTGAGAACTTCGAAATGAACGTGCGGACCCGTTGAACGGCCGGTGCTGCCCATGCGGCCGATCACTTGGCCTTTCTTCACGACATCACCTGCTGCAACGAGCAGTTCGTCGTGATGGCCGTATCGCGTGATGTAGCCAGCGCCGTGATTGATCTCGATCATGCGTCCGTAGCCGTTCTTATCGCCCGCGAACGTTACGACGCCGGATGCAACCGCAACCACATCGGAACCGGGTTTACCGGCAAAATCGGCACCCGCGTGCCACGCCATTCGTCCCGTTATCGGATCGACGCGTCTTCCGAATCCCGACGACATCCAACCGAGTTTGATCGGTCGGCCGGCGAGCGCGACTTCCTCATGGAATTTCTGATTCGCAAGCAACGACGCGAGCACTTCGAGTTCGTCCTCTCGCGCTCTGATCTGGCCCGCCAACGTATCCGCAGCGAGCAGGAACTCCGGTGCAACCTGAGCCTGCGCGCCGTCTGCTTCCGATTCAGGACCACCAACTGCGGGTGCATCGGCGAATCGGAATTCACCTTCGTCGAGTTGCGCCACTTCGGCCACTCGTTCGCCCAAAGCCTCGATGCGCAGCAGGCGTGCCTGCATTGCCGCCAAGCGTCGGCCCACCGCTTCCATCTCGACGCGGCTCTGCGACTGGATTCGTTCGATTTCCTGGCTTTGACCGTTCAGACGGTTCTGCCATTTCGCGATCACCTGACTATCTAGGAGATCGTTTCCGAGGAAGCGCGTGACTATGACGACATTGCCTATGAGGCCGGAGACCACCAACAGGGCGACTGCTACGGCGAGAGGCCCCGGGATTCGCCTGGGCTGGGCTCGACCGCTCTTTTCTCGAAAGAGTATGATCTGCATCGTTTTTCTAATCGTGCCTTCCGCGCTTGGCTAACCGAAAGATAGACAATCTTCTCTCGTCCAGCCATTCCCCGCACTCCTCCGCTCGCTCGTTTGGTCAATCGCGCATCGCAACAAGATGCATGGACGGACCAACTTCGTGCCCTGCTGCCGCAGGATCTAGCTTCAGAGTGTCGAGTCGCGAACGTACGCGATCAGGTCCTCACTGTCCACATTAACAACGCCGCCTGGGCGACCCGACTGCGCTTCCTATACGGAGAGCCTGCTGCCGAATCTGAATCGCCTTGCTGACTTCACCGCCGTAAACGAAATCCGTTTGAAGGTGGTGCCTGTTGTCGCCGACGTACCTTCGGCGCCTCGCGCCGCGGAGCTACGTCCGCCGGACAGGGTTCCGCTCCTTGAACTCGCCAACGGGATTGATGATGCGGGCTTGAGAAGGGCGATTCTGAGACTTGCAGCACACGGCGAGGCGGAACCGCCGCGCGCGACTGACGCTGTCGTCAGCCGAATACCGGACGAGCAAACGAAATGGGCGCGACTTCGCGCTCGGTTTCGAAGGTGACCACTTCCCACGCGTTGCGATTCGCCAGCACTTTCCTGTAGCAACGCGTTATTCGACGCGTGACCTGATTTGTAGCCGGCAGAACGCTCCGAGCACGCTGTGCCCCAACAAATAAAGGTCGCCGATCGCATCGAGAATCTTGTGTTTGACGAACTCGTCTTCGAGGCGCAGGCCCTCTTCGTTCAGGATACGGAAATCGTCGACTACCACGGCGTTGTCGAGGCTGCCGCCTCGCGCCAGATCCATCCCGCGCAGCTTTTCGAAGTCGGCAAGAAATCCAAACGTACGCGCGCGGCTCACTTCCTTCACGAACGTGGTGCTGGAGAAATCCACGACGGCCGTCTTTGTATGTTTATGGAACACGGGATGGTCGTACAGCAACGTGTATTCCACGCGAAAGCCGTTGTACGGAGACAGCTTCACCGAGATGTCGCCATCCGTATGCGACGGTCTCTTCGAGAATCCGGATGAATTTCTTCGGTGCGTCCTGCTCGATGATGCCGGCCGACTGCAGAAGAAACACAAACGGCGCGGCACTGCCATCCATGATCGGCAATTCAGCCGCATCGACCTCCACCAATGCGTTGTCTATACCGAGTCCCGCAAACGCTGACATCAGGTGCTCGACCGTCGAAATGCGCACCTTCCCGGCAGCCAGGGTGGTCGCCATCGTCGTATCGCCCACGTGTCCGACAAGTGCCGGAATCACCACCGGCGGGGTGACGTCTACTCGGGCGAATACGATTCCGGTATCCACGGGCGCAGGGCGCAAAGTGACTACGACTTTGTCGCCGGTGTGCATACCAATGCCGGTCGCACGAATAGTGTTCTTCAGCGTTCGCTGAGTGATCATCGACGCGGCGTTAGCCGTCTCCCCATTCCTCAACAAGCCGTCTCGACAGCGCAAGGGCCGCCCCCGCGGCCCGACGCGCATGTTAGCAAGCGTCACCCCTCCCGGACCACGCCTTCTGGCGGTCTCGAACTCGAAACCCCGAACTGAAGCTCAGTCCGCTTGGCGCCTGAGAAAAGCCGGGATGTCCAGGTAGTCGAGATCCCTCGCCTCGCCGGTGTCGACCGACTGCTCGACATGGCGTGCCGCATTTCGACGCATGCACCGCCGGACGTTCGAACGCTCGCGTAGTCGATCTCGCTTTGCGATGCTCGCCGCCACCGGGCGTGTTGTCGACGATGACGTTCGGTGCGGCTCAGGCCACCGAGACCGGTCGCGACCACCGTCACCTTCAACTCGTCCTTCATGTCCGGATCGATGACGGTACCGACGACGACCGTCGCCTGCTCCGACGCGAACTCGTCGATCGTTTCGCCGACGTCGGCGAACTCGCCGATCGTCAGGTCGGGACCGGCGGTGACGTTCACCAGAATGCCGCGTGCGCCGTGCAGATCGATGTCTTCCAGCAACGGGCTGCGAATGGCCGCCTCCGCTGCATCGCGCGCGCGATTTTCGCCTTTGGCACGCCCGGTACCCATCATCGCCATGCCCATCTCCGACATCACCGTTCTGACGTCCGCGAAGTCGACGTTGATCATGCCGGGGCGGATGATGAGGTCGGCGATGCCCTGCACCGCCCCCAGCAGAACGTCGTTAGCTGCGGCGAACGCCGCCAGCATGCTGGTGCGCTCGCCCAACACCGCCAGCAGTTTTTCGTTCGGAATCGTGATCAGCGAATCGACGAAGCGCGACAGCTGCGCGATGCCAGCGTCGGCAACGACCGTTCGCTTTTCGAAACGGAACGGTTTGGTCACGACGGCGACCGTCAGGATTTCGAGTTCGCGCGCGATCTCCGCGACGACCGGCGCCGCACCGGTTCCGGTACCACCGCCCATACCGGCAGTGATGAACACCATGTCGGCGCCGGACAGAACTTCGGCTATTCGGTCACGATCCTCGAGCGCCGCCTGGCGGCCGATCTCCGGATTCGCGCCGGCACCGAGTCCCTTCGTGAAGGCTCCGCCGATCTGCAGCGTGGTCTTCGCATCGAGGCTCTTCAGCGCCTGCGCATCGGTGTTCGCCGCGATGAAATCCACGCCCTCGATGCCCCTACTGAGCATGTGCTGGATGGCGTTGCCGCCACCACCACCGACGCCAATCACTTTGATGATCGCGCTTTGCGGCCCGCTGTCGACGAGTTCAAACATTTTTCTTACTCCTGGTCCCTAGGGATTGCCGAAATGTACTGTCAAAAATTCTCGCTAACCCAACTCTTCAATCGTTTCACCACACCGGACGATCTGCCTTTGCCACGACCTCGCGTCTCCTCTTCTCGTTGTTTTCCATACAGCAGCAGTCCGACGCCCGTCGCGTAGATCGGATTCCTGACGATGTCCTTGAGTCCGTCACATGCTTCGGCGTACCGAGGCTCACCGGCATGTGGAAAATCTCTTCCGCCAGCTCGATTACGCCCTCCATCTTCGATGAGCCGCCGGTCAGCACGATGCCCGCAGCAACCAGATCTTCGAATCCGCTGCGTCGCAGTTCGGCCTGCACCAGCGTGAACAATTCGTCGTAACGCGGCTCGACGACCTCCGCCAACGCCTGCCGCGAAAGCTCCTTCGGCGGCTTGTCGCCCACGCCCGGTACCTTGATCGTTTCGTCGGCACGCGCGAGCTGCGTCAGCGCACACGCATACTTGATCTTGATCTCTTCGGCGTTCTGCGTAGGCGTGCGCAGCGCCATTGCAATGTCGTTGGTTACCTGATCGCCGGCGATCGGGATGACGGCGGTGTGGCGGATTGCACCATCCGTGAACACCGCGATATCGGTCGTGCCGCCGCCGATGTCGACGAGGCACACGCCCAGTTCGCGCTCATCGTCGGACAGCACCGCGTAGCTCGACGCGAGTTGCTCGAGGATCACGTCCTTGACCTTCAGCCCGCATCGCTCGATGCACTTCTCGACGTTTTGGGCCGCGTTGACCGCGCAAGTCACGAGATGGACCTTCGCTTCGAGACGAACGCCCGACATGCCGAGCGGTTCGCGTACGCCTTCCTGGTTATCGACGAGATATTCCTGCGGCAGGATGTGCAGCACCTTCTGATCCGCTGGAATCGCCACCGCCTGCGCTGCGTCGATGACGCGCTCGATGTCCTGCGGAAAGACCTCGCGGTCGCGAATCGCAACGATGCCGTGCGAGTTCAGGCTACGGACGTGGCTGCCCGCAATACCCGCGTACACCTCATCGATGTGGCATCCCGGCCATCAACTCGGCTTCCTCGATCGGCGCGCTGAATCGACTGCACGGTCGACTCGATGTTCACGACAACGCCCTTCTTCAGTCCCCGCGATCGATGCGACCCGATGCCGATGATCTCGATGTCACCGTCGGCCGTGAGTTCGCCGACGATCGCGGCGACCTTGCTCGTGCCGATGTCGAGACCAACGATGATCCGCCGGCCGCTATCAGACGCCATTTATTGAACTACCCCGATCGATTGAGAAACCGATGCCACCTGCATCTCGTTCGCCACCGCGCCAACTCACCGCCACGCCATTCCGTATCGCGCGTCCATGTGATCGACCTGCCCCATTCGGTCTTCGATCACCTTGCGATACACGCGCGAGAAACGTTCCACGCGTTCCAGCAACTCTTCGTGGCCAAGCGACACGGTCAGCTCGTTGGTGAACGTAACGCGCCATTCACCCAGGGCATCCTCTTCGACCTCGGCCACCTTCAGCGGCGTATCTGCGAGAACCTGCCCCAGCATCTGGAAGATCTGCATCGCGCGCGCACCGTTCGCATTTGCGCATCGAATCAGCGGCAGTGACTCATCCGGCGGACCCGCGCTTTCGACTACCTGACCAGCGCTGTTCAGAACGCCGCCGTCGCCCCACCGGGCAACGAACGTGTCCTTCGTTACGTTCACGTCGACGATGCCCGGCCAGACGCGTCGCACGCGAACCTCGCGCGGCCACGACAAGCGCCAGTACCCCTTCGACCACGTCGTCGAGACTGATACCCAGCAAACCGCCATCGAGGCGTTGCAACACCGCCGCCTTCACCGCATCGCGCTCGGGATCGACTGAGATCGCCGCTGACCCGCACGACCTGCACGGGGCTGTTCATCACGAACAACAACGCGACGAACGCGCTTGCCACGCCGGCGAGTACTGCGCCAGACAAAACGCGCCGCGCAAGCGACATGCGATCACTAACTTTCATTGTCGCCTCGCAGCCGATTCGACAACTGATTCACGTTGCCGGCGCCTTGCACCAGCAACACGTCGCCGTTCTTCGAGAATGTTCGGCAGCAGATCGTATGCTTCGGCTGGGTCTGATGCGTAAATCGGATTCAGAGTTCCACGATCGCGAATGCCCTGACTCAGACGCATGGCTGTCCGCTCCGGCGATATAGGCTCCTCTCCGGCGCATACACCTCCAGCAACATCAGCTTGTCGACCGTCGACAGCACCTTTGTGAAGTCGTCGTACAGATCGTGCGTGCGCGTGAATCGATGCGGCTGATAGACCATTACGAGGCGTCGTGTCGGGCCACACCTTGCGCGCCGCTTCGATCACCATCGCAACCTCGGTCGGATGGTGTCCGTAGTCGTCGACCACGGTGATCTGCTTGCCGGCGACCGCGACGCCGTCCGCAACGTCGAAACGCCGCCCGACGCCGGAGAACGCACTTCAGGCCAGCAAGGATCGCAGCGTCTGAAACGCCTTCCTCCGTTGCCACGGCAATGGCCGCCAACGCATTAAGACGTTATGCGCACCGGCCAGATTGATCACGACGTCGAGCGGCGCATGCCCGGCAGGACGAACCGCGCGGAATCTCCACGCAAGCCCGCCGCACTTCGATCTGCGTGGCGCGGAAATCGGCGTCAGACGAGATGCCATACGTCAGCATCGGGCGCGACACCGCATCGAGAATCGCGCGCACATGCGGATCGTCGATGCACAGCACCGCAACGCCGTAGAACGGCAGGCGGTGCACGAATTCGACGAAGGTCTGCGACAGTCGCGCGAAGTCACCGCCATACGTTCGCAAGTGATCGCGGTCGATGTTCGTGACCACCGCGACCATCGGCTGCAGATGCAGGAACGACGCATCGCTTTCGTCCGCTTCGGCGATCAGATAGCGGCTCGCGCCGAGCTGGGCATTGCTGCCCGTACTGTTCAGCAATCCGCCGATGACGAACGTCGGATCGAGGTTCGCTGCCTTGAATATCGACGTAATGAGGCTTGTGGTAGTCGTCTTGCCGTGCGTTCCCGCGACGGCGATGCCGTGTCGATAGCGCATCAACTCGCCGAGCATTTCCGCGCGTGCGACCACCGGAATACGCGCCGCGTGCGCAGCAACCACTTCCGGATTCGTCGCTGCCACCGCGCTCGACACGACCACCACGTCGGCGCCGGTAACGTTTTCAGCGCAGTGACCGATCGACACGCTTCGCGCCGAGTTGCACGAGCCGATCGACGGTTGCCGAACGCGAAATGTCGGAACCGGAGATTCGATATCCCTGGTTCAACAGCACTTCCGCGATGCCGCACATACCGGAGCCGCCGATCCCAACGAAATGGATCTGGCGCACGCGGCGCATTTCCGGCACCTGGATGACACCACTTAACGTGCCCTCCCCGCGCTCGAGTTGCACGCGCAGCACCAGCCCGATCAGCGCGCAGCAGACGATCAGACTGTTACCGCCGTACGAGATGAACGGCAACGTGAGTCCTTTCGTCGGCAATGTGCCGGTGTTCACGCCGACGTTGATCACGCACTGGATGCCGAGCAGCAGCGCGGTGCCGTATGCAATGTATGCAGCGAACGGTCGTCCTTCCTGCGAGCGCCTGCGCCTGCGATCGCGGAAAATCCGCAGCACGATGCGCGACCAGCAGCGCAAACACAACAAGCGCGCCGACGAGCCCCAGTTCTTCGGCGATCACGGCGAAGATGAAGTCGTTGTGCGCCTCCGGCAGATAGCATGCAGCTTCTGAATTCCGGCGCCGAGACCAAGCCCGAACAGATCGCCACGGCCGAACGCGATCAACGCCTGCGTCAGCTGATAGCCGCTCTCGAATCGCGATCGGCCCACGGATCGAGGAAGGTGACCATCCGCTGCAATCGATAGGGTTGCAGCACCGACAACATCGCCAAGCAGCAGCACCGCGACCACGACGATCAACAGAAAGTGACGCAACCGTGCGCCGGCAAGGAACAGTACGCCGCCGGTTACCGCGGCCAGCACCACGACCGAACCGAAGTCGGGTTGCCAAGCAACAACATCCGCACAACAGACCGACAAGCGCCAACGGTCGCACTAAGGCGATCGCATCCGTGGCAAGCGCCGCCTGATTGCGCGTGAGATATCCGGCGAGGTAGACGACCAGCGCGAACTTCGCTACTTCCGCCGACTGAATCGAAAACGGCCCGAGTGCAATCCATCGGCGGCTGCCGTTGGCAGAGTGACCGAGTATCGGCAGGAACACCACGCGCGGTCAGCAGCAATGCCGCAATCAATAACGGCCGATGGATCGTCTGCCACAGCCGCAATGGCACCACCACGCAGATACAAAGCGCCGCCAACCCGCCGAACAGATATACGCCGTGTCGAACGACGAGGTGTGTCGTGCGCGCCATTACCTCACCCAGTCGGATACGCAGCGGACGCCACCATGACAAGGCCAACAGTTACCGCGGCGAGCCACAACATCGTCAGCGTGTAGTCCCACTCGCGCGTCATGGCTGCAGCTCCAGCACCGCAGCGGCGAATTCGCGGCCCGCGCGCCTCGAAGTTCGCGAACATGTCGAGGCTGGCGCACGCCGGCGACAGCAACACCAGATCGCCCGCTGCGCGCGAGCGACCGACACATGCGAACGGCTTCAGCGCAGCGTCGCGACGCGGTGCACCGGCGACCACAGCGAAACTGCCGCCTCGACGGCCGCCGCGTCCTTGCCGAGCGTCACCACGTGACGAACGTACTTCGATACGGGTTCGCGCAAAGGCGACAGATCGGCGTTCTTTGCATCGCCGCCCGGCGATCAGCACGATGTTGCGCCGCGTTTCCCCAAGACCTTCGAGCGCCGCGAGGCACGCACCGAGATTGGTTGCCTTCGAATCGTTGATGTACGTGACGCCGTCGACGACAGCGACCGTTTGGCATCGATGGTCGCAGCCCTTTGAAATCGCGCAGCGTCTGCCGACCAGGTTGCGGGAGTCGCCGCGGGCCGCTCTCGCCAGTGCCATCGACGCCAGCGCGTTGAATTCGTTGTGCTTCGCCGCGAATGCCGAGCGATCCACGTCGAGATATCGTTCGCCGAACGATGCGAGATATCGCGCGCCGCCGCTTCGACGATGCCCCAACCGTCTCGCGAAGGGGCATCCAGGCCAACCGATACGCAGCCTCCCGACGGCTTCCTTCGGCGTGGTCAACGGATCCGCGCGGTTGTAAACGGCTACGTCACAATCCTGGAAAATGCGTTGCTTGCTGGCCGCATAGCTGGCCATGTCCGGGATATCGGTCGAGATGGTCCGGAGTGACGTTCAAATTGGCTGCAATCGCGAATCGCCCGGCATTCAGCCGTTCGAGCTGGAAACTCGACAGTTCGAGAACGTACGCATCGCGATCAGGACCAAGCAGATCGAGAGCAGGCTCTCCGAGATTGCCGCCCACTCCAACGTCGAGTCCGGCACGCCCGCAGCAACTCACCCGTCAATGCAGTGACCGTGCTCTTGCCATTGGTGCCCGTAATGCCCACTACCGGCGCAGTGGCGTGCTCCAAGAACAGCTCGATGTCGCTCACTAACGGAATTCCCCGCTCGCGCGCGGCCTTCAACATGCAATGGGATGTCGGCAATCCCGGGACTCACGACGATGCGATCGGCAGCGGCGAACGCAGCCGGGTCGGTTGCGCCAAGAATCATCTCGGCGTTCGGAAATTGCGCACGCGTCTGTTCCGCAAAGGGTGGCGCGCTGCGCGTGTCGACCACCGTCAACCGTCGGTCGAACTCAGAAAACGCACGCAGGAGTATCCGGTGATCCCGAGGCCGAATATGACGGTATGTCGGCGCGGAGCGTTCAACCGCGTGTGCCCCGACTGCGTTGCGAATATCTGCTGCACAACCTGCAGATCACTGATACGGATGACGGCCGCCGGCAATTTCCTGGTATGGCTCATGACCTTTTCCGGCGACCACCACGACATCGGACCTTGCGCGGCAGAAGCGATCGCATTCCGGATCGCAACGCCGCGATCCAGCTCCACCTCGACCGCGATTCGGCCCTGAAAACCCGCGACGATCTCCGCGGCGATGCCGCAGGATCTTCCGACCGCGGATTGTCGCTGGTGACCAACACACGATCGGCACCCGCTTCGACCGCCCGCGCCATCAACGGCCGCTTGCCGCGGTCGCGATCGCCGCCGCATCCGAATACACAAACGATTCGGCCGGCGATGTGGCGCTTCACGCCGGTCAGCGCCTTCGCCAGCGCGTCGGGCGTGTGCGCAAAATCGATCACGACCAACGGCTGCCGCGGCGATCGTACGAACTGCATGCGGCCCGGCGGAGCCGTTAGCTGTGCAGACGCGCCGACCGACATCGTCGATCGATGCGCCGGCCAGGCAGGCGGCAGCTGTTGCAGCGGCAAAGTTCGCAACGTTGAACTCGCCGAACAACGGCAGACCTGAAGACCGCGGCGACCCCATGGAGTCGCCAGAGTTCCGGCGATACCCGCGTCGTCGAACATCAGATCGGACCACGCCAGGTCCGCATCGGGCGTGCTGCCGAAGCGCAGAGATTCATTGCGGCGCTGCGGTCGCGATAGATGATGCGGCCTTGCGGATCGTCCCAGTTGACCACGCCGCCTTGCAACGTCGGCCAATCGAACAGACGCCGCTTCGCGGCCGCATATCGCTCCATCGTTCCGTGGTAGTCGAGGTGGTCGCGCGTCAGGTTCGTAAACACCGCCATGTCGATAGACCACATCCGCGACGCGGTCCTGATCGAGCGCGTGCGAACTCGTTTCCATCGCGACCCATTCCGCGCCGGCCGAAACGAGATCGGCGAGACGTGCGCTGAACGGTTACAGCGTCCTCGGTCGTCAGATCGGCCGGGCAATTTTTGCCGGCGAAGCCCCAACCGAGCGTGCCGCCGAATCCCGCGGGTTTGCCTGCAGCGGAAAGCAGCGTTGCTGCGAATTGCGCAACGGACGTTTTGCCATTGGTGCCGGTCACGCCGATGCAACCCAGTGTGCGACTCGGATGGTCGAAGAACCGCGCTGCAATACGACCAGCCGCGCGCCGCGTATCGCGCGCCTTCACCACCAGCACGGGTGCCCTTACGTCTCGTTCCGCGAGTACTGCGACCGCGCCTTTTGTTACCGCTGCATCCACGAAGTCGTGACCATCGTGAGCGGCCCCGCGCGTAGCGATGAACAGATCGCCTGGGCGAACGCGCCGTGAATCGGTTGCATACCGGTGATCCAGACGTCGTGGCCCGCGGCAATCGACACCTCGGCAACGTCCTCGCGCAGACACTCGCTCAGGCTTTTGCGACGTGCGGATGCGGCGCTCACGATGCCACCTCTTCCGGTTCGACATTCAGACACGCGCAGCGCACGCGCAACTACGCGCGCGAACACCGGTCCGGCGACGTCACCGCCGCCGATCTTGTCGCCTTGCGGTTCGTCGATCACGACGATCACGACGACCCGAGGATCTTCTGGCCGGCGCCAGATCCCGCGAAGAACGCGACGTGCCGGTCTTCGTCGTAGCCGTTCGGGCCGACTTTGCGAGCCGTGCCCGTTTTGCCCGCGATCTCGTAGCCGGCACGCGCGACTTCGGCGCGGTGCCGTGCACCGAATCGACGCCCGTCATCATCTGGACGATCGTGCCAACGGTTTCGGTAGTCGAACTCACGCTGACCCGTGGCGGCGCGTCTCTGTCGCAATATCGAGACCGGCAGACGCACTCCGCCGGTCGCGAGCATCAGATAGGCCTGCGCGAGCTGCAGCGGCGTCACCGTCAGCCCGTAGCCGTAAGCCAGCGTCGTGCGAACGATCGGATTCTTCAGTTGCGAGTCGGAGATCGTGCCGATGACTTCACCCGGAAGACCACAACTGGTCATTTCGGAGAAGCCGGCGCGAACGAACGCGTCGAACACCATTCGTTCGTCGAGCGCGAGACGATCTTGGCGATTCCGACCTGGCTCGATCGCGCGAGCACGTCACCGAGCGACAAGCGGTCCTCGATTCACCGGATCCTGCACGAGCATACCGACCCACATGCATGTAGCCCGGCGTGGTGTCGATCACGGATTCTTCGTTGAAGCGACCCGATTCGAGTGCCGCCAGCACGGTCAACGGCTTTACGGTCGAACCCGGCTCGAACAAATCCGTAATGGCGCGATTACGGCGTGCGTCCGGCGCCACCCGAGTCAATTCGTTGGGATTGAATGAAGGGCCGTTGACGAGCGCGAGAATTTCACCGGTTCGTGCGTCGAGCATGACGATCGATCCGGACTTCGCGTGGTGGTCCTCGATCGCAGATTTGAGTTCGCGGTACGCAAAGAACTGCAGACGAAGATCGACGCTGAGCGCGAGGTCTCGGCCAAACCGCGGCGCAGTGACGTATTCGACGTCCTTGACGACCTGACCTCGCTGGATCCCTCAGCACGAGTTTGCGGCCCTGCACGCTCTTCAGCTCGCCGTCGAACGCGAGTTCCGCACCTTCCTGCCCCTGATCGTCGACGTTGGTGATCCCGACCACGTGCGCCGCGGTTTCACCTGCCGGGTAGTAGCGTCGGTATTCGCGCTCGAAATGCACGCCGTCGAGGTGCAGCTCGCCGACTTTCGACTGCGATCTGCGGCGATACGCGCCGCTTCACGAACATGAACTCGCGCCGCGCGTACCGGTTGATTTTGTTCGCCGAGCTCGCGCGGATCCATGCCGACCGCGCGCGCCAGGTTGCGCGACGTCGGCCGCGCTGAGCGTGGCCTTCTCGCTCGGATCGAGCCAGACCGACCACACAGGCGTGCTCACCGCCAGCGGTTCGCCGTTCCGATCGAAGATGATGCCGCGATTGGCCGCCAGTGTTTCGTATCGCAACGAACGCGCGTCGCCCTGCTCCTGCAGAAACGCCCGCTCGGTGACGTTGAGGTAAGCCCATCCGCCACGACAGGCCGAGCGACATCGAACGAACATCGCCAACGACCGTGAAATGGCGCCAGCGACTCATGGCGACACCCGCTCGACGGTTTCCGGGAAGCGCATCGCCAGCTGACGTTCGGCGATCTGATCGACGTTTTGATACGACGACAGCGTGCCGCGTTCGATCAGCAGCCGGCTGTACTCCGCAAGAAGCGCGTCCTGCTGCGGCCTGGTTGTGCTGCAACGCGACGAACAGTCCACGAACGTCTCTGCGCAGTGGCAGCGATCCACACGCCGGAAACCGCGATGCCGACGTAGATCGCACCCGCGGCCGCGAGCCATTGCCACTGCGGGCGCCGCCGGCGTGTTGCGCGTCGGCGCGTCATGCTGCCTTCTCCAGCACGCGCAACAGCGCGCTGCGAGCGCGCGGATTCGCCGCAACTTCTGCGGCACTCGGCGCGCTGCGCCGCGACCGATGAGCCGTGCCGACGTTGCCGGGCGGCCCGTGATCGGCAAACGGCGCGGCAGCGCTTCGCCCTCGGCCCATCGACGAAACGCGCGCTTCACGATCCGGTCTTCGAGACTGTGAAACGTCAACACCGCGATGCGACCGCCGCTGCGGATCAGCGCGAACGCCGCTTCGACGCGCGAGCCGAACTTCGTCCAGCTCCTCATTGATGTGAATTCGAATCGCCTGAAACACCCGCGTTGCCGCGTGTTTGTGCGGGTCGGGACGAGGTTGCGCTGCGCCACCAGCGCCGCAAGGTCAGCCGTACGCGTCGATCGGCGCTTCGACACGGCGATCGACGATCGCACGCGCGATGCGGCGAGCATGGCGCTCTTCGCCGAACTCACGGAACACCGTGGTCAGTTCGTCTTCGCTCGCGCTGTTTATCCATTGCGAAGCGGGTACGCCGCTGCTCGGATCCATCCGCATGTCGAGTGGGCCATCGCCGCGAAAGCTCATGCCGCGCTCGGGATCATCGAGTTGCGGTGACGACACGCCGAGATCCATCAGCACCCCAACGACATCGCTGAGGTGCGGCTCATTGGCGAAGCGGCGCCATCTCGCTCATGCGACCGTGACGAACTACGCACCCGAGCATCCTCGTTGGCGAGCGTCTTGTGCGACAGCGATCGCCGCCGGATCACGGTCGATCGCGAGAATCCGCCCTTCCGGCGACAAACGCCGAAGCAGCGCGCGCGTGTGACCTCCGCGGCCGAACGTCGCATCGACATAGTCGCCGTCGCGGGTCGATGCACAACGCATCGATCACGGCTTCGACGAGGATCGGTCGATGCGAGTTCACGGTGTTCAGACCGATAAGCCCGGTGAACTCGTCGCCGTCATCGACGACGTCACCGGATCGTTCGACCAGCCATTCCGCGAGCCGCGGCTGCCACAGCTCCTCGCTCCAGATCTCGATCTTGTTGCCTTGCCCCAGCAGCACGAGCTTCTTCGACAGACCCGCGAATTCGCGCAGCATCGGCGGCAGCAACACCCGACCGCTGCCGTCGACCTCGACGTCGGTGGCGTGGCCGATCAGCAAACGCTGCAGCACGCGCGCGGATCGCTTCATGTTCGAGAGCGCTTCCAGGCGCCTTGAACGGCTTCCCACTCGGCGAGCGGATACAGCAGCAGGCAGCGTTCGCGGGAATCGATCGTGACCACCAACTTGCCGTCGGTGTCCTTCAACAGCTCCCGATACCGCGCCGGCAGGGCCATGCGGCCTTTGGCATCGAGATTGACGCTGTTGATTCCCCGAAACATGCACCGCAACCCGTTCGGAACCGTTCGAATCGCCGGTGGCCGCTTTCGAGCCGACACGGGGACGTCGGCACTGACGGCGACACCTGCCACCCGACGTGACCGAAGTCGGCACTGTGTGCCCCGAAGCCCCACAATTACCCACAATTTCCCAGCGCTCGACACTATAGATCGGGGCGAAAGCAGTGTCAAGAACGAGTGCGGTCGTCGCATTGCACAGACGAGTCGTAGACCGCGGCGGCGCGACGGCTTCGGTCGAGGGCTATGCGAGTGCTCATTAACAGAGGCGTTCCAGAGGGAAAACGATCGAAGCTCGAAACGACATTAACTAAGAGACTATTTTGGAACTTAGAGAAGATTTCTAAGCTCGGAAGGAAATAACGAGTCGGCCGATAAGCCGGGTTCTGTCGTGGGCAGTCATTCATCTGGGATGTTCGTCGCCGAACACCTCTAGCGGCCTACCCGGATCCGGTGCGGACGACACCATAGGATCCCTATTTGGCCTTGCTCCGGGTGGGGTTTACCTAGCCACACCGTGTTACCACGTTGCGCGGTGCGCTCTTACCGCACCTTTTCACCCTTACCGCCCATCGACCTGAGCCGATGGGGTTGGCGGTTTGCTTTCTGCTGCACTTTCCGTGGGCTCGCACCCCCCAGGCGTTACCTGGCACCCTGTCCTGCGGAGCCCGGACTTTCCTCCACGCACGCTGAAGATCCGCGTGCAGCGACCGCCTGGCCGACTCGCGGCGCCAGCATAACAGCGCGTCATCGGTCGGCGTTGGTGTTTCACCGCGTAGTCGTACAGCTCGCCGCGCGGTCTGTGCGTGATTCGCGCAGCGATTCGCGCCGCCTGCGCGGGCGGCAACTCGTCGCACAAGAATTTTCATCAGCGACGCCACTTCGACGTCCTGCGCCGTCGCTTCCACCGGACGACGGCGCAAGCACACAAACGAATTCGCCGTGTTCGAAGAACTCACCGTCGTCGACGCGCCGACGCAGCTCGGCGAGCGGTCCGTGACTCGATGCGCTCGTGTAATTTCGTTAGCTCCTTTGCGAGCAGTATTTCCCGCTCCGCGCCGACAATTTCGATCAGCTCGTCCAACGTGTCGCGCAGCCTGCGCGCCGCTTCGAAGAACACCACCGCAACCGGCGACGCCGCCAGTTCGCGCAAACGTTTGCGGCGTGCCGACGACACGTGCCGGAAGAAACCCTTCGAACAGAAACCGTTCGACAGGCAGCGGCGATGCCGACAGCGCCGCGGTCAATGCGCTGGGTCCCGGAATCGGCACGACGCGCACTCCCTCGCCTCTACTCGCCGCACCAGCTCGAATCCCGGATCGCGAAATGAGCGGCGTGCCCGCATCCGATATCAGCGCGACATCGTGTCCTTGTTGGAGAAGTTCGAGCAGCTGTTCGGATCGGCCGCCTTCATTGTGATCGTGCAGCGACAACAAACGCTCGGGTCGTGGCGCCGATGTGCGCTAACAGCACCCCACTTCGTCTGGTATCCTCCGCAGCCACTATCGCTACCGATTTGAGGACATCGACCGCTCGCAATGTGATGTCGTCGAGGTTTCCAATCGGCGTAGCGACGACAAATAGCGTTCCGACAGCGCATTTTTTTCGGCGTGAGTTCCGACATGACGATTCCCAGAATTCGATGGCTGAGCTTCGGCTCGCTGACTCATTCTGACCACCGCGGCATGCGAGGTCACCCAAACATCGGCATCCGCACGTCTCCAAAACGACACAGTCCGGCCGCGACACCGACGGTCACAGCCTGCTTCGAAAATCCGAGCGATCCGCGCCCGATGAGGCCGCGCGTATGCGCCTGACTGCCGCAGAGTCGTTTCGCGCAGCAGGCGATCGCGCTTCCGCAGACCGAGCTACGTTGGATGGCATCGATCCGCGCGGCTCGACGCGTGCGAACCAGTTCGACCTACTACAACCTGCGCGCGCTGCTGTGCGTCGATGCGCACGACTACGCCGCCGCCAGGCAGGCGATCGGCGCTGGCCATTCCGACTGAATGCCGACGAGCGCAACGTGCTACGCTTTGACCGTCGCCGATCTGGCCGAAGCGGAGCAGCGCTTCGAAGACGCCGCGATCAGTCTGATGAGCTATTCATTTTCGACGCGCGGCGGCGACGACGCACAGTTCACCGTCATCGTGGAGCGCACCTGGGCCGACGTCAATCGCACCCCCGCGTATCGAATCAGCGCGCTCGCCGCACAGACGCAGAACACGAACGCCGCGGCATGGTGGCAACTCGCCGATGCGCTGCAGCGCAGTTTCGATCTCGACGCCGAACGCATCGCCATCAGCGACTGGCGGCGCACCCATCGGGACCATCCTGCCTCGCGCTGGCCGCCGACTGCGCCAGCACGGGATCGAAAGCGGCGTGTCCGCGCCGACTCAGATCGCATTGCTGCTGCCGCTGTCCGGGCCGCTGGCGAACGCCGGGCAAGCCATTCGCGACGGTTTCATCGCCGCGTTCTTTCATGCCGCATCGAAGATGACCGTTCGCGTCTATGACACGAACGGCGCTTCGATCGGTGCGCTCTACGAACAAGCCGGCACCGACGGCGCCCAACTGGTCATCGGTCCGCTCGACAAGCAAAGCGTCGTCGACATCAATCTGCTGCCGTACCGGCGCGTGCCGGTGCTCGCGCTCAATTATCTGCCAGCCGGGCGTCGCCCCCGGCGCCGGACTGTTTCAATTCGGACTCGCGATCGAAGACGAAGCGCACGCGATTGCGCGCGCATCTACGAGGACGGTTTTCCACGCGTGGCGATCGTCGAATCCGACCTCGACTGGTCGAACCGCGCGGCCGAGTCGTTTCGCTCCCAATTCGTGCAGACTCGGCGGAACCGTCGTTACCGTCGGCACGATCAAGGACGCGCGCGCCGTCACCGAAGTCGTCGGCAGCGCGCTGCTCGTCGAGGCAAGCACTCAACGCATGGAAGCGCTTTCGAAGACGATCGGATCGAAGCCCGAGTTCACGGCAAGGCGCCGCTCCGACCTCGACGCGCTGGTTGCTCTGACCGACCCTGCCCAGTCGACGGCGCTGAATTCGGCGATGGCGTTCCATTTCGCGGCCGACGTTCCGATCTACGCCACCTCGCAAGTCAGCCGGCAACCGCGTCATGCGAACGAACTCGGCGGATCTGAACGGCTTTCGCATGACGGAGCTGCCGTGGCAGGTCTATCCCAGCGCGATCCGCGATGAAGTCGAGTCGGCGTTCGCCAACGCCCGCTCGTCGCTTGTCGCCCCTCTACGCGCTCGGTGTAGACGCATTTCGCCTGAGCGATCGCGCCGACCTGCTGATCCCCAATTCACCCGGTCGGCTGCTGGGCGAAACGGGACAACTGCAGGTTCAGGGCACCGGCGTCGTCACTCGCGAGCCCGCGTGGGCCATGGTCCAACATGGCGCGCTCGTGGCCATGCCCACCGTGGCCCCGTGAGTGCGCTCACACCGCGGAACTGGGGCGCCGCGCAGAACGCGCCGCGGAACGACTTCCTGACGCGTCGCGGCTTACGTACGATCGCGCGCAACTACCGCACGCGCGGCGGCGAAATCGACCTCGTGATGACAGACGACGACGAAATCGTATTCGTCGAGGTGCGCTATCGCAGCCGCACTGATTTCGGCGACGGCGCGGCCACGGTGGACTTCAACAAACAGCAACGCCTTGTATCAGCGCCGCGCGGCATTACCTGCGTCGGCGACTCCGACGAACGTACCTTGTCGGTTTGACGTGGTATCCGTCGCAAGGACACACTACGGTCTGCGATTTGAATGGATACGAAACGCATTTACACCTTGAACGACTCATCCGCGCCGCGCCTCTGGCCGTGCCGCATCGCGCTCGCGTTGAGCGCCTGCGCACCACCGGCACCGACACCGGCGTGCCTGCACCCGTCGCGATCTGGGATGATCAGAAGCTCGAGTATCAGATGCGGCGCAGGAAATTCAGAGCCTCCGACCCCGGATTCGAATCCGCCACATCTGGTGATCGTCAGCCGCAACGGCATCGTACTGCTCGCCGGCGAAGTCGAAACGGAAGAGCTGAAGGCCAAGGCGGGCGAAGTCGTCGAACAGTCTCGAAGCCTGTCCGCAGTGTGCACAACGAACTCGAAATCGGCGGCCCTATTTCGTTGGTCGCGCGCAGCAACGATTCCTGGCTAACGACGAAGGTGAAAACCAAGCTCGTCGCGCATGGCGCGATCGACTCCGACCGGATCAACGTCACCACCGAAAACGGTGTCGTATTCCTGATGGGTACAGTGCCGCAGAGAGCAGGCCGCGATACGCAGTCGAAGTCACGCAAACGGTGTTCGGCGTTTCGAAGATCGTCAAGGTATTCGAGTACACCGACTGACGTGTCGGTCGGCTTCCGGCCTACTTGATCACTCGCAGATGGCTCGCCGGGCGTCGGCCCCGGTGGCGCAGGGGCTCGATCGGCATTCGACGGCTCCGGCTCGAATGCCATGCCCTGTCCGGTTTCTTTCGCATACACCGCCATGACCGCAGCCAATTGGCGCACGTACGTGAAACGCGCGGCCGCCGAATCGGCCGTCGAATTCCAATCGTTCGTTCGTGATGCTGCAGATTCCGAATCGCGGACGGCGACAGGTTCAGCACGATCTTGCCGTTTTCATCGCATGGCCGGCGGCACCTGCGACGTCTGGCATCCGTGGTGCTGACGATCACGTACGGCGTGACAGTTGTTGTCGAGGATCCACTCGTGCATCGCCCGCAACAGGTAGGGACGATGCGAAGTCACTCGCGCATTTCCAGTTCGGCCTCCGTCAGGCTCTCGCGAAACGACGGACGTTCGAACATCGATTGCATGTATTTCTGCATCGCCTTCGTCGAGCGCTCGGGCAACTTGATGTCGAGAACCTTCAGCCGCCAGAGAATCGGCGTCACGCAACAATCCACGAGCGTGAACTCGTCGCTCATGAAGAACGGCTTTTCCGCGAACACCGGCGCCACGCTGATGATGCTCTCGCGCAACTCGGTGCGCGCGCGCGTCAGCACCGTTTCGCGACCCTTGCCGACCATCAACAGATCGACTCGGTGACTCCAGTCCTTCTCGATCCGATGAATCAGCAATCTGCTCTGCGCACGCGCGACCGGGTACACCGGCAACAGCGGCGGATGCGGGAAGCGTTCGTCGAGGTACTCCATGATGACCGCGGACTCGTAGAGCACGAGATCACGGTCGAGCAACGTCGGAACGCTGTTGTAGGGATTGATCTCCGCGAGATCTTCCGGCTTGTTGTCCGGATCCACGTCGACGATATCGACCGTGACGCCTTTCTCCGCCAGCACCATCCGCACGCGATGACTGTAGTGGTCGCGCGGATCGGAAAAGAAAGTCATCGAAGATCGTCTGGTCACAACGCTCATTGCGGCGCCTCATTTAACAGATTGTTGCGAACGGCCCTTCGGCAGGGCGTTCGCGAAGTAGCGAGCATCCGCGCGGTACCGACGGACCGATCCAACAGTCAGTGGACTTCCTTGTTGTACTCGCGGCCCAACAACGCCGTGAACACATAGAGCACCACCAGGAACAACAGTACGTAGAGGCCGAGGCGCTCCCGTTCGATGCGCGCTGGCTCCGCCACGTAGTAGAGGAAGTTGACGATGTCGTATACCGCCTGATCGAACTCTTTCGGCAGTCAAGGTGACCGGTGCCGGGCACGACGTCGATGTAGCCGCACTTCTCTTCGGTGATCGTCTTGCCCGGAACCAGCGGGTCACGCATCTCGCCGCCGTTCTCGGCGATCTTCGGCATCCTGGTGACACGCGAGCACCGGCGTGCCCTTGCAGCTCCAGGAACGGATCCGGCATCGCCACGTTTGGAAACACCTTGTTGTTCACGCCGAACGGTCGCGCCTCGTCGATGTAGAACGTCTTGCAGATAGTTGTAGACCCACTCGCCGCCACGCAGCTTCGCCACCATCGTCAGATCCGGCGGCGCCGCACCGAACCAGGCCTTGCGCCTCTTCGGGCGGCATCGCGTTCGTCATCAGCGCACCGATCTTCTGACCGGTGAACACGAGGTTCGCCAGCGACGATGTCGTGCGGAATCTTGAGGTCGTCGGCGGTTCGCTCGTATCGCTGGAACTTCAGCGAGTGGCAGCCCATGCAGTAGTTCACGAACAACCGCACGCCGCGCTGCAGCGACGGCTTGTCCTGGAGATTCGGGTGGAATGGCTGCATCTGCCAATCGTGATGCGCTCTCCTGTTGCACCAAGCAAACGCCGGGCACCAGCAGCAACGCCAGAGCAACCAAGTCGACGGCTTCATCGCATCGTCACCCTTTCCGGTGCCGGCTTCGTTTTCTCGACGCGTGTGTACCACGGCATCAGCACGAAGTAGGCGAAGTACAGCACCGTGCAGATCTGCGCCAGCAGGGTCGCGTACTGCGACGGCGGGAATCGTGCCGAGATAGCCGAGGATGAAGAAGCTGACGATGAAGATCGCCAGCATGAACTTCGGAGATCATGCCCTTGTAGCGGATCGATTTGACCGGACTGCGGTCGAGCCACGGCAGCATCGCGGGCACGACGATCGCACCCGCCATGACGACGAAGCCCCAGAACTTCGCGTCGAGACCGAACAGCGGATACGTCGCGGCGCGCAGCATTGCGTAGAACGGCGTGTAGTACCACACCGGCGCGATGTGGGCAGGCGTCTTCAGCGGGTTGGCCTCTTCGAAGTTCGGGCTTCTCGATGAAATAGCCACCCATTTCCGGCATGTAGAACACGACCGCGCAGAACACGATCAGGAACAGCACGATGCCCGGCAGGTCGTGGCCGATCGTGTAGTACGGATGGAACGGAATGCCGTCGAGCGGCACGCCCTCCGCGTTCTTGTTCTTCTTGATCTCGACGCCATCCGGGTTGTTCGAGCCGACGTGGTGAAGCGCGACGATGTGCACGAACACCAGCATCACCAGCACCAGCGGCAACGCGACCACGTGCAGCGCGAAGAACCGGTTCAGCGTGACTTCGGAAATCAGGAAGTCACCGCGAATCCACTCCATCGAGCTCCGGCGCCGATCGACCGGGATCGCGCCGAACAGCGACACGATCACCTGCGCGCGCCCAGTAGGACATGTTTCCCCACGGCAGCAGATAGCCGAAGAACCCTTCCGCCATCATCGCGACGAAGATCGCCATGCCGATGAGCCACAGCAGCTCGCGCGGCTCGCGGTACGAGCCGTACATCAGCCCGCGGAACATGTGCAGATAGACGACGACGAAGAACGCCGACGCGCCGGTCGTGTGCAGATAGCGCAAGCAGCCAGCCGAACTCGACGTCGCGCATGATGTACTCGACTGACGCGAACGCGCCGTCGCCGCTCGGCACGTAGCTCATCGTCAACCAGATGCCGGTGACGCAGCTGGAGCACCAGCACCACCGTTGCGATCACGCCGAAGTAGTACCAGAAGTTGAAGTTCTTCGGCGCGTAGTACTTCGACATGTGGTATTCGAACGTCTCGGTCGCAGGGAACCTGCGATCGACCCACGACATGAACGTCGTCCACATGCGCCGGGAAACTGCGATAGGTGACGGCGACTGTTGCATCAGGCGTGCTCCTCGTCGATTCCGATGGCGATCACCTTGTCGCTGACGAAGCTGTAGGGCGGCACCACGAGGTTCGAAGGAGCCGGCACACCTTTCGCGACGCGCCCTGCGAGGTCGAACATCGAACCGTGGCACGGGCAGAAGAATCCGCCTTCCCAGTTCGCGTCGAAGGGTTCCGGGCGTGACTACGGGGAAGTACTTAGGCGAACACCCGAGGTGGGTGCACAGACCGATGTAGACACCGATCTCAGGGCGACGCGAACGCCACTCGTTCTGCGCGTACGGCGGCTGCTGATCGCGCTGCGGAATTCGGGATCGGCGCGCGCTCGCATCGAGCTTCGACAGTTCTTCGAGCGCTTCGGGCGTTCGATACAGAATGAACACCGGCTGGCCGCGCCACGCGGGAATCGGCCCGAGCATTTCGCCCGGATTCAACCGGGAAATATCGACGGTGACCGGCGCGCCCAGCGCGCGCGCCTTGGCGCTCGGGCTCCAGGATGCTGACGAAGGGAACGGCGGCGCCGACGACACCGAGGCCGCCGACCACCGAAGTGGCACCAATCAGAAAGTAGCGACGCTGCTTATTGACCCCGTCACCACTCATCGCCACGCTCCATTTGCCATCCGCACGACCGCGCGAAATTCTATCACATCATCGCGATCGCTCTGAGCGCCGCCTCGACGCTCGAGAGACCATTTTTCCTAAGGGGCGAGTCAGCACGATGCCGACTCGATGCGAGCACGTCGAGCAACGCAGAAGTGCCCCGAGGCAATTATCGCTTCGAGTATTGCGGACGCTTGCGCGCTTTTCGCAGCCCCACTTTCTTCCGCTCGACCTCGCGCGAATCGCGCGTCAGGAAGCCCGCGCGACGCAGCGGCTGACGCAGACGTCTCGTCGTACTCGACCAACGCCCGCGCAATGCCGTGACGAATGGCGCCGGCCTGGCCCGAACCACCGCCGCCTTTGACGGTGACATATACGTTGAATCGATCGGCCGCTTCGACCACCTGCAGCGCCTGACGCACGACCATGCGCGCCGTCTCGCGACCGAAGTACTGATCGAGGCTGCGCTCGTTGACTTTGATCTCGCCGTTCCCCGACGTCACGAACACGCGCGCTGTCGACGTCTTGCGTCGGCCGGTTCCGTAGTTCTGTTTGACTGCCATGAATTAGATTTCCAACGTCTTCGGCTGTTGAGCGGCATGAGGATGACGTGGGCCCGGCGTAGACTTTGAGCTTTCTGAACATCGCGCGACCGAGCGGATTATGCGGCAACATTCCCTTCACCGCGTGTCTCGATGACCCGCTCGGGATGCTCCGCCTGCATGCGCCCGAACGGAACGCCTTTGATTCCGCCCGGATATTCGGTGTGGCGGCAGTAGATCTTGTCCGTGAACTTGCGTCCGGTAACGCGCACCTTGTCGGCATTGACGACGATGATGAAGTCGCCGGTGTCGACGTTTGGCGTGTACTCGGCCTTGTGTTTGCCGCGCAGCCGATGCGCGATCTCGGTCGCCAATCGCCCGAGCGTACGATCCGCCGCGTCCACAACCAGCCAATCGTGGCGAACATCCTGCGCACGAATACTCAGAGTTTTCATATAGATACGCTTAGAACGGGGAATTTGGGAGCGCGAATGTTAGCCGAGCGACCGGGCTTTTACAACAAATCCCCCGGTTCAGGCTCGGTGAGTCCGCGAAAGATAGTCGTGCGAACGCATTTCGAGCAGCCGGCTGCGCGTGCGCTCGAACTCGAACGCCAGTCTTTCGCCCTGATACAGCAGTCTCCACCGGCGCCTCGGCAGAAACGATCAGCTTGACGTTGTGGTCGTAGAACTCGTCGACCAGACTGATGAAGCGGCGCGCCTGATCTTCGCTGTCGCGTCGTAAAGATCGGGACGTCGCTGACCAGCACCGCGTGATAAAGGCGCGCCAGTTCGATGTAGTCGTTCTGGCTGCGTGGACCATCGCACAGCGCATCGAAATCGAACCACGCGACGTCATCCGCAGCAGCGCCGGCAGCGGATCGGACGGCCCTCGATTTCGAGATCGACGTTGCTCTCGACGTTGCATGATCCGGCGCGAGCGTCGCAAATCGTTCCGCAAGCAACTCCTCGCGCGCGTTGCATCGAGCGGTTCGTGATACGTCTCGGCCTGTTCGAGCAGCCGCAGGCGATAGTCGGTGCCGCCGTCGAGGTTGATCACCTCGGTATTGCGCTCGATCAGCTCGATCGCCGGCAGGAAGCGCCGCCGCTGCAGACCGTTCTCGTACAACGCTGCGGGCGGAATGTTCGACGTCGCGACGAGCGTGACTCCCTGCGTCGAACAGATGCGCCAACAACTCGCCGAGGATCATCGCGTCGCCGATGTCCGAAACGAAGAACTCGTCGAAACACAGCACGCGCGCTTCGCTGGCCAGACCTGCGGCGACGAGGCGCAGCGGATCCGGGCTTGCCCGCGAGAATCGGGTCAGATCGCGGTGGACGCGGTGCATGAACCGGTGAAAGTGCGTTCGCAGCTTTTCCGGAAACGGCAGGCACTCGAAGAACAGATCCATCAGGAAGGTCTTGCCGCGACCGACGCCTCCCCACATGTACAGACCTTTGACCGCGTCTCTTCGATCACCGACCAGCCGCGCCTTCAACCGCCGCGCCAGAGAAGCTTCGTCGTCGCGCGCGGCTATCAGCCGCCGCTCAGATCATCGAGCCGCAGCACGGCGCTGCGCTGAGCGGCATCGTCGACGAATCCGGGCAACGTGAGACAGGCGGTGTACTGCTCCACCGGAGTCATCGACCATCACACCGCAAAGAAGTGGCACCGCAAAAAAGACTGCACTCTACTAATCCGACGGCCGAAAACAATCGCAACGTCGCGCTGGGGTTCAGCTCAACGAGCGCTGTTAGACTGTGCGTTCTTCACGATCACGTCACCCCGGACCACGAACACATCGATGGCGTATGCCGTTCGATATTTGATGCTCGCCGCGTTGGTCGGCGGCGCGCTCGGTCTCGCGGTGGTCACTGTGCTGCGCACGTTTCGATCCGATGTCTACAGGATGTGCAGACGCGGTCACCGCGGCAGAACCGTCCGTCGTGAACATCTATTCAAAGAAAGCGGTTCACACGCGATTGCATCCGATCTGCGAATTGCCGCGCTATCGTGAACTTTGCGATGCTGCCAACGTGCCGGATCGCCGCCCACAGAACTCGTTGGGGTCCGGTGTGATCGTGCGCAGCGACGGCTACATCCTCACCAACGCACATGTCATCGCCGATGCCGACGAGATCCTCGTTTCGTTCTCCGACGGTCAGACGACGTCGGCCCAACTCATCGGCAAGGATCCCGAGACGGACCTTGCCGTCATCCGCGCCAATGCGACGGGTCTGAGCCCCATCCAGATGGGATCGTCGGATGACGCGCGCGTGGGCGACATCGTTCTCGCCATCGGAAATCCGTTCGGCATCGGTCAGACCGTCTCGTTGGGGATCGTCAGTGCCAAGGGTCGCTACGGCATCTGCAGCAGTCCGTACGAGGACTTCCTCCAGACCGATGCGGCGATCAATCCCGGCAACTCCGGCGGCGCATTGATCGATTTGCAGGGGCGTCTGCTCGGCATCAACTCGTTTTTCTACAGCCAGACCGGCGGTTCTCAGGGGCTCGGCTTCGCCATGCCGGTAGAACTCGCGTTTTCCGTGCTCGACGAGATCATTGCCGATGGTCGTGTCACTCGTGGCTGGCTCGGCATCTCGATCAACCGACCCGGATCCCTCCTCCCGCCGACGGAGGTCTCGTGATCACGAAGCGTCGTGCCCGACGGACCGGCTGCGAAAGCCGGCGTGAAGATCGGCGACTCGATCGTCGCGATCAACGATCAACCGGCGACCGTGCCGCGCGCCGTCGTCGACTCGTCAGATCAGCGTTGCCGATCCCGGCACCGATCTCAAGCTGCATTTGTTGCGCGACGGCGAACGCCGTTGGAAGTTCACGCGATCGCGGGTGTGCGGCCGCCGCCGGCACCAATAGTCACAGACACGTCGACGTTCAACCGTTGTGATCGATGCCGTAATCCGCGCCGCGTGCAGAACGCGCATGCGCAGTGAGTCCTTCGCCAGTCGCCAGCGTCGACCGCGAGGCGCCCCAGCGCCTCTGCGCCGCCGGCGAACATCGAATCACCGACGTGCGTTTCTGAAAGTCGTAGACGCCGAGTGGCGACGCAAAACGCGCCGTACCGAATGTCGGCAACACGTGGCTCGGGCCTGCCACGTAGTCGCCCAGCGCTTCGCTCGTCGATGCGCCGACGAAAATCGCGCCGGCATGCCGGATCAACGGCAACAAGCGCATCCGGATCGGCCGACCGCGAGTTCGAGGTGTTCGGGAGCGATACGATTCGCGATCGCAACCGCTTCCGCCAGATCACGCGTGTGGATCAGCGCACCGCGATGCTGCAATCGACCGAGCGATCGTGTCGCGCCTCGACAGGCTCGGCAGCAGCCGTTGCATCGCCGCATGCACGGCATCGAGATGCGCGGCGTCCGGCGTCAACAGAATCGCCTGCGCCGCCGCGTCGTGTTCCGCCTGAGAGAACAGATCGAGCGCAATCCAATCGGCCGGCGCAGAGCCGTCGGAGATCACCAGTATCTCGCTGGGCCCAGCAATCACGTCGATGCCGACGGGACCGAATACGAGTCGCTTCGCGGCGGCGACATAGGCACCGCCCGGCCCAACGATTTTGTCGACGCGCGGAATCGTCCGTGTGCCGAATGCAAGCGCGGCGATCGCTTGCGCGCCGCCGACACAGAACACGCGACTCGACTCCGGCGATGTGCATCGCCGCGAATACGAGCGGATTACGCACGCCGTCCGGCGTCGGCACCGTAACGATGATCTCGTTCACGCCAGCGACCCGCGCCGGAATCACCGTCATCAACACCGTCGACGGATATGCCGCCTGCCCGCCCGGGAACGTAAACGCCAACGCGGTCGAGCGGCGTCACCCGATTGCCGAGCCGATTGCCCAAGTGCATCGGTGAACTCGAAGCCGTCGTGACCGCTGCGCTTCGTGAAACAGCGCGAATTCGCTGCGCCGCCTCGTTCGAGCGCTTCGCGCTCCGCCTTCGGCAGCGCGCTGCGCACATGCAGCGAGCTCAGCGGGTGCGACTTCGAGTTCGGCAACGCTGCGCACACTGAGCCGATCGAACCGACGCGTGTACTCGAGCAGCGCGGCGTCGCCGCGACTCGCGTACCGCGGCGACGATCTCGGCCGCCGCGCGCGAGACCGACGTCGTCTTCCGACACGTCCCATGCCGTCAGCGCGGCAAGCGCAGCAGTCGAAATCCGCATCGCGCTCGACAAGCACCGCACGTACAGTGTCAGCCATCATCGTCCTACCGTGTCTTCGACCACACTCGCGAGCCGCTGCAGCAGCGCCTCGATCTCGTCGAACCGCATCTTCAGCGACGCGCGATTGACGATCACCCGGGCGCTGACGTTTGCGATCACGTCGCGCGCTTCGAGACCGTTTGCAACCAGCGTATTGCCGGTATCGACGATGTCGACGATGCAATCCGCAAGACCCATCAGCGGCGCGATCTCCATCGCGCCGGAAAGCCCTATGATTTCCGACCTGACGACCCTGTTCGGCGAAATAGCGCTTGGCGATGTTGACGAATTTGGTCGCGACGCGCAGCGGACCATTGCCGAGCGACGCGCCGACCGGCACGGCGGTCATGATGCGGCACGCGGGCGATCTTCAGATCGAGGCGTTCGTAGAAGCCGGACCCGCCATATTCGAGCAGCGTGTCTTTGCCGGTGATTCCGATATCCGCGGCGCCGTATTCGACATAGGTCGGAACGTCGTCGCCGCGAACCACCACGAGACGCTGCTCCGGTGCGCGTTCGCGAATACGAGTTTGCGGCTGCCCTCGATCCTTTCAACCGGTTCGATGCCCGGCCTCCGCCAGCATCGGCAGGCACTCTTCCGAGGATCCGTCGCCGCGGTTCAGCGCAATCGTCAGCGGCTTTCTGTATCGGCTTGTTCATGCTCGCGGGCGGCCTCAGCGACCGTTCAGGCGCTGCACGCGCGCACCGAGTTGAGTGAGCTTCTCCTCGATGCACTCGTAGCCGCGGTCGATGTGATAGATCCGATCGACCAGCGTCTGACCTTCCGCAACCAGCCCCGCCACCACGAGGCTGAACGACGCGCGCAGATCGGTTGCCATCACCGGCGCGCCTTTCAGCCGCGGCAACGCCGGTGATGATTGCCGTGGTGTTGCCGTCGAGCACGATTCTGGCACCGAGCCGGTTGATCTCGGGCACGTGCATGAAGCGATTTTCGAAAATCGTCTCGGTTACGCGGCTGGTGCCTTCGGCGATGGCGTTCATCGCGAGAAACTGCGCCTGCATGTCGGTCGGAAACGCCGGATACGGCGCGGTGCGGATGTCGACCGCGCGCGGCCGCGCGCCCTTCATGTCGAGCTCCAGCCAGTCCTTGCCCTGACTCAGTGTTGCGCCCGCTTCTTCGAGCTTGATCAGCACCGACTCGAGCGTGTCGGGGCGGGTGTCCTTCAAGCGCACGCGCCCGCCGGTCGCCGCCGCCGCGATCAGATACGTTCCCGGTCTCGACCCGATCGGGCATCACGCGATGATGGCAGCCATGCAACGCGTCGACCCCTTCGATGACGATCGTCGCGGTGCCATGGCCTTCGATCCGCGCACCCATCGCAATCAGGCACTCGGCCAGATCGACGATCTCGGGTTCGCGCGCGGCGTTTTCCAGCACCGTCGTGCCGCGCGCGAGCGTCGCAGCCATCATCAGGTTTTCGGTGCCGCCGACGGTGGTGATGTCCATCAGGATGTGCGTGCCCCGCAGACGGCCGTTCGCCTTCGCGATCACGTAGCCGTCCTCCACGCGGATCTCGGCGCCCATCGCGCTCGAGCCCTTTCAGGTGCTGATCGACCGGCCTCGCGCCGATCGCGCATCCGCCCGGCAACGAAACCTCCGCCTGACCGTGGCGCGCCAGCAGAGGCCCCAGCACCGTGAATGAGGCGCGCATCGTCTTCACGAGGTCGTACGGCGCGCGGATAGCTGCTCAACGACGCGGCTGCTGACGGCGACGTTGAGTTTCTCGTCGATCATCACTTCGACGCCGAGGCTGCCGAGCAGCTCGATCATCGTGGTGACGTCGTGCAGATGCGGTACGTTAGCGATCACGACCGGCTGGTCCGAAAGCAGCGTCGCAGCGAGAATCGGCAGCGCGGAGTTCTTCGCGCCCGACATGCGCAGCTCGCCACGCAACGCGTGGCCGCCTTCAATCAGCAGTTTGTCCACTATTCCGCCTCGGCGTGTTCAGCGGGTGTATAGGCCCGGATCGTGACCGCGTGCAGCGCGCCATCGCGAATCAGTTCAGCGATGGCGGCATACACCAGCTGCTGCTTTCGAACGCGGCTGACGCCCTCGAATGCGGGGCTGACGACGACGACTTCCATGCGGCTTCGCGTCGCCCCGAGCCGTCACCTGCGCTCGGCACGATCGCCTGCTCGACGCGAGCTCGAACGTCGTCGGCGATCACGCTGCGCTCGCCGCGCGCGCGATCGGCAGAACGTCGTCGAGGCCGGTGAACTCGATCAGGTTCGACACCAGAGGCGGAACGTCCACGAACTGAATCCCGAGCCCCAGCCGCGCGCGCGCGCCGCATCCACACGAGCATCAGGCTGACGAGCACGCTGTTGCCGTTCGTGACGCCGCCCAGAGACACCTGTACGGCGGACGCCGTGTTGCGAGCCGTTGTTCCGCACTTCGTGCGAACACGTCATCGAGCAACGCGCGCGCCTCTTTCGCGTTGGCGAGCGTCGGCGACCCGGAAACGCGGTGATGCAGCAGCTCGACCGACGTCACTTCGACCATCACTCCTCTCCGCTGTCCGCCGCAGGCGTACCGTCCTTCGCCGGATCGATGTGCGCGATCGTTTCGCCCCAGCTGGCGATGACCGTGTCGAGGCTGCCGTTGTTCTCCGGCGCGTTCATGGCACTGGCGAACTGATTGCGGTACGTCAGCCCGATGTTGATGCCGTTGATGATGATGTTGTACATCCGCCACGAACCGTCATCGCCAAGACGCATCGAATAGATCACCGGATAGACCTTGCCTTCCTTCGACCGCACTTCCATTTTGACGCTGTCCCGATCGGGCTGCGTCGGCGGTCGGTCGGCCGGCAACACGACGATGCTCTCGTCGCCGAAATCGAGCAGCGCCTTGCCGTAGGTTCGGATCAGTCCCGTCTTGAACGTCCCTTCGAACTGCTCGCGCTGCGCCGGCGTGGCACGCTTGTAGTACACCGCCATCACGCCGCGCGAAAACGTATCGAAGTCGATCGTCGGATCGAGCACCTTCTGCACTTCGCTGTAGAAGCGGTCCGAATCCTGATCGAAGTACGCTTTGCCTTGTTTGATCACCACGATCAGCGTATCGGCGGTCTGGCGGATCAACACGCGCGGATCCTGAACCGGCGCTGAGGCCGCGCACACGAGCGCCGACAGCGATCGTAAGGCTGCTCAACATCAGTTTCGCTTTACGTCATCATTTCGATCCCATTTTGGTAATGAAATCGCCGATCAGATTCTCGAGAACCAGCGCGCCCTGCGTATTGGTAATGGTGTCGCCGCCGGTGCAGCACCTTATCCTCGCCGCCGGGAATCAGACTGATGTAACGGCCACCCAGAAAACCCTCGGTCTGGATGCGCGCGCCGGTGTCGACCGGCAGGTTTTCGACATCGTCGCTCACTTCCATCGTCACGATCGCTTCCGCGGTTTCGCTGTCGACACCGATCTTGGCGACGCGCCCGATCGTGACACCCGCGAGACTGACCTTGGAGCGCACGCGCAGGCCCGCAACGTCGTTGAATCTCGCCTTCAGAATATAGGTACCCGGACGTGTCGCCGACGCCGACTCCGCTGACCCGAAAAGCCAGGAACAACAGACACAGTATCCCCGCCAACACAAAAGCGCCGACACTGATCTCGATCGTGCGCATCCGGATCACTTGAATTCTCCGTACATCACCAACGTGAGGACGAAAGTCGAGCGCCAGACACAGCAACCGACGAATACACCACCGTCTTGGTCGTTGCGACGCTGATCCCTTCCGCCGTCGGCGTCGAATCATACCCTTGAAACACCGCGATCCAACTGATGACCATGCCGAAAACACCGCTCTTGACCATGCCTTTGCCGATGTCTTCCCAGCGCTGCACGCCGTCCTGCATGCCACCCCAGAATCCGCCGGCATCTACGCCGAGCCAGTCGACGCCGACCAGCGCGCCACCGCCAGATCGCGACGGCGTTGAAGATCACCGTCAGCAGCGGCATGCAGATCATGCCGGCCCACAAGCGCGGCGCGATGATCCGCCGCAGCGGATCGACGCCCATCATTTCCATCGCGGACAGCTGGTCGGTCGCCTTCATCAGGCCGATCTCGGCGGTGACGGCGGAACCTGCCCGACCCGCAAACAGCAAGCCGGTCACCACCGGGCCGAGTTCACGCAGCAGCACCAGCGCAACGCCGAGGCCCACTGATTCTTCGGCGCCGACCTTGCGACAGCTGCGTGTATCCCTGCAGCGCGAGCACCGCCGCCGATCGAAAACGCCGACAGCACGATGATGATCAGCGACAGGACGCCGATCTGGTAAACCTGCTTGAGCAGCAGCGTCATGTCGCCGCGCTGCGGAAGTCCGGCCAGCGACCAGAACCAGACCAGCGATGCGCGCCCGAGCGCGCCAATCCAGTCCAGCGCCCATTGCCCGAGCAGCCGCAGGTACCGCAGCATCAAGCGTCCCCCATGACGTCGTCGATGAAGTTGTCGGCCGGGTAATGAAACGGCACCGGACCATCCGGCGAGCCGAGCATGAACTGCCGCACCATTGTGGACGGGTGATCGCGCAACTGGTCCGGCGTTCCTTCGCCGATCACCCGTCCGTCGGAAATGATGTAGATCTGGTCGGCGATGCTCGCCGTCTCGTGAATGTCGTGGGAGACGACCAGACTGGTCATCGCCAGCGACTCGTTCAAGTCCGCGGATCAGCGACACCAGCACGCCCATCGCAATCGGATCCTGTCCGGTGAACGGTTCGTCGTACATGATGAACTTCGGATCCAGCGCGATCGTGCGCGCCAGGGCGACACGCCGCGACATCCCGCCGGACAACTGCGACGGCATCAGATCCCGAGCGCCGCGCAGCCCGACCGCGTTGAGCTTCATCAGCACCAGATCGCGAATCATCTCGTCCGGCAGATTTGTGTGCACGCGCAACGGAAACGCGACGTTCTCGAACACCGAAACGTCAGTAAACAGCGCCGAAGACTGAAACAGCATCCCCATGTTGCTGCCGCAGCTCGAACAGCTCGTCGCGCGACAGATTCGGGTACGTCGACGCCGTCGACGATCACGCGGCCGCTGTCCGGGCGGATCTGACCGCCGATGATTCGCAGCAGAGTGGTCTTGCCCGGTGCCGCTCGGCCCCATCAGCGCGGTGATCTGGCCCCGCGGCACCACCAGATCGAGACCGTCGAAGATGATCCGGTCACCGCGACTGAAACGCAGCGCTTCGATTTCGATCAGATTGTCGGTCACTTGAGTCGGGGCCGGCCTGAAGGGTTTCGGCGCGCGCAACTATACCATCGGACGCAACGCATAGCTCGCGCCTGGAACGTGTCCAACCTCGCGAAGGGGCGCGCCTTGCAATGCTTGGACATAACCCATTTAATCGGTCGCCCTTGACCGCGGCTCGTTGTGCAGTCGCATACTGGCGTTCCAAGGTCTCCGAACGCGTGGTCCGAGCGAAATGACCTATCCCGAGCCGATTCTCGACAAAGCGCGCACCGTTCGACTGCTGATACTCGATGTCGACGGCGTGCTCACCGACGGACGTCTCTACTACTCGGAGAGCGGCGAAGAGTCGAAAGCGTTCTGCACGCAGGACGGCGCGGCGATCAAGATGCTTGCCGAAACCGGCGTGCTCGTTGCGATCATCACCGGACGCCAGTCGAAAATCGTCGCACGCCGCGCCGCGGAACTGGGCGTACAACACGTATACCAAGGCGCATCCGACAAGGCGCGTGCACTCGAACAGCTGATCGTCCACACCGGCATAGATCGGCCGCAGATCGCACACGTCGGCGACGATCTTCCCGACCTGCCGCTGTTCAATCGTGTCGGCATGACGTTCTCGGTGCCCGGTGCGCATCCGGAAGTAATCGACACGCGCCGACTACGTCACCCAGGCGGCCGCCGGACTCGGCGCGGTGCGCGAAGTCTGTCACCTGCTGATGGTTGCCCAGGAGACCTGGGCCGCCGCGCTCGGCCGATTCGACACATGAATCGTTGGCCCTGGCTGCTGGTCATCTTCGGCGGTCTGGCGCTGTTCTGTTCGCTCGGCGACTGGAAGCACAGCGAGGTCGCCCCCGGCCGAAGCACCGGCCGCTGCCGGAGAACCGGACCTGTACATGGAGAAGGCCACGATCACGCAGTACGGCGAAGACGGCGCCGTGCACTATCGGCTGGTTGTCGAGCGGAAGTTCGCCACTACGAGGAGGAGAGCCTGACCCGGCTCGCTAGCGCCAACGATGACGCTGTTTCGCGCCCCTCAACCACCTTGGTTTGCGCGTTCGAACGAAGGGCTCGTTCACGAGACGCCGATCCGGCGGAAAAGCAGCCGGCGAAATGATCTTTCTTCGAGACGACGTGCACCTCGAGCAGCAAGAACCGAATCGCATCGAAATCACCACTCCGTCGCTGCACGTGTATCCGGATCGCCAATTCGCCGAGACCGACCAACCTGTTATCATCGAAACCACATCCGGTCGCACTTCCGCTGTCGGAATGTCCGGTGATCTGAACACCAGTCTCCTGAAGTTGTCGTCGAGTGCCTCTGAAAGGGTTCATACCATTGTTCTACCAGGCCAGTTCAAGCGTGCGACCACGAAGTCGCCGTAGTCATTCGCGGCTACGCGGCTGCTCGCGCTGCTGCTGCTCGCGCCGGCAATGGCGACTGTGCGCTGCCGGAAGATGCCGAGCAGCCGATCCACATTCATTCCGACTCGGCGGAACTCGATCAGAACAAGAACATCGCGATCTATCACGGCTCCGTCAAAATGGAACAGGGCACGATGACGGTGACTGGCGACACGATGACCGTCGAGCTGCAGGATCAGCTCGTGGTGCGCATCATCGCCGAAGGCGACCGTGCGCATTATCAGCAGCAGGTGAAGGCCGGACGAATCGATCGTGTTCGCAGACGCGAAGAAGATCGTCTACTTCACGCAGGAAGAACGCGTCGAACTGACGGGCAACGCGTATCTGACGCAAGACAGAAACGAGTTCACCGGCGAGCTGATCAAGTACAACGTTCGCGAAGGCAAGGTCGATGCGCAGGCTGCCGGTCAGGGAAAGGTGCAGATGATCCTGCAGCCCGCGGCATTGAAGAAGCAGTCGTCTGACAAGGACAAATCGGACCCGGCCCGGCAGGCGCCGGCATCCTCCGCGCAACCGGCACAGTCGGCGCCACCGGCAAAATCACCGTAGTGTCGCAGCTGTCCGCCCAACACCTCGCAAAACGCTACGGCGCACGAACTGCGGTTGCCGATATCAGCCTGAACGTCGCGCGCGGCGAAATCATCGGTCTGCTCGGCCCCAACGGTGCCGGCAAGACCACGAGCTTCTACATGATCGTCGGCCTGATCAAAGCCGACGGCGGCGTCATCGAGCTCGACGGCCAGCCGATCACCGACAAACCGATGCACGAACGTGCGCGCCTCGGCGTCGGCTACCTGCCGCAGGAAGCGAGCGTCTTCCGCAAGCTCAGCGCCGCCGACAACATCCTCGCGATACTCGAACTCAAGCGCGGCCTGACCAAAGTCGAACGCCGCGCGCGGCTCGAACAGCTGCTCGACGAATTCCACCTGCAAGGTGTTCGCACGCAGCTCGGCGAGCGCTTGTCCGGTGGCGAGCGGCGGCGCGTCGAAATCGCGCGCGCGCTTGCCAGCGATCCGAAGTTCATCCTGCTCGACGAGCCATTTGCCGGCGTCGATCCCGATTTCCGTCGGTGAAATCAAGGCGATGATCCGCGACCTCGCACGACGCCAGATCGGCGTGCTGATCACCGATCACAACGTGCGCGAAACGCTCGACATCTGCGATCGCGCATACATCGTAAATGAGGGCCACATCATTGCGGATGGCGACACCGACGCCATACTATCCAACGAAAAGGTACGCAGCGTTTATCTGGGCGCGCAATTCCGACTGTGAGTGCCGCGCCTGACCATTCCGTATGAAGCAGTCGCTCTCTCTCAAGCTCGGCCAGCAGCTGACGATGACGCCGCAGTTGCAGCAGGCGATCCGCCTGCTGCAGCTCTCGACGCTCGACCTGAAGCTGGAAATCCAGCAGGCGGTCGAGATCCAATCCGATGCTCGAACTCGTCGAGGACGAAGACGACGACGCCTGCGGCAGGAGCATCGACCGACCAGGACGACGAGCTGCCGAGCGTCGACGCTGACGACTTCCGCGAGCTGGCCGGCGACGGCGATCAGTCAGCCGGAACAGATGCCCGAAGACCTGCCCGTGGACAGTTCCTGGGACGACGTCTTTCAGGCCGACGACGCCGACCCAATCGGGCGCCGACGACGACTTCGACGGCACCGAGCGCAACGGCACCGAAGAGTCGCTGCAGGATCACCTGCTCTGGCAGCTGAACCTGACGCCGATTTCCGAGCGCGATCTCGCCATCGGCCGCGCGATCATCGACGGCATCGACAGCGACGGCATGCTGATCGCAAGCGTCGAGGAAATTCTGCTCCGGCTTCCCTGCCGAGTACGAAGTCGAAGAAGACGAAGTCGTGGCGGTGCTCAAGCGTGATCCAGCAGTTCGACCCGCCCGGGGTCGCGGCGCGCGATCTGCGCGAATGCCTGCTGATTCAGCTCAACCAGCTTCGGCGACGACACCGATTGGGTGCAGGAGGCGCGCGCGCTGGTCGCGGAGCACCTCGATCTGCTCGCAGCGCACGATCTGCCGGCGCTGATGCGCAAGACGCGTCTCGAGCGACGACGAGATCCGTCCCGTCATCGCATCTCATCCGCTCGCTGAACCCGCGTCCGGGCACCGCGATCGCAAGGCGGCGAAACCGAATACGTCGTGCCCGACGTGCTGGTGCGGCGCGAGCGCGACAAGTGGCTCGTCGAGCTGAACCCTGACACTGCGCCGCGCGTCCGCATCAACGCGCAGTACGCCAACCTCGTGCGGCGCGCCGACTCCGGCGACGCGAACACTTATCTGCGCGACAACCTGCAGGAAGCGCGCTGGTTCCTGAAGAGCCTGATCAGCCGGAACGAAACGCTGCTGAAGGTGGCGACCAAGATCGTCGAACACCAGCGCGGTTTCCTCGAATACGGCGAAGAAGCCATGAAGCCGCTCGTGCTGCACGACATCGCCGAAGCGGTCGCCATGCACGAGTCGACGATTTCGCGCGTCACGACGCGCAAATACATGCACACGCCGCGCGGCATTTTCGAGCTGAAGTACTTCTTCTCGAGCCACGTCGGCACCAGCACCGGCGGCGAAGTGTCGAGCACCGCGATCCGCGCGCTGATCAAAAAACTGACCGCCGAGGAGAACCCGCGAAAGCCGTTGAGCGACAGCAAGATCACGGCGATACTCAAAACTCAAAAGATCAACGTGGCGCGGCGTACTGTTGCCAAGTATCGCGAGCTACTCTCGATTCCGCCGTCGAACGAACGCAAACGACTCGTTTGACCGTGTCCTATTTCCGATACGGCACGAGTTCTGTCCCTGCAGCACTTCCGCTGATCCACGAGGAGAAGCCCATGCAGTTGAGCATTACCGGGCATCACATCGATGTCACGAGGCATTGCGCCGGTATGTCACCAGAAATTCGTCCGGCTGGAACGCCACTACGACCACATCACCAACGTCCATGTCGTGCTGTCCGTCGAGAAGCTGATCCAGAAGGCGGAAGCGACCGTACACACCAGCGGTGCCGAACTGTTCGCCGACTGCGACCTCGGAAGACATGTACGCCGCGATCGACGCGCTGATCGACAAACTCGACCGCCAGATCGTCAAGCACAAAGAAAAGACCCGCACGAACAATCCACCGCGGCCACGCTAGCCGCGCGTCGAGCGACGCGGTGATGACGAGGTTCGCCGGCATGAAACTGGTCATCATCAGCGGCCGCTCCGGATCCGGCAAAAGCACCGCGCTGCACGTACTCGAAGACGCGGGCTTCAACTGCATCGACAACTTTCCGGTAGGGCTGTTGCCGGCCATGGTGCACACCGCGCTGCGCGACCCGCAGCAACACAGCCAGCGCATGGCCGTCAGCATCGACGCGCGCAACTCCGCGGCAGATCTGAGGCGCTTCCCCGAAATCCTGCTGTCGCTCGACCGGATGGATCTCGACTGCGAGGTGATCTATCTCGATGCGCTCGGCCCGACGCTGGTAAAGCGCTTCAGCGAAACGCGCCGGCGCCACCCGCTGACGAACGAAACGACCGACCTGCGTCAGGCGATCGAAGCCGAACACGAATTGCTGGCGAGCATCGCCGACCTCGCCGATCTGGTGATCGATACGACCCACTCGCAACGCCTGCGCTCATCGACCTGATCAGCGCGCGAATTGCGTCGAAAACGACGTCCGGACTGTCGCTGCTGTTCCGCTCGTTCGGTTTCAAATTCGGCATTCCGGTCGACGGCGATCTCGTATTCGACATCCGCTGCCTGCCGAACCCGCACTATGTGCCGGAGCTGCGGCGCCTCACCGGAAGGACGAAGCGGTGCGCGAGTATCTCGAGGCCGACGCCGATGTGCTCGCGATGTACGACGACATCAGACGCTATCTGGAAACCTGGCTGCCGAAGTTCGAACAGAACAACCGCATCTACATGACAGTGGCGATCGGCTGCACCGGCGGGCAACATCGCTCCGTGTACATGGCCGAGAAACTCGGCAGCCATTTTCGCGACACGATTGCCGAACGTACTGGTCCGGCATCGCGAACTCGAACAACGCATTCTGACACCGCATTGAAGAACCGCAGCTATGCAGGAACGCACGGTCACCATCGTCAACAAGCTGGGTCTGCACGCGCGTGCCGCGAGCAAGTTCGTCAATCTCGCAAACGCTTTGCGAGCAAGATCGAAGATCGTCAACCCTGTCAAGACAGTCGACGGCAAGAGCATCATGAGCATCATGCTGCTCGCCGCGTCGCAGGGAACCGAAATCGTGCTGCGGATCCGAGGGCGAAGACGAAGTGGAAGCGATGCAGGCGATCACGCTCTGATCGCCGACCGGTTCGGCGAAGGGGAATAGCGACGCTAAAGCCCCGAGCGCAGGCACCGTACGAACGCGCAGCGCCTGCGACGGTCATCGCCGTCGATGAGCAAGCGATCCGGTGACGACGTTGCCACGCTGGTCCGGATCGTCGCCGAGTCCCACGAGCGATCCGTACATGTCGCGCGAGTTGTCCGGCGATCGTGATCTCGTCCACCGGATGCGTGATCTCGCCGTTCGAAATCCAGAACCCCGCGGCGCCGCGCGAATAGTCGCCGGTAACGATGTTGACCCCCTGTCCGATCAGTTCCGTTACGAGCAGACCCTCCTTGATCCCCTTGACCAGTTCGGCAAACGGGCTGACGCGGACCCTCGACCCAGACGTTGTGAACGCCGCCGGAGTTTGCGGTCGTCGTCATCCCCAGCCGCCGCGCCGAATAAGTCCCGAGCACGTACGAGGCCACCTCGCCTCGATCGATGAACGCCTTCTCGTACGTGGCCACCCCGTCGCCGTCGAATGCCGCGCTGCCGGGACCGCGCGGCAACAACGGCCGCTCGACTACGGAGAACGTCTTCCGGCAAGCAGCTTGCGGCCCAGCGAATCCGTTAGGAACGACGCCTTTCGATACAGCGACCCGCCGCTCAGCGCGCCGATGAGATGGCCGATGAGACCGCCAGCGATCTCCGCCGAGAACAGCACCGGATATCGCCCCGTCTTGATCGGTTGCGCGCCGAGCCGCGCTACCGCGCGGCGCGCAGCTTCGGTGCCGACGCTCGCAGGATCGGCCAGATCGTCGATCGATCTGCCGATGCTGTAGTAGTAGTCACGCTCCATGCCGCTGCCATCGTCGGCAATGACGCCGCAGCCGATGCTGTGGCGCGTGGCGATGTGGCTGCCGAGGAAACCGTTGCTGTTGCCGTATACGCGGCAGACTCGTTGTGTGCCCACGGACGCACCGTCGGAGTTCTTGATGCGCCGGTCGTAGCTGCGCGCGGCCGACTCCGCTTCCTGCGCCATCGCTTCGGCTGCAGCCACCGAAGTAGTCCACGGATGGTCGAGATCGAGATTCGGGAACACTCGCGCCATGAGAGATTTGTCTGCGAGACCATGGCATGGGTCCTCTTCCGTGAACCGCGCGATGTTGCACGCCGCCTGCACCGTGGCCGCAACGGCCGCCGGCGTAGAGTCCGACGTGCTCGCCGAACCTTTACGCTTGCCGAAATAAACTGTGATGCCGAAGCCGCGATCGCGATTGAACTCCACGGTCTCGAGTTCGCCCAGTCGAACTGTCAACCGAGAGTCCGGCGTCTTCGCTCGCCGACACTTCCGCCGCATCCGCGCCATTTTTGCGGGCGCGCCTCGAGAATGTCGGTTACCAGCGTCTTCAGATCGCGCTCGTGATCCGTCGCGGCAACGAGATTCACCGTATCGTCCATATGCGGAAACCTCTCATCCAAGCGTGTGATACCTTGCCGCCGATGAGCGAAGAGGAATCGAGTAAATCCGCGCGCAAACGTGACGCGCAGCGTTTGAAAGAGCTCGGCCAGCAACTGGCCGAGCTCAACGACGAACAACGCGCCACGCTGCCGCTGCCCGAAACGCTGGCCAAAGCGATCGCAGACTACCGACGAATCACCTCGCACGAAGCGAAGCGGCGGCAGGGCCAATTGATCGGCCGCCTGATGCGTGGCGTCGAAGTGGCGGAGATCGAACACGCGCTCGATGGACTCTCGCGCAAGAACGCAGAGGCGCGCTTTGCGCATCACGAGATAGAACGCTGGCGCGACCGCCTGATCGCCGACGACGCAGCGATGACCGACTACGTCTGCGCCTATCCGACCACCGACCGTGCCCAATTGCGCGCCTTGATCCGGGCCGCGCGCAAACAGGCCGCCGACCCTACGGCATTCAGAGCGCTGTTCCGCCATCTGCGCGAAAACGCAGCGTTTCACGCGGCTAACGATCACGCAGCAGATCCGGACGACGCTTCCGTTCCGCCGACGGTCACCTGATCGATTCGCAACGTCGGCTGGCCGACGCCGACCGGAACCGACTGACCGTCCTTGCCACACACGCCAACGCCTTCGTCGAGCGCCAGGTCGTTTCCGACCATCGACACGCGCGTCATGATCTCCGGGCCGTTGCCGATCAACGTGGCGCCTTTCACCGGCCGCGTGACCTTTCCATCCTCGATCAGGTACGCCTCGGTGGCGGAGAACACGAATTTTCCGGACGTGATGTCCACCGAACCGCCGCCGAAATTCACCGCGTACAAGCCGCGCGAAACGCTCGCGATGATCTCTTCCGGCGTATGCGTTCCCGCGAGCATGAACGTGTTGGTCATGCGCGGCATCGGCGCGTGCGCATAAGACTGGCGGCGACCGTTGCCAGTCGGTGCAGTATTCATGAGCTTCGCGTTGTGCCGGTCCTGCAGGTAACCCTTCAACACGCCGTTCTCGATGAGCACGGTGCGCTGCGTCGGCGTACCTTCGTCGTCCACCGACAACGAGCCGCGTCGATTCGGCAACGTACCGTCGTCAACGACCGTGCAAAGGGGCGACGCAACCTGCTCGCCGATGCGGCCGCTGAATGCCGAAGTGCCTTTGCGATTGAAATCGCCTTCCAGCCCGTGACCGACCGCTTCATGCAACAACACACCGGGCCAGCCCGGGCCGAGCACCACCATCATCGGTCCGGCCGGCGCGGGAATCGCGTCGAGGCTGACAAGTCCGGTACGCACCGCTTCGTCGACGAACGCAGCGGCTCGACCGTCTGCCATGAACCAGCTGAGATCGCGGCGCCCGCCGCCACCTGAAAAACCCCGTTCGCGGCGGCCGTTTTGCTCCACGATCACGCTCACGTCGAGACGCACCAGCGGACGGATGTCGGCGGACATCGTGCCGTCCGTAGCAACGACCAGATGAGTCTCGAAATTCGCCGCGAGCCGGATGGTGACTTCTTTGACGCGCGGGTCGATTCGTCGGGCGCGCGCATCGAGTTCCCGCAGCAACGCGATCTTCGCGTTCTCATCGAGCGACGCTATCGGATCGACCGGTTCGTAGCGGCGCGCGATGGGCGTCGGTGCCCACACGCGATGCTCGCCCGACCCGCCACTGCGTACGATGCTGCGCGCCGCCACCGCCGCTTCTTCCAGCGCCGGCAACACGATGTCGTCCGAATACGCGAAGCCGGTACGTTCGCCGCTGATCGCGCGGACGCCCACGCCCCGATCGGCACTGAACGCGCCTTCCTTGATGATGCCGTCTTCCATCACCCACGCTTCGCTGCGTACCGATTGAAAGAACAGCTCGCCGGTATCGATCGCACGACCCGCCAGTTGGCCGAGCAGTCTTTCGACATCGGTCGGGCGCAATTCCGCCGCATCCCACAGCTGACGTTGCGCTACCTCGATCAGATCGTTCATGCGTCTTTGTCCTTCGGCTGCGTCGCGCCGGGTGTCGTATCAGTAGTCGTATCGCGAGCGGTACCGGCTGGCCGTGCCGCCAGCCGTACCACCAGTCGTATCGCTGGTGGTGCCTTGCGTGCCCGGTGCCGGAACCGGAACCGCACTGGACCTTCGGCGGCGCGTCTGCCTGCTCCGTCATCGCCTTCGGAAACACCTCTTCAAAATTCACTTCGGGATTCTGCAGGGTCCCGGTCACTTTGTATTTTGCGCTGGAGAGGTTGTCGATCTGATTGCGAAACAGCCGTTCGCCGACCAGCACCGCGCCGGCCGCGATCGGATTGACGAAACCGAGATACGCCGCGTACCACGGCAAGCTGGAGCTCACCGGCAACGTTACGACCATTTCGTTGTCGAGCGTGCCGGTCAACAGATTGACGGTGCCGTTGATGCGGAAGTCACCGCCGGTGCCGTCGATCACCATCGGTTCGACGAACGTTGATGACGCCACGATCGGCCATCACCGTAGCCAGTGAGCTGGTCGAAACTGATCCCCTTTCCAAATACGTCGGAGAAGTCGAGCGTCATACGTTTCGCGATCGCGGCGAAATTCAGCAGGCTGAAGATCCGCACCGCGCCGGATCCTTCGCCGAGATCGACGAAGCGCCCTTTCTCCGCCTTCAAGCTGACTTTGCCTTCGAGGTTGGCCAACGAGAAGTTCAGCGGCGAGCCGGGCCAGCTGACGTCGGCCTCTACGCCGATCGTGGTCGTCTCGAGGCTCGGCGCATAGTTCCATTGCGGCAGCACGGTCGCCAGATCGCCGGCATGCAGCTGACCCTTGAAGTGAGTTCGGCCAGCGTCGCCCCCGCGTCCATATCGTCGGCGCATCGGCCTTCGATGTGCAGACCTTTTACGTCTGCAACGAGATTCTCGATCGCTACGCCTCCGTCGGATTGCGAAGATGAAGCGCCAGCTTCCGTAGTTTTCTTCGCCAAGCGAGATGCTCTGCACCACCTACGTCGAGGTCGATGATTCCGCGCGGATCGACGTTCGCGAGCGGATCACCGCCTGCGCCCGGCTTTCCGGCCGGCAGCTTCAGATAGTGCAGGTCGATGGCGGGCGGCGCACTCGGCCGGCCACTCCATCGAACCCTTCGACGGCGGGCGCCGTCACCGAGATCTGCAGTTTGCCCGGCCGATTCCAGACGTCGGCGACGATGTTGTCGAAACCTACGTTGCTGAAACGTCGACGTGGCCGATCTTGAAGGCGTTCATGCCCCACGGGAAACTCGGGTAGAAGCCCGCTTCCTCTCCCCTCAATCGATCTGTCAGATCGAGCTGACGCGATCTCGCCTTCGATCGTCACCGCGTCTTCGTCGCCGCGTTCAGGCTCCGCTTCCACGCCGATACCGATGCTGCCGGACCGCACGGCGCCTTCGGCGATGCGCAGCCAGCCCTGCGCGACATCGCCAAGCTGGAAGTCGAGCCGGTCGTGATCGTTGGCGAACACCATCGTCACGCGTCGACGGCCGCGATTCCGCCGCTTCTTTTCCGAGCGGCGCCGGTAACGCGAGCGTTACACCGGCTCAGATCCGATTGCAGCGCCAACACCGAGGGTTCGCTCGATCCCGGTCTGATCCGATATTCGCCCGACGAAGTCGAACTCGCCATCGGCTAGACCGGGATTCGGAAAGCCGCGCCAGTCGGTCGACTTCTTTCGCCCGACGCGTCCGTCGAATGCGACCCGTACTGACGCCGTCCGCCGAAGTCACCGCAAAACGCGCCGGCCGATCGAACATCCTGCCCGTGATCGACTCCCCTTCGATCTCGTTTGGATAGCGATAGTGCACTTTGCCGTGCAGCCCACCGAGTTCCACTTTCATGTCGGTCAGGCCGCGCCGTGAACTCCTTCAGGTCGAGCTTGCAGATCGACGGAGGCCTCCGTGTTGCCGGATATCGGAATGCGCATCTGTGTCGCATAGTCGAACGGTCCCGCGAACGTCCACTCGGGTTTGACGAACGACAGCCACGACGTGAGCGGCGATTGTCGATGAGATGACGCAGCGCTACACCATCACCGTTGCCTTTGCCGTCGAAATCGACGTACTCCACCGACAGCGGCAGGAACACTTCTGCATTCGTCATGTTGATGCCGACGAGATCACCCGCGTCGAATCGACCCGAACGTGCCGAGCGCGGTGTACTCGATCTGCCCTGCAACGCCGGTCGCCGGCGGCCAGTCGGGATGGAATCGCACGGTGCCGTCGTGCATCTCAACGCGCAGTTCCGCCTGACGCATCGGCAATCCTTCGATCGTGCGCAGGTGACCGTGGTAGACGAAATCGACCGCATCCACCTGTCCCGCCACGATCGCCTGATCGAGACCGTCGCGCAGCGACTGCGGCAACTCGCGCGGCACGAATGCGAGGCCGTCGCGGCCGTCGATGTCGTTGATCCGAAGCGCCATCAACAGGCGCTGCTCCAGTTCGTCGCTCGGACGGCCGAATGTGAATTGACCATGGATGGTCGAGTCGCCGAACGTGCCCGCGAGGTCGTGACCCTGCACCGCCAGGTAGCCGGGCACGAACCAGATCAGCACGCTGCCTTCCAGGTGCTGGAACTCGGTCGGGTGTTCGTAGAAATCGAGAAACCCGAGACCGACCTGGTCGCCGTTCAAGACGATCTCTACGCTGTGTTCCGTTCCGGCCACTTTTGCCGATGCGTTGCGGACAAACGGCACGCCCTTCCAGTTCTCCAGCGCAATCGCCGACACGTTCGCTTCGTAGTCGAGCGCGCGATCGTCGAAGTCGTAGCGCAGCTTCGCACCCTCGATGCGGCCGCGAGGATCGAGTCCGCCGAGCCACGTTTCCACACCGGGCACACCGGCGGCCGCGTCGCGCACGATGCCGACCATCGGCGCGGCGTCGAACGCGCGGCAACGCGGCTTCCAGACGGGTCCAACCCGACAAACCGCGTTGCGCCGTCATGACGGTTTTGTCGAGGCGCACGCTGCCGTGTGCACCCACCACCGCCAGTTCGATCGACGGCCAGGTTCCAGTTGCGCCCCAGGCGACCCGTCGATCCGCGCATCGACACATCGACCGCTTCGAGCTTTCCGGTCGGCAATACCAGATCGCGCGCGGCCATCGCGAGTCGGCCGCCGCTATCGCGACCAGAGAACGACCACTGTCCATGCAAACGTTCGAGCGTCGCACCAAGCCCGCCTACTGCCACACCGAACGACGGCGCGATGACGAACTGATCGGCATCGATCGCGAGTTCGCCGCTCGTCGGCCTGCCCAACCACGCGTCCGACAGGTTGTACGCCAGCCTGATCTCGCCGCTGCCGCCGCTCTCGACGGACAGAACGATCTCGCCCGAGTGACGCAATCCCGCGTTCGCAATGCTGCCGCGCGCGTGGATCTCACCGATCGGCCCGCCAAGCGGCTCCAACGATTCCGCTTGGCCGCCGGATTCGAAACGAACTCGCACATCGGGGAACTGAATGCCGTCGCTGTAACGCAGCAGATCGTCGAGTGCAGGTCCCCCGGCGTTGCCGCCGCCTGCACCGCCGAGCGACCAACGGCCGTTCTGATCTCGCCGCGGCATCAACTGGATCTGTTCGGCCGACAGATGCCGAACGATCAGCGCGCTGTGCAACGCGCTTTCGAGCACGTCCATTTCCACGATGACGTTGCTGGCACGGCCGCCGCGGAACTCCAGCTGATCGACATGAACCACCGGATTCAACAAGTGCCAGCGCGCGGTAAGGCCGGCGATCTCCACGCCGCTCTGCGCAAGATAGGTGTTCAAACGGGGTTCGAACTGAGGCAACCAGGCGACCAGCACGCGTCCGGTCGCCGTCACGACGGCGAGAAGCACCGTCAGGGCGATCAGCAACAGCGATAGAGGACGCAGCACGGCGCGCAACAGATTGACCCACTCTCAACGTAAGAACTTCGACCGCCACGCAGGAAGCTTGATTCAAGCTCCCGGCAAAGTGCAGGTCAGCGGGTCACGCCTTGTACCAGTACCAGGTCGAACTGCTCGGGACCGTAGCTCGGCTCTACCTGGAAACGGATCGTCCGTCCGATCTGCTCAGCCACGCATGCTACGTTATCCCGTTCCTCGTCGAGTAATCGATCGACCACACTTTGCGACGCCTGAACCAGCATGTCGCTCGTGGTTGTTGCACCGTTCGTGGCGCCGGGTGCGGTATGAACCGCGACAGGGTGCTGACGGGCGCTGCGCAACATGGCGCGGAAGATCTCGAGACAAACCGATTCGGCGGATTTGACGACGCCGCGGCCCCCGCACGTAGGACAGCTCTCACACACCTGCTGACGCAAACTCTCGCGCGTGCGTTTCCGGCTGATCTGCACGAGGCCGAGTTCCGAGATTCCGGAGATACGGATTCTGCGCGGGGTCCGACTCGCACGCCTTTTCCAGCGTGCGCAACACCTGGCGGCGGTGCTCCTCGTCTTCCATGTCGATGAAGTCGACCACGATGATGCCGCCGAGGTTACGAAGGCGCAGTTGCCGCGGAAGAATGGCTGCCGCCTCGACATTCGTGCGGAACACCGTGTCTTCGAGGTTGCGGGCGCCGACATAAGCCCCCGTGTTCACGTCGATGGTGGTCATCGCTTCGGTTTGCTCGATCACCAGATGCCCGCCGGAGCGGAGCGCAACCCGGCTCTGTAGCGCGCGCTCGATCTCGTCTTCCACGCCGTAACGGTCGAACAGCGCGACAGGATCGTCGTAGAACTGCACGCGCTCGACGTGCTCCGGTATGAACTCGGCAACGAAGTCGCGCACGCGGTCGTACGTGCATCGTTCGTCGATCTTCACTGCTTTGAGATCGGGGCCCGCGAAATCGCGGATCACACGGGTGTGCAGCGGCAGTTCCTGATACACGACACCCGACGCGTTCTGGTTGCGCTGCCGCTCGTCGACACGCTGCCACACACGTTCGAGCACGCGCACGTCGGCTTCGATCATCGCTTCGGAGACGCCTTCGGCCGCCGTGCGAATGATGAACCCGCGCGAAGCATCGCAACCGAGCGCGGTGCGCGCTGTTTCGGTGGCGATTCGCAGCCGTTCGCGTTCTGCCGGATCTTCGATGCGTTGAGATATGCCGACGTGGGCGTTGAGCGGCATCAGCACGAGATAACGGCTGGCGAGCGCGATGTTGGTGGTCAGCCGCGCGCCTTTGGTCGCAATCGGATCCTTCGCGACTTGCACCAGCAACGATTGACCCTCGTGCACGAGGTCGCGGATGTCCTTCTGCACCGGATCCGGTTCGGCAACGCTGATGCGCGGCGCGTCGATGTCGCGCGCGTGCAGAAATCCGGGACGGCCCAGGCCGATGTTGACGAATGCCGCCTGCATACCCGGCAGGATTCGTTCGACCTTTCCTTTATAGATGTTGCCGGTAAGGCTGTAGGGACCGGAGCGCTGCAGATGCACTTCGGCCAACGCGTGGTTCTGGATGAGCGCCACGCGGGTTTCGAACCCGCTGACATTGATGAGCAGCTCTTCTTCCATCGGCGACCTCACGCATCTCGATACTGCCAGGTGTCCACGCCGAAGGCTTGGAGCAACGCTTCCGTTTCAGCGAGCGGCAGCCCGACGATTCCGCTGTAGCTGCCCTCGATGCGCTTCGCGAATATACCCCCAATACCTTGGATCCCATAACCCCCGGCTTTGTCGCACGGCTCTCCGCTCGCCCAATATTCTTCTGCTTCTGCGCTCGTGATTTCCCGAAAGTCACGCGGGAACGCGATATACGAACTTCGTGACGATCGCCGCGAACAACGGCGATGGCCGTCAGCACCTGGTGGGTGCGTCCAGACAGCAACGACAACATCTGCAGCCCCTCAACACGGTCGGTGGGCTTGCCGAGCATCTGTCGTCGATCATCACAGCGGTGTCCGCGCCGAGCACCGGTAACGTCTCACCGCGCGCGGCGGTTGAAGCCTTCGTCAACGCAAGACGAAGCACCATGTCCTCGACCGACTCGTCAGGCAGGCGCGTTTCGTCGATGTCGGCCGCCTTAACGGTGAACGCGAGGCCGAGTCGCGCTAGAAGATCCGCGCGGCGCGGCGAAGCGGACGCGAGGATGAACTGAGCCGAACGGGGCTTCATCCGTTACTCGACGGAGAATTGATAACGAATGCGTCGCAGCACCGCGGCCACCAACGGCCATGCGACAGTGCTCGCCACCGCAGGCACGAACACCCAGAACGACAGCGTTCCGTCGCGGCTGATCCATTGAGCGCACATACGGATGAACTCGGTGCCGAGCACGAGCAGAAACACCACCGCGCCCTGCTGTGCGACCGAGTACATGCGGAATCGCTCGTAGAACGACCACGTGACGTACGTCAGCGCCGCCAGACAAAAACCGTTCACGCCGAGCGGATCTGCATAAAGGACATCGACGAGCAGCCCGGTGATCCAAGCCGAGATCATGCCGAACCGTTGAGGAAGCGCCATCACCCAGTAGAAGACGACGAGCACGAGCCACGACGGCCGTAACCAGCCCACCCACTCGGGCGTACCCGCCGGGAAGTGGACCACGGCCAGCAGCATTGCGAACACGATCGTCAGCAGGATCACCCAGCCGCCTCGCGTCGGATTCACTTCGGTTCCTCGGATGCAGCATCCGCAGGTGCAGGGTCGGCGTCTTTTGGCTGTTCGGTCTTGGCGTCGTACACCAACAACACATGTCGGCTGCGGTCGAGCGCCGCTAACGGCTTTGCAGTGACTTGTGCGTAGGTCATGGTCGGTTCGACCACCACGGCGGTCACCTCACCCACCGGATAGCCGCGCGGAAAATGTCCACCCAGACCGGAACTGACCAGAAGATCGCCCACGCGGATGTCGGCGGTGACCGGTACGTATTCGAGCTCGAGACGGTCGCTGCGTCCGGTGCCCGCTGCGATGCTGCGGAAGTCGTTGCGGTTGACCTGCACCGGCACCGCATGCGCAGCGTCGATGACCAGCATCACGCGGCTCGAGAACTGCGCCACCTCCACGACCTGGCCGAACAATCCTTCCGCATCGATCACGGCCTGTCCGACGAACACGCCATCCGCCGCACCTTTGTCGATTTCGACCTGATAAGTGTTGGGGCTCGGTATCACGCCGATCAATTCGGCGACGAGCACTTCGGCGCCCAGCCGTTGGCGGCTGCCCAGCAACTGGCGCAGCCGCGCGTTCTCTTCGCGCAACGCGACGAACTGCTGCGCCATGGTCGACAGTTCGAGATTGCGTTGTTCGAGCTGCGCGTTCTCGGTCATCAACGACTCACGCGTCGACAACGTCTCGCGGGCTTCGTGGCTGACGTGATAAGGACTTTCGGCGATGACGTAGATGGGGCTCACGATCGTTGCGAGCACCGATCGCATCGGCTGCAGCAAGCGGGAGTTCACGTCGATCGTCATCAGCAGCGCGGAAACGATCGCAAGCGCCAACAGCAAATAGCCGGCGCCGGAATCACGCAGGAATAGCGCCTTGATGAGACCCTCAGACCAGCTGGAACGGCAGCATCATAGCAGCGCTGCGAGTGGTGTCGCGTCCAGGGGACACGACACTAGTCGGTCGACAACAGGTCCGCGTTGCCGGACTTATCCATCAATTCGAGTGCTTTACCGCCGCCGCGAGCAACGCACGTGAGCGGGTCCTCGGCGATCACCACCGGCAGGCCCGTTTCTTCCGCCAGCAGAATGTCGATGTCGCGGAGCAATGCACCACCACCCGTCAGAACGAGACCGGTCTCGGCGATGTCGGACGCGAGTTCGGGCGGTGTCTGCTCGAGCGCGCTCTTAACCGCCTGAACGATCATCGACAACGGTTCCTGCAACGCTTCGAGAATCTCGTTGCTGTTCAGCGTGAAGCTCCGCGGCACACCTTCGGCGAGGTTGCGGCCGCGCACGTCGATCTCGCGGATGTCTTTCTGCGGATACGCGCAGCCGATTTCCTGTTTGATGCGTTCGGCAGTGGCTTCGCCGATGAGGCTGCCTTGCGTTCTGCGTACGTAGGCCACGATCGCTTCGTCGAAACGGTCGCCGCCGACGCGCACGGTGTCCGAATACACGACACCGTTAAGCGAAATGATCGCGATCTCGGTGGTGCCGCCACCGATGTCGACCACCATCGTGCCAATCGCTTCGTGAACGGGCAGACCCGCGCCGATCGCCGCAGCCATCGGCTCTTCGATCAACCTGACGTCACGCGCACCGGCCGACAATGCCGACTCGCGAATCGCACGCCGCTCGACCTCGGTCGACTTGCACGGCACGCAAACGAGTACGCGCGGGCTGGGTCGCATCCACGCGTTCTCGTGCACTTTCCCGATGAAGTACTTCAGCATCTTCTCGGTGACCAGGAAGTCGGCAATGACGCCATCCTTCAACGGCCGTATCGCAGTGATGTTTCCGGGCGTCCTGCCAAGCATCCGTTTGGCATCGAGGCCCACCGCTGCAACGCTCTTCTGATTGTTCTGATGGCGGATCGCGACAACTGACGGTTCGTTGAGGACGATGCCTTCATCACGCACATAGATGAGCGTGTTGGCTGTTCCGAGATCTATCGCGAGATCTCGCGAGAACAGCCCGCGTATGTACTTGAGCATCTAAATGGGAGTCTTCTGGGAGGTGAATGGAGTAGCGCATAAAACTGTAGCAACCGCGGGGATTTTGGGCAAGGAACGAATGTGCTACGGTGCGCGTTTTACGTGCATTCTCATGACGATCCACGAGCGCGACATCGACAAGCTGTGCATCTTGGCGCGCTTGGCCCTCGACGATGAAGAGCGTCGTCATGCGCACGACGACCTCACGCGCATCATCGCGATGATCGACTCGCTCGCAGCCGTGCCCACCGAGTCCATCGAGCCGCTCGCCCATCCACTCGACGCAACGCAACGTTTGAGAGCCGACGAAGTCACCGAACGAATCAATCGTGATGCATTCCAACGCATCGCGCCCGCGGTGCAAGACGGCTTGTATCTGGTACCTCGCGTCATCGAGTGATGAACCCTTTCTCGACCCTCACAGACCTGGCTCATGGACTCAGGACTCGTCAGTTCTCCAGCGTTGAACTGACGCGCTTCTATCTCGACCGGATCGAACGGCTGGACGTCGAGTACAACAGTTTCATCACTGTTGCTCGTGAGCGTGCGCATGCTCAGGCCGCGGCCGCAGATGCGAAGCTGCGCACAAAATCCGCCACACCGCTCACCGGTCTTCCGATTGCCCACAAAGACATCTTCTGCACCGCCGGCGTTCGCACGAGTTGCGGTTCGAAGATGCTCGACACGTTCGTGGCGCCGTACGACGCCACCGCAGTGGCGCGCCTCGACGCTGCCGGAGCGGTCACGCTCGGCAAGACCAACATGGACGAGTTCGCGATGGGTTCGTCGTGCGAAACGAGTTACTACGGGCCTGTTCGCAACCCGTGGGATCCGACGCGCGTGCCCGGAGGGTCATCGGGCGGTTCCGCCGCTGCACTCGCGGCGGGTCTCACCCCGGCCGCAACCGGTACCGATACCGGTGGATCGATCCGCCAACCCGCTGCCTTCAGTGGTATCTGTGGATTGAAGCCGACGTATGGCTGCGTATCGCGCTTCGGCATGGTCGCGTTCGCATCGAGTCTCGATCAGGGCGGGCCGATGGCCCGCAGCGTTGCGGACATCGCGTTGCTGCTCGACGCGATGGCGGGATTCGACACGCGAGACTCAACGAGCGCACAGAAAGGTCACGATGGCCACGCGGCGGAAGCGGCAGCGTCGCCGAGCCGTTCACTGCGAATCGGTTTGCCAAAAGAGTATTTGGCGATGCTCACCGACCCAGCACTGGCGCGTGTTTTCGACGAGGCACGTCGCAAGTTCGAAGCGCTTGGTCACTCGATGGTCGAGATTTCGCTGCCGCATACCAGGGCCGCAGTGGCTACCTACTACGTGATCGCTGGTGCCGAGGCATCGACAAACCTGTCGCGCTATGACGGCGTGCGCTATGGACACCGTTGCGAATCGCCTGTCGATCTAACGGACTTGTACGAGCGCTCGCGAAGCGAAGGGTTCGGCCGTGAGGTGAAGCGGCGGATACTCACCGGCACGTATGCGCTTTCGGTGGGTTACTTCGATGCGTATTACCTGAAGGCGCAACGCGTGCGCCGGCTCATCCGCGACGACTTCGTCAGCGCATTCGAATCGGTCGACGCGTTGCTGACGCCGACCGCACCCAGCACGGCATTTCCCATCGGCCAGATCAGCGATCCGGTCGAGATGTATCAGCAGGATGTGTTCACGGTGCCGGCCAGCCTGGCCGGCGTTCCCGCGCTCGCGTTGCCGAGCGGATTTCACGACGGTCTTCCGGTAGGCATGCAGTTGATCGGGCCGCACTTCAGCGAAAGTCGTCTGATCGGGCTCGGCGCCGATTTCCAACGCGCGACCGATTGGCATTCGCGCACGCCGCCGGGAATCGGGTAGGTCCGCGATGCAGTGGGAAACGGTCATCGGCCTCGAAGTTCACGTACAACTCGCGACGCGGTCGAAGATCTTCTCCGGCGCCAGCACCGAATTCGGAGCAGCACCGAACACGCAGGCGAGCGGGTAGACATCGCGTTGCCGGGCACGTTGCCGGTGTTGAACGAAGCGGCCGTACGGATGGCGGTGACGTTCGGCGTGGCAATCGACGCGAATATCAGCATGCGCTGCGTCTTCGACCGGAAGAACTACTTCTATCCCGACCTGCCGAAGGGCTATCAGATCAGCCAGTTCGAGAGCCCGATCGTCGGTGCCGGCCATGTAGAGCTTCGTCTCGATGACGGCACCACGCGCACGATCCGCATCACGCGTGCGCACCTCGAAGAAGACGCCGGTAAATCGTTGCACGAAGATTTCGCCGGTATGACGGGTATCGATTTGAACCGCGCGGGCATGCCGCTGCTTGAAATCGTTTCGGAACCCGACATGCGCAACGCGAAAGAAGCGGCTGCGTACTTCCGTCAGATGCACACGCTGGTGCGTTACATCGGCATCTGCGACGGCAACCTCAACGAAGGTTCGATGCGTTGCGACGCGAACGTTTCCGTGCGGCCGGCCGGAACGAACGAACTCGGCGTTCGCACCGAGATCAAGAATCTGAACTCGTTTCGTTTTCTCGAACGCGCGATCGATCATGAAGTTGCGCGCCAGATCGACGTCATCGAAAGCGGCGGGCAGGTGCGTCGCGAAACGCGCCTGTACGATCCCGATCGCGACGAGACGCGCACGATGCGCAGCAAAGAGCTCTCTGACGACTATCGCTACTTCCCGGAACCCGACCTGCTGCCGGTGGTCATCGACGAAGCGTTCATCGCCAACGTGCGCAGCTCGCTGCCGGAACTTCCGCATCAGAAGCGCCAGCGCTACATGAACGATCTCGCGTTGTCCGACTACGACGCCTCGCGCCTGACTGACGACCCGAGTGTGGCGCGATTCTTCGAATCGGTGCTCGCGGTCTCGGGTGAAGCGAAGGCGGCGGCGAACTGGATTCTCGGCGACTGGTCGGCAACGCTCAACAGACACGAACTGCACCCCGACAAGAGCGCCGTGACGGCCGAGCAACTCGGCGCGCTCATCGCGCGCGTGCTCGCCGGGAAGATCACCGGCAAGGTGGCCAAGTCGCTGTTCGACACGCTGTGGAAGGCGGCCGATCCCGCGCGCAATGTCGACGACCTGATCAAGGAGCAAGGACTCGAGCAGGTCTCCGATTCTGGTGAACTCGCCGCGGTCATTCGCAAGATCGTCGACGCAAACCCCGAACAGGTTGCGCAATTCCGCGCCGGTAAAGAGAAGGTGCTCGGTTTCTTCGTCGGACAGATCATGAAAGCGACGCAGGGACGTGCGAATCCCCAGCAGGTCAATTCGCTGCTGCGCGAAGCGCTCTCCTCCGACTGACGCGCCCGTTAAACGTGCGGGCGCGCACAGTCGCGCCGTCGATCGATTTATGGATATAACGAAAGCGCCTGATCGACCGCTTCGAATCCGCAGTCGCTGACATTAGAATGGCAGCCCTTTCATCGACTCACCCGCCATGGCCGGCTATCAGATCACGCACCTCAAGCAACTCGAAAGCGAGAGCATCCGCATCATTCGCGAGGTAGCCGCCGAGTTCGAAAAACCGGTGATGCTGTATTCCATCGGCAAAGACTCGACCGTGCTATTGCACCTCGCACGCAAAGCGTTCTTCCCGGGACGCCTTCCGTTTCCGCTGCTGCATGTCGACACGACGTGGAAATTCCGCGAAATGATCGCGTTCCGCGATCGTGTGGCGAAGGAAAACGAACTCGATCTGATCGTGTACACGAACCAGGAAGGTGTGCGGAACAACGTCACGCCGTTCACGTACGGTTCGAAGAAGTACACCGACATCATGAAGACTCAAGCGCTGCTGCAGGCGCTCGACCATTACAAATTCGACGCCGCATTCGGCGGCGCGCGGCGCGACGAAGAAAAATCGCGCGCGAAAGAACGCGTGTATTCGGTGCGCGACTCGAACCATCGATGGGACCCGAAGAATCAACGGCCGGAACTGTGGAGTCTTTACAACGGAAACGTGAATCGCGGCGAAGAAGTGCGCGTGTTTCCGCTGTCGAACTGGACCGAGCTCGACGTCTGGCAATACATCTATCTGGAGAAGCTCGAGATCGTGCCGCTGTATTTCGCAGCGTCGCGCCCGGTCGTGGAGCGCGACGGCACGTTGATCATGCTCGATGACGATCGTATGCCGTTACGCGAAGGCGAAGTGCCGCAACAACGTATGGTCCGCTTCCGCACGCTCGGTTGTTATCCGCTATCAGGCGCAATCGAATCCGAAGCGGCGACGCTGCCCGAGATCATTCAGGAAATGCTGCTGACGAAGCACTCCGAACGACAAGGTCGTTTGATCGACTACGACGGCGCCGCCTCCATGGAGCAGAAGAAGCGCGAAGGATACTTTTAAGTGAGTCACCAATCCGAACTCATCGCGCAAGACATCCTTGCCTATCTCGAGCAGCACGAACGCAAAGAGATCCTCCGCTTCCTGACGTGCGGTAGCGTCGACGACGGTAAGAGCACGCTGATCGGTCGTCTGCTGCACGATTCGAAGATGATCTACGAAGATCAGCTCGAAGCGGTGCGCTCGAAGAAGCCCGGCGACGACGGCGAGTTCGATCTCGCGCTGCTCACCGACGGTCTGCAAGCCGAGCGCGAGCAAGGCATCACCATCGACGTCGCGTATCGATATTTCTCGACCACGAAACGCAAATTCATCATTGCCGATACGCCCGGGCACGAGCAGTACACACGCAACATGGCCACGGGCGCTTCGGGCTGCGACGTTGCGGTGATTCTGATCGACGCGCGCCAGGGCGTGCTGACACAAACGCGACGGCACACGTTCATCGCAGCACTGCTCGGCATCCGGCACGTCATCGTTGCGGTCAACAAGATGGACCTCGTCGATTTCGACGAGAGCGTGTTCGATCGCATCCGCGGCGATTACATCGCGTTCACCGCGAATCTCGGCATCGAAGACCTGCAGTTCATTCCGATCTCCGCGTTGCGCGGCGACAACGTCGTGGAGAAATCCGACGAGATGCCTTGGTATCAGGGCAGCACCTTGATGTACCTGTTGGAGAACGTGCAAATCGCCTCCGACCGGAACTTCGAGGATTTCCGATTCGCGGTGCAGCGCGTCAGCCGTCCCGATTCGTCGTTCCGCGGTTACAGCGGCACGGTACAGAGCGGCATCATTCGCCCGGGCGATCAGATCGCGGTGTTGCCTTCGGGCAAGACCTCGACGGTGGCGCGCATCGTCACCATGGACGGCGATCTGGAAGAGGCGTTCCCGCCACTCGCGGTAACGCTGACCCTGACGAGCGAAGTCGACATCAGCCGCGGCGACATGCTGGTGAAACCCGGCAACCTGCCGTTCGTCGAAGACCGATTCGACGCGCAGCTCGTATGGATGTCGGAAGACCCGCTCATTCCCGGCAAGCAATACATCGTCAAACACGGCACGAAGCAGTTGTACGGACGCGTCTCGGCGATCCGACATCGCGTCGACATCAACACGCTCGAGCAAGTGCCCGCCGCCACGTTCGCGCTGAACGAAATCGGCCGTTGCGAGTTCACGCTTTCGGAGCCGGTGCCGTTCGACGCATACGACGACAATCGCGAAACCGGTGCATTCATCGTCATCGACCGCATCAACAACCGCACCATCGGCGCGGGCATGATTTGTCCGCCGAGCGGCGATACGGCGAAGGACCACTGGAACGAGTTGCCGCACGGCCAGTTCCTCAGCGAACGTCTTTCGCCGGTAACCGCCGCGGAGCGCGAGCAGCGACTCGGTCAGCGCGCGGTCACGGTATTGCTGACGGGTCTGTCGAAGACGGGCAAAACTGCCATCGCAAACGCGATCGAACGGCGCTTGTTCGACATGGGTCGGCTCGCGACCGTGCTCGACGGTCAGGACTTCCGCCGCGGCATGAGCCGCGACCTCGGGTTCACCGCTTCCGACCGCTCGGAGAACATGCGACGCGCCGCAGAAGTGGCGAAGGTGATCAACGACGCCGGTGTGATCTGTCTCACCGCGTTCGTGGTCCCGCACGAACAGGTGCGTGCACGGGCGCGCGACGTGATCGGCGGCAACCGCTTCCTCGAGATTTATCTGAAAGCACCGCTCAGCGTGCTGAAGAGCCGCGATAAGGAAGGCATGTACGCGGCCGCCGAACGCGGCGAGCTGCCGAGTTTCCCCGGGGTTACCAGCGAATTCGAAGAACCGGTTGCTGCTGACCTCACGCTGAACACGGCGGAGCTCAGCGTCGATGCCTGTGCCGATCGCGTGATCGACCTGCTGCGGCTTCGAGGCGTCATTCGCTAACCATTTCATTAGAACGGAGACACCATGACCATCCAGACCGATGTCGTCATCGTCGGTGCCGGCCCTTGCGGGCTCTTTCAGATTTTCGAGCTGGGCCTGCTCGGCTTGAAGGCGCACATCGTCGACGCGTTGCCGAAACCCGGCGGCCAGTGCACTGAGTTGTATCCCGACAAGCCGATCTACGACATCCCGGCGATACCGGTGTGCGATGCGCAGGACCTGGTCGCGCGTCTGATGAAGCAGATCGAGCCGTTCGGCGCCACGTTCCATCTCGACCAGCAGGTGTCGGAAGTGCAGAAGCACGAAGACGGCACGTTCACGGTTTCGACCAGCGCCGGCACGCAGATGCGCTGCAAAGCGGTCGTCATCGCCGGTGGCGTTGGTTCGTTCCAGCCGATGCCGTTGCGCGTCGACGGTGTAGACGACCTCGTCGACCGTCAGGTGTTCTATCGCGTGAAGGACCCGCGGCAATACCACGGCAAGGATCTGGTAGTGCTCGGCGGCGGCGATTCTGCGTTCGACTGGGTACTCGAACTCGCGCCGCACGCGAAGTCGATGACGCTGATTCACCGCAGCGACAAATTCCGCGCGGCGCCGGCGTCGGTCGCGAAGATGGAGCAACTGATCGCAGCGGGAAAGATGAAGTTCGCGGTCGGCAACGTGATCCGGTTCGAACTGAAGGGAGCGACGCTGAAGCAGATCGAAGTGCGCGCCCCTGACGAGTCGTTGTCGCTGGTACCCCTCGATCACCTGCTGGTGTTCTTCGGCCTGTCGCCGAAACTCGGCCCGATCGCGGAGTGGGGGCTCGATCTCGACAAGAACCAGATCAACACCGACACCGAGAAATTCGAGAGCAGTATTCCGGGCATTTACGCCGTAGGCGACATCGCAACGTACCCCGGTAAGAAAAAGCTGATCCTCTCCGGCTTCCACGAAGCGGCGCTCGCGGCGTTCGCGATCAAGGCCCGCATCGAGCCGGACAAGAAGGTGCACCTTCAGTACACGACGACCAGCCCGATCATGCATCAGCGGTTGGGCGTGAAGGAGTAAACGACGCCGTCAGGCGGTTGCCGCTGCAACTCTCGCGCGCATCGCGAAACGTGCAAGCGCTGCAGCGGTAACGATCAGCATCGGCGCCGTCGACCAGAGCACCGCGTTCCACCCCCAGCTGTGTATCAGCGTGCCGGCCAGCAGCGAACCTGCGGCCGACACGCCGAATACGCTGAATTCGTTCACCGCTTGCGCCTTGAAGCGTTCGACGTTGCGATAACTGCTCACCAGGAGTGCGGTGCCGCCGACGAACAGAAAGTTCCAGCCGACGCCCACCAGCACGAGCGTCCACCAGTACTGCGCTACCGCATGACCTGAGAGACCGATGCCCACGGCCGCAAGCATTGCAAGCACACCACACGCCAGAATCCGCATCACACCGACACGCGCGATCAGCACACCGGCAAACAGCGACGGCACATACATCGCGAGCACGTGACTTTGAATGACGCCGGCCGCGTCGATCATCGATAGCCCGTCGTGAACGTGCATGCTGAGGGGCGTCGCCGTCATGATCAGATTCATCACGCCGTAACCGACCACACTCGCGAGCATCGCTACGAGAAACGACGGTTGCATCACCACCTCACGCAACGGCCGTTCCGCCCCTTCTTCCGCAGCAGTAGACGCCGCCGTCGGTTCATCGATGAACAGCAACAGCACGAGCGCGATCACCTGCAGTATGCCCATCGCGAGCATCGAACCGGTGTACGCGTGCGAACCGATCAGGTGTTCACCACCTGTTGCGAGCAACGGACCGCAGAACGCACCGCCGATCGCACCGATCAGCACCATCGAGATCGCGCGCCCCGCCAACGGCGGCGCAACGCTCTCGGCGGCGGCAAATCGGTACTGTTGTACAAAGGCGTTGTTCACGCCGTAGAAACCCACACCGACACAGAACAGCGCGAAGCTCTCCACCTGCAGTGCATACGCGGAAATGCCGCCGCCGGCTGCCGCGATGGCGGCGCCGATCGCGAAGCCCCGGCGCCGCCCTGCTGACCGCATCAGCATCGCGGCAAACACCGTGGCGAGCGCGGTACCTACCACCATGATCGACACCGGCAGTGTCGCGAGCGACCCCGACGCGAGCTGCGCACCGACCAGCCCGCCGACCGTCACGATCAGCACGGATCCGCTCACCGCAATCAGCTGACACAGCAGCAGAATCGCGAGATTCCGTTTCCACATGGGACGTTCCAGCAGGCAGGCGCAGAGGCGCGTTCGCGCCGATTCCCCGTACCACGTGAGAGCGTTGCCGCCCTCACCCCCCGCGCAGTATGCTTCGGCCCCTGCTTGATAAGCCATCCGCATTAAAAAAGAGAGAGGACGTTTCCATGAGTAACGCGAAGCCACTGCCCGCAGTGGACTTTCTGAAGATTCCCGAGACAGGTGCCCCCTATCTCGAAGGCCTGAAGTGTAAGAACTGCAGCGCCATCTACCTCGGCCCCCGCGCCGTGTGTTCGAAATGCGGCGCGCGCGACCAACTCGTCGCCACCAAGCTCGGCACGAAGGGCAAGCTGTACGCCTATTCGATCGTGCACCGGTCGTTCCCCGGCGTCGAAGTACCTTATATATCCGCTATCGTCGACCTCGAAGGCGGCGGTTCGCTGAAAGGCAATCTGATCAACGTCGAACCCGATCCGAAGAAACTGAAGTTCGATATGCCGATCGAAGTGATCATCAAAGACGCAGGTCGCAAAGATCGCGAAGGCAATTCCTATCTCGCATACTTCTTCCAACCCCGGGCCGCTTAGGAGGCACGCAAATGAGTGACGTATATGTCGTCGGCGTAGATATGACGAAGTTCCAGAAAGCCGGCACGGGCCCGAATGTGGACGTGCTCGGTTCGATCGCAGCGCTCGGTGCGCTCGACGATTGTGGATTGAAGATTCAGGACATGCAGGCGTTCTACTGCGGCAACCTGGGCCAGGCGAGCGGTATGGTCGGCCAGCGCATCCTGCAGCAGATCGGTCAGACCGGTATTCCCGTAGTGAACGTTGCAAACGCATGCGCCACCGGCGCCACCGCGTTCCGCGAAGCATGGACGGCGATCAAGGCCGGCCTCTATGACACCGTGCTCGCAGTCGGCGTCGAAAAGATGAGTTCAGGACTCCTCGGCGGCGGTGGCGGCACAGGAATCTCGCGTGAAGGCTTGATGGGTTCCGGCACGATGCCGGCGGTGTTCGCCGAAGCCGGCATGGAACACTCGCGCAAATATGGCACCACGTTCGAGCACTTCGCCAAAGTGTCGGTCAAGAATCACCACCACTCGACGATGAACCCGAAGGCGATGTTGCAGAAGGAGTTTTCGCTGGCGGACGTCATGAACGCGGAGATGATCGCGTACCCGAACACGAAGTTCATGTGTTCGATCAACGTCGACGGCTCGGCCGCGGCGGTGCTCTGTTCCGAGAAGAAGGTCCGCGAATTGGGTCTGATGAAGCGCGCGGTCAAAGTCCGCGCCTCGATCATGACGTCAGATCCGTGGCAGGAACGCGACCTCGTAATGCCCGACGTCAACAGCTGCACGCGTCTCGCGGTGAAGCAGGCCTATGAAATGGCGGGTGTCGGTGCGAACGACATCAACCTCATCGAACTGCACGACTGCTTTGCAACGGCCGAGATTCTCCACTACGAAAACCTCGGCATCTGCAAAGACGGCGAAGCCGGCATGATGATAGACACCGGCGCGGTTGCGCTGGGCGGTCGCATTCCCGTCAATGTCTCGGGCGGCTTGCTGTCGAAGGGCCATCCGCTGGGTGCCACCGGTATCGCGAACATCTACGAGGTGTGCACACACCTGCGCGGTGAAGCGGGCAAGCGGCAGGTTCAGGGCGCACGCTTCGGCATGACACACGTCATCGGCCTCGGCAGCGCTTGCGGTATTCATATCCTCGAAAAAGCGGCCTAACCGCCGAACAGGCGGAAGCGGCCCTAAAGGTCGCTTCCGCTTTTTTTTGCCATGCGCATCGGCATCGTCAGCGACACCCACAACAATCTTCGCAACGTCGGACGCATCGTCGAGTTGTTCAACGCCGCGCGCGTCGACCGCGTGATCCACACCGGCGACATCACTCAAGCGAAAACCATCCACGCCTTCGCAGGGCTCGAAGCACCGCTGTGTGGGCGTTTTCGGCAACAACGATCAGGAACGCGCAGCGCTGGATGCAGCGATTGTCGAACGCGGGTTTCATTTTGTGGATCCGCCGTTGGAACTGGTCTGGCACGAACGGCGGATCGTCGTGGTACACGACCCGCGCGATCTCGACGCCGCGCTACGCGCCGATCACCACATCGCACTGCATGGTCACACGCACCATCACCGGCTCGACCGATCGGACGCGTGTCTGATCTTCAATCCCGGGGAATGCGCGGGTCACATGGAAGGCTACAACGCCGTCGGCGTGCTCGACCTCGCATCGCTCGACACCGAGTTGCTGCGCTTCTAAACGTTCGCTAGTGCTGACGGCTCTCGTCCGCTGAGTCGGTTCGGCCTTCGCCCAGCAGCGCTGCTGCGCCTTTCACGCGACCCAACGCTCTCGTCAGCAACTCGTGTGCCTGCGCCGGCTCCCAGCCGAACGCCGCTAGCGCATTGGCCGGCGAATCACTCGGCTGCGCCGGCAACGTGGGCCGATGGCAGAAATGTACGACCTGCAGCAGGCCGCAGTAATCGGGCGTCGGACATTTGCGCTTCCACTGATCCACTTCCTGCGCCAACCGCACCCACTCCGTTTCGAAGCCCCATCGCGCGAGCACCATCGAGCCCACCTCGCCGCGTAGCGAATCGAGCACGCGATCGAGCGTGGTGGCGTCTTCCCATACGGCCGGAAAACGCTCCGAGTACGCGATTAGCGACACTGCGCCGATGTCGTGCAGCAATCCCGCGAACAGCGCGCGTTCCGCATTCAAGAGGCGAAACTCGCGTGCCAGCACGAACGATCCCACCGCCATCGCCTGCGTGTGCGTCCATACCGCACGCATCTTCGCCTTCAGCGCGGGGACCTGCGTCGAGAAGATCTCCTTCAACACGAACGACATCACGAGCTGTTGCGTGGTGCTCACACCCAATCGCGTGACGGCCTCGCTGACGGTGGTCGTCTGCGAGTCGCTGCGATAGAGCGGGCCGTTCGCGGCACGCACCACTTTCGTTGCAATTGCCGCGTCGCCGTTGACGATCTGCGCGAGCTCGCGCGTTCCACATTCGGCTGCGACGGCCTGCCGCACGCGCGTCGCGATGGACGGCAAACTCGGCAAGGGAATGTTGTCACGACGAACCGCTTCGGCGAACTCGACGAACAAATCCTGCGCCGCATCGATTTCACCATGGAGCAACTCGGTGACTTCGTAGTCACCGGCTTCCACCGTTTCCACCACCGGCGCAGCAGCAGCAGCCACTTCGGCGACCGGCGCCAGCGTGGCGCGGACGAGTTGGTTGCTGACCTTGAGGTAGCGCACCGGCGTCAGCGCGCGCACCTGAAACCGCCGCGGCCTCAGCCGCGCCAGCGGAACGCGCGCAGAGTCTGATCCGCCGCGGATCTTCTGCACCGACCCATCGCCGCCCTTCAGCTCGACATCGCCCTGCAGCAGGATGACGTCGTCGGGGTCGGTATTCCCAACCTCGATGAGCACCGCGCCGGCCTTCGCGGACAAAACGCCCGCCGCCTGCGCCAGTACCTTCAGCTGCTTGGTCGAAAATCCGCCATCGACATCCATGGGGGTCACATCGGGTGGGTTTCGATGTTGAGTATAGACAGAGGTGGGATTTCGGCCGGGGCGGTGACGGCGGGTCGGCGCTCCGGGGCCGCTCGAGCCGTCCTATGGGTCGCTCAGGCGCGGCCATCCATGGCCGCGACATGCCCCTCGCACCGACCCGCCGTCACCCTCACCATCGAAGTCACGCCTTCGTTTGGGGGATGAACGCGCGCGGTGCGCGCGTTCCGCACCAACGCGCTTTAGCGCGTTGGTGTTTCTCCACAACCTGGCGATGGAGTTCGACCTAGGCGGGCGTGGGGGAATGTCGGTGAGGACCGTTAGCGGCCATGGATGGCCGCGATCGAGCGACCAGGGACGGCTCGAGCGTGTCCGAACCGATATTCGCCCACGCCCGCCGTTACTCGAAGCTCCATCCCACCATCAAGCGATGGTGGCGCCGCCGTCGATGACGAAGTTCTGGCCGGTGGTGAAGGCGCCGGCGCGAGAAGCAAGGAATACCGCGGCGCCGGCGATCTCTTCGGGTTCGCCGATGCGGCGAAGAGGGTCATGAGCGGTTCGGTGTGCGAGGTTGTCGGGATTCTCCCAGAGTGCACGCGCGAAGTCGGTGCGGACCAGGCCGGGGGAGATCGCGTTGACGCGAATGTTGAATTGGCCGTATTCGCACGCCAGGTTGCGCACCAGTTGCAGGTCGGCCGCCTTCGAAATTGCGTAAGCGCCGAGTTCGGTGCTGCCGCGCAGGCCGCCCACCGACGACACCACGATGATCGAGCCGGTTTTGCGTTCGACCATTTCCGGCAACACCAGGTGCGCGAGCCAGTGATTCGAACGGATGTTGACGCTCATGATCTTGTCGAACGCGCTGTCGGGAATGTCCTTCGACGGGCCGTGGTACGGGTTCACAGCGGCGTTGCAGACGAGTATGTCGATCGGACCGAGTTGCCGGCGCGTTTCCGACACCAGCCGTTCCAGCTGATCGCGTTCGCCGACGTGCGCCGGAATGGCCACCGCCCTTCCCGCGCCGAGTTCCTTGTTGATCGCACCGGCGACCGCATCGCATGCGTCCGCTTTTCGGCTCGATATGACGACGCGCGCACCATGGCGCGCCAGCTCTTCGGCGATCGCTTTACCAATCCCCTTCGTGGAACCGGTTATCAACGCAACCTTACCGGTGAGATCGAACAGTGCGCTCGCCATCAGGCAATCCCCAACCGTTCTTTCGCGTACGCGGTTACACCCTTGTAGTCGGCCTTGCCGTTGCTGGCGCGACCGATGTTCTCGATGGTGATGATTCGCTTCGGCGTTTTGTATCCGGCGAGGCGCTTGCGGACGAATTCGCGCAGCGTCTCTTCGTCTACGGTCTTGCCGCTTTCCATCTGGATGACGGCCGTCACCATCTGGCCCCACTTCTCGTCGGGCACGCCGACCACCAACGCATCGTGCACCCCGTCGTGCGCCTTCAGTACTTCTTCGACTTCTTCCGGATACACCTTTTCGCCTGCGGTGTTGATGCACACGCTGCCGCGCCCGAGCAACGTCAGCGTGCCGTCCGCTTCAGGGCGGCAGTAATCGCCCGGCATCGAGTAGCGCACGCCATCGATCACCGGGAAGGTCTTCGCGGTCTTCTCGGGATCCTTGTAGTAACCGCGCGGAATCGCGCCGCTGCGTGCGACGAAGCCCACTTCGCCGCTGCCCGGTTTCACTTCGCGCAGATCTTCTGTGAACACTTTGCAGAACGCGCCGAGCGTGAACTTCGCCACTTCGGTGGTGCCGTCGGCAGTGGTGTCGGACCGACCGAAGCCCATCGCTTCGGACGCGCCGAACGAATCGATCAACACCATCTTCGGGTTGTGGCGCAGCAGGCCCTTCTTCACTTCGGGGCTCCACATCACGCCGCTCGAGATGATGCTCAACACCGAACTGATGTCGTAGCGTCCCTGCTCGTCGTCGAGTGCGCGCAACAGCGGTTTCGCGAACGCATCGCCCACGATCGCGAGCCCGGTCACCTTGTGTTGTGCGACGTTCATCCACGCGACGTTCGCGTCGAAGCTCGCACCGCCCATCGTCAGCACCGCACCGCCGGCCGCAAGCGAGCCGATTGCAGTGAAGAGACCGGTGCCGTGCATCAGCGGGCAGCACGGCAGCAACACGCCGCCACCACCGGCCGCTTTCACGTTCGCGGCGTGCTCGGCGATGTTCTTCGGCGCAATCATGTTCGTCGCGGGCGTTGCACCTGCCGCACCGGCCAGCCAGTGATCGTCATGCGCCCACATCACGCCTTTCGGCATGCCAGTCGTGCCACCGGTATACAGGAAGATCATGTCGTCGCCCGAACGCGGAATGTCGAGCGGCGACCCATCGCCGATCTCCGCCATTTCGTCGAACGAAACCGCGAACTCCACTTCCGGCGTGCCGTCGCACACCTCCAGCCACAACTCGACCTTCGGCAACCGATCGCGCAGCTCGCGGACCTGGTCGGCGAATTCCGATGCGTAGATGACGATCTTGCTGTCGGAGTTGTCGAGGATGTACCACAGCTCATCCGCAACGTAGCGATAGTTCACGTTGACGTGCGTCAAACGCGCTTTGAAACACGCACCGACACCTTCCATATACGCCGGATGGTTGCGCAGATAGAACGCGACCTTGTCGCTCGCCTGCGCGTGGCGATTGAGAAATCGCCGCGCCAGATTGTTCGTACGACGGTTGAAGTCACCCCACGTAACGACTTGCGTGTCGTCCATCGCGTCGTGAATCAGGCACGGCTTCTCGGGCGGAACCACCGCGCCGACGGCGTCCAGAATGTCGCCATAGTTCCAACTCATCGTTTTCTCCTGGTGTCTCTACGCGCCGGTGCGCATTCCTACCGGCATGCCGTCGACGATTTGATCGAGATACTCGGACAACCCGAAGCCGACCTGGCCATCGCAGGTGTACTCGGTCATCCCCTCTGTGATTCTGGTCAGCAGCTCTTCGCCGTCCGGTGTCTTGCGGCGATTGCGCAGCGGGATCAGTGACATCACGCGACCGCTGACGTTGTATTCGCGTTCGTCGGTGCGTGCCCACACGGACAGGGTCGTCTGACACTGGTCGGCATCGTATTGCGACTCGATGCGCGCATCGCGAATCATCACGTACTCGCCGCCGCGCAGCACCATGCCGCCGCGGCGCGGCTTACCGTTCGGTGCGCACGTGATCGACACCATCATTGCGAAGTCGCGGCTGAAGTTCATCGGCAGCCAGCGGTACCAGTGAATCGCCTGCCAGTATCGTGGTCCCCACGAATGGTCGCGCAGGCCGAGTCCGTCGATGGGAAAACGCTGGCCGTCCACCGTGATGGAGCCCCGTGCCGCCATGTGCTGTTCATAGTGGCCGCGCGCAAACGATTCTTCGGCTTTCTCTTCGATCTTCGAGCCGTCTTCGTTCACCGGCTCGCCGCCGAACATCGGCGAAACGCCTTCGTATTCGAGTTCGAGATCGACCGGAATCACAGGGTTGTTCTTGAACGCCGACGCGGGGTCGGCCATGTCTTTCGGGTGCTTCATCACGCAGAGCTTGCCGCGATAACGAACCGTCAGGCGTTTGAACGGTTCGACGATGTCGAACGACATTCCGCCACCACTGAACGCTTCGTTCGTGCGACCTTCGGGCCGCGCGAACATGAAGCCGATACGTCCGTCGGGCAGATAGATGCAACACGACATCTCGCCGCGGCCTTCATTCGGCCGATTCGCCAGCCTGAACCAACCACCCGTTCGAGCGGCACGGTCGAACACGTTGAAGTACATGCTCTCGTTGAAGTTCTGTGCGGCTTCTATCGGGTGCGTGTATTCGTCTTGCGGATCGAGGCGCACGCGCACGCCTTTTGCTGCTGCGGCCATCGCGTTCCCCAAATAATTCGAATTCCGCAATGTACCGAACGGCTAACGCCCTTGCCACTGCCAGGGTTTTCCTTCGAGCCAGCTGCGCATCGCGACGGCGGCATCGCGACTTGCCATACAGCGATCGAACTCGCGCTGCTCGACGAGCAACGCGTCGGTCAACGGAAGTTCGGCGCCTTCGTAGATCGCGCGCTTTGCGGCTGCAAGCGCAACCGGCGCGCGCGATGCGAGGTCGGCCGCAAATTCATCCACTGATCTTCGGAACGACGCTGCGTCGAACACGCGATGCACGAGCCCAAGCGTCAACGCTTCTGACGGCGACACTGTTTGCGCATGCAGAATGAGGTCGAGCGCCTTCGCGGTGCCGAGCAGTCGCACGTAGCGTTGCGTCCCGCCCGCGCCGGGAATGATGCCGACGCTGGTCTCGGGCAGGCCGAGACGGAATTCACCGGCCATCGCCAATCGAAAGTCGCAACCGAGTGCGAACTCGAGGCCGCCGCCGGCCGTGCTGCCGTTGATTGCGGCCACGGTTACGAACCGCGCGCGCTGCAATCGCAGAATGAAACGGTGGAACGGATGCAGTTCCTGCGGCGCTGACGCGGCGCGCGCCGGCGCCGCGCTGGTGCGTTCCGCGCTCACCGCGAGTTCACCCACTTCATAGTGCGCGATGAACACACCGGCGCCCGCGCCGGTGAACACCAGCACGCGCACGTCGTCGCGTGCCTCGAGCTCGGTCACGAGTTGATCGAGCTCGCCGACCTCCGCTGCCACCAGCGTGTGCCGCGGCGGATTCGACATCGTGCACGTCACTACGCCATTCGAATCGCTGACGCTGAGGTAGCGGAATTCGCTCATCGCTGCTCCTTGTTCTGATGTGTCTGCTTCTGATGTTCCTTTTACTTTTTCTTTTGGGCCGTGACGATCCACAGCGGATCTTCGCCATCGGGCGAGCGGTCGTCGAACGTCGCCACGTCGAAACCGCCCGCTAACTCAACATACGCACCGATCAGGCGAATGCGATCCTCCGGGCCCAATTGATGGAACGCGCGCACCGCCTTGGTGGGAAAACAGCGGTGCGACATTGCAACGATCAGACGACCACCGGGTGCGAGCACGCGCGCGATGTCGCGGAATACTTCGACCGGACGCACGAGGTACTGCACTGATACGGCGATCAACACCGCGTCGAACGTTCCGTCACCGAACGGCAACTTCGGATCGCGGTTGAGGTCTTGAACTACTCGAACACTTAGACGCGGATTGGCGTCGAGTTCCGCGGCGTTCATGCCGAGACCCGCGACGGTGCTGTAACGCGCCTCCTTCGGAAGATGCGATATCCACGACGACATCAGATCGAGCACGCGCGCGCCGTTCGGCAAAACGTCGCGGTAGTACTGCGTCAACGCCGCGATCGTACCGGGGTCGATGTGCGCAACGAGCCGCGGCAGTTGATAGAAGTTGGCGTCATCGCCTTCATCGACACGCGCGAAAAGTTCGTTCGGCAGACCTTGATCGGGGCGTTCGATATTCATCGTTCGAGTATCTCTGCGGTATCGCGCGCCTTACAAGCGCCTTACCTCGAGGCCGAAACGGGAGGGGTGACTTGGCTGTCGACTTTGGGCCACCATACCGGTCGGGAGGCACACTATGAAAATAATGAAAGATAAGCAGAGTAAGTTCTGGGTGTTGTCGTCTGAGACGCGCGTGCTCTACAAGGGCCGGCGTAGTCCGTGGGACGACCCGACGATCATCCGCGCGGCGTTCGACCGCGAACGCGCGATGGCACGAGCGGCCGGACCCCTCTCTCCTCAAGTGAGGGGGCGGCAGAGCAGCGAAACGGCCTGATCGCCCCCGAAACGGAAGAGAAACGGAAGACGCTGTAGCGAATGCAACGTAAGCCGGGGCAGGACCTCACGCAGGGTCCTGTCGCGCGAAGCCTGCTGCGTCTCACCGCGCCGATGATCCTGGCCGTATCGTCGTCGATTCTCGTGCAGGTGCTCGAGATCGGCTTCATCGGCCAGCTCGGTACCGCGCAGATCGCCGCGGTCACGTTCACGTTTCCGATCAGCATGATGCTGACGAGCGTCGCGCTCGGCATCGGCATCGGCACGTCGTCGGTCATCGCGCGCCGCGTAGGCGGCGGCGATTGGGACAGTGTGCGTCGGCTCGCCACGCACAGCCTGATGCTGGTCGGACTATTGCTGACGACGCTCACCGCCGTGGGCATGGCGACCATCGACCCGCTGTTCAGGCTGCTCGGCGCGCACGGCGAAGTGCTGCAGCACATCCACAACTATCTGCTCGTGTATTTCCCCGGCACCGTGCTGTTCACGATCACGATGGTAGTGGGCAGCACCATGCGCGCCACCGGCGACGCGCGCATTCCCGGGTTGGTCATGACGCTCGGCGCCGTGCTGAACCTGATACTCGACCCGATCCTGATTTTCGGCTGGTTCGGTGCGCCGCGGCTCGAACTCACGGGCGCCGCCGTGGCAATGGTGGTGTCGCGGCTCGCGATGTCTGCGCTGCTCTTCTACTACGCGGTGTACCGCGACAAGCTCTTCCTGCCGATTCGACAATGGCGCGACAACGCGCTCGCTTCGTGGAGCGAGATTCTCAAGATCGGCTTGCCGGCGATGGCGACGCAGATGATCGGGCCGATCTCGGGCGCAATCATCACGCGAATGCTCGCGTCGCACGGGCACGACGTCGTCGCCGGTTTTGGTGTAGCCGGCCGCATTGAAGGCGTTGCCGTGATGCTGTTATTCGCGCTTTCGGGCAGCATCGGTCCGTTCGTCGGCCAGAATTGGGGCGCGGGCAATCTCGAGCGTGTGCACGGCGGCATCCGTGTGGCGTACCGATTCAGTCTGGCATGGGGCGCAGCCGCATGGCTGGTGCTGATGCTGATCGGCGACTGGCTGGTGCCGCTGATCGACAACAATGCCCAGGTGATCGACGTGGCGCGCCACTACCTCGCGATCGTCCCGATCTCTTATGGGTTGTGGGGTGTGTTGATGATGGCGTCGGCTTCGTTCAACTCGCTCGGCAAACCGATTCCGTCGACGATCATGGCGTTCACGCGCATGTTCGTGGTTTACGTGCCGCTCGCACTGATTGCCGATCATCTGTTCGGCTACAGCGGCATCTTCGTTGCAACCGCAATGGCGAACTGCGTGATCGGACTATGGGGCTATTTGTGGCTGAAACGTTCACTGTCCGCATCGACCGGTGGCAGCCTCGTTCCCGCGTGACACATTGCTCCGTTACGGTCGGCGCCTCGTTACGGTGCCGGTTTACCTTGCGCTGACCGCGCTCAGCACACTCGCTCTCCCGTTACTCGCGCCCCTCTGCTGGCTCGTTTCATTGCGCGGACCAACGCGCGGCGCTTTGCGAAGCGGCGCATTCATACTCGCTTACCTGTGGTGCGAATCGATCGGCATCGTCTGCAGCGGCTGGTTGTGGATACGCAACGGTTTCCCGACGCGGGGCGGCGCACGCTGGCAACGCTTCCTCGCCGGTAATTTCGCGTTGCAATGCTGGTGGGCAAACGCACTCAAACGCGCCGCCGAGCGGTTGTTCCAGCTCCGCTTTTCCATTGAAGGTTCCGATGCGCTCGACGGCGCACCGGTAATCATGCTGCCGCGCCACGCGAGCATCGCCGACACGGTCATTCCGATGGTCTTCTACGCCGCCCCGCATCAGGTGCGGCTGCGCTACGTATTGAAGCGCGAGCTGTTGCTCGATCCATGCCTCGACATCGTCGGCAACCGGCTGCCCAACTGCTTCGTCGCCCGCAGCGGCACCGACGCACAAGACGACATCGACAAAGTGGTTGAGCTCACGCGCGATCTCGCCGCCGACGAGGGCTTCCTGATCTATCCCGAGGGCACGCGTTTCAGCGAGGCGCGGCGTGCGCGTGTACTCGATTCGCTCGCAGCGCGCGTTGCTCCGGCAGCGCTGAAACGGATGTCGCGGTGGACAGACTTGTTGCCGCCGCGCACCGGCGGCGCGTGCGCGCTGATCGACCACGCGCCGGATCTCGATCTCGTGTTCTGCGCGCACACCGGCTTCGAAGGCGCATCGCACTTCTCGACGCTGATCAACGGCAGCTGGATCGGCGCAGACATACGCATCCGTTTCTGGCGTGTCGCACGCGCCGACATACCACGCGACACGGCCGCGCAGCGAGAGTTTCTGTTTACCCAATGGGATCGTATGCAAGACACTGTGGTTGAACTGCGGGGGAGATGACGCGATGGAGAAATCCGAGTTCTACCGCAACGCACGGCACGACCTGACGGGTCCGCTGCAAGGCGTCGTCGTGCTCGAAGCCACCACCACGTGGGCAGGACCGATGGCCGGTTGTCTGCTCGCCGACTTCGGCGCCGACGTCATCAAGGTGGAACACCCGGCGGGTGAGATCGGCCGACGACTGCGGCCGATACTGCCGGACTCGTCGCTGTCGCTGCCGCACGAAACGGTGAACCGCAACAAACGCAGCATGTCGCTGAACCTGTCCACCTCATCGGGGCGCGACGTGTTCCTCGACCTCGCGCGCCGCGCCGACATCGTGGTGGAGAACTTCCGACCCGGCACGATGGCGGAATGGGGCGTCGGCTACGAACACGTACGCGCGGTCAAACCCGACATCGTGTACGTATCGATCAGCGGCTTCGGCCAATTCGGCCGTCTGTCGCATCGCGTCGGCTACGATCCTGTCGCACAACACTATTCCGGTTTCACCTCGATCAACGGCGATCCGAATGGTGGCCCGATGAAAGCCGCGATGTTCCTCGGCGACGACATCTCAGGAATTCACGCAGCGCTCGGCGCGCTCGCCGCACTGCGACATCGCGATCGCACGCGGCGAAGGCCAGCACGTGGACGTTGCACTGGTCGATACGCTGCTGTTCCAGAGCGACTCGAACATCGCCGCGGGGCGCACTCAACCTTCCAACGCCACGGACCGGTAACGAATTCACCGTGTGTGCGCCAACGAACATGTACGTCTGCCTCGACGGCAACGTTTTCGCCGGTGTGCTGACAGACCCACACTGGCGCAAGCTCGCCTCCACGATCGGACGCCCGGAACTTGCAACCGACCCCCGTTATGCAACGCTCGTCGAGCGCCTTAACCGTCGCAACGAAGTGGATCGGCTGCTCGCCGACTGGTGCGCACAACGACGCGTTGCAGACGTCGTAGACGCGTTCGAAACCAGCGGCTTGCCTGCCGTACGCGTCAACACCTACGCAGAAGCGGCCGCCGAACCGCACGTGGCCGACCGCGACATGCTGCAACCCACCCGTCTGCACGACGGCACCACCGCGCCGCTTGGTTGGCCCCGCCGCCAAATTCTCACGCACACCTACCCGTGTGCGCGCCTCTTCAGAACCGTTGGGCGCCTCGACGGACCAGCTACTGAAAGGGCTCGGCTACGATGCGGCGACGATTGCACAACTGCGGGAAGAAGGGGCGATTTGAAGCGCGTGGGTGACAACCGAAGTTGTGCTCACCTTTCAGAGAGGATGAACGCGCGCTGCGCGCGCGTTCCGCACCAACGCGCTTTAGCGCGTTGGTGTTTCTCCAGCACCTGGCGATGGAGTTCGACCTAGGCGGGCGTGGGGGAATGTCGGTGAGGACCATGAGCGGCCATGGATGGCCGCGACTGAGCGCCCATGGACGGCTCGAGCGAGTCCGAACCGATATTCCCCCACGCCCGCCGTCACTCGAAGCTCCATCCCACCAACCCCTAATCGATCTTCAACAGCTGTTTGCCCACGTTTTTGCCCGTGAACAGACGCGTCAGCGTTGCCGGAATGTTCTTGAAGCCTTCCTGAATGTCCTCCTGGAAGACGAGTTCGCCGGACGAAATCCAGCCGAGCAGTTCCGGCACGGCGATGTGGGTGCGGTTCATGTAGTCGATGACGATGAAGCCTTCCATGCGGCCGCGCATGACGACGAGGTTCATCAGGTTCGAAGGACCGGGAATCGGCTTCGTCGCGTTGTAGCCGGAGATGCCGCCGCACAACACGACACGGGCACGCATCGCGAGATGGTTCAGCGCGGCTTCGAGAATGTCGCCGCCGACGTTGTCGAAGAACACGTCGACGCCTTTCGGACACAGTTTGCCGATGCGCGCATCCACGTCTTCGCTCTTGTAGTCGATCACCGCATCGAAGCGGGCTTCCTTCTTCAGCCACTTGCACTTGTCCGCGCCGCCGGCGATGCCGACCACGCGACAACCCTTGATGCGTGCGATCTGTCCCGCGACCGAACCGGTTGCGCCGGCAGCACCCGAGACGAGCACGGTATCGCCCGCCTTCGGCTGGCCGAGATCGAGCATGCCCCAGTAGGCGGTGAGTCCGGTGACGCCGAGCACCGAGAGCGGCATCGTCAGCGGAACGCCGGCCGGCAGTTTGTTCACGCCGAACGGCGCGCCGGTGGGCGATGCGACGCAATAGTCCTGCCAGCCGCCGCCGGTCATCACCTTATCGCCCGGCGCGAAGTCCGGATGGTTCGACACAACGACTTCACCGACCGAACTCGCACGCATCACTTCGCCGAGTTTCACCGGCGGCAGGTAGCTGGGCCGATCTTCCATCCAGCCGCGTTGCGTCGGATCGAACGAGAGATACAGATTCTTGACCAGCACCTGGCCGTCTTTCGGTTTCGGAATACGGCCTTCGCGATATTCGAAGTTCGCCTTGCTGACGTTGCCGTGCGGCCGCTTGGCCAGCACCCATTGCCGGTTCACATTCGCCACTGAATTTCTCCTTGCTTGTTGAGGACAGCTTGTTGAGGACAGCTTGTTGAGGACAGCGTGATGAGGACACTCGTTGGTGTCGAAGAGGCTGGCGATCATAGCCGTCGCCCTTGAATAAATCGCCGGGCGCTTGCAGAGTCGCCGAGGGAACGAAGGAACACAAAAAACATGCTCGCATTCAAGTCGGCCACCGAACTTGCGCAGATGCTGCGCGACCGCCAGATCAGCGCATCGGAACTGTTCGCGGAGTATCGAGCGCGCGCTGCGCGTTTCAACAAGCAGCTCAACGCCATCATCTGGAACGATCCGAATGCTGAACGCAGTGCGCGCGAAGCGGACACAAACAGCCTGCTCGCCGGGTTGCCGATGACGGTGAAGGAGTCGTTCGACGTCACCGGTGCGCCGACCACCTGGGGAATCCCGGAGTTGCGCAACAACATCGCGACGAGCGACTCCGTCGTGGTCGAACGTATGCGCGCGGCCGGCGCCAACGTATTCGGAAAGACGAACGTGCCGCTCAATCTCGGCGACTTCCAGAGCTACAACGTCATCTACGGCACCACCAACAATCCGTACGACACCGGCCGCACCCCTGGCGGGTCGTCAGGCGGTTCGGCAGCGGCGACTCGCGGCCGGCTTGACTGCGCTCGAAATCGGCTCCGACATCGGCGGCTCCATCCGCAATCCCGGCGCACTTCTGCGGCGTGTTCGGGCACAAGCCGACGTATCGATTGATTCCGGCACGCGGTCACGCGCCGCCGGGCGTACTCGCCGAACCGGAGATCGCGGTCGTTGGCCCGATTGCGCGCTCGGCCGCCGATCTCGATCTGGCACTCGACGTGCTCGCGAAGCCCGATCGGCTCGAAACCGGTTTGAGCTACGACCTGCCCCGGCTCGGCGGCCGCAAGCTGAAAGATCTGAAGGTAGCCGTGTGGGCGAACGACGACGTCGCGCCGGTGTCGCGCGACGTGCAGCGCGGCGTGCAGAAAGTGGCCGACGCGATGCGCCGCGCCGGCACCCACGTGAACGACGAGGCACGCCCGGCGTTTTCCGCAGCCCTCAGCCATCCACGTATCAGGATCTGCTGTTCGCGTACCTGTCGATCTCGGTTCCCGATCCGGCGTTTGCTGAACTCAAAGCGCAAGCGATGAATCTCGCGCCCGACGACCAACGTTCCGAACTTGCGATGCTGCGCGCACAAACGATGGATCACCGGCGCTGGGTGCAGCAGAACGAAGCGCGCGAAAAGCTGCGCTGGGCGTGGCGGAATTTCTTCGACGAGTACGACGTGCTGGTGGCGCCGATCATGGCGACGGCGGCATTTCCGCACGATCAGAGTCCGATGGACTCTCGCACCATCGACGTCGACGGTTCGCCCCGTCCGTATTTCGAACAGGTGTTCTGGGCCGGGCTGCCCGGCGTCGCATATCTTCCTGCCACCGTAATTCCCACCGGCAACAACGCGGCGGGGTTGCCGGTGGGCGTGCAGATCATCGGTCCGGCATACGGCGATCGCATCACCGTCGGTGTGGCCCGTTTGCTCGAAGCCGAAGGTTTCGCGTTCACACCTCCACCCGCCTACGCCTGAACTCACCGCGGAGCACACGATGACCGACTACACCTTCGCATCCGCCACCGATCTCGTGCGGCTGATCAAGTCGCGTCAGGTCGGAAGCCTCGAACTGCTCGAGCACTACCTGAAGCGCGTGGATCAGTTCAACGGACCGATCAACGCGGTGATCGCACAGAACCGCGACGAAGCGCGGCAACGCGCCAAAGCGGCAGACGCAGCGATCGCACGCGGCGAAGACTGGGGACCGCTGCACGGCGTGCCGATGACGGTGAAAGAGTCGTATGACGTCGCCGGCTACAAGACGACGTGGGGCGTTCCGGAAATGAAGGACAACCTCGCACGAGAGGACGCGCTGTCGATTCAGCGTCTGAAAAACGCCGGGGCGGTCATCTTCGGCAAAACCAACGTGCCGCTGCGGCTCGCGGATTTTCAGAGCTACAACGACATCTACGGCGTCACGAACAACCCGTGGGACAAAGGTCGCACCCCAGGCGGCTCGTCAGGCGGTTCGGCCGCGGCGCTCGCCGCAGGGCTTACGGGCCTGGAGACCGGTTCCGACATCGGCGGATCCATCCGCAATCCAGCACACTTCTGCGGCGTGTTCGGCCACAAGCCGACGTGGAATCTGCTGCCGCCGCGCGGTCACGCAATGCCGGGCGTCAAAACCCCCGCCGACATCTCGGTGATCGGCCCACTCGCCCGCTCCGCGCGCGATCTCGAGACGGCACTGCTCGTGATGGCCGGCCCGGACGAAATCCAAAGCCGCGGCTATTCGCTGTCGTTGAAGCGCCTTGGCAAACCCGTCAGCGCTCTGCGCGTCGCTGTGTGGTCGGACGACGCCATGGGTCCGGTTTCGAAAGCCGTACGCAGCCGTGTGGAAGCGGCAGGCGCAACACTGCGCGACGCGGGCGCGACGGTGGACGAATCGGCCCGGCCGGACTTCTCGTCGAAAGCGTCGCACACCGCGTTCCAGTTCCTGCTGCAGGCGACGATGTCGTCGCGTATTCCGGAAAAGGACTTCATCTGGTTGAAGAACGCACTGGCGGAACTCAAGGACGACGACGTCAGCGATCGCGCAAACACCTTGCGCGCCCAAGCGGCGTCGTTCAGGGACTGGAGCCGCCACAACGAAGCGCGCACCCACATGCGTTGGGCGTGGCATGCCTTCTTCCAACGCTACGACGTGTTGCTGACGCCGATCATGCCGACGTCGGCATTCCCGCACGACCACCGCTCGTTCGGCGAACGCACCATCGACATCGACGGCGCGAAGCGGCCGTACTTCGAGCAGGTGTTCTGGGCGGGCTTGGCCGGTGTCAGTCTGTTGCCGGCCACGGTCATACCGACCGGTCCGGACGCGCAGGGTTTGCCGATCGGCTTGCAGATCATCGGTCCGGAATACGGCGACCTCGCCACCATCGAGGTCGCGCAGATTCTCGAACAACGCGGTTACTCGTTCCGGGCACCGCCTGGCTACTGATCTGCGGGTCATGCAAGCGACCGCCGAAGCGCTCGCCGAAGCGCACCCGAACATCGCGCTGGTGAAATACTGGGGCAAGCGCGAGGGGACCGAAAACATCCCGGCCACGCCGTCGCTGTCCATCACGCTGTCGCAGCTGCGTACCCGCACGCGTGTACAACTCACGTCGAGCAGTGGGGAACGCGTCGTTGTCCTGAATGGCAAGGTAGCGAACGACGCAAAAATCGAGGCCTGTCTCGATCGGCTGATCGCACGCGCAGGCGGCGGCGCGCCCGGATTGCGCATCGATACCGAGAACAATTTCCCGACCGCTGCAGGCCTTGCGTCTTCCGCGTCGGGCTTCGCCGCGCTGATCACGGCGATGGACGCGGCACTAGGGCTGCAGATGTCCGATGTCGAACGCTCGATCGAGGCGCGTCGTGCATCGGCGTCCGCCGCCCGTTCCGTGTACGGCGGCTTCGTAACGTTGTCTGGCGGCAATGACGCCGCGTCGTGGATCGCGCGACCGGAACTCGACGCCGCGGCGTGGCCGCTCGCGGTCGTAGTCGCAATCTGTTCGGAGCAACCGAAGGCGGTGTCATCGAGCGCCGGCATGCTGCAGTCGAGATCCTCCCCTTTCTACGCCCGTTGGACCGAAACCGCCGCGGCCGATTTCATCGAAGCGCGGGCCGCCGTCGCGGCGCGTGACTTCGATCGGCTTGGCGCCGTCGCGGAAGCGAACTGCCTCGCCATGCACGCGGTGATGCTCTCGGCGCGGCCGGCGCTGTCGTATTGGACCGCCGCCACCGTGGCCTGCATGGCGCGCGTGCGCGAGTTGCGCGCGGCGGGCGAACGTGTGTTCTTCACCATCGACGCAGGACCGCAGGTGAAGGTCGTTTGCGAACCCGGCGCCTCCGCGCGCGTGCGCGATGCGATGGCGGAAGTCTCCGGTGTGCGCGAGGCCATCGCGGTGGGCCTGGGCGGACCTGCGGCAATCGTTGCCGATTCGGCATGAGCATCGTCGCAACCGCGCCCGGCAAGATCGTCGTTGCCGGCGAATATGCGGTGCTGGTCGGCGCACCGGCGCTCGCGGTTGCGGTGAACCGGCGCGTGCGTTGCGCAATCGACGAATCCGGCGGCAACGGCTGGACCTTCGCAACCCACGGGTTCGCGCCCGATGCGGCTCATACGCTCGACGCGCTGTTGAACGGTCCGCTAGTCGCGCGGACCGATCCCGCGCACCTGTGCCAGCACGTATTGCGGCAGATGCAATCCGTTGGCGCATCGCCCGACGCTCTCCCGGCGGATCTGCGCATCGACATCGATTCGAGCGCCGGCTTCGACGGCGGCCGCAAACTCGGCATCGGTACCAGCGCCGCGGTGTGTGCCGCGTTGACGGCGGCACTGCTCGAACGCCGCGGCAGCCGGCTCGTCGTGTTTCCGATCGCACTGGCGGCGCACCGTTCCGCGCAAGGCGGCAGCGGCTCCGGCATCGACGTCGCTTCCTCCTGCACCGGCGGGCTCATTCGATACGAGATGCGCCCAACCCCGCGCTCGCCCGCGTCGCGTTTCCGAACGGCATTTCCCACGCGGTCATCTGGACCGGCACCAGCGCCGATACGCGCGAGCATCTCGTGCACTTCGACACGTGGCGCAACGGCGGCTATCCCACGCGAGCTCGGCGCACTGATCGATGCGGCCGGCCGAGTGACCGACGCGCTAGGGACAGCATCGGAGTTCATGCGAGAATTGCGCGCCTACGCCGCGGTGCTGCGCGCGCTCGACGATACGGCGCGGCTCGGTATCTACGGCAACGCGCACCGGCGCTTGAGCGAGCTCGGCAGCGAAGCCGGCGTAGTGTACAAACCGTGCGGCGCCGGCGGCGGCGATCTCGGAATGGCCTTTGCGAACGACACGACTGCGATCGAGTCGTTCGCGCGCGCCGCACGTGCGGCCGGATTCAAGCGTTTGCCCGTGGAGTTGGACGAGCATGGCATCACCGTCGGCGTCGAAAGATAGCGGATCCCGGATTCCGAATTTCTTCAAGATGACCATTCGCGAGCGACTCGACGCGTTGCGCGAACGCGATCTGCTGTCCGACGACGACATTGCGCTGCTGTCGGCCGGCGATCACACGCTGCGCATCCAGACCGCGGACAAGATGATCGAGAACGTCGTCGGTGTGCTGGGTCTGCCGCTAGGGCTCGCGCTCAATTTCCTGATCAACGGCCGCGACTACGTGGTGCCGTTGTGCGTCGAAGAACCGTCGATCGTCGCGGGCTTGTCGGCCGCGGCGCGCACCGCGCGATTGTCCGGCGGCTTCAAGTCGAGCGCGACCGATCCGATCCTGATCGGCCAGGTGCAGCTGGTAGACATGGGCGATCCGCTGCAGGCGATGGAAGCGTTACGCGCGCACCGCGACGAAATCGTCACCCTGGCGAACAGCCTGCACCCGAAGATGGTCGCGCGCGGCGGCGGCGCGCGCGACATCGAACTGTTCCACTACACCGCGCCTGAAGATGGCCGTCAGATGGTGGTGATGCACCTGCTCGTCGACACGCGTGACGCGATGGGTGCCAACCTGGTCAACACGCATGTGCGAGGGAGTTGCCTCGCTGGTCGAGTCGATCACCGGCGGCAAGGTGTTCCTGCGCATCCTGTCGAATCTCACCGATCGCGCGCTGGCGCGCGCGCAAATGGTGATTCCGGTGAACAACCTCGAAGGCAAGGGCTACAGCGGCGCCGAAGTGCGCGACGGCATCATCCTCGCCAACGATCTTGCAACGCGTGACCCTTACCGCGCCGCCACGCACAACAAGGGCATCATGAACGGCGTCGACGCGGTGGCGCTCGCAACCGGCAACGACTGGCGCGCCATCGAGGCCGCCGCACACGCCTATGCCGCGCGTAACGGTCGCTACGCTTCGCTGACGCGCTGGTACAAGAACGAGCGCGGCGATCTGGTCGGCGAAGTCGAAATGCCGATGAAAGTCGGCACCGTGGGCGGATCGCTCGAGACCAATCCTACCGTTCGCATCAACCACAGGTTGCTCGGTTCACCCGACGCGTGCGAACTCGCGTCGATCATGGCCGCGGTCGGCCTCGCACAGAACTTCGCGGCGTTGCGCGCGCTTTCGACGGACGGCATTCAGCAAGGCCACATGACGCTGCACGCGCGCAGCGTGGCGACCACCGCCGGCGTGCCGGAGCATCTGTTCGACAGCGTCGTAGAAGCGCTGATCGAATCGGGCGACATCAAAGTATGGAAAGCGGAAGAACTGGTGCGAACGATGAACGTGCACACGACCGCGCAACCCGGTTCGGAGCCGCGCAGCTTTGCAAACGGTAAAGTCATCCTGCTGGGCGAGCACGCGGTGGTGTACGGGCGCCACGCGATTGCGGCGCCGATCCCGCTGGCCGTCGAAGTGCGCGTGCTCGATGCAACGGACGGTGTCCGGCTGCTGATTCCGCGCTGGGGTGTGGAGCAGCGCATCAAAGCGATCGAAGAACATCAGCAAGGCGTGGCCGGAATACTCGCGATGCTGTTGCGCGAGTTGAAGCTCGACGACCGCTCCATCGACATCGAAGTGTTCCCGCACATTCCGCGCGCGATGGGGCTGGGTGGATCGGCCGCACTCGCCGTCGCCATCGTGCGGTCGTTGGACCTGCGCTTCGGTCTCGGTCTTTCGGCCGAGCGCGTCAACGCCCTGGCCTTCGAGTGTGAGAAGGCCGCGCACGGCACGCCGTCCGGTGTGGACAACACGGTGGCCACCTATGGCCAGATGCTGTTGTACAGCAACGCGTCCCGGCCGCGCTTCTCGCCGCTGGCCACCAAAGCGCCGTTGCCCATCGTCATCGGCATTTCGGGCAAAGAGAGCCTCACCGCCAACAACGTCGCGCAGGTGCGCGCCGCGTGGCAGCGCCAGCCCGCGCGATACGAAGCGATCTTCGATCAGATCGACCGTTTGGCGCTGGCCGGTGTCGAAGCGCTGGGTGCCGGCGATCTGATCGAGCTCGGCGAATTGATGAATCTGAACCACGGACTGCTCAATGCGTTGCAGCTCTCCACGCCGGAGCTCGAAGAGATGATCCACGTCGCGCGCCGCGCGGGTGCGTCGGGCGCCAAACTCACCGGCGGCGGTGGCGGCGGTTCGATGATCGCGCTGTGCCCGAACAACGCCGAAGCGGTAGCGGCCGCCATCGAAGCGGCCGGCTTCCAGACCCTGACGTTCACCGTCGATGCACCGGAGCTCGCGTGACGCGCGCCACCCGCAACCTCGTAGTCTCGTCGGAAGAAGAGCGGCTGATTCTGGTCGACTCCGACGATCGCGAAACGGGCACGTCGTCGAAGTCCGAATGCCACGACGGCGCCGGCATTCTGCATCGCGCCTTCTCGCTGTTCGTGTTCAACCACGCGGGCGAGCTGTTGATCCACCAACGCCATCCGGCGAAGCGGCTCTGGCCAGGCTACTGGTCGAACAGCTGCTGCAGCCATCCGCGCGCGGGGAAGCGGTGGAAGTCGCCATTCACCGCAGGCTCGAACAAGAACTCGGCCTTAGCGCCAACCTCGAGTACGTGTACAAGTTCGAATACACCGCGCCGTTCGGCGACGTCGGTACCGAACACGAACTGTGCTGGGTCTATGTCGGCACCACCGACGCGGAACCGCTGGTGAACATTACTGAAGTCGCGAACTGGCGCTGGATCGCCCCGTCCGCCCTGGACGAGGAACTTGCCGCGACACCGCAACGCTTCACGCCGTGGTTCAAACTCGAGTGGCAGGCCCTGCGCGGCACCCATCGAAAACGTTTCGAAGCGATCATCTCCACGCGCTAGTAGCCGAGAGCGCAACACCGGGTTTGCTGCGATTTTGCCAAGCGCCGATGGGCCGCCGGCCCACTGATCGCGTAGACTAGGCACTCTCGCCCCATCCGCGCGTGACCCCGTGACAGGAGCTGCACAATGAACCCTTCGGTCGCCCGACCTCAGGTCGGCATCAGCGGGTTCGCGGCGTATCTGCCGTGCTATCGGGTGAACCTCGAAGACTGGTGCCGCTGGACCGGCGACAGCTGGGACAAGGTCTCGAGCATCGTCGGCCGCAGCTTCCGCATGCGCGCGCCAGACGAAAATGCGTACACGATGGCGGCCACCGCCGCGCTGCGGCTGATCCAGGCGTACGACATCGACCCGCGTCGTGTCGGCTATTTCGCACTGGGTACCGAATCCAGCACCGACAATTCCACCGGCGCCGTCATCGTCAAAGGCATGGTCAACGACGCACTGCGACGCACTCGGCGCACCGCCGCTTGCCCGTCATTGCGAAGTGCCCGAGTTCAAACACGCCTGCCTCGGCGGCGTTTATGCAATGAAGGCAGCCGCGCGCTATGTCGCACTCGACGGCGCCGGCAAGCTCGCCATCGTGGTTTGCTCCGACATCGCGGAATACTCACGCGGTTCCTCAGGCGAATCGACACAAGGCGCCGGTGCCGTGGCCATGCTGCTCGAAGCGGAGCCGAAGTTGCTCGCCTTGGATTTGGCGCGCGCCGGCAGCGCCTCCGACTATCGCGGCCCGGACTTTCGCAAGCCGTTCGCGCGCTACACCGGCCAGACGCCGTCGTCGCACGGCCAGATCCGCGATTTCCCGATCTTCAACGGCAAGTATTCGACCAGCTGCTATCTCGACGAGACGTTGCTTGCGATGGCGGACCTGTTCGCGAAAGACACCGACGTCACATCCACCGAACGCTGGAACACAACGGCGGCCGCATTCCTGCACCGCCCGTACCGACGCATGGCCGAGACGGGGCTGGCCGCAAGCTATCTGCTTGCGCTGGCGCGTGGCGGCGACGCCGGCCGCGCACAGCTCACGGAAATTGCACGAGCGGCGGGAGTAGAGCCGACCGCACTCATCGCCGAACTGCAGGAGTGGCCGCACCTGTACGACCTCGTCGGCGAAACGGCGGCCGAACCGTACCCCGCCACGCTCGAAACGATGCGTTCACTGCGCACCCATCCGCTGTATCAACGCCAAGTGCTCGACAAGATGCGGTTCGGCGATTCCGCAATGCACGAGTGCGGCAATCTCTACACCGCATCTATGCCGGGCTGGCTCGCCGCCGGGCTCGAAGAAGCGGCGACGAACGGAGCATCGCTCGACGGCGCGTCGATACTTGCGTTCGGTTACGGCAGCGGCGACGCCGCCGAAGTGGTACCGATGACGCTGGTGGACGGTTGGCAGGTGCAGGCTCGTCGCATTGGTTTCGCCGCCGCCCTCGCGGGCGCGGTGGATCTCGACCGGGCGCGGTACGAGCAACTTCACGACAGCCTCGAAGTGGACAACGCGGTCGAACCGCGCCCCTCCACGTTCGTCATCGAGCGGGTCGGATGCGCACAATCGCGCGGTCGCGGCGCGCTCGACGATCGCGGCATCGAGTACTACCGCTTCGTTCAGTAGCGGGTTTACTGCAAGCCTAATGGAGACTGAGGTGCGAGGTGTCCGGTGGTTGCGGCGCCTCGGCATCATCCGCGTCGGCCAACAGCGTTCCGACAGGCGCCAGCTCGAACTCGATGTCGTCGAGTTCGAACGGCGGCTCTACCGGCGCCGCCGACGTACCGATATCCGCACCCACTTCCGCCACATCCCACAACGGAACATCGGGCTCCATCACCGGCAGCGGTTCCGCAACGCTGAGCGTTACGCCCGGTGCGGCAACGGTGAAGTGCGATACGTCCGGCGCAACGGCGTCTACCACGCGCGGCACACCCAGTACCGTACCCGCAGCAGCAAGCGTGAATTGAGAAAGGTCCATCTCGGGTTGGCGAGCGGGCGGCGCCGGGTCTGCCATCAACGCACCGGGCGGTGCGAGTTTGAATGTGCCGTCGTTCTTTGCCGCCGCTTGCTGCGCCGGAGCAGGATTCGAAACCGATCCCGGGATTTGTTCGAGGTCATCGGCCACCGGCATCACGCGTAAACGCGCGCCGGCCCGCTTGAAGGCGATCTGAAAGCGCGCGGCGGTATCGGTGTCGGCGTCTTTGCGGATCGTTACCGCTTTGCCGGTGAACATCGCGTCGAGCCGTTCGCCTTCGACTTTCAGAGCCGCACCCAGGCGTTGTTTGACCACGGCCTTGTGCTGCCCTTCGAGCACCTCGCCGCGAAACACCAACCGATAACGCTCCGACATGCCTGACGATCCCAGTTCGTGGTCCGGATTTAACCATAGCCTTCCGCCTGCAATGCGCGTATTGCGCGAGCGATGCGCCGCAAACCGCGTTGACGTTGCGCGCTCGCGCACAGTACGGTCGGCCGCCCCCTATGCAGGAAAGACGCGCCGTGGATCCGGTCATCGAAATGCTCAGCACCGAAGTGCTCTCCGACAACTGGTACGTACTGCGCAAGTTCACGTATCGCATCCGTCGCGCCGACGGAACCTCGGCGACCCACTCGCGCGAGGCATACGACCGTGGCAATGGCGCCACGATCCTTCTATACGACACCACGCGACGAAGCGTGCTGCTGACGCGCCAGTTCCGCTTGCCGACGTACGTGAACGGCAATGCCAGCGGAATGCTGATCGAGGCCTGCGCCGGATTGCTGGAAGACGAGAACCCCGAGGTGCGCATCCGTCTCGAACTGCGTGAAGAGACGGGATACGCGGTGCCGGAGATCCGCAAGGTGTTCGAAGCGTACATGTCGCCGGGTTCGGTCACCGAGATCCTGCATTTCTACGTCGCCAAGTACTCGCCGGCGAATCGCGTCGATGGCGGCGGCGGCATCGACGAAGAAGACATCGAGGTGCTGGAACTGCCGTTCGACCGGGCACTCGAAATGATGGCAACCGGCGAGATCAAGGACGCGAAGACCATCATGCTGTTGCAATACGCCGCGCTGAACCTTTTCGGCTGACCGGCTCTAAAGCGGCTCCAACGGCGCGTTGCGCGATCGGCAATTACCGGTCAATACTTCGCGAGGCCGTGAACAATCTGTTGGGGGACGTTGAACATGGGAACACGCGCACGAGTGGTGGTGCTGCCGCAAAAACAGGCGCCGCTTCGCATCGAAGAAATCACCCTGCCCGACCCCGGCCCTACTCAGGTGATCGTCAGGCAGTTCGCCTCCGGCATCTGCCACTCGCAGCTGCACCAGATGCACCGCCCGCGCGAAACGCCGGTGATCCTCGGCCACGAAGCAACCGGCGTGATGCGAGAAAGCGGGCTCGCGGTGCGCCACGTGCGCGAAGGCGATCATCGTGCTGGTGACCTGGGTACCGCGCGACGCTGCCGCGGCCGGGCATCCGCCGGTTCGCGCGACCCTCCAGGTTAGCGACGGCACGCCCAATCGGAGAACGTGTTCACCTGGGCCGATCTCACCCTCGCAGACGAACAGTACGTGGTCAAAGCGGACCCGCGATACCGCCGGGACGTCACCTCGATCATCGGCTGCGCGGTGATGACCGGCGCGGGCGCCGTGATCAACACAGCCGGCGTGCAGCGCGGGCCAGAGCGTCGCAGTTTTCGGCGTGGGCGGCGTGGGCCTGTCGGCAATCGTTGGGCGCCAAGGTCGCCGGCGCGAATCCGATCATCGCGGTCGACCTCGACGAAACGAAACTCGAGTTCGCGAAGCAGTTCGGCGCCACGCCATGGCATCAACGCGAGCGAGGAGGACCCGGTGGCGGCAATCCACGCCCTGACCACCAGGCCCGGCCGAGTTCACCATCCTCAACAGCCGGTCAGCGGCGTCGACTTCGCGTTCGACTGCATCGGCATCCGTAAAACGATGGAACAGATCGTGCCGGCCTGCCGCACCGGCCACTTCGGCGTGCACGACGGCGGCACTGCGGTCCTGGTCGGCGTGCCCAGCACCAACGTGGAGCTCAACGCGATGGACATGCTCCTGAACGAGAAGCACTTCATCGGCAGCATCGGCGGTTCCTGCGCACCCGACCGCGACTTCCCGCGTTCCTGGAATGGCAGCAGAACGGCGACCTGGACCTGGACGCGATGGTCACCCAGCGTTTCCGGCTCGATGAGATCAACGAAGCCACCGCTGCGCTCGACGCGGCACGATCCGTGGCCGGGCGATTCTCGAGTTCGAACACTAAGCAACGTCCGACTCCGAGCACCCCATGGCAGATCTGTTAGCGCTCTCGAGCAAGATCATCGACGAGGGCGTCGCCCCGGGACCGGTCAATCGCATCACGCACGAGTTGTCGGAGATCGCGCCGGGCGTTGCGATGGTGGAAGCGTTCTCGCACTGCGTGCTGTTCGACACCGACGACGGCCTGGTGGTGTTCGACACCAGCGGCGCCAAGGCGGCACACTCGTCGTCGACGCGATCCGCGGCTGGTCGCAATGTCGCGCTTCAACACGCTCGTCTACACCCACGGCCACGTCGACCACGTCGGCGGATGTGGGGCCTTTCTCGCCGATGCCGAGTCACGCGGCGCATCCACGCCCGCGGGTCACGGGCCACGAGAACGTGCCGCGCCGTTTCGACCGCTACAACCTGACCAACGGCTACAACCTGATCATCAACGCGCGACAATTCCGCGGCCAGTTCCGCCGCCGCGGCTACGGCCTGGCGGGCGAGGAGGCCGCTTCCTGCCCGAAAGTCGCCAAACCCGACGTCACCTACAGCGACCGCCTTGCACCTCGACGTCGGCGGACTCGAATTCGATCTGCGCCACGCAAAAGGCGAAACCGACGACCACACGTGGGCGTGGATTCCGCGTACAAAGCCATCTGCGCCGGCGATTTCTTCATCTGGAATTTCCCGAACGCCGGCAACCCGCAGAAGGTGCAGCGCTATCCGGTCGAATGGGCCGCCGCGATGCGCACGATGGCGGCGCCGGGCGCCGAACTGTTCCTGCCCGCGCACGGCCTGCCGATCGGTGGCGCCGCGCGCATCAAACGGTGCTGCTCGAAGTGGCCGAGACGCTGGAGCACCTGTCGCCGAAACGCTCGCGCTGATGAATGCCGGCGCCCGCCTGAACGACATCATCCACAGCGTGAAAATGGCGCCCGAGATGCTGCGAGCGCCCTATCTGCGAGCCGCTTTACGACGAACCCGAATTCGTCGTGCGCAATCTCTGGCGACTGTACGGCGGCTGGTACGACGGCAATCCGGCGAATCTCAAACCCGCACCGGACAAGGCGCTCGCGGTTGAACTCGCCGACCTGGCCGGCGGAGCTGAAAAGTTGGCGCAACGCGCGCAGCAACTCGCAGCGGAAAACCAACTGCGCCTCGCTTGCCACCTCGTCGAAACCGCGGTGCGCGCGGATCCAAAGCCCGCCTTGTTCGCGATTCGCGCCGAGATCTATCAGAAGCGACGCGACAGCGAGACGTCGTTGATGGCGAAGGGGATCTTCGGCTTTACCGCCGGCGAATCGCTCGCCGCCGCAGGCGTTCCCGATCCGCATTCGCCACAGCAACGAAGCTGAACAGGTCACTCATGCTCACATCGCATTTCGTTCGCAACGGCGACGTTCTCACTGCCTATCACGATGAAGGCCAGGGCGAACCGTTCGTGCTGGTGCACGGGTTCACCGGTTCGAAGCTCGACTTCCACGATCAACTGCAGTGGTTCACCGAACGCTATCGCGTGCTCACGCCGGACCAGCGCGGCCACGGCGAATCGTCGAACTTCGGCCACGTCGACGCGTATTCGTTCGACACCCTGGCGCATGACCTGGCGGGATTTCTCGACGCACTCGGCATGGAGCGCTGTCATCTGCTGGGTCATTCGATGGGCGGCATGGTCGCAATTCGTTTCGCGCTGCGTTATCCGCAACGGCTGAACTCGCTGATACTGATGGACACGTTGGCCGAACCGTTGCCGATGTTCCCGAAGACCATTCGCGACCAACTCGCGAAAGACGTGCGCGACAATGGCTGCGCGAGCCGCGTGAAGATGATGCGCGAAATGCCGATGGGCGATGCACAAAAGCGCGGCATCGATTTCCTCGGCAGCGACGAACACTGGCGCCGCATCGAGTTGAAGTTGTCGCAGATGGACCCCGAAGCGTGGGTTGCGCTGAGCGACGAAATCTCGAGCCAGAAATCGCTGCTACCGGACCTCGGCGCATTGACCATGCCGACGACCATCATCGTCGGCGAACACGACACCCCCTTCGTGGAACCGTCAGCGCGCATGGCAAAAGCCATTCCTCACGCGCGCCTCGAGACGATTCCTCTAGCCGCCCACAGTCCGCAATACGAAAACGCACCGGTCTGGAGAAGCGTGATCGATGCGCACTTAGCCGTGGCATCTCAATTGGGTGGGTGACGGCTGATCGGTGTTTCGGGGGCGCTCTAGCCGTCCCTGGTCGCTCAGTCGCGGCCATGGCCGCGATTGAGCGCCCACGGACGGCTAGAGCGTGTCCGAACCGACATTTCCTCACGTCCGCCGCCAACCGAAGCTCCATCCCACCGCCTCCCACGACCCGCTGTAGAATCCCCCAACGCTTTTTGAGAGTGTCGCGATGAACGCCAAGCTTCCCGGTCGAGTCAGCATCGAAGAAAACGTCGTCTTCGGCACCGGTGGCGGACGCAACCTCCACTGCGATGTGTTCACACCGCCCGACGCTCGCACTGACCGCACGGCGGTGTTGCTGATCCACGGTGGCGGTTGGCAGAACGGTAGTCGCGCGCAACTGCGCGGCTACGGCATTCAGCTCGCCCGATATGGATTTCTCTGCGTATGTCCCGAATACCGGCTGTCCGGCGAGAGCACCTGGCCGGCGCAGATTCACGACGTGAAGGCAGCATTGCGCTGGCTGCGTGCGAACGCTGCCGCACTCGGCGTCGACGCCGAGAAGATCGCCGTTTCCGGCAATTCGGCCGGCGCGCATCTCGCGTTGATGCTGGCTGCAACGCCGAACGTCCCCGTGTTCGACGGCAAAGGCGGAAATGCCGGCACCTCGTCGAGCTGCGCGGCGGTGATCGCCATTTATCCGCCGACGGCGCTGCGCATCGGCGAGATCGGCGACGCGGTGGCGAATCTGTTTGGCGGCAAAGCGAGCCGCGAAGCGCAAGACGCGGCGAGCCCGATCACATACGTGCACCGGCACTTCCCGCCGACGCTGCTGATCCACGGCAACGCCGACGACATCGTGCCGGTGGAAGCGAGTTTTTCGATGTACCGCAGCCTGTCGGAAGTCGGCGCGCCGGTGGAGCTGCACGTGTACGACGGCGCGCCGCACGCGTTCGACGTGTTGCCCGAGTTCGGCCATCAGCTGACCGACATCATGGCGCTGTTCCTCGATCGTAAAGTGGCAAACCCGCGCGCGGTGGACCTGCCGGGCGCATAGCCAAACACCGATCAACGACGGAGCCACGCCATTCTCTCCATTCGAGCACGGATTCGCCGATCGACTCGCCCGCGCGCTCCCCGCGCGCACAGCCGGTCGCGTTCACCGAGGGTTCCGTTGCGCGACACATGATCAAGCTGTCGGCGTTCATGATCATGGGCTTCCTGACCATGACCATCGCGCAGCTCATCGAAGCGGTGTACCTCGGCCTGGTCGGAACCGCGGAACTCGCCGCAATCGCCTTTACGTTTCCGTTGGTGATGTCGCTGAACGCCGCAGTGCGCGGAATCGGCATCGGCGCATCGTCGGTGATCGCACGCGTCGTCGGTGCGGGCGATCGCGCGCGCGGCGCCGTGCTCACCACGCACTGTCTGATTCTCGTGGCAGCGTTCGCGGCCATATGCGTCGGCATCGGGGTTCCCGCCGCGCGCGCCTTCTTCACACTGTTGGGCGCGCAAGGGCGGGTGCTCGAGCTGGCCGACGCATACATCGCCGTCTGGCTCGTTGGGTTTACTTTCTTTGCGACCTCGATGGTCGGCACCAACCTGCTGCGTTCCGCCGGCAACGCAGCGATGCCCGGCATCGTGATGACCGTCGGCTCCCTGCTGCAGGTATTGATCGCGCCGTTCCTGATATTCGGTTGGGCCGGACTGCCCGCGTTGGGCATCGAGGGAGCAGCGTGGTCGTTCGTGATCGCGCGGCTGATGAGTTTCGCGCTGTGCATGTACTGGCTCGCCGTGAAGGAACGAATGCTTGTCACGCGCGTGGCCGGCTGGCTGCATTCGGCGCGGCAGATCCTGCACGTGGGTTTGCCGGCCACTGCGTCGAACCTCGTGGCGCCATTGTCCACCGCGATCGTAACGCGCCTGCTGGCCGATTTCGGCCACGGCGTGGTCGCAGGCTTCGCGGTTGCGTCGCGCATCGAAGCGGTCATCGCGATGGTGGTCATCGCGGTGTCGACGTCGGTCGGACCGTTCGTCGGCCAGAACTGGGGCGCGCAGTTGTTCGATCGTGTGCGCAGCGCATTGGCGCTGTGCCACGGCTTCTGCCTCGCCTGGGGTGTCGCGTCGTTTCTCGCAATGGCCGTGGCCGCGCGCTGGCTCGTCGGAATGATCAACGACGAACCCGAAGTGGTGGAGACCGCGACGATGTACCTGCTGATCGTCCCGATCAGCCTGGGCTTCATGGGCGTGATGGGTGTTGCGAGCGCGTGCTTCAACGCGCTCGGCAAACCGACACCGCCGTTGGTGCTGTCATTGCTGCGGCTGGTCGTGCTGTTGATACCGCTGGCGCTGATCGGCCGGTCGCTCGCGGGTTACGCGGGCGTGTTCGGTGCTACGGCAATCGCCAACGTGGCGGTCGGCATACTCGCGCTCGCCTGGAACAATCGGACGGTCCGCAACGACTCGATTGCCCTTCGCAACGCCGCCGCAGCCGCGTCTTGAACAAGGAATGACATGACAAAGTCGATTCGGCTGCTCGCTTCACTGTGCGCGGCGATCATCGTGTGGTTCATGTGTGCGGCGCACGCTGAAGACGCCGCTGCACCGGCGAGCGTTGCACCGGGTGTTGTCGAGGCGATCGTGAACGCCGAGCCGCCGACACCAGCCGAGACGAACGCGCCGTCCGAGGCGACGCTGCCAACCGAAGCGTCGACGCCCGCGGATGCGCTACCCGCCGATACGGTGCCGCCCGCGGATTCGATCGACGTCGTCGCGATGCAGGACTTCCTCGACGGATTCTTCGCCGCTGCGATGGAATCGGGACATGTTCCGGGCGCGGTGTTCGTGTTCGTGGAAAACGGCCGCGTCGTTCTGAAGCGCGGTTACGGATTCGCCAACCTGGAAACAAAGGCGCGCGTAGATCCCGATACCACGCTGTTTCAGATCGCGTCGGTGTCGAAGCTGTTCACCGCAACGGCGGTGATGCAGTTGTACGAACAGGGCAAGCTGCAACTCGACGCAGACGTCAACACATACCTCAGCACGTTCAAGATTCCGGCGACGTTTCCACAACCTGTCACGCTGCGTTCGTTGCTCACGCACACCGCGGGGTTCGACGAACGCGGCATCGGTATGGCGGCACGCACTGCAAAAGAGTGGCGGCCGCTCGGCGAATATCTCGCCGACCGCATGCCGCCGCGCGTGCGCCCGGTAGGCGACGGCGCGAGCTATTCGAACCACGGCGTGGCACTGGAAGGCCTGATCGTCGAACAGGTTTCCGGCACGCCGTTCAACGAATACATCGCGAAGAACATCTATCAGCCGCTCGGCATGACGCACAGCACGTTCGCGATCATCGATCCGCTGCCACCGACGCTCGCGCAGGGCTACAAGTTCGACGGTCTCGGCTTCAAACCCGAGCCGTTCCTGTACAACAACGTCATTCCAGCCGGCGGTTTGTTGACCACCGGTGACGACATCGCGCGATTCATGATCGCGCACCTGCAGAACGGTCAATACGGCGACGTCCGCATCCTCAACGAAGCGACCGCGAAAGAGATGCATGCGCGGCAATACAGCGCCGATCCGCGCATGCAAGGCAGCGCCGGACAATTCTTCGAAGACAACGTGAATGGCTACCCCGCGATTCAACATGGCGGCGATCTGCCGGGTTTCGCGTCGCTGCTGTATCTGATACCGGAGAAGAACGCGGGCTTCTTCGTTTCGTCGAACGTCGATCGCGACGAGCTACGCCACCTTCTTACGAAGGTGTTCATGGATCGCTTCTACCCCGCGATAAAGCCGCTGCCGCCGATGCAAACGTCGGCCGATTTCAAACAGCGCGCCGCGTCGTACATCGGCCGCTATCGCGACAACCGCCACGAAAAGACAGGTCTCGCGAAAGTAGCGGCGATGCTGTCGGAAGTGAACGTCGTTTCAAAGGGCGTCGACGGCGAACTGATCGTCGCAGGCGGCGATCAAGTGAGGCGCGTGTTCGAGCTGGAGCCCGGACTGTTTCGCAGCGACGAGGTAGACCATCGCGTGCTGTTCACGCCGGGCGATGTGACGCGACCGGGACGTATGGATTCGGAGCACGCCTCGTTCCGAAAGCTCGCGGTGTGGGAAACAGCGCCGGTGCAGCAGCTGTTCATCGCGTCCGTGTTGTTCGTGTTTCTCACGACCCTCGTCGGCGCATTCGGTCGCGGCTTTTCACGTTTGATTTTGCGACGCCCGCAGCCAACGGACCGCGCCACGCGCATCGCTCGCCGGCTCGCGCTCGCTACCGCAGTGATCAACATCGTCACGCTGGTGGGCCTCGGCTGGGGATTGATCGGCATCGATCAGAACGAGTTCCTGTTCGGAATGCCGACCGTGTTCAAAGTCATGCTGTGTCTGCCGCCGATCGCAACGTTGCTGGCGGCAGGAATGGTCATCGCGCTGGTGTTCCTGTTGTTCGGTCAGGAACTCACCGCGGGCGCGAAGGTGCGCTACGCGATCGTGACGATTGCGGCGGCGGCGATGGTGCCGTTCTACTGGTACTGGAATCTCTACGGCTTCAACTGGTGAGGTGAGCAGCGCTCACACGGGATCGTCGAGCCACACGCATGTCGCGCAGCCGCCGCGCGCGATTTCTGCTTCCGCCAGCGCTCGATCGTCGGCCGTTTGATACTGCGGCGACGCATCGCGCTCCACACGCGAGTCGTCGTGTTTTGCGCCCGGACTGCGCGGGCGCATCACCGTGTCCTTCCACGCATCGTCGCTCGCCCACTCGTACGGCAACATGGATACGTCTCCGGGCTGCGTCAGCGTTTCGAACGCTTTGAGCGCATCGCGCACGATGTCGCGATTGAGCTGCGGTTGATGCGGTTTTCCGGCCGTGTGGCCCAAGGGAAAGTCGAGGTATGCCGCACGCGGCGGATTAGCCGATCTCGTGATCGACAGCGCACTGGTCATCGACAGTGTCGGAATGCCACGCCCTTCGATTTCACGCGCTATCAGTCCCACGGACTGATGACATACGGGTCAGACGGGCACCAGCAGAACGACGTCAACGCCATCGCGCACAGCGCGGTTTGCCAGTTCCGGCGCCAGCCGCTCGCGAACGCGGCGCGACGAATAGATGCCACCCATGAAGGCGTATGCGTTTTCGGCCAACGAGCCGATGAAGCCTTCGCGCACGAGTTCGTTCAGCGTATCGATGGGAAACACTACGTTCGGATCACTGCGCGCGTCGGTGAGGTCGTATGCGAAGTGCGTGGCGCGCAATGTCGCCGTCGATTCGCGCGTGTCGATGATCCGGAAGCTGGTGTCGTCCTTGTAGTGGAAGGCAACCTGACCGGTCTTGTAGATGCCGCCCGATCCGATGAGGCCGACACGGCACTTCGACAACGGCTTCGTCAGCTCGGCCCACGGCGGCGCGGTGTCGTTGCGCACCCAGTGATACGGCGGATAGCCGAGCGCATCGTATTGCGCGCGGGTGCGTTCGATGTAGTCGACTGGCGGTCGTGTGTTCGGCATCGGGCGATCGTATCAACCTCTGGCAGGGGTGCAACGAAGTTTGTTACGGTCCGTGCCCAGCCATTTCATTCTGAGATCCAAAGGGGAGCCAGTCATGCCGATCGATCCAAAAGCCGTTGGCGCAGTGGGTAAACCCAGCCGCCGTTCGTGGACGTCCAAAGACGCGTTGTTGTACGCGGTCGGCGTAGGCGCCGGTACCAGCGAACTCGCGTTCACCACCGAGAACACAAAGGACGTAGCCCAGCGCGTTTTGCCGACGTTCGCGGTCATCATCGGCGGCGGCGGCGTGCCGATGGACAAGATCGGCTCCTTCAATCCGTTCCTCATGGTGCACGGCACGCAAGGCATCGAACTGCTCGACGAAATTCCCGCCGAAGGAGAAATCGAAAGCGTCGGTCGCTGCACCGGTATCTGGGACAAAGGCAACGCCGCCGTACTCGAATTCGAATCGACATCCACGAACGTGGCCACCGGCAAGCCGCTGCTGAAAAACCGCATGTCGCTGTTCTGTCGCGGCGAAGGCGGCTGGGGCGGCGATCGGGGTCCGTCGGAAAAGCTCGCGATTCCCGATCGCAAACCCGACCACAAGATCACGTACCAGACGCGCGAAGATCAGGCGTTGACGTATCGCCTCTCCGGCGATCGCAACCCACTGCACTCCGATCCGTCGTTCGCAAAAGCCGGCGGCTTCGACAAGCCGATCCTGCACGGCTTGTGCACCTACGGCTTCACCGGCCGCGCACTGCTGCACGCGCTGTGCAACGGCGATCCGAAGCGGTTCCGCTCGATGGACGGCAAGTTCTCGCGGCCGGTTTTCCCCGGCGACGCGCTAACGGTTTCGATGTGGGTCGACGGCAAGACCTGCATCTTCCAAACCGCGAATCAGGATGGCGTCGTGGTGCTGGATCAGGGGCGCGCTACGTTTTCCTGAGGTTTTCGCTTGGGTTCCGGCGGAGGTGGGGGCTTGTTCCGCCGGACCCGCTCGAGCCATCCATGGGCGCTCGCGTTTGGCCATCCATGGCCAAACACGGTCCGTCTCAACAAGCCCCCACCTCCGCCTGACGTCGACGTGTCCACCGCGGCTTCGACGCTCGCTCATAGAGCGCGCACAACGTGCTCGGTGTCTAAGGACATCACCGCCGTGGTTCTGTCTCCACGCTGATCCCCAAACGAAGTCGGTGTCATCGAGTTCATGTGGAGTGGCGGAGGTTCGGTGCGCCGGACCGTGTTTGGCCATGGATGGCCAAACGCGAGCGCCCATGGATGGCTTGAGCGAGTCCGGCGCACCGAACCTCCGCCGCTCAGCCATTCAATCGAAGTCCTGTTCCGCCCTGTTAGGTTTTCGGCAACTTCAACGAACCGCGCGCCTGCTCATACGCATGCCCCGCACGGATCAGCGTGGGTTCGCCCAGCCAGCGACCGATCAGTTGGAACGACATCGGCAGGCCGTCGGCGTTGAAGCCTGACGGCAGTGTGATGGTGGGATGGCCCGAGTAGTTGAAGGGTGCGGTGAAGGTGATGAAGTCGGCCACACCGCCCGCCAGCAGTGCTGCCATTTGACTCACGCGCGGCGGTGCGAACACCATTGCCGGCGCAGCGATGGCGTCGACGCGACGTAGCAGCGCTTCGAGGTCCGCGCGAAATCTCTCGCGCGCGCGTTCGAGCGTTGCATAGGCCGTTGCCGGTGCGGCGATTCCGCTGTCGATCAACCGCGCCAGCACCGGACCGTAGTCGGCGCGGCGTGCCGGATAGTGTTGCGCGTGAGCGAGCGCGGTTTCGACGCCGCACGTGATGCCCCAGCCTTGCACGAGTTCACCATAGGACGGCAATTCCACTTCGACCACTTCGGCACCGAGTTCGGTGAACGTAGCGAGTACCTTTCGCAGCGACGCAACCACATCGGCCGCAACGCCTTTCTCGGCATATGCGCGGTCGATGCCGATGCGCATGCCTCGCACGGACTCGCCGATCGAAGCGCCGTAATTCGGCGGCGCAGATTCAATCGACGTCGGGTCGCGCTTGTCGTAACCGGCCAGCACACCGAGCATACGCGCCGCATCTTCGACACTGCGCGTCATCGGGCCGATGTGATCCAACGACTCTGCAAGGGGGAAGGCGCCGTGGCGGCTCACCCGGCCGTACGTTGGTTTGATTCCGACGATGCCGTTCGACGCGGACGGAAACCGGATGCTGCCGCCGGTGTCGGTGCCGATGGCGCCATAGGCGAGCCCTGCACCCACCGCTACGCCCGAACCGGAGGACGACACGCCCGGCCACACCGCCGGATCCCATACGTTGCGCGGCGGATCCACCTCGGGATGGTGATCGGAAAACGCACCTTCGGTGAGCTTCACTTTGCCGACGATCACGGCGCCCGCTTCTCTCAAACGCGTCACGGTGGTCGAGTCTTCGTCCGGCACCCAGTTCGCCAGCACTTTTGTGCCGCACGTGGTCTTCACGCCGCGCGTCCACAACAGATCCTTCAGCGCGATCGGTACGCCATGCAGCGGACCCAGCGGTTCGCCTTTTGCGCGCGCCGCGTCGAGCCGTTCCGCGCTCGCCATCGCGGCATCCGCCATAACCGTAACGAACGCGCGGTAACGGTCGTCCGTTGCTTTGATACGGTTCAGCGTGTGTTCGGTGACGGCTTTCGACGTCAGCTCCCCGCTTTTGATCCGACGACAGACCTCCGACAAGGTCAGCCAGTGCAGATCCGTCATGCGGCACCTTCCATGTCGAATATCTTGCCCGGGTTGAGTATGTGTTTCGGGTCCAACGTTTCCTTCAAGGCGCGCATCAATGCGACTTCCACCGGCGAACGGCAGATCGACAGATACGGTTTCTTCTCCAGCCCCACACCGTGTTCCGCCGACACCGAACCCTCGATGTCCGCCAACGGTTCGTAAACGCTGCGTTCGACCTTCTCGCGCGCTTCGTGGTCGTTCTGCCCCACCGAAATCACGAAGTGCAGGTTGCCGTCGCCCATGTGACCGAACGTGAAGTTGTGAACGTCGTTGTAGTGCGCGGCCAGGCGCCTGTTCACTTCCTCAACGTACGCCTCCATTTTCGAAATGCGCATGCTGACGTCGAACACGAACGTAGGCCCCAGGCGCGTGGTTTGTCCTACATCGTCGCGCATCGCCCAGATCTGCTGACGCTGCGCTTCGGACTGCGCGATGACCGCGTCTGCAATGAGCCCTTCTTCATAGGCCTGGCCGAGCGCGGTCTCGATTCGTTCGTGGTCTTTTTCCGGATCGCCGCCCATCGCCTCGACGAGCACGTAGTAAGGATACGTTTGCGGCAGCGGCGGCTGATTCTTCGCAGGTTCGGTCGTTACGAGCGTGTAGAAGTTGTTCCACATCACTTCGAATGCCGACAGCGTTCCCCCGAGCGACGCATCCATCGACTTCAGGAATTTGCCGAGCTTCGCAAACTCGTCCACCGCGACGAACAGCGTCTCCGTGCTGCGCGGCTTTTCGCGCAGACGCAGAATCGCACGCGTGACGATGCCGAGGCTGCCTTCCGAGCCGATGAACAGTTGCTTCAAGTCGTAGCCGGCGTTGTTCTTGATCATGCGGTTCAGGCTCGACACCACCGTGCCATCGGCGAGCACCGCTTCGAGCCCCAGCACCATGTCGCGCGCCATGCCATACCGAATCACGCGGTTGCCGCCGGCATTCGTCGAAATGTTGCCGCCGATAGTCGCGGTGCCGCGCCCGCCGAGGTCGAGGGGAAACATCAAACCGGCGGCATCGGCCTGCTCCTGCACAGTCTGCAGAATGACGCCGGCCTGGACCGTCATCGTGCGGTCGACGGTGTTGATCTCTTCGATCTTGTTCAAACGTTCGAGCGAAATGACGACGTCGTCAGGGGCGGTCAATGCGCTGCCGACGAGGCCTGTCAGGCCGCCGTGCGCGATCACGCTTTGTCCATGTGCATGACACAACGCGAGTGCTTTGCTCACGCCGGCGGTATCGCGCGGCCGCACCAGCGCCTTTGCGCGAATGCCTTCACGGCGCCAGATGCCCGACGCGCGGTTGTGCACATCGGCGCCGGTCAGCACGCTGTCGTCGCCCAGCGCGCCGCGCAATTCGGCAATCAGATCCGCCATGATTTCCCCCTCTCGTATGTCAACGCAGAATAGCGCGGCGCTGTTGCGTGCCTCAATGCGCTTCGGGGCGAGCCAGACAAACGGACCTTCCGCGCCGGACTCTCTGCCCCGAAGTGCAGAGGAATTCTCGTTTTGTGATGCGATTCAAGTATATGATTCAAGCACTTGTCCGCGGCTCTTCAGTTTGGCTTTGCACCTTCCCGCTTCGATGACTTCCCGTTTCCTCCGCTCAGCGCGCAGTTCCGTCGCTGCACTCGCGCTCGTCTCGCTGCTCTTCTCGCTAGCGGCATCCGCCGCCGATGCGCCGAATCAGGTGGCGATCGTGACCAGAGCCGGCCCCACCGATCCGCTATCGCTCACGCTGCAGCCGACCGCAATTCCAAGTAACGCCGCGGGCGAACAAAAGCCGATGTCGTTGCTGGGCAAGACGATCGATCCGGGAACGATCAACGTGCTGTATTGGTCGCCGGGCGTCTCGTTCGACGGCAACTCGATCCCGCGCGGCGTGCTGGTGGCCAACGGCACACGCCCCGGACCGACGCTGTGTCTGACTGCAGTGCTGCACGGCGACGAACACAACGGCCTCGAGATCGTGCGGCGCGTGTTGTACGAAATCGATCCGACGCACCTCAGCGGCGCCGTTATTGGCGTGCCTATCGTGAACCTCGACGGGTTTCGCCGCGGCACGCGTTATCTGCCCGACCGGCGCGATCTCAATCGCTACTTTCCGGGCAAGGAACAAGGCAGTGCAGCGGCGCGTCTCGCGCACTCGCTGTTCGAAGACGTGATCCGATCGTGCAACTATCTCGTCGACATCCATACCGGCTCGTTCCATCGCGCCAACCTCACGCAGGTGCGCGGCGATCTGACCAATCTAGACGTGGTCGATCTGTCTCGGCGGTTCGGTTCGACGGTGATCCTGCACAATCGCGGCGCCGTCGGAACGCTGCGGCGTGCTGCCACCGATGCGGGCATCCCCACGATTACGCTCGAAACGGGCGAGCCGATGCGCATACAGGAACGCGAAGTTCGCCACGGCGTTACGGCGATTCAGCATGCGATGAGTCACTTTCGATGTATCCGCGCGCGCTGCAATCGAAGGCCTCCGCCCCCGTGTATTTCGAATCGCGCTGGGTACGCGTGAACGAAGGCGGCGTGCTGATGAGTGGCGTGCATCTCGGCGATGTCGTCGAGCAGGGCACGCGCCTCGGTACCGTTACCGATCCTGTCACCAGTCAGGTGTCGACCGTGGTCGCACCGTACCCGGGACGGGTACTCGGCATGGCGCTGAATCAGATGGTGCTGCCGGGATATGCGGCGTTCCACATCGGCATTGCATCGACCATCGAAGAGGCAAAGGCGGCGGAGCCGATCGACGCGATGGACGCGATGGACGCCGACTCCGACTCACCCGACGCGCCGGAACACGACCCGCTCGAAAGCTCCGAATAACGGTCCGCGTCGACCAGCCGCGACTATTTCCCGCTCAAACGCGCGACTACAGGTGCGAATCCCGCCATCGCGTCTTCAGGCACGGTTACGTAAGAAATCCCGTATTCGTCGCGGCGCCGCTGCAACTCTTCGCAGATCGTGTCGACGCCGCCGAACAGCGCGTGCGGATGCTGCAGCATCTCGGCTTCCGAGAAGCCGAAGTTCTTCGCGAACATCGAGACCATCGGCTTCGCATCGTCCATCACGAACGTGAAGTACGCGCCGATTTCGATCTCCACCTCGTTGAAACGCGCGCCGGCACCGCCGCGGATCCAGCCGATCTTCTTCTTCGTCTCTGCGGCAGACGACGACTGCACGCCATCGGGTCCGATGACGCCTTTACGGTTGTTGAAGTTGAGGCTGACGATGTCCGCTTCGCGTCCGGCGATACGCAGGATGCGCGGGCTTCCGCCGCCGATCATCAACGGCGGATGTGGCCGCTTCGCCGGCTTCGGCAATCCTTCGAAGTCGCGCCACTGGATCGTGTCGTTGGCGACGTTGACCATGCCTTCAGCCGCAAACGCACGCAGACCTTCGATGACGTCTTCGAGCCGGCTGATGCGTTCGCCCGGCGGGTCGAACTCGATGCCGGTGGCGTGATACTCCTCTTCGAGCCATCCGGCGCCGAGGCCGAGTTCGAGACGACCGTTCGACAGCAGATCCAGCGTCATCGCTTCCTTGATCAGCACGATCGGCAGCCGGTAATCGATGCAGAACACGCGACAGCCGATGTTCAACGTGCTCGTGACAGCAGCGGCGTGCGCCATCGCCGGCACGGCGGCGAGGTTCTGCACCGGGTGATTCGTTTTTGCGAGCGCAGGTCCGGGGCCTAGCAGGTGATCGGCGAGATGCAACGTCGAAAATCCGAGCGCTTCTACTTTCCGCGCGGTTTCGCCCCACGCTTTTCCCGACGTCGAGTTGAACGACTGAACGCCGAACCGGAACGGCTTGGGCATAATCTCCTCCCGAATCACTTCATAAGATCGCACAGCACATTACAGACGCCGGAAATTTCAGACAAGCCTGACTGTTTTCGGCGCCGATCCGAGCAGCGCGCAAAGGAAAGCACCACAGTGACCACGAAACGCTCAGTCGAACCGAGCTTCGACGCGAAATACTATGACCGCTATTACCGCAATCCGGGCACCCGGGCCACCACACCGCAGGCGGTGCGACGACAAGCCGCGTTCGTTGCGTCCCTTCTACGGCACATCGAGATTCCGGTGCGGCGCGTACTCGACATCGGCTGCGGACTCGGCTGGATGCTGCAGTCGCTGCAGAACGAGTTCCCTAAGGCGCGCTGCACGGGCGTCGAATACAGTGAACACCTGTGCAGCAAAAACGGCTGGACTCGCGGGTCGGTTGTCGACTTCGCCGCGCGCTCACCGTTCGATCTGGTGGTGTGCCACGACGTGTTGCCCTCGCTCGACGACAAGTCCTGTCGTGCGGCGCTCACGAATCTTGCGACGTTGTGCCGCGGCGCGCTTTACCTCGGCGTGTTAACCGCCGAAGACTGGGATCACTGCGACCGCGCGCGCACTGATCCCGACGTTTTCCTGCGGCCGGCAAAGTGGTATCGCAAACAGCTCGACCGCAATTTTCAGAGCATCGGCGGCGGCGTGTTCATTCGAAAGCCGCTCCCGATCACGCTGTGGGCGCTGGAGCGCGCGTGATTGCCCTTCTACACGAGATTGAAGGTCAGTCCGCCGATACGTTTCAGATTGTCGTCCGGATTGCGGTCGATGATCTTGTTGTACGGATCGATGCCGACACGCGCGGGTTTCTGATCGACGACGAACTCGAGCGTGGACGTCGCGGTATCGAAGCGACGCTTCTCGATGACCAGCGGCGTCGGCAGATCGGACTCGCCGAGGTCGGCCGACGTCCTCACCGAACACCGCAACGTCGAGCCACACGTCGAGCGGCACCTCGGTTTCACGTCCACCGCCATCCGCTTCGAACTGCTTCGTCGCAACCGTCATAGTGACGCGGTACTTATCATCGTCCGTCGGTTGCACCTGCACGTCGGTGACGCTCAGGTCCCATAGCGTGATCTTGTCGAAGAGCGCGGTGATGAACGCCTGTTTGTCCGCCGGCGCTTCCGCTCTGAACGCATCGATCAAGTCACCCGACATCGGGAACGGCGCCGCCTTGAACGCATAACGATCGAGAACTTTTCGCAACGCGCGATTCACCGCGTCTTCGCCGATCGCATCCTTCAACGCGTACATCGCCAGGCTGCCTTTGCGGTAGTGCACGTACGGCTGATCTTCGACCAGTCGCAACGGCAATTCTTCGATCAGTTCGCCGCCGCGATTTTTCAGATAACTGTCCAATTCGTACTTCAGGAAGCGCCGCATTTTCTGCGGACCGTACTCGTGCTCCATCACCATCAGCGCCGAATACTGCGCGAGCGTTTCCACGAGAATCGTCATCCCCTGTGCGCGGCGACCCGCGATCTGGTGTCCCCACCATTGGTGCGCCAGCTCGTGGGCGGTCACATAGAACACGTAGTCGATGTATTTCTCGTCGGTAGGTTCGCGATGAAACCGATGCCTTCAGAGAACGGAATCGTGTTCGGGAACGACTGCGCGAACGTTTCGTACGCCGGAAATTCCAGGATGCGGAACTGCTTGTACTGATACGGCGAGAACTCGCGCGTGAAATAATCGAGTGACTTCTTCGAAGCATCGAGCATACGCGCCACGTTGAAATCGTGCGGCGGGTGATAAAACACCTGCAGCGCAACGTCGTTCCATCGGTCCTCCGCCACCGCATACCGCGCCGATTGAAACGACACGAACGGCCAGATCGGCGCGTCCATCTCGTATTCGAAGTAGCGCCGATCGCCATCGATGCGATCGCTCTTCAGATAACCGGGGGCAATCGCAATCTGGTCGGCGCTGGTGCTCACCACCGTGTGGAACGTGGCGCGGTTGTGCACGCCGAACTGACTGATGGCATCGACTGCTGAGCTTTCGTATTTCGGCAGCCGTTCTGCCGCAGGCAGACCGTGTTTGCGGCGCTTGTTGTTGTCGGTGAGTTCAAGGCTGGGGTCGTAGCCGATCGTCGGCATGATGTCGCGGTTCTCAACGAACGTGCCGTTCTCCACAACGCGCGTCGTGCTCTTCGAATTGGTGAAGCCGGGATTGCGCCACGACAAATCCCAGCGCAACTCGAGCTTCTCGCCCGGCGCCAACGGTTCATTCAAGGCGAAACGATGGAAGCCGTGCATGCGATCCGCTTCGATCTCTTTGCTGTTCGGTACGTCGATGCTGTTGATCGTGAGGAAGCGCGAGACGTTCAGATCGATTTCGCTCAACGGTTCGGCAAGCACGTTCTCGATGACTGCGACGCCGCGGCTTTCGACGCGCCGTTCCGACGGATAGATATCTACTGACGCGTCGAGCGCCACCACTTCCGGCATCGGCAGCTGGCCGTAGGATTTGTAGCGTTTTTCATAGTCGGCCTGCAGTGCGTCGCGATCTTCCGCAGTTTCGTACCGGTTCAGCACGTTTGTGTTGTAGTAGATCCACGCGCCGAGCGCGGCTGTCAGCACGACGGTAACGCCCGTCACAATCCGCACTGGCGTCGTGAATCGGCGTTGCGCGATCGTCAGTTGCGAACGCCAGTTGTCGTTCACGCCGCGCAACGTCAGCAAGTGTGCCGCCACGCCCACCAGCAGCATCATCAATGACCAGTACAGGCCGACGGTCACCATCGGTTCCACGAAGTGACCCCAGCCGTTCATGTCGGATGGCGGTGCGCCAGGAACGCCGAACTGGTACAGCACATGCTCGTAGCCGATCGAGTTCATCGTCTGCACGGCGAAGAACAGCACGATCAACACCAGCATGCCGAGGAACTTGTTCGGCACCATCGTCTGAACGCACACGCCGAGCACGCAGAAGAGGTACAGGAACCAGCCGTGCACCACGAACATGCCGACCACGTATTTCATGATCTCGAAGTGAAAGTAGCCGTGGCCGGCCTGCACGACCATCGACGTCAGCATCACGACGAACAACAGCAGCGTGACGATCGTCCACATCGCCGCGACTTTCGCCGCCACCATCACGCCGTTGGGAAACGGCGCCGCGTCCACGTATCTGGCGACGCCGGATTCGCGCTCGCGATGCACGAGTTCGCCCGTGTAGTAGACGATGATCATGAAGACGATGAACAGGAAATGTCCTTCGACCACGTTCAGCATGATCCGCGTCACCGGGTGCGCCGGCGTGCCGAAGATCTGTGAAATCGCGCCGAAGAAGCCGCCGATGACGTTGACCATGCCGAACATCAGCAGCACGTAGAACGGATAGCTCTTGAGTACGCCGCGCAGATCGATGCGAACCTGCGACAGGAACTGTTTGACTACGAGCGTCGCGTCGAACGTCGGTGTCGTTCGTATGGAAGTGGTCAGCGCCGGAAGCGCCTGCGGTTGTTCGCTCCGCGCGCCGCCGGGCCGCACCGTTCGCGGCGAGAAGCTGAACCGATAGGCCGCAATCGCCAACGCGACCACCGCCACCGACAACCAGATCAAGCGGTTCAGCAGCAGCGCGCCCGTCACCTCGGGCACCAACGTGTTGCGATCGAACACCGTCCAGTAACGCGTGACGTCGCCGAACGCGACGCGCCCGAACGGATCCGCCAGCGACATTCGCGCAATCGTTTCCTGATCGGTGTTCGCGCCTACCACCACGTCAGCAATGATGATCGCAACCAGCACGGTGTAAGAGGCAAGCAGCGAACGCGTCAGCGCTGCAACCGCCGCAACGAGACTGCCGACGATGAACAAGTTCGGCAGCATCACGCCCCACACCGAGAACCAGTAAGGGTGCAGATCGAGCGGCGCGATGCGCTGCTGGTCGAGCCACGGCATGTACGTTGCGACGAGCGTGCCCAACACCGAGGCACATCCAGCGAGCAACGCGAAAAGGAAACCGCCGCCGATGCGCCCGAACAGGAACGGCAACCTGCCGATACCGGTTGCGGCAAACGTCTCTTGCGTCTTCAACTCGAGGTCGCGCGTCAGCGGCAATGCAACGAACGCCACTACCGCGAACACCGCGATGATGCTCATCACGAACTGCGTCTCGAGGATCGTGTACGGCGCGTTCAGGTTCAGGTTGTTCACGGAATCGCCGATGCCGACCTGCTCGCTGGCCATACCGAGAAACGCGAACGCGAAGAACATCAACGCAGTAGCGATGAACAACGGGCTGCCGAGCTGGTGCCGGCATTCGAAGCGAAAGATCTCGAAGAGCACGACGATTACTCCAACGCCACGTCGATGCCGTGTTGCTGCAACGTCGCGAAGTACACGTCTTCGAGCGTCGGCTCCGCAGGGTCGAGACTATCGGGACGTTCCGCGCCGACGACGCGAATCTCCGTGCGTCCGCCGATCAACCGCGTGGACACGATCGGCAGTCGCTCGCGCAACGTGGCAACTTCAGCGGGCGGAACCATCTGCTTCCACAATCGTCCCTCGAGCTTCGCGATCAGCGCGGCAGGTTCGCCTTCCACGAGAATTCGGCCGTTACCAAGAATCGCCATGCGCGTGCACAGGTCGCTGACGTCTTCGACGATGTGCGTGGACAGAATCACCACCACGTCTTCACCGATGCGCGTCAGCAGGTTGTGAAAGCGGCGTCGTTCAGCCGGATCGAGACCGGCGGTGGGTTCGTCGACGATCACCAGCGCCGGTTCGCCGATGAGCGCTTGCGCGATGCCGAACCGCTGCCGCATGCCGCCGGAGAACGTGTCGAGATTCTTCTTTCGCACATCCCACAGATTCGTCTGCACCAGCAGCCGCTCGACCAGTGCGGTGCGATCGGCGCGATTGCCGATGCCTTTCAGAATCGCCAGATGATTCAGCATCGCGAGCGGGGAGATGCGCGGATAAACGCCGAATTCCTGCGGCAGATAGCCGAGGCGGCGCCGCAATGCGTCGGGGTTCGCGCGTGCATCGGTTCCGTTCAGTTCGATTCGTCCTGCGTCAGGCTCCTGCAACGTCGCGAGCGTGCGCATCAACGTCGACTTGCCGGCGCCGTTGGGGCCCAGCAGCCCGAACATGCCGTTGGGAATCGTCAGCGACACATCCTTAAGCGCTTCGACGCCGTTGGCGTAGGTTTTGGAGAGGTGTTCGATCTGCAGCATTAAAAGGGTCTCCGGCCCATCGACGAGTCCGGGATGGCAATGCACTTACTGCGCCAACCGCGTATCCGTGTCGATTCAATGAGATATGCGAAACTCGACCGGGCGACGATAGCCGGTCATGCGAACAGTTGGCGAGACGCGCCACAGGAGAAGTCGGCTCGACTTCTCCCGTTTGAGTTGAGGCTTACTGAGCGCCGCGTGCGCAGTAAGCAATTCCCCGACGCAACAGCTCGTAGTACTGCGGCAACTGCCAGGAACCGCGTTCGATCTTCGGATAGCGGTCCATCATCGGTTGCATGTCGTAGTAGCCGCGACAGTGGCCGAGATTCAGGTATAGAACCTCGCCGTTACCGACTTTGTGGATGTAGTACACCGGGCGCGGCGTGTCGTCGTTCCACTGCTCTTCGACGAACCCCTTCGCAGGACCGTTGTAGTGGGTATCGAGCAGCATGTGCAGCTTGCCGTGGATGCGCGACAGGTACAGCTCGTCATCGCTCTCGAACTCGCCGATGCCTTTCACCAGTTCGTGATTCGGATCGGCCACCCGAACTTTGAACGGCTGAATCGGCGGGTGCGCGATGAACTGAGTGCCGAGCGTTTGCATCAGCACCGGCGCAATCTCCGGGCTGTCGACGCGACCGTCGGCAAGGAACTTCAGGATCGAATTCGTGCCGTGCAGCGCGAACCAGCGTTTGCCACCGGCCACGTAATCGCGCAATGCCTCCTGCTCCGTCTGTGACGGAACCACATTGCACGTATACGTGATCAGAAAGTCCGAGCGATCGATTGCCTTCAGGTCACTGTAGTTCTGCGCGACGCTGACGCGGATCTTCTCGTTTTCACCCAGCAGCTTCAGCACTTCGAGGCGCGCGAAATCGATGTCGTGATAGTCACCCGCCGCGACGAGATACACCTTCACAGTCTTGTTGGACATGACGTGCTCCTGAAACGGCTGTACTCAGTACTGGATGCGCTTCGTGATACCGCCGTCGATGACGACGTTCGTGCCGGTGGTGAAGCCTGAACGCGGGCTGGTGAGGAACACCACCTGTGCGGCGACTTCATCCGCCGTGCCCATACGTCCCATCGGAACCTGCGCGAGCGTTGCTTCGTAGAAAGGCGCCATGCCTTTTTTGATCATGTCCCATGCGCCGCCTTCGATCATGATCGGGCCGGGGCTTACCGCGTTCACGCGAATACCCTTCGGCGCGAGATCCTGCGACAGCGCGCCGGAGTAGTTCAGCAGCGCGGCCTTCATCGCGTTGTACGGGCCGGCCGAGATGAATTTCTCGAGCGCCGCCGTGGTGGAGATCATCACGATGTTGCCGTTCTTCGATTTCGACAGGAACGGCAACGATGCTTCTACGCAGCGCACCGCACCCAACATGTCGTGCTCGAAGTTCGAACGCCAGCCGGCTTCGCCCGGCGCGTTACCGCCGCTCACGTTCGACACAAGGATGTCGATGCCGCCGAGCGCCGCGGCCGCTTCGTTGATCCAACCCTTCAGTTGATCGCCGTTGCCCACGTCCACCGCTTTGCCGAACGCTTTCACGCCCTTCTTCTGCAGCGCTTCAACCGCAGCTTTCACTTCGTCCGCCTTGCGCGCGCAGATCGCCACGTTGACGCCCTCAGACGCAAACGTTTCCGCAATGGCGCGGCCGATGCCCTTCGTGCCGCCGGTGACCAGCGCGACTTGTCCTTTCAGTTGCAGATCCATGGTGTTTCCCCCGTTCTGTGTCTAATTGAATCGTGTGTCTAATCGAATCCGGACTCTCGTCATCAAGCAAGCGTTCTTCAACCGAGCGGGCCGAACTTCGGTCGCGCAGGCTGTGGCGCCGGCTCGACGATGTTGATCTTCCCGCCTTCCATAACGACCTCGAAGCTGCGAATCGGTTTCGTCGCAGGTGCCGCCAGCGCACGTCCGTCGCGGACGTCGAAGCGTGCACCGTGCAGCGGACAACCGATCGTGTGCCCTCTCAATTTGCCCGCGTCCAACCGCGAAGAAGCGTGACTGCAGCGGTTTTCAACCGCGTATATCGTCCCTTCCACGTTGCACAGCAGCACGTCCAGTCCGTCTGCGGAACACGCGTGCTTGCTGCCTTCCGGCACCGCCGCCGCGGGCACCAACGAGATCAAACGGCCGCGCGTCATCGTCTCCTATTTCACCCACTTGATCGAATCGCGGAACAGATAGTCGTCGAGCGTCTTGTGGAAGTGCCGCACGCGCAGCTCCTGATCGGAAATCCACAGTCCGCGGAAGCCGCGCGAGTTCATGCCGCGCTGAACGTTCGCAAGGTTCGACGCGTCCTGATCGAGCACTTCGCCGATCGAATCTTCGCCATGCTTGAACTGACGATGCACGGGCCGCTCCGGCGCTTCCGCACCTTTCGGCAGCAATGCGTAGTTCTGCAGATCGAAGTACATCTTGTTCGGGTCGGTCTCGTGCGGCCGCTGCCTGAACAACATCATCGAGTTGCAGTGAATGTTCATCGTGATGTTCGGGAAGATCATGTAGTGATAATCGTCGGTCAGCTGATCGTCGTTCAGATCCGAGTAGTCGTAACCCATCGCCTTGCCGTTCTTGCGCAGGTGCTTCTGGATCGCTCGACGCACACCGAGGCCGTCGCCCTGATAGTTCGACAGATCGAAGCCATACATCGCGGCGTAGTTCTTCAGCGCCTGCGAAATGCCGCTGCCATCCTGAACGTGCGTGCTGACCACGCCGAATGGGATCAGGTAGCGGTTGTGCCGTTCATAGCAGTCGATCTGCACGTCGTAGTCTTCGAGCATCGACAACAGCTGCGGGTGCGTGCCGATCACGTGATACGTCTCGTTGAACGCATCGACCGATGCTTTCCAGTTGCAGTCCCACTCGACGGTGACGTCGTTGACCAGCGCCATCTGATCGAAGTGGTACGGATCGAGGTGCTCGGGAATCATGCCGAGATATTCTTCGAGCGGTTCTGCGTCGGGATTCATGTTGAACCAGACGAAGCCGCCCCACGTTGCGCATGCGAGGCGTTTGATCGAGAGCTTGTCGCACGGCGCGCCCTGCGGAAACGTCTCCGGATCGGGCACGGTGATCAGCTCGCCTTTCAGGTTGTATTCCCACAGGTGGTACGAGCAGCGGAACGTTTGCGTGTTTCCGCACGCGCCATAAGCAACCTGGTTACCGCGGTGTGAGCAGACGTTGTAGAACGCGTTCACGCCGCCCTCTTCGTCGCGCGTGAGCACGATGCTCTCGCCTTTGAGGTCGGTTACGACGTAGTCGCCGGGATTTTTCAGATCGCCTTCCCAGCAGCCCATCAACCAGGTCTTCGTCCACAGCCGGTCCCACTCGCGGTCCGCGAATTCCGACGACGTGTACCGCGCCGCCGGAATGATGTCGTTGCCGAGCTGCGGGTCGGGCTCTTTCTGCACCGGCGTCCTGCTCGTTTGCGGATCGGCGAAACGTTCGATCCTGCGGTAAACGGTCATCTCTCGAACCTCCTCAATCGGACACTCTCAAATCGAAACCTGTCTCGAACCCCGTTCTTCAAGACTGCTACAGCCCCAACACCACTTTCGCGACGATGTTCTTCTGCACTTCGCGCGCACCGCCGAAGATCGACGCGGCGCGTCCGTTCAGATAGCGGGCGGTGATCGTCTCAGCGTATTGCGGTGCCGGCCACGGATCGTCGTGACCGTTCATCGAAATCAGATTGGCGTGCGGCATGCCGTAGTAGTCGATCGCTTCGAGCAGCAAGGTCTCGAGCGTTTGGCCGATGTCGACCATGGTGTTCTTCTGCAGCGACGATTCCGGACCGGGCGAGCCGCCGCGGGCCAGCCGAGCCAGCGTCGACAGTTCCGTGAATTCGAGACCCATCACACGGATCTCGAGTTGATCGACGCGCGCCATGAAGCCGCGATCTTCCGAAAGGCTCCGACCGCCGCCGTCGAGTTGCCGCTGCGCGATCGAGCGCAATTCGCCGAGTCCGATCTTCAATCGCGCCGAAGCGCCACCGCCGCCGCGCTCGAACTCGAGCAGGTATTTCGCGACGGTCCAGCCTTCGTTCTCCGGCCCGACCCGATTCGATTGCGGTACGCGCACGTTGTCGAAGAACACCTGATTCACTTCATGATCCGCGGCCATCGTGATGATCGGCTTCACGGAGATTCCGGGTGTCGACATTTCCATCAGCAGGAACGTGATGCCGGCCTGCGCCTTACCGGTGTCGTCGGTGCGCACCAGGCAGAAAATGTGATCGGCGAACTGCGCGTGCGTAGTCCAGATCTTCGTGCCGTTGACGATGTAGTCGTCGCCGTCTTTCACGGCGCGTGTCTTCAAGCTGGACAGATCCGAACCCGAACCGGGTTCCGAATAGCCCTGACACCAGTAGTGCTCGCCCGAGAGCATGCGCGGAAGGTAGTACTGCTTCTGTTCCGGCGTGCCGTAACGGAACAGCACCGGCGCCAGCATGCGCAAACCCAGCGGAATCAAACCCGGCGTGCCCGCCTTCGCACACTCTTCGCCGAAGATGTACTTCTGCGTCGGGCTCCAATCGGTGCCGCCATGTTCGACCGGCCACGAGGGAACGGCCCATCCCTTACGCACGAGAATGGCTTGCCAGCGCATCGCAACGTCTTTGTCGGCGAACACCGTAGTGGTGCGTTTCGCCGCTGCCTTAGTTCCGGCGTCAGCTCACGGGCGAGAAAGTCCCGCACTTCCTGACGGAACGATTCGTCTGCGGCGCTGAACGTGAAATCCAATCGATACTCCTGATGAAAGCGCGTGATGTCAAGCGCGCTTCGGCCGCCGCTCGGAAGCAAAAAGGCAGTCGAGAATAGGTAACGCAAAACAGTCAGTCAAGACGGTTTTATAGTACTCTGCCCCGCTCGAGCAAGGAGTCACCGATGAGCACCGTCAACCGTCAATTCCGCATCGCCGCTCGCCCCGTGGGCATGGTCAAAGAGACCGACTTCGCTTACGCGGAAGTGAACGTTCCCGAGATCGCCGACGGACAAGCGCGCATTCGCACCACCTATCTATCACTCGATCCCTCGATGCGCGGGCAGATGGAAAACCGCGCCGATTACGTGGCACCTCTGGCAATCGGCGACGTGATGCGCGCCGGCGGTGTGGGCGTTGTCGAGGCATCGAAGAATCGCGACCTGCCGGTGGGCGCACTGGTTGCCGGTTCGCTCGGCATGCAGGACTACAACGTCACCGACGGCAAATCGCTGCCCGTGCGCGTGTATCCGGCCAACACGGATCCCACCGTCGCACTCGGTGTACTCGGCGGTACCGGTATGACGGCGTACTTCGGTCTGCTCGACCTCGGCGAACCCAAACCGGGACAGACCGTAGTCGTTAGCGGCGCGGCCGGCGCAACCGGCAGCGTGGCCGGCCAGATCGCGCGCATCAAAGGGTGCCGCGTAGTGGGACTCGCGGGCGGCGCCGACAAGTGCAAGTGGCTCACCGACGAACTCGGCTTCGACGTCGCCATCGACTACAAGTCGGAAGACGTCGGCCGCGCGCTCGACGCGGCGTGTCCGAATGGCATCAACATCTATTTCGACAACGTGGGCGGCGAGATCCTCGATCTCTGTCTGGCGCGCATCGCGATGAACGCGCGCGTAGTCATCTGCGGCGGCATCTCGCGTTACAACGCGCAAGGGCCGATTCCGGGACCGCGCAACTACTTCAATCTGGTGTTTCGCCGCGCACGAATGGAGGGCTTCATCGTGCTCGACTACGCGAAGCGCTTCCCGGAGGCGAGCCGCGAGATGCAACAGTGGATCGACAGCGGCGAACTGAAACATCGCGCAACGGTGGTCGAAGGATTCAAGAACCTGCCCAAGGCACTGATCCAGCTGTTCCAGGGCGAAAACATCGGCAAGATGATGGTGAAGGTCTGAACCGAGGCTTCGCGAAAAAACGGGGGGAACGAACGATGAGCACGACATCCGAGGCAGCAACCAACGTAACGACGAAGGCGCTCGATCAATTCACGCCGCTCGATGTCGACGTGATGAAGTGCCCGCACCAGTACAACGCGCGCATGCGGCAGGAAGCGCCGATCTATCGTTGTCCGCACACCGGTATGTTCTTCGTGTTCGACTACGACGCCGTTCGCACCATCGCCGGTAACCCCGAGGTGTTCTCCAACAAGTTCGGTAGGGCGATGCGCAGCGAAGGCGACGTCGATCCGCGCCTGATCGAAGAGCAGAAGAAGGGTTATCCTCCCGTCGACACGATGCTCACCGAAGATCCACCGGTGCATCGCCGCTATAGAGGGCTGGTCAACCAGGCATTCACCGCGCGGCGGGTCGCGACGCTCGAGCCCGAAATCGAGAAGATCGCGAACGACCTGATCGATGCGTTCATCGAAGACGGCAAGTGCGAACTGGTATCGGCCTTCTGCGGCCCGCTGCCGATGATCGTTATCGCGGATCAGCTCGGCGTGCCGCGTTCGGATCTACCGCTGTTCAACAAGTGGTCCGACGCATTCGTTGCGCAGCTGTCACGTATGGCATCGCCCGACGAAGAACTCGAAGCCGTGAAGCTCATCGTCGAGTATCAGCACTACTTCGCGAAGAAGCTCGAAGAGCGCAAACACGATCGCAAAGACGACATCATTTCCGACATCGTGCACGCGCGCCTGGAAGGCGAACGGCCGCTCGACACGGCCGAGTCGCTATCGATCATTCAGCAGTTGCTGGTAGCCGGTAACGAAACCACCACGTCGGCGATCGCCGAAGGCATCCTGCTGTTGATTCAGCATCCGGATCAGCTCGCACTGCTGCGCAACGATCCCGGCCTGATTCCGAATCTGGTCGAAGAAGTGCTGCGCTTGTCTTCTCCAACGGCCAACATGTGGCGCGTATGCACGCGGGATACCGAGGTCAGCGGTACGAAGATTCCCGCAGGCAGCATGATCCAGATCCGCTACTCGTCGGCCGATCGCGATGAACGTGTGTTCGAACACGCCGAAGGTTTCGACGTAACGCGAAAGAACGCGCGTCAGAACGTCGCGTTCGGCTACGGCGTGCACATGTGCATCGGAGCAAGCCTCGCGCGGAAGGAAATGGAAGTCGCTTTCCGCGTCCTGCTCGGCCGCATGAAAGACTTCGCTCTCGACTGCGCCGAGAGCGAACTTTCCTATCCGCCGAATGTGTTGCTGCGAGGACTCGCGACGCTACCGATCAGGTTCGCTCGCAGCTGACAGCTAGGCGAAAGCGACCGGGCAGAGCTCGATCTCTTCGTCGTACAGCAGGTGATCGAGCACCATGCTGGCCGGGAAAATGCGCATGACTTGCTCGCCGTTCACCCGCGTGGTTGCCCGCACGATTTCCACCTCGTTGGCTTTACCGAGGGCACTGGCGACATACGTCTGGTCTTGAAGCTTGAATGCTCGTCCGAGCAAGAACCGATAATCCACACCTGACTCCGTTCATTAGGCTTCATTGATAGGAAGGGGGCTGGAATGTGATTCCGTTCCCAAGGGTTGCGAGTCTACGCATCCCGAACGTTCAAGCTGTAAAGTGCAGTAAGAACGTGTATTGCCCTTGTGAGGTGAACGATGGCCCTGCGTGTGCTGGTGTTCGGCGCACATCCCGACGACGCCGAATTTCACGGCGGCGGATTGCTCGCGTTGCATCGCGCGCGCGGCAACCGAGTGCGCATCATCTCGGTGAGTGACGGCAGCGCGGGACATCAGTCGATGGATCGCGCATCGCTCGCCGCACGTCGGCGTGCCGAAGCGGCCGCTGCCGCTGCGGTGATCGGTTGTGAAGTGGAAGTATGGAAAAACGCTGACGGCGAGCTCGAGCCGACGCTTGCGATTCGCGAGCAGGTCATCCGCGAGATCCGCACGTTCGCACCTGATCTGGTGCTGACGCATCGCATCCACGACTACCACCCCGATCATCGCGCCGTCGGCCTGCTGATCCGCGATGCCTGCTACATGGTGCGTGTACCGAACGTCGTACCCGACGCACCCGCCTTGCCGAACGATCCGGTGGTCGCCTGCTTCGCCGACTTCTTCTCGCAACCGGCGCCGTTCCGCGCCGATGCAAAAGTCGACGTCGAGCCGGTCAGCGACAAAATGGACGCGATGCTCGACTGCCACGTGTCGCAGGTTTACGAATGGATTCCGCACACGCTCGGCCGCGGCAGCGAAGTGCCGTCAGATCCGGTCCGCCGACTCACGTGGTTACCCGAGTTCTACGGCCGCCCTCGCGCCGTCGCCCGGAAATTCGCACCCGAATTCCGCCTGGCCGAAGCGTTTGAAATTTCGGAATACGCACGCAGACCGAAACCCGAAGAAATGTCTCAGCTGTTTCCCGGCTCGTAACGGCGACTTCGACAGGACGGTCGAGTGGCGGGTGTTCGGTGCCCCGGACACCCGCCACTCCACATGAATTCGGTGACAGCGACTCCGTCTTGGGGTCGACGTCGAGGCACAACCGCGGCGTTGATGTCCTTAAGACCCCCGCGCCTGCGGTGTGTACCCTACCTGTGACCCTGCAACTCTGACGCGGACACGCCAACACGAGGTGGAGGTGGGGACTTGTTGCGCCGGACCGTGTTTGGCCATGGATGGCCAAACGCGAGCGCCCATGGATGGCTCGAGCGCGTCCGGCGCAACAAGTCCCCAGCCTCCACCGGGAATCGAAGCTGTCCCTATACGGACTTCAAGAACGCAATCAGCGCCCGATTCACCGCATCAGGCGACTCCTGCTGAGTCCAATGTCCGATGCCGGGCAGCATCACGACGTCGCGAAGGTTCGGCACCACCGCCCGCATCTGCGCTTCGAATCCGGGATTCATCCGGATCAGATCGCGGTCGCCGCTGATGAAGAGCGCGGGCTGCTCGATCTTCTTGCCCTGGAACGGCGCCGAGAGCGCCCACGAACGGTCCATGTTTCGATACCAGTTGAGGCCGCCTCGGAAACCGGCGCGCGTGAACTCGGCCGCGAAGTAATCGAGGTCGGCTTCGGTGAGCCACGGCGGCAGCACATCGGTGTCGGCGAGTTGGTCGAGGAAGTAGGCCGTTTTCGGTGGCGGTGTCAGCACCATGCCGTTGATACCGCGATCGGGTGCGTTGCCCGAGCCGCCGAACAGCAATCGACGGAGGCTGCGACGCACGTCGTTCTGCAACTCGTGCTCGGCCACCCCGGGTTGCTGGAAGTAAAGGATGTAGAAGAAGCTGTCGCCGAACATCGCGCGCATGCCGACGGTGGGCGCAATCGGCGAGCGGTCCGCGAACGGCACTGACAAGGCTGCCACGGCGCGAAAGATGTCGGGCCGCCACAACGCGGCGTTCCACGCGACCGGTGCGCCCCAATCGTGGCCCACGATCACCGCCTGCTGCTCACCCAGCGCTGCAACCAGGCCGACGATGTCGCCGACGAGATTGAACTGCGTATAGCTGTCGTTCTCGGCGGGCGCATCTGTTTGACCATAGCCGCGTTGATCGGGTGCCACGACGTGAAAGCCCGCATCGGCCAGCGCGGTCAGCTGATGTCGCCACGAATACCACGACTCCGGAAAACCGTGGCACAAGACCACGAGCGGTCCCGAGCCCGCCTCGGCAATGTGCATGTTGATGCCGTTCGTCGCGACGGTGCGATGCTCGATCGAGGCCATCTACGCTCCCTTAATTCACGTGCTTTGCGCATATAATGCCGCCTTTCACCGATTTTGCACCCAGATGAAAACCTGGATCGTCGCCACGGTTTTGCTCGCGCTCGGCGGCGCCGGGTTGTTCTGGTACGAGCATCGTCAGGGCGGCGCGGCTCAGTCGGGTAGTCAGTTCCAGATGCCGCCGCCCAGCGTCGAAGTGACGCCGGTGGTGCTCGGCACCGTCGAGCGAACGGTCGAGGCCGTCGGTACGTTGCGCGCAAACGAGTCGGTCACCATCCGCCCGGAGATCGCCGGCCGCGTCGTGGCGATCGGGTTCAAGGAAGGCGAGAAGGTCCGCAAGGGCGCCACGCTCATCACGCTCGACGATTCGGTGAACAAGGCCGAAGTCGCCGAAAAAGCCGCGAATCGCAAGATCTCCGAACTCGCCTACGAGCGCGCGAAGCTGCTGGTCGAAAAGAAGGCGGCGTCCATCGAAGTGCGCGATCGGGCCGAAGCACAACTCGAGGCGGACGACGCGGCACTGCAACTCGCCCGCGCACGGCTCGATAAAACACGCATCGTGGCGCCCTTCGACGGCGTCATCGGATTGCGCACCGTCAGCGTCGGCGATTTCGTGGACGTCGGTCAGGTGCTGGTCAACCTGGTCGATCTCGAGATGCTCAAGGTCGATTTCCGCGTCGGCGAGATCTATCTGCCCGACGTCGTGCCCGGGCAAGACATCGCTGTGCAAGTCGACGCGTTTCCGTCGCAAACGTTCAGCGGCACGGTGTACGCGATCGAGCCCGAGGTCGACATCAACGGGCGCGCGGTGGTGATCCGAGCGCACCTGCCGAACGAGGGCGACAAGTTGCGGCCCGGCCTGTTCTCGCGCGTCACGCTCATCGTCGATCGCACCGCGCAGGCGATGCTCGTGCCCGAAGACGCCATCGTTCCCGAAGGTGAACGGCACTTCGTGTATCGCGTAACGGACGGCCACGCAGCATTGGTGGAAGTGCTGATCGGCAAACGCAAAGACACGCGTGTGGAAGTGCGCAGCGGCATCAGTCCGAACGATCTGATCGTGACTGCCGGCCAGTTGAAGCTGCGCGACGGCATCGCGGTGCACGCAACCACCGCCGACGACGCAATCGCGAAGGCTGCGCCGTCCGTCGTGCCCGGCAGCGCCGCGAAAGACTCATGATTCTCTCCGACCTCAGCATTCGCCGGCCGGTGCTCGCGACCGTGGTGAATCTGGTCATCGTGCTGGTGGGCCTGATCGCGTGGGATCGCCTCACCATCCGCGAATTTCCGAACGTCGACGATCCGGTCGTTACGATCACCACGAACTATCTCGGCGCGAATGCCGAGATCATCGAATCTCAGGTGACGAAGCCTCTCGAAGACGGCATCTCCGGTATCGAAGGCGTGGACTACATCAGTTCGATCAGCCGCGCAGAGCAGTCGCAGATATCGGTGCGCTTCAGCACCGGCCGCGATCCGGACGCGGCCGCCAACGACGTGCGCGATCGAGTTGCTCGCGCGCGCAGCTTTCTGCCGAAGGAAATCGACAATCCGATCGTTGCGAAAGTCGAGTCGGACGCGACGCCGATCATCTACATGGCGATCAACTCCGACCGCCACAACGAAATGGAACTCACCGACTACGCCGACCGCGTAGTGAAAGACCGGCTCGAAGTGCTGCCCGGCGTCGCGCAGTTGCTCATCATGGGCGAGCGGCGTTACTCGATGCGCGTGTGGCTCGATCGCGGCCGTCTCGCGGCGTACTCGTTGACGCCGGCCGATGTGGAACGCGCATTGACCGAGCAGAACGTCGAAGTGCCGGCCGGGCGCATCGAAAGCAGCGACCGCGAATTCACCGTGCTTTCCGAAACCGATCTGCGCACCCCCGAACAGTTCTCGCAGATCATTCTGAAAGACGCCGGCGGCTATCTCGTGCGCCTCGGCGACGTCGCAACCGTCGAGGTGGGTCCCGAACTGGTGCGCAACATGTCGCGCGCGTCCGGTCACCGCGCCATCGGGCTTGGTCTCATCAAACAGTCGACGGCGAATCTGCTCGACGTGGCGCAAGAGCTGCGCGGCGAACTCGTCGAACTGAACAAGGTGCTGCCCGACGGCATGCGCGTAGACATCGGCTACGACTCTTCGGTGTTCGTGCAGCAATCGATCGATCGCGTGTTCGTGACCATCGTCGAAGCGATTGCCCTGGTCGTGTTCGTGATCTTCCTGTTCCTGCGCAACTGGCGCGCCACACTCGTGCCGTTGGTGACGATTCCGATCGCGCTCATCGGTGCGATTGCATTGATGTGGGGTTTCGGCTTTTCGATCAACACGTTGACGCTGCTCGCGTTCGTGCTCGCCATCGGTCTCGTGGTGGACGATGCGATCGTGATGCTCGAGAACATCTACCGCTACATCGAACAGGGAATGGACCCGATCAAAGCGGCGTTCGTCGGTTCGAGACAGATCGGTTTCGCCATCGTCGCAATGACCTTCACGCTTGCGGCGGTTTTCACGCCCATCGCATTCAGCGAAGGCAAAACCGGGCGGTTCTTCACTGAGTTCGCGCTGACGCTCGCGGGCGCCGTGGTCGTGTCCGGTTTCGTCGCGCTGACGCTCTCGGCCACGCTCGCGTCGCGCATTTTGCGACACGAAACGCGACACAACGCGATGTTCAACTTCGGCGAACGCGTGCTGATTCGCATCGCCGATCTGTATCGAGCTGCGCTCGGGCTCGCGTTGCGACAACGGCCGATCGTCATCGCTGTGATGCTGCTGGTCGGCTCGGCATCGGTGCTGTTCTATCGCGGCCTGCCGTCCGAACTCGCGCCGATGGAAGACCAGGGCACGGTGATGGTGTTCGCGATCGCGCCCGAAGGCGCAACGCTCGACTACCTCAACAGCTACACGAAGCACATCGACGACGTGTTCAAGTCGATCCCCGAAATGCAGCGCTACATGATGATCATGGGGCGACCGACCGTTTCGAACATGATCTCGTACACGTCGTTGTCGTCCTGGCACGAACGCGAGCGCACGTCGCAGCAGGTGGCCGCCAGCATCATGCCGCAGCTGATGGGCATTCCCGGCATTCGCGCTTTTGCGGTAACGCCGCAGTCGCTCGGCGGTTCCAACGGCGGCGGTATGGCGATCAACTTCGTGGTGCAGACGTCGGAGTCGTATCAGAAGCTCGATCAGTACATCTCTCAGATTCTGTCGCGCGTCGCCGACAATCCCGCGCTGATGAATACCGATTCGGATCTGAAGCTCAACAAACCCGAACTGAAAGTGGACGTGAATCGCGACAAAGTCGCAGCGGTAGGTGCGAGCGTCGCCGAGATCGGCCGCACGCTGGAAACGATGCTTGGCGGCCGTCAGGTGACGCGCTTCAAACGCAACGCGGAGCAATACAACGTGAAGCTGCAGGTGGCCGATGTGAATCGTCGCGACCCCGACGATCTCACCAACATCTACGTGCGCGGCGGCAAGGGCGAAATGATCCAGCTTTCGAATCTCGTGACCGTGAAAGAAGACGTCGCACCGCGCGAGTTGAATCACTTCAACAAACAGCGCGCCGCGGTGATCTCCGCATCGGTCGGCTACGGTCATACGCTGGGGCAGGCGCTCGACGTACTCGAAAAGACTACACGCGACGTGATGGGGCCCACCGCGCAGATCGACTACGTCGGCGCCGCGCGCGAATTCAAAGACTCGTCGTCGAAGATCTACGTGACGTTCCTGCTCGCGCTCGCGTTCATCTATCTGGTGCTGGCCGCGCAGTTCGAGAGTTTCGTCGCGCCGTTCGTCATCATCCTGAGCGTACCGCTGGCGATGGCAGGCGCATTGCTCGCGCTGCTAGCTCACCGGAGGTTCGTTGAACATCTACAGTCAGATCGGATTGATCACGCTGGTGGGATTGATCACGAAGCACGGCATACTGATCGTCGAGTTCTCGAATCAACTGCGTGCAGCGGGGAAACCGATCATGGAGGCCGTGCTCGAAGCAAGCGTGTTGCGGCTGCGGCCGATTCTGATGACGACCGGCGCAATGGTGCTGGGCGCAGTGCCGCTCGCAATGGCGACCGGACCGGGCGCCGAAGCGCGCAACGACATCGGCTGGGTCATCGTCGGCGGAATGACGGTGGGCACGCTGTTCACCTTATTCGTCGTTCCCACCGTGTACACGTACCTGGTACGACGTACCCCGCGTCTGGTCGCACTGCAACGCGACGCCCTGGTTCCCGGCGAGCCCGCGCTTGCAACGCACGGCTGATGGGCGCAGTCGGCAACGACTTCGCGGCTTACTGCTGCTATTCGCGCTCGCGGGCTGCGGACCGGCGCCGCAGGAAAAAGTCGCTGCGCCGCCAGCTGCGATGATCGACGTCGCAGAACTCAGCGTGCTCGATGCTCAACACAAGCTGGCCACCGGAGAACTCACTTCACGCGCGCTGACGCAGGCTTACCTCGATCGCATCCAGACCATCGACCGGCAAGGTCCGATGCTCAATTCAGTCATCGAAGTGAATGCCGAGGCGCTGCAGGATGCCGATCGTCTCGATGCCGAACGCGCTGCGGGAAAATTGCGCGGGCCTCTGCACGGAATTCCGGTGCTGCTGAAAGACAACATCGACGCGGTCGGCATGGTGAATTCGGCCGGATCACTCGCGCTCGCCGACCATCGGCCCGCAGCAGGATGCATTTCTCGTCACGCGGTTGCGCGCCGCCGGCGCGGTGTTGCTCGGCAAAACGAACTTGAGCGAGTGGGCGAATTTTCGTTCGACCCATTCGACGTCGGGCTGGAGCAGTCGCGGCGGACAGACACGCAATCCGTACGTTCTCGATCGCAACCCGTGCGGTTCGAGTGCGGGCACCGGTGCCGCAATCGCTGCAAGCCTGGCTACGGTCGGTGTCGGCACGGAAACGGACGGCAGCATCATCTGCCCTTCCGCCATCAACGGTCTCGTCGGTTTGAAGCCGACCGTGGGGTTGATCAGCCGGCGCGGCATCATTCCGATCTCGGCGTCGCAGGACACTGCGGGGCCGATGGGGCGCAGCGTCGCCGATGTGGCCGCACTGCTCACCGTGCTGGTGGGCGCAGACGACTCAGACCCCGCGAGCGCACAAGCCAAGTCGCACGCAGCGCCGGATTACACCGCGTTCCTGAATCCCGGCGCGCTCGCAGGTAAGCGCATCGGTCTCATTCGCGAGTCGCTGGGCTTCAATGTGGATGTAGATGCCGCGATGGAACGCGCGGTGGCTACGATGACGACTGCCGGCGCGATCGTGATCGAAGTCAAGGTGAACGGCTATGGCGATTGGGCGGGCCCGGAGCTGATCGTGATGCTCTATGAGTTCAAGGCCGGTCTCAATGCGTATCTCAAAGCGGCAGGCATAAAACCCGGATCGCTCGCGGAACTCATCGCGTGGAACCAGGATCATCGCGACACCGTGATGCCGTGGTTCGGCCAGGAGTTGTTCGAGATGGCGCAGGCGAAGGGTTCGCTGAAGGACGCGGCCTATCTCGAGGCGCGCGCCAAGGCTCGCAAGATCGCGGGCGACGACGGCTTGCTCGCCACGCTGAATGCAAACCGAGTCGACGTGCTGATGGTGCCGAGCGCCGGCCCCAGCTGGCTAACGGATTTGTTGTTGGGCGATCACCACAGCGGTGGTGCCGGCGCCGCAATCGCGGCGGTCGCAGGTACACCGAGCATCACGGTGCCGATGGGCGAGTCGCATGGCCTGCCGCTCGGACTGTCCTTGATGGGGCCGGCATACAGCGAGGCGCAGCTGATCGGCCTCGCGTACGCATTCGAACAGGCGTCGCATGCACGTAAGCCGCCAAAGTACATCGAGACACTCCCGGCCACTGCGGGCACAAAGGCCGGCGATGCGCACTGACGATCTGCGTATCCGTCGCGTACGGCCGCTGATCGCGCCGGCAATCCTCGCAGAGGACATTCCGCTAACCGACGTGGCATCAACGGTGGTTGCAAACGGCCGCCGCGAATTCGAGGCGATCCTCGACGGTCGCGACCCGCGCCTCGCCGTAGTCGTTGGACCGTGTTCGATCCACGATCCGACCGCCGCCATCGAATATGCCCAGCGCCTGAAACCGCTGGCCGACGATGTTGCAGAGCGCTTGTTGCTCGTCATGCGCGTGTATTTCGAAAAGCCGCGCACCACGGTCGGCTGGAAAGGTCTGATCAACGATCCGGATCTGGACGGTTCGTTTCACATCAACAAAGGTCTGCGGCTGGCGCGGCAGTTGCTCGCCGACGTCGCGGCAATCGGATTGCCCTCGGGCACCGAATTTCTCGACACGACTTTCGGCCAGTTCTACGCGGACCTCGTCAGCTGGGGCGCGATCGGCGCACGCACTGCAGAAAGTCAGATTCACCGCGAGCTGGCCTCGGGACTATCGATGCCGGTGGGCATCAAGAACCGCACCGACGGTAACGTGCAGGTGGCGGTCGATGCCCTGCTCGCTGCGTCGAGCAGTCATCTGTTCCCGTCGCTGACGAAGGAAGGCGCGCCGGCCATTCTCGAAACGTCCGGCAATCCGCACTGTCACGTGGTGTTGCGCGGCGGCACCGAAAGCGGCCCGAACTTCGACGCGGACGCGGTGGCGGCCGCGGTGCAGTTGCTGTTGCGGGCGCGCTTGCCGCAGCGGCTGATGATCGACGCGAGTCATGGCAACAGCGGCAAGGATCCGGCTCGGCAGCTGAATGTGGTCGATGCCGTGATTCGACAGAAACGCGCCGGCGATCGTGCAATCCGCGCGCTCATGATCGAAAGCCATCTCATCGGCGGACGCCAGGACCTCGGCGGTGCGCTGCGTTACGGCCAGAGCGTTACCGATGCGTGCCTCGGCTTCGACGAGACCGCGGAGTTGATCCGTCGTCTGGCGGACGAAGTGACGCCGCGGTAGTGTCGCCCGCAGGCGGATTGAGGTCGGGGAAGAACACCATGCTGAATCGCATCGATCGCGTAATGATCACCGCGCACGACGCCGCGGCCGTAGCAAACCGTTGGGTCGAGCTGTTGGATGCGCGCATCGATCGCCGCGATCGCGTCGCGGTGCTCGGCGCCGACCGCATCGTCATCAGCGTGGGCAACTCCGAGGTGGAGATACTGCAACCCGTCGCACCCGGCCCTGTCGCGCGCCATCTCGCCGCAGGAGGCGGTGCATTCGCCGCGGGTCTTGCCACTCGCAGCATCCACGTCGCGCGCCGCCGGTTCGCAGAGGCCGGCATCGTTCCGACGCAGATCGGCCAGCAGTTCTTCGTCGATGCGGGGCGCCTCGGTATACCGGGACTGAACGTCGTCGTCAGCGCCGATGCGGAGCGCCCGCGCGTTGGCCTGATGACGACGCTGTACGAAGTCACCCATCTGACGACCGATCCCGCAGGAACGTCCGCTGCCCTCGCGCGGCTGTTTGCGCTCGATCAGCGCAACTTCGTACCGATCCGCTCCGAACAATTCGGCTACGACGGCACGCTCACGTTGTTCGATCCGAAAGAGTTGCACCGCATCGAAACGATCGACCCCTTCGATCGGACAAAAACGATGGGGCGCTACTTCGACCGCTTCGGCCCTTCGCTGTACATGTGCTACGGCGAAACGGACCGATTGCCGGAATTGCGGGAGCGTTTGAAGCACCTGGCACCGCGCGACTGGACCGGCAGCGATGCCGACGACAACGGGTTGTTCGTACATCCGCGCGCGCTCGGCGGCGTAATGCTCGGGGTGAGCCGCATCAGCTATGCGTGGACGTGGTCCGGTTATCCGGCGCGCGTCACACCCGCGTAACCTATGTTTACTCCGCGGGCGCTTACTCCGCGGGCTTTTTCTCCGCGAGAACCGAACGAGGCTGCACGAAATCCTCGGTGGTATTCACGCGCGGATACGGTTCGTCGGGCATGTCGACGCCAAGGAATTTGCACAACGGCTCCCACCCCTGCTTCGCCTCGAACACGAGCAGCCGCGATGAAGGTAGAGACGCTTTTACCTTCGCGACATGCGCGTTGTAGACACTGATCGCATGCGCGCGATCCTCGATGCGCCCGTCGAACACGCCGTCCCAGATGATCTTGAAAGCCCACTCGCCGGCCGCTTTCATCATCGGGTCGTCGGAGGCCCGCATTCCCGTCGATGAGCGGTAGATTGTGTTCATGACGCTGTCGTACCAACTCTGCGGATCACGCGTGCTGAGAATGACCTTCGCATTCGGATACAAGGCGGCGTGTTCTTCCCAGAGATTGCACGAAGGCCAATCGACGTCGCGCGATAGCCGTCGTAGAGACGTTCCCAATCGACGAATTTCCCCTGGTGCGCATCGGCCCACATCGGGATGTGCTCCGGATGCTGGAACACTTCCATCATGTGATAACACTTCACGAAGCCGAGCCGTTCGAGCGCGAGTTTCAGTGACAGCGTTCCCGTGCGGCCGAAGCCGGCGCCGATGACTTCGAGCGGCATCTACTGTTTCCTCTGTGAATTGCGTTGCCGGGCCCATTCGCGCGCTTCGGGGCTCGACACCCACGCGATGGCGTTCGCGAGCAGCAACCGGTAGTTGGGATTCTCGTAAGCGCGAGGATCGTCGCCGCACTGCAGGTACACGATCGGACTGTTGCGATAGTGCTTCACCCAGCCAATCAGATCGCTGCCGCGCCCGTGCTCCCAACCTTCGTTCGAGAACATCTTGCCTTCGCGCACCACTTTCGCCGCGGAATAGAAGTTGTCCCGAACGAACGCGTGGTTGCTGCGCAACAGCGGCACCACCTCGTCTTCGAACACTTCGTACAGATACAGTTCGTCGGTGATCGAGAACGTCTTCGGCACATCCCGCGTTACGGGATGGTCGGCAACCACGCTCACCTCGTGCGTCACTTCGTGCCGATAACCCGAATCCTGCCGCCGCGTACCCCGTAGTTCCCCTGGTAGATATAGGAACCGGCCTCCGACAATTTCCGCGTATTCGGGCCACGCCGGCCATCCCGCCACGGCGTGATGCAGAAACACCAGACCGATTCCCGTATCCAACAGTTCCTCGATGTTGCGCTTCAGGTCTGCGGGGGTTCGAGGAAATCGGGCGGACCATCATTGCGAAAACGAATGCCGGGCATGTCGTAGAGCACGAATGCGTCGTAGGGCTTTCCGAGGCTTTGGATCGAAGAAAACCTGGGCGGCGGGCTGTTCGACGTGCGTCCACTTGACGCCGGCCAACGAGTCGAACACCTCGAAGAACGCATCGCGCTTGAACGGATGGCCCTTGGTAATCAGCAGTATTTCTTTGTCGCGCACGAATTCTCCCCCTACAATCTTCCGGACATCAGCGGAGCCAACATGTCGCGCCCCTTGCCAGACTCGAGTTCGAACCGGACCTGGCAGCAGACGAAAAGTCAGAACACCCGCAACACGATTCTCGATGCGGCGATCCGCTGCTTCTACCGATTCGGCTACAACAATACCACCACCGAGAAGATAGCCAACGAGGCCGGTGTGTCTCGCGGAGCCATGCTCCACCACTTCCCCTCGCGCGCAGATCTGATCAAAGCCGCGGTGCTGCATCTCAACTTCAAGCGTCTCGAACTCTTCCAGCGCGAAGAGAGCACGGTGCAAAGCGACGCCACCCACAGTCGCGTCGAAGAAGGCATCGACACGTACTGGCGGCAACTCAACACGCCCTACTTCGTCGTTTTTCACGAACTGCAGATTGCAGCGCGCACCGACCCTGAACTCTATGCGGTGCTCATCCCTGCCATCGAAGAGCTCGACCGCGCGTGGGCCGTGACGGTGCGCGAGATTTTCCCCGATCTCGCGCTGTCGCCCGAGATCATCCGAGCGAACTGGCTGACGCTGCTGTTGCTCGAGGGCATGGCGGCCAATCTGCACACGCGCAAACTGACGAAAGTCTCCGACGATCTGCTTGCGTGGCTGAAGGCGGAATTGCGTCGTTTGTTCGGCGATGTGCTGACGTCGGTCGATCGCGAATCGGCGAAAAGCGCCGCACCGAAACGGCCGAAAACACGGGCCAGGAAGCGCGCCTCGAAAACATGACAGCCTGACTGTTTTGTGATGTACTCCGGCGTCGCTGCGGTTTAGCCGACGCTCCGGGGAGAAACAAAATGTCCGCCGCAAAACAGGTTCCCATCGCAGAGGGACTCTTCACCTGGCCTTCTAACGATCCGCGTTTGCTCGGCAGCCGCTGCAACGCCTGCGGCATCGTGACGTTTCCCGCGCAGAAGAGTTGCCCCGCATGCTCCGGGCAGAGCGTGGAAACGATCGAGCTCGAACGCCGCGGCACGTTGTGGACGTGGACCATTCAGGGCTTCCTGCCGAACCGTCCGCCGTACACCGGCCCCGAAACGCCCGAGACGTTTCGACCGTTCGGCGTCGGCTACGTCGAGCTGCCGAACCAGGTGCGCGTAGAAAGCCGCCTGAAGTGCAAAGACCCCTCCAAGCTCCGCATCGGCATGGAGATGGAACTGGTGCGTCGAGAAATACATCGAGGATGACGCCGGCCGCGAGGTGATGGCGTATTTCTTCCAACCGGTCGCGGAAGAACAGCCTGAAAAACGGAACATTTAAGGAGAACGCATGGTAGACGTCGCAATCATCGGCATCGGCATCCACCCGTTCGGCCGCACCGACGGCGTGCACCGGCCGCGAGCAGGGCGTGTTCGCGGTGCGCGCAGGCGCTGAGGGACGCCGGGCTCGAATGGCCGCGACATGCAGTTCGCCTATGGCGGCTCGGCAGCCGCGGGCAACGCCGACACGATGGTCAACGAGCTCGGCCTGACCGGCCTGCAGTTCATCAACGTCGCCAATGGCTGCGCCACCGGCGGCAGCGCGCTGCTGTCGGCCGTACAGCGCGATCACGTCCGGCGAGTTCGACCTCGGCATGGCGGTGGGCTTCGACAAGCACCCGCGCGGCGCGTTCAACGTCGACCCGCAGAGCCTCGGCCTGGGCGACTGGTACGGCGAGACCGGCATGATGCTGACCACGCAGTTCTTCGGCATGAAGATCCAGCGCTACATGCACGACTACGGCATCACGACGACGCGCTGGCGCGCGTCGCGGAGAAGGCCTTCCGCAACGGCGCGCTGAACCCGAACGCCTGGCGCCGCAAGCCGGTCTCAGCTCGACGACGATCCTGAACTCGCAGATGGTCAACGACCCGCTCACCAAGTACATGTTCTGCTCGCCCGCCGAAGGCGGCGTGGCGCTGATCCTGTGCCGCGCCGACAAAGCGCACGAGCTGCACCGACACGCCGGTGTTCCTGAAGGCCGTCGCGTGCAGACGCGCGCCGCTCGGCTCGTTCGAGGTGTTCAGCCCGTCGCATGCGCTGCGAGCACGCGCGCGGCCGCCACCGTGCGACGCGTCGCGCGCCGCGTTCGAGATGGCCGGCATCGGCCCGGAGGACATCGACGTCGCGCAGTTGCAGGACACCGAGTCCGGCGCCGAGATCATGCACATGGCCGAGAACGGCTTCTGCAAGGACGGCGAGCAGGAACAGTGGCTGGCGCGACGGCGGCACCGAGATCGACGGCCGGCTGCCGGTGAACACCGACGGCGGCTGCCTCGCCAACGGCGAGCCGATCGGCGCCTCGGGCCTGCGCCAGGTCTACGAGAACGTGCGTGCAGCTGCGCGGCGACGGCGGCGCGCGGCAGGTGCCGCGCGAACCGAAGACCGGCTACACCCACGTCTACGGCGCGCCGGGCCTGTCGGGCGTTACGATCCTTGCGCGCTGATCGTTCGTGGCGAATTCCGATGTTGCTGCAGGCGATGTTGCTGCGAGCGTAGCGACCAGTCACGGTCGCATCGCCGTAACCGACACCGGCGGCCCCGGCGCTGCGGTGTTGCTGATTCACGGCAACTCCGCGTGCAAAGAGATCTTCGCTGAACAATTCGAATCGCGCCTGCAGCAGCGTTATCGGCTCATCGCATTCGATCTGCCGGGCCACGGCGCTTCGGCCGACGCGATCGATCCGCAGCGTACGTATTCGATCCCCGGCTACGCCGACGTCGCGCTCGAAGTTCTCGAGAGCCTCGGCGTCGATCACCTGGCTATTCTGGGCTGGTCGCTCGGCGGACACGTCGGCATCGAACTGCTCGCACGCGACGACATCGACGTTGCCGGTCTCGTCATCACCGGTACGCCGCCGATCGGCCACAACGCCGCCGATTTCGCAGCGGGGTTTCGTCCGCAGGAACACATGGAGCTGACCGGCAAAGAGAACTTCAGCGAAGCAGACATTCAGGCATACGCCCGCGAAACAGCAGGAGCGCCGGCACCGTTCCTCGAAGCCGCAGTGCGGCGCACCGATGGCCGTGCGCGACGGTTGATGATGGAAGCGGCGATGGCGGCGCGCGGCGCCGATCAACGCGAAGTCGTCTCCACCAGTTCAGTGCCCGTCGCCGTGATCACCGGCGCCGACGAGCCGTTCATCAACAACGACTACTTACTGTCATTCCCTTATCGCAACCTGTGGGACCGCAAAGTGCACGTCATACCGCAAACGGGTCATGCGCCGTTCTGGGAACGGCCGCAAGCATTCAATCCGCTGTTCGAACGATTTCTAACGGATGTGCTCAGCTGATGCGCGCACTACAACGGGTAGCAGGACTCACTGACGTCATACGCACAGGCGGCGATCGTGCGCAGCAATTGCGGCGACTCGCGCCCGAAACGGTCGATGCACTGATCGACGCGGGTATGTTCCGCTTCACCCTGCCGACTGAACTGGGGGGCGAGAACGCGAGCGTCGGCGAAACGATCGAAGTGCTCGAGGCAATCGCCAAGGTCGACGCATCCGTCGGCTGGAACGTGATGCTCGGGTCCGAGATCAACGCGATGGCCGCCGGCGGAATGCCCCCGAAGGAACTCGCGCAAGCGAGGTCTATCTCGACAATCCGCGCGTGATCATGTGCGGCGGCGGCGGGCCCGGCACTATGCCGTCACGCGCCGTGCGGCAAAAGGACGGCAGCTTCCGCGTGTGGGGGCAGACCACGTTCATCAGCGGCTGCCACAACGCGGAGTGGTGCTTCATGGGCGCGCCGATCATGGACGGCGACCAAACCGGAGATGAACGCCGAGGGCCAAACCGGTGTTCAAGATGTGGTTCCTGCACAAATCGCCCAGTACCGAGATCCTCGATACATGGGACGTCGCGGGATTGCGCGGTTCCGGCAGCCACGACGTGAAAGCCGATGGCGCGGTCGTCCAGCGAAAAGTGGGCGCGCGTCGATCTGGTGCTGTTGCCGGCCCTCTACGACAACCCGGTTTACAGAATCCCCGTGCCGCTGCGCCTTGCGTACAACAAGGCGGCGGTGGCGATCGGTGTGGCGCGCGGCGCGCTCGATGAATTCGCCAACCTCGCACAAACGAAGCTGCCGATGATGTCGGCGGTTCCGCTGCGCGAACAAACCGATTGCACAGTTCCGCTACGGCGAAGCAGAGGCGACGCTGCGCGCTGCGCGAGCGTTTCTGTTCGAAGCGATGGGCGATGTCGAAGAAGAGCTGCGCCCGCGGCAGAGCCGACACCCGTCAAAGCAAGCTGACGCAGATCGCACGTGCTTGCGTGCACGCACGCAGCGAACGCTTCAATGCAGGTCGTAGACGTGGTGCACAACACGGCGGGCACCAGCGGCATGCGCATGCACAGTCCGCTGGAACGCAAACTGCGCGATGCGCATGGTTGCGCTACACACCGCTGGGTTGCACATCCGCTCTACGCGGATCTCGGCAGAATCCTGCTGGGACACGAAGCGCCGCCGGAGTTCGCCGGCTGACGCTCCCTTACTTGAGCCGCCTTACTTCACGGTGACGGTGATCTTCTTCGAGACCACCGGCGGGTCGTGCGGGATGTGCAGATAGTTTGCGAACACGAGCTGCAGCGTGTGTTTGCCGGGCGGCAGCGTCACCTGCGTTTCGGTCTGGCCTTTTCCGAAGTGCACGACGTGTTCGTTCGCCGGCAACGGCAGCTTCATGTCCGGCTGGTCGGTGACGTCGATCAACAGATGATGGTGGCCGCTGTTCGGCGCATCCGTTCCGGCGGGCGCAATGTCCATGCCTTTCAGGCCGAACTTCACCGTGAACGGCGAAGTAACGGTGGCGCCGTCGGTGGGTTCGATGAAGAACACACTTGCGCCATCGGGCGACGGTGACAACGGCAGATCGGCCGCGGCAACAGCGAACGACACCACCATCAGCGCGCTCATCAGAATCGTCTTCATCGGCTGTTCCTCAAAAAAAGTTCCTTTCGTTTCATCCGAGTCGGTAAACACGCGCGGCGGTGTCGTGAAACAGCGCAGCTTTCTCCGCGTTCGACGCACCGGCCGCGATCTTCTTGAACGAGTTCCACAGCGTTCGATACGAGCAGCTCGCCTTGTCGACCGGGAAGTTGCTCTCGAACATGCAGCGGTCCGGTCCGAACACGTCGATGGCGTGCCGGTAGTAATCGCCGCTGGCGGCAACGAGTTCATCGGACGTCGCGGGCCGATCCTGCTTGTGAAAATCGAAGCCGTTTATCGGCATTGCGATGCCGCCGATCTTTGCTACCACGTTCGGACACTTCGCGAGTTCCGCGAACGATTTCTTCCACTGCGCGAACACCTCAGCGCCCTTGCCTTCATAGGGACCGATTCCGAGCGGTCCGCCGAAGTGATCGACGATGATCGTGGTGCCGGGGAACGCACGTGCGAGATCGGTTAGCTGCGGGATCTGGGGGTGATACAGCCACGCATCGAAACTCAAGCCACGTTTGCCCAGTTCCGCAAAGCCCTTACGGAACGTTGAGTCGAGCAGCAGCCCCTCAGTAGGGTTGGTGTGCGAGTTACGTACCTGATCCGATGCATCCCAACCGGCGGCGTGGCGGATGCCTTTGAACCGCGACCCCACAGCCATGTGTGCGTCGAGCACTTCACCGACGCGCGATCCGAGTGAGAGGTCCGCGAGGCTGACGATGCCCTTGCAGGCGCGGATCGCACCGTAGCGACCGCTCGCGCTCATCGCCGCAACGCCATTCACGAATTCGGTTTCACCCACCGGCTTCATCGCTTCCGCTCCGTCGGCGCGATACATCGATGCGCATTCGACGAATACGGTAGAAACGACGTTGTGCCCAGAGCCTGTGTCGAGCAACAGTTCGTCGAGCAGATAACGACTGTTCGGGTGATCCCATAGATGGTGGTGCGGATCGCAGATCGGCAGATCCGGTTCAATGACCGGCTCGTTTACCTTCGCAAGCCATGCGGCCTGATCCATGGTCGTCTCCCCTCAATACCGTTCGATCACGTGCTTCGCGAAGTCGGAGTAGCACTCACGTGCCGACGCCATCGGCGGCAGCAGCGTGACTTCCTTCAATCCGACACGCTCCTGTTCGCGCAGCATCGCAATGATCTCATCGGGTTCTCCAACGAGACCGCCCGACGCACGGATTAACTCCGGGGTGATGAACTTGCGCTCCTCGGGCATCAGGTACGTGCAGTGTCCGTCGTGCACCCGCAGATGACGTTCCGCCTGCGGAATGCGATTGACGTGCGCGAGATAGCGATCCCATACGTCGCGTACTTCCGGCCGGATGAACGCATCCGATCCGCTCGCCCGATAAAGTTCCCACCAGAAGTGCAGGCTTGCTGCCGCCATTGAGCCGACCTGATCGATGACACGGTCGGACGTGAGCTTCTCACCGGGCTTCAGCACGCAACTGAACGTGAGCGCCGCAGTATGAAAATCCCCGGAGAACTCGCGACCGGCCGCCTCGGCGCCTGCGCGCACCTTCTTCAGGTTGTTGGCGAACACTGCATCGGGTTCACCGCCCGCCGAAATGCGGCCGTCGCCATACGCGCCGGCCGCGGCCAACGCCAGCGGGCCGTTCGCGGCCACATACATCGGCACCGGTTGCTCGACGTTGAAGAAGCCCATGTCCTGATGCAGAAAACGGATCGGCTTCGTAACGCCGTTCAACGTGTATTCCACCTCTTCGCCGTGCAACAGCGCGCGCACCACGCGCAGGTACTCCGAGAACACCTTCGGCTTCACGGCATCCATGCCCATCACGCGCATTGCGGTGTGGCCGGTGCCGATGCCCAGAAACACGCGACCCGGCGCAATCTGATTGATCGTTGCGATCGAATGCGCAGTGACCGGAGCAATGCGCGTGCCGACGATCGCCACACCGGTACCGATCTTCATACGCTTCGTGTGCGCCGCAACGAGTGCGAGCACGGCGTAGCAGTCGGACCAGATCATCTGCGAGTCGGGCACCCAGCCGTGCTCGAAGCCCATCTCTTCCGCATCGACGAGCAGACGCCAGTCGTCGATACGCGTCGCAATCATCGCGCCGAATTTCATGTGTCTCCCCTCACGGTTCGATCGTTGCCGCTCGCTGCGAGTCGCTTCGAAGCATAACGCATCGGGGCGCGTCATCGGACCCGCGCTACACGCCGGGAGCGCACGCGCCACAACGACTGTTGCTCATGGCAACTCGGGATCGCCTCCGTCGTAAGGAGATGGCTTCGCAATGCAGCGTACTCGCCGTGATAAAGTCGATCAGACACAAGGGGCTCAGGAAATTCTTCGAGACCGGAGATACATCGGGAATCCGCGCTGACCATCGAGGCAAACTGCGAGCGCAACTCGCCGCGCTCGAGTCGGCCCGCACGATCGACGACCTCCACGTGCCAGGCTATCGCCTGCATGCGCTGAAGGGCGATCGCCTCGGACACTGGTCGATCAGAGTGAGCGGAAACTGGCGGCTGACCTTCCGAGTTCGCGTCCCGCGACGTGCTGGATCTCGACTACGAGGACTACCACTGATGGCCATGCACAACCCTCCGCATCCGGGCGAGTTCATCGCAACCGAATACCTCGCGCCGCTCGGCGTCAGCGTCCGGCAGATTGGCGTCGCTGCTCGATGTGCCTGCCTCCACGCTGGCCCGTGTCGTCCGACGCGAGCGTGCGGTCACGCCCGAGTTGGCGCTCCGCCTGTCGATTGCGCTGGGCCGAAGTCCCGAGAGCTGGCTCGCCATGCAGCACAACTTCGACCTGTGGCAGGCACGGCGACGCATCGATCTGCGCAGAGTGAAGAGCTCCACGTCGACGCTGCGTGATCGGTCGGATCTCACAGCGTCGCCTATAGGTGATCGATCAGTACTGAACCACCGAGCGGATCGATTTGCCTTCGTGCATCAGATCGAACGCGTGGTTGATGTCTTTGAGCGGCATCGTGTGCGTGATCAGATCGTCGATGTTGATCTTGCCGTCCATGTACCAGTCGACGATCTTCGGCACGTCGGTGCGGCCCTTCGCGCCACCGAACGCCGTGCCGCGCCATACCCGGCCCGTTACCAGCTGGAACGGCCGCGTGCTGATTTCTTTGCCGCTGCCGGCCACGCCGATGATGATGCTCTCGCCCCAACCCTTGTGGCAGCACTCGAGCGCCTGGCGCATCACGTCGACGTTGCCGATGCACTCGAAGGAATAGTCGACGCCGCCGCCCGTCATCGCGACGATATGGGCCACGAGATTGTCGACTTCCTTCGGATTGACGAAATCGGTCATGCCGAACTTCTCGGCGAGCTTCTTCTTCGACGGATTCGTGTCGACGCCGATGATGCGATTTGCACCGACCAAACGTGCGCCCTGAATCACGTTGAGGCCGATGCCGCCAAGGCCGAACACCGCGACGTTCGCACCGGGTTCGACTTTCGCCGTATTGATCACCGCGCCGATGCCGGTGGTCACACCGCAGCCGATGTAACAAACCTTGTCGAACGGCGCGTCTTCGCGAATTTTCGCCACCGCAATTTCCGGAAGCACCGTGAAGTTGGCGAACGTCGACGTGCCCATGTAGTGGTACAGCGGTTTTCGATTGAACGAGAAACGGCTGGTGCCGTCGGGCATTACACCTTTGCCCTGCGTCTCGCGAATCGCCTGGCACAGGTTGGTTTTTCCGGACGTACAGAATTTGCACTGGCGGCATTCGGGCGTGTACAGCGGAATCACGTGGTCGCCTTTTTTCACCGACGTAACGCCCGGGCCGATGTCGACGACGATGCCCGCCCCTTCGTGGCCCATGATCGCCGGAAACAACCTTCGGGATCGTTACCCGACAAAGTGTACGCGTCGGTGTGACAGATGCCGGTGGCCTTGATCTCGACCAGCACTTCGCCGGCCTTCGGTCCTTCGAGTTGAACGGTCTCGATCGTCAACGGCTCGCCGGCGGCAAATGCCACTGCAGCGCGAACGTCCATAGTGCGTCTCTCTATTGTTTACGATGGTTCGCGCGAGGCTAACGCGGCGTCGCTAGAATGCAACCTTCGCCAACGCACTCGCTCACCGAATGAAGTTCGCGCTCACCGTTCCCGATTGGGTTTCGCACTGGCGCAATCATTTTCCGATCGTCGACGTAATCGCCCGCTACAAACGCCGCGATCTGAGCCACGACCTGTTCGCCGGTTGGGTCGTCAGCGTCATCACCGTTCCACAAGCAATCGCGTACGCGTTCCTCGCTGGCCTGCCTCCTGAAGCGGGGTTGTACGCGAGCATCGTTCCGCCGTTGCTCTACGCGATGCTCGGTTCGTCGCCGAGCCTGTCGGTAGGTCCCGTTGCGGTGATCGCGATCATGGTGGCGGAAGCGGTTCGCACCCACGCCGACGCTTTTTCGGATGCCTACCTCGGCATAACTGCGGTCATCTGTCTTCAGTCCGCCGCTACGCTGTGGTTGCTGCGGCTGACGCAGATGGGCGGCATCGTGAATCTGTTGAGTCACCCGGTGATCTCCGGGTTCATCAACGCCGCTGCGATCATGATCATTCTGAGTCAGCTCACTGCACTCACCGGCATTCCGTCGCTCGACGGCAGTCCGTTCGCACAAGTGAGACATCTCGTTACGGACTTGTCTGCGATCAATCCGGTTACGCTTGCGATCGGTTGCGCGAGCTTTCTGCTGTTGTGGCTCGTGCAACGCTTCGGTTTCTATCTCGTGCTGCCGTTCCTGCGCCGGGTCGGCCGCAATCATCCGATCACGCGCATCGGGCCGATGCTGGTGGCGCTGCTCGCCATCGGCGTGGTGCTCGCGTTCGGGCTCGACCATCGCTTCGGCGTTGCAACGGTAGGGCCGATCGACGGCGGTCTGCCCACGCTCGCGTGGCCGCCGTTCGATCTTGCACTGTGGCTCGACGTGATGCCGGCATCGGCGATGATCGCGCTGGTTGCCTACGTGCAGAGTTTCTCGATCGGCACACAGCTGGCCCATCGAAAACGGCAACGCCTCAATCCGAATCAGGAGCTGATTGCGCTCGGCGCCGCCGACTTCGGTGCAGCATTCACGGGCGGCATGCCGGTGGCCGGCAGCATGTCGCGATCGACCGGCGGCGGACGCACGGCGCTCACTGGTGTGTTCTGCGCGCTGTTTGTGCTCGTTACGGTGCTGTGGCTGACGCCGTATTTCTCGGCGCTGCCGCACGCCGCGCTCGCCGCAATCATCATCATCTCGGTGTCCGACTTCATCGACTTCTCGCCCGTGTACCGCTACTGGAAGTTCTATCGACACGACAGCATCACGCACGTCGTGGCGCTGCTGGCGGTACTGATGTTCGGCGTCGAGCGTGGCCTGCTGATCGGCATTCTCGTGGCCGTCGCGCTGTTCGTACGGCGTTCGAGTCGCCCGCACATTGCGATCGTCGGACGCATCGGCGATTCGGCTCACTTCCGTAGCGAGTTGCGTCATCAGGTGGCGACGCACCCGCACGTGATGGCAGTGCGCATCGACGAGAACCTCTACTTCGCAAACGCGAATCTTGTGGAAACACGCCTGCTGCGACTCGTCTCACGCAACGCCAAGATCCGCCACCTGCTGCTGGTGTGCAGTTCGATCAACCTGATCGACACCAGTGGTCTCGAAATGCTCGAGCGCGTGGACCGCGAGTTGATGCGCAACGACGTGAAGCTGCATCTGTCTGAGGTGAAAGGACCGGTGATGGACCAGCTCAACGCATCGAATCTGCCGCGCGACTTGTCCGGTCGCATCTTCTTCACCACCGACGAAGCGATGCGCGAATTGGAGAAGCTCGCCTGACCCGAACCCTCGCTTGTGCCGCTGAACGGGCTCTGCTATTTACGACAGCCCGGGGAGCAAGAACGAGAGGACCACGATGTATCCAGGACACTGGGCCAAGGTTTCGCCCGAAAAACCCGCGTTGATCAATGCCGCCACCGGCGACGTCGTGACGTTCCGCGAGTTGAACGACCGCTCGAACCGGCTGGCGCAATTGCTGTGGGCGCGCGGTCTGCGGCGCGGCGATCACATCGCGATTCTGATGGAGAACCACGCCCGCTATTTCGACGTCATCTGGGCCGCGATGCGTTCCGGGTTGTACCTGACGACGGTCAATCGTTACCTGACCACCGACGAAGCGACGTACATCGTCGACAACTGCGAGGCGAAAGCGCTGATCGCGTCGCATCACCTCGCCGAGGTCGCCGCCGGTCTGCCCGCGGCTTCTACCCGCTGCAAAATCTGGCTGATGGTCGACGGCACCGCGCCCGGATTCGAAGATTACGAGAAAGCCATCGCGGCATATCCAGCGCGTCCGCTCGATGACGAACCGTCGGGCGCGTTCATGCTGTACAGCTCCGGTACGACGGGCCGTCCGAAAGGCATTCTGCGTCCGTTGCCGGCCACGAAGATCAGCGATGACGCGGGTCCTCTTGGCGCACTGCAGAAGCAGCTGTGGAATTTCGGCTCTGACACCGTGTATCTGTCGCCGGCGCCGCATGTATCACTCCGCACCGCTCGGCTTTTCGACCGGAACGCAGGCGCTCGGCGGCACCGTGGTGATGATGCCGAAGTTCGATCCGTTGCTCGCGCTGCAGGCCATCCAGGACTACCGCGTCACTGCTAGCCAATGGGTGCCGACGATGTTCTCGCGCATGCTGAAAGTGCCTGAGGCGGAACGCAGCGGCTACGACCTGTCGTCGCACAAGGTTGCGATTCACGCCGCCGCGCCGTGCCCGAAGCAGGTGAAGCAGCAGATGTTCGAATGGTGGGGACCGATCCTCTACGAATATTACGGCGGCACGGAGTTCAACGGCCTCACGCACGTCACGCCGGAAGATTGGCTGAAGCATCCGGGAACGGTGGGAAAGTCGGTGTTCGGCACGCTGCACGTGTGCGACGAACGCGGCGAGAAAGTGCCGAACGGCGAAAGCGGCCTCGTTTACTTCGAACAACCGCAGATGCCGTTCGAGTATTTCCACGATAAGGACAAGACCAAGAGCGCCCAACATCCCCAACATCCGAACTGGAGCGCACTCGGCGACGTCGGCTACATCGATGACGAGGGCTATCTGTTCCTCACCGATCGAGCCACGTTCATGATCATTTCGGGCGGCGTGAACATCTATCCGCAGGAAATCGAAGACGCGATGGTGATGCATCCGAAAGTTGCCGATGTCGCAGTGGTCGGCGTGCCGAACGAAGAGATGGGCGAAGAAGTGAAAGCGGTGGTGCAGCTCGCGCCGGGCATCGAACCCACCGAAGCGGTGCAGGCTGAGCTGATGGCATACGCGCGTGAACACATCGCGCACTACAAGTGTCCGCGCAGCATCGACTTCGAAGCGGAGCTACCGCGTCTACCCACCGGCAAGCTCTACAAGCGGATTCTGAAGGACCGGTACTGGGGCAAGCACGACTCGCGCATCGTCTGACGGCATGCGCCCGGCGCTCCGGCGCGCAGCCTGCGATAGGGCCAATGCCGCGGCCGTGGAATGTGGCATTCTAGGATTCACAGACAAGAGGACTCACACCATGAACAAAGTCGAAGGTTTGCACCACATCGCGATCACTACCGCGAACATGAAAGCGCAGATCGAGTACTTCACCGACGTGCTCGGAATGGAACTCGTCGCGTTGTACTGGATGCACGGCGTACCGAACACGTGGCACGGCTTCTTGCGCCTGAACGACGAAAGCGCGGTCGCGTTCGTGTGCAATCCCGATATCGAGAAGATCCCCGTCGAGCTCGGCAAGACGCACGCCGGCAACCCCGGCTCGAATTGCGCGCGCGGCGTGATGCAGCATCTCGCATTTCGCGTGAAAAACGACGCGGAGCTGATGGCGATGCGCGACCGCATCCGGTCGAAGGGCATCCCGGTGCTCGGCCCGCTCGATCACGGCATGTGCAAGTCGATCTACTTCGCCGGTCTCGAGAATCTGTCGCTGGAGCTCTCCTACTCCAACGAACCCATCGATGCGCGCGCCTGGATCGATCCCGAAGTGATGGCGCTTGCTGGCATCAGCCCGCTGGAACTCGCGCGATACAAGAAACCGGCCGATTACAAGGATCAAGGCGGCACCGTCAAGCAACCGGGCGTCGATGCACCCGGCCCGCACATGACGAACTATCCACCCGGCGCCTATGAACGCATGATCACGACGCCCGACGACGTGATACTCGCCGGCAGCGAGAATCAGCCGCCGGTCAAGGTCGCTTAACGGGTGAATAGGCGCCGACGTGCTGCAGCAATAGCTCGCTAGTGCGTTCCGGCGCCTGGTCCGTGATGAAGTGACCCACGCCGGGCAGCACTTCGAAACGATACGGACCCGTTACGAACTCCGCGGTCGCCTCGGCCGCGACACGACCCACGGTCGCATCCGCATCGCCCCATAGGTACATCGTTGGCACGCTGACCGCCGGCACGTCCGGAAGCGCCAGCGTGCTGCCGGATACCCGCGGCGCCCGGTACCAGTTGATCGCCGCATTCAACGCTTCGAACGTGCCCAGCCTGCTCAAGTAGGCAGTCACATCCGCTTCCGGAACGCCTTGATGGCGCAGCGTTGCGCGCAATCGCTTCGCATCATCCGCGAGCAGCTCCTTCGCGGCATTTTCGTCCTGAAAAGCGCGATGATGTCGCGACCGCTCGGACTGCGCCGCATCGGCCTTCATGGCCCGCGCGAATGCCGCGGGATGCGGTCGCGAAAGCACGGTCAAACTGTCGAGTTCGGCAGGGAACTGCGCTGCAATCAGCCAGGAGAGCTGGCCGCCCCAATCGTGCCCGACCAGATTGAAGCGCTCGTATCCCAACGACTTCACCATGGTGCGCGCATCGGCGATGAGCCGATCGGTGGAATAGTCTTCAAGCTTGCCCGGACGCGCGTGCGGCGAGTAACCACGCTGGTTCGGCGCCACGGCGAAGTAGCCCGCCGCGGCGAGTGCCGGCAGTTGATGACGCCACGTGTGGCTGGTTTGCGGAAACCCGTGCAGCAGCAATACCAGCGGCGAGCCCGGCACGCCGGCGACATCCGCCTCGAAGACGAGCCGATCGGAGAGCAGCTCCAATTGCCGAACGGTCACGGCTTGGCGACCCTGCCCATCAACTCGCCCACCTTCAACTCGCCTTCGCGTGTCTGGCCGCCCATTTCGAGGAAGCGCCGCATGTTGCGTTGCGCGCCTTCGGTGCGAAGCGTGCGCTGAAACAGGAATGCTTCGTCCGGCAGCGCTTCGGAAAGCGGCTTCTCGGCGTTGTTGACGCTCTCTTTCGCAAGCCGCACGGCTTCGACCGGAAACGTTGCGATTCGGCGCGCCAACGCCGCCACGAAGGGGCCGATTTCGTTCGCGGCGAATATCCTGTTCAGATAGCCCCAGCGCTCTGCGGTTTCGGCATCGAGGTCGTCGCCGCCCATGATGATTTCCATCGCGCGCCCGCGCCCAACGAGACGCGGAAGGCGCTGCGTTCCCGTTCCACCCGGCAGAATGCCGAGCGGCACTTCCATCTGATTGATCTTGGTTTTGCCGCGCACGCCAAAGCGCATGTCGAACGACGACACCAGCTCGCTGCCGCCACCGCCGACGCGGCCTTCGATCTGCGCAATCGTCACCTTGTCCATCGTGCGGAAGCGTTCGCACATCGCGTGATAGTCGTTCAGTTCGGGATCGCGCTGCGCGGGTTCGTGCGTCGGGAATTGCAGAATCAGACTCACGTCGAAGTGCGCCAGCAGAAAGTCGGGGTCGGCGCTCTTCAAGACGACCACGCTCAAGTTCGGATCGGCCTTCAGCTCTTTCGACAACGCCGAGAGTTCCGCATACAGCGGACCGGTGATGACGTTGATCGGCGGCGCATCGACCGTGACCCATGCAATCCGGTTTTCGAGTTCGACGCGCAACAGTTTGTAGTCGTATGCCTTTTTGTCGTCTGCCATGCGAAATTCCCCCTGAAAATGAAACGGCCGGTCTCTCGTCGAGACCGGCCGATTCTAGAACGACGGCGCCGGTATTACCCGGCGCCGAACTTCTCGCGCTACTTCTGCGGGCCGAACGTGTACTGAATTCCGACCTTGATCATGCGGCCGAACGGATCAGCCGTGTACGGGTCGTAGTTCAGGTTCGTCGACGTCGCCGGCGGATCTTCGTCGGTGAGGTTCATGACACCCAGCGACAACAGCGTGCTGTCGTTGAACAGCGTGACGTTGTAGTAGATGTCCTGATACGTCATCGAGTCGATGTCCTGCAGCGCCGGCGTGGACGGGATGTCGTCCTCGTAGTCGCTGACATAGCGGATCATGTACGTGAAGCGATGCGGACCGTGCACGTACTTGGCCCACACGTTGCCTTTGAGGTCGGGCAACGAAGTGAACGGCGTACCGATGTTCATCTTGCCGACGAAATCGCCGCCCTTGGCCAGCGTCACACCGCCGATGTCTTTGAAGTCGTCGGAGGTGTAATCGATCGTGTAGGTCCCTTGCAGACCGAACGACAGCTCGCCGTTCATCACGTCTTCGAAATCGTATTGCGCGGTGGCATCGACACCGGACGTCGAAACGTCGGAGCCGTTGATCACGTGCACGTCGATCCGCTCGATGCCGCCGGGTATGGTGCCGGTGGGAACGATGTGCGAGCGCAACTCCGCGCAATTCGCCGTCGGCACCACGACGCCGCCGACGATAGGCGCACCCACACCGCCGTCGTAACACCCTTGTCCGAAGGTGTTGGCTGCGCTCGGCGCGCTATACGCGTTGACGATCTGGTTCGGGTCTTCCGTCTGGAACGGATCCTGCAGATCGTATTTCCAGTAGTCGACCGTCGCGGTGAAGCCGCCGGCATTGACGATGAAACCGAGGCTGGACGTCGTCGCCGATTCGTTGCCGAGGTCGGGGTTACCGATGTTGTTGACCGCTTTGAATGCGGACGTCGGCGTGATGAACACCAGCGCCGTCACCTGACCGCTGAGGTAGCTCTGCGGCGGGCCGCGGAACGTCGTCGTTGCCGAACCACGCAGTGCGAGCCAGTCGAGCGCCTGCCAACGGATACCGATCTTCGGATCCACCGTCGAACCGACGTCCGAACCGTAGTCTTCGTAACGCATGCGAACTGCGCGTCGATCGTATCGGTGATCGGCAGCGAGAATTCGGTGAACGCCGCGTAGACGTTACGGCTCGTGTTCGATTGTGTCGCACCGGCAAGGAACGCGAACGGACCCGTGGGGCTCGCGCACGTCAGCGACTTCGTATTGCCGAGAGTGATCGAATACGGATCGACGAACGGACAGGGTGTCTTATCGAGGTCCGTCAGCCGGTTCAGGCTCAAGTCGTATTTCTCGTTCCGCACCTGCAAACCGGCTGCCCAGGCGACCGTGCCGCCGGGCAACGTCCACGGCGTTTCGCCGCTGATGACGGCATCCCACGTCAGCAGATCGCTCTGCTCCGTGTATTTCTGACCGCCGAACATCCAGTGCAGCAGGTCGCTCGAGTTCGCCACGCTCGGATCGTAGTTCGGGTTCGCCCGCCCCGTAACGGCCGAGAACGCGAACGCGTTCGAGAACGGGTTGTAGTACTCGCACGGGCCGGTACCCGGCGTCGACGTCGCAGGATCAGTTCCACCCGGGGTGCAACCCTGCCCGCCGAGACCGTCGAGCGCAAACGCCATCCGCTCTACGTACATGTCGTTCGCTTCGAGCACACGATTACGCGACGAGTAGGTAATGCCCACGTCGTAGCTGATCGCTTCTTCGAACAGGCTGCCGCTGAGGCTGGTGCCGAGCCGGTAGGTGTTGACGCGACGCTGACCGTTCTGCGGATGTCCGTCGAGACCGGCAACGCCGAGATAGCGGCTTTGCGAGTAGGTCGCTTGCGCCGCGCCGGGGATGCCGAACAACGTGTTGAACATCGTGGGGTTCGCCGCCTTCATCGCAACGAGGCCAGGATGGTTCGGCGCGATCCAACGGTCGGGGCCGAACAACGACTGCGGCGGATAGCCGGGCGACGTTTTGCCGTTCGGGAGATCGAGGTACGAGTAAAGCGCCTCGACGTGGAACTTCGTAGAATCGCTGACATCGTAGTTGAACTCGGTGAACAGCTTCGACGTTTCGGTTTTTTCCTGAAGGTTGTCGAAGAACGTGTACTGGAACCGGCACGTGCCGGCGGTCAGTACCGACAACGAAACCACCGACCGCTTCGCAACCCGGATCGGGCGAGGCGCCGCCCAGCAGACCCGCGTTGCTCGGAAGACCCGTCGCCGTCGGCGGCGGCAGGTTGTTCGCGGTGGGAATCGCAGGATAGTAGCTGCCCGGATTACCGATCGACGACCAACCGCCGGCCGGGTTTTTGTCGAACGGCTGCAGCGCCCAATCGCGGTCCTTCACATGTATTTCGGACATGTAGTCGTATTCGGCCGCGACCATGACGTTCCACTGGTCGCCGCCCATGCCCCAGATCGCGTTGTACTGCTGGTTGCCGAAATCTCGAACCGAGTCTTGAACCCACTGGTTGCTCGCGCCGATTTCGAAACCTTCGAAGTCACCGCGGGTGATGAAGTTGACCACGCCTGCGATTGCGTCCGAACCGTACGTTGCCGCCGCGCCGCCGAGCAGCACTTCGGTGCGGGCCAGTGCGGACGTTGGGATGATGCTGACGTCGACGCCGTTCGATTCGGTAGCGACCTGACGTCGACCGTTGATCAGCGTGAGCGTACGGGCCGCACCGAGGCCGCGCAGGTTGATACTGACGACGCCTTCGTTGCCTTGACCGATACCTTGGAACTGGTTGGTCTGACCGAGGTTACCGGACGTCACGCCGAGCTGGCGCACCATCTCGATCATGTTCGGACTGCCCTGGTCCACCATGTCCTGTTGGGTAATGGTGTCGACCGGAAGCGCGGCATCTTCGGCAGAGCCTTTGATGTACGAACCCGTGACGACGATCTCTTCGACGTTGGGCGTAGCCGCTTCGGCTGCCCACACACTCGAATTCCAAGCGCCAAGCAAAAACACCGCGAGCGCGGCGTAGCTCATTCGTTTCACTGCGAATCCCCCGTATTGACCCAGAACTGACTCTCGGACTCCGACGCCGGAACTGCTCCCCGCCGACTTCGGAAACAAGTTGATACACCTGCGAAACAGGAAACTCAACCCAATAATGAAATAAAAATTGAGACCGCAAAAAAAGAAGCCGGCCAAGGGGCCGGCTTCAACGCTATACACAACGTGCGTTTTACATCTCGTAAAGCAGCTCGACCACGTATGTCCGCGGCGGACCCCAACCCTGGAAGCCACCCGCGAACTGCGTCAAACCGGCGGCGGCGAGCGGCAGCGCTTCTTGCAGATAGTCCTCGTCGCTCGAGGTTTTTGCCGATGAACGACAGGCGCAACAGGTCATGGTTCTCCATGTTCCATTGCAGGGCGATCCGCGCGTCGTACAGCGTGTAGGCATCCTGCGTTACCGCTGCAGCAGAGGTTGCACCACCCACGAGGATGATGTCGTCCTGTCCGCGTGCCGACACGCTCGCCGTCACGTTGTAAGGCCCGAAGTCCTGCGTATACACGCCGCTAACCGAGTAGTTGTACTTCGGCGCGCGACCGAGATCCTGGCCACCGAGACGGCACGTTTGTGTTATCGCGCTGCAGCTCGCGGGATCGAACGGCACGCGATCCGTGCCGATGTCGAACTCGTCCACCTCGTTGTCCTGGTAGCCGTAAGTCGCGCTGAGTGAGAACAGATCGTTGATCAACCACGCAGCCTGCGCTTCGAAGCCGTAGATATCGGTGTCACCGCCGTTGTTGATGATCGTATTGGTCCCCGGCGGAACGCCCGTCGTCGTCAGGATCGAAGTGAACTGGATGTCCTGTACCTGCGTGAGGAACGCGGTCAGATTGAGCTGAACGCGATGGTCGAAGAACTCGTTCTTCGATCCGATCTCGTACGCATTCGCCGACTCGGGTCCGAACGAGAGGAACGCCGGATTGTTGCCGCGGTTACTGAAGCCACCGCTGCGGAACCCTTGCGAGAAGCGCGCGTAGACCATGTTGGTATCGGTCATCTTGAACGTGGCGGTTGCCTCGCCGATCGTCTTGTTCCAGCTGTTGTCGCTGTCGATCGGGAACGGACAGGTCGGCGCAGTGCCGCAGGGGAACGGCGAAGTCGCGCCGTTGGGCGGCAGTATCGAGCCGGCCGGAATATCCGCCGGGAAGAAGCCACCTGCATGGAAGCTGATGTCCTGCTGGAGCCGGCGCATCCCGGCGCTCAGTTCGAGCTGATCCGTGAGCTGATAGTTGACTGCACCGTAAACCGCCTTCGAGAGGTCCTGCTGGTTCGTGATCTGCCACGAGCCCGTTGCCGGACCCTGACAGAAAGCGTTACCGACGCCGGGATCGGGTTATCCGAGAATCCCGGAATTGCGGCGCAAGGCGTTCCCGGAGGAAGACCGAACGCCACGCCTGGCAACTGCAGGATCTGGTTCGTACCCTGCCCGAACGACAATGACGTGTTGTAGTACAACGCACCCACGGTGTACGTCATGTTTTCCATCGCGCTGCCGCTCAAACGAAGCTCCTGGCTCGTCAGATTGAAACTCTGATCCCGCAACGTATGCAGCCGCGGAAGCGGCACGGCCAGAGTGGCGAGTGTCGCGTTGTCGAAGTCCTGCCGGACTACGTCCTTACTGCTGATGTAGCCGGTGATCGATTCGAGCGTCATGGCGTCGCCCAGATCCCATTGCACGTTCAGGCCCCACGTATCGACGTTGTAGCGGATCGTTTGCTTGAGATCGCCGAGCGTCTCCAGCGGATTGTTGCCCGGCAGAATGATCGGTTCGTTGGGAAGACCGAAATTGCCGTTGTCGTCGATGTTGTCGTACCACACCGTCGCCACGATCTCTTCCACCGGTTGCCACTTCAACGCAGCCGAGTAGGTCTTGTAGTCGACGTTGCCGTCGTCCGTCTGGCGCGTTTGGTTCTGATAGAAACCGTCGCGCGTATTCGTGGCTCCCGCGAGTTTCAACGCGAGTGTGTCGTCGATCAGCGGAATGTTGACCCGCCCCTTGTAGAGCTGGTCGTTGTAGTCGCCCATCTCCGCGGAGACCTTGAGGCCCAGTTCGTTGAACTGAGGCTGCGTGCGTCGGACGACGATGGTGCCGCCGGTCGTGTTCTTACCGTACAACACCCCCTGAGGACCGCGGTTCACTTCGACCTGATCCACGTCGAACGTGTCCACGAGTTGCCCGGTGTTGTTGGCCTGGAAGATTCCGTCCAACACCAGACCGACTTGAGGTGCAACGGTCTTCTCGACATCCGCCGTGCCGAGACCGCGAATGAAGATCGCGCCCATGCTCGGACCCGCCGTCTGCTGGCTTACCGAGACGTTCGGCATCAGGTTGTCGAAGTCGACCAGCGTTCGCGGTGCGATGCGTTGAATGTCCGTCTGCGTGAACGCCGACACCGAGACCGGAACGTCCTGAATCTGTTCCTCTTCGCGTCGCGACGTAACCACGATTTCTTCGACGATGCCTGCGCTCGTCTGTTGCGGTTCCGCTGCGTTCGCCTCGGCGACGAACGCGACGGCCGTTGCTCCGGCCACGAAGGCGCACGCGAGCGGAGCCATCGAAACCAATAGCTTCGAGAATCTCATGCTTGGTTATCCCCTAAATTACCCGTCGCTTTGCGACGGAATCGGTACCCCTTGAAACACCCCACCTGCCAAAAAACCGGCAAGCCTGATTCTTTTAAAAGATCGTCGTTGGAGAGTCAATGGCAGTAAAGCGCATGAATTAGCCTCTGTTCGACGCGATCGAGTGCAGAAAACCTTGTTGCAACGCGGACGACGGCCCTCGTTTCGATGCTCTTCGGCCTGAGTTCCAAGCGCCCCTTACTTGCATCGTTAGGGCAGGTCGGAAAGTGGCCGAAACGCCTTCCGGCCGCGGACTTGTCGCTTGGCGGGGAACCCTGCAATCATGGTGCCGGACCCTTCCCCGCCGCCGTCGGAGTATTGCCATGACCGCCGAACTGAAGCAGATCGTCGCGAACCGGATCGATGCGCTCGCCGAGCAACTGCTGCACGTGTCGCACGACATCCACGCGCATCCGGAGCTCGCCTTCAACGAACACCACGCGAGTGGATCTGCTGTGCGATGCGCTCACCTCCGCCGGTCTTCCGGTGAAACGTTCGGCGTACGGCCTGGAAACGGCTTTCGAGAGCGAGTTCGCCGGCGGCAGCTTCGTCGGCAACAAGAGGGGTCCGCTGGTGGCACTGCTCGCCGAGTACGACGCGCTGCCCGGCATCGGCCACGCGTGCGGCCACAATCTGATTGCCACTTCCGCTCTCGGGCGCCACGCTCGGCCTGGCTGCAGTTCGCGACAGGCTCTGCGGCACGGTGCGGCTGCTCGGCACCCCCGCCGAGGAGAAGGGCGGCGGCAAGGAACTGATGGCGCGAGCCGGTGCTTTCGACGGTGTCGACGCGGCGATGATGATCCATCCGTCGGGCATCAACCTCACCACGATGCCGTGCATCTGCGTCGCCGAAGTGCGCGTCGAGTATCACGGCCGTGCAGCGCACGCGTCCGCGATGCCGCACCGAGGCATCAACGCACTCGACGGATTGCTGCTCGCATACCAGGCCATCTCGAATCTGCGCCAGCACATCCGGCGACGGAGCGCATTCACGGCATCGTTACCGACGGCGGCCTCGCACCGAACATCGTTCCGGACTTTGCCGCGGGCGACTTCTATGTACGCGCCGCCAACGTCGAAGATCTGGCGCGGCTGAAACCGCGCGTGCAGGCGTGTTTCGAAGCAGGCGCCAAAGGCAGCGGCTGCGAGGTGGACGTGAAGTGGGCCGGCGTGGACTATCTCGACCTCAACACCAACTGGCCGCTGGCGTCGAGCTTCCAGCGCAATGCCGAGTCGCTGGGCCGCTCGTTCTTCCCGATCGACAAGCTGCCGGCCGGATCGAGCGGCAGCACCGACATGGGCAACGTCAGCTACCGGGTTCCATCGATTCACCCGATGCTCGCTTCCGCGCCGAGCAACGTGGTGATCCACCATCCCGACTTCGCCAAATGGGCAGGCTCGGAGATGGGCGACTCGGCCGCGCTCGACGGCGCGAAGGCACTGGCGATGACCACGATCGACTATCTGATGAATCCGTCGCTGCAGGACGAGTGCAAACGCGCCTTTGCAGTCTCGGTGGGGCTCTCCTGAGAAGACAGCGCCCTGAGTAAGAGCAGCGCAAACGGGAATGTGTGGGTCTTCGGCTACGGTTCGCTGATCTGGCGGCCTGACTTTCCGTTCACACAGCGTCAACGCGCGCGCATCGACGGCTGGAGCCGGCGCTTCTGGCAGGGCTCGCACGATCATCGCGGTACCGCTGAGGCACCCGGGCGCGTGGTTACACTCGTGCCGACGCCGGGCGCGCACTGCGACGGCGTCGCCTATCTGATCGACCACACGGTGTTCGAGCACCTCGATCATCGCGAGAAGAACGGCTACGAACGCAACGACGTGGAACTGCAGTTCGCAAGCGAACGTACGGGCGGCGTCGTGTACATCGCGCACCGCAACAATCACGCGTTCCTCGGCGACTCACCGCTCGACAACGTAGCGCGGCAGATTCTCGAGAGTCGCGGACCGAGTGGAACGAATCGCGAATATCTCTACGAACTCGCCGCAGCGTTGCGCAATCTTGACGCTGACGATCCGCACGTGTTCGAGTTGGAAGCTCACGTAAAAGCACTGGAAGCCGATGGATATTCGCCTGCTGCCTGAACACGAACGCTTTCGCGACGAGGTGCGCACGTTCCTCGAAAGCGCGCTCGACGACGACCTGCGCGACGGCGCGAGGTTCTGCCCCGGCGTGTTCCAGGACTACGAAACGAACATCCGCTGGCATCGCATTCTCTACAAGCAAGGCTGGATCGCACCGAGCTGGCCGAAGCAGTACGGTGGCACCGGTTGGGATCTGATGCAGCGTCACATCTGGACCACCGAAGCGAGCCTCGCGGGTGCGCCCGGTGTTGCGCCAATGGGTCTAGGCATGTGCGGACCGATGTTGATCGGCCACGGCACGCCGGAACAGCGAGCGTTCTATCTGCCTCGCATTCTGTCGGGCGAGGACTATTGGTGTCAGGGTTACTCGGAACCGGGCGCCGGCTCCGACCTGGCATCGTTGAAGCTGCGCGCGGACATCGACGGCGAACACTACGTGCTGAACGGCACGAAGATCTGGACCACGCACGCGCACTACGCCAACCGCATGTTCTGTCTCGTGCGCACCGACTTTTCCGGCAAGCCGCAACAAGGCATCACGTTTCTGTTGCTCGACATGGATATACCCGGCATCACGGTAGAGCCAATCGTGTTCGTATCCGGCGAGCACGAAGTGAATCAGGTGTTCTTCGACAACGTGCGCGTGCCGCGTTCGAATCGCGTCGGCGCGGAAAACGACGGTTGGAGCGTGGCGAAGTATCTGCTCGAATTCGAACGCGGTGGCAGCGGCGCCGCGCGGATGCAGGCGTCGTTGACGCGTTTGAAGAAGCTCGCGGCGCTGATCAAAACCGGCGAAGGCTCGCTGGCCGATGACCCTGCGTTCGCACGCAAGATTGCGATTGCAGAGATCGACCTCACCGCAATCCAGTACACCGAATTCCGCATCCTCGCTGCGCTGTCGCGCGGCGGCAGTCCCGGCCCGGAGTCTTCGATACTGAAGAACCTCGGCTCTAACATGAGCATGCGGATTTCCGAGCTTGCAGTGGAAGCGATCGGCTATTACGGATCGCCGCATCAGCCCGAGGCGCGCACTGTGGGCAGCAACGTTGCTCCGATCGGCCCCAACGAGGGAATCGTGGCGCTGCCGAACTACCTCAACTATCGCGCCATGTCGATTGCCGGCGGCACCAACGAAGTACAGAAGAACATCGTCGCGAAACTGGTGCTCGGTCTTTAAACGCGCGCGCGTCGCGGCTCGAACAGCTTCGCCGAAATGCCCTTTTCGCGGAGATCACTCGGCACGTCCGCGCCTCGGATCAACGCCGCGCTCAAACGCGCCATCGTCGGCGACGTCTGAATGCCGAATCCGCCCTGACCGATCAGCCAGAAGAAACCCTCTAGCTTGGTCGTCGAAGCCGACCACCGGCAGGCTGTCCGGCAGGAACGATCGCAGTCCCGCCCAACGGTGCTCTATGCGATCGACTGCAACCGTGGTCGCGCCTTCGAATCGTTCGATCGCAACCGCAACGTCGATTTCTTCCGGTTGCGCATCGCACGGCGCACTCGGCGTTTGGTCGGCAGGTGACAGCAGCAGCCGACCTGCGTCGGGCTTGAAGTAGAACTCGCTCTCGATCTCGTGGACCATCGGCCAGCGCGTGACGTCGGCGTTACCGCATTTGATCAGCATCGCCGTGCGCCGTTTCGGCACGAGACCGACGCGCTCTACTCCCGCGAGTTCAGCCACCTCGTCACCCCATGCGCCGGACGCATTCACCACCGCGTCGCATGTGTATTGCCGGCCACCCGCGTCAATCTTCCAGCCGCCGTTCACTCGCGCCAACGACTCGACCCGGCTGCGAGTGACCAGCGAACCGCCGCGCGCCTTCAACATGCGCCGGAAGCCGTTCAACAACCCGTGCGCATCGATGTCCATCACGTTCGGATCCGATACCGCTCGCGCGACGGTTTCGGGGCGCAGAATGGGCACCTGCTCGCGCACGCTCGCGGCGCTCACCTCGACGAGACCAGGACAGAATTCCCGCCAGCGTTGCAGATACGCATCCACAAGATGCGACTTCGGCGCGCTTGCAATCATCACGTCGGCGCGCGGCGTAACCAGCGGAGCGTCCGCGAATCCGGCCGGCGGGTTCTCGAAGAACGCGCGACTCGACGACGTCAGCGTGAAGATCGTGCCGTTCACGTACGGTTCGATGTAGGCCGCCGCCGAGCGGCCGGAGCTGTGATACCCCGGCGCGTCTTCCGCCTCGAGCACCGTCACGTCGCAGTGTTGAGAGAGTTCTGCCGCACACGACATGCCCACCATGCCGCCGCCGATCACCACGATTTTCATACGAGGGTTCATACGAGCGTTCATTCGAGCCATGGTTTCCATCTGGACCAAACGCGAGAGCGATGAATTATGATGACCGCCACTTCATCAGGCCACCGCAGAGGAAACGATGGGCGAACTCGTGTTGCGAGAAGACGATCAGGGTCTCTGCATTCTCACACTGAACCGGCCCGACACGCTCAATGCACTGAGCCCGAAACTGTTCATCGAGTTGCGCGCGCACATCGACGCGCTCGCGAAGCAGACCGAGACGATCGGCTGCGTCATTCTGTGCGGCAAAGGCCGCTCGTTTTCCGCCGGCAACGATCTGAAGGCGATTCAGAGCGGCGAAGTCGCACCGAGCCGGCACTTCCAGGCGGAAACGCTCGAAGCAATCGAACGTCTGCCGCAACCCGTGATCGCCGCGGTGCAGGGCCATTGCTATACCGGTTCGCTCGAACTCGCGCTCGCGTGCGACTTCATCGTCGCGGCCGAGAACGCCCGGTTTGCCGATACACACGGGAAGTGGGCGATGTCGCCCACGTGGGGCATGAGCCAGCGTTTGCCGCGGCGCGTCGGAGTCGGCCGCGCCAAAGAGATGATGTTCAGCGGCCGCACGGTATCGGGACAGGAGGCGCTGACCATCGGCCTCGCCGTGGCCTGCGTACCCGATGCCGAACTGATGCAGACCACCACCACGATGGCGCGCAAATTCCTCGAGAACTCGTGGTTCACGCTGCGTGCCGACAAGATGCTGGTCAACCGCGGCCTCGACTTCACGCTATCCGAAGGACTTCAGTTCGAACGCGCGAACAGCCCCGGTCGCGGACCGGACCTCGAGGAACGTTTGAAGGCCTTCAGCAAAGGCGGTTGATGAACCGCGCGGCCGCGTCCGCGAGTTCTTCGAACACCGAGTCGCTGCGCGTTCGCGTGCGCTTCAACACCTTGTAGCTGTGATCGGCCGTGTCGAGCCACACGAGTTCGGCACGCGCGCCGAGCCGCGCAATCACGTTCTGCAACAGTTCAGGTTCCGCCAACGCATCGCGCGTTCCCGACAGAAACAGCATCGGCGCGTTTATGGAATCGAGATGATCAGCGCGCTTCGTGCTCGGTTGTCCGGCCGGATGCAGCGGGAACGAACAGAACACGAGCCCGAGAACTTCACCGAGATCCCGATCGAGCATCGCGTGCGACGCCATACGGCCACCGAACGAGTGGCCGCCGATGAACAGCGGCAGATGCGGTTTCAATTCGCGCGCTTGCGCAACCGCAGCGGCGATGGTCGCCGTGGATACGAGGCGCGAGTCCACCGGCCGCTTCGCGCCTTCCATGAAGGGGAAGTTGAATCGCAGTACCGCAACACCCCGACGAGCGAGTTCAGTCGCGATCGACGTCATGCTGGCGTGGTGCATGTTCGCACCGGCGCCGTGAGCGAGCACCAGCACGGCCACGGCATTCGAAGAATCGGAAAGAATCCAGGACACTTGCCTTGACACATCGCCCGACGCTACCCGAAACGTTCCGGACGCAGGCGAAGTCGTCACGGCGGGCTCAGTTCACCTGGCGTTCGCGGCCTTCCCAGAACGGCTTGCGCAACTCGCGCTTGAGCACTTTGCCGGAGGGGTTGCGCGGCAGTTCGGCAATGAAGTCGATGGTCTTCGGCAGCTTGTAGCCGGCGATGCGGCTGCGCGCAAAACCGATCAGCTCGTCGGGCGTCGCTTTCTGCCCCGGCTTCAATACGACCACCGCTTTCACCGCTTCGCCCCAACGGTCGTCGGGCACGCCGATCACCGCAACGTCACCCACGGCCGGGTGACCGAACAGCGCGCTCTCCACTTCCGCCGGATAAATGTTCTCGCCGCCGGACACGATCATGTCTTTGACGCGATCGTGCACGTACACATAACCCTCTTCGTCGAGATATCCCGCGTCGCCGGTATGCACGTAACCGTCGATCAGGGTCTTCGCGGTGGCTTCAGGCAGATTCCAATAGCCGAGCATGTTCGCTTTCGACTTGATGCAGATTTCGCCGACCGTGCGCGGCGGCACCAGTCGGCCTTCCTCGTCGATGACCTTCAGTTCCACCCCCGGATACGGCTTGCCGGCCGAGCGCATACGATCGTTGCCGGCCATCACGTGATCCTGCGGCGGCAGGTACGTGGCAGCGCCGGTGGTCTCCGTCATGCCGTAAAGCTGCACGAAGCCGCACTTGAACACTTCCACGGCCTGGCGCAACAGATCTAACGGAATTGGTGAGGCGCCATACATGATGTACTTGATGTTGCTGAAGTCGGTGTGCTGCGCCTTCGGGTGCTGCACCACCATCCGAATCGCGGAGGGAACGAGGAATACCTTGGAAATTCCGCGTGTTTCGATCAGCTCGAGCGTGTCGCCCGGATTGAACTCGGACACCACGATGTTCATCGCACCCGCGCGCAGACCCCACACGCCGTAGCCGACACCGCCGATGTGAAAACTCGGCATCGCCACGAGACTTACGTCGCGGTCACTCCAATCGTTCCACTCCATGTCGTCGTGCGGCGGCAAGCGTTGCAGGTCGAAGAAGCAGAAGTGTTGCAGCTGCACGCCCTTCGGATGACCCGTGGTGCCGCTGGTGTACATCTGAATGGCCACGTCGTCGGGAGACACCGTCACGCCCGGATCCGTACCACGCTGCTCGTCGCGCCACTGCGAAAAATCGGACCACGTGTTGTGGCCGGGGCGCATCGAAATGATCCGCTTCACGTGTTTCAGATCGCCCTTGATCTGCTCCACCAGCCCGTAGAAATCCGGGCCGACGCACAACACCTCGGCGCGGCTGTCGTTCAGAATGTAGGCGACCTCGGGCGGTGCAAGCCGCCAGTTGATACCCACCGATACCGCGCCCGCCTTCGCCGCACCGAACACGAGTTGATAGAACAGGTCCGAATTCTTGTCGAGGAAACCGACGCGGCTGCCCGCGCGCAATCCTTCAGCCAGAAGCCCGTTTGCAACCTTGTTCGTCTGTTCGTCGAACTGACGGTAAGTGGTCGATCGATCCTCGTACTGGAACGCGACTTTGTTCGGCCGTTCGCGTGCATGGAAGCGCGTCAGTTCGGCAAGCGTGCGGATATCGTTGACGTGCGCCACTCGAGCGTTACCCCGGCAGTTCCGACGCCGACTTGATGATGCGGCCGACCAGACCGTAGGCCACCGATTCTTCGGGGCTCATCCAGTAGTCACGATCGGTGTCCTGCGCAACGCGCTCGAGCGGCTGACCGGTTTGTGCCGCGATCGTCTCGTTGATGCGTTGCCGCGTCTTGATGATCTCGCGCGCCTGAATCGCGATGTCGGTGGCGTCGCCGCCGAAGCCGCCGGACGGCTGGTGAATGAGGAAGCGTGTATTCGGCAGCGCGTAGCGGTTCTCTTTCGCGGGAGCGAGATAGATGTGCGTTGCAATCGAGCCGACCCAACCGGTGCCCACCGTGCGTACCACCGGCTTGATGAAGCGGATGATGTCGTAAATGGTGTCGCCGGATTCGACGTGCCCGCCGGGCGAGCCGATGAAAATCGTGATCGGCGCGTCGCCTTCGAACGACAACGCCAGCAACTTCTCGGCGGTGCGTTGGGCAACCTCTTTGTTGATCTCGCCGAAGATCGTCAACGTGCGGTGTTTCAGCAACGTGTTTTCGAGGAAGTTGAATTGCTTCGCGGCGTCGACAGCTGCCTCTTCGCCGTTCAAATGGTGACGGGACGAATTCATGATCGCCTGCTCCTGACTCTATGGAATGACCGCCATCTTACTCGAAAGCGGGTACTCGAAACTCCGGGAATCCGGGTTAAGCTTCCGCGCTGATCCGTCCCAGACACGATCCGTCCAGAAACATCCCAAGGATTTCGACATGCCGCTGCACCCCGAATACGACGCGATGCTGAAACAGCTGGCCGCAACACCCGGACCCGCGATGTCCGATATGCCGGTGGGCGACGCGCGCGCAATGTATCGGATGATGCGCCCGGCGGCACCGGAGATGGCTGTTGCTAAGGTGCAGGACAAATCGATTCCCGGTCCGGCAGGTTCGATTCCGACGCGCATCTACACGCCTGCCGGCAGCGGCCCGTTCCCGATCTTCGTGTACTTCCACGGCGGCGGCTGGGTGATCGGCGACCTCGAAACGGCCGATGCAATCTCGCGCGAGTTCTGCCAACGAGTGGGTTGTGTGGTGGTGTCGGTGGATTACCGCCTCGCTCCGGAGCATCGGTTTCCCGCGGCGGTGGACGACAGTTACGCGGCAACGAAATGGGCATCCGAAAACGCCGCTTCGCTGAACGGCGATGCAAGCAAACTGGCCGTTGGCGGCGAAAGCGCCGGCGGCAACCTGGCTGCAGTCGTCAGTCACCTCGCGCGCGACAAAAACGGCCCTTCAATCGCCTATCAATTGCTCGCATATCCGGTCACGGCAGCGGACTTCACTACCGGTTCGTATCGCGCCAACGCCGACGGGTATCTTCTGACGCTCGCCGGCATGCAGTGGTTCTGGGACACGTACCTGCCGAACGCAGCGGAACGATCCAACCCGATGGCAACACCGTTGAACGCGAAGAACTTCGCCAAGTTGCCGCGCGCATTGATCATGACCGCGGAATTCGATCCGCTGCGCGATGAAGGCGAAGCGTATGCGAACAAGCTGAAAGGGGCCGGAGTGCCGGTGGATTACGTGCGCTACGACGGCTTGATACACGACTTTCTCGCGATGAGCGGACGGCTGTCCGCGGTGAAGCCTGCGATGGACAAGGCGGTGGCCGGCCTGCGCAATGTCTTCGGCCACTGAATTCGCATTGGATATCGACGCCGATCTGGCGCGTCGCGCCGAAGCCCTGCTTAGAGGGGCGGGGCTCGGCGTGTCGGGTGCGAAGTTCACACCGATCGTTGCCGGTGTGTCGTCGGAGCTGTGGCGCGTCGATGCCGGCGACAAGACGTATTGTTTGAAGCGCGCGTTACCACGCCTCAACGTTGCGCAGGAATGGCTCGCGCCGGTGCGTCGCAACGCGGAAGAAGTGCGTTGGTTGCGCTTCGCCGCGGGCGTGGTTCCGCGCCAGGTGCCGGCGGTGGTCGCCGACGATCCTCAGGCCGGCATCGCGATACTCGGCTGGTTCGATCCCTCGCGATGGACGAACTGGAAGGTGCAGTTGATGAAGGGTCTGGTGCGTCCGGCCGTCGGCACCGAAATGGGCGAGCTGCTTGGAGCACTGCATACGCGCAGCGCACAACAGCCGGAACTCGCGCAGTCGTTCGACAACATGGACCTGCTCTCGGCGCTGCGCCTCGAGCCGTTCTTCGTCGCGGCGATAGCCGCCAACCCCGAAGCTGCGCATCGCTTGCGCGAAGCAGTGGACCATCTGACGACATATCGCACTGCGCTCGTTCACGGCGACGTGAGCCCGAAGAACATTCTCATCCACATCTCGCGCCCGCCGGTGCTGCTCGACGCCGAGTGCGCCTGTTGGGCCGACCCCGCCTTCGACGTAGCGTTTCTCTGCGCGCATCTGTTGCTGAAGTCGGCACACGTAACGGGGTATCGCGCGTGGTTCTACGAGACGACGCGGCGGCTGATAGAGGCGTACGAGATTGCGGGGCCGGAGCCGGTCAACGATCGCCTGCTGCTGTTGGTGCCCGCGCTCCTGATTGCACGAGTCGACGGCAAATCGCCGGCCGATTATCTGAACGAAAAGGCGCGCACGAAGGTCCGCGCGACCGCGGTGCGCCTGTTGCTCGATCCGCCGTCGTCGATCACCGATTTCGTGGAAGACTGGCGGCTGACGTTTTTCCCATAGCGATCCCGTGACAATCATTTCAAGCGCGAAGGCGCGTGCCATTTACGACTCCCGCGGACGGCCGACGGTCGAAGTCGAGTTGCGCGCGGGTGACGCCGTTGGGCGTGGTATAGCACCTGCAGGCGCTTCGACCGGCGCCAACGAAGCGCGTGAACGCCGGGATGCGGACGGGCGCGGAGTAGCCGACGCGTGCGCAGCATTCGCGCGCGAGATCGCACCTGCTCTGCTCGGACGCGACTGTCGCGAACAGGCGCAGATCGATCGCATGCTGATCGAACTCGACGGCAGCGCGCAGCATGCGCGCCTCGGCGGCAACACGTTGATTGCTACTTCGCTGGCCGTGGTGCAAACAGCGGCGGCTGCTGCACACCAACCGTTGTGGCGCTATCTTGCCGGATCTAACGACCTGGCAATGCCGCTGCCGGAAATTCAGATCTTCGGCGGCGGCGCACACGCGCAAGGTCGTATCGACCTGCAGGACATCATGGCGTTGCCGGTTGGAGCGCCGGACTGGTCCACGGCGCTCGACTGGTGCGCCAGGGTGTATCGATCCGCAGGAACGCTGCTGAGTGACGCCGGACGATTGCGCGGCGTGGCCGACGAGGGCGGGTTCTGGCCGGATGTCGCCGGCAACGAAGCAGTGCTCGACCTGATGCTGAAAGCAATCGAGCGCGCCGGATTTCGGCCCGGCGAAGAAGTGGCAATCTCACTCGACATCGCCGCCAACCAGTTCTATCGAGGGGATCGGTACGAGTTGCGCGCCGATGCTCGCAGCTACACACCAGCACAATGGGTAGAGCTGTTGACGTCGTGGACGCACCGCTACGCCGTACGCCTTGTCGAAGACCCGTGCGCCGAGGATGACCGAGTGCACTACGCCGCCTTCCGCGCCGCGGTGCCCGCCTCCATCGTTGGCGACGATCTGGTAGTTACCGATGCAGCTCGTATCAGCGCGGCCGCGCGAGAAGGGCTCATCGATGCTGCCCTCATAAAGCCGAACCAGTCCGGGACCGTCAGTGGTGCGCGTGCAGCGCTGAATGCGTGCAGCGCCGAAGGCATAGTGCCGATCGTCTCGGCGCGCTCCGGCGAAACGGAAGACGCATCGATCGTGCATCTCGCAGTCGGTTGGCAGGCGCCGATGATCAAGGTCGGTTCGATCACCCGCGGCGAACGCACCGCGAAATGGAATGAAGGAATCCGGATCGCCGAACAGTTGCACGGCGGTGCGATTCGACCGTTGCCGAAGCGGTCCACTAACACCGAACAGCAACCCACAGCAGCAGACAGGAGCATCCCATGCAGTTCGCAATCTACTGCCTCGACAAAGCCAACTCGCTCGACCTGCGTATGGCGACGCGCAATGCGCACCTCGCCTACATGGATACGAAACCGATCGACATCGTTCTCGCCGGACCCTTGCTGGACGATGCCGGCGGCATGCGCGGTTCGCTGTTCATCGTCGAAGCTGACGACATGGCTACGGTGCGCCGCTTCAGCGACGCCGACCCGTATCGAAAGGCCGGCTTGTTCGAGAGCGTCACGTTCCACGGATTCCGCAAAGTTCTACCCAAGTGAAAGTGATCTACAACTACGCGGCGGGGCCCGAGTTCGCGGACTCACTCGCCGCGTTGTCGGCGTCGCAACTCGACGTTGCCGTATGCCCCGAATCGGAGGATGCCCGCTTCTTCGAGCTGCTGCGCGAGGCCGAGGTGTTGTGGCACTGCCTGCGGCCGGTGGACGCGCGCGTGATCGACGCTGCACCGCGACTGAAGCTGGTGCAGAAGATCGGCGTGGGCGTAAACACGATCGATCTTGAACGCGCCCGCTCGCGCAACATCGCGGTGTGCAACATGCCGGGCACCAACAGTCGCGCCGTAGCGGAACACACGCTTGGATTGATGCTCGCGGTGTTGCGGCAGATCCGGCGCTTCGACGGCGATACGCGGCGCGGCGCCGGCTGGTCCTGGGGCGCCGAGCGTCAGGACCGACTCGGTGAGATTGCCGGACGCACGATCGGCCTCGTGGGCATGGGCGGCATTCCGCAGATGCTCGCGCCGACACTCGTCGCAATGGGTGCAGCCGTGATCTACACGGCGCGAGCCGCAAAGCCCCAACTGCCGTACACATTCGTTGCGCTCGATGAACTACTTGCACGCGCCGATATCGTCAGCCTGCACGTGCCGTTGTCCGATGAGACACGCCATCTGCTGAATACGCGTCGCTTCGCGCAAATGCGCCGCGGCAGCGTGCTGATCAACACTGCGCGCGGCGCACTGGTCGACGAAGCAGCGCTGATCGCCGCGCTCGAACAGCAACGTATCGCCGCTGCGGGCCTCGACGTGTTCGATACCGAGCCCGTCTCACCGAACAATCCATTGCTGAAGCGCGACGACGTGGTCGTTACGCCGCACATCGCATGGTTGACCCGCGAGACTTTGCAACGCAGCCTCGATGTGGCCGTAGCAAATTGCCATCGCCTGGCAAACGCGCAACCATTGCTGCACCGGGTCGTCTGAAGAGCGATATGAGCAGCAAGAAAGCGATCGTCATCGGTGTAGGTCCGGAAGCGGGACTGGGGGCGCGTCTCGCACAACGCTTTGCGAGCCTCGGTCTGCACGTCTTCGTGGCCGGGCGCACACAAGCGGATCTCGATCGCGTGGCTCGCTCGATCACCACCAATGATGGAGCGGCAACTGCCGTCGTCGCCGACGCAACCGACGAAGCAGCGGTAACCGCGCTGTTCGATGCAGTCGAAGCCGCGCCCGGCGGACCGATCGATGTCGCGATCTACAACGCCGGGAACAACACACCCGGCCGCATCGTCGACATGGACGCCGCGTATTTCGAACGTGCGTGGCGAGTGGGTTGCTACGGTGGCTTCCTATTCGGACGCGAAGCCGTGCGTCGAATGCTGCCGAACAAGCACGGTACGTTGTTGTTCACCGGCGCGAGCGCTTCACTGCGCGGCCGCGCGAACTTTGGCGCGTTCAATGCGGCGAAAGGCGCGTTGCGGAACCTGGCACAGGCGATGGCAAAGGAATACGGACCGGATTTCATCCACGTGGGCCACGTGGTGATCGATGGTCCGATCGGCGGCGACAAGATCATCCGTGGATTTCCCGAGTACGCGACGCGGCTCGGCGAAGAAGGTCTGATCAATCTCGAGGGAATCGTCGACGGCTTTCAGTTTCTGTACAAACAACCGCGCAACGCGTGGTCGTTCGAAGTCGACGTTCGCACTTCCCAAGAAAAGTGGTGACGAAGCTCTGGTCGCCGACCGCGGCCGACATCGCGGCGACGCAGCTCGATCGCTTCAGACAACGAATGGGCCACGCCGACTATGCGTCCCTTCACCAGTGGTCCGTCAACTCACCCGACCAGTTCTGGCGCGCTCTTTGGCGCACGGCCGAAATCGTCGGCGACTCCGGCGACGTCGTAGCGGAACATCTCGATCGTATGCCGGGTGCGCGTTGGTTTCCCTACGCCCAAATCAACTACGCGGAGAACCTGCTGCGACGCAGTGACGACGCCGTTGCGCTGATCTACCGCGACGAGTCGGGCAATCGCGATTCGCTGACGTTCGCCGACCTTTCGGCGCGCGTGAAATCAGTTGCTGCGCACCTTCGCGATCTCGGTATCGAATCCGGCGATCGCGTTGCCGCAATCGTGCCGAATCGTATCGAGACCGTCGTTGCGATGCTGGCGACCACTTCGCTCGGCGCCGTGTGGAGTTCGTGTTCAGCCGACTTCGGTGCGTCGGCCATTGTCGATCGCTTCGGCCAGGTCGAGCCGAAACTGTTGATCGGATGCGACGGATATCGCTACGCCGGCAAATGGTTCGACTGCACCGAACGGCTCGCCGAAGTGGCGCAGCGATTGCCGAGCGTTCGCAACACGATAGTAGTTGTGACGAACCCGACGTCCGGCTCGGTGTTGCCGCCCGGATCGCGCGCCTTCGATACCCTGTTGGCACACCCGTCGCCGTTGCGTGATTTCGTTCGGCTGCCGTTTTCAGCGCCGCTGTACATCATGTTTTCTTCGGGAACGACCGGCGTGCCGAAGTGCATCGTGCACGGTATCGGCGGCACGCTGCTGCAACACCGTAAGGAGCAGCTGCTGCATTGCGATCTCGTGCCCGATCAACGGCTGCTGTTCTTCACGACGTGCGGCTGGATGATGTGGAACTGGCTCGTCAGCGGGCTTGCGGCGGGCGCGACAGTCTGCCTGTACGACGGCTCGCCGTTTCATCCCGACCTCGGCGTGTTGCTGCGATATGCCGAGGAAGAGCGCGTCGACCATTTCGGCATCAGCCCCGGGTTCCTGTCGAATCTCGCGAAGAATCACTACGTTCCGCGCGAACGACATCGGCTGGAAGGCTTGAAGTCGATTCTCTCGACCGGCTCGCCGTTGCCTGCGGAGAGCTTCGAGTGGGCTTACGACAATCTCGCAAAGGTGCGACTGTCGTCGATTACCGGCGGCACCGACATCATGGGTTGCTTCGCGCTGGGTAATCCGACGCTCCCCGTGTACTCGGGAGAAATTCAGTCGGCTGGATTGGGCATGGCGCTCGAGTTCTTCGACGATAGCGGTTCACCGATAGCTCACGGCAAAGGGGAGCTGGTGTGCACCCGGCCGTTTCCGTCGATGCCGATTGGATTTCTCAACGATCCCGATGGCGCGCGCTACCGCGCAGCCTATTTCGAGCGCTTTCCCAACGTTTGGCATCACGGTGACTACGGCGAATTCACCGAACACGACGGCGTGGTTATCCATGGCCGTTCAGATGCAGTACTGAACCGTGGCGGCGTTCGCATCGGCACCGCCGAGATCTATCGTCAGGTGGAAACGATCGACGATGTACTCGAGTGCATCGCAATCGGCCGCGATGTCGGCGCCGACATCGAAGTGGTTCTGTTCGTGCGCTTGAAAGCTGGAGTTGCGTTCAATGCCACGCTCGAGAAGCGCATCAAACAGGCCATTCGCACCGGCACGAGTCCCCGGCACGTGCCGGATGCAATCATCCCGGTACCCGATATTCCGCGAACGCGCAGCGGCAAACTCGTGGAGCTGGCCGTGCGCGACGTGGTGAACGGACGCGAAGTGAAGAACGTCGGCGCCCTGGCGAACCCAGAGGCGCTCGACCATTTCAGGAACCTGAACCTCTAGCGTTGCGCCTCGCCGCGCCCGTCAGTCGACGCGCGCGGTTGCGTTGCCTTTGATGACTTCCACGCCGTTCTGATTCACGGTCGTGACCACGAGATCGACGAAGTTCTTGCCGCCTTCCTTACGAATCGCTTCGACCGTAGCGGTCGCGTCGAGCGTATCGCCCGGCCACACCTGGTTGGTGAACCGCACGCCGTACTTGGTCAGCCGGCCGTCGCCGACATAGTTGGTCAGCATGCGTCCGGTCATGCCCATGGTCAGCATGCCGTGGGCGAAGACCGACGGATAGCCGGCGACCTTCGTCGTGAAGATCTCGTCGGTGTGCAGCGGGTTGTAGTCGCCCGATGCGCCCGCGTACTGGACGATCTGGGTGCGCTTCAGATCTTCGACGAGGCGCTCGCTGTAGGTGTCGCCGACGTTGCAGTTCGCTTGCTTTCAGTGCCATTGCGTCCCTCCCTACTTCTGATTCGACGGGGCGTTCGGTGCGAACACCGACGCCGCGCGCGGTGATGACGAGTTCGCCCTTCTGGTCGCGGTATTCGGTGACCGTCTCGGAGAACACCAGCTTGCCCGCGCGCTTGCCTTCCTTCTCCCAGGTCTTGCCCGGCTTGACCGTCGCGGTCAGCACGTCGCCGGCCTTCAGGTGCCGGTGATACTCGAAGTGCTGCTCGGCGTGCAGACCGCCGCCACCACCACCGCCGCCACCGCCGGCGGTTCGACGGCTTGATGCCGGTGGGTTCCTTGCCGGAGCCGAACCACGGCTGGCCGATCTTCGGGCGCAGGAAGTAGTCGGGGTCGAATTGGGCGCTCGACTGGGCGAAGGTCGGCGGCGCGATGATGCGCGCCGGGCTCGGTCGTCTTCGCGTACTCCGCGTCGTAGTAGATCGGGTTGTCGTCCCGATCGAGCGGGCAAACATCATGATGTGGCTCGCTTCGACCGAAATTCTTTCGTCATCTTCCCGTTTCTGAAATATCTGTTCGTCACGAGCATCCCCCGCACTGAATGGTCGCGAAAAGGTGACCCGCAGTATCCATCAGCCATCAGGGGCGATCAACCAGACCCGGCAGCGATGCGTCACGGCCTTGGAACTCGGGCTTTCGTTTCTCGAGAAACGCGGTGATTCCCTCGACCTTGTCCTCCGTCTGCACCAACGCGCCTTGCGCGTACTTCTCGAGCATCAGCGCCGCCGGCGAGACTGCCTCCATGCCGAAATGCACCATCGCTTTCATCGTGCGCGGCACGAACGGCGCAAACTCGCGAGGTGGTCGGCCATGCGGCGCGCCTCGGGCATCAGTTCGCCGCGCCCACCACTCGTGTCACGAGACCGATCTGCAGCGCGCGCTCCGCGTCGATCGGTTCACCCATCAACAGCATTTCCATTCCCCAGCCACGGCCGACGATGCGGGCAGTCGCGCGGTGGCGCCGCCGCCGGGGATGATGCCGAGCTTGCCTTCAGGAGTTGCGAACGTAGCGGTCGGCACCGCGACGCGCAGATCGCAACCGAGCGCAACCTCCAGGCCGCCGCCCATGCAGATGCCGTTGATCGCCGCAATCGTCGGCTTCGGTGTGCGCTCGAGTTGGTCTGCAAGCCCCTGCACGATCGGCTCGAGCGCCTTTTCGAAGTCGCGGTGAAGTACTTCGGATAGATCCGAACCCGAGGCAAACGCGCTTGTCACCCGCGCCGGTGATGGCGATGACCCGCACCGTTGCTTCGTTGGCCGCCACTCGCCACGCGGCCCCGCAGATCATCCAGAGTAGCGAGCGAGATGGCGTTGAGTTTGTCGGGCCGATTGATCGTGATCAGCGCGAGTGCGTCCGCGACTTCATACAGTACGTTGTCAAATGCAGGCACTGCTACAACTCCAGCCGGTATCAGTTCGTAGGGTGACCGAGACTCTTCAGCGTGTCGCGCATACGTTGTGCGGCTTCAGACTCGAACTGATTTGGATCGACCCCTAGTCCCTTTCTGGCGGCGTCCATCATCTTTCGCGTCACCGCTTTCGTGATCGGCTCCAACACCTGCGCGACTACGGTTGCCGCATCCACCCCGTTAGTCGACCGGCCAATGTCGGTCTGGTGAACGTCGGGCACGTTCACTTCGAACGCGCGCGGCAGCAGCGGGGACGAGAGCGTTGCCTGCGTATTCGTCACATCGAGTTTGTCGACAATCAGCTTGATCTTCGAATCGCCGCCCGACGTCGGGATATTAGAAGACAACGCGCGAAAGTTCGTCTCTTGCGGCGTATTCGCAATTGCTGCTGCGCGTGCGCCGTCGATCGTGATCCGCTTGAGCACGATGAGCTCACGGGTCGACTGTGCCGGATCGATCTCGACCGATACCGCGCCCAAACGCATTGCATACGCGCCCGCGTAACCGGGTGGATTGCCGATCTCCAGGTCCTTCAGCGTGCCCCGGCCTTCTTGAAGCGCGATCTCCACTTCCTTCACGTTCACCGGCGCACCGAGATATTGCGTACCGATCGTTTCGATCGCGTTCTTTACGATCGAGTTGGTGTTGTACCCGACGTAAACGAACACGCCGACCACGAGTAGCAACAGCAGGAGAAGCGCAACCCCGAGAACCTTCATCGCGTCACTTCCGATTCGGCGCTCCAGAAAAACGAAACGCCGAGGCCCATCGAGGCGCATCGGCGTTTCAGGCCACCCATTAGGGCCTTATTTCGGCATCACTTTACGACGATAGCAACGCGGCGGTTCTTGGCACGCCCCTCTTCTGTGTCGTTCGGTGCAATCGGACGGGTCAAACCGTAACCCACGGTCGTGATCCGGTCGGCTTCGATGCCTGACTTGACGAGCACGTCTTTCACCGCGTCGGCGCGACGCTCGGAGAGCCTCTGGTTGAATGCCGCGCTGCCGATGTTGTCGGTGTGGCCTTCAACCTCGGCGTTCATCTTCGGATTTTCGCGCATGAACGTCATCGCTCTGCGCAACTCGCGGAACGACAGATCGTTGATCTCTGTCGAGTTGAACGCGAACTCGACCGTCAGATCGAACGTCGTTGCAACCGGGATCGGGCAACCTTGCGCGTCGACCTTCGTGCCGGCCGGCGTGTTCGGGCACTTGTCGAGGTAATCGGGTACACCGTCACCATCGCTGTCGAGCGGACAACCGCGGGCGTCGACCACTACACCGTGCGGCGTGTTCGGGCAGGCATCGGTGCTGTCGGGAACGCCGTCGCCATCGGAATCTGCCGGCGGTGCAGCAACCGGTGGCGGCGCAGGTTCTTCGATGCGACCTACTTTGATGACGAAACCGACGCCGGCCCAAGGCTGCAGCTTCTCGGCGTCGTTCAGGTAGATACCACGAACGTCGGCGCGGAATGCGAAACGCTGGCTGGTACCCAGGTAGGTACCAAGGCCGAAGTTGTATTGGTTCTGCGTGCTGGTCTTGCCGTTGCCGTAGCTGTCGCGATCGTACTGGCCGCGACCGCCGCCGATCGTTACGAACGGCGTCATCCATCGGGATATCGGCATCTGATACAGAATGTTGGCGGCCCAGTTGTTGATGTTGCCGCTACCGCCCGGGGGAGTCTTCAGATCGGGCTCGTGATTGTCGTACTCGGCTTCCATCGCCCAGTTGTCGGAGAACGACCAACCCAGCGCGATACCGGGGCCGGTCGAGGAGTCGTCGTAACCCAGTTTTCCCGGCGGATCGTAATAAGTCATCATCGGGTGAATGTAGAACTGACCCTTCACCGGACCTGGGCCCTTGTCCCACGCCCAGACATTCGCCGCGCCGAATAGAGCGACGACGGCAATCAACAATAACCTCACGCGGCTGCTCACTATGGTGTGCTCCTCTCTTTCATCGGGGGTATCGCTTATCAGCCCTAACGAGACGGACTAAGGCTGTATTATTTTTTCGGGATTCGTAGGTTAGGCGAACGCCCACTTCTTGTACAGCCGCACCGAAATAATTCGGCAACACGCGGCCCAACGAGCATGCGGCCCGCAGCCCAGTCAAGTCTGAATGGTAACGAAGTCGAACACCGCGAAACGTTTGATGCACGCCTTGTTGTAGATAGGCCTTGCAGCTCAGCCCTGCTCAGGCGTGCGAAAAAAAACCGCTGAGCCTGGAGGGGATCAGCGGTTTGTAGGACCTAAGAGCACAAGGTCTCAAGGGGATAGAGATTGCCTCATGGGGTGAAGCCGTTTGATTTGCATCGCCCGACTTCAAGCGCAGTCTCTCCGATAGCTGTTTCCCTCGAATTTCCCCGACTTGGAATTTTGTGACATTTTGTTTCACGGCGCCCTCGCGCGCAGGCGTCATCGACAGATCGTCAGCACCGCATCGGTGCCGCCGCCGTCGCGACCTCGAATCTCGATCAGCCAGCCATGCGCCTGACACAACTGCTGAACGATCGCGAGACCGAGTCCGCTGCCGCCCGTGCTTTGGCTGCGCGAACGATCGAGACGGAAAAAAGGCTGGAACACCGCATCGCGACTATCTGCGGGAATGCCGGGTCCACGATCGACCACGTGAATCTCGACGGCCTCCTCCGAATCGACGACCACCTCGGGAACGCCGGCGCCGTGCTGCCGCGCGTTGGCGAGCAGATTCTGCAACACGCGCCGCAGTGAGCCGACCGCAACGCGTCGTCTCTGCGCGCCGTTGCCACGCCACTGCACCTGAACCGCGTCGTCGATTCCAGCAACGATTTCGTTGAGATATGCGTGCAGATCGACTTCCTGCGCAACCTCACTGGTACCGCGCGCGAAGCGCAGTGCATCGCCGATCAATCCGTCCATGACGCTCAGGTTGCGATCGAAGCGCTCGATCAACTTCGGATCCACATCGCTCGGCAGCAACTCGAGCGCCAGTCGCATTCTCGCCAGCGGAGTGCGCAGGTCGTGGGAGATGCCGGCGAGTAGCGTCGTGCGGTTCGACAGCAATGCGGAAATCTCCCGCGCCATCGTGTTGAAGCTGCGCGCCAACGTGACGAGTTCGCTCGGTCCGTTCTCAGGCAACGGAACGAACTGCTCGCCTCCCCGAAACGTTTCTGCGAGTTGCGCCGCACGCACCAGTGGCCGCGCAATCCGCTGCACGATCAGCAGTGACGTTCCGAATACGATCGCCGCACCCATGATCACGATGATCAAACCGACATTGAGCGGCTGGATGTCTTTGCGATTGGGGGACAATCCGATCTGCATCGTGTAGCCGCCCATCGGCACGTTCGCCCAGATCAGATCGTCGCCCTGCATCAGCTTCACGTCGGTGCCGAGCCGCTCGCCGAGCTTCGTCTGCAACAGGTCGAGATAGGACATACCGAGATCGGCCCTTGGCAGATCTCGCGCCTGCGGCGAGATGATCAGATCGTGGTTCTGCGCGAGCTCGAGTTCGAAGTACGGTCGCGCGTTGGGAGGGAGTTCGACCCAGGTCTGAGCCGACAAGACGAGCAGTGCGGCCTCGTCATCGGCGGAGCGCTCCGCGATGGGTCGAATCACGAACGTGTTCAAGGCGAGAATCGCGGTGGCAGCGATCGCAACGGCGCTCACCGCCAGTACCAGCGTGGTTCGAACGAGCAAAGAGGCTGCGCGCGTCATGGTGACGCCGGTGGGACTACGCACCATCAGGGCAGAACATGTATCCCTTGCCCCAGATTGTCTTGATGTAAACCGGTTCGGATGGATTCTGCTCGATCTTGCCGCGCAAGCGCGTGACCCGCACGTCGATCGACCGATCGAACGGCGATCGTTCCGCGCCCGTCAGCAGATCGAGCAGGCGATCGCGGTCGAGCACCTTGTTGGGATGCGCGACGAGAATCACCAGCAGATCGAATTCGCCGGACGTGAGCGGCACGGGCTTTCCGTCCCGTGTCAGCCGATGCGCGTTCAGGTCGAGTTCGAACGCGCCGAAACGGGTCAGCGTCTCCGGTTCCGCAACCGGGCGGTTCTGCGCGCGCCGCAGCACGGCACGGATGCGCGCAAGCAACTCGCGCGGGTTGAACGGTTTCGCAATGTAATCGTCCGCACCGATCTCGAGACCAACGATGCGATCCACGTCTTCGCCTTGCGCGGAAACGATGATGATCGGCACGTTCAGCTGACCTTTGAGTCGCTTCGCGATCGACAAGCCGTCTTCGCCGGGCAGCATCAGATCGAGAATGATCAGATCGAACGAGTGAGACGCGAGCGCCGCATCCATCTCCGAGCCGTCGGCGACGGTCTCGACGTCGAATCCCTGTTGCTTGAGGTAGGCCTGCGCGAGTTCCCGCAACTCAGCGTCGTCGTCGACGACGAGTAGCCGGGCACGCTCTGTGGTCATGGGCGCGGGCGCGCGGTGCCGACGTTGATGACAGGAGGCTGCTGCTGTGCGGGAGCCAAAGCCGGCGCGGTCTGCGAAGGCCCAGCCTTTTCGGCCTCAGTGGAATTCGCCCCACCACCGGCCACAACGCGTTGTTCGAAGCCGAGTCCGAATGGACGATCGCCCGCACCTTCGGGCATCGCCTGAAAACGCACGACGTGTTCAGTTGTTTCGATGCGCACCAGCGAACCGTCGGGTTGACGCACGATGCGGCCGTATCGACGTTCGGTCTTGATGGTCAACACCGGCACCTTACCCGCGTTGGTGTGCATTCGCGCTTTGATCTCGGTCAGCAACGCGCGGCGCTGATCTTCCGACAACGACTCCCAACCCGCAGCCAGGTCGGTTAACTCGCGGTCGGATTTGTCGGCATAAAGAGTGGCGGCGTTGACCCAACCGGCCAAACTCACGCATGCAGTTACTAGGAGCGCTCGTGCAATCACGCGGTTCTGCTTATTACCAAGCGGTGCAAGTGTCTGCGATCTGAGTTTCCGATGCATGTCCGCGCAAAGCGAAATGGTTACAGTTTGTTACCGGATCTTGTTACTAGAGTCGGGGCGCCGATGGCGCCCCAGTGCACTCGTTATACGGCCTCGACCGGTTTACACGGCCTCGAACAATCCGCTGGCGCCTTGACCGCCGCCGATACACATCGTGACCACGCCGTACTTCTTGTTGCGGCGCTTGAGTTCGCGCAGGACGAGGCCGACTTGTCGCGAACCCGTCATACCGAACGGATGGCCGATGCTGATGGCGCCGCCGTTCACGTTGTAGATCTCATTGTCGATTCCGAGTGCATCGCGGCAGTAAAGGCACTGCGAAGCGAACGCTTCGTTCAGTTCCCACAAATCGATGTCTTTCATCTTCAAACCCGCGTTCTTCAGCAGACGCGGAACGGAGAATACCGGACCGATTCCCATTTCATCGGGTTCGCAACCAGCAACGGTGAAGCCGCGGAAAATCCCCATCGGTTTAAGACCGAGTTGGGCCGCGCGCTCGGCGCTCATCATCAGCGTCATCGATGCGCCGTCGGACAATTGCGATGCGTTGCCCGCGGTAACGGAGCCGTCTTCCTCGAAAGCAGGCGGTAGTTTCGCAAGACCTTCTAGCGTGGTGTCGGGACGATTACATTCGTCTTTGCCGACCGTGACTTCTACCAGCTTCTCGGCGCCGGTCTTCTTGTCGACCTGATTCATCGTGACTTTCATCGGCGCGATTTCGTCGGCGATGTAGCCCTTCTCTACTGCTTTCGCATATCGCTGCTGACTCTGCAGCGCATACTCGTCCTGCATCTCGCGCGTCACCTGATAACGCCGTGCAACGACTTCTGCGGTGTTGCCCATCGCCATGAAGATTGCAGGCTTCTCTTCGACGAGACGCTTGTTCGGTTTCGACTTGCCCGCTTCCTGGCGCTGCCGCATCGAGATCGAATCGACGCCACCCGCGATCGCTACGTGCGTTTGGCCCGACGCAATCTGGTTCGCGGCAATCGCAATCGACTGCAGACCGGATGAGCAGAAGCGGTTGATCGAGAGACCTGCTGTCGTGATCGGCAGCCGAGACAGCACGACCGCGAGGCGCGCGATGTTGCCATCCTGTTCGCCGGTGTGGCTCGCGCAGCCGACCACCACATCTTCGACTTCGTCGGGCGATACGTTCGGATTGCGATCGAGCAGCGAGTCGATGCAGTGCGCGAGCATGTCGTCGGAGCGCGTCAGGTTGAAGCTGCCGCGAAATGCCTTCGCGAGTCCAGTCCGGACATTGTCGACGATGACGACGTCTCTCATTGCGAATCCCCCGATAGTTTGCGTGGTGAAACGGCCCGGATCGGACCGAAAGATGCCGGATCTTACCGGGATTCATCTGCGGGTGGGAAGGCGCCGATTCGAGCGCTCGGGAAACGGAGAAGGGGACGGCGGCGCTTGTGCGCCGCCTGGATCACATCGATCGTAGAGTCAGAACGAAGAGTTGCTTAGGAGCCTTTCTTGGCGGCTTCGGCGGCGTCTTTCGCGCTCTGCGCGGCCTCGCTTGCCGAGTCGGCAGCACTGGATGCGGAGTCGGACGCTGAGTCCATCGCATCGTTGACCGTTGCAGTCGCGTCGTCTGACATCTCGCCTGCGGTATCTGCAGCGGAGTCCATCGCGTTCGACGCTTCATCGCCCATCGTCTTGGCGCCTTCGGCCATCGCATCAGCCGATGCCGAAGCGGCATCTTTCGCGGATGCTGCTGCATCAGCTGCCGAGTCCATCGCCTTGCCCGCTGCTTCGCTCGCCTTCGTTGCGCTGGCATCTTTGCCGCCGCCGCAACCTACTACCAAAATCGCCAGCATCGCCACGGCGACCAATCGAATCGTCTTACTCATATCCATCTCCTGTGGTCTCGTTTTTTCATACACCGCGTATCGTCTGCCGGAGTTAGTGCTCGAATCCAGATTGACGGAAGTGCGCCACCGAAGGTGACGTCGCTTCAGCAAACTTAGTGTCCCGATCCCCTGGTCGCCCATCGCGGTGGCGCGAGCATACATGAAAAGAACTGAATCGAATATTTGCGCAACCCGCGCACGGCGCGGGTTGAAGCCCCCGGAAGACCTCTTGCATCGAACCCGAGTTGCTACATGATGCACGCCTTGTTTGCGACGCGCCGACTTCGAGAGATGACACCAAAGACGTGGTTGACGGGATTGTGTTTCGGCGAAGGTCCGCGCTGGCACGATGGCCGTTTGTACTTATCCGACATGCACGATCATCGCGTGCTCGCGATCGGCGAAGACGCCAAGCCTGAGACAATCGTAATGGTCGATCACTGGCCGTCAGGGCTCGGCTGGACGCCTTCCGGCGACCTCCTGATCGTCTCGATGACGGACCGTCGTTTGTTGCGCTACGACGGCAAACGACTCTCGAGCGTCGCCGATCTCTCGGCGCTCGCGAGCTTCCACTGCAACGACATGGTGGTAGACCGGTTCGGCCGCGCGTACATCGGCAACTTCGGCTTCGATCTGCACAGTCGCAGCGCGTTCAAATCGGCGGAGTTGATTCGCGTGGATCCTGACGGGAGCGCACGCGTCGTCGCCGACGACATGGCGTTTCCGAACGGCACCGTCATCACTCCCGACGGACGTACGCTCGTTGTCGGCGAAAGTTATGCGGGCCGCCTCACCGCGTTCGACATTGCCCCGGATGGCGGGTTGAGCGGCAGGCGTGTGTGGGCACAACTGCCGCAAGGCACGGTGCCCGACGGCATCTGTCTCGACGCAGCCAACGGCATCTGGGTTGCATCGCCGACCACGCGCGAATGCGTGCGGGTCGAAGAAGGCGGCCGCATCACACACCGGGTCGGTCTCGAAGACGGCGCGTTCGCCTGCATGCTGGGCGGTGCGGACCGACGCACGTTGTTCATCCTCACCGCGTCGAGCAGTGATCCGGATGCGTGTCGCCGCAATCGCGACGGTCGTGTTCAGGTCGTTTCCGCGCCGTATCCCGGCGCCGGTTTGCCTTGATCGACCGTTTTCCCTCGGCGCTGCGCCGCCTCGCAGCACTGTTCGTCGTGACGCTCGCGACACATGCGAACGGTGCATCACCGACATTAGCTGCGGAATCCGAAGTCGCGGCGTCGAATCCGTTGACGATGCTTCAGGCCATCGATCGCGCACTCGTGCAGAACTTCGACCTGCTGGCCGGCGCGCAGGATGTGGCGATAGGCGCGGCCAACGTCGGCATCGCGCGCTCCGAGTTGTTGCCTCACATCGAATCTTCGCTGAGCGGCAGCCGCATCGACAGCGATCGTGCAGTCGCGGCCGTCGGGCAGGCACCGGAGTACCAGTCGTTCGCATCGCTTGCGCTGCGGCAGACCGTCTACTCCGACAAAGCGCTGGCTGCGTATCAGATACAACGCATGCTCGAAGCGGCGCGTGTGAAAGACCAGGAAGCACGCGTGCTCGACACGATACTGGCAACAGCGGTTGCGTATCTCGATCTGTTGCGCGCCGAAGCGTTGCTCGAGGTCGACCGCAAGAACCTCACCGTGACCGAGTCGAACCTGCAACGCGCGACGTCGCGCCTCGAACTGGGTGTTGGCACACGTTCCGAAATCTATCGGTGGGAAACGGCGCGCGCCAATGCACAAGCGAGCGTCGTCACTTCCGAAGCAACGGCGAAGCAGGCGCGTATTACGTTGAATCGCACCATGAACGAACCGTTGGGCAGCCAGTACGCAACCGAAACGCCGTCGCTCGATGCGGCGTACTTCATGGTCTCGTCGCCGGAGATTCGGGCCGAGCTCGCGCGCCCCGGATCGCGCGCACTGTTGCGCAAGTACTTCGTCGACGAAACGTTGCACGGCGCGCCCGAAATCAAGGCGATGCAGCAACGGCTCGACGCGCAGAACCGGCAACTCACCAGCCGGCAACGCGCGTTTTATCTACCGGAACTGTCTGCACAAGCCGGAGTCGATCAGGAGCTTGGGCGCGGCGGCGACGGCACCGAACAAGTGGATTTCTCGAAACTGTTTCCGGGCGCACCGGGCGGAGTTACCGACAAGACAAACTGGGCGGTGGGCCTCGAAGCCCGCCTGCCGCTTTATCAAGGCGGCGCGCGCACGGCCGAGCGAGATCGCGCGCAAGCCGAACTCGATCAGGAGCAGCTGCGTTACGACCAGCTCGTGGTCGATTTGCAAGCCGGCGTATTGCAACAGGCGCTGTCGACCGAGGCCCGTTTCGATCGGATCGGCTACTCGAACACCGCCGCCACTTCGGGCCACAACAACCTCGAACTGGTCACCGAAGCGTACGGACGCGGCGTGATGACGGTGACCGATCTGGTCGACGCGCAGTTCTCTGCGTTCAACGCCGATCAGAACGCGGCCAATGCCGTCTACGACTTTCTCATCGACTACCTTCGCCTGCAGCGCTTCACCGGGCAGTTCGACATCGTTGCAAGCGAATCGGACCGCGCTGCAATGAAGGAACGGCTGCGCGCGGCACTCGCGCACTGACCGTCAGGCGTCCCCTTCGGCCGGTCGTTGGGCGATGGCACGGCAAAACACATCGAGCGCGGAGCGCAGTACGCGCGACAACTCGGGATCGGCCGCAATCGCCTTCGCGTCGAGATTTCTTCCGAGCAGCGGAACGGTGATCGAAGCATCCGTCACGAAGCGCCCCGACATCGTCGTCAGCGTGGTACGCAACGCATCGAACGCATACGTCGAGCGCGACGACGCGCTCAACAGCGCCACCGGTTTGTCGACGAACTCGGAACCGCTGACGAGCCAATCGAGCGCGTTCTTCAGAGAGCCCGGCACACCGCGGGCGTATTCGGGGCTGGAAATAATCAGCCCATCTGCGCGCCCAATCCGGCGTTTCAGATCCATGACGTATTCCGGCTCGGTCGGTTCGAGATCGGGATTGAAATGCGGCAACCGGTCGAGCCCGTCATAAAGATCGACGACAACGTCATCGGGCGCCAATGCCGCGAGCGCGATCAACAACTCCGTGTTCGTGGAGCGCGCTCGCAGGCTGCCCGAGATCGCGAGAATCGTCAGCGTCGACACGCGTCGTCTCTCATACGGAATCCAGAGTGAGCGGTTCGGGTCGGCGCCCGTCGATGTCGCTGAAGCCGGCTTCGCGCGCGTACGCGGCTGCAACGACCACACTACCGGTGCGCCGGTGCCGCTCACCATCCGCGTAAAGGTGCGCGATCACCCGGCCGGTGAACTCGGGCGATTCCGAGTTCGACATGTCGAGAAATTCGGCAGACTGCATCACCAATTCGGTACGCACGAGGCCCGGATATACAGAAACCACCGTGACGCCGTGCTCCGACAGTTCGCGCGCCATATCCGCTGTCAGTCGGTCGGTCGCGATCTTCGCGGCGCCGTAAATCGCATTGCCGAGATACTTCTGCGCGGCCCAGAACGAGATGTTCGCGATGAGACCGCTGCGCTGCGCCACCATCTGCCGCGCAGCAATTCGACTGCACGCGAACAGCGCGCGCACGCCACCCGCGAACATCGCATCCCAACGCCACATCGGTTGCTGCCAGAACGGCACGGTCCACGTGAACTGACCGGCATCGACCATGCGTTCGTAGCCGCCCCACGCGGCGTTCACCAGAATGTCGAGCCGCCCTTCACGAGCGATCACGAAATCGAGTGTCGATTCCGTTTGAACGTCGTCGGTGTGGTCGCATCGCAGCGGTAACACGCCGTCGAGCGACGACGCGTGGTGGGTACGCGTTGCAAGATCGGCCTGCGCACTCACCGAACGTCCGGTGACGTAAACGCGCGCACCCGCATCGGCCAGTGCCCTGGCAACTCCCTTGCCGACACCACGCGTGGCCCCGGTAACGACCGAAACGATTCCCCTCAGATCGGTCGTTTGCGCCACGGCGTCAGCGCTTGCCGCGCATCGCCTCGAGCATCAAGGTCACTTTCTGCTGCATCTCGGCGATTTTGGTCTTCAACTCGCGCTGCGCCGCCTCGCCCTTCGTTGCGTCGAGTTGCTCACGCAGCACTGCAAGCTTCTGCATCATTTCGATTTCCGCAGGCACGTAACCCGCGTCTTTCAGAATTTTGTACGCCATCCGCAACTCGCTCGGCGTTTCCAGAAAGCCATCTTTGAAATTGAACGGTTGGCCGAAACCGGGCGTGTTGCGCAGCTCGCCGGTTTTTTCGACTTTCTGAACCCATTGCCTGATGACTTCGTCGACGCCCGCCATGACAGATCCTCATGAGAGGGCGCAAGCATACTGCCGGTGGACGCGATCGGCGAACCGATCCGACCGGCGTCAACGCGTCACTGTGGCGAGCCGCACACCGAGATAGATGAACACGCCCCCGATCGAACGGTTGATCCACGTACGCACGGTTTGCGAGTCCTTCACGCTTCCGGCGATGCGTGCTGCCGACCAAGCGACGAACAGATTCCACAACGTTGCGTTGAAGTTGAACACACAGCCGAGGAACAGGAACGCGAACGCTTTGTTCGGCGCATCGGGCGCGATGAACTGCGGCAGGAATGCGAGGAAGAACAGCGCGACTTTCGGATTCAGCGCGTTCGTTGCAAAGCCTTGCGCGAACACGCGCCCCAACCGTTGCCGAGGTACATCGCCCGGTTCCAGTCTTTGCGCGGCGCTGCGCAGCATCGCGATGCCCATCCAAACCAGGTACGCACCGCCCACCCACTTCAATACGGTGAACGCCGTTGCCGATGCCGCCAGCAGCGCCGACAAACCGAGCGCTGCGGCAACGATGTGCACGAAACAGCCGCTGCCGATACCGAGCGCGGCAACGGCGCCGGCGCGCCAACCCTGGCTCGTAGTGCGGCTGAGGATGTAGAAGGTGTCGGGACCGGGCGACACATTCAGCAACAAGCCCGACAACACGAACAGCCACAGATCGTGCGTGCCCAACACCGTCACGCTTCCTTCGCAGAGAGATAGTGGAACTCCACCAGATACACCTTCTCGCCACTGCCGTGTTTCGCGATTTTCAGAAGATCCACTACGCCGTTGAAACCCGATCGGCGCGCCAACTGCGGCGTGATGTCGTCGAGCTCGATCTCGCGCAGCGCGTCGACGTGGATCATTCCGGCACCAAGCTTGTATCGATTGCCGACGCGCACGCGCGGACTCTTCCAGATGCGCACGCTGATGGTGATGTCGCCGCTGCGGATGCCTTCGTGCAAACGTTGCGTGAACTGCACTGCGCCACTCGCTTCAGCCGAACAGCTTCGACACGCTGTCACCGCTGTGAATCGCGCGGATCGCGTCGGCAAACAGATGCGCAACGCTGATCACTTCGACCTTGTCGCGCGGCACGTCGGGGCGCAGCGGTATCGTGTTGGTGACGATCAGTCGTTCGATCGGCGAGTCGCGCAGACGCTCCACGGCGTGCCCCGACAATACCGGGTGCACCGCGGCGGCCTCGATCCGTCGGGCGCCGTTTAGCGCGCAGAAAACGCGCCGCTTCGATCATCGTGCCGCCCGATGCAATCTCGTCGTCGATGATCAATGCGTCGCGATTTCTCACGTCGCCGATCAATCCGACCGCGACGGGATTTTCGGTGTCGTCACGACGGCGCTTGTCGATGATGGCGAGCGGCAACTTCAACCGGTTCGCGTATTCGCCGAGGTCCTTCGCTTCGCCGACGTCGCTGGCCACCAGCACGCTTTCGGCGAGATTGGTCGTGGCACGCAGGTGATCGCACACGATCGGCGTTGCGTTCAGCTGGTCGACCGGAATGCGGAAGAAACCCTGCACCTGCGGCGAGTGCAGGTTCATCGTCAACACGCGATGCGCGCCCGCGGTTTCGAGCAGATCGGCCACCAGTCGGGCGGTGATCGATATGCGCGGCCGGTCTTTCTTGTCGGAACGCGCATACGGCAGATAAGGCAGCACCGCGGTGATGCGGCGCGCCGAAGCGTGCTTCAACGCGTCGATGATGATCAGCAACTCGATCAACAGATCCGACACCGGCGGACACGACGTCTGAATCACGAACACATCCGACTCGCGGACGTTTTCCTTGCACTGAAACAGGATGTTCTCGTTGCCGAAGCGATGGATCTCGGTTTCGCATAACGGCAGGCCGAGGTGCTGCGCGATTTCCGCGGCCAGCGCGGGGTGCGAGGTACCCGAAATCAGCTTGATCGCATCGGTCACAACAACAACTCCTTCCGTTCGCGTTCGATGCCGGGTTTCAGCGTTCGCAGCGCGTCGTCGAGTGCATCCACCGCGAAGTCGACTTCGGCCACCGTCATCGGCGCCGACGTGCAATACATCAAGCGGCTCGCACTCGCCACGCCGCGCATCAGCATCGACAAATGCAGCAGCTGATTGATACGGCCGGAGCGACCGAGTCCTGCGATCACATCGCGCGAGCTCGAGAGATCCGCATCGGTGAGGTGGATGTTCGCGAGCGAGCCGAGACCCGTCGCCTGCCCGCGAATACCGTTGCGCCGGAACGCGTCGTCGAAGCCGCTGCGCAAGCGTTCGCCGAGTCCGTTCATCTGCGCAATCAGCTGTGGATTCACCTGGCTCATCGCCGCTTCGCCCGCGGCCATCGAAATCGGATTGCCGCTGAACGTGCTCGCGTGCATCACCGGTTCCGTTTGATCGGGATGGAACATCCGCATCAGGTCGGTGCGGCCGCCGAATGCGCCGATCGGCAATCCGCCGCCGATGATCTTGCCCATCGCGGTCAGATCGGGCTTCACGCCGTAAAGGGCCTGCGCGCCGCCGTCAGCGACCCGCAGCGTGATCACTTCGTCGAATATCAGCAGCACATCGTTCTCGGTGCTCGCTTCGCGCAATGCGCGCAGGAACTCGACCGTCGCCGGAATCATGCCCATGCTGCCGAGCACCGGTTCCACGATCACCGCCGCGATTTCGTGCGCGTGTTTGCGAATCAACGCGCGCGCCAGTTCAGGCTCGTTGTACGGACAAACCACGACGTCACCGAGCACGCTGTCGGGAATACTCGCGTCCACCGGAACGGAGTTCGGCGCCTCGAGCGGGCCGCATTGATCGGGCCGCGGCACCAGGCTCACTTCGGCGAGTTCATAGCTGCCGTGGTAGCCACCTTCCATCTTCATGATCTTCTGGCGGCCGGTGAACGCGCGCGCACAGCGCAACGTCATCAGCGTGGCTTCGCTGCCGGAGCTCGTGAACCGCAGTTGTTCGATCGACGGCACACGCGAGCGGATGATCTCCGCCAGCGCGACCTGGCTGCGCGTGGGCGCCGCATACGCAGAGCCGCGTTGCATCTGCTCGGAAACGGCGGCCACCACTGCCGGGTTCGCGTGCCCGAGCATCAGCGAGGTGAAGTTGTTCATGAAGTCGACGATCTCGTGACCGTCGGCATCGCGCATGCGGCATCCCGAAGCACGCTCGATGAACAACGGATACGGTCCGAAGTGCGCGCTCATGCGCGTGTCGCCGCCCGGGAAGCTACGACGCGCCTCCTCGATCAACCGTTCAGACGATGGCGCCCACGCGCGATAACTGTTGTGAATCTGTTCGCGCAGTTGGCTCATATTGCCGATGCCCCCAAGACGAGCTTGTTAGATAGACGAGATTGTTAGACGAGATTGTTGAGTTTCGCGAACGGATCCCACGCGGCGTCGCGATGCCATTCGTATTCGGTGTGTTGCGCCACGCCCGTCGCCACTTCGTCCGAATTCAGGCGCGCGATGATCGCCAGCGCCATGTCCATTCCGGCCGCGACTCCTCCCGACGTGAACACGTTGCCGTCTTCGACCCAACGCGCTTCCGGCACCCACGTCGTTTTCGCGCCCTGTTCGACCACCCACTGAAACGCGCGCTTGTTCGAAGTGGCGCGGCGACCGTCGAGCACACCGGCCCGCGCGAGCAGCCCTGCGCCCGTGCAGATCGACGCGAGCACCGTCGCCTTCGGATACTGATCCCTGATGAACTGCAGCAGCCTGGGGTTGTTCACTTCGCTGCGCGTGCCGATGCCGCCAGGCACCAGCAACACGTCGAGCTGGCCGCAATCAGCAAACGTACGATCGATCGTCACCGAAGGACCTTGAGTGCTCGCCATCGAAGGTTTGCTCTCGGCCACGGTGACGATTTCGTAGAGGTCGGGCAGGACGCCGAACATCTCCAACGGTCCGAAGATGTCGAGCAATTCGAATTTATCGAAGAACAGTGCGCCGAGCCTGCGTTTGCCGGTCATCGTCGAACTCCGATGGGGGTCGCGCGAAGAATTGCGCGACGACGCAATGCTACGCCGAGCTTCGCGGGAAACGAAACGTCCACGTTCGATCGGCGCAACGCGAATTGCCGCTCGATGCGATCAGGCTGACGCGCACGTCGAATCCGTGGCGATCGGACGTCATCTCGCCGGTGACGGCGATGCGCGTCTGCCAGTCGCCGCGCGCCAGCTCGAACTCGCGCGCGAACAACGCCGTCGGGGCGTCACCGCTCCACGTCATCTCGTCGATGAACACCGTCTCCGTTTCCATGCCGTTCGCATGGCGGATGCGGCCCTGGTCGGCGCGGCGTGTGGTGCCGTCGGCCGAGATCGTCAGTGCGCCTTTGCGCAGTACTTCGAACGCAGCGGGTTCGGCGCACTCGGGTTCTTCGAACGAAACCGCGTCCGTGGGCGCCATCCACACAGGCAGCACCAGCTTGCCGACTCCGGTCGTCACGCGCGGTGCCGGACCGGCCGAAGGCCACACCATCGGCCAATACGACGCGGCCAGTGCGAGCCGCAAACGGTGACCGGCTCTCACGCGATGGCCCAACACGTCCATGCGCACGCGAACGCGCGGCCCGCCGTCGAGCGCCTGAACACCCCACGACAGCAGCAGCGATGAACCGTCGGGCGCCACTTCGCACAGCCGCGCGATCACCTGTGAGCCCGCTTCGCCTTCGACGTCCACCACTACCTCCGGGGCGCCGAGCAGCGACAACTCCGAGGCAAGCGGCGCGGTGTCGAATGTCATGCTAACGAGATCGTCCGGCCGCTGATCGGCCGCGAGATCGCCTGGCCCGAACGGACACCACATGCCGGATGCCGCGCCATGACGCGGATCGAGCGGCAGCGTCTTCACCACCGCAGGGCCGGCGTCGCCCTGCAACGCGTTGCCCGTGAAATAGAACGCGCGCGCTTCGAATTCACTGTTCGCGAGCGAACCGCCGTTCCAGCGTCCGGGCCACTTCGACGAACGCGGCGCGGCATGTTCCTGCATCCACACGCGCAGCTTCGGCACCTCGAGTACGCCCCGATCGCGATCGTTCAGCCAATGGTCCCACCAGCGCACCGCTTCCTGCAGGAAGCCGATCGCCGGACCCGGACGACCCGAATTCGGATACTGGTGCGCCCACGGACCGATGATGCCGCGACACGGCACCTCGAGATTGTTCAACACACGAATCACCGTGTTCGTGTATCCATCCGCCCAGCCACCGACCATCAGCACCGGGCAACGAATTGCCGAATAGTTCTCGCAGATCGAGCCGTGGCGCCAATAAGCGTCGCGCTGCGGATGTGCCATCCAGGTTTCGATGAACGCGGGTGTGCCGTCGAGCCGCTGTTGCCACAGTTCGCGCCAGCGATCGCCGACCACCTGCGGATCCGGCGGCTTCACGTTGAAGCCGAGCATCGTCATCGCCCAGCCGAGCATCTCGCGCGCAAGCAGCGCGCCACCTTGATAGTGCACGTCGTCGTTGTATCGATCGTCGGTGGAGCAAACGCTGACAACCGCGCGCAGCGCCGGTGGTGCGAGTGCCGCCACCTGCAACGAATTGAAGCCGCCCCACGAGATCCCCATCATGCCGACGCGGCCATTGCACCACGGTTGCGCCGCAAGCCATCCGATCAACTCGACCGCATCGCTCATTTCCTGCGCACTGTACTCATCCACCAACAATCCTTCTGAGTCGCCGCTGCCGCGCATGTCTATACGTATCGCGGCAAAGCCGTGACCAGCGAAGTAGCGATGCCGCGTCGCATCGTCGATGGCAGTGCCGTCGCCCTTTCGATACGGCAAGTACTCGAGGATCACCGGCACGGGCGAGCGCTCTGCGCTATCGGGCAGCCACAACCGCGCGGCGATTCGCGTGCCATCGCGCAGAGGAATGTCGAGATGCGGGATCTCGCGAAAGCTATGCGGGAACTCTTTGACGATCTTCATGCTCAGCGACTTCCGATCAGACTCACGTGCACCTGCACGGTCTTGCCTATCCATTTGGGGTCGGCCCACTCGCCAAGGCCCATCTGAAATGCGAGGCGATCGAGTTCCGCTTCGCCCTTCAGCTCGATGCGCCCGCTCGCGTCCTTCAGCGTGAAGCGAAACACCACCGGCAACGTCACCGAGCGAATCGTCAGATCGCCGCGCGCCTCGTATCCGTCGCCCGCCTTCGCAAACGTCTTCGCCACGAAGTGCGCGCGCGGGAACTGCTCCGACTCGAACCAGCCGGCGCCGCGCAGAATTCCATCGCGCTCCTTGTCGGAGGTGGCCACCGACGCGGTGTCGATCTGCACGTCGGCGCGGCTCTCTGCCAGCGCCGCGGGATCGAAGCGTACGTCGGCTTCGAACGTCTTGAAGCTGCCGTCGAACGGCGCTTCAGCCTGCTCCGCGGTGAATGCGATGCGGCTCGCGGCATAGTCGATGTTCCAACGAGCCGGCTCTGCCGCAGCCAGCGGGGCGGCGGCGAGTGTGAGGATCAGCAGCGCCGCTTTCATCTCGTCGTCCAGGGCAACATGCGACGAAGCACGTCGTCGCGATCCACGAAGTGGTGCTTCAACGCTGCAACCACGTGGACGAAAGCGACGACCACCAGGATGTCGAACAACATTTCGTGGCGCTCCTTCATGATTTCCTTGAGTGTTTCATCCGGAGCGACCATGTTCGGAATGGTGAACAGGCCGAAGTACGACACCGGATAGTTCGAAGCGGCCGACATCACGAGTCCCGACACCGGCAACAGGAACAGCAACGTATAGAACGCATAGTGGGTCAGCTTCGCCACCCACACCTGCCAGCGCGGCATCGCCGCGGGAAACGGCGGCGGAGCCGAGAAGAAGCGCCACAGCAGGCGCAGTAGCGCCAACATCAGAATCGTAAGGCCGACCGACTTGTGGCGCGCCAGCAATGCGAGTTGCTGCAACGCCGCCGCCGGGTGCGCAGCACGATCCTCACCTGCGCTTTCCGCGAGTTCCGCCAGCACGTACTGCGTGATGATCAGCGCAACGATCAACCAATGCAGTGCCTGAGAGACCGCACCGTATCGCGCGGTGGTGTTCTTGAAGTCCATTCGGCCGCCCTTGCCCTACTACATAGATAGCCAGACTGCATGCGGCTTAGACCGCACGGCGCGGCTATGATACTGAGAATCAGATTCGCGAGGCGCGTCGCGTCCGATTCGCCGTTCCACACGACACCAGATCAGCAATCGATGATCACCGATCCGTGGTTCTATGCCTGCGCGATTGTCGCGGTGCTGATCGTCGGCATCGCAAAGGGCGGCCTGGGTGGCGGGGTCGGCATCGTCGGCGTGCCGCTGATGTCGCTCACGATCGCACCCGTCAAGGCGGCCGCAATCATGCTGCCGATCCTGCTGTTGATGGACGTGTTCGCATTGCGCGTGTGGTGGAAACGTTGGGACGCAACGATTCTGCGCACGATGATTCCCGGCGCCGTGATCGGCACACTCATCTGGTCTTGCGACCTTTCGCATGCTGTCGAACGATGCGATGCGTCTGCTCGTGGGCGCGATGGCACTGTTGATCGCGGTCGCGTGGTACATCGGTCCGCCGCGGGCCGACGCAAAGCCCGCTTCGATGCTGCGTGGCACGTTCTGGAGCACGCTGTCCGGGTTCACCAGCTTCGGCATTCACGCCGGCGGACCGCCGATTCAGGCGTATCTGCTGCCGCAGCAGCTCGACAAATCGCTGTTCCAGGCAACCACCGTCGCGTTCTTCTTCGTGGTCAACTGGTTGAAGTTGCCGGCTTACGCGTGGCTCGATCAGCTCGATCTGAACAACCTGTCTACGTCGCTGATGCTCGCGCCGCTTGCACCGCTCGGCATCTGGATCGGCCGGCTCGCGCACGATCGCATCGACGAAAGCGCGTTCTATCACGTCATCTACGGATCGCTCATCGTCATCGGCTCGAAGCTGATCTACGACGGCGCGTTCTGACTATCCACCAAATCAGAATGCGCGCCGAGCTGGAATTCGCGCAGCGGCGTGTACGTCGGCGCGCCCGACCGAGAAGTGCTTTCGAACAGTGCAACGCGCGTGAACGACAGCTCGAAGTCGATCGGATCGTCTGCGGCGATGAAGCGTGCGCCGCGGCCGCACCGGATAACCGTGAGGTGCGCCTTGAACGGTTTGTCAGGCGGGCCGAACACACCGTTCAGAACGTGCGCACATTCCGTCGCGAGCGATTCGAGTCGCTGCGCAGATTCGACCGGCAGCACGATCACGCTCGGTTTGCGCTTATTGGGCAGCGGCTGCGCAGACCGAGCGCGGCCATCGAACGGCCGGGTCGCAACGGCAATGGGCTCCACCAGCGCCGCCGCCCGGTCGACCTCGGCGGCCTTCAGTTCGCCGAAGAACCGCAGGGTGACGTGGTAGTTCGCCGGCGGAACCCATCTGTATCCGGGGCCGCGGAACGTACGCCGCATCGGCTCGAGATCCGCGTGCAGTCGATCTGCCGTAGCACGATCGACGCTGCACGCGAGGAAGACGCGCACTAAAAGGGCATCACCTGCTTCGAATACGCCACGGCAAAGATGTAGCCGACCGACGCGACGGCAAGAATGAAGCCGACGATCTTGAGCGGCCGCGTGCGGGCGCGCATGGCCATCACGCCGAAGCCGATGTACGCAACGAGACCGATGATCTTCGCCATCAGCCAGCCGTTGGCGAGCGGCGAAAGCGAGAGCGTGACCGCCAGTGAAATGCCAAGCACGAGAAGAAACGTATCGATGACGTGTGGCGCAATGCGCAGCCACTTCGCGTTGCGCAGCGGCGACTCGGCGATCGACAACAATCCCCGCACCACGAAACTCGCCAGCGTGAGATACGCGAACCCGACATGAAATTCTTTGAGCAGCTCCACGATGTTCCCCGGCCTCTTTCTTGTTGGCAAAGAGAAGGATTTGCGCGGCATTGTGCCCGTGCGCATCGCGTCTGGCGACAGCCGTCGGGCTATACTCGCGACACCGCATTCAAGATATGGTTTCAGCATGCCCAAGGGCGGCCCTACCTCTCACATCTATTTCTCGCAGCGCCTGCGCCTGCATTACGTCGCCTGGGGCGACCGCGACGCGCCGCCGCTGTTACTCGTGCACGGCGGAAGAGATCACTGCCGCAACTGGGACTGGGTGGCCGAAGACCTGCGCAACGACTACCACATCATCGCGCCCGATCTGCGCGGCCACGGCGATTCCGAATGGTTGAAAGGCGGCGGTTACACGCAGCTCGACTACGTCTACGACATCGCGCAGCTGCTGAACCAGACGAAGATGACGCCGGTAACGATCATCGGCCATTCGCTGGGCGGTTCGATTTCGCTGAACTACACCGGCTTGTATCCCGAGACGGTGGTGAAGCTCGTCGCCATCGAAGGCATGGGACCGCCGCCGCACATGTTGAAGATGATGAGCGAGCAGAAGACGCACGAACGCCTTCACGAATGGATCAATGGATTGCGAAAAGTCGCGGGCCGCTCGCCGCGTCGTTACGACTCGCTCGAAGAAGCGTTCAAGCGGATGCAGGAAGAGAACCCGCATCTATCCGCCGATCAGGCGCGCCATCTGACCATTCACGGCAGCAACCAGAACGAAGACGGCACGTACAGCTGGAAGTTCGACAACTACGTCCGCTCGTTCTTCCCGGTGGGTCTGTCGCCGCAACAGAGCAACGAACTCTATGCACGCATCACGTGCCCGACGCTGCTGGTGCGCGGCACCGAATCGTGGGCATCCGACCCCGAGAAAGACGGCCGTGCAAAACACTTCAAGAACGCGCAGGTGGTGAACGTGGAAGGCGCCGGACACTGGGTGCACCACGACCAGCTCGACGTATTCCTCGCCGCCGTCCGGAAATTCCTCGCCGCGTGAACGCCCGCATCGAACTGGTTCAACGCCTGCACGCGCTGCCGCATTGCGGCGTGTTCGCGGTGACGGGCGGCGGAGCAGTGCTGTTGGCGGACCTGCTCACGGTGCCGGGCGCATCCGCTACCGTACTCGAAGCACGCGTGCCTTATGCGGAACGCGCGCTCGCTGAATTCGTCGGCGCCGCACCCGAGCAGGCGTGCAGCGTACAAACTGCCTGCGACATGGCGATGGCTTCGTTTCAACGCGCATGCTCACTCGCGCCCGACGCGCCGCAACACCGGTTCGGCTTCGGCTGCACTGCGAGTCTTGCAACCACATCGCCGAAGCGCGGCGATCATCGCGCCCATATTGCGTTGCAGACGGTTGCCGACACGCGCACGTGGTCGATCACGTTCACCAAAGGCGCGCGCGATCGCGCCGCAGAAGAACGTTTGCTCGCCGATATCGCGCTATCGGCGCTTGCGGAGACGTTTGCGTTGCAAGCGAATCTACCGCTCGATCTCAATGCGGGCGAAGCGATCGATCGCGATCGCGCAGCGGCCGCACACGGTTGGGACGACATTCTGCTCGGCCGCATTGACGCGGCTCCTGTACACGGCGCCGACCAACCCAAAGTACTGCTGCCCGGTGCCTTCAATCCGCTGCACGACGGCCACATTGCGATGGCGCAGTTCGCCGCGCGGCACTACGGCGCGCCGGTGGCGTTCGAAATCTGCGCCAACAATGTCGATAAGCCGCGCTTGAACTATCTCGCGCTTCGCAATCGCGTAGCTCAGTTCGACGCATCGACGCCGGTGTGGGTCACCAACACCGCTACCTTCATAGAGAAGGCGCGGCGCTTTCCCGGCGTGAAGTTCGTTGTGGGCGTAGACACCGCGAGCCGCATCGGCGATGCGAAGTACTACGGCAACGATCCGGTGCGGCTCGCCGCAGCCGTTGGCGAACTCGCCGCACTCCGCTGCGAGTTCCTGGTGTTCGGGAGAACGGTGAGCGGCAGGTTCACGGGTTTGGACGACATTGCCCTTCCAGCGGCGTTGCGCGCGATATGCACGGCCGTTCCGGCGACCGAGTTTCGAAACGACGTCTCGTCGACTGCGTTGCGGAAAATGGGCCGGGGGCTCGACCGCGACTGAACCTACTCGAGATCTTCCAGCCGTTTCGGCCACGTCGCCTTCAGCAGGCGCGACAGCGATCGGTCCGCCAGCAACCGCCCCGCCGTCTGACACTTCGCGCAGTAATTGCTCTCGTTTTCCGCGTACACGATCCGTTGCACCGGCGCGCCGCATACCGGACACGGCTGCCGGAACTTGCCGTGCACGGCCATCTCGGCGTGAAACGCCGTGACTTTCGTCGGGAAGTCATCGCCGGACTGCTCGCGCAACCGCGCCGTCCATTCCGTGAGCACTTCGCGGCACGCATCGTAGAGCCGCTGCATCTCCTCGTCGGTCAGCGTGTTGCCTTGTTTGAACGGCGACATACGGGCGCGTAACAGAATCTCGTCGGAGTACGCATTGCCGATGCCGGCGAAGATGTGCTGATCGGTGAGGGCACGCTTCACCGTGTGATGCACGTCCTTCAACCGTGCCGAAAACTGCTGCAGCGACACGTCGAATACGTCGATACCGCCGGGGTCGAGCGCAGCCAGACCTTCTGCACCCTCCACCAGTTTCAGTGAGGCGCGGCGCTTCTTGCTCGCTTCGGTGAAGATCATCGTCCCCGTATCGAAATCGAGCGCCGCGAGTCCGTTGCGCTTTGGCACGGCGGTCCCAACCCGCTCCCAGCGCAGGCGTCCCGAGATCATCAGGTGAATCACCACGTAAAAGCCGCCGTCGAGCGACAGCACGAGTTGCTTCGCGAGACGGCGCCATCCGAGCACGCGATGGCCGCACACCTGCGCCACGGTCGGCGTGACCGTGCGCAGCACGAACGGGCTCGCCAGCCGTATTGCAATCAGTTCCGCGCCGCGGGTGCGGCGCTCGAGATGTTCGAGATAGACCGTGAGATCGGGAAGTTCAGGCACCGCCCGTTCCGATCAGCTCGCGACGAGCTCTTCGTTGCGGACCACGTATTTCCAGCGGCCCGATTGGAATCGCCACAGCAGCATTACGCCCTTCAGCACGTAGTCGCCGATCAGGGCCGCATACACCCAGCTCACCGGCAAACCGAAATACGTGAAGATCGCGGCGAGCGTGCAGCGCATGCCGATCAGCCCGAAGAACGTCGCCAGCATGGGATAACGCGTGTCGCCGGCGCCGCGCAGCGACCCGCCGATCGCGAAGTCCACCGCCATCAACGGCATCATCGCGCCGAGCACGTAAGTGAACTCCACCGTGTGCTGGATAGTGTCGAGGTCGTTGCCGATGAAGAACGTGGCGAGGTCGCGCGCGAAGTAGATGACGATGGCGCCCAACACGCCCATCGTCGCGATGGCCATGCGCAACGAACGCCAGCCGGCGCGCACGGCTCCTTCGGTGTCGTCGGCACCGAGCGCCTGCCCGACCAACGTGGAACCGGCAATCGAAAAACCGAAGCCGGCCACCATGCAGATGTTCAGCATGTTCACGCCGATGTTGTACGCGGCGAACGCCTGGGTGCCGTAGTAGTTGCCGATCAGCATCAGGAACGCGAAAAAACCGGCCTGAAAGATGATCTGCTCGATGCCGGCCGGATAGCCGATGTCGAGCAAACGCTTCAGGCGTTCGGCGCGGAACCAGCCGCCGCGAATGTGTTTGATCATCAGCTTCTGGTTCCACCACAACCCCGACCAGGATGGCGCCGCCGAGAGTGAACGACAGACCTGCGGCGAGCGCCGCACCGGCAACGCCCATCGCCGGCAACCCCCACAACCCGAACACGAAGCCGTATAGCAGCGGCACGTTCACGACGTTCACGAAGGCACCGACATACAGCGGTGTCCACGCATCGCCCGCGGCACGCAGCGCTCCACCCATGATGAAGTTCGCCGCGAACGCGACGTTGAAGATCGACAGCCAACGGATGTTCGATGCCGCGAGTTCCACCGTGTGCGCATCGAGTCCGAAGATCGCCGCGACATGGCTCGAAAAGAACACGCCGGGAATCGTCAACACCAGCCCGAATACACCGCCGAGTACGAGCGACGCGATGGTGATGCGTCCGGCCTCTACTTCGTCATTGCGTCCCCATGCACGCGCAACGAGCGCAGTGGTACCCGCACCAATCGCCATCATCACGGCCTGCAGCGCGAAGAACACGCGTTGTCCCGCGCCGACTGCGGCAAGCGCTTCGGCACCCAGTTGCCCGACCACTTTCGTCTGCACGAGACCGACGATGCCGTAAAGCAGGTTGCCGAGAATCGCGGGCAAAGCGAGTTGCAGGATGCTCGGACGCTCGTGCACTACTGCGGCCCGCGTCTCTTCTACCGTCGCCACCTAGGTCCGCTCAGTGATTGTTGTTAGCATTGCCGCCCCGATTCATTCGCACAAACCCATCCACATAAGGGGCCGCCGACATGCCAGCACCTACGTTTACCGACATGCGGTTCACCGACATCGGCGTCTCGCTCGACGGACACGTCGCCACCATCGAGATTCAGCGTCCGCCGCACAACTTCTTCGACTTCAGTCTGATCGGCCAGATCGCCGATGCGTTCTCGGCAATGGACGAAGACCCGCGGTGCCGGGCCATCGTGCTGGCAGCCCAAGGCAAATCGTTCTGTGCGGGAGCGAATTTCGGAAGCGGCCGGAGCGACGGATCGGGAAGCGCGGAGTTTACAGAGGAAGGGTTCCGCAACACCACCGGCAAGCTGTATCGCGAGGCCGTTCGGCTGTTCAGTTGCAAGAAGCCGGTAGTCGGCGCGATTCAAGGTCCGGCGATCGGCGGTGGGCTGGGCCTCTCGCTCGTACCGGATTTCCGCGTCGTTTCGCCCGAAGCGCGTTTTGCCGCGAACTTCGCGAAGCTCGGCATTCATCCGGGCTTCGGTCTCACCGTCACGCTGCCGCGCCTCGTGGGCGAACAGGCGGCCAACATGATGTTCCTCACCGGACGGCGCCTCAGCGGCGAAGAAGCGGTGAAGATCGGCCTCGCCGATCGGCTGGTCGATCAGGACAATCTGCGCAACGCGGCTCGCGAACTGGCGGCCGAGATTGCAGAAAACGCACCGCTCGCCGTCGTGTCGGTGCGCTCGACCATGCGTAAGGGGCTCGCCGAGAAAATCGCGGCGGCCACCGAACACGAACTGAAGGAGCAGCAGTGGCTGCGCGGCACGGAAGACTCGGACGAAGGCATCCGTTCGGTCGCCGAGCGCCGTCCCGGCAATTTCAAAGGCAAGTGAACCAATCGCTGCCGATCACGTTAAGGGGTATTGCATGAATCTCGGAAAACTCGGCGTCTGGTATTTCACGGAAACAATGCCGGCGCCGAAGGCGGCGGAAACGGCGCAACGCATCGAAGCGCTCGGCTACTCGGCGCTGTGGATTCCCGAAACGGCCGGCCGCAATCCGTTCGCACACGCCGCATGGCTGCTCGCAAAAACCCAGAAGCTCATTGTCGCGACCGGCATCGCGTCGATCTATCACCGCGAGCCCGGCGTCACCCTCGCGGGGCAGAACACGCTGGCGGAACAGTCCGGCAACCGCTTCCTGCTCGGGCTCGGTGTTTCACACAAACCAATGGTGGAAGGTGTACGCGGCCTCGAGTACGGCAAACCAGTGGCGACGATGCGCGACTACCTCGCGAAGATGGACGCATCGCCCTACACCTCTGTGCCGCCGTCCGAAAAACCGCCGCGCGTCATCGCGGCGCTCGGACCGAAGATGCTCGAACTCGCGCGCGACACCTGCGACGGCGCGCATCCGTATTTCTCGTCTCCCGATCACACGGCGATGGCACGCAAGATTCTCGGGCCGAAGCCGTGGCTGTGTGTTGAACAGAAGATCGTGCTCGAAACCGACGCGACCAAGGCGCGCACCGTCGCGCGCGCAAACGCGGCGATGTACCTGACGCTGCCGAACTATCGCAACAACTGGCTGCGTTCCGGTCTCACCGAAGGTGACCTCGCCAACGGCGGCTCCGATAAATTCATCGACGCCACCGTCGCTTGGGGCAAAGCCGACGCGATCAGGGCTCGCATCAAGGAACACTTCGACGCCGGCGCCAGCCACGTCTGCATTCAACCGATCAATCCGAACGGCGTCTTCGGCGATCTGCACTGGCAGGCGCTCGAAGAACTCAAAGGCGCGGCCGCCTGATGGACGATTTCCAGGGCAGGGTCGTCGTCATTACCGGCGCCGCCGGCGCGCTAGGCAAAGCCGTTGCGGACGAGTTTGCCGGCCGCGGCGCGAAGCTCGCGCTGGTGGACATCATCGCAACACCCGGCTCGCACCTGTCGTTGATCGGCGACCTCACCGACGCGAATGTGGCGCAGAAGATCGTCGCCGACGTAACGCGGCAACTCGGCAGCATCGACGTGCTCGCGAACGTGGCCGGTGGCTTCACCATGGGCGAAGCGGTGCACGAAACCACGGACAAAACCTGGAAGTTCATGTTCGACCTGAACGTGAACACCATGTTGAACATGGTGCGTGCAACCGTGCCTGCGATGCTCGCGCAGAAACGCGGCAAGATCGTCAACATCGGTGCGCGCGCCGGTTTGAAAGGCGCCGGCCGAATGGGTGCGTACTGCGCGTCGAAAAGCGTGGTGATTCGTTTGACCGAGAGCCTGGCCGACGAACTGAAAGGCAGCGGCGTGAACGTGAACTGTGTGTTGCCGAGCATCATCGACACGGCCCGCAACCGGCAGGACATGCCCGGCGCAGACTATTCGAAGTGGGTGGCGCCGGCCGACCTCGCACGCGCCATCGCGTTCCTCGCTTCCGACGCCGCACACGCGATTCACGGTGTGGCGCTTCCGGTAGAAGGGCTCAGCTAACAGGCGCACTGAGCGGTGCAGATCGAATTCGAAACATCCGGCATCCGCTGCTGGCATGACGGCGAAGGCGCGCTGATCGTCTCACTCGATGGCGAACGTCCTACCATCTCTCGCGCGGTACTCGATGCGTATCACCGTGCCATCGCGCTGGCCGGGTCGCGCTTCGAGATGGTGATCATCGGCGAAGGTCAGAAAGACTTTGCCTTCGGCGCCGATCTCGGCGACGAACTGGGTGCGGCAATAGCGGGCGACACGGCACCGCTCGATAGCCTCCTCCATTACTACCAGCAGACGATGCTCGCATTGCGACACGCACCTGTGCCGACCATCGCGGTGTCGCGCGGCGTGGCCGTATCCGGCGGTTGCGAAGTGCTGATGCACTGCAGCCGCGTGGTGGCCGCGCCGAAGAGTGCGATCGGCCTGGCCGAAGCGTCGATCGGCGTGATGCCGGCCGGCGGCGGCGTGAAGGAAATGGCGCGCCGGTCGGCGGGCCGCATAAAGGATCTCGAACTCGCCTTCGCTGTGTTGTCAGGCGCACGCATCGCTTATGCGCGCGATGCGCAACAGTTCGATCTGCTCACCGAACACGACGTCGTTTCGGACAACGACGATCTGCTCACGGTCGCCAAACAGCTCGGACGTGCGCTGCTGAAGAGCGGCCACACGGCGCCGCCACGCAACCCGATGATTCGCGTCGCCGGTTCCGATGCATGCGTACGGTTGATCGCATCACAAGCGACCGACGAGACCATCACCCCGCATCAACGCCGCGTGAATGCCGACATTGCTCGCGTGTTGTGCGGCGGCGATGGCGCAGCGCGCGAGGTTACCGAACAACATCTGCTCGACCTCGAGCGCCGCCACTTTCTCGAACTGGTGCAGACGCCCCTTACGCAGGCGCGCTTCTCGCACCTCCGCAACACCGGCACGGCTCTCAAGAATTAGTCGCTGAGAATCAGGCGGACGGCACGAGATCGATCTGCACGAGCGTGCCGAAGATCTTCGGTGCTGTGGGCCGCAAGCGATCGAAGATCTGCGAGCGACGCTCGGGTTCGTCTTCGATCGCGCGCGCCAGCCCCACTAGCGTTTCACCTTGCAGTAGAAGCTCGACTCGAGCGCCGGCGCCGCGTAGCTCGCGCCACCAACGACCGTCCGCTGCCGCGTAGACAATCTGACCGTCGCGAAGATAGTTGACCGGTATCGTCTTGCCGCTCGGCAGAGTTATCAGCATCACCTTGCGCGCGCGCTCGCCTGCGGGATCTTCGCGAAGCTCGCGCTCCACGCGAGGATTCGCCACCGTGGCCGCGTACACGAGATAGGCGGCCACTAACACCACCAGGGCAATCGCTACGATCAGTGCACGTTTCATTCAGGGCTTTTCTTCGTCAGGCTGCGGGGTGGACAACGATAAGACGGCCGCGCGTCACGGTACAACGCGTTGCGGTACGGGTGCGCGCGGTACAGGCACGCGACAGTCCGGGAGTTGCGCAAGTAGACTCGCCTGTCGAACGAAGATGCAGAGGAGGCAGCATGCAGCGCCGGTTGATCGGAATCGTGGGTGTCGTTGGGTTGTTCGCGTTGGGAGGCTGCGTTTCGCAGCCGCTGCTCGAACTCAAGACAGTCAACATGTTCGCTTCGCAAGACAACGATACGTACGACCCGGGACTCGCGGTGGGCAACCCCCTGCCAGCGATGCGCGCGCTGTACGATGGGCGCGAAATCACCGGCGTCGACGAATTTGCGGGCACGAAGGGGCTCGCGCTTTTTGTCGTCCGATCGGTCGACTGGTGATCATTCTGCATTAAGCAGCTCGTGCAGCTGCAAGGTCACTTGAAAGCGTTCGAAGATGCGGGCGTCGGTGTCGCCGTGCTGACGTACGACTCACCTGCTCTGCAGCAGAAGTTCATCGACAGGTTCCAGATCACTTTTCCGCTGCTGTCCGACGTGGATGCGACATCCATCCAGAGTCTGGGTGTGCTCGATGCCGAAAATTCGCCGGGCGATTCGGCGTACGGCATACCCCATCCCGGAGTGTTCATCGTCGATCGCGGAGGAATAGTCGTCGGCAAGGTGTTTATGAAGGGGTATGCGAAGCGGGTCGACGCGGATGGCGTATTAGTTGCGGCGAAAGCCGCGTTGCAGTGAGCGATCTGCCTCGGGCACAGGGAGTTTGGCCGCCCGAGGTCACGCTCGTTTCCACCAGCCGCGGTTCACCGCCAAGACCCAGTATGCGATCGCCGCGAGCACCAGCAAAGGCGGTACGAAGTTGAGAGCGGCGCCCGTGAACCAAGTCGGAAACACCGACGGATTGGCGATGAACAACGCGAACATGGCGAACAGCAGCGCCGCAATCATCCGCCACAGGTGATCCACTATTCGTCTCGCGCCTGTTGCGCTTCCGCATTCGCATCAGGCGCCAGTCCAGAGCGACGAAGATCGCCGCGTCGAACGCCGTACGCCGAAATACAGAGTGCGCGGGTGACCCGAACGAAGCCCGGCCTTCGCGCTAACGTTCGATGGCGACCACGATTCCCGTTACTGCCATCGCAATCATCGAGTACCAGAACATCCGGCCCGTTTGTACGTGCAGTCGCGAACCCTTCTGAGTGAAGAGGAGATTGAAGACTCCGAGGAACAGCGCGGCGGCTCCCGTAGCGATGTGCAACCAAAGCACTGCGTCAGCCATGTGGTTCGCTCCGTCCGTCCCCGCACTTACTCACCGGGTCGAAGCAGTTACAGTAGCCGGGCCAGTGACGCCGAGCCATAGATGAACGAAATCGCGCAGTGGATCCAACAGTACGGCTATGTGGCGGTGTTCATCGGCACCTTCTTCGAAGGCGAATCGGTCGCATTGCTCGGCGGCTTCATCGCCCACGGCGAACTGCTCGATCTGAAAGCTCGTGATGCTGGTGTCGTTCATCGGTTCGTTTCTGCGGCGATCAGACGGCGTTCTGGCTGGGGCGTAGATACGGTTCGCGCTGGAAGCCGAAATCGCCGATGGTGCAACGCCGGATGGCGCAGGCCGAAGATCTGTTGCATCGCTATCAGATTCCGGTGCTGCTGGGTTTTCGTTTCGTGTACGGCATTCGCAACGCGACGCCGTTCGTCGCCGGCAGCATCACCGCAATTCGCTATGGCCGCGCTTCATGCTGCTGAACGTGGCGGGCGCGCGATCTGGTCCACGTCGATTCCGCTACTCGGCTACTACTTCGGCCACACCGCGGAGTCGCTGCTCGGCGACGCGCGAGATCTACGAGGGACGGATCGTCTGGTCGCGTTGGTCAGCGGCGGTCTGCTGCATATGGTTGGTGCGGTATCTGCGAGCACGACGCCAGGCTGCACGATCGAGCGCAGCAGACGCTGAGAACCCGCCCCGCACGCAATGACCGTTTGCAACACGTCGCTGCCGGGCATCGCCACGCGTTGCACCTGCGACGGCAACACGTGCAGAATCAGCCCGGTGGTCGGATTGGGCCCGGTCGGCACGAACACGGTCGTCCCCTCAGCACCCTCGTCAGCCAGAAAACCGGTCAGCCGGAGGTCCGTCGCCGATCGTCACGAGCACCGGCCGCGCAAACGGATTCTGTTCGCGTTTGCCGAGATAGCTGACGATCTCCTTCACCGGCTTGTAGCCCGGCACGCGCTGCACCGTGTTGCGTTCGAGCCAGTTGAAGGCGCGATTGCCGAAGCGCGTGCTGACGATCGCGCCGAGCACGAAACACGCAAGCAGAATCGCGGCGATCGTCAGCGCGTGGCCCACCCACATCGGCAGTTGAGATTCGCCCGATACAGTACTCCGCCACCGGCGCCGTTTTGCCGGCGATCCACGTGCCGAGCCACAACAGCAGGTTCGCGAACACGAACAGCGGCAGAACGACCAGCACGCCGCCGATCAGCGTGGTGCGAATGTAGTGATGCTCCGCCGACATGCGTTAAACCCAGTTCGAACTGCGTTTCAGCGCCTGCTCCGCACCCCACACGAGTTCCTTGAAGATCTCCGCCGCCGGGCGCACCGACTTGATCATGCCGATGCCCTGCCCCGCGAAACCCGGATTGATGTCGCCGCGTTTGTCGCGCGTTGCCGCCGCGAGCACCGGCCCCGACACCGCGCCCTGATACGGCATCGGCAGCGGTTCCTTGCCGGCGCGCGCCCACGCATCGGTCCACAGGCTGCGGATGATCCGCGCCGGTTTGCCGGTGACGCTGCGCGAGACCACCGTGCCGTCTTCGCTCGCATCGACGATCGCCTGCTTCTGGAAATCGTAGATGCCCGCTTCGTTCGACGCGAGGAACGCCGAGCCGACCCACACGCCTTCGGCGCCGAGCATCATCGCCGCCGCGATGCCGCGGCCGTCGGTGATGCCGCCCGCGCCGAGCACCGGCACGTCGCCCACCGCATCGACCACCTGCGGAATCAGCGCCATCGTGCCGATCGGCGAATTGTGGCCGCCGCCGTCGTGGCCCTGCGCCACGACGATGTCGATGCCGGCCTGAATCACCTGCACCGCGTGTTTCACCTTGCCGACCACGCACATCACCTTGGTGTTGTTCGCGCGCAGCCGTTTCATCCACGGGCCCGGGATTGCCGAGGCCGGAGGCATACACCGGCACGCGTTCCTCGATCACCACTTCCATCTGCGCGTCGAAGAACTCCTTCGACAACGGCGCCGGTTCGCCGGGTTCGCGGCGCTGCCGCAGCGTGCGCCGGATCGACCGGTTCGAGGTGCTGCGCCTGCATGAACTCGCGCAGCGAACGCCTGCATCTCCGGCAGCAGGTCCATCGGCGTCGGCCCGTCGCTGTGCGCGTAGTCGGCGCGCCGCACCGAAGCCGGCAGCAGCGTGTCGACGCCGAACGGCTTGTCCGTCAGTTCGCGCGTGCGGCGGATCCACTCGCGCAGCTGTTTCGGCCCGCACGCCGCCGCGCCGAGCACGCCGAGACCGCCGGCATTCGAGACCGCCGCCGCCAGTTCCGGCGTGCTCGCGCCGCCCATGCCGGCGAGCACGATCGGAATACTCGATTCCAAGAATGTCGCAGACCCGCGTCTTGAACATGATCTCGATTCCCAACGATGATTGAGGCGCGGCGCACGCCGACTAATGAACGTCTCGAATCGGCCGTACGCGCCGCGGAAGAACAGCAGCGGCTCTGCGTCTGGCATCGAGGATCTGCAGATCGCGCACGCGGCCCACCGCGATGATGTGATCGCCGGCGTCGTGTTCGGCCTCGAGATCGCAGTCGATGTACGCGATGACGCCGTCGAGCACCGGCGAGCCGGTCACGCCGGGCCGCCAGCGCGATGTCGGCGAACTGCCCCGGCTTTGCGAACTGATCGCACACGACCTTCTGCTGCGCCGACAGCACGTTGATGCAGAAGCTGCCCGAGCGCGCGCAGTTTCGGCCAGCTCGTGCTCGTTTTGCTCGGGCACACGGCGACCAGCGGCGGGTCGAGCGACAGCGACGTGAACGACTGCGCGGCGAATCCCGGCGGGTTGGCCGTCGAGTACGCCGGTCGCCACGACCACGCCGGTGCAGAACTGCGACAACGTATTGCGAAAGCTCCGGCCGTCGAACGCCGCTTCGGTGCCCGCCATCGATGTCCCCGCTGCAATCGAAACCGGCGGCACTATAGCAGAACGGCAAATGGCGCTGCTTCGCAACATCGCCCGAGAAGGGCTGCGCGCGCGACGGACAATCTCGCTAAAATCGCCGCCTAGATCCGACTATCAATAGGTACATGCCCGTGAGCGATCTCGACACCTTCCGCAGCGAAACCCGCGCCTGGCTCGAAGCCAATTGCCCGCCGTCGATGCGCACGCCCGGCAACGAAGAAGAAACCGTCTGGGGCGGCCGCCGCGAAAAATTCGTCAATCCCGAATCGCGCGTGTGGCTGACGCGGATGGCCGAAAAAGGCTGGACGTGCCCGATGTGGCCGAAGCAGTACGGCGGCGGCGGACTTGTCGATCGACGAGAACCGCGTGCTGCAGCAGGAACTCGGCCGCATCAATGCGCGTCCGGCGCTGTCGAGCTTCGGCATCTGGATGCTCGGGCCGGCGCTGCTCGAATTCGGCAACGAAGCGCAGAAGCTCGAGCACCTGCCGAAGATCGTGCGCGGCGAAATCCGCTGGTGCCAGGGCTATTCGGAGCCGGGCTCCGGTTCCGACCTCGCCGGCCTGCGCACGCGCGCCGAAGACATGGGCGACTACTACCTCGTCAACGGCTCGAAGATCTGGACGTCGTACGCCGACGAAGCCGACTGGATCTTCTGCCTGGTGCGCACCAACTTCGACGTGCCGAAGCACGAAGGCATCAGCTTCCTGCTGTTCGACATGGAGTCGCCCGGCGTCAGCACGTCGCCGATCACGCTGATCAGCGGCTCGTCGCCGTTCTGCCAGACGTTCTTCGACAACGTCAAAGTGCCGAAACAGAACCTCGTCGGCACGATGAACCACGGCTGGACGATCGCGAAACGCCTGCTGCAGCACGAGCGCCAGATGGTGGCCGGCATCGGCGGCAACTCGGCGCTCGGCGCAACCGGCCGCAAGATGGAAGACATCGCGAAGGAATACGTCGGCGACGAAGACGGCCGCATCGCCGACGCTGCGATCCGCAGCAAGATCACCAGTCACCGGATGAACGACCGCGCCTTTCAACTCACGTTGGGGCGTTCCGTCGAAGAAACGAAAGCCGGCCGCGCCAACGGCGACCTGAGTTCGATGTTCAAGTACTACGGCACCGAGCAGAACAAGCGCAAATACGAAGTGCTGCTCGAAACGATGGGCACGCAGGCGGTGGGCTGGGACGGCGCGACGTTCAGCGACCGCGAACTGAACACCACGCGGCAGTGGCTGCGCTCCAAAGCGAACTCGATCGAAGGCGGCACGAGCGAAGTGCAGCTGAACGTGATCGCAAAGCGGGTGTCTGGGACTGCCGGACTGAACCGAGCGGCCGCTTATACCGACGGCCTGACTTACTCCGATGGAGTAGTCACGATCCGCCCGCAACGCGCGGACGATCTCGACGCCGATCTGGAGGCAAAGGACGACGAGCAGATCAACTGGCTCTGGCAACCCGGAGAGCGCGAACTGTGGCAGGCGATGACGCCCGACGAGCAACGTGCACATGTGGCTCGTTTACCCGCTGCCAATAGCAGTTCGTTCGGCCGCGGACCGAAGTGGTGTTTCGCGGTGGATTGCAGCGACGCGATCTACGTCGCGCGCGGTCGGCGCGGTCGAAACGGGTCGTTGGGTCAACGAACGCGGACGCTCCCTGATCCGCCACGAGATAGAGATCCGCCACGAACTGAGGCTATAACAGCATCATGATCGATCCCATACGCAGCGACGTTGCAGCGCTTACGCCCAGCGGCATCACGCTGGTCAGCCGCGGCCGTGGCGATCGGCCCGGTCTGATTCCACTGTGGTACGGCGAGAGCGACCTGCCGACGCCGGATTTCATCCGCGCCGCGGCGAAGCGTGCGCTGGACGACGGCATGACGTTCTACACACCCGCGCGCGGCGTGCTGCGGCTGCGCGAAGCGATTCGCGAATGGCACCGGCGGCGCGTGAATGCCGATATCGACATCGAGCGCATCACCGTGCCGGGCTCCGCGATGCTCGCGGTGATGCACTCGGTTCAATGTCTCGTCCGCAGCGGCGATGAAGTGATCGTGATCGCGCCGATGTGGCCGAACATCTTTCAAGCGATCGAGATTGCCGGCGGCGTGCCGCGCTTCGTTTGGTTGAAGCGAGACCAGAACGGGCCGTGGCGGCTCGACCTGGACGAAGTACTCGACGCGATGAACGCGCGCACCAAAGCGGTGTTCCTCGCATCACCCTCCAATCCAACCGGCTGGGTGATGTCGCGGGCGGAGCAACGCGCGTTGCTCGAAGCATGCCGCACGCGAGGCATCGGCCTCATCGCCGACGAGGTGTACGGCCCGATCATGTACGACGGCTCATCACACGCACCGAGTTTCGCAACACTCGCCGAACCTGAAGATGCCGTCTTCATCGTGAACAGTTTTTCGAAAGCCTGGGCGATGACCGGCTGGCGCGTGGGTTGGGTGATTCACCCGCGCCGCCTCGCCGAGGCGTTCGGCGTGGTTTCCGTAGCGAGCAACACTGGCGCCACCAGCTTCGTACAAGCCGGCGCAATCGCCGCGATCGACCAGGGCGACGCATTCGTTGCTTTGCAGCTCGACCGCTGTCGCCGCAACCGCGCGCAGCTCGCGGAATTCGTCGGTACTCACCAACGATTGAGCTGGGCCGAACCGCCCGGCGGGTTCTATGGATACGTTGCGGTGGACGGTGTGACCGACAGCCTCGCGTTTGCCGACTCGCTGTTCCTCAATGCCAACATCGGCGTCTCGCCGGGTATGTCGTTCGGGCCACGCAACCATGCCGACAACGAACGATATGTGCGCATCTGCCTCGCTTACGACCCCGACAAATTCACAGAGGCGCTGGTTCGTTTCGGCAAGGTACTGTGAAGCGCTACCGCGACGCGGCGTTTTTCGCGTTCACGAACGATGATCGCCAGGATCAGTGCGTGTTTCGAGCAGAGATCCGACAACCCCCGACAGAGCGTCGCCAAGAGTCAGGTGCTGATCGAGGTCGAAATGTACGCCATCTACCTTGCTGCTAGCGCAACTCCATTCCGCGAGGAACGCCAGGCGTCTGCACTTTCTGCACTTCCTTCATCACCGCGTGCGCCCTTGCGCGCTCGTCAGGCGTGGAGTAGCGAACATTGCCGAGCGTAGTGCGTTTGGCGTACTCGCGATGCTCGCGCAGGAATTGCGGCATCTTGTCGTACGTCGACACTTGCGCGAGCTCCAGCAATTCCTCGTCCGTGATCACCTCGCGCATCTTCTGCCATTCGCCGCGCAACGACAGTTGATGCAGCTTGTCGCCGAGATACTTGAGCCCGTGCAGCTCGAGCACGTCGTGATACGTGCGGGTCGAGCCGTAGAACGACAGCGCCTGACGCAAACCGTCGAGGTTCTTGTGAATCTCCTCGTCGTTCTCGCCATATACCGTGTAGCCGCTCGCGCTGATGTCGATGTCGTCCCACGTGCGGCCCGAACGTTCGAGGCCGATCTTGATGTTCGGCAGCATCACTTCGCGCATGTACTTGTCGGTCATGATGCCGCCGTGCGGCAGAATGCCGTCGGCCACTTCACCCGCAACGCGCGCCATCGCGTCGCCTACGACGGCGAGGTAAGATCTTCGGCCGCGGATACTCGAGCGGCCCCGGATTGAAGTTCGGCGTCATCAACGTGTACTTGTACGACTTGCCGAGGAACGCAGGTTTAGTACCGTTCTGCCAGCTGTCCCACACCGCCTGCATCATCTGGATGTATTCCTTCATCCGCGGCGCCGGCGCGCTCCACGTGCCGCCGAAGCGGCGCTCGTTGTGGCCTTTTACCTGGCTGCCGAGGCCGATCGCGAAGCGGCCCTTCGTGTAGTGCTGCAGATCCCACGCTTCCATCGCGAGCACCATCGGGCTGCGCGGGAACGCGATCGTCACGCCGGTGAGCAGTTCGATGCGTTGAGTCGCGGTCGCGGCCACCGTCATCGTCAGCATCGAATCGTGCGACAGCTCGCCGCACGTGACGAAGTCGTAGCCCTGCTCTTCCGCCTTGCGCGCGCCGTCGCCGATGCCCGTCAACCATCCGCCGATACCCGTGCCGATCTTCATGTCGTCTCTCCCCCACTGTTTCGAGAACGATAACCGATTCGCGCGACCTCGCGCCCGGCGGATAGGCCGAGCACTTCGCCTAACTCGGCACCACCATCGCCGTCGCACCCGCTAAGATCGCTTCTCGTCTGGTCATCGTCCGATGGCTCCTTTATCGGTCCCGTTGCAGAATCGGCCGTTGTGGCGGTGACCGGCCTTTACCGGCGCTGGGCTGGTCGACCGTCTGCTCGCGACCTCAACGTGGAACGAACGCAAATGAAGCAACCGCTGGATCGTGTGCTCGACGAACTCGGAATGCCGAAGCTCGTCGCTGCGCTCGAAGGATTGGGAGGTGCCGATCTGACGTCGTTGCTGCTCGATGTTCTGCGGCGCCGCGCGGCGCGCGTGCGCCCAAGCGAACTGCTGCGCCGCTACGCCACCGACCGCTTCGTGCTCGCGCCGGCCGCGTCGTTCCCGCTGTTGCGTCGGGTCGAAGACGCGCTGATCGCCGCGAGCGCCGGGGTGTTCGAAATGCTCGCGCTCGCCCCTTTGGTGCCCTTGGGCACGCACAGCGCAATTGCGACGGTGGATCAGAACAAGGTCGTTTCCACCACGCGCCAGAACGAAGTGGCAGCCGATCCGACCAACGCGCTTTCACTCGAAGCGGCAACGCGACGCAGCGCGAAGCTGCGTCAGGAGCCTAAATCGGCGGCGTTGGTCAGGCTCGGCGCGTCGCAACGGGTGGTGCGCGCGCAGCACGTATCGGGGGCGGGACGTTTTGCACATTTCCAGCTGTTCGGCCTCGTCAGCGCGGGTCGCGACGCAGGCGGACGCGCATTCGAAGCAGCCGCCGCGGTCGAGCATCTGCGGACGCATGCGCAGGCGCTGGCCTCACTCGGCGCAAAGTCGGTCACCGTATCGCTGACGGATTTCTCGGGGGGAAATGCCGCCGGCATAAAAGATGCCGTGCGTTCGGCACTCGCGCCGCTTCGCCCGGTTACCTGCGTCGACGACGACGCGCGAGAGAGCGGGCGCGGCTACTACGAGACGTTCTGCTTCAAGGTGCACGCGTCGTTCGGCGGCGACGCGTTCGAAACCAGCGACGGCGGCAGCGTCGATTGGACACGGCGCCTGGTCGGCAGCGCGAAAGAACGCTGTTTCATCAGCGGCCTCGGCGTCGACCGGGTTGCACTCGCCATCGGGGCACCCTAATGTCGCGACGAAGACCGCACCGCCCCGCCACGGGCCGACCCCATGGCTGGCAACCCAAACAGAAAGGAAAAACCATGGCCGAGAAGGTCAAGCTAGACGATCTCATCGAAAGCCTGCGTCAGGAACGCGATGAATTGAATCTGCAACTCCACCTCGCCAAAGCCGAGGTCAAGCAGGAGTGGGAAGAGCTGGAGAAGAAGTGGGAGAACCTCGAAGAGAGGTTCGACTCCTTCGGAAACGAGGCGAAGGCCTCCGCCGGAGAAGTGGCGGCATCGCTACGGCAGCTGGTCGCGGACCTCGATAGAGCGTACAAGCGCCTCAGGAAGAGTTGGCGGTAGGAAACGTCGTTCGCCTCGCGACGCCACTCGACCACCTCGATCGTCACCGACGCGGCCGTCCATTCGGCACCGGCTGCCGGTGCCGACGAGTTCCCGGACGCAGAGGAATCGTCTGCAACCAGCTTGATGCCGCGTGTCGTAAGCCCCGCAAGATCCGCGCGCAGCGGGTAGAGACTCTCGGGCAGCGCTCGCGTGGCGAGATATCGGCGGCTCTGCGTGGTTGTTGGCGACAGCGCCGCGATGCGACGACGAATCATGTTCGCGGTGGTGGCCCGATCCGACGACGGTGTCTTCACCTACGCCCGGCTGCAGGGGACTACGCAACGGAGCGGCCGACGCAGACCACAACCAGAGCATCACCGTTGGCGAGCCGCAGACCTACGTCATCGAGGGAGTGCGCCATCTCACCGCCGGCGGCCAGAACCCGACCGTTCGGCGCGAGAATCTCGACTACGACTTCGAGATCTACTGACCTCAGCATGTACAGTCGCGCGTACAGCAGCGCCCTGCGTTGGTAGACTTCGCTCCGGTTCGATTCTTCTCAAGAGGGCTCGCGTATGGGATTCGGCACATTGGTGTTCCTCGGCATCATCGTCGTACTCGTCGTCTGGGTCATCGCGATCTACAACAAGCTGGTTACGCTGAAGAACCGCTACGTCAACGCGTTCTCGCAGATCGAGGTGCAGCTGAAGCGCCGCTACGATCTGATCCCGAACCTCATCGAAACCGCCAAGGGTTATCTCGCGCACGAGCGCGGCACGCTCGAAGCCGTCATCGCGGCGCGCAACCAGGCGGTTGCGGGGCTGTCGGCGGCGGCGAAAGATCCCGGCAATGCGCGCGCCATGGAACAACTCGGCAGCGCCGAAGGTGCGCTCGGCGGTGCGCTCGGACGACTGAACGTCGTGATGGAGGCGTATCCCGATCTGAAGGCGAACCAGAACATGATGCAGCTCTCCGAAGAGCTGACGAGCACGGAGAACCGCGTCGTCGTTCGCGCGCCAGGCGTACAACGACCAGGTCACCGCGTACAACACCTACAAACAGACGTTCCCGCCGGTGCTGCTCGCCGCAGCGTTCGGGCACGGCGCCGATGCATCGCTGCTCGAATTCGCCGATCACGTCGCGATTCAGGAAGCACCGAAGGTCAAGTTCTGATCGGCTGACTTTGATCAACTGACTTACGACGATGGATTTTTTCGCAGCGCAGGATCGCGCCCGACGCAAAACCTGGCAGCTCGTCGTGCTGTTCGCGATTGCCATCGTCGGGCTGATCGTCGCCACGAACGTGCTCGTGGCCATCGTGGTTTCGTTTTCGACGACCCCCGGCATGGCTCGCGGCGTCGGTGCAGACGTTGAACGATCAACCCGCGCGAAACCTGGTGGTGATTTCGCTCGGCGTGCTGATCTGCATCGCCGGCGCGAGCCTGTACAAGTACTTCGCGCTGCGTTCCGGCGGGCGCGCCGTTGTGGAAATGTTGGGCGGCCGGCTGATCGACCCGGCACGCAGTCGCTCGCCGGAACGGCGCCTGCTCAACGTCGTCGAAGAGATGGCCATTGCGTCCGGCATCCGCGTGCCGGCCGTGTATCGCATCGACGAAGAGGGCATCAACGCGTTTGCCGCCGGTTTCGGCACCGACGACGCGGTGGTCGGCGTCACCGCCGGCACGCTCGAATCATCTCAATCGCGAAGAACTGCAGGGCGTCATCGGCCACGAGTTCAGCCACGTGCTGAATGGCGATTCGCGGCTGAATCTGCGGCTGATCGCGCTGCTGAACGGCATTCTGTTTCATCGGCCTCGTCGGTCGCCTGCTGCTGCGCGGCGGCAGCTCACACGCAGCGGCCGCCGCAACTCCAGCGCGATGCCGCTGGTCGTGCTCGGGTGTCGGCCTGATCGTGATCGGCTACGCCGGCACGTTCTGCGGCAACCTGATCAAAGCGGCCGTCAGCCGGCAGCGCGAATTCCTCGCCGACGCGGCGTCGGTGCAGTTCACGCGCAATCCGCACGGCATCGCCAACGCGCTGAAAAAGATCGGCGGCGCGCCGAGCGGCTCGCACCTGGCGAACGCGCGCGCCAACGAAATGAGCCACATGTTCTTCGGTCAGGCGGTCAACCTGTTCATGAACGGCCTGATGGCCACGCACCCGCCGCTGCCGCTGCGCATCCGCGCGATCGAACCCGGCTGGGACGGCAAGTTCCTCGCCGGCGCGCCGGTCGCCGAACTCAGATGCCGCGCCGGACGGATGTCGGGATTCGCCGGCAGGCTCGGCACACAGCGGCTGCCCGACGCATGTCGCCGCGATCCGCGTCGGCAATCCGACGCGCGGCGAGCCTGACGCAGGCGCAGACGTTGATCGGCGGTCTGCCGCGCGCGCTGTGTCGAGGCCGCGCACGATCCGTGGTCCGCGCGCGCGCTGCATCTACGTGTTGCTGTTGCCCGACGATCGCGCGGCGCGCGCCGCACTCGCCGGATGTGCTGGAGCCGCAGGTGCTGCCGCATCTGCCGCAGATCGAAGCGCGTGCTCGGCGCGCTCGACGACCTGCAGCGGCTGACGCTGGTGTCGATGGCGGTGCCGGCGCTGCTGACGATGTCGCGCCCGCAATACGACCGCTTCGTGGCCGACGTCGTCGCGCTGATTCGCGCCGATCGACGCGATCGATCTGTTCGAATGGGTGATGCATCGCGTGCTGCTGAAGTCGCTGAAGCCGCATTTCGAAGGGCCGCGCGTGCGCCGCCGGTGCGTTATCGCGACGCTCGACGCACGTGCGGCCGCAGGTCGCGCAGACGCTGTCTGCGATCGCGCGCGCCGGTTCGAGCGACGTCGCCGCGCAGCAACGCGCGCATTCGCCGCCGGCGCCGCCGCTATGGAACTCGAGTTGTAGTTCGATGCCGCCGACGATCCGAACTTCGCGCGACTGAACGATGCGTTGCGCGATCTGCGCGCGCTGCATCCGCTCGCGAAGCCGCGCCTGATCAAAGGCTGCGCCGCGTGTGCGCTCACCGATGGCGCAACCTCGTCGGAGCGCGCGTTGCTGATCGGCATTGCGGCAACGCTCGACTGTCCGTTGCCGCCGGATCTCGCGAGTCTGATCGCTCGCGCGCGCGTCATTTCCGCGCTTCCCTGCCGGCGCCGAGTCGTTACAATTGCGCTTTCTGTCGGCGCAGCCAAGCAATGGCAGAACCTCTCACACCAGCACGTCTCCCGAACCCGATACCCAACTCGCCGCGCTCGATCTCGGCTCGAACAGCTTCCACCTCATCGTCGCGCAGCAGCACAACGGCCGAATTCACGTCGTAGATCGGCTGAAGGAAATGGTGCGGCTCGCCGCAGGGTCTCGACGCGAACGACACGTTGTCGCGGCAGGCGATGGATCGCGGCATCGAGTGTCTGTCGCGTTTCGGCCAGCGGTTGCGCCATCTCAAGTCCGACAGCGTTCGCGTCGTCGGCACCAACACGCTGCGAAAAGCGCGCAACGGCTGGGAGTTCATTTCGCGCGCCGAGGCGGCGATCGGCCATCCGATCGAGATCATCTCCGGGCGCGAAGAAGCGCGACTGATCTACAAGGGCGTTTGCTACGCGATGGGTCCAGCCGCGGATCGGCGCCTCGTCATCGACATCGGCGGCGGCAGCACCGAACTGATCCTCGGCCGCGGCTACGAACCCGAACTGATGGACAGCCTCTACATGGGCTGCGTGTCGATGTCGGAACGCTTCTTCGACGACGGCGAACTCAAGGCGGGCCGGTTCGACGCGGCGGAACTGGCTGCGCGACAGGAACTCGAGCCGCGTCGAAGCGCGTGTATCGCCGGCGCGGCTGGGACACCGTGATCGGCACGTCGGGCACGATCAACGCGATCAACGACGTGGCGATGCGGCGCGGCGCGGCGGATGGATTGACGCCGGCGGCGCTCACCGACATCACGAAGGCGCTGATCAGTCCGCGAGGCGCATCGATCAGGTGTCGCTCGAGAATCTTCCCAGCGAACGCACGCCGGTGTTTCCGGGCGGCGTCGCGATCCTGCGCGGCGATCTTCGAAGGTCTCGGCATTCGAGCGGCTGACGGTTTCGAGCGGCGCGCTGCGCGAAGGCCTGCTGCAGGAACTGATCGGCCGCGTGCGTCACGAAGACGTGCGCGAACACAGCGTCTCCGATCTCGCGCGGCGCTATCACGTCGACGAACCGCACGCGCAGAAAGTTGCCGAAACGGCGCAAACGCTGCTGGTGCAGGTTGCCGCGGCGTGGGGTCTCGGCGACGACGAGCACGAGCGGCTGCTGCGCTGGGGCGCGATGCTGCACGAAATCGGCATGGACGTGTCGCACAGCCAGTACCACAAGCACGGTCACTACCTGCTGCAGTACATGGACCTCGCCGGGTTTTCGCAGACCGACAAGCTGCGGCTCGCGCTGCTGGTGCGCGCGCATCGACGCAAATTCCCGATGCTCGAGTTCGATCGCATCGACGACGACGAACGCATGACGCTGATGCGGCTCGCCGTGCTGCTGCGCCTCGCCGTGGTGCTGCGACGCAATCGCATCGGCGAACCGCTGCCGCGTATCTCGCTGCAGGCCGACGGTAACCGTCTGAAGGTGTCGATTCCGCCGGAATGGCTGAACGCGCATCCGCTGACGCGCCTCGATCTCGAACAGGAATCGGATTTTCTCGAGGCGGTCCCGCTGCGCCTCGAAGTCGTCGGCTAATCCGGAATCGGCGTGCGCGAAGGCGGCAGGCCGCTGACTTCGGCCAGCGTCTGCAGCAAAGTATCCTGCGCGCTGCGGCGACGGGCCGCCCCCGAGCGGAGTCGTTTGTAGCGGCCGTCGGATTGCAGCACCCACGCCTGGCAGTTGTCGGCGTTGTACAGGTCGAACGTTTCGCCGATCACGCGCCGCACCATCAGCTTGTCTTCGATCGGAAACGCCGTTTCGACGCGACTGAAGAAGTTGCGCTCCATCCAGTCCGCGCTCGACAGATACACCTTCGGGTCGCCGCCGTTTTCGAAGTAGTACACGCGCGAGTGTTCGAGGAAACCGGCCGACGATCGAGCGCACCTGAATGTTGTCCGAGACGCCCGGCACGCCGGGCCGCAGCGCACACGTGCCGCGCACGATCAGATCGATCTTCACGCCGGCTTGCGACGCGCGATACAGCGCCTGAATCACCTGCGGATCGATCAGCGCATTCATCTTCGCCATCACGCGCGCGCGCTGCCCTTTCGACGCCTGCTCGGCTTCGTGCGCGATCAGATCGAGCACCGACTGGTGCAGCGTGAATGGCGACTGCAGCAGCTTCTTGCAGGCGACCCGGCCGACCCATCGCGGTCAGCTGCTGGAAGATTTTCTGCACGTCTTCGCCGATGCCTTTGTCGCACGTGAAGAGTCCGTAGTCGGTGTACACGCGCGCCGTTTCGCGCATGGTAGTTGCCGGTGCCGAGGTGAACGTAGCGACGCAGCACGCGGCCTTCGCGGCGGATCACCATGCTCATCTTCGCGTGCGTCTTGTGCCGCACTACTCCGTATACGACCTGTGCGCCCGCGGCCTGCAGCTGGTTGGCGAGTTCGATGTTCGCCTGTTCGTCGAACCGCGCGCGCAGTTCGATGACGACGAGCACGTCTTTGCCCGCGTTCGCCGCATCTACCAACGACTTCGCTACGGTCGAATCGAAACCGGTGCGATACAGCGTCTGCCGGATCGACAACACGTCGGGATCGGCCGCCGCCTGCCGCAGGAAATCGACGACCGGCGTAAACGCCTGGAACGGGTGGTGCAGCAGCAGATCGCCTTTGCGGATCACCTCGAAGAGATCTTTGGTCTCCTTCAGACGCTCCGGCAGCCCCGGGATGAAGCCGGGGAACTTCAGATCGGGCCGGTCGACGAGATCGGGCAACGCCGACAGACGATTCAGGTTCACCGGTCCGCGACACGGATAGATGTCGTTCTCGGTGAGACCGAACTCGGCCACGAGCGACGCGCTGATGTCGGCGGCGCATCGTGCGTGATTTCCAGACGCACCTCATCGCCGAAACGCCGCGTCGGCAGTTCGCCTTCGAGCGCGCGCAGCAGGTCGTCGACTTCTTCTTCGTCGACGAACAGATCGCTGTTGCGCGTGACGCGGAACTGATAACAGCCGGTGACTTTCATGCCGGGAAACAGATCGCCGACGTTCGCGTGCACGATCGACGACAGAAACACGAAATCGTACGGCGCCTGCGCAACCGATGCCGGCAACCGAACCAGGCGCGGCAACGATCGCGGCGCCTGCACCACTGCTTTGCCGCTGGCGCGCCCGAAGGCATCTTTGCCTTCGAGCGTGACCATGAAACTGAGCCCCTTGTTCAGCACCTTCGGGAACGGATGCGCGGGATCGAGCCCCACGGGGCTCAGAATCGGCACGAGATCGTGCGTGAAGTAGTGCCGCAACCACTGCGACTGCTTCTGGATTCCAGTGGTCGCGCGGGATGAAGCGGATGCCTTCGAGCGTCGAGGCGCGGCAGAAGCAACTCGTTCAGCACGCGGTATTGCTCGTCGAGCAGTTCGTGCGCCACCTGCGAGATCGCGCGCAGCTGTTCGGCGGGCGTCATGTTTTCGGGGCCGCGCTGCGTGACGCCGAATGCCTGCTGATGGATCAGCCCGGCAACGCGGATTTCGAAAAATTCGTCGAGATTCGCATTGGCGATGCACAGGAACGACAGCCGTTCGAGCAGCGGCACGTCGTCGTCTTTGGCCAGTTCGAGCACGCGCCGATTGAATTCGAGCTGCGACAACTCGCGGTTGATGTACAGCTCGGGGCTGGCGAGATTCGGCGTGGGGGCATTCATCGCGCGCGCGTTCAGCGGGTCGTCACCGGCGGAGAGCTTATCATGTCGGCCTTACGATGACCATGAGATGACAGATGCGTGACGAGGTGTTCCGCAATCCACGCCATCAGATCGTCGACTTCGTTTTCGACGAATCCGTTGCGGCCGCTTTTCCCGACATGATCCGGCGTTCCGTGCCGGGTTACGAAACCGTCGTGCCGCATCAGCGGCCTGATCGCTGCGCGGCACGCGCGTTCAGGCGGCAAACTGCTACGACCTCGGTTGCTCGCTCGGCGCAACCGCGATGGCGATCCTGCGGCAGCTCGATACGCCGAATTGTCCGAATCGTCGGCGTCGACAGTTCGGCGGCAATGCTCGATCGCGCCCGTGCGCTGCACGGCGACGAAACGCGCATCGAGTGGGTACATGCCGACATACGCGACGTGCCGATCGAAAACGCATGCGCCGTCGTGATGAACTACACGCTGCAGTTCGTGCCGGGCGCCGACCGCCTTGCCGCTGCTGACGCGCATCCGCGAAGGGCTCGACCCGAGCGGCGTGCTGATCGTCTCGGAAAAGGTGCGCTTCGCCGACGAGTGGGAACAGAGCTACTTCGATCACACCCACGTCGCCTACAAACGCGCGAATGGCTACAGCGCGCTCGAAGTGGCGCAGAAGCGGATCGCGCTCGAAAACGTGCTGATTCCGGATCGCATCGAAGACCACGAAGCGCGTTTTCGCGCGGCCGGGTTCGGTCGTGTGCACGTCTGGTTCCGCTGCCTGAACTGGGTGTCGTTCGTGGCGATGCTGTGATCGCGCGCGACCTGCTTGCCGCATCGTGGGAGCGCGCGGCCGACATGGTTCCGCGAGTGGCGCGCCTTCGTACCGTTGCTCGAACGCAACGTTGCCGCGCACGGCGACAGCGCCACGTGGCTCCACTCGATCGACGCCGCTGCCGCCGACGTCCATACCGACGACATCGACATCGGCGCGACGGTGCGCGTCGGCAACGCAGCCGACCTCGACGCATCCGCTCGCGAAACGCTGCTGCGGCACGCTGCATGCATTGCAGCCGTGGCGCAAAGGTCCGTTCTCGCTGTTCGGCGTACACATCGACACTGAGTGGCGCAGCGACTGGAAGTGGAGTCGCGTCGCGCCGCACATCAGCGCGCTCGAAGGTCGGCGTGTACTCGATGTCGGTTGCGGCAACGGTTACTACGGCTGGCGCATGTGCGCCGCCGGCGCGCACGCGTGATCGGCATCGATCCGACCATCGTTTACTCGATGCAATACCTCGCTGTCGCGAAGTACCTGATCGCCGCGCGTCCGAACTTCGCCCACGCATTGCTGCCGGCGCGACTGGAAGACGTTTCGCCGCAGCAATCGATTCGACACCGTGTTTTCGATGGGCGTGCTCTATCATCGCCGCGATCCCGCCGAACATCTGCACGCGCTGAGCGCCCACCTGCGAACAGGCGGCGAACTGGTGCTCGAAACGCTGATCGTCGCTGACGGCTCAACCGAGGTGCTGATTCCGGACGGCCGCTATGCGCGCATGCGCAACGTCTGGCACATCCCTTCGCGCACGACTTTGGAAGGATGGATCGTCCGCTGCCGGCTTCGAATCCATTCGCGTCGTCGACGTCACTCCAACCACCGTGGCCGAACAGCGCACTACGCAGTGGATGCCGTTCGAATCGCTTGCCGAAGCACTGGATCCAGACGACGCGCAGCGCACGATCGAAGGTCACCCGGCGCCGGTGCGCTGCGTGGCGATCGCGCGAAAGTAATCCGGGGAGTCGGCCTTTAGCCGAGCTCAGACGAGGCGGCGTTTGCGCTCGGCTTCGGCCGTTAGCCGCGCTTCACGTTCGACGGTGACGCTGACCGGCGCGCCGGCAATGAACGCTTCGGTCATCTGATGCGCCTCATCGTCGGTGTACTGGCGCGGCGGATGCTTGCAGAAGTAGGCGGCCGGACCGTCGAGCACGCCGCCCTGGCCGCGTTCGAGCGCGAGCTTCGCGCAGCGGATCGTGTCGATCGCGACGCCGGCGGAGTTCGGCGAATCCTCGACCGACAAGCCGCAGTTCGAGATTCATCGGCACGTCGCCGAACAGTCTGCCTTCCATGCGCAGGAAGCAGACCTTGTTGTCGTTCTGCCACGGCACGTAGTCGCTCGGGCCGATGTGGATGTTGTCGTCGTCGAGCCGCTCGGCGGCCACCGACTGCACCGCTTCGGTCTTCGAGATCTTCTTCGAACGCAGCCGCGAGCGGTTCAGCATGTTCAGGAAATCGGTGTTGCCGCCGGTGTTGAGCTGATAGGTGCGGTCCAGCTTGACGCCGCGCTTGGGGAACAGGTCGGTCAGCATGCGGTGCGTGATGGTGGCGCCGAGCTGGGCCTTGATGTCGTCGCCGATCAGCGGCAGCCCGGCATCGCGAAACCGCTGCGCCCACGCCGGGTCGCTGGCGATGAACACCGGCATGTAGTTGACGAATCCGCACGCCGGCTTCGAGCGCGCACTCGGCGTAGAAGCGCGCGGCCTCCTCGGAACCGACCGGCAGGTAGTTCAGCATCACCTCGGCGCGCGATGCGCGCAGCGCCGCAACGACGTCCGCCTGATCGGGCTCGGCGCCGCTCGGCACGGACGAACGTCTGGTGCTCGGGATAGTCCGCCATGTGCTCGGAAAAGCCGTCGAGCACCCGGCCCATGCGCACCTTGACGCCGCTGTGCGGCAGGTCGTCGCAGAACACTGCGGTGCAGTTCGGCAATTGGCGAAAATCGCTTCGGCGACGTCGCGCCCGACCTTGCGGCGGTCGATGTCGAACGCGGCGACGACCTCGATATCGCCGGGCAGTAGCCGCCGATCGCGCCAGTGCATCAGGCCGATGGCGTTCTCCGGCGTCTTGTCAGGTAGTAATGAATGCCCTGGACCAGCGAACTCGCGCAGTTTCCGACTCCGACGATGGCAACCCTGATGGGGCTGGGGCTCATCCACTTTCTCCTACAGCTCGACCCGAGTTAACGGTGAGAGGGGTTGTCTATCAATTGCAGGGCGCGAGGATACTTGGTCGCGCCTCGAATTTCGATGCTCTAGCAGGCCGTTGAAGAACGGACTGTGGCGCGCTGCCGCTTCGAACTTCGATGGTAAAGTAGCCGCCCTCGCAACCTTCCTGACAAACGGTCCCCTCATGCCGGAGTCGATTTCGGGTGAACTCGTCGCGCTGCGCGAACGCGCCGACGGTTTGCACGCGACGTGCTGGTTCCCAACCAGAAGGCGATCGCCGCCGGATCGGCGACGCGAACGTGCGCGCCGAGGTCGTTCGCGCCGCACGCGAAGCGGGCTTCTTCGCAATGACGCAGCCGCGTTCGGTGGGCGGCGCGGAAGCCGGTCTGCTCGCGCTGACGGTGGTGCGGGATACGCTTGCCGGCTTCAACACCGGGCTCGCGCACTACGCGTTCGGACCCGGACCCGGCGTGCTCGGCCGGCTGCGCGGAACCGCTGCGCTCGCAGTATCTGATGCCGCTGCTGACGGGCGAAAAGCGCGCGGGTTTCGCGTTCACCGAGCCCGACGATGCGGCGCATTTTACGCGCGCGGTTTCCACCGCCGAAGGCCTGCGTGTCACCGGCCGCAAGTCGTATGTCACCGGCGGCGGCAGCGCGGATTTCCTGAACGCGCTGGTCGAGATCCAGGGCCAGGGCCGCGCGATGCTGGTGATCGACACCAATGCCCCGGGCGTAGTGCTGGAACGGCGCTTCGCCTCGCTCGACGGCAGCCATCACGCGGCCTTCCGTTTCGACGACGTGCTCGTGCCGGCCGATCGCATCATCGGTCGACCCGGCGAAGGCTTGCCGCGCGCCATGCGGCAGATCGGCGACACGCGTTTGTTGATCGCGGCCGAGGCGGTCGGACTCGCTCGTTGGGCAATCGAATTCACGACGCGAGCATCTGAAGGCGCCGCACCACTCGGGCGAACCGCTCGGCGCCCGCGAAGGCGTGCGGTTGCGCTACGCCGATCTGCGGATTCGCACGTTTGCCGCGCGCAGCATGTTGTATCGCACCGCTCGCCTCGGCGAAGCCGGCGCGAACATCGTGAATGAAGGATCGCCTGCAAGGTGTACGCGACCGAAACACTGAGCGACGTCGTGGACGGCGCCATTCAACTGGTCGGCGGGAAAGCGCTCACGGTCGGCCATCCGCTCGAGCAGCTGTACCGCGAAGTGCGGTCGTTGCGGCTCGCCGAGGGCGCAAGCGACGTACTGCGCCTCAATCTCGCGCGCGGCAGCCTCGACCTGGCTAAAGGCGTCTTATGAAAAGAGGCGTTTTTTGAAAGAGAGGGTTTTATGAAGAGGAGCGTTCTGTGAACAGGAGTTCTGCAATGAGACGTACGCTCGCCATCGTGTTCGCTTCGGCCTTGTTCGCCACCGGATGCGCCTGGGTGAAGACTACGCCGGGCGGCGAACAGGTTCGTGAAGCAACGGCGACCGATGTCGGCGGATGTACCGAAGTTGGTACGGCGGTGGGCACGACGCAGGCAACCGCCGCGGGTATTCCGCGCAACAAGGACGTGATTCGCGAGGAGCAGGTGACCCTCGCCCGCAACCGCGCGGCCCAGATCGGCGGCGACACGATCGTGCAGAGCGGCGCACCTTCGGGCGGCACGCTGACGTTCACCGTCTATCGCTGCAGATGAATTCGGGCGGACTACTCGGAACTCTTCTGGCCGTGGCGTTCGCGGTTCTCTTCGCGCTTCTCCGGCGGACTTTTCGCAACAGCACGTAAACCGCACCCGCGCCGCCGTGACGGCGCTCGGGATGGTGATACGCCAGCACTTCGGGAATCTGCGCAAGCCACGCGATCGCATAGCTCTTGATGCGCGCCGGGGTCGGACTGCTTCTCGCCGCGGCCGTGATTGACCAGCACGCAACGCCAGCCTTTCGCGACGCGCCACGCGGACGAAGTCGAATAACGCTTCGCGCGCTTCCTTCACGGTTTTCCGATGCAGATCGAGCCGCCCTTCGAGCGGGTATTCGCCGAGCCGCAATTTCTTGAACACACCTTCCTGCACGCCATCCTTTTTCCAGCTGACGAGTTCGTGCGGCGCGAGTTGTTTGACCTCCCCCAGCGTCAGGTAGTTGGGGTCGACCACGGTGCGGCGTTCGTGTTCCGCGTTCTCGCGGTGTGCGCGTTGGCTCAACGTCGGTTCGGCGCGCGGCTTCGCGGGCTTGGGCGCCGCCTTCAGCCGCGCGACGTCGGTCATCGCAGATCGAAACGCCTCCTCATCGTCGTCCATCTAGCGCCTCACACAGGCAACTGAATCGACGGATAGACCGCCGACCGTGTGCCGGGGTTCGCGCCGATTCGATTCGTCGTGATAGCTGAACACCAGCGAACACTTCAGCGTGTCGGTCTCGTTGCGACCCGCGGCGTGAAAGAGGCGGCAGTGGAAGAACAGCATGTCGCCCGCGTCGAGTTCGACCATCTTCGCCTTGTCGATCAACTCCTGGTTCTCCGGCAGATCGGTGCGCAGGAACAGCGCCTGGTCGTATCGCAGCGCATCGACCTGCAGCCGATGGCTGCCGGGAATCACCAGCAACGCGCCGTTGGCTTTTCGTTCCGGCCCGAGCGCAAGCCACGTCGAGATCAGGTCCGCGCGCTGGAACGACCAGTAACGGATGTCCTGGTGCCACGACGTGAGGCTCGAAAATCCGGGGTGCTTCGTCATGATGCAGTTGTGGTGACACTGCGATACGTACGGCGTGCGCCCGCCGAAAAACGCTTTCAAGCGACTGCCCACGCGAGTGTCGCAGGCCCACGCGCGCAACAACGGATCGCGCGAGTACGCATGCAGCAGACGCCGCGGCGTAGTGCCGCCGGCATCGAGCTTCGATTTCGGCGCGCCGGGGTAGCCGACATCGGCCTCGAACTCTACCGGCCCCTGAAGCGGATCGAGCATTTGACCGGCGAGCGAGCGCAACGCGGCGCACTCCTGCGCACTCGCGAGTTGGCGTACGACGAGGAAGCCGTCGCGCTGAAAGCGTTCGACTTCGGCTTCGAGATTCGATGCGACCATGGCCCTACCGCGGCAAACGACGCCGCATTATCGCACCGTCAGACTTTTTCCAGATCGTTCTCTAGATAGTTTGCCGGCGAAGTAGTAGTGAACGGCCGCCCAGATGTTCACCACCGAGCAAACCAGCAGCGCATAACGCAGCGATTCCGTGCCGAAGCGCTGCGACAGCAGGTCGGCAACGATGCCCGACCACGGTGGGACCGGCACCCAGCCCGATGATGTTCACGATGAACAACAGCACGCCGGCGGCGATGGCGCGCATGCGCAACCCCACCAGACCTTGCGTCTGCGCGAACGTCGTACCCTGGTAGAAGTTGCCGAGCAGCACCGGCACCACCAGGAACCAGAGCGCTTCCGTCGACGTCGGCGCCAGGAATGCGCCGAAGGAAAACGGCAACGAAACGATCAACGCGACGGACACCAGCCACAGATACCAGCGCACATCGCGACGCCCGAACCGGTCTGCAAGAAAGCCGCCCAGCGCAATTCCGATGCCGCCGGCCACGCCGATGATCAGGCCCAGCCACTTGCCGATTTCCGCGGTGTTCATGCCGTGCGAACGGATCAGAAACGACGGCGTCCAGTTGACGAATCCGTAACCGACGAATGCCGTGAGCGCAGCACCGAACGCGAGGTGCCGGAACGAACGCTTCGCCCAGCAGGAACTTCAGCGTTTCGACGACGCCCGGTTGATCCGCGGTGGCGGTGCGTCCTTCCGACATACCGCGCGGCGGTTCGCGCACCGTGAACCGCACCAGCAGTGCGAGCAGCAACCCCGGAATTCCGACGATGAAGAACGCCGCGCGCCAACCGAACATTTCGTTGACCGTTCCGCCCGCATAGAAGCCGAACAGAATTCCGAACGGAATGCCCAGCGAATAGATGCCGAGTGCGGTGGCGCGCGACTGTGCCGGGTAGTAGTCGGAGATGATCGAGTGCGACGCCGGCGAACAACCCGCTTCGCCCACACCGACCCCGATCCGCGCGATCAACAGATGCCAGAAATTCGTAGCAAGCCCTGACAGCGCCGTCATGGCGCTCCACACCGTCAGTGCGATTGCGATCAGATTGCGGCGGTTGCTGCGATCGGCGATGCGCGCGATCGGCATGCCGAGCGTCGCGTAGAACGCCGCGAACGCAAATCCCGTGAGCAAGCCCATCTGGGTATCGGACAGGCCGAGTTCCAGCTTGATGGGCTCGAGCAGAATCGAAAGGATCTGCCGATCGATGAAGTTGAACGTGTAAACGACAACGAGAACGCCCAGCACATACCGCCGCGTGGCGTCGCTGATCGTCATTTGCCGATCTGGGTCTTCAGCAGCTTCTCGATCTTCTCGCCGTACGGCGGGCGCAAGCCGACGAGTCCTGCGAGGTCGATTTTCGATTGCGTGAAGATCGACTTCGCATGGCTGAACGTCTTGAATCCGTCGCGGCCGTGATAGGCGCCCATGCCGGAAGGACCAACGCCGCCGAACGGCAGATCTTCCTGCGCCACGTGCATGACGACGTCGTTCACCGTGACGCCGCCGGATGTCGTGTGCGTCAACACGCGGTGTTGCTCGTTTGCATCGGTGCCGAAGTAGTACAAGCCGAGCGGGCGCGCGTGCTCGTTGACGTAGTCCACCGCCTCAGCGACGTCGTCATACGTTTGCACCGGCATCACTGGCCCGAAGATCTCGTCCTGCATCACCTTCATGGAGTCGTTGGCGTCGAGGATCAGCGTGGGCGCGATCTTGTGGTGCGGCTGCTGTCTGAAATCCTCGTTGGCCGGGTTGATCTCTACGACGCGAGCGCCTTTCTGCTTCGCGTCTTCGACATAGTCGTTCAGACGATCGAAGTGACGCTGATTGACGATGGAGGTGTAGTCGTCGTTCTCGATCAGGCTGGCGAACATTTTCTTCACCGAGCGCTGCGTCGATTCCACGAACTTTCCGACGTTTTCCTTCGGCACGAACACGTAATCCGGCGCGAGGCAGATCTGTCCCGCGTTGAGCATCTTGCCGGCCATGATGGCGTCGGTGGTCTTCTCGATGTCGGCGGAACGACCGACGATCACCGGCGATTTACCGCCGAGTTCGAGCGTGACGGGAACGAGGTTCTCCGCCGCCGCCCGCATCACGTGACGCGCAACCGACGTAGCGCCGGTGAACAGCAGATGGTCGAACGGCAGGCCGGCGAAATCGGCACCCGTCTGCGGACCGCCTACCACCACAGCAACTTCGAGTTCGTCGAACGCGGCGGCGATCAATCTCAGCCATCACCTGCGACGTGGCAGGCGTGTATTCCGACGGTTTGATGATGCAACGATTGCCCGCAGCGAGAATGCCCGCGAGCGGCGTGAACGTCAGATTCACAGGGAAGTTCCAGGGGCTGATCACGCCGACCACACCGAGCGGCTGATATTCGACGCGCGCTTTCGCGCCGAGCAGATTCATCGGGAAATCGACCTTGCGCTTCTCCGGCTTCATCCAGTCGGCAAGGTGCTTCTTCGCGTGTTTCAACGGGCCGATCGAAGCGGCAATGTCGGTGAACAGCGACTGGTGCTTCGAGCGATGTCCGAAATCGGCGGAAAGCGCATCGACCAGACGCTGTTGATGATCTACCAACAACGCGATGGCGCGATCGAGCCGGTCTATGCGCGTCGATGCAGCCACTTCGCCTTGCTTCAGATAATCGGCGCGTTGGCGATCGAGCAGCTCGAGCATGGTCGCGCGGCTGGTTTCCTGCATGGTCGTCCCCCTTTTTGAACCGGTCGCGATCATACCCAAATCTCATCGCTCGGGCGTCGGTGTCGCGGCTATGCTTGCCCCCACAGCCATTCGAAGGGGACAACCACATGGAACTGAATGCGGTACAACGCGTCGGTGTCGTCGGCGGCGGTGTGATGGGCGGCGGAATTGCGCAGGTGCTTGCGCTCGCCGGCTATCGCGTGACCATCCGCGACCTCACACAGCAGATTCTCGATGAGACGCGCGCAGAGGTCGTCGATCGAAAATGGAGCCTCAAACGCTCCGTGGAACGCGGCAAGCTCGGCTTCGACCTGGCGTTGGCCGCCATCGAGCGCATCGACTACACGCTAAAGCTCGAAGATCTGCGCGACTGCGATCTCATCATCGAAGCAGTGCCGGAGAAGCTCGAACTGAAGCAGCGCGTGTTCGGTGAACTCGACTCGATCATCAAGAGCGACGCGATACTGGCGTCGAACACTTCAGGTTTTCCCATCTCAGACATCGTGAAGGCGTTGCCCGCCAGGCGTCAGCCGCTGTGCGTCGGCATGCACTTTTCGAATCCGGTGCCGGTGATGCGGATGTGCGAAGTGATCTACACGCCGCAAACCAGCCAGACCACGATCGATACCGCGCGCGGTATCGCCGAAAAAGCCGGACGCAGTGTGTCGATGGTGAAGGACGCGCCTGGAACCTACGGGTTCATTCTGAATCGCGTGTTCGCGGCGGCGTATCTAGAAGCGAAGAAAATCGTCGACGACGGCCTCGCCACGGAAGAGGACGTCGACAAGGCGATGATCACCGGCCGCAACTGGCCTGCGGCATTCTTTGGTCATCGCGGCGGCATCGGCAAGCAGTGGTGAACCGACAGTGCTACGGCGCGACATCGGTCGCGCCGCGTTCTCCTTTTTCGGATCGCTAGATCAACGTCGATCGCATCTGCGCAAACGTGTCGCGGATGCACTGCTCCATGAACTCCGGATCGGGCAGCATCTCGCGACACGCCGTAAACGACACCATGAACTCACCGCAATAGCTGCCCACGGGGAACATCAACCCCACACCGTCCGTAAGCGGCCCGAAGCCAATCGTCGTCAGCAGCTTCGCACCCATCGAATACAGCGGCACCTGCGGACCAGGCACGTTCGTGATCGTGCAGTTGTAGACCGGGTTCTGCACGTTCGCGATGCCCATCTGGCTCGCGAAGCGCGTGCCCATCACCATGAGCGATCCTGGGATGAAGCGCATTGCATCGGTCATCTGGCGCGCCCCGATGGCATTGGTCAGCGCTTTCGATTGCGCGGAACTGCGCTGCACGTGTGCAAGCCGTTCGCGCGGATCTTCGATATGGCTGCCTGTCGAAATCATCATTCCCGAAACACGGTTACCCATCGCGCCTTTCTCGTCGGCGCCACGTACGCTGACCGGCGCCATCGCGACCAGTGATTCCACAGGCAACTCGAGCTTCGAGGTGAGGTACTTACGCAACGCGCCACCGCAGAGGCTGACCACCGTGTCGTTCACCGTTGCACCTTTGACGCTTTTGCGCATGGCGCGGATGTCGTCGAGGCTGAAACGGCAAAACCCGATCACTCGATGCGCGGTGATGGCCTTATTGAAACGCGTGCGCGGAATCTGCGCCGGCGGCTGCATCGGCTGGTCGGCAAGGCTCGACATCGCTTTGGCCAGTCCCGGTAGCGAACGCGCAAACGTTTCGGCAGCACGCACCGGCTGCAGCGCGTTGTTCGCGAAGCTGCGAAGCATCAGTTCGGCCACCGGAGGATCTTCTTCGCCGCGCCATTGTTCGGTCGGCGGCGGAATCTGCCGCGGCTCCGGCGTCAGGTCGTGCAGCAGTTCGGCGAGATCGACACTCGAAGCGCCGTCGATGGCGCAATGGTGCGTTTTGGTGATCACGGCGAAACAGCGCGGCGGCAATCCTTCGACGTGGTCGAGACCTTCGACGTAGTACGACTCCCATGGTGGCTTCGACATGTCGAGTGGAGTTGCAAGGATGCGCGACGCCAGGATGTACAGCTGCCGCCAGTCCGCGGGCTGCGGTAAGGCAATGTGGCGGATGTGGTATTCAAGGTCGAAGTCCTTGTCGTCCACCCAATACGGGTGGTCGATGTCGAACGGCACCCGCACCACCTTGCGCCTCAGCGTCTTCGTCAGATGCAGCCGCTGCGCGTTGTAGTTCAGAATCTCGCGGAACCGCAACATACCGCCCGGCACGGTGGACTGGTCGTAAATGGCGACCGATCCAACGTGCAGCGGCGCGTGCTTCGACTCCGCATAGAGGAACGACGCGTCCTGCCCCGACAGCTGTTCCATGGCGACTCTCCTCCCCAGGTTCACCGGCAACCCATGCTACGCCGCGCGGCCGCACGCACCAGTCGGGTGCGTCCGCATCGTCCAGAAATTGGTTTACTTCAGCGATGGTGCTATGCAGCATTGAACGCCGTTTCAACCGTCACGCCAGGTTCATCGATGCCCGTTACCGAAGCTCCACGCGCGCTGCTCGGCGCGCTCGAACTGCCTCGCACGATGCTGGAGATGGGGTCGCTCGCTGCGTCCGCGCCGTATCTGCAAATGGTCGAGCGCGGCGACGGGCATCCGGTGATCGTCTTACCCGGATTCACCGCCAGCGATCAGTCGACACGCCTGCTGCGTCAATATCTGCGCTCGATCGGCTACGACGCCCGGCCATGGAATCTCGGCCGCAATCTCGGTTTACGCGAGGCCGGTGGGTTCGATGAGTTACATCGCGAACTCGAGCGCGTTGCCTCGGAAAGCGGCAAACGCGCGAGCCTGGTCGGGTGGAGTCTCGGCGGCGTGCATGCCCGCAATCTCGCCAAACGCGCGCCGGATCAGGTGCGTCAGGTGATCACGCTGGGCAGTCCGTTTGGTGGCAGCGCAGCGCGCGCCGATATCCCGAGCACCGCCATCTATAGCCGCACCGATGGGGTGGTGGCGTGGCGAATGGCCATGGAAGAACCGAGCGCGCTGACCGACAACATCGAGGTGTACGGCAGCCATTGCGGGCTTGGATTCAACCCCGCGGTGTACTACGCAATCGCCGATCGGCTGTCGCAACCTGAAGGGCGCTTCGCCCGATTCAGCCGCGCCGGCTGGCGCGCCGCGGTATTCGGACCCGCCCACCCGCACTGATTTCCCCTCTCCCGGCGAGGCTCGAAGGCGCTACTACACTTGCCGGATGAAGCGTCTCCATCGTTGCTGCCGACTGCTGGCGGGTCTTGCCGCGCTGACGGCATCGTTCTGCACCGCAGCGGATGCCGGACCTGTGGACGTGGGGAAAGCAGCCAGCTTCCTAGATGTCACTTCCCGGATGACGTTCCAGACCGCGACATCGGAAACGCAACCCGATCCGGCGCTGTTTCGGGCCGTCTCGCGCGACGACCCCACATTCGAGCGCTATGACGGCGCGTACTGGTTCCAGATCGAATTCGTCAACCGCTCGCCGGTCCCGGCAAGCAGGCTTTTGGAGCTCACGCACGGTCGTCTGGGAGAGCTGATTGCTCGCGTGCAGACGGCAGACACCGAGCGCGAGATTCTGCACACCGGCGCGGGGTTACCGGTCGCAACCCGCGGCGCGAGCTTTCCGAATGCCGTGATTCCGCTTCAGGTGGAGCCGAACGGGCACGCCACACTGACGATCTACGCCGCATCGAAGGACAACATGGTGATGTCGGCGCGACTGTGGAGCGAATCCGGATTCAGCGCCTACCGACTGCGCCACGAGATGCTCGTTGGGGCCGGGCTTGGCGCACTGCTCGTACTCGGCATCTACAACCTGGTCGTGTTTCTGATCACGCGCGCACCGAACTATGCCTGGCTGTCCGCCCTGCTCGTGCTCATCGCGTTCTGGCAACTCGTCGGCAACGGCTACGCCGACCTGGTGCTATGGCCCGAAACACCGTGGCTGACGGGGCGCGTGTTGCCGGCAGTGATGCCGCTGTGCCTTGCCGCCTTGATTCAATTCAGCCGCGGTTTCCTCGGCGTGGATCGCGCTAGCCGCATCGGGCGTGCGTTGCACGTGTATCTCTTCGCCAGCGTCGTCGCCGCGACTCTGCTGGTCTGTTGGCCGATGCCGCTGCTGTTCATGCCCCTTTCAGTGTCGCTGATACCGAGCCTCGTCCTGTTGCTCGTCTATGCGGCCATGAAGGTGCGCGACGGTGATTCGAACGCACGTCGCTTCGCGATTGCAACCAGCCCGCTGATCGCCACGATGGTAGTTACGGCTTCTGCACGCATCATCGGTTCGAGCTACGAAACGGGTATGGTGCAAGCGTTCATCCTGCTGTTCAGCGTTTTCATGGGTGTGATGCTGGCCATCGCACTGGCGCAACACATTCAGGTTTTATCCAGCGATCGACGCAACGCGCACCACGCGGCACTCGTGGCGAAGTTGCGCGCGAAGGAATCTGAACTGAAGGCAGACATCGCGGAGCAGGAAAATCGCGCCAAGACATCTTTCCTGGCAACGATGAGCCACGAAATCCGCACGCCGATGAATGGCATTCTTGGAATGGCCGAGCTGTTGCGCGGCACCGCGCTGGACGAACAACAGCATTACTACATCGCCACGTTGAAGCGCTCCGGCGAAGCGCTGATGAACATCCTGAACGACGTGCTCGACTATTCGAAGGCCGAAGCGGGCCGGATGGAACTCGAGTTGATGCCGGTGGACCTGCTCGAACTGCTAGACGACGTGAACGTGCTGTATCGCGAGCACTTTCGCCGCAAGAGCCTCGACTTCTACACCTACATAGAGCCGGGTACCCCACTGGTCTTCAAATCGGACCCGACGCGCCTCAAGCAGATCGTTGGAAATCTCGTGAACAATGCCATCAAGTTCACCGAACATGGTCAGGTTTCGATTCTCGTTCGACCGCACGCCACGCGTGCCGAGTGCATCGAGTTCCTCATCCAGGACACCGGCATCGGTATCGCGCCGGAGCACGCGTCGCAGCTGTTCGACCGGTTCAAGCAGGCGGACTCTTCGATCAGCCGGCGCTACGGCGGCACCGGCCTGGGTCTCGCGATCTCCAAACGTCTGATCGAGCTGCTCGGCGGACAGATCGAAGTGAGCACGGAGCTGAACGCCGGCACGACGTTCACTTTTTCAATGTCGGCCCCACCTATCGAAGTGGCAATGACAACGAGCCTTGATCCATCTGCCCGTGTTTTCCTGGTCTCTGACGATGCCGCACTGGCGCGATCGATCGGCCTCGTCATGACGCGATGGGTAGACACGTTCGTGGTGCTCGAAGACATCGACGCGCTCGAAGCGCACATGCCCGGCAAACACGATCGCGTGATACTCGACGAAACCTGTGTGGAACACGACCCCGACCTCGACGCGGCAAACGTCGTTTGGATCGGCGACGGATTCGACGGTAAGTCGCTTGCGCGGCCCGTTCTGTTCGCTCAGCTGGTGCGCCTCCTGCGACCGGCTGCAGACGCCTCTATCGCCGGAACGGAGCAGCGCCCGCTGGAGGATCTCGCCGTTCTGGTGGCGGAAGACAATCGAACGAATCGGCTCGTTGTGGGCAAGATGCTCAACAACTGGGGCGCCACCGTGCATTTCGCGGAGAACGGTGCGGAAGCGGTGGAGATGTACGGCAGCCATGCCAATGAAATCGACGTGGTGCTGATGGATTGCGAAATGCCCGAGATGGACGGCTATTCCGCCACTCGTCACATCCGCACGGTGGAGCGCTCGGCTCGCCGCGCATCGACACCGATCATCGCGCTTACCGCACACGCAATGCCTGAATTCCGGCGACGCGCGCAGGAAGCGGGAATGACCGACTACGTCACCAAGCCGATTCAGAAATCGACGCTGCTGAAAGCGATGCTGAACGCACGCAACTCAGCCGCGGCCGACGTTAATCAGATTCGCCACTAGTTTACGGGTCACCGGGCAACACGACGTCGAGCAGCGTGTTGCCGTTCACCGTTAGGTGAACTCGTCGCGTCGCGGGCCACCAGCGCGCTTCGATGTAGTGGTGTTCTTCCCAATGCAGCTCGACGTTCGTCCACACGTAGACACAGTTCGTGCCCTCGCGCCGGCGCCGCTTGCGAACGACGCCATCGAGGCGCAGCAGCAGCTCGTTGTCGTCGACGATCTCGAGCTCCACAGGACGATTGCGGTAGTTCAGTTGAAGCGTTTTGGAACCGGTCACGATGTCGTCGAACGTTTCTGGGTTGAAGGGACGCGCAATTATGGTGGCCCCGCCCGACGAAGGCGACCCGCGGTCGCCGCTCGTCTCCTTCACCTGAACATATCGCGCTGACACGCGGCATTCGGATTGCGAAACAGATCGGTGCGCAACTTCGACATTCGCGCGCTGTCGAGGCCGTTGCGCTGCCGCGCGAGTTCGAAACGCCGCGCCAACAAATTCGCGAACGGCCCCGTGCCTTTCTGCCGCTGACTCCATGCGGAGTCGTAGTCTTTGCCGCCGCGCATGTCGCGAATGATGCTCATCACGCGCGCGGCTTTTTCCGGCACGTGCGTGTCGAGCCATTCGCGGAACAGATCCTTCACTTCGTACGGAAGCCGCAACACCACATAGCCGAGGCTGCGCGCCCCTGCTTCCGCACTCGCGGCCGCAACGGCTTCGATCTCGTCATCGTTCACACCCGGTATCACCGGCGCCATCAGCACGCTCACCGGTATACCCGCCGCGGATAGCTCGCGCACACAACGCAAGCGCGCCGCCGGCGCTGCCGCGCGCGGCTCCAACGACGTCTTCAAGGTGTTATCGAGCGAGGTGATGCTCATCGTCACCGATGCGAGCTCTTGCGCCGCCATTTCGCTCAGGAGATCGAGGTCACGCAGCACCAGCGCGCCCTTGGTGACGATGGACACCGGGTGCCGCCAGTCGCGCAATACAGTGAGGATCTGCCGCGTGACCTTCAGGCGTTTCTCTACCGGCTGATACGGATCGGTGTTGGCGCCCATCGCTATCGGGCTGCAAACGTAGCCCCGCTTACCGAACGCCTCGACCAATCGTTCCTGCACGTTCGTCTTGTAGAAGATCTTCGTTTCGAAATCGATGCCGGGCGACAGATCGAGATACGCGTGACTCGGCCGCGCGAAGCAATACACACAACCGTGCTCGCATCCCTTGTACGGATTGATCGATTGATCGAACGGTACGTCGGGCGACTGGTTGCTCGCGATGATGTTGCGAGTCTTGTCCGCGAACAGCTGCGTAGCCGGTTGCGTATCGGGCGTGGGGTCTTCGCCCCAGCCGTCGTCGACGAACTCGCTGCTTTGCTTCTCGAAGCGACCCGCCGGATTCGACAGCGCGCCGCGTCCTTTGATGAGCGTCGGTTTCGTCTGCACGGAGGCGTCCTCCCGAAAGCGGACGGCAACACTAACTGTATATCCGTACAGTATCAACACACGCTCGGGTCTTCTTTGAGAGTCTTCGTCGAAGGGAGAGCCGACGTCGATGATCCAGATCAGATCTCGCGCAAGTAGCTAGCCTGGCGCCCGCCCCGGCGCATCGAAGTCGTACCGCTCCCGCGCCTTTTTGTCTGCGTCGCTCAGCGGTTTGAAAACCGGCTTGCCGTTCTTGAGTATCGGCTTCAGGTCGTCGTCGAGGTCGAGCTTGCCGTTCTCGTTCGGGTGATCGAGATAGATCTGACACAACGCAACGCACTCGTCGCAGATGAACACCGATGGGCCCGCGATCAGCTTCGCGACTTGCTTGCTGTTCTTGCCGCAGAACGAACACTGAACCGGGATCTTGTCGTCGCTCATGATTTTTGCCACCGCTTGTTGGAAACTCAAAAACCGTTTGCCGTCGGCGTCGCTGTGGTCGTCGGGTTCCACATCGGGGATCGTCTTCACCGTATAAGTCGCGCCGTCGTAACGACGAACCACCCAACGCGACGCCGATTTTCCTTTGCGATAACCGACGTGTACGCCGTCGGCGAGTCGTGCGAAGTAGGGTTTCGCCCTTACTTCGAGGCGACAACGCTGTGTGCGATCGTGGATAGGAAACGCCATGGAATTTGCTCGTCGAATCGAGTAACTACGCTAGCAGCGAGGTGCGCTCGAGTAATGTCCAATGTTTGTCCATTGCGTTCTTCAGCTCAGATCGGATCAGCGCTGCGCCGAATACCACTTCAGGACCCTTAGCGCGCGCAGCGTATTCCAGCGGCTCGCGGTTCCGGTTTTGCCCTCCATGACGAAATGCACCGCGCCGGCGTGTTGATGATCGAGCGGCCATCGACCCCCGCGATTGCGCTTGCCGACAAGCAGGTCTATCGCCTCGTGCAATCGTTCGTCGGGACGTGCACCCGCTCGTCGCAGATAGTCGAGCGCCCACAACACGTCGTAGTGCCAGCGCGTTGGAAACGAGAACTCTCTCCAATCGTCATGGCTCTTCCGGTCGTGAACGATCGCTTCGCCCGTGCTGCGCGATCTGAACAGCTTGCGCTCTAACAGATATTCCTGGCCGCGCAGGCGCGCTTGCGTCACTGCCGCTTGCGTAACTGCATTGTTGCCACCGTTCGCCTGCTCGTACTCCAACAGACCTTCGAGAACACAGAGCGTCGAGTTGAAGGACGAGCGTGTACTCGGCGGCGCATCGCAGTTCCAGCCGCCGTCGGACAGTTGCTCGCTCAGGAGCCGATCGACCAGCCGTTCGCTCGCATGCCCGAAATACGCACCGCACGCGAGCACCCTGCCGTTGATGCACGGCTCCGACTCCCCTTCGAAAAACGGTGCGTGGCCGTGATACGGACCCCAGTTGCTGCCTGTGCAAACCCGATCGATCGCCTTGCGGCTCTGTGCGCTCGTTGGGTCGAGTCCGAGTTCGCGCAACAGCGTCAGTGTCTCCATCGTCGAAGCCCAACTCTGACGAACCCAGGCGCCGCCTCCCCAGTTTCCGTCGCGTTGCTGCAGTCCGAGTAACCGCGCGCCCCATCCTTCAACCGCTACGAGTGACCGCTCGGCTGCCACCGACTCTTCGGGTTCGTCGAGGAGGTCGCGCTTCACCTGCCATCGGATCGACGCGTCCGCATCGAGCAGCCAGCGCAGCACCGCTTGCGTCGGTGCGAATTCAGCTTTGCTCATGTCCTCGCCTCCCTTGTATCGAGCGCTTTATATCCCCGCCTCTTTCTTCAGACACGTCCGCCGCATGGACAATGTAATTCACATCCATTAACGTCCGGTCACACCTTGATTCCCGCAGAAAGCACACCGTGAGGAGAGCACCGTGCACGATCTGATCATTCGCAATGGAACCGTGGTCGACGGCAGCGGCAATGCCCGTATCGCTGCAGACATCGCCATCGACGGCGATCGAATCACCGCCATCGGCAAAATCACCGGCGACGCGAAACGCACGATCGACGCAAAAGGCTGCCTCGTCACGCCCGGTTGGGTAGACGTGCACACGCACTACGACGGCCAGGCCACGTGGGATCCGATCCTCGCGCCGTCGAGCTGGCACGGCGTAACGACGGTGGTGATGGGCAACTGCGGCGTCGGTTTCGCGCCGGTGCGGCCTGGGCAAGAGAGTTTTCTGATCGAGCTGATGGAAGGCGTCGAAGACATTCCGGGCGCCGCGCTCGCGGAAGGCATCGACTGGCGCTGGGAGAGCTTTGCGCAGTATCTCGATGCGCTCGAAGAGCTGCCGCGCACCATCGACATCGCCACGCAGGTGCCACACGGCGCAGTGCGCGCGTACGTGATGGGCGAGCGCTGCAACACCAACGACGATCTGCCCACGAACGAAGAGATCGCGCAGATGGCCGCGATCGTTCGCGAAGGCATCAAGGCCGGTGCGCTCGGCTTCTCGAGTTCGCGCACGCTGCTGCACAAAGACAAACACGGCATTCACGTGCCGGGCACGTTCGCAGGCAGCGATGAAATGTTGGCGCTCGGGCTGTCGATGAAAGGGCTGGATCACGGCGTATTCGAATTGGTGTCGGACCACCTCGGCACCGACGACGAATGGGCCTGGGTAACGCAATTCGCCGAAGAAACCGGCCGCCCCGTAACGCTCGTTGCAACGTCCGCCGGCGCGTACGAAGGCAACAAGATGTTCAACATCGCTGAGCAAGCGCGTCTGCAGGGCATCGAGGTGCGTCCGCAAATGGCCGGGCGCCCCACCGGCGTTCTGCACGGGCTGCAATCGAACTTTCACATCTTCATGCGCCATCCGACGTTCGCGAACGAACTGAAGGCATTGCCGCTCGACGAACTCGTTAGCCGCATGAAAGATCCGGCCGTGAAGGCGAAGATCCTCGCCGAACACAGTACGTTGACGCGCACGCTGTCCGCTTCGAGCCTCGATGAACTGTTGTGGCAGATCTTCCCGCTCGGCGAAAAGCCGAACTACGAGCCCGATCGCGAAGACAGCGTCGCGGGCATCGCGCAACGCGCGGGCAAAGACGCCTTCGAAGTGATGTACGACATGCTGGTGGATCACGACGGCAAAGAGCTGTTCTATCAACCGCTCGGCGGCTACCGCACGTACAACTTCGACTTCTTCCGCGCCAACATGCAGCACCCGAACATCATGTTCGGCCTTTCGGACGGCGGCGCACACTGCGGCGTCATCGCCGATGCAGGCATGCCGACGTTCATCCTTACGCACTGGGCACGCGACCGCACGAAGGGCGAACACCTGCCCCTCGAGTATCTCGTCAGAAAACTGTCGTTCGATACCGCAACGGCATACGGCATGAACGATCGCGGCCTGCTCGCCGAAGGCAAACTCGCGGACGTGAACGTGATCGACTTCGAGAAGTTGTCGTTGCACCGCCCCGAAGCTATTTTCGACCTGCCCACCGGTGGGAAGCGTCTGGTGCAGCGCGTCGAAGGCTATAAACACATCATCAAGAGCGGCGTGCCGATCTTTGCCGACGGCGAACATACCGGGGCGCTACCGGGCAAACTCGTCCGCGGATGATCCTGTAGAATCCGACCCTCGTTCGCGGGGGTCCCATTCGACGTGTGCATCGGCTCAATGCAGCCCGGGCTACTTGTCGCCATGCTGATGGCGACGCTGGCGCTCGGCTGCGCACCGATTCCGCCGGCGCCCCCTGCCGAACCGGCGGAGAATCCCTCCCTCGACGCATTGAAGGCAGAAGTCGCGCGACTGAACGGCGAGTTGTCGAACGTGCAGTCCGCGCTCGCCGACGTGCGCACCGAACAGCAGACGGTTGCCACTGAACTCGACGTTCAAACGCACGCGATCGGCCGCGTAGAAGGCGTCGTTGCGACGTTGCCCGAATCTCTGAAAGCGCTGTGTCCGGCGCCGCAGCGCGCCGAGACGCAATGCAAGGAGCCCGAGATTCAGCGCGTGGTGATCAAGGGATCAAAGATGGTCGTCGGCGATGTGGAGCAGGTGTGGATCGATCCGCCCGGCATTCCGCTGGTCGCGCGCATCGATACGACCATGGCGAACAACGCGTTGCTCGGCGAGGAAATCGTCGAGTTCGAGCGCGACGGAAAATCCTGGGTGCGGTTCGTGATGCACGCGTCCGACTCGGATGATCCGATCGCGCTGGAACGGCGCGTCTCGCGACACATACGAACGGTTCAATCCGGGGGCGGCGAAGGCATCAAGCGGCCGGTGGTACGGATGCGGCTGAAACTCGGCGACGTGCAGGATACGTTCTGGTTCGTGCTCACGGACCGCGCCGACCACGCGGTGATACTCGGCCGCAGCTTCCTGAAAGATATCGCGCTGGTCGAAGTGGGTGCGCGCTTCGTGCAGCCGCGCGCTTCTGCACCCGCGAATCCGGCACCCGCGAGTTCAGTACCCGCGAAAGAAAGCAGCAAACCGGCGCCATGACTCAACGCGGACCCTTTCTGTTCCTCGTGCTGTTGCTCGTCGTGATCGGTGTGGGCAGCGCCACGTTCCGCCACATCAAGTTCAACATTCCGTTTCTGCCGGGCACGCAGGAAACGGTCTGGCAGATCGAAGCGAAGATCAATTTCTGGGGCGACGGCGAGCCGGTTCAGGCGATTCTCAGCCTGCCGTCGAACCAGGCCGACTACCGCATCGTCAACGAGAATACGGTGTCCTCGGGATACGGCTTCGTCATCGAAGAGAGCGACGGTCAACGGCGTGCGCGCTGGTCGAAACGCGCGGTCACCGGTGAGCAGACGCTGTACTACAAGGTCGAACTCGTCGCCGATGCGAACCAGTTTCGCGGCGCGGAACCCGAACCCGCGGTTGCGTCGGTTCGGCTCGACGAACCGTATGCAACCGCTGCGCAAGCGATCGTCAGCGCGGTGGTACCGCGCTCCGCTGACGCGCTGACGCTGGCGCAACAACTCATTCGCGAGATGACCGTCATACCGCACGACCAGAACGTGGCGTTGCTGCTCGACCGGTTTGCGCTGCCTGCCCTGTTCGCCGATCTGCTGGCGCTATCGAACGTGCCCGCGCGCCGCGTCGAAGCGCTGATCCTCGAGGAAGGTCGGCGCAGGCAATCGCTCGTCGAACTGGTACAGGTGTGGCAAGACGGCGAATGGCATCTGTTCAATCCGTTGACCGGATTGATCGCCGACACGTCCGATCTGCTGCTGTGGCAAACCGATACGCCGAGCGTGCTCGACGTGATCGGCGGCAAACGCAGCCGCATCAGCTTCGCGATCATCAGTCAGACGCGACCTTCGCTCTCGCTCGCAACGTCGGGTGCACAAGGTATGGATGCGCCGAGTCTTTCGCTGTACTCCCTGCCGGTCGAAGAACAGAACATGTTCAAGCTGATCATGCTGTTGCCGGTCGGAGCGCTCGTGGTGGTGGTGTTGCGCACGCTGGTCGGGTTGAAGACGTCGGGTACGTTCATGCCGGTGTTGATTGCGCTCGCCTTTCTGCAGACGCAGCTCATTCCCGGAGTCATCAGCTTCCTCACGGTGGTGATCGTGGGGCTGTTCATTCGCAGCTATCTGTCGACGTTGAATCTACTGCTAGTAGCGCGCATCGCAACATTGGTGATCGTGGTGGTTGCGATCATGTCGATCGTGAGCGTGCTGAGCTATCGGCTCGGTTTAGAGGCCGGGCTAACGATCACGTTCTTCCCGATGATCATCCTGGCGTGGACGATCGAACGGATGTCGATCCTCTGGGAAGAAGACGGTCCGAAAGAAGTACTGATTCAGGGCGGCGGCAGCCTGTTAGTTGCGGTGACCGCGTTCCTGGTGATGGATCAACCGCTGACGCGACACCTCGCGTTCAACTTTCCGGAACTGCATCTCGTGGTGCTGGCAGTGATTCTGTTGCTCGGCCGCTATACCGGCTATCGCCTGCTCGAATTGCGCCGCTTCTCTACGATGATGGGGAGCGACTGAACCGTGTGGGCTAATCCGATCACGTTGTGGCGCAAGGGCATTCTCGGAATGAACTGCCGCAACGTGGCGTACATCGGCCGCTACAACCCGCGTGAGCGTTACCCGCTCGTCGACGACAAGCTGCTGACGAAGACGGTGGTTCGCAAAGCGGGCGTGTCCGCGCCGGAACTGCTGCTGGTGATCCGGACGCAGAACGAAATCGAGCACATCGAGCAGATCCTCGCGAAATTCACGCAGTTCGTGATCAAACCGGCGCGCGGCAGCGGCGGCAAAGGCATTCTCGTCATCGTCGGCCACGACGGCGACAAACTCGTCAAGTCGAGCGGCAGCCAGCTGTCGCTTGCCGACGTGAAGCGACACCTTTCGAACATCATCAGCGGCCTGTATTCGCTGGGCGGGCGCACCGACGTCGCCTTTGTGGAAGCGTTGGTAACCACCGATTCGACGTTCGAACACATCAGCTACGAAGGCGTGCCCGACATCCGCTTGATCGTGTTCAAGGGATATCCGGTGATGGGCATGCTGCGGCTTGCAACGAAGGAATCCGACGGCAAGGCGAACCTGCACCAGGGCGCCGTGGGCGTGGGCCTCGACATCGCCACCGGTCGCAGCATCGCCGCGGTTCAGTTCAACCGGCCGATCCATCGGCATCCCGACACGGGTCATACGCTGTCGAAAATCGAAGTGCCACACTGGCGGCAACTCTTGTCGCTCGCTGCCCGGTGTTACGAAGTGACACGACTCGGTTATCTTGGCGCCGACATCGTGCTCGACGTCACTCGCGGGCCGCTGCTGCTGGAACTGAACGCGCGGCCGGGCCTTACCATCCAGGTCGCCAACGACCGCGGCTTGTTGCCGCGGCTGCGCCACGTCGAGTCGCTCGACGAGTTGCAACACTTCACGGTAGACGAGCGCGTGGACTATTCGATCGAGCACTTCGCTCATGCCGTCGGCGCATTGCAGCCTTCGTTATGGGACGCTTCCGACGTGCCGGAAGTGGCCGAACCGGCCGCTTCGGACTGACCAATTTCGATGAGGGGACACACACAATGAAAGGAGCACCAGCATGATCGTCCTGAACGTCAAGATCGAAACGAATCCCGGTACCGCTGCCGCACTCAAAGACGCCGTTGCGGCGATGGAAAAAGCGAGCCGCGCAGAGCCCGGTTGCATCGAGTACGTCTTTTCCACCGAACTGAACAATCCGAACACCCTGCGCATCATCGAGCACTGGAAAGACATCGACTCGCTGAAGAAGCACTTCACGCTGCCGCACATGGCGACGTTCAACGCAGCCATGCAGAAACACCCGCCAAAAGGCGTGGACGTAAAGATGTTCGACGCCACGTCGATTCCGTTTCCGCCGCAATAGCGGCGGACATGTAAACTGACGCAGGACGGGCGAGGAGTGGGGAAATGCCGTACGTAGAAGGGCGCGTTGTCCATGACGCCGATGCACACATCATGGAAACCTCCGAGATGCTCGCGGACTTCGCCAGCGAGAAGGTGAAACGCCACCTGCTCGGCTTCGATGGCAGTGCCTCGGTGGCCACCAGCTTCAAAGAGCTGGAACGCACACTCGCACGGCATCGCGATCCTGCCTATCGCGCCGACGACGAACGCGAAATTCTGCAGCGCAAGAACTGGGCGGCTACGGGCGCGTACTACAAGGAAGACCGCCCCCGTGCACTCGACCTGCTCGGCTTCGCAAGCCAGCTGGTGTTCAACACGTTCGTCAACGGCTACGCCGCACGGCTGGAGCGCACGAGCGACGATCTCGATCTGATCTACGGCACGGCAGATGCGCACAACCGCACCATGCTCGACTTCTGCAGCGTCGACCGGCGGCTGCTGCCCTCCGCCTACATTCCGCTCGCCGACTTCGCGCGTACGCGTGAAATTGCAGAGCGTGCAATCGCAGATGGTTTTCCTGCGCTGTTGATTCCCTCTGCGTGTCCACGCAATCACTCGCCCAGTCATGTCGGCCTGTTTCCGCTGTGGGCGATGGCCGAAGAAGCGGGCGTTCCGATCGTGTTCCATGTTGGTGGCGGCGGCGTGCTGCTCGATCCGAAGTACTTCGCCAACGGCCTTCCTGTGCCGCCGGATTTTCACGGCGGCGCCGAGAACTTCCGTTCCGTCGACTACATGGCGATTCCGACGCCGGTGATGCAGACGCTGGCAACGATGATCATCGACGGCATCTTCGAGCGGCACCCGACGCTGATGTTCGGCGTGATCGAACAGGGCGCCGGCTGGATTCCAAGTTGGATGCGTTATCTCGACAGCGCGTATGACGCGTTCGCGCGGCACGAAGAACGACTGCAGAAACTCTCGATGCGGCCGAGCGAGTACGTCAAACGGCAATTGCGCGCCACGCCCTATCCGACCGAAGACGTGGGCTGGATCGTGCGAGAAGCAGGCGCCGAGATTCCGCTTTTCTCGTCTGACTATCCGCATGTCGAAGGTGGACGCAATCCGATCAAACGTTTCGAGACCTCACTCGATGCGGCGTCGGACGCCACTCGCCAGGCGTTCTATCGCGATAATTTCGCCGGTCTGATGGGCCGCGCGTTGAGTAGTCGCGGGGTCGCCGCCTAACGATGCCGCGCGGCGCTTCGAAGTTTGCCGCCGCCGGTTTCGGAACATGTCTGATTCTGCTGTGTCTCGTTTACGCCCTTTGCATTCTGAATTTCAGATCGCCGGCACCGCTGAGCGACGACGCAGATCCCAGCGTATTTTCGGCGATGCGGGCACACGACCGGTTGGTGACGCTGCTCGGTGACGAAACGCCGCATCCGATCGGCAGCCCCGCCAACGTCTTGGTCAAGGGGCGCCTCGTAGAGCAACTCACGCAGCTGGGTCTCACGCCCGAAGTGCAAGACACCGTTGCATGCAGCTTCAAATGGCCGGTTTGTGGCCGCGTGCAGAACGTTCTCGCGAGAATCGACGGGGAGCAAAGGGCCGGCATCCTGCTGATGGCGCACTACGATTCGGTGCAGTTTGCACCCGGCGCAGGTGACGACGGCGCCGGCGTTGCCGCGCTGCTTGAGGTCGCTCGCGTGCTGCGCGATGCACCGAAACCGCGTAACAGCATTCTGTTCGCGTTCACCGACGGCGAAGAGGCCGGTCTGCTCGGTGCGGAGGCATTCTTCTCGCAACACGGGTGGGCGAACGACGCGACGGTCGTGATCAACGTGGAGGGTTCCGGATCGGAAGGTCCCTCGCTGCTGCTGCGCAGCGGCCCACGCAGCGGCGCGATGCTCGACGCGTTTCGTTCCGTTGCGCCGTTCCCCGTCGCGCTCTCTTTCTCCGAAGAGCTGTTCAAGCATCTTCCCAACGACACCGATCTGTCGGTGTCGAACCACGCCGGAAAACCGGGAATCGATTTTGCGTTCGTGGGCGAGCGCAACCACTACCACACACGCCTCGACTCGATAGCGAACCTCAGCCTGGCAACGCTGCAGCATCATGGCGAAAACGTGCTGCCGCTGGTTCGTGCACTCGCCGATGCCGATCTCACGCACACCAAACCGAACTACGTCTATACAACGCTCACGCATTCCGCATGGCTCGCATATCGGCCGCAAACGGGGCTCGCGATTTCGATCTGCGTCGTGGTGCTGCTCGGACTCGCGACCTGGCGGCGCTGGCAGGGACCCGGCCACTTCTTCGCTGCACTCGGCTTCGTCGGTTCGACGCTCGTCACGATAGTTGTGTTGGAACTGGCAACGCTCGCACTCGCCGACCTGCTGGCGGGCACACGCGTTGCGTGGCCGGCCAATCCATGGCCCTGGCGACTGATCATCTACTCGATTCCGATCGTGGCATTGGCGCTCCAGCGTCCACTCGTCAGGCGAGTCGGCTTCTGGAATTCGTGGCTCGCGGCGTGGTGGTTCTGGGCGCTGCTGACGCTCGCGTTATCCACTTACCTGCCGTTGGCGTCGCATCTGATGCTGCCGCCCACCGTTATCGCGACGCTCGTAATCGTCGTAATGGCGTTCTCGCATCGGCTCGACCGTCCTGTGTTCCGTTGTTGTGCGGCGATCATCACAGCGCTGGTCGCGGGCGCGTTCATGTTTCCTCTCGCGCACATGGCCGAGATCATTCAGGGGTTGGCAACGGCACCCGCGATTTTCATTCCGCTCGCTTTGGTGGCGGTCACCCTGCTGCCGTTACTCGATCGCGGGCGCGTCAGATTTGCGCGCCGCACCGCCGTGCTGATCGCGATTGCCGCGGTTGCGATGGCGCATTGGGCGACGTTGTATTCCGATCATCGCCCGCAACGCGTCAACTTCACCTACGTGGTAGATGCGGATGAAAACCGCGCGACTTACCTCGCGTGGAGTCCGAATCCATTGCCCTCCACCGTCACCGCCGCAATGCCTTTTGCAGAAGGCCCCACGCCGCTCCCCTGGGAATCACGAGAACCACCTCTCGTTGCTGCAGGCGACGTGATACAGCGCGAAGCGACGACGCTCGATACCCACTCGGTGACCGGCAACACTCGAACGCTGTTGCTGCGACCCGCCGCCAACACGAGCACGATGGCGCTGGTCATTCCGCGCCAGGTCTCCGTCAACGCGATACGTGTGAACGGCCTGCCGGTTGTGGTGGAAGAAGATCCGCAAACGGCCTATCGCGCAATCGCGTTCGATGCCCCGCCAGCAACCGGTGTAAGCGTCGAGATCGACACTGCGGATGCGCAACCGATCGATGGCTATATCGTAGACATCGTCTACCGTTTGCCCGATGGCGCGCATGCACTGATCGACGCACGCGGCACGTTGGCGACGCCCGGCGGACACACGGGCGACCGCTGGATCGTGCTGCGGCGCGTGAAGGTTTAGCTCTCTACGATGCGCCGAGTAGCCAATCGAGAATGCGCGGGTTCTCATCGCGCGGGTACGTGTGCGAGAGATCGGGGATTTCACGGAACGTGACCGCGGCACCGGCCGCCGACAGTGCTGCATTCGCGGTGCGCGCCATCTCGATCGGAAACATCCAGTCGAGTGCACCGTGCACGAGATAGATCGGCAGACCACGCACGTCGCTCGCACCCTCGAGCAGCATCGGATGGAAGCTTCCGGAAATGGGTGCCAGATGTGTGAACGGGCTGCGCTCGATCAAGCCCGTGAGCAGACTGAACGTGCCGCCGTCGGACATACCCGTTAGCAGAACGCGATCGGTGTCGATGGACCAGCGTTCCGCAACGCGCGCCACCAACGCGCGCAGCGCGTCGCCGTCGAGCGGCGGGTTCATCAACGACCAGGTGCCCTCCTGCGAAGTGGGGCTGATCAGAATGCAGCCGCGCGTGCGCGCTTCGCGCAACCAGCTCCACAGAAAATCCGCGCCGTGTCCGCTGCCGCCGTGCAATGCGACGATCAACGGCCAGCGCCTGGAGGCGTCGTAGTACTCGGGGACATATAAGGAAAAACCGCCGCGTTCGTCGCGACCGTTGTCGACGTTGAGAATGCCGACGTTCTCGCGCATCGCATCCGCGTCGGCGATACGCCGCACCAGCGCGTCGTCCTGGCGCCGTTCCGGTTCGAGAAAGAAGCGGCTTACCGGCGGCAACATGAACGAGAGCGGATACAGCGCTTCGACAGCCTGCGTACTGCTGCGCATCGAGCGGTAAGCGCGCATCACGCCGTTCGGATCGGTGGCGCTCTGCGCAACACCGTCGAGCGCGCGTAACGCCGAATCGCTCGCCGCAACCAATTGCGAACGAAAGAACTCGAGATCGTCGGGCCATTTCGCTGCGTCGAAGCGCGCGCGACCTTCGCGGACCGGACCGGCAAACGGTTCCACGGCCGCCGCGACTCTGGCGAGGTGAGGCGGATGCAGGTGCCGCCCCGCAAAAGCCAGCGCCTCGAGTGCGTTCAGAAGCGGCGGCACCAGCGCCGTGGCCGCATCGAGCAACGCATCGCTGTCGTCCGTCATTACATGCTCCGCGGCTTACCTTGCCGTCATTCTCCTCATGTTATGGCTCGGCACAACAAGTCTGCTTTAATGACCGGCCTGAAGCCGGATACCGGCGCTCACACGGAGATGCACTCGTGGCCAGGAAATTCGACCGCGGCGTAGAAGACGTCGGCAACATCCTCGCACTCGAACACCTCAATCTGACCGTACCGGATCAGGCGACCGCGGCACTGTTCTACGTTTCGGGTCTCGGCTTTACACGCGACCCTTATGTCGACTTCGGCGTGTTCAACTTCAACAACATGTGGGTAAACGTCGGCGATCAGCAGTTCCATCTTCCGCAAGGCAAGGCGCAGCACTTCCGCGGCACGATTGGTTTGACGGTGCCCGATCTCGACAAGCTGCGCTGGCGGCTCGACCAGGTGGGCAAAACGTTGTCGGCAACGCAGTTTTCATGGCGCGAATCCGACGACTGGATCGAGGTCACCTGTCCTTGGGGCAATCGGATGCGCTGCCACGCGCCGGACGAAACCATGACGCTCGGCCTGCGCTATCTCGATATGGACGTGCCTGCGGGTTCGGCCGCCGGTATCGCGAGCTTCTATCGCGACGTATTCGCAACGCCGGCAACCTGCACCAACGGTGTCGCTGAGGTGCAGATGGGCACGAACCAGATCGTGCGCTTCGTTGAGACAACAGGTGATACCGGTGCGTACGACGGTCACCACATTGCAATCTACGTGGCGAACTTCTCCGCAGCGCACGACTGGCTCGACGAGCACGCGCTGATCACCGAAGAATCCGATCAGCATCAGTATCGGTTTCAGGCCATCGTCGACCCGAAGAGCAGCAACGGTGCACTGGTGGAGCTCGAGCACGAAGTTCGCAGCATGAAGCATCCGATGTGGGGACGGCGCCTGACGAATCGCAATTCGAACCAGACGTTCCTGACGTTCCATCGCGGTCGCGAAGCGTTCGTGCCATGAGTCGGACCACGTTGCACGAACCCGCGCCCTACTACCTTCCTATCGGCGACGAACTCGAAGTTTTCGAAGCGGCGTACGAAGCGCGCCTGCCCGTTCTGTTGAAAGGTCCCGACCGGCTGCGGCAAAACCCGCTTCGTCGAATACATGACGTGGCGCTTGTACCGGCAGCAGGAATCGCCGCGTCAGCTGTTTCCCGAACCGCTCGTCACCGTGAGCTGCCATGAAGATCTCACCGCGACCGATCTGGTGGGCCGCTATCTGCTGCGCGGCGACGAAGCGGTGTGGATGGATGGTCCGCTCACGCGAGCGGTACGCGCAGGCTCGATCTGTTACCTGGACGAGATCGTAGAGGCGCGCAAAGACACCACCGTGATCATTCACTCGTTGACCGACCATCGCCGGATGCTCCCGATCGAAAAGACCGGCGAACTGTTGCCTGCGCATTCCGATTTCCTGCTCGTGATCTCGTACAACCCGGGTTATCAAAGCGTGTTGAAGGATCTGAAGCCGAGCACGCGACAGCGCTTCGTGGCCATTGCATTCAGCTATCCCGACGCGGAACGCGAAGCGATCATCATCGAGCACGAGAGCGGCGTGGATGCCGCGACGGCGGAACGGCTGGCGGTCATCGGCGCGAAAACGCGACAGCTCGCGGATCAGGGTTTCGACGAAGGCGTCAGCACGCGCCTGCTGACGTACACCGGCCAGCTGATCAGACGCGGCATCGATCCACGCCGCGCCTGCGAAATCGGCATCGTGCACGCGGTATCGGACGAGGCGACCGTGCAGCAGGCCGTTGCCGACGTGGTAGACGTCGTTTGCCGTGAACTTCGCACGCCGTCGAGTTGCTCGACGTCGAACGACGCATCGCGCTGTTCGCGCAAGCCATCACCGGTTCCGCCTACGAGGTGCGCTCCGTCCGACACGTTCACCGGCGAAGAAGTCGTCGTGCGGCACGACCAGGCGATGCTGAGTTCGAAGGCGCTGTATCTCCCGCAGAAGTATCGCAGCGAGCACCGACCGGCAGACAACCGTCGCAGCTATCGCTTGTTGCGCTGCATCAACTCGGCTATCGGGAATTCGGCACGTTCGAATTCCGGTTGGCGGATGCCGCCCGACACTCGCCGGCTCTTGAGCCGCGTGATCGGCGAGCCCGGCGTCGTGCGCGATTCCGATCTCGACGTGTCTTCTATCTGCGTTTCCCGGTCCCGTCGCTGACGCGCGTCGTTGTTTCGCACTCGTCGAAGCGCATCGCATCGACTGTCGAATGCTCGCCGCATACCCGGGCGTCCGCGGGACCACGCGCGCGAAACTGCGGCTGAGCTCGCTCGTCGGCCGCCGCTCTGTTACGTGACGACCTACGCGACGTGCTCGAAGCAACGCTGCGTTATACGTTCGGCGCGCCGAGAGACGCTGCTCGATCTCGACGCGACCGGCATCCTGGCGCCGATCCTGACCGCTCGTCTCCGGCGTTCGCGGCCGACGCCGCCGACGTCTACGCGACCGCAGATGCCGTCGCGACGCTTTACGCAATACTCGACGCGCACGGACTGATACCCGCGATGACCGCGGTCCACCGAAGTGGCCGAAGAAGTCGCTGAGCAGCGGCCGCCTTTTCACGGCGCACCGCCGACCGAATGGCTGCAGCGCGAAGACCGGCTCGACGACTGGATCGACGAACTCGAAGGGCTCGACGCCATGATCGCAACCAGCGCGGTCGATTCCGAGGCCGGAATTACCGAAGCCGGCGCCGAACGGCCGCCCGACATCGAGGTGCGGCGCCTGACCGATGAACGCGACACGCTCGCGCGGCGTATCGAGATGGAACGCAACACGTTCCGGCACGCGCTCGGTCACGACGACAAAGCCGGCGAGCCACAGTTATCTCTACGACGAATGGGACATGCACGCGCAGAGCTATCTGCGCGGCTGGTGCCGGCTGTACGAACGACGCACCGACCCGGGGGATGCGGCAGCCGTGATCGAACTGCTCAAACGCATCGCACCGCACGAACAACGTGTACGCCGGCATTCCAGCAACTGCCGCTGCAGGCGTATCAGCGCACCAAGCGCGTACTCGACGGCGAAGAACTCGATTGGGATCAGCTGCTCGATCATCACACCGATCTGCGCCGCGGCGCGTCGCCCGGACGAACGCGTCTATCAACGGCGCGACCGGGTCACGCGCGACGTCGCCGCGGCATTTCTGATCGATCTGTCGGCTTCGACCGACGACCCGGTCGTGCCGCCGCAAACGACAGTCGCCCTCGGCCCCGACGGTAAACCGGCCGACGACGACGATCCGTTCCTGTGGCAACCGGTGAGATCGACCACGACGCGCCACCGCCGCGGCGGATCATCGACGTGCTGCGCGACTCGATCGCGTTGATGGCGCGCGCGCTCGACAGTCACGGCGACGCGTATGGCGTATTCGGGTTTTCGGGATACGGGCGAGACTGCGTCGAGTACTACATTGCAAAGGAGTTCGGCGAAGCTTTCCGTGGCGCGAGCCTCAGCGCGCTCGTTGGCATGCGCCCGCGCCGCAGCACGCGGATGGGTCCGGCGATCCGTCACAGCACCGCGAAGCTCGCGCGAACCGGCAGCGCGCATGAAAGTGATGGTCATGCTGTCGGACGGGTTTCCGCAGGATTGCGACTATGGTCCGGATCGCAGCGACCACGAATATGGCGTGGCGGATACCGCGCGGGCGTTGGAGGAAGCCGCGCGCGCGGGCATTCAGACGTTCTGTATCACGGTCGATCGTTCAGGGCACGACTACCTGAAGCGGATGTGCCCCGACGATCGCTACATGGTGATCGAGGACATCGAGGCGTTGCCCGATGCGCTCGCCAAGGTCTATCAGAAACTGACTGCGTGAACCGTCAGTCGTCGCTTGCGACGCCGAGCAGGTGCAGCAGGCTCGTGAACAGGTTGTAGATCGAGACGTAGAGACTGACGGTGGCGCGGATGTAGTTCGTCTCGCCGCCGCTGATCATCAGGCTGGTCTCGAACAGGATCGCCGCACACGCGAACAGCACGATGCCCGCGGAGATCGCGAGCGACAGGCCGGAAATGTCGGCGAAATAGTTCAGCAGAATCGCGCCCATCAGCACGAAGAACCCGGTGACGAGAAAGCCGCTGAGGAAGCTGAAATCCTTGCGGGTGGTCAGCGCATACGCCGACAGACCGATGAACGCGACCGGACGTCAAACCCGAGCGCCTGACCGACCAGTTGCGGCCCGTTCGGCAGCTTCAGATACATCGACAGAAGTGGTCCAAGCGTGTACCCGAGGAACCCGGTGAACGCGAATACTGCGAGCAAGCCCCACGCGCTGTTCGGCCAATCGCTGAACGACGAACAGCAAGCCGAAGAACCCGATCAATGTGGGGAAGAAGCCCAGGCAAGGCGCACTGGTTGGCGACAGCTACGAACGTGACGATCGAGCTGAATGCCAGCGTCATTCCCAGCAGTAAGTACGTATTGCGCAGGACACGATTGATTTCGATCGATCGGCCGAGAGCTGCACCGACGGGTCTGATTTCTGCCATGACTACCTCCAGTTCGCAGAGTCGAAGGACTGTATAGGGCATGCGTCAGACATTATCAATCGTCTGTCTATACGTGAGATCCCGCCCTGTTGCCTCTGCGGGCAGTCGGGTATGATCCGAGTGGGGTGATTGGAGAGACGTGGTGGATCATCAACAGATCAAAAGCGGGTTGCTCGCTCGAAAGGAAGAACTGCTCGAGCGGCACAGCCGTATTGCGCGCAAAACCCGTCACCGCGAAGAACCGCTGCCGCAAGACTTCGCCGAGCAAGCCGTGGAGCTCGAAAATCAGGAGCTTCTCGAAGCGCTCGACGCCGAAGTGGCCGAAGAGTTGCGGCAGATCTCGCGCGCCCTGCTGCGCATCGATTCCGGCGAATACGACTACTGCACGTCGTGTGGAGAAGGCATTCCGGCCGCGCGGCTTCAAGCCATGCCGACCACCAGCCTCTGCCTCGAGTGCGCGACCGAGGCCGAACGCCACTAGGAACTCGTCAGTCCGCCTCCATCAGCAGTTCGTAGCAGCGAACACGCTGTTTGAATTCGTGCGTAATGCTGACGACCGATAGTTCCTCTGCCCCGCAACTCGCAGCCAGCTTCCGCAAGTGCGCCCTTACCGGCTTTCCCGTGCCCAGAATCTGGTGTTCGCGGCGCGAGGTGATGCGTTCCTTCTCGGCCGGCGTCATCTCGTAGGCAAGCGCCTCGGCCGGTGAGGGAAACGGACCGAATTCGCCTCGCTCTACTCGCAATCCGCCACAGATCCCGGCATTGCGCGAGCAGTTGCGCCTCAGCGTCGCTGTCGGCACAGATGACGAATACACCGAGGCCGACACGGGGCGTCGGGCAGATGTCCGATGGCCGGAAGTTGTCGCGGTAGATCTGACAACTGGATTCGGCCGAGTGCGGACTGATGAAGTGCGCAAACGACAGCGGCAGCCCGAAATGCGCGGCGAGCCGCGCGCCGTCTTCGCTCGATGCCAGCATCCAGAGTTCCGGCGCGCTTCGCCGGCACGGGCGTCACGCGCACCGGACTCAGCGCCTCGGTGTAGGGGGGTTGACCGTTGATGAACGCCTTCAAATCCGCGAGTTTGGCCGGGAAATACTCCATACCGATCTTCGAGCCGTATGCGAGCGCGACCGCAGTGATGCCGTCGCTGCCGGGCGCGCGTCCTATGCCCAGATCGATGCGACCTGGGTAAAGCGTTTCGAGCAGACGGAAGTTCTCGGCTACTTTCAGCGGACTGTAGTGCATCAGCATCACTCCGCCCGACCCAACGCGGATGCGCGACGTGTTTGCCGCAATCGTGCTGATCAGCACTTCGGGCGACGATCCGGCAAAACTCGCCGAGCCATGATGTTCGGCTACCCAGTAGCGGTGATAGCCCAGCTGTTCGGTGATCTGCGCAAGCTCGATGGTCTCGCGCAGCGCCTCTGCCGCGGTACCACCGCTGCGAATCGGGCTCTGATCCAATACCGAGAGTTTCACCGGCGGAATCATATCGGAACGGCTTTCGACGGCGTGTCGAGCTGTTGCAGACGGTGCCGGTGCGAATCGACGTTGAAGAAGCTCAACGCGACTGCAGCGCCGATCATCAATCCCGACATCACCAGGAAACCACCTGTCGCGTCGAGGCGGTCCGCGATCGTGGCAAACGCCGCAGCCCCGACCGAACGGCTGAGGTTCGACAACGACATGTAGACGGCGAACTGTGTTGCTGCGACGCGCGACCAGCAGATGTTCATTGCAAGCGCGATGAATGCAACGAACAACATCTGGTTGCTCAATGCTGCGATCGACCAGATCGCGATCACGTAGCCGGTACTCGCCCACCACTGGGGCGTAATCGCAAAGACGGTCATTGCACCGGCGCCCGCAACCAACGCGAGCAGGTATAGGCGTTTGATGCCGAACCGGTCGATCAGAGGTCCGAACAAAACACCGATCAGCGCAACCGGAACGCCCATGTAACCCTGAAACGACGAGAACTCCACGCTCGAGAAATGCAGGTTCTGAACTGCAAACACCGGAAAGACACTGATGGCGATGCCGTCACGCATTCGCACCAGCAGCTCCACCAGCACGAGCAGAACGCTCATCGGCAGGAACAGTGCACGCAGCAGACCGGAGATGATTCCTGCAAACGTCGTCTCGGAAGCGTGCTCGCGCTTGGTTTCTTCCCCGACCGTCCACGGCAGCATCCGCTCGCCCCTTCGCTCCCGCGTCAGCGTGACCAGTACGAGAACCGCACCGACCAATGCCGTTCCGGCGACGGCCGCGGTCGGCAATCCGCCGGCATTCAACAGCACGCCGGATAACGCCGCGAAGGACGAAAAACCGGCAACCTGACCGAAAGCCATCAATGCGTTCGCGCGACCGCGCTCCGATGGCGGGAGAACGTCGATTGCCATGCCGTCCACGGCAACGTCCTGAACCGCCGCAAACAGATTCACCGCGAACGCAAGCGCCGTAAGCAAACCAATCTGGCCAACCGGCTCTGTCACCAATGCCAGCGAAGCCATAGACAACGTCAAGCCGAGTTGTGCCGACATCACCCACGGCCGGCGCCTTCCCATTGCTGGGAACGCGAACCGATCCATGAACGGACCCGCCAACAGCTTCAAACCCCAGGGAAGGCCGATGACCCCCTGGTAGGCGGCAATTTCGGCAAGGCCAACGCCATGTTCGGCGAGCCACGCCGGCACCGCGATCGTCAGCAAGCCGATCGGAATTCCCTGCGCGTAGTAGAACGCGGTGAACGAAGCGAATCTGAGCCAGCGTGATTCCGTCAGCGAAACTGCGATCAACTTTCAAGGCTCAAGTGGGACGGCGCATTAGAACACGCTCGTCGCACGTCACGCTGGCGGCGCGGTGGCATCGTTGGGACATCGCGCGTAGATTACGGCCGGAACGCGCACCGGCCCACGCCGACAATCATGGAGATGCGATGCGAATCCTGCGCTGGGTTGGAATTCTCGTTGTCGTACTCGTAGTCGCGGTGGGCGCGGTGTTCGTAGCCGCACGCTTTCACGACGGTCCGCTCGGCATGATTGCGGGTGGTCCGCTGAAGCATGGGGAATTGGTCACCGGACCCGAACCCGATTGGGCATTCGTCCGCGATGTGCAGACGGTGGAGTTCCAGTTACTGTCGCCGGCGCGGTCCCGAACCACGTGGATCCTCGAGGTCGACGGCAAGATCTACATCCCCTGCGGCTACATGACGAGCACCGTCGGACGTCTCTGGAAACAATGGCCAATCGAGGCCGAACGAGACGGCCGCGCGATCCTGCGAGTGGGTGACAGGAAATTCGAGCGGCAGCTGGTGCGGATCCAGAGCGGCGACATCCTCGAGCCGTTGACCCGGGAACTGAGTCGCAAATACGGCGCGCCGGCGACGCCTGAAGCGGTGACGTCCGGAAGTCTGTGGCTATTTGAGCTCGCGTCCAGGCCCACAACCAGCTGACCCTGGAGATTGCACCAGAATGAGGCGCCGGGGTTGAAAACTCCATTAATCCTCCATTAGTCCCCCGGTTTTCTCACAGAAAGCGCCAGTAGATTGCTTTCTCAGCGGCTGCCTCTAGGACGATCCAGCGAAACCGTTCGACCCTAGAGATGTCTCCGGTCTCTGCGCTTAGAGGCAGTCGCGCCACCCCCCTTCCTTCTCCCAGCTTCCAATTCCAGCGCTCTTGCTTACGTCGGAACGTGCGTCGTCGTCACTTCCGCGAGCAGCTTGTCGTTGTCACCCCACACCTGTGTTCGGATCACCGTGATCCTGCGGCCGACTCGTACCGGCACTGCAACGCCACGAATCGTGCCCCCTTGTTGATTCGCCAGCATGACGGCGTGCAGATCGACACCGACCATGAACCTCCGCTCGCCGATCTTGCTCTCGTAAGCACGGTTCGCAGCACCCGTCGAGATGTTGTCCGCCAACGAGATGATTACGCCGCCATTGATGTTGCCCGTGGGATTGCAGTGATGCGGCTCGATGTCGATTCGCGCGCTCACCTCTGCTTCGCCGTCGCCGTGCTGCATTCCGATGTACTGATCGAACGTCATCGCGTGCCCTCCCGAGTCATGTCGGTTGCGCTGTCGCCAACCTCGCAATCGTCTCGATACAAATCGCAGAAAGTGCCGCACCGTAGTCCAGGTCGATGTTCTTCAGCGTATCGAACGTGTCGTGGTATCGGCGCTTCGTACGCCATGACTTCGCTCGCGCCGTTCCGGCGACCGATTCAGTTGTTCAGCTCTCTGATTCCAGATCATGTTCGCCAAGTGCGCCTCGTAGGCGAGTTTCAGTGACGCACGACTTCGGCCGGGCGAAATCTGAAAGACGTTGTGCTCGTGGTCGCGATTGTGGGCAATCATGTCCATCACCAGCGCGCCGACCACCTTCGTTTTCGTCAAGTCGATCCACCGATCCTTCCCTAGATGCAACCGCAGCGTTTTCTCGATGAGCGACTGACCGAACGCGCGTGCGCCCATGCAGTCGGATGGGAATTCTTCGCCGGTAAGGTGGATGAGCCAGACGTCGCGTTCGAGTTTGCCCTCCCGCGCGAGCTTCAAAAAGATCGGCGCCGCCAACAATAACGTTGCGGTCGCCGACGCGTTGTCGTCGGCGCCTTCGGCGGATACGCGTGCTCCATCGCCGCCTCGCGCAGTCTCGTAAACGTCTTCCATGTACGCCGTGTCGTAGTGATCGCCCATCACAACCGCCTCAGCACGGTTTGTTACCTGGAATCACGACGAGGATTTTGCGCTCGTATTCGCTGCCATCCCGATTAGCGGCCCAGCCGCCGAATTCCTCGTATTCAAAGTCCGTGTTCCACTTGAAAGGCAACTCACCGACCAACGCTTTGCCTTGCATTCCCGCGTCGGCGATCGCATGACGATGCCGATCGATCAGATATTCGCCGAGCGCAAAGAGGTCGCGTTGCAGTGCCCCTCGCCCGATTGCGCGACGGCTCGTCGCGCACCACATCGGCATTCGCCTTGTTGACGAAGTGACCGTGAGACAACGTGACCAGATCGTCCCAATAGGCCTTTTCATACGCGCGCGTCGCAGTTGCGTCGTACGTGATGGGCGCCGGCCAACGCTGATCGCTTGTGCGCGACACAGTTCGAATCTCGGCCGTCAATCGGGTGGCCACCTCAGCGCTCGTACACCGGCCGCCTACTACGTCCAGCCAATCCGAGAAGTTCTCCTTGTCTCGCGCAACGCGCATCATCTGCCGCGCAAATGCACGCGGCAGTTTGCCGCCCCATCGCTGCGCCGTATCTAGCACGTTCAGCACGTTCAGAGTGGTTTGCTGCTGATAGTGATCGTGCTTCGAATCGATCCGATGCAGCGCGTCGAGATGCGCCTCACGATTCAGCAACCGCGGATACAACTCGATCGGCGCACTGCGATCGGCATGTCCATACTCGTACGCAGCGAAGTATCCAGGCAATGCGGCCTCTAACAGTTTCGTCTGGCCGCTCTCGGGTGACCAACACGCCGCCAAGGGACGCTGCCAGAACACCTCGTGAATGCCTACGCGCATCGCCGGGAACTCGAAGCGATAGAGAAAGGCGCCGCCGTCGAACACCCGCTCTGCAGCCGTCCGAATTTCGGTTCGCGTCGCAGCGGGGCCGTGCAGAACCAGGTCGCCGTCGCGCGTCCAGATCTGGCAGTTGCGGGCCATCGGCTTGTGATAAAGCCCGAGGTCGCTCAAGGCGGTGCTGAACAACGTCGTCGTAACCGAGTCGACGTGTCGGCTTTGAACGCTGGCGTCTTCATCGCGCGGCACGCGATCCCAACGATGCGTGCGCGCATACGTGTCGAGCGTCGTTTCGGTACCGATGTCCGCTTCAGTACCGTCGCGATGTGGTACTCGCAGCAATCCACTCTGCGGCACACGAATTCCGACACCTTCGTGACGCGCGATCAAACGCATCAGCGAGTATTGGATCGCAAGCGGATGCTGCTCCTGCGCGCGCAGATAGATCGGCATTCCCCAGAACAACAGACTCAACGGACTCGGCAGCAGTTCGATGGCGCCGTCGAGGTAGTCGCGACGCAACGCTTCCGGTAACGCGCCAAACGGCCTGAACGTCAGAAGTATCGCACACCGTGGAGCGCGGCTCTGCTCCTGCAGGAGATAACGCTGCGTCCAGCGCGGCAGCGCATCTGCAACCCAATGCGAACGACGCTCGTCCGGTTGCGACGGCAGCACCCGAAAGCCGGCTCGGTGCAGTTCCTCGCTGCCGCGCGTCGTCAATACCAAAGTGCGTCGAGTAATAGCCGGCTGATCACGCGCGAGCGATTCGCCTTGCGGCAATTCCTGCGCCGGGCGCCGTGATAGAAGCTTTTCCAGAACGCCTCTCCGGCCCCTGCTCGCTCGCACCGAAAGCGTCCATTGCCGACCGCGATCGTCCTGCGTCTTCGACATCGACAGCGCCAACAGCAACACGTGCCGCCGATGCGCGAGTTCCGTCGCACGTGCGGCGAGTTCGGCGACCAATAGCGGTTGCCGGTCAGATTACGGCGGTGCATGCCGGCAATGGACACCGCCGCGGGATTCGCCGCGAATGTCAGCAGGTGCGACATCACCTGATTCGCGATGCTGAGGAAGCCGGGGCCGATCTCGTGCGCTTCTTCGACTTCGGACACGCGCCAGCCGTACGGATCGTCCGCATCGAACAGCGCGGCGTCGACCTCGCCAAAGAGATTCACACCTATCCTCGGCGCCGGCATGAACTCGGAGTACGCGGGTATCGGATGACGACCGGCACCATCGAACCACGGGTAGCCCTCGACGAGCCGGCGCCAGCCGCCTTCACCCGTCATATCGCGCTGTGCTCAGTTCGACGCATCCGAGTTGGCTCCGAGTATTCGTTTCAGCTCCTGCAACTCGCGTTCGAGCGCCTCGATACGCGTTTCGAGTCCACCAATTCGATCGACCCGGGCAGCGGACGGAGATGTGGATTCACGCGGCTCCATATCCGCCGGCACCGATTCGATCGCGCCCGAAAACAGATGCATGTATTCAAAGTCGCGCCGCCCCGGCGTGCGCGGCAGGCGCGCCACCAGCGCACCTTCGGCACGATTGATCAGCCCCTCGAGCGTTTCGTCGACGGCACCGTTATCGGGAAATTCGTGCAAGCGGCCGCTGCGCGCCCGCAGTTCGCCTGGCGTCTGCCGGCCCCGCAGCAGCAGCAGGCAGATCACCGCAAATTCCGGCTCCGTCAACTGCAACTCCGCGAACGGCGTGTTGCATAGACGCTGTGTGTATTTGACGACCCGACCTTTGAAGTTCTCCTCGCTGCTGACGAGGTGTTTCGACTCCAGTTGCCGCGCCGTGTGCTGCACGGTTCCCTGATCGAGCGACATCACCGGATCTCGGCTCGACTTCTGATTGCATGCGAGCATCAGCGAATTGAGCGTCAGCGGATACTGCTCCGGCGTTACGACCGATTTCTCCATCAACGATCCGATGACGCGCGCTTCATTGAGGTCGAGGACGATGTTCAACACGGCGGCCCGCAGCATAGCGATACGGCAGTTTAGGAAATGACGACGTTGGTGTATATCCGGCCAGTCAACGGTTCAATTGAGGGGCGCCCCGCGCCATATCGCGTGCTAGTATCGGGCCATCATACGAGGATCGCCTTATGAATCAGCAGGTTCGCATTACCGATTGGATGGAAGGTTCACGGCACTACAGGGCGAAACGATCGACCTGCGTCGTTCGATCCATCGCGAACCGGAACTCGGCCTCAAAACGCCGAAGACCCTCGCAAAGGTCAAAGCCGCGCTCGCCGGCCTGCCGTTGCAACTGAAGTCCGGGCCGTCGACGACGGGACTCGTCGCGATTCTGGAAGGCGCCAAACCCGGCAGAACCGTCCTGCTGCGCGGCGACATGGATGCGCTGCCGATGCCTGAAGACACGAACGTCGAGTTCAGCTCGACCGTCACCGGCGCGATGCACGCGTGCGGTCACGACGCACACACCGCCATGCTCGTGTCAGCCGCAAAACTCCTGTGTGCGCAGCGCGAGCGGCTCGCGGGACGCGTGATGTTCATGTTCCAGCCCGGCGAGGAAGGCTATCACGGCGCCAGGTTCATGATCGAAGACGGTCTGCTCGATAATCCGGCACCCGACGCTGCATTCGCGATCCACATCGCGCCCAATGCACCCGCTGGCATGTTGTCCTCGAAAGCCGGCGCGATGCTCGCGTCGGCCGATGTCGTGAAGGTCGATGTACGCGGTCGCGGCGGCCACGCCTCGATGCCGCATCACGCGCTCGATCCAATTCCAATCGCATGCGAAATAGTAACCGCGCTGCAGACGCTGGTGACCCGGCAGATCGACGCGTTCGACCCCGTCGTAGTCACAATCGCGCAGATCGAAGCGGGTTCTACCAACAACGTCATTCCGGAGTCGGCGCGTCTCACCGGCACGATTCGATCGGTGTCGGAAGAATCGCGCGCCAGAGTCCATGCGGGCATAACGCGCATCGCCGAGAACATTGCTCGTGCGCATGGTGCGGAGGCCGATGTCGAAATCACGCGAGGCTTTCCCGTTACCGTATGCGACGCTCGCGCCGTTTCGATGGCCGAGCGCGCCATCGGCAATCTGTTGGGCGCGGGCGCCTGGCAAACCATGCAGAAACCGATCATGGGAGCGGAGGATTTCTCGTACGTTCTACAGCGTGTACCCGGCGCGATGATGATGTTGGGTGTGTGTCCGGACGGGCAAGACTGGCACACCGCCTGCCCGTGCCATTCCAACCGCATGGTGCTGAACGAATCCGTACTGGCGCGCGGCGTGGCCGCACATTGCGCGATCGCGGAGTATTTCCTGGCTGAAGGCTTGCCTACCGCTTAGCCGCGAAGTACTCGATGGCGATCGGAAGATCTGCGTCCGACCACTCGAGCCAGTGGATGCCGGTGCGATCGACCCATCGGAGTTCCGCGTGCTCGATGGCGTTCGGCGTTCCTTCGACAAGCCTGCATACGAACGGTAGCAGCGTCACCGCGATATCCGGGTAGCGATGCTCGACGCGTGACAATTCGCGCAACGGCCGAACCACACAGCCGAGTTCCTCTCTTATTTCTCGCACGAGAGCCTGCTCGGCTGATTCGTCGTGATGCACTTTTCCGCCTGGGAATTCCCATCGGCCTGCACGTGCCTTTCCCATCGCGCGCTTTGCAGCCAGTACACACTCCGCGCGTTCGATCAGCGCGCACACGACCGTGACGTGTGAAGGCTGACTCGCCGACGATATCGCCATGTTCGTACCCAGCTACTTAGCGGCATATTGCACCAACGCGGCTCAAGTGTTTCCGATCTTCGCAAACGCCCACAGACGTTTCCTACGCGGCACTCGGCGCTGACCGACATCTTTGGTTTTCTAACGCCATGATGCTCCATCGTCAGAACTCTACGGAGCGCGCAATGTCCCGAACTGGCCTTAGAACGTTGTTGGTATGCGCGATGATTGCCTTCGTGACGTCTGCGAATGCCGCAGACCGCTCGGATTCTGTAGAAGCGGAACCGGGCCTTACCGGCGATCGCCCAACATCCTCGCAATCCACACTGATTGAAGGCATCAACCAACGACGGCAAGAAGCCGCGGTCGAGAAAGCAGATAGCGCACACCGGGCCGAAATGAAGAAGTGCGAAGGATTGGTTTGGCAAGAAGCGAAGTGGTGCAAAGACCAGATCAGCAAAGGAACGGCGCAGACCCAGGCAAAGGCGCAAAGAGACCAGGAGGAAAGAACGCCACCGTCTCCGCAGAACTAGCGGGTTCGCGTTTTTTTGCGCCGGGTTCGAGTGTCGATCACCGTCACGGCAACCTGCTCCGTGGTAGGCAAACGACTTACCCGAGCTGCGCGACGCCGTCCGCGTCGATACTCCTCCAACATCCTGCGCAACTCGTCCGATGTCGCGGGATGTTCCGCACAGGTTCGATACCAGTTCACGAGATCCATGCTGCGTTCCAACGTTCATGCGAAGGAAGCGTCATGTTCGAACGCAGCGATTCAGCAGTCTGTGAGCGCCCGGCGAAGCAGCGCGTAGGAAGCATCCGTCAGCATTGGAAGGGCCAAAGGGCCAAGCTGTCTATCTGCCTGCGGCGGCAGGTTGCGCGTGATCGCCGATGTCATCCGTCCGGACATCCTTCAAAAGATCCTGGAACACGTCGCACGACAACAGGCGCCGCCGGAATTCAGCACTATCAGCAACATCGCAACGGTCGACTAAAACTCCGCAACTGCCGGGACAAGCAGAGTCGTCTCGCAGATCAGCGACCTCCGGATCAGCTCCCGCAAATTGAACACGGAGCGTTGCCGATCTACTCGTGGCGCAGCGCTTCGATCGGATCGAGCGCGGCCGCTTTGCGCGCCGGGAAAAAACCGAACGCGACGCCGACGGCGCCGGAGAATACGAACGCGACGACGACGCACGCGCAGATCCGGCGTGAACGGAATTTCGAGCGAAGTGCGCCGCGAGCGCCGATGCCGCCCAGCCCGAGCGCAACGCCGATGAAGCCGCCGAAACACGACAGCGCAGCCGCTTCGACGAGGAACTGCATCATCACTTCGACGCTGCGCGCGCCGACCGCGAGACGGATGCCGATTTCGCGCGTCCGCTCGGTCACCGACACCAGCATGATGTTCATGATGCCGATGCCGCCGACCAGCAGGCTGATGCCGGCGACGGCGCCGAGCATCGCCGTGAGCACGCGCGGTCGTGCGCGCACGGTCGCTGCGATTTCCTTCAGGTCCGTCACCTGAAAATCGTCCTTCGATCCCACCGACGTGACGCCGCTCGCGCAGCAGCGCCTCGATGTCGCCGCGGACCTTTTCGGTCACCGCGCGTCGCGCGCGGAGACGAACAACACGTTCGACGTCGGCGTTGCCGGCGATGCGCCGCTGGAACGTCTTCAGCGGCATCACGATCAGGTCGTCCTGATCGCCGCCGCCCATCGACTGGCCTTTGCTTGCAAGCAGTGCCGACGACGGTGCACGTCATGTGCCGATGCGCATGTTCTGACCGATCGGATCGGACGAGCCGAACAGATCGCCCGCGACGGTGGTGCCGACGATGCATACCGACTTGCCGCCGCGCAGTTCGTTGTCGGTGAATGTCGCGACCGCGCCCGATCGTCCAGTTGCGCGTCGACGAAGTAACCGTTCTCGGTGCCGGTCAGCGACGTCGTGCGGTTTGCGCTGCCGTTGACCGCGAGCACGTTTTTGTTCGCGGTGCGGCGCGACCGCGAGCAGGTCGCCCACCTCGCGCTTGATCGCGTCGACGTCGGCGAGCGTGAACGGCGCGCCGAGCGACGGAGGTGCCGCCGGGCCCGCGTTGGACGCGGCCCGGCGAAATGATCAGCAGGTTTTCGCCGAGGCTCGAGATTTCCGCGGTGATTTTCGAACTGGCGCCGGCGCCGAGCGTGACCATCGTGATCACCGCGGCCACGCCGATCACGACGCCGAGAATCGTCAGCACCGACCGCATCGCGTTGCGGCGGATTTCGCGGACGGCGATCAGCAGCGTGCTCCACCACATCAGGCGCGCACCTCAGTCACGCTCGTCAGAGACGATGTGGCCGTCGAGAAAGCGCACGCGGCGACGCGCGTATTGGGCGATGTCGGCCTCGTGCGTGACCATGATCACGGTGATGCCCATCTCGACATTGAAGCGCGTCAGCAGCTCCATGATTTCGTCGACCGCGCGCCGAGTCGAGATTGCCGGTCGGCTCGTCGGCGAGCAGCACCTGCGGCCGGCTGACGATCGCGCGGGCGATCGCGACGCGCTGCTGCTGGCCGCCGGAGAGTTCCGCCGGCGTGTGATGTTCACGCCCGGACAAGCCCACGATGCGCAGCGCTTCGGCCGCCCGGATGCGCGGCTCCGTCGGCCGGCAGGCGCTGATACATCAGCGGCAGTTCGACATTTTCGAGCGCGGTCGTTCGATTCAGCAGGTGGAAGCCCTGGAACACGAAGCCGAGGTGATAGCGCCGCAGCAACGCGCGCTGATCCGCGTCGAGTGTGCCGACGTCGACGCCGCGGAACAGGTGCTGGCCGCTCGTCGAGCGTGTCGAGGCAGCCGAGCACGTTCATGCAGGTCGATTTGCCGGAACCGCTCGGGCCCATCACCGCGACGAATTCGCCGGCCGCGATGGCCAGATCGATGCCGTCGAGCGCGCGCACCTGCGGACGCACCGCGGCCGTACACCTTGGTCACGCGCGCGCAGTTCGACGAGCAGCGGTGCGGCGTTGCGTTACGGCCGGATCATCGCGTCATGCGGCGCCGCGGGAACATGCCCCGTTGCGCGCCGGATTCGCATCCGGCGTTTCGATGTCGATGACCACGCGGGCGCCGGCGTCAGCACCGCGTCGCGCGAGCTCAGTGTTGTGGCCGTCGGAGTCGCCGATGCGAACGTGCGTGGCCGTCTGGCGCTGTTGGCTGCCTGTCCGCGAGCACCCACACGGTCCGCGTCGACGGATCTTCGCTCGGCGGCGCCGGAGTCGATCAGCGCCGGGCGGTTTGAAGCGCAGCGCCGCGTTGGGCATGCGCAGCACGTCGGTCAGCGTCTTCGTCACGATGTCGGCGGTGGCCGTCATGCCCGGCCGCAGCAACAGCGCGCGTGTTGTCGAAATCGAGCACCGCTTCGTACGTCACCACGCCCTGACGGTCTTCGGCGCGAATCGCACCGACGCCACGCGCGCGTCGAATCGCGTGTCGCGGATAGGCATCGACCGTGAACGTCGCGACTCTGGCCTTCGCGCACCTGCCGATGTCGGCCTCGTCGACGTCCACCTTCAGCTGCATCTGCGACAGATCTTCCGCAAGCGTGAACAGCAGCGGCGTCTGGAACGTCGCGGCGACCGTCTGGCCGGGTTCGACGAGGCGGCTCAGCACGATGCCGTCGATCGGCGACACGATGACGGCTTTGCGCAGCGCGGTCTGGTCCGCCTCGAGGTTGGCCTTGCGCCTGCGAGACCTGGGCGATCGCGATCGCTTCGGCCGCCTGCGCGCGCAACCACGCGGCTTCGAGCTGATCGAGGTCCTGCTGCGAACACATCTGCGTCTGCGCGAGTTTTTCGCAGCGATGGAAGTTCAGCTGCGTTTCGTGCAGCGTGGCCGCGGCCTGCCGGCGTGCGGCCTGCGCCGATTCGAGCGATGCGCTGCGCCTGCAGCACGCGCGCCTGCAACTGATCGGTATCGAGCCGCGCGAGCACCTGGCCCTTCTTCGACGCGATCGTTGAAGTCGACCTCGACGCTGCGGATCACGCCGGACACTTCGCTGCCGACGTCGACCTGCGTCAACGGATGCAACACACCGGTGGCGGTCACCGTGACGACGATGTCGCCGCGTTCGACCGGCGCAGTCAGGTAGGCGCGCGGCTGTCCGATTTCTTCCGATGCAATGGCGATCCAGATCGCGCCGCAAACGATAGACACCGAGGCGAGTACCGCGGCCACGCGCCAGCGTCGTCTTGTTGGGGAGCTCAGGATCAGCGTATCGATGGATGGCGCCGCGCGGAAAGGATCACTACTCAATGGTTACGTCCTTAGAGGCCGACGAGCGACCGCGCGACCAGGGCGCGAGCTTATCCCATTAAAGAGGAAGGAACGGAATGCGGGGCGTCAGCCGCTGGGTGGTTCTCGCAAGCGGCGTTACTGCATCGTGGCCAGCTCTCGAAGCTCATGCGAATACAGACTAGGGAGCCGGCGCCTTGGCACTGGGCAGTTCAGGAGGGACTATGAGAGGCTGTCCTCCGTCCGTTTGTCCCGCCGGGGCACCCATTTGGAACGTCGCAGGGTCACAATCATCTGTTGGCTACTCGCGCTCGCAGCGGGCGGCGCGGCCACTCACGCTACCGGTTCCACAACAGCAGGTCACCGACGTTCACCTGCCGGCCGCTGGTGTTGTTGATGCGGGTCACTCGTCTCATAGATCAGCGACTTCCGGATCAACCCCATCACTTGCGGGCGTTCGGCCGCGATGTCCATCAGCCGTTCGCGTGTTGCCACATCTCAGACGAATTCACCCTCCGTTTCCGTTTCGCTGTGTAATCGCGTGGCGTTGTCCTTCGCAACGTCTGTTGAATGGGCGAGGTAGAAGGCTCGACAAAAGAAACCCGGCACTGGGCCGGGTTTCGTTCAGCACAGATGCGCGTTGAGCGCTCAGGCTGCCCGTAGTTTGCTGGCGGCCAGTTTGCCGCGCTCGGTCACTACTTCAAAACTCACACGCTGACCTTCGGTCAGTGTGTCCATACCGGCGTTCTGAACGGCACTCACGTGCACGAATACGTCTTTTTCGCCGTTTTCGGGCGGATAAATCCGAAGCCCTTGCCAGCATCGAAGAACTTAACGGTTCCAATAGCCATTTTTTGGCCTCCATAAACAAAATGCCGCGCACTAATCGGACGCGAATACGAACAATCTGGGTATTGTGAACGGCTCGAACCGGGCGCCCGGGGACCGGACGGTAGCTGAAAGCAGGCCAAAACGGAGATCGCCTGCGGAGCGTGCGCGTTGTGAGCCAAAACTACAAGCAACTTCGACAAATCGGTCGCGTGTGCGCCTCACCAGGCCCGTCAGGAGGCTCGCGCGAAGGGTCATGACTGCACTCTCATTTGTGCGTGAAGGAGTAGGTCAGCTCCAAACCGACCATTCGAGGCGGCCCCCAATACACCCGCTGAATGTTGTCGGTCGTGGCGCCATTCGCGACCCTAGCAAGCCGCGGACGCCACTACTTCAGTACCAGTTCGCGGATCAGCTCCGAACCCAACAGTTCCCGCATCGCTTCGCGATCGATCGCGCCTTTGCTTTGCGCGGCCGAGTTTCCTGCGATCTTCTCCGAGATGGCTTCCGCTTCATCCGACTTATCCAACGCGGCCATGTTCGGATACACCGTGGTCAGGATCAGGTCGGGATCCTGCGGCGTTCGAGGCGCCGCCGAATAGACGCCGTACCCCGTGATCAAGCCGGCTTTTTTGTTCGCCTCCATGATCGTTTTGTAGGTCGTATCGAGGTACTTCAGGTACTCGTCGAATTTCCCCGGCTTGATCTTGATATACGACACTTCGGTGACCTGACCTTCGGTGTACGAGTCCGCGGCATGTGACGCCAAATCGCAAAACACAACAAAACACCCATCAATCCAGCTGTTCCTCGCATGCTCTTCCCCTTCGAATGATCGTCGGAACGTTCCGACCGGCGCAGTATGCTCCCGGTAACCGCCGCCAGATAGCTGTCACCGCAGCGCCGTCCTCCGCCTGTCGCAATGGCGATGACACCAGGCCGCGATGCACGCCGCACCGAACAAACGCGCGCCATGATCCTTTTTTTTTTTTAAAAAAAAAAAAAAAAAAAAAAAAAAAAAAAAAAAAAAAAAAAAAAAAAAAAAAAAAAAAAAAAAAAAAAAAAAAAAAAAAAAAAAAAAAAAAAAAAAAAAAAAAAAAAAAAAAAAAAAAAAAAAAAAAAAAAAAAAAAAAAAAAAAAAAAAAAAAAAAAAAAAAAAAAAAAAAAAAAAAAAAAAAAAATAAATCAGAAAAGAATCACCGTCAGCGGCAACCGCACCACGTTGCTGAGGTAATCGACGAGAACCGGCGACACATCCGCGTGCTTGACCAGGTAGCGGTCAACCAACGTGTACGCCGTGATGAAGGCACCGGTCAGAACGCCGCAGCCAACGCCGGCACGCAGGCGCGCGAGGTCCTGCCGCGAATGTGTGCCTCTGCGAACCGCACGAAGCAGCGAGGGTCCCCTGCGATGATCACGATCCCACTCGCGCGTTGCCACATCTCAGAGGAATTCGCACCGCCGTTTCCGTTTCGCTGTGTAGTCGCGTGACAGTCAGCTCGATTTGCCGACAGGTGGTTCATGCTCCCTATCGTCGAATGGCGCGACGCAGTTCGAGCGTGTCACCCGTGTTCGGTCCGGATACCGGCACACCCAAACTGCCAAAGGTATTGGAAGAACGACGAGATATTGGGAGAGCTCGCTCTCGCCGAAGATTCGTAACCATTGATTTATGGTAGCTACGGGTGGGCTCGAACCACCGACCCCAGGATTATAAAATCAGGGTTTTGCCGAACACTCAACTACTTGATACCTAACGCTTTGGGTAAGGCGCGTCTTCCAATACATTTCGCTGCACGGCAAGCGTATGTCCTTGAATCTTGGGGTCCCCGTCAGTCCTATTGGAGATCATCGGAGAGGCTTCACCGTGTCAAGTTTGACCCTATAAACTCGCTGCGTCACGCGGGGGTCCGAATGCGCGAGCAACTGAGTGGCGTGTTCCAGGGTCACGTCACTTCCGGTCTTCCGACGAAGATCGTGCTCGAGTGAAGCGGGTTGCAAGAATCCCCTCCTCCACTGCCGCCTTCATCTTGCGTTGCCAAATCGACTTGAACCCATCTCGCGAATAGGCGCTCCCTGATCGCGTTGAAAAAGGAACATGCTTCCAATTCGCCTTCGCAGCCGACGAGCTCGTTGAACCGCGGCGCGAAGCTCGGGAGACCACTCGATGATCAGCCGCTTCTTGGTCTTCTGCATCGAGATGTGAACGCACATCGTCCTTCAGCTGATAAACGAAGAGATAGCAAAATCCCTTTGCGGCCCGTGCGTGAACGCTTCGTGCACGGTTACCAGCTATGAACTCGCCCGCGTGCTGTTGAAATGCGCGGAGCTCTGCGTCCTCGATGTATCGATGCCGCGCCGTCTCTTTGAACCGCTCCACGCCTTTGCACGGATTGAAACTTGGTGGGACGACACCCCATCGCCCTGCTTTCTTGAACATGTGTGAAAGCAACGCCACTTCGCGGTTGGCCCCCGTACTCTGGACGCCTTACCGCGCTCGTCAAGGTAGGCATATACGTCCAACCCCAGTGACGCTACGCAGGCTACCTGGCCTCTGTAACGTTGCCCTGGTAGGTGGAGGACACTTTCAACGGCGCTACTTCCGCGAGGTAGCGATCAATGACGTCACCCCCGGAAAACGCTGTTGCCTATTCGAGAGATTCCTTTTGTCGATGGCGTTCGACGCGGGATTCCAGCTGACCGGGGATGTCTTCTACGGAGTTCAAGACGTGCTCTATTTGAAGAAACCACGCGCAGGCATAAAGCCAGAAACGGGCGAACAGGGATGCGTGTGAACCCCAGCGATCTCATGCAAGCGGAGGCAATGCTGATCGATTCATCAAGATGCCGGAGCCTTGGACCGGCGCTTCCTCCACCGGTCCTTGCCATGCTCGGCGAGCAGTCCTAACGGCACAATCACAACCACAGTCAGAACTACTACCGCGATATTGCCAACGATTCCATGTGGCTGGATTGCAGCTCCCCAGAGGTGCAGCAAGGGGTAGTGAAATAGATATATTGCGAAGGTCATCTCGGCGGCGGCGCGGATCGGTCGCTCCCACCGAGTTAGAAGCGGCGCAATTCTGTTCCCGAGGCTCGCGACCCCAACAAAATGAATGGCAACCAGCGCACCCACGATACCGGAGTAGACAAACTCGGATGAATATCGAAGTGCGTAGAAGAGATTGGAGCCGATCAATGCTTCAGTACGTACGTAGGCATGCGTTCGAAGGTTGATCAGATGCACCGCAATCAGCAACGCAACAGGGGTGAACGCGAGCAGCCACCCCAGACGTGGAGAACTGCCTCCTTTAGAAACGAAGCGATACGTCCAGACGCCAAACAGCCATATGGGGAAAAGGATCAGAATCTTGGGACCTGTAATCGCGAGAAGTGCGCCAACGACAACGAAGCGCCACGCTCCGCGCAGAAACACCGCTGCTCCAAAAATTAGGTAGTACCAGAACTCATACGCAAGAGACCAGAACGGGCCATTGGAGAGGGGTTGAATGTCGAGAAACCAAAGCTGCCCCAAGAACAACGCCGCCGAAGCCAGCCGAGCGAGTGGGTAATCGGTCGGGTACTCGGTGGGATAGATTTCATTGTCGAGATGGCGTCCTATAGCGTCGGCAACGAAGGTGAGCAGCAACGCCGGCAGAACGACGGACCACAGGCGAATGAGTCGGTTGTTGAGGTAGGTCGCGGGGTGGTGCTCCTTCTGGTCGAGAACATAGGCAATGACGAAACCCGAAAGCACGAAGAACACCACCACACCGTCGAGCCCTGCATTTGCAAACAAGGGTTGGAGCCACTGTCCAGCGAAGCGGTCTTTCGATGCGTGGAACAACAGCACTGCCAGCGCCGCGAGGAATCGAGTTGCATCCAAATAGATCGAAAATATGCGCGTCACGTTTGGTTTACGACGCGGTCAGCGGCGTGGCAATGACATGCATTGATTGGATGATCCAGCTGGCTCATCGAGGAGATCTATTTCGCACTCGTTGCACTCCGCGGTCCTGTCGGATCCAGGGTGTTGCTTCTGATCGCGATCGCTGCAAGGTAGGTCAGTGAACTGTCCGACGTGACGGACGCTGATTGAATGGTAGCTACGGGTGGACTTGAACCACCGACCCCAGGATTATGAATCCTGTGCTCTAACCAGCTGAGCTACGTAGCCACGGAACGAAAGGGCTGCGGATTTTCCGAAGATGGTCCGGTGATGTCAAGAAATCGGGCTGCACGGAATTCCAATTCAAACATTGAACCTGAAGTGCATCAGATCGCCGTCGGCAACCACGTATTCCTTGCCTTCCAGCCGCCATTTGCCCGCGTCTTTTGCGCCCTGCTCGCCTTTGCAGGCGATGAAGTCGTCGTAGCCGATCACCTCTGCGCGAATGAAGCCCTTCTCGAAGTCTGTATGAATCACTCGCGCTGCCTGCGGCGCGCGCGCACCGATCGGAATGGTCCAGGCCCGCACTTCTTTCGGCCCCGCCGTGAAATAGGTATGCAGCTTCAGCAGTTCGTAGCCGGCGCGAATCACGCGATTGAGGCCGGGTTCTTCCATGCCGAGATCGGCAAGGAACTCGGCGCGCGCGTCGTCGTCGAGTTCGCCGATTTCCGCTTCCAGCTTGTTGCAGATCGTGACTACCACCGCAGCCTGCTCCGCAGCGATGCGCTTCACCTCGTCGAGCAGCGGATTATCGTCGAAGCCGTTTTCGTCGACGTTCGCGATGTACATAACGGGTTTTGCAGTGATCAGGTGCAACTCGCGCAGCCGGAGCGAATCGTTAGCATCCAACGCGAGGGCACGCACCGGTTTACCTTCGTTCAATGCTGCCCGCACCCGCTCCAGTACCGCGACCATCGCCTTCGCTTCTTTGTCGCCCGCATTCGCCGTGCGGCGAGTGCGATCGTAGACGCGCTCCACCGTTTCGAGATCGGCAAGCGCGAGTTCCGTATCGATCACCTCGATGTCGTCTCGCGGCGATACTTTCGTGGACACGTGCACGACGTTGTCGTCGACGAAACAGCGCACCACATGCGCAACTGCGTCGGTCTCGCGGATGTGCGCGAGGAATTGATTGCCCAGACCTTCGCCTTTGGAGGCACCCGCGACGAGTCCTGCGATATCCACGAACTCCATCGTCGTTGGAATCACTTTCTGCGGATTGGCAATGGCCGCGATTTTGTCGAGGCGCGGATCGGGTACCGGCACGATGCCGGTATTCGGATCGATCGTGCAGAACGGAAAATTCTCCGCCGCGATACCCGCCTTCGTGAGAGCGTTGAACAGCGTCGACTTGCCGACGTTCGGCAGCCCGACAATTCCACAGTTGAAGCCCATCAAGCGTCCCCGTTTCCGGCGGTGTGTAGCACGTTCATTGCCTTCGCGAACTCTCCGGCACAGATCAACGCCAGCAAATCGTCCGGCAGCGCCATCGCGGCGCGCACCTTGTCTCGATCTTCGCCACGCATCTTTGCACCCGTGAGATAACCGCTCACCTTGTCCTTGTGTCCCGGATGCCCCACGCCGATTCGCAATCGCACAAAACCTGCGTTGTTGCCCAACGACTCAATGATGTCGCGCAGACCGTTGTGGCCGTTGTGGCCGCCGTCGCGCTTCAAACGAATCACGCCCGGCTCGAATGCCATCTCGTCGTGCGCCACCAGAATTTCCGCCGGTGCGAATTTGAAGAACGTTGCGACGGCTCCCACCGATTCACCGCTCAAATTCATGAACGTGTTCGGAATCAACAGACGCATGTCGTGGCCCAGAATCGTGTCCGCGTCCGATGCGCCCCTTGAACTTCGGCTCATCGGCCCAGGCGATGCGGAATCGCGCTGCGAGCGCCTCGACGAATTCGGCGCCGACATTGTGGGGAGTGCCGTCGTATCGCGGGCCTGGATTTCCCAAGCCCACGATGAGACGCAGCGCGGCCATGGCTCAGCCTTTGTCGGAGTCCGATGCCTCTTCGCCCTCGGGCTTCGCTTCGGTTGGTGCTGCAGCCGCAGCGCTTCGCTCGCGGCGGCGTCCATGGCGTCCATTTCGGAGGCAAGTGTCGACGCGTGAACGCTGACAACAGCCAGGTCCTGCTCTTCACGCTCTTCATCCGAGAGACCTTCGAGGTCTTCGAGCACCACACCCGCGGGCAGCTTCAAATCCGACAGGTGCAGGATGTCGCCGATCTTCAGCGGACCCACGTCCACGATGATGGCTTCCGGCAGGTCTTTCGGCAGACAGGTCACATCCACTTCGATGATGTGGTGGTTGATCAGACCTTTCTCTTCCTTAACGCCGATGCACTCTTCTTCGTTGATGAAGTGCAGCGGAATCTGAACGGTGATTTCCTGGTTCGCGAGAATGCGCTGGAAGTCGATGTGCATCGGCTTGTTCGTTGCCGGATGGCGTTGCATGTCGCGCGCCAGCACCTGGCTGCGCGTGCCGCCGACTTTCAACGCGAGAATCTGCGAGAAGAACGTATCCGCCTGAATCGCCTTCGATAGATCGTTCTCGATCAACGAGATGTTCACCGGCGCCTCACCGCCTCCATAGACGATGCCCGGTACCATCGCGGCATTTCGACGCAGGCGGCGGCTCGCACCTTTCCCAACGTCGGCGCGCGCTTCCGCAACCAACTCGATCTGCTGTGACATGGTTATCTCCTGGTTGTCACGTTCAAACGCGTATCGGGTCCGCGACCAGAACCCGAACGCACCCTTCAAAAATCCTAGCGAAACCCAAATCTATCGAAACCCAATCTACCGAAACATCGCGCTGACCGACTCTTCGTTGCTGACCCGCCGAATCGCTTCGGCCAGCAGTCGGTCGAGGCTCAACGGTGTGATCCGCGAGCAGGCTTTTGCCTGCGCTGATAACGGAATAGTGTCGGTAACGAACATCGAATCCAGCGCCGAATCGTTGATGCGGTCGATCGCGGGACCCGACAGCACCGCGTGTGTGATGTAGGCGACCACGCCGCGCGCACCACGGTCTTTCAACGCGCGGGCGGCCTGGCACAGTGTGCCGGCCGTGTCGACGATGTCGTCGACGATGATGCAGGTGCGTCCGTCGACGTCACCGATCACGTTCATCACTTCCGATTCATTCGCCACCGAACGCCGTTTGTCGATGATCGCCAGGTCGGTGTCGTCGATGAGCTTGGCAATGGCACGCGCGCGCACTACTCCGCCGACGTCGGGCGAAATCACCATCGGATTCGGATACCGCTGCGCCAGCGCGTGGTCGACCAACAGCGGCGACGCATACACGTTGTCGACCGGCACGTTGAAGAAGCCCTGGATCTGATCGGCGTGCAGGTCGACCGTCAACACGCGGTTCACACCCGCCACCGCCAGCATGTCGGCAACCACTTTGGCGCTGATCGGAACGCGCGCCGAGCGCGGACGACGGTCCTGCCGGGCGTATCCGAAGTAAGGCATCACTGCGGTGATACGGCTCGCCGATGCTCGCTTGATGGCATCGGCCATCACCATCAGCTCCATCAGATTGTCGTTCGTCGGTGCGCACGTCGATTGCAGCATGAAGACGTCGCGACCCCGCACGTTTTCATGGATCTCGACGCGGACTTCGCCGTCACTGAAGCGATCGACATCGGCCGCGCCGAGATCGATGCGCAACTGATGGGCCACACGTTTCGCGAGTTCCGGGTGCGAATTGCCGGCAAAGACGATCAGGTTGGGCAACTGTTGTCACTCACGTTTCGAACTGACCCACTTCTTTGAAGAAATAGGAGGACGTTCCTGCCGGTCCGACTTGGCTGGGGCGCTAGGACTCGAACCTAGGAATGGCGGGATCAAAACCCGCTGCCTTACCAGCTTGGCGACGCCCCAAGTAATGGACTCGACGAAGGTGGATGTCGCGCGCGGGCGGGAGCCCCGGTTCGCGAAAGGCGGGTATTCTGATGATCGGTCTACAGGGTGTCAAACGCGTTCTGCGCGCCGAATGACCACTGTTCCGGCAGCAACGTGACCTTCACTTCGCCGCGCACGGCAACGATTCGCGTCGGCAAACGCGCACCGCCGTCGAACGGTCGGTAACCGGAAAACTCGAGGCGCCACGACAACTGGTCGAGTGAAGCGAGATCACCCGCGGCATCGGAGTTCACCCCTTCTACCGGATACCCGGGCGCCTGTTCGCCTCGAATCCAGTGTGTGAGCGCGGCCATCGGCAAGCTGAACCCCAACCAGCGTTGCATCGCCGCGTCGGAATCCTGTTCGTGATAGACCTCGCCCTTCGACGTATACACGGTGACCTCGTTTGCTTCGCCGACCAGGCGGCTATGGCCCTGGCCGAGCGGTCCCCATAGGTCGATCTCGTCGCGCCCAGCGGCGTGTTGCCAGACGAAGCTCGACGTGAATCCATCATCGCCGTTGCGCACCGCCATCCGCCCCTTAACCGCGAAACCACCCACCTCCGGTGTGCCGAGTTTCGGTTCAGGCTTCAGCAGCGCGCAGCCTGCGACCGTGACGAGCACCACGGTGCAAAAGGCTAGGCGTCGACATGCGCTCGAAAACACTTTTAGAAATAACGGGTTAGCCAAGCATTGCATCTGATTTCCGGCGCGGCTTTGATATGATGTCGCGGTCCTGTCGGAACCCGCTGATGGCGATTCTCGCGTACGGCCTCAACTTTCGCACGGCACCCATCGATTTGCGGGAGCGTATCGCGTTCCCGGTCGAGAGCCTCGTGCAAGCGCATCGCGATCTCGCGCGTTCGATTCCGGCTGTCGGCGAAGTGGCCATTCTCTCGACCTGCAATCGCACCGAGTTGTACTGCTCCGCGGAATTGAACGACCAGGAAGCGTTGATTGATTGGCTGTCGCGCTACCGCAACGTCGCGCCTTCGATCATTCGCGAGGCGTCCTATGCACATTGGGATCGCGATGCAGCGCGTCATCTGATGCGCGTCGCAGCGGGTCTCGATTCGCAGGTGCTCGGCGAGCCGCAGATCCTCGGGCAAGTGAAGGACGCATGCGACACGGCGCGCGAAGCCGGCACACTCGGGCCCGAACTGAACCTGCTGTCGCAAGTCACGCTGAACGTTGCCAAGCAGGTGCGCACCGACACCGACATCGGCCGCAATCCGGTGTCGGTCGCGTATGCGGCGGTGTCGTTGGCGCAACAGATCTTCGCAGACCTGTCGCAAAACTCGGCACTCCTGCTCGGTGCGGGTGACACGATCGAACTGGTCGCACAACACCTTCGCAATGCCGGTGTCGGTTCGATGACCATCGCCAATCGCACACTCGCAAACGCACGCTCGCTGGCCGCAAACTTCGGCGCCCGCGCAATCCAGCTCACCGACGTGCCGAGCGTGCTTGCACAACATGACATAGTGATTGCCTCCACCGGCAGTCCATTCCCGGTGCTCGGAAAGGGCGCGGTCGAAGCGGCAATCCGCAGCCGGCGCCACCGACCGATGTTCATGGTCGACATCGCTGTGCCGCGCGACATCGAGCCCGAAGTGGCTGAGTTGCGCGACGTCTACCTTTATTCCATCGACGATCTCACCGAGATCATCGAAGCAAACGTCAGCGAACGACGCCGTGCGGCCGAGAGCGCTGAAGAACTCATCGTTGCCGGCGCCGACCGCTACTTCCGCGAGAAACGCATCCGCGACGGGCAGCATTTGCTGACGAGCTTCCGCAGTCGCGCCGAAACGTTGCAGTTGTTCGAACTCGATCGCGCGCGCCAGCGTTTGAGCAATGGCGAAGACGCCGATGAAGTTCTCCGGGCATTCGCGCGTGCGCTCACGAACAAGCTCATTCACGAACCCACTATCGCAATCCGCGAAGCAAGCGCCGAGGGACATCACGAGATGCTCGACTACGTGCGCGCGCTATACGGCCTCGACAAGCCTGACTGATCTGCTCAACCGATGACTCTGTCGCCGTCCATGCTCGCAACGCTGGACGATCTTGCCGATCGTCACGAAGAGCTGTCGGCATTGCTCGGCGAAGCGGAAATCGTGTCGAACCGCGAGAAATTCACGACGCTGTCGAAGGAATACTCCGAACTCGAGCCGATCATCGATCGTTATCGACGCATCGCCACGCTGCGTGAGCAGATCGACGACGCGCAGCTGCTGCTCGAGGACGACGATGCCGAGATGCGCAAGCTCGCATCGGACGATCTCAACGACCTGCGTATGCGCATCGACGCAGTGGAGCTCGAGATCAAGGCATTGCTCGTGCCGAAAGATCCGCACGACGAAGCAAACGTCTTCCTCGAAATTCGCGCCGGCACAGGCGGCGATGAAGCGGCAATCTTCGCGGGCGACTTGTTCCGCATGTACTCGCGGTATGCCGAAGAAAAGCATTGGAAGCTGGAAATTCTCAACGAGCGTCCCGGCGAACACGGCGGCTTCAAAGAGATCATCAGCCGCATCGAAGGAGAGCACGTCTACAGCCAAATGAAGTTCGAATCGGGCGTGCATCGCGTGCAACGCGTGCCGCAAACGGAATCGCAAGGGCGCATTCATACGTCTGCGTGCACCGTAGCAATTCTGCCCGAGGCAGACGAAGTGGAAGACCTCGATATTCCAAAGAGCGATCTGCGCATCGACACGTATCGATCGTCTGGTGCCGGCGGCCAGCACGTGAACAAGACCGACTCGGCGGTGCGTCTCACGCACATCCCAACCGGCGTGGTCGTGGAGTGCCAGGACGAGCGTTCGCAACACAAGAACCGCGCCCGAGCGATGTCGTTACTAAAGGCGCGATTGTTCGACATGGCGCAGCAGAAGCAACAGCAGGAACAAGCGCAGTCGCGCCGTTTGTTAGTGGGCAGCGGCGATCGTTCCGAACGAATCCGTACCTACAACTTTCCGCAGGGTCGCCTCACCGACCACCGCATCAACCTCACGCTGTACAAGCTCGGCGAGATCATGGAAGGCCATCTCGAAGAAGTGATTCAGCCGCTGGTTCAGGAACATCAGGCCGAAGCGCTCGCTGCGCTCGGCGTCGCGTGACCACACCTGCCGCGCTTCTGCGCACGGCGCATTCCATGGATGCGCGACGCGATTTCGAAGTATTGATCGCGCACGCGCTCGGAAGGAACCGCGCATATCTCTATGCGCACAGCGACGAGCTGCTCGGCGATGACGATCTCGAACGCGTCGAGGCAGCGCTACGCCGTTATCACGAAGGAACGCCAGTCGCATACATCACCGGACGGCGCGAATTCTGGAATCTCGAACTGCACGTTTCTCCGGCTGTACTGATTCCACGACCGGAAACCGAACTGCTGGTCGAACTCGCGCTGGAGCGTCTCGTCCCACGCGCGCGTGTGCTGGATCTCGGCACCGGCTCCGGGGCAATTGCTCTGGCGATAAAGCAGGAACGCAACGATTGCTTCGTGACGGCAACCGACGCATCCGCAGACGCAATTGCCGTGGCAAGGCTCAATGCACACGAGCACAGACTCGAACTGGACGTTCGCGTGGGAGATTGGTACGCACCTGTCGACGGCGCTTTCCACGTCATCGTCTCCAATCCGCCGTACATTCGCGGGAATGACACGCACCTGAGCGCGCTCGTTGGTGAGCCTACGGCAGCTTTGATCGGCGGAGCGGACGGTCTCGACGCGTTGCGAATCATCGTGAGCGGGCGTCGCGCGGCTGGAACCCGATGGACATCTGCTGGTCGAGCACGGCTACGATCAGGCGGAAGACGTGCGGCGCCTGTTCGAGCATGCCGGCTTCCATCACATTGCGTCGCATCGGGACGTCGCCGGACACGAACGTGTTACGCTGGGCGAACGATGAACGACGATCAGCTGCTCCGCTACAGCCGCCAGATCATGCTGCCCCAGGTCGACATCGAGGGGCAGGAGCGCTTGCTTGCGGCATCCGTGCTGATCGTCGGCTTAGGCGGCCTCGGCTCACCGGTTGCGCTGTATCTCGCGGCGGCCGGTGTTGGTCACCTGATACTCGCCGACCACGACACCGTCGACCTCTCCAACCTTCAGCGCCAGATCGCGCACCACACCGAATCCGTTGGGATGTCGAAGGTGGAGTCGGCCGCCGCGGCGATTCGGGCGTTGAATCCCGAGACGCAACTCACTTTGATCAACGAGCGTCTCACCAGAGACAACCTGGCTCGCGCAATCGAGCATGCCGATGTCGTGATAGACGGCACCGACAACTTCCTCGTTCGATACGCGATCAACGACGCCTGCTTCGCGGCCGGCAAGCCGCTCGTTTCCGGCGCGGCAATCCGCACCGAAGGGCAAGTGGCGGTGTTCGACCCGACCGTTGCCGACGCGCCGTGCTACCGCTGTCTGTTTCCCCGCGGTGACGATCAGGCGTTGAACTGCGCCGAGAACGGCGTGGCTGCACCGCTGGTCGGCATCATCGGAAGCGTGCAGGCGATGGAAGCGTGGAAGCTGATCACCCGAACCGGCACTGCGTTGAGCGGCTACGTGTTGTATCTCGACGCACTCGCAATGGAATGGCACAAGCTACGGTTGCGTCGCAATCCGGCGTGCCCGATTCATCACTGAATCACCGCCGCAAATCAACGCCGCAGGCGTTCGACCAAACGATCGACCAGGGGCGCCTTCACGTCGTCGAGGGTATCCGGACCACCAAGGTCCGCGAGTTGAGTCACTTTCAGATCGATCAACCCGCATGGATTGATCCGCCCGAACGGCTCGAGATCCATACGCACGTTCAGCGCGAGGCCGTGATAGGAGCAGCCGCGCCGGATCCTTAGTCCCAACGACGCCACTTTGGCGCCGCCGACGTAAACGCCCGGTGCGTCGCGGCGATTTGCCGCTTCAATGTCATAGCCCGCAAGCAAGTCGATGATCGAATCTTCAATGGCCGATACCAGACCACGCGGCGAGAGCTTCGCGCGCCGCACGTCGACCATCAGGTAAACGACCAATTGTCCGGGGCCGTGGTAAGTCACCTGACCACCGCGGTCGGATTGCACCACTTCGATGTCACCCGGCGCGAGTAGATGCTCGGCGCGGCCGGCTTGACCTTGTGTGAACACCGGTTCGTGTTCGGTCAACCAGAGCTCGTCGGCAGTTTCGGGCGTACGCTCCGCCGTGAACACCTGCATCGCCTGAAACACCGGCGTGTAGCGGGTGCGTCCCAGGTCTTGCGTGTGCATCACAGCACCAGGTGGACCAGCGGGTGAGCTTTCAGTGTTTCGTGCAGCTCACGCAACTGCACTTCGCCGGTCGCGCGGATGGTTATCGTGACGGAACAATAGTTGCCGGCATTGCTCGGGCGCACATTTACATGCGCGTCAGTGATTTCCGGCGCGTGTCGACGTACGAGTTCGAACACGACCTCCGCAAATGCGTCGCGATTCTCGCCGAGGATCTTCACGGGATAGTCGTCGCACGGGAATTCGATTCGCGGTGGACCTTCGGACGAGGGCTCGGTCAACTCAACAGCTCCCTGAAGAACAGATAGATGCTGTGCCACAGCCGCTTGAACCAGCCGGCTTCCGCAACGGCTGTTTGCGCGGTGAGCGGCGCCTGTACTACCGGTTTGTCGTCGAGCGTTACGCGCAGTTCACCGAACGGCGCACCCACATCAAATGGCGCTTTCACTACACGGGCCACATCGGTTTCCGCCTTCAGATCCGCATAGCGGCCGCGCGGAATCGTGACGTAAACCGGCGCCGCAACGCCCAGCTGCACTTCGTTCTCCTGGCCGTACCAGACTTCTGCAGTGCGCAGCATCACGCCGGGCTCGTACAGCTTGTGCGTTTCGAAGAAGCGATATCCATACGACAGCAGTTTCTGACTCTCGCGCATCCGCGCTTCGTCGCTGTCCGTCCCCATGACAACCGAAATCAGCCGTTGACCATCGCGCATCGCGCTCGCGATGAGGCAATAGCCCGCCTCCGATGTGTGGCCGGTCTTCACACCATCGACGGTCCGGTCGCGCCAAAGCAGCCGGTTGCGGTTTGCCTGATCGATGTTGTTGTAACGGAACGACTTCTCCGAGTAGATCGCATAGTGGGTTGGATGGTCGCGAATCAGCGCGCGTGCAAGCGTCGAGAGGTCACGCACCGTGCTGTAGTGCTCCGGGTCGGGCAACCCGTCCGAGTTCATGAAGTGCGTGTTGAACATGCCGAGCGTTTTCGCTTCCTGATTCATCAGGTCTACGAACGCGTCTTCGCTACCGCCTACATACTCGGCCACCGCTACTGTCGCATCGTTGCCGGACTGAATGATCACGCCGCGCAGCAGATCCTCCAGTTTCACCGTCGTACCTTCGCGGATGAACATTGCCGACTGTTTCTCTTCGGGTGCTGCGTGTTTCCACGCATTCACGCTGATCGGCACGTCGTCGGTGAGGTGGATGCGGCCCGATTCGATTTCGCGCGCGGCGATGTAGCTGGTCATGATCTTCGTCAGGCTCGCCGGCGGCACACGCTGATCGACGTTCTTCTCCGCGAGTACGTCGCCCGTGTCGAAGTCGATGAGGATGTATGCGGTTGCATTGATCTCGGGCGGCGGCGGAGGCGCAGCCACGGGCGCAGCAGGCGCAGGCGCGGAGTCGGCCGCAAGCGCGAGCAATGGCCAAAGGGCAAGCGCGACGATGATCCGTAGTCTGGGGGTCATAATTCTCGTAAGGTCAGATCAATAGGAGAAGAAAGCGGCGGCGATTGTACGTTATTCCCTGACGATCAGCGGCTTGGGGTGCGACGCGTTGACGATCAGCGCTTGCAGGCGCGTTGCTTCGCTCATCTGCCCAACCGGACCGATTCGAACGCGGTAGTAGCCGTTGCTCGGCATCCGTTGCACGGACACGCCGCTCCCCACCAGTTCGGTCAGGTCGCTACGCAAACGCTCTGCACCGGCTGGGTCTTTGAACGCACCGGCTTGCAGAAATATCCCGCTTGGATCGGGCACGCCCGGCTCTCTCGGCACGGAAGCGAGCGCGGCCGACGCAACGGATGATGGCGCCGGAACAGCAGGTGTCTTTGCAGGTGCTTCGCTCGACCCGGCGATATTGTTTGGCAGCTGATCGGTACCGTCGACCAATTCCACCATCACGCGCGCGGTTCCCAGATTGGCGAAGCCCAGCTTCACCGCCGCGGCGTAAGACAAATCGATCATCCGTTCACTATGGAACGGACCGCGATCGTTGACGCGAACGATCGCAGTGCGACGGTTGTCGAGATTGGTTACGCGAACGTATGACGGAATCGGCAAGCTTCGATGCGCGGCGGTCAGCTTGTACATGTCGTACTGCTCGCCACTCGACGTGCGCCTGCCATGGAACTTAGTGCCGTACCACGACGCTTTGCCGTATTCCTTGTAGTTATCCGGACTGGGCAGCACGTAGTAGGTTTTGCCGAGCACCTCATAAGGGCTCTTATTGCCGTACTTGCTCAGCGGTTCCGCACGCGGAATCGGATCAGGCAGGTTGCTCAGATCCGGCGTGGGGCCGGTCGGGCCGCTGTCACCCGACGGCGCTGGAGTAGACGGGGTGGTGGTCGAACATGCGGCGACGACGATCAGCAGACACAACAATGCCAGCCGAACTGCACATGCGACTCTCATTGATTCACCGGAGCCATTGCCGGCTTAACGAAAGCCGGCTCAGCCAGAGCCGGCTCAGCCAGCGCTACTTCGCTTGCGCGGTTCGCGATGGCTTGCCCGAGTTGATGAACGGCGAGCGCGTACATGCTGCTGTGGTTATACCGGGTGATCACATAAAAGTTGTGCAAGCCTACCCAATACTCGAGCCCTTCGCTGCCATCCATTCGGTACAGCCCGGCCTCGGCTGCATCCGGAACGCCGTTCACCGTCACCCCGAGCGCGCGCAGTTGGCCCACGGTGTAGAGCAGGTTGAGGCTCTCGTTCGACACGGCGTCCGCCTGCGGCGTGGATACCGATGCGGATTCGACCACGCGACCGTCGGCCGTCCAGCCGTGCTTGCGGAAATAGTTCGCGACACTGCCGATGGCGTCTTTCGGGTTCGTCCAGATGTTGCGCTTGCCGTCGCCGTCGAAATCGACCGCGTAGTTGCGAAAGCTCGACGGAATGAACTGGCCATAACCCATCGCGCCGGCGTACGAACCCGTCAGCGAGCGCGGGTCCATGCCCTCTTCGCGTGCAAGCAACAGAAATTCAGTGAGTTCGCCGCGGAAGAAGTCGCCGCGCGGCGGATAGTCGAACGCGAGCGTGCTCAGCGCGTCGAGCACACGATAGCTGCCGGCGTTGCGTCCGTAGCGGGTTTCCACGCCGATGATCGCAACGATGATCTCCGGAGGCACGGAATACTCCTGCTCGGCTTTTGCCAACGCAGCGGCGTTTGCCCGCCAGAATTCCACGCCTTCCGCAATCCGCGACTCAGTCAGAAAAATTTCGCGGTAGTCGGACCACGGCTTCGTCTTTTCGGCCGGGCGGGCAATCGCGTCGAGGATGTTCTGTTTACGCTCGGCTTCGCCGAACAGCTTGGTCAGCTCTTCTCGGCTGAAGCCCTGCTGCTTCGAGAGCTGATTGATGTACGCCTCGACGTCGGCGCGGCCACTGAAATCGGACGCAGCGAGGCTGTACAGCGCGTACAGCAACGCGACGGCTACACCGATTCCTGCCGCCATCCGCATGTTGTGCAACCTCCCTGTCGTCGAAACAAACGGTCGAAACAAATCGTCAAAACAAACGGTCACCACCCACGATGGGTGTAGATCGACATCACGATTCCGAAGCCCGCGAGCAGCGTGATCGCCGACGTGCCCCCGTAACTCACGAGCGGCAACGGCACCCCAACCACCGGCAGCAGCCCCGAGACCATCGCGATGTTAACAAATGCGTAGACGAAGAACGTCAGCGTCAATCCACCCGCTGTCAGACGCCCGAACGTCTGCCGCGCCTGTGTGGCAATCCATAAGCCGCGCGCGATGATCACGAGATACAGCAGCAACAGTGTGGTCACGCCGACCAGCCCGAGTTCCTCGGCAACCACGGCAATGATGAAGTCGGTCTGCCCCTCAGGCAGGAAATCGAGGTGCGACTGCGTGCCTTCGAAGAGCCCTTTTCCAAACACGCCGCCGGACCCGATCGCCGTTGTCGACTGGATGATGTTCCAGCCGGCACCGAGCGGATCTCGCTCCGGATCGAACAGCGTAAGCACGCGATTTCGCTGGTAATCGCGCATCACGTACCAGAGACCGGGCAGTGCAGCCGCGCCGGCCACGATGGCAAGTCCGATCCAGCGCCACTGCAATCCGGCGAGCACGAGCACCGCCAGCCCGGCCGATGCCACCAGAATGCCGGTGCCGAGGTCGGGTTGAATCGCAATCAATGCAGCCGGCGCGCCGATGATCGCAAGCGCGACGCAGAGATGACTGAATCTCGGCGGTAACGGTCGCTCGTTGAAGTACCACGCAACCATCAATGGCACGGCAATCCGCATGATTTCCGACGGCTGAAATCGCGGTAGCCCCGGCACTTCGAGCCACCGCTGCGAACCCTTGACGATGACGCCGACGAACTCGACCGCAATCAGCAGCACCATCCCGACCGCATACAGCAGCGGCGTCCAGCGCAGGTAGACGCCGGGTTCGAACTGCGCCGCAACGACCATGATAGCGAGCGCGAGCAGTATCCGCGCCACCTGGCCATCGAAGATCGCGATGTCTTTGCCCAACGCACTGAACAGCACCACGAGTCCGAAAGCGATGACCGCCAGCAGCGCGGCGAGCAGCAGCGGATCGAGGTGCATGTTGTTCAGCCGCCGCGCGGTGAGGCTTCCACCGCCGCCGGGTAACGACCGAACGAAGTCGCGACCGCTCATCTTGTGACGAGCGGTGTCGCGAGCGTCGGCAGCAGATAAGCGTCGATGACCTTGCGCGCGACGGGTGATGCAAACGCACTACCGCCGCCGCCGTTTTCGACCAGCACCGACACGGCGATCTCGGGTGCATCCGCGGGTGCGAATGCGATGAACCACGCGTGTTTGCGCTGGAACTCGCCGAGTTCCTTCTCGTTGTACGTTTCGCCCTGCTTGATGCCGACCACCTGCGCCGTTCCGGACTTGCCGGCCATTCGGTACGGCAGGTCTTTGCCTATATAGGGAAACGCCGTGCCGCTCTGCTGGTAACCCAGGTTGCCGCGATGGACGACCATCTCCATCGCATCGACCAGTCGTTCCCAGTCCGACGCGGATACGAGATTCGTGATGTCGGGGAGCGGCGGCGGCGGATCCCACTCGGTCAATGCCTGGTCGCTCGACAGCAGCAGACGCGGTCGATTCCAGTGTCCCCGCTCGGCGATCAGCGCGGCCACCGTCGCGAGTTGCAGCGGCGTCGCAAGCACGTCGCCCTGACCAACGCCCATGTTGACGGTATCGCCCGGATACCATGGTTCGCCCTTGGCACCGCGTTTCCACACGGGATCGGGCAACCGTCCCGGCAACGCGTCGGCGACGTCTACCGCGGTGTTCCGGCCGTATCCGAATTTCGATGCACAGGAAACGAAATCGTTGATGTCGAGCTTCGATGCGAGATCAAAAAAGTACACGTTCGAAGAACGGTAGATGGCGCGCTGTAGATCGACGATGCCCTGGCCGCCGCTGTTGCCCTTCGTCCAGCTCCAGTCGCGATATATGCGCGCCTGTCCCGGCAGCTTGAAGAAGCCGTGGTCTGAAATCGTGCGATCCCAATTGGTCGCCCCGAGAGACAACCCGCACAGTGCCACCATCGGTTTGAAGGTGGAGCCCGGCGCGTACTGGCCGTTGATGGCGCGGTTGAACAACGGCATCTGCCGGTCTTCGCTCAGTTCTTTGTAGCGCGCGGCGCTGATGCCGGTGACGAACAGATTCGGGTCGTACCCCGGGTTGCTGACCATCGCGAGAATGCCGCCGGTGCGCGGGTCGATGGCAACGACGGCACCGCGGCGTTCGCCGAGAGCATCGGTGGCCGCCTGCTGCAAACGCACGTCGAGTTGCAGCGTCAGGTTCTGTCCGGCAACCGGCGGTTGCACGTTCAGCACTTTCCGTACGCGTCCGCGCGCGTCGGTCTCCACCTGCTGATAGCCGACCTGGCCGTGCAACGATCGCTCGTACACGCGCTCCACACCGAGTTTGCCGATGAACTGCGTTGCGCTGTAGCTGACCGGATCGAGCACCTTGAGATCGTCTTCGCTGATGCGGCGCACCGAGCCGATCGCATGGCCCAGCAAACTGCCGAGCGGGTAATGGCGCACGAGCTGCGCCTCCACCACGACGCCGGGCAAGCGGAAGCGATTCACCGCGAGCGCCGCGATCTCTTCCTCCGACAGCACCACTTTCAGCGGCACCGCTTCGAACGAACGGCGCCGTCGTTCGAAGCGCTTCTTGAACGCATCGACGTCGCGGTCGTCGAACTCGACGAGCTTGTGCAGTTCCGCGAGCAAACCGTTCAGGTCCGTGATCTGTTCGGCAATCAATCCCAGCGAAAACACCGGCTGATTGTCGGCCAGCAGCACGCCGTTGCGGTCGAAGATCAGTCCGCGCGGCGGCCCGATGGGCTGAACCTGAATACGGTTCTGATCCGCGCGCGAGCGGTATTTCTCGTAGTCTGCAACCTGTAGGTGAATCATCCGCGCGATCAGCACGAAGATCGCGAGCAGCGCGAGCAGGAACAGCGCGATCACGCGGCTGGTGAAGTCGCGCTGTTCGCGGTTCGGATCTTTGATGTGGGCGGAAGCAACCATCTCATTAAAATCGGCTAGTTCAAGTCGGCCGGTTCGGGCTCGCGTTCATTCCCGGTGCTTTTCATTCCCGGTGATAGGGGTGACCGGTCAGAAGCGTCCAGGCCCGGTAGATCTGTTCGGCAACCACGACACGCACCAGTGCATGCGGCAGTGTAGCTGCAGACAGCGACCATGACCCAGCCGCACGTGCCATACAGCTGTCAGACAAGCCGTCCGCACCACCGACCAGCAGCACCACGTCGCGTCCATCCTGCCGCCAGCTCGCGAGTTTCTGCGACAGCACGACACTACTCCAGGGGCTGCCGCGTTCGTCCAACGCGATCACACAATCATCCCGGTTGATCCTGGCGAGCAGGCGCTCGCCTTCTTCATCGATGCAGCGTTGCACGTCACCCTGGCGCCGCGCCGCGGGGACTTCGTCCAGAACCAGTGCATTGTCTTTCGGCAAACGGCGGGCGAACGTCGAGTAACCCTCTGTGACCCATTCGGGCACGCGGGTACCCACGCACAACAAACGGATCTTCACCCCGACGACCGCGTTAAGTGGCGGTCACGCCGTCGATTCGGCGCGCGGCACTTCCGACCAGAGGCGCTCCAGGTCGTAGAAGTCGCGGGTTTCCTGCTTCATCACGTGCACGACCACATCGCCGAGATCCACGAGAACCCACTCCATCGTTTCGCGTCCTTCGACGCCCACCGACGGAATACCGTTTGCGTGAGACGACTCGATCAGATTGTCGACGAGGGCTTTGACGTGTGTGCTGGAGGTACCGCTGGCGATGACCATGTAGTCGGTCACGCTGGTGGCTCGCGAAACGTCGAGCGCGACGATTTCTTTTCCTTTGAGGTCTTCAAGCGCCCGTACCACGTGATCGCGCAACTTGTTCGGTGCCATCAGCTTGGGAGTACTGGGCTTGGGATTACTGCGGGCTGCTTTCATCAGGCGACTGATGTCATTGGCAGGAGTGTCCTCGGTACAGTTGGTACTTCTTAATATAGGTCGAGACCGCCGACGGGAGCAATTGCTCCACGCTCTCGCCGCGCTGTAGGCGCATTCGGATGTCGGTGGAAGAAACGTTCAGCATCGACCCCTCGATGAATGCGACACAGCCGGCCGGCCGCTGTTGCAGCTGTGTGACATCCGCGCGATGCGTCGAGGTGAATTCACGCATCGTCGTATCCAGTGCTGCGAGGTTTCCCGGCCGTTGCACCACGACGAGATGCGCAAGCGTTACGAGGTCGCCCCAGCGATGCCACGTTGGCAGCCCTGCATAGGCATCCGCGCCCAGCAACCAGACAAGCGGGACTTGTACGCCGTACTCGGCGCGCGCGTCGGTCAGCGTTTCTACTGTGTAGGTCGCGGTACCACGTCTGATGTCGCGATCGTCGGCGCGCAGACGCTCGGTTCCTTCGACCGCCAGCTGGAGCATCGCCCAGCGATGTTCGATCGCCGCGACCGGTTGCGCGCGGTGTTTCGGCCGAGCCGCGAGCACGAGATTTACGAACTTCAAATCGAGAAGAGCCGCGGCGGATGTGGCCGCGTGCAGGTGACCGTTGTGGATGGGGTCGAACGTGCCGCCCAGAAAGCCGATCAACGATGCCGGATCTCGCCGTTGCCGAAGACGACGAACTTCTGCGTCGTCAGACCTTCGAGCCCGACGGGGCCGCGCGCGTGCAGCTTGTCGGTGGAGATGCCGATCTCGGCGCCGAGACCGAATTCGAATCCATCTGCGAACTGCGTGGATGCGTTCACCATCACCGACGCGGAGTCGACTTCCGTCAGAAATCGTCGCGCCCTTGCATAATCGTTGGAGACGATTACATCGGTGTGTTGAGAACCATATGTGGCGATGTGATCGAGCGCTTCGTCGAGCCCGGCAACGATCCGAATCGACAGAATCGGCGCCAGATACTCCGTCTGCCAGTCCGCTTCCGTTGCGAGCACAATGCCTGGCAGCAGCACACGCGTTTTTGCGCAACCGCGCAATTCTACGCCGGCGCGCTCGAACTGATGTCGCAACGAAGGCAGCACGCGCGGCGCAATCGTCTGTGCTACGAGCAACGTCTCCATCGCGTTGCACACCGCGTACTTTTCGGTCTTCGAATTGAACGCAACGGAGATCGCCATGTCCGGATCGGCGCCGTCGTCGATGTAAACGTGGCAGATGCCGTCGAGGTGTTTGATCACCGGAATCGTCGACTCGGCGCTGACGCGCTCGATGAGACCTTTGCCGCCGCGCGGCACCAGCACGTCGACGTATTCTTTCAGCTTCAGCAGCGCACCCACCGCCGCGCGATCCGTGGTGGCAACGAGTTGCACCGCCGTAACCGGCAGCTGCGCTTCGACCAGACCTTTCGATATGGCGGCGGCGATCGCGGCGTTGGTGTTAAACGCCTCGGAGCCGCCGCGCAGAATGCAGGCGTTGCCCGACTTCAGACACAACGCAGCCGCATCTGCAGTTACGTTCGGCCGTGACTCGTAAATCATCCCGATGACACCGAGCGGCACGCGCATGCGGCCCACCTGGATGCCGGTCGGCCGGTATTCGAGACCGGTGATGGCGCCGATCGGATCGGGAAGCGCATCCACTTCCTTGATGCCCTCGATCATGCGGTCAATGCCGCGATCGTCGAGTACCAGACGGTCGATCAACGGCTGATCGATCTTAGATGCCGTTGCGCCGGCGAGATCGCGTTGATTGGCCTCAGCAATGGCAGCTCGCGCGTCGTTCAATGCGCCGGCAATCGCCTGCAGCGCCTTCGACTTAACACCAGTGCCGGCGGCCGCGATCGTGCGTGAGGCGGCGCGCGCATTGCGGCCGAGGCCGAGCATGTATGCGTCGATGTCGATCACTGTGGGAGTTGCGGGCGCGTGCGTCGTGCGGGCCATGATCAATTACGCAGGTTGCTGACGATGCGGGTCAGTTCGGCAAGACGTTCGCGCGGCAAGCTCATCTGCAGCAAGCCTTGCTTGATCTCGGGTTCCAGCGGCAACAGCTCCGACAGCCGCCACGACACCGAACGCGCGTCGTGATAGTCGACGTCGAGTGCGAGTTTCTGCGCCATCGGGTGCTTCATCAGTTCGCGCAGCATTTCGATCAACGACGCGTGTTCTTCGCCGGTTGCCTGCGCGCGCTCTTCCGGCAGGAATTCGACGGTGCCCATCAATAGGTGATCGTTCGTTTCCGTGGTTTCGAGAATACGGAATTTCGGGCCGCCGCTCGTGATGATGCCGAGCATGCCGTTGTTCAGAGTATTGAAGTCGACGATGGTGCCGTAGGTGCCCACGCTGAAGATCTCGGGCTGAGTCGGACTCTTGCCGAGCCGCGCGTCGGACCCTTCGCGGATCAAAACCACGCCGAATCCCGACTTCTCGCGCAGACAACGGCTGACCATCGCGGTGTAACGAGGTTCGAAGATTCGCAGCGGCAACCGGCCGCCGCTGAACAACACCGTGCCCAACGGAAACAACGGAATTACTTTGCGAACGGATGCTTCGGGTTGCATGGGATCAACCATATCACGCAGCCCTAGTGTCGTGTCCCGGAAGTTCCTGCGTTATGTGAGCCCGCCTGGCCAGCGGGGCACAGAAACTTCCAGGACACGACACTAACACCGACATCCTCCGCACCTGTCGGACACCGGCCCGTGTCGCTAGACTGCGGCCACCCTCTCATCCGTGGCGTTCGTTTGGATCTATTCCAGGTCATCTCGCTGGCAATCATGCAGGGGCTGACCGAATTTCTGCCCATCTCCACGTCCGCGCACCTCGTGCTTCCTTCTGTGCTGTTCGGCTGGCCGCGGCAGAGCCTGGTGCTAGACGTGGCGATGCACGCCGGATCGCTTGCCGCGGTGGTCGTCTACTTTCGCCACGATCTTGCGCACTTCAGCGGCGGGCTGTGGAACTGGTTCCGCGAAGGCCAGGCTGACGTTTATGTGCGACTGATGGCGCAGGTTCTGACGGCGACGCTGCCGATAGTTGCGCTCGGAATTCTGCTGCGCGACTGGGTGGAGCCGAACCCGCGCTCACTGTTCCTGATCGCGGCGACGACCGTCGGATTCGGGTTGCTGCTGTGGGTAGCCGACACGCGCATTCCACGTTCCGGCACTACCGAGTTCGAGGTGTCGTGGCGCGATGCGCTGCTGATCGGTTGCCTGCAGATGCTGGCGATCGTTCCGGGCACCTCGCGTTCCGGCATCACGATCACCGCGGGATTGCTGCTGGGGATGTCGCGCGAGGCCGCTTCACGCTTCGCCTTTCTGCTCGCGATTCCGACGCTCTTCGGCACCACCCTGCTCGGCACGATCGGCGCCATGCAGATGCAGGCGCCGGTGGTCTGGCCCGAGGTCTGTATCGGATTCTCGTTGGCGGCGGTGACTTCGTTCCTGTCGATCCACTATTTTCTGAAGTGGATCGAGCGGACGGGCATGGCGCCGTATGTCGCGTATCTGCTCGCGCTTGGGGCCGGTTTGCTGATCGTGGGTCTGTATCGAGGCTGAGCGCGGCAAGGCGTTCAAGCGCCGTTTGCTCGAACTCGCCGCGCTCACATGACGGCAACGGAACGCCGAATCAGAACGGAATGTCGTCGTCGATGTTGTCGCCGAAGTCGCTGGTGCTCGAGTCGTATCGGTCGGCGCCTTGCGGTTCGCTTGCGCGCTTGTCGCCGCGCGCGGACTGATTGCGTGGCGCATTGCCGGCCTGCCGCATCGGCGGCGCCTCGCCCGGCTCACTGCCGCCGCGACCGTCGAGCATCTGCATCTCGTTCGCGACGATTTCGGTCGAGTAACGGTCGTTGCCGTCTTTGTCCTGCCATTTGCGCGTCTGCAGCCGGCCCTCGATGTACACCTTGCTGCCCTTGCGCAGATATTCGCCGGCGATTTCGCCGAGACGCGCGAAGCACACCACCGAGTGCCACTCGGTGCGTTCCTGTTGCTCGCCGGTTTGCCGGTCTTTCCACGACTCGGCCGTAGCGACCCGCAGGTTCGTCACCGCCGAACCGCCTTGTGTGTATCGCGTCTCCGGATCGCGCCCCAGATTGCCGATCAGGATGACTTTGTTGATGCCGCGCGCCATGTCAGTTCTCGTGTGCTGATGGTCGTGAGACGCGGCAGCATATCTCATCGCCACTCTCGAAAACACACGACGACCCACCCTGTCAGGAGTGAGTGATAGGCGCCTTGCGGCGCGAGTATGTAGCGCGTATTTTTTCTCGTTTTCGCCGCGGAAGGGTCAGTGCACGAGATCACGCTGCGTGGGGCGCGTACCCACAATCTGAAAAACTTCGACCTGACGATTCCGCGAGATCAGCTCGTAGTCGTCACCGGTTTGTCCGGCTCGGGCAAGTCGTCGCTCGCGTTCGATACCTTGTACGCGGAAGGACAACGCCGCTACGTCGAATCATTGTCTGCGTACGCGCGGCAATTCCTGTCGATGATGGAAAAGCCGGACATCGACCACATCGAAGGTCTGTCGCCGGCGATCTCGATCGAACAGAAGTCGACGTCGCACAACCCCCGTTCCACCGTCGGCACGATTACGGAAATCTACGACTACCTGCGCTTGCTGTTCGCGCGTGTGGGCGAACCGCGCTGCCCGAATCACGGTCAACCGCTCACGGCGCAGACCGTGAGCCAGATGGTGGATCAGGTGCTCGCCTTGCCGGGCGACGCACGCATCATGGTGCTGGCACCGGTGGTCTCCGATCGCAAAGGCGAACACCAGCACGTATTCCGGGAGCTGGTCGCCAACGGTTTCATCCGGGCGCGGGTCGACGGCATCGTAACGGACCTCGACCATCCGCCGACCCTCGACAAGAAGAAGAAGCACACGATCGAGGCTGTCATCGACCGACTGCGTGTGCGCGACGACGCACAGCAGCGGCTCGCCGAGTCGTTCGAAACCGCCATCTCGCTCGCCGACGGCGTAGCGAAGGTGTCGTTCATCGACGACGAGAAGGCGAACGACATGGTCTTCTCCGCACGGTTCGCCTGTCCGCATTGCGGCTACAGCATCAACGAACTCGAGCCGCGTATGTTCTCGTTCAACAATCCGGCCGGCGCATGCCCCGAGTGCGACGGGTTGGGCGTGAAGCAGTTCTTCGATGCCGATCTCGTGGTGGCCGATCCCGATCTCTCGCTGGCGGAAGGTGCGATCCGTGGCTGGGACCGGCGCAACGTCTACTACTTCCACATGCTGGCGTCGCTGGCGAAGCACTATGAGTTCGACGTCGAAGCGCCGTTCGGCACGCTGAAGAAGAAGCAGCGCGACGCGATTCTGAACGGCAGCGGCCAGGAACGGATCGACTTCAGCTACGTGAACGATCGCGGCGACGTGATTCAGCGCAGGCACCGCTTCGAAGGCGTCGTGACCGAACATGGAGCGACGCTATCGTGAAACCGATTCAACGATGGTGCGCGAGAACCTCGCCCGATACCTGACGGTACGCGGGTGTCCAGCGTGCGGCGGCACGCGGCTGAAGGAAGAATCGCGCAACGTATTCATTGGCGAAACCACACTGCCCGATCTGACCGATCGCTCCGTAGAAAACGCGTTCAGCTATTTCTCTTCCCTCGAGCTCGCGGGCCGGCGCGGTGAAATCGCCGCGAAAATTCTCAAGGAGATCTGCGCGCGATTGCAGTTCCTCAACGACGTGGGCTTGAACTACCTGACGCTGAATCGCAGCGCCGACACGTTGTCGGGCGGCGAAGCCCAGCGCATCCGTCTTGCGAGCCAGATTGGAGCGGGGCTCGTTGGCGTGATGTACATCCTGGACGAGCCGTCTATCGGCCTGCATCAACGCGACAACGCACGGCTGTTGCGCACGCTCGTGCACCTGCGCGATCTCGGCAACACGGTGATCGTGGTGGAGCACGACGAAGAAGCCATTCGGCGCGCCGATCACATCATCGACATCGGACCCGGCGCCGGCGTGCACGGCGGCGAGGTGGTCGCGCAAGGAAAGCTCGCGGATATCGTGAAGGCGAAGCGCTCGATCACCGGGCAGTATTTGTCGGGCAAACAGAAGATCGAAGTGCCGAAGACACGTCGCGTGATGGATCCGGCGAAGGTGATTCGCGTGCGCGGCGCGCGCGGCAACAACCTGAAGAACCTCACCGTCGAAATTCCGTTCGGCTTGTTCACATGCGTTACCGGCGTGTCCGGTTCCGGAAAATCGACTTTGATCAACCACACGCTCATGCCGGTAGCCGCGCGCGTGCTGAACAAGGCGACCACGCCGACTGCGGCGGTGCACGACGGCATCGACGGATTGAACCTGGTCGACAAGGTCGTAGACATCGACCAGAGCCCCATCGGTCGCACGCCACGCTCGAATCCCGCGACGTACACCGGATTGTTCACACCGATTCGCGAGCTGTTCGCGCAAACGCAGGAAGCGCGCAGCCGCGGCTATCAGGCCGGCCGTTTCAGCTTCAACGTGAAAGGCGGCCGCTGCGAAGCGTGCCAGGGCGACGGCTTGATCAAAGTGGAGATGCACTTCCTTCCCGACATCTACGTGCCGTGCGATGTATGCAAGAGCAAACGCTACAACCGCGAAACCCTCGATGTGCGCTACAAGGACAAGAACATCAGCGAAGTGCTGGAGATGACGATCGAAGAAGCGCGCCAGTTCTTCGACGCCGTACCGATGCTCGCGCGCAGATTGCAAACGCTCGTCGATGTCGGTCTCTCGTACATCCGGCTCGGACAGAGCGCGACGACGCTATCGGGGGGCGAAGCGCAACGCGTGAAGTTGTCGCGCGAGCTCGGTAAACGCGACACGGGGCAGACGCTCTACATCCTCGACGAGCCCACCACGGGACTGCACTTTCACGACATCAAGCAGCTGCTCGAAGTGCTGCATCGACTGCGCGACGACGGCAACACGATCGTCGTCATCGAACACAACCTCGATGTGATCAAAACCGCGGACTGGATCATCGATCTCGGCCCCGAGGGCGGTGGTGGCGGTGGCGAGATCATTGCGACGGGGACGCCGGAGCAACTCGCAAAGCACAAGAAGTCCTATACGGGGAAGTTCCTGAAAGGGATGTTGTAGCGGCGGCGACGCATCGTCCCTATCCGATCATCCGATCAACTCGAACCTGTAATGCCGATGCCCGCGCTTGTAGCGGTACGCGCCGAAGTCGCGTCGGTCGATCGTGAACACCGTCTTCGCAGCATCGAGTTCGGCCGCAACGACGAGCGATGCGTCCGCCAGGTCCATCGGATGATCGGCGTACTGGACCATCAATTCGAACGCGCGGTTGAGTGCCCGATCATCGAGATAGCGCACGCTCATGCCGCCCGCTTCGACAAAGTCCATCAACTGCTGCGAACCGATGCTGGCGGGCGACAACAGGTGGAACGCCTCGGTTAGTACAGGCACCGTAGTCCGCAAGACATCGTCGATCGTCTGAAGTACGCGCACGCACCGTGCGTGAGAACCATCCGCCGGATCGAACAGCGCAACTAGCGGTCCTGTGTCGACCAGGATCATTTGCGATGCTTGCGCCCTACGACACCCGCGATCGCGCTTTTCGCATCCTTCGCGGACGCCCGCGCGTATCCGCCCGGACCAAGGTCCAACTCCTGGTAGATGTCGAAGTGGTCTGCCGCCGATTTCCGCGCCACATTTCCGCTTCGTCTGTCGCAGAACTGGTCCAATTCAGCCTGGTCAATTGCCGAAAGTGAGGTGGGCTAACTGCTGCTCAGCGCGCGTACAGACGTACGTTGGCGAACTTCGGTGCGCGGTACCAGAAGTCGATCTTGCGGATGACATGGTCTTTCCCGGTCACGCGAATCTCCGCGGTGAAGCCCGCCGGTTGCAGCACCTTCTTCTTCAGATCGACGGATTGCTTGCCGCCGTGCGCGTACGTGATGACGACCCGATCGAGCCTGACGATCCCGCCATCGGCCTGCAGCCGAAGACTCACGAACGGTCCGCGCGCCGACGGCAAACGCAGCTCTTCGTGCTTCGATGCCGTGGCGTCCGCAGGTGTTGCGGCCACGGACGTCGACCCGAGCAAGTGCCACACCACGTCGGCGGCAACCGTGCCCGCGCCGAGAAGCATCACAAACAACGCGATCGGAATGAGTCGTTGTACGCGCAATTCGATGGCTATCCGTTCGATCGTTCGCGGCTATCTTACGCGACCATCGACGGATTCGTTGTGTCGCTCCGTCTCAGTTCAGCGAGTCGGCAAACCCCTTAATGTCGCGAATCGTCGCCGCGTAAACCTCCGGCATCGCGCCGCGGAAGATGCAGTCGCCTGCGTGGCAGGTGCCGTTCACGGTCCGGCTCACGACGCTCACGCCGGCATCGAGCAGCTTGCGGTAGTACGCCAATCCTTCGTCGCGCAACGGGTCGAGTTGATTCACGGAAATGACGTGCGGCGGCAACCCGCGCAACTCGGCCGCACTGGCATGAAGCGGCCACGCGAGCGGATTGGTCGTGTTCGCACCGGTCGGGTCGTACACCTTCGCCAACATCGCCATCAGTCCGCAGCCGATGAAGTAGTCGTCGTTCTCGTGCAACGAAAGCAGCTCGCGCGGTTTCTGCGCATACGCGCCGCTGATGTAAGGGCATTGAGCATATACGCCGTCGATCTGCGCGATGCGGCCGTCCCGCTTCGCCTTCAGCGTTGTAGCAATCGTCAGGTTGCCGCCGCCTGATTCGCCGGAGACGATCAGCTTCGAAATTCCGAGCCGCGCTTTGTTGTCGGTAACCCACTGCAGCGCGCTGCTGCAGTCGTTCAATCCCGCAGGAAACGGGTACGAGCCGAGCTTGCCGGCGCCGTTCCGAAATTCGACGCCGACTGCCACCATGCCGACCGCCGCGAGTTCGTTTCGCCACCGCACGTACTGCGCGTCCGCGGCAGCGCCGATGACCATGCCGCCGCCATGAAGATGCAGCATGCCCGGCAACGGCCCCTTTGCTGAGGTGGGCCGGTGAATGAACAGCGTGATCGAATTGCCGTCCACGCCCCGGATCACCTCCGTCGTGGACGTCACTCCCTTCACCGGCGGCAGCGACGTGATCAGCGCCGCGAATGCATCTCCGAACCCGGCTTCGGCCTGCGCAGCAAATTCGCGCAGATGCTCAACCGGTGCACTCGCATCGATCGGCGGCGGCTCGCCCCTGACATCGAGACCGAGCGACGCCATTGCCGCGAGCATACGCGGATCTGCGCGCGGATCGTCGCGCAGGTTCATCGACGGGGAACCGAGTCGGCCCGGAAGCATCGTTTGTGTTGTCATGGTGCTCGACCTCTTCGCACGAGTGGTGATTCGGCGAGGATGGTGTATCGCAACGGCTGTTGTCGAGCCCGGAATCAGCGGACGTGTTGCGTGCGGAACGGCCGCTTGCGTTTGCCTTCGCCGGTGCCGGTGTCCTTCGGTTGGAAGCGCGGCACGAGGTGTCGCTTGCTGTTGCCGATCAGATCGGCGCGGCCCATGCGATGCAGCGCCTCGCGCAGCTGCGGCCAGTTTTCGGCATCGTGGTAGCGCAAAAACGCCTTGTGCAAGCCGACGCGTTTCAGCCCTTTGACCGACCACTTCTTCCTGTCGCGCGTGACTTTGCGCAACGGATTCTTGCCGGAGTGACACATCGCGGTGGCGGTGGCCATCGGTGCCGGGCAGAAACGCCTGCACCTGATCGGCACGATAACCGTTCTGCTTCAACCACAGTGCAAGTTCGAGCATGTCTTCATCGGTGGTGCCGGGATGCGCCGCGATGAAATAGGGAATCAGGTACTGCTCCTTGCCGGCCTCTTTCGAGTACTTGTCGAACAGCTCCTTGAACTTGTAGTAGGTGCCGACACCGGGCTTCATCATCTTCGAGAGCGGTCCTTCGCCGATGGCTTCCGGGGCGATCTTCAGATAGCCGCCGGTATGATGCTGCGCCAGTTCTTTCACGTACTCCGGCGATTCGGTGGCGAGGTCGTAGCGCACGCCTGATGCAATCAGCACTTTCTTCATGCCCGGCAATGCGCGCGCTTGCGATACAGATCGATCAATGGCGCATGATCGGTGTTGAGATTGGGACATATGCCCGGAAACACGCATGATGGGCGGCGGCAGGCCGATTCGATGGTTGCGGCTCTTGCAGGCGAGCCGGTACATGTTCGCTGTAGGCCCGCCGAGATCGGATATCACGCCAGTAAAGCCCGGCACGGTATCGCGGATCGTTTCGATTTCGCGCAATATCGAATCCGCCGAGCGGTTCTGGATGATGCGGCCTTCGTGCTCGGTGATCGAACAAAACGTGCAGCCGCCGAAGCAGCCGCGCTGTATCGTCACCGAGAAGCGGATCATTTCCTAGGCCGGCACTTTCGTCTTGCCATAGCGAGGGATGCGGCGCGCGTGCATACGGCAACTCGTACACCGCATCCATCTCTCGCATGGTGAGCGGAATCGGCGGCGGATTGATCCACACTTCGCGCTTACCATGGCGCTGCACCAGCGCGCGCGCGTTGCCGGGGTTGGATTCGATATGCAGGATGCGCGACGCATGCGCGTACAGCACCGGATCGTCGGCGACCGCATCATATGAGGCATGCGAATCACGCTCACATCGCGTTGCGCGCGGTGGCACATCGCGGACGAAACGAACAACCTGCGGCGCATCGCTGCCAACGCCTCGTCCTGGCGCGCAGCTGCCGTCGCACGACGACATCGCGTAAGGATCGGGATGTGGTGCGATGCGGACCCGGCAAGTCCAGGTGCGTGGAATCGACTTCGATCCAGCCCGCAGGCACGCCGCTGCGCACGAACGACCGTGCCGCGCACATCGTCGATCTTCTCGATCGTTTCGCCTGCCGCCAGACGATGCGCCATTTCCGACGATCGCGCGTTCGGCATTGCCGTACAGCAGCATGTCGGCTTTGGCATCGATCAATACCGAGCGGCGCACTTTCTCCGACCAGTAATCGAAATGCGCGATCCGCCGCAGGCTCGCTTCGATGCCGCCGATGATGATGGGCACGTCGTTGTACGCTTCGCGCGCGCGTTGGCATACACGATCACGCTGCGGTCGGGTCGGCTGCCGGCCTTGCCGCCCGGCGTGTATGCGTCGTCGCTTCTCACGCGCCGGTCGGCGGTGTACCGGTTCACCATCGAGTCCATGTTGCCGGCGGTGATGCCGAAAAACAGTTTCGGCCGGCCCAGCCTTGGAACTCGTCGGCGCTTGCCAATCCGGCTGCGCGATGATGCCTACACGAAATCCCTGTGCTTCGAGCAGCCGTCCGACGATCGCCATGCCGAAACTCGGGTGATCGACGTATGCATCACCCGTGACGATGATGATGTCGCACGCATCCCAGCCCAGCGCGTCCATCTCTTCCTGCGTGGTCGGAAGAAACGGTGCGGTACCGAAGCGATGCGCCCAATACTTGCGGTACGAGAACAGCGGTTTTGCGGCTTGCATGATCGGCATTCTAAGCCTGCCTACGACTGCCGTATGTCCATTCGGACTTCGTGCCGCAGCGTGTTGAAGCCGCGCCAGGCCATCACACCCAACAGCGCGGAGACGATGAACAGATACGGTCCCAGGCCCGGCATCGCGGGCAGAACCGCACCGCCGCTCCAACCCAGATAGAGCGCCATTCCGAGGAACGGCGCAAAAGCACCGCGCACGCCGGTGAGCGTGACGTGAATGCCCATGTAGGCCGCAAGCTGATCGCGCGGTGCAAAGTCGTTGTGGCCGAGCTGCCACGCAAGGGAGCCGCCGCCGTTGACGATGCCGTTCACGAGGCGTCCTACTGCGATCCAGGCCAACGACCCGGTGAGCGCGCCCCAGAACATGATCAACACACCGAACACCCACATCGCATTCTGGCGCGCGCGAAACTCCGCGACGTGCACTTTGTCGAGATAGCGCCCCCACAGCGGCAACGTGATCAGGTTCATCGCGAACGGAATGATCATGATGATGCCGATACTCACCACGTAGCTCGCGCCCAACTGCTTCGACACGAGATACACCAGCGCCGGTTCCAGCATCATCGCCGCCACACCGGACGTGAACTGATGCAGTTGATACCGCGCGTACTTCCGGTCGGTGCGCAGGATCTGAACGAAACCGTTGCGTCCGTCGTCACTGCTGTCGCCCTGTCGTTCCAGCACGCGGTGGCGCAGTTCGCCCTGCACGGTCACACGCGAGAACGACCAGACACCGATGGTTCCGATTAGTGCACCGACGCCGTACAACCAGCGGTAGTTTTCCGGGTGCGCGTCGAGAATCAGTCCCGCGATGCTCGTCGTCAGCACGGTGGTGAAGCTCGACAACACCTGCAGGCGACTCGTTACGCGCGCTCGCAGGTGCCGACCGTAGTTCAGACTCCACGTAACGCTGCGCGCCGTGATGACGCCGGCGATCAGCAAGCGGCCGAGGATGACGCTGCACACGAGTACCGTCGCGCCTACAGCAGAGCGCGGGCTAAGCTACACCGCGAACACACATACGAGCACGAGCCCTTGCAGCGTGACCACCATCGGTACTTTCGAGCGCGCGCTGGCAACGCGATTCCACACGAAGCTCGACAGGTTGCCGAACATCGGCGATGCGGAGATCACCGCAAGCAGCCACGGCTCCACATCGAACGTCTTTGCGGCAACGACCGCGGCGAAACCACCCTCGATCAGGCTCAGGGCAACGGGCAGCGTGCACTCGGTGAGCTGTTCGCTGCGGAAACTGCGCGCAACCGGAGGCGGTAATCCCGGGATGGCGAGGAGACGTTGTAAAACGTGCATCCGATTGTCCGTGGGGCTGACGACCCCGCTAAGGCGAAGGTCTCCGCTACGCGGCCGCGCGAGCCGCTGCAACAGCCCCGCTGCGGCCAAGGATCGCTTCCATTGCGCTCAGGAAGTACAACACGTTGCGCCTACAAGCGCTCTGGCCCATGAGGCCGACGCGCCATACTTTGCCCGCAAGGGCACCGAGCCCTGCACCGATCTCGAGATCGAATTCGTTCAACAACGCGCGACGCACATCGGCTTCCGCAACACCATCCGGAACCACGATCGAGTTCAGTTGCGGCAGTCGCGACGCTTCTTCTACGAAGAAACGCAGCCCCATCGCTTCGACACCAGCGCGCAGCGCCGCGTGTTCACGGGCATGACGCGCCCAGGAATTCTCGATACCTTCCTCTTCGAGCATCACCAGCGATTCGTGCAATCCATACAACGCGTTGACCGGCGCGGTGTGGTGATACACACGAGCACCTTCGCCGCCCCAATACGCCATCACGAGATTGAGATCGAGAAACCAGCTTTGCACCGGTGCGTTGCGTTTACGAATCGCGTCAACCGCGCGCGTACTCATCGTCACCGGAGAGATTCCCGGCGGGCACGACAGACACTTCTGTGTACCCGAATACACTGCGTCCGCGCCCCACGCATCTACTTCGAGCTGAACGCCCGCCAGCGATGTAACGGCGTCAACGATCGACAGGCAGCCGTGGTCACTCGCAATTCGGCATAGTGTCTGTGCGTCGGAACGCGCGCCCGTGGATGTTTCGGCGTGTACGAACGCGACGATTTTGGCGTCTTTGTTCTTGGCGAGCGCCTCACTAAGTTTGTTCGGATCGACCGGCGCACCCCACGCGTCCTCGACCAGGACCGCTTCGCCGCCGATACGACGGACGTTCTCTTTCATACGCCCACCGAACACACCGTTGACGCACACGACGACCTTGTCGCCCGGTTCTATGAGATTCACGAAGCACGTTTCCATGCCCGCAGAACCCGGCGCCGACACCGGGATGGTCATCGCGTTACGCGTACGGAATGCGTTCTGAAGCATCGCCTTCACTTCGTCCATCATGCGGACGAATTCAGGGTCGAGGTGCCCGATGGTCGGCCGTGCCATCGCCGCCAGCACGCGTGAATGCACGTCCGAAGGGCCGGGACCCATCAACGTGCGCTGCGGCGGAATGAAACTGTTGGTCATCTGTCTTCTCCCAAACGTGCATGGCCGAAACTACCGCGCCAAAAGCAAAAAGCCGGACGATGTCCGGCTCTTGCTGCTCTTTTCTTAGATGCCGTTAATCCTGTGAATCGTCCTTCGTGTCCTCGGATGCTTCTTCCGCTACCACAGGACGATCCACCAGCTCGACGTACGCCATCGGTGCGTTGTCGCCGTGTCGATAGCCACACTTCAGGATGCGCGTATAACCGCCCGGACGGCCCTGGTAACGGGGACCCAGTTCGTTGAACAGCTTGCCGACAGCCCGATCACTGCGGGTGCGATTGAAGATCAAACGGCGGTTCGCCACCGAATCTTCCTTCGCCATCGTGATCAACGGTTCAGCGACGCGACGCAATTCCTTCGCGCGCGGCAACGTCGTCTTGATCAGCTCGTGTTCGAACAACGAGATCGCCAGATTGCGCAGCATCGAATCGCGATGCGCGCCCGGCATGTTGAAGTGACGGCCACTCTTACGATGACGCATTTACCTGACTTCCTATTCTTCGTGCTTCGCTCGTTCGGCTCAGGCGACTTTGTCGTCGCGCAGACCCGACGGCGGCCAGTTTTCGAGACGCATGCCGAGCGACAGGCCGCGCGAGGCGAGCACGTCTTTGATCTCGGTAAGCGACTTCTTGCCGAGGTTCGGCGTCTTCAACAGTTCTACTTCGGTGCGCTGAATCAGATCGCCGATGTAGTAGATGTTCTCGGCTTTCAGACAGTTCGCCGAACGCACCGTCAGCTCGAGGTCGTCGACCGGGCGCATCAGAATCGGATCGATCTCGTCGTGCTTCTCTACGGCTTCCGGTTCGCCTTCGCTTTCGAGATCGACGAACACTGCGAGCTGCTGCTGCAGAATCGTCGCGGCGCGGCGGATCGCTTCTTCCGGATCGATCGTGCCGTTCGTTTCCAGATCGAGGATCAGCTTGTCGAGGTTCGTGCGTTGTTCAACGCGCGCGTTCTCGACCGTGTACGACACGCGACGCATCGGGCTGAACGTCGCATCGAGGCGCAACACGCCGATCGCACGCGACTCTTCTTCTTCGACTTCTTCGCGGTTTTCCGCCGGCTCGTAACCACGGCCGCGGTTGATCTTCACTTCCATCTTGATCGCGCCGTTGTCGTTCAACGTGCAGATCAGGTGATCCGGATTGACGATTTCCACGTCCTGAGTGAGCGTGAAGTCGCCGGCCGTTACCGGGCCGCCGCCCTTCTTCGACAGCGTGATGACCGCTTCGTCGGAGTTGTGCAATACGACGCTGACACCCTTCAGGTTCAGCAGGATGTCGATGACATCCTCCTGTACACCTTCCATTGCGCTGTACTCGTGCAGAACGTTGTCGATCTGCACTTCCGTGATCGCGCAACCGGGCATCGACGACAGCAGAATGCGCCGCAACGTGTTGCCCAACGTATGACCGAAGCCGCGCTCGAGCGGCTCGAGCGTCACGCGTGCGCGCGTCGGTCCGAGCTCTTGTACATCGATATGACGGGGCGTCAGGAATTCGTTCACCGACTGTGCCATTGATCCCATCTCCTGCTTAACTCTTCGAAAGCCTGTTACTTGGAGTACAACTCGACAATGAGATTTTCATTGATCTCAGTGGGCAGCTCCGCGCGATCGGGCATGCGCTTGAACGTGCCCTGCATTTTCGTCGCGTCGACTTCGACCCAATCCACGGAACCGCGTTGTACTGCCAGCTCGAGGGCTGCCTGGATTCGCAATTGGCCGCGCGCTTTTTCGCGCACGGCGATGACGTCTTCCGGCGCTACTTGATAGCTCGGGATGTTCACGGCTTTGCCGTTCACCAGAATCGCCTTGTGCGTGACCAGCTGGCGCGATTCGGCGCGCGTGCTGCCGAAGCCCATCCGGTAAACGACGTTGTCGAGGCGCGTCTCGAGTTTCATCAGCAGGTTTTCGCCGGTCGCGCCCTTCTGACCTTCCGCCGACTGGTAGTAGTTGCGGAACTGGCGCTCGAGCACGCCGTATAGACGGCGAACCTTCTGCTTCTCGCGCAGCTGCACCGCGTAATCCGACAAACGTGCGCGACGAGCGCCGTGTTGTCCGGGAACCGTTTCCGCTTTGCACTTCGAGTCGAGCGGGCGCACGCCGCTCTTCAGGAACAGATCGGTTCCTTCACGACGCGACAGTTTCAGTTTCGGGCCTAGATAACGGGCCATCGTTCTCTCCTGATCGTCCTAGACGCGCCGCTTCTTCGGCGGCCGACACCCGTTGTGCGGGATCGGTGTTACGTCGGCAATGCTGTTGATTCGCAGACCCGAGGCATTCAGCGAACGAACCGCCGATTCACGACCGGGACCCGGACCCTTCACGAATACATCGACGCTCTTCATGCCGTATTCCTGAGCCGCGTTCGCAACGCGTTCCGCGGCAACCTGTGCTGCGAACGGCGTGCTCTTACGCGAACCGCGGAAGCCGGTCGCACCCGAGGTGGCCCAACACAACGCGTTTCCCTGACGATCGGTGATCGTGATCATCGTGTTGTTGAAGGACGCCTGAATGTGCGCAACGCCGTCGACGACGACGCGTTTCGCTTTCTTTCGTGCTGGTTGTTCAGCCATGAATGCTCTCTACTTCCTGATCGGGCGCCGCGGACCTTTACGGGTGCGGGCGTTCGTACGCGTACGTTGACCTCGCAGCGGCAGGCCGCGGCGGTGGCGAATGCCTCGATAGCAACCAAGGTCCATGAGCCGCTTGATGCTCATCGAAATCTCGCGTCGCAGATCGCCTTCGACGGTGATCTTGCTGATTTCGCCGCGGATCGCATCCAGGTCGGCTTCGGAAAGATCCTGAATCTTCGCGCTCGGTTTGACGCCGGCCGCTGCACAGATCTTCTTCGCCGTGGTGCGGCCAATGCCGAAGATGTAGGTCAGCGAAATGACCGCGTGTTTGTTGTCTGGGACGTTGATTCCGGCGATTCGCGCCATTCAATTAGCTCCGTAAAACCCTGCTCGAAATGGAGCCGGCACGCGCGAACCCGGCGCAAAAAGGGCGCGAAGTTTAGCGGGTGAACCGACTCTATTCAACTGACCTACCACTTTGATTCATACCAGCGCGCAAATGCGCTTCAGCCTTGACGTTGCTTGTGGCGCGCTTCGGCCGTGCAGATCACTCGAACGACGCGCTTGCGCCGTACGATTTTGCAGTTGCGGCACAGTTTCCTGACCGATGCTCTGACTTTCACGTGATTACCTCGTTGTACCGGCGGCGCCTATCGACGACCGCGCCCATAGTTCTTCAGATTCGACTTTTCCATCAGCTTCGCGTACTGGCTCGACATCAGGTGGGCCTGCACTTGCGCCATGAAGTCCATCGCGACGACCACTACGATCAAGAGCGCGGTACCTCCGAGCTGGAACGTCACGTTGAAGAACACGACCATGAATTCCGGCAACAGACACACGAGCGTCACGTAGAGCGCGCCGAAAGCAGTCAACCGCGTGATCACGTCGTCGATGTACTTCGCCGTATGTTGACCCGGCCGGATACCCGGCACGTAGGCTCCCTGCCGCTGCAGGTTTTCGGCGACGTCCTTCGGATCGAACACGATCGCCGTGTAGAAGAAGCTGAAGAACACGATGCCGCCGGCAAACATCAGGATGTACAGCGGCTGCCCGGGCGACAGCACCAGCGACACTTCCTGCAGCCATTCCATGCCCTTGGTCTGACCGAACCACTGCGCCAGCGACGACGGCGCCAGCAGCAGGCTGGACGCGAAGATCGCCGGAATGACGCCGGCCATGTTGACCTTCAGCGGCAGGTGACTCGACTGCGCCTGATAGACGCGCCGCCCCTGCTGGCGTTTCGCGTAGTTGACCGTGATGCGCCGTTGACCGCGTTCGATGAACACCACGAAGGCGACCACGACGATGGCGAACACGCCGATGGCGAGCAACGCGATGATGTTGATGTCGCCTTGCCGCGCCGCTTCGAACGAGCGCCCGATAGCGGCAGGAAAACCCGCCACGATGTTCGAGAAGATCAACAGCGAAATACCGTTACCGACGCCGCGCTCGGTGATCTGTTCGCCGAGCCACATCATGAACAGCGCACCGGTAACGACACGGTGATCGCGACGAAGTGGAAGGAGAAGTTCGGGCTGAACGCGAGCCCCTGGTTCGCGAGCGTGGCGGCCAACGCCGAGCCCTGAATCAGTGCGATCAGCAGCGTGCCATAGCGTGTGTATTGCGTGATCTTGCGGCGGCCGGCCTCGCCTTCTTTGCGCAGCTGCTGCAACGGCGGATGCATCATCGTCAGCAGGTTCATGATGATGCTCGACGTGATGTACGGCATGACGCCGAGCGCAAGGATACTCATGCGGTGCAACGCGCCGCCCGAGAACATGTTGAACAGGTCGAGAATGCCGCCCTGGTTCTGTTCGAACAGCTGCCGCAGCCGATCCGGATTGATACCGGGGATGGGAATGTGGCTTCCCACGCGAGACACCAGGAGCGCAAAGAAGACGAACAGCAGACGGTTGCGGAGCTCGGCGAGCCCCGCCTGAACGCCTGCCAGTTTCTGCCCCTGAGCGGCCATCAGTCTTCTACCTTGCCTCCGACGGCTTCAATCGCGGCCCGCGCACCCTTGGTGAGCTTGATGCCTTTCACGGTAACCGCTCTGTCGATCGTGCCCGACAGCATGATGCGTGCGCGTTTCGCCCCTTTGTTGATCAGGTTGGCCGCTTTCAGCGCATCGAGATCGACGACGCCTTCTGCGACTTTCGCCAGTTCGCCGAGACGAACTTCAGCCGTTACCAATGCGACGCGCGACCGGAAACCGAACTTTGGTACACGGCGCTGCAACGGCATTTGACCGCCCTCGAAACCGGGCTTCGGATTGCCGCTCTTGCGCGCCTTTTGACCTTTGTGGCCGCGACCGCACGTCTTACCGAGACCCGAGCCGATTCCACGGCCGACACGTTTCTTGACCGGCTTGCTGCCGGCTGCAGGGGATAGTTCGTTCAATCGCATCACTGCTCTCCCTCGACGCGGACCATGTAGTAGACCTTTTCGATCATTCCGCGCACCGACGGAGTGTCTTGCAGTTCGACCGTGTGGCCGATGCGGCGCAGACCCAATCCGGCAACGCATTCTTTGTGTGTCGGCAGACGATGAGCAACGCTCTTGGTCTGCGTGACACGAATCGTTTTTCCGCTACTCATCTCAGCGACTACCTTCTGCTTCGTGCGGCGCTTACGCCTGCATCTGTTCCATCGTCAGCCCGCGCTTCTCTGCCACCTGCTGCGGCGACTTCATATGTCGCAGCGCTTCGAACGTGGCGCGCACGACGTTCACCGGATTGGTGGAGCCGTAGCACTTCGCCAGCACGTTGTGCACACCCGCGGCTTCGAGCAATGCGCGCATCGCGCCGCCGGCGATGACGCCGGTACCTTCCGATGCCGGCTGCATGTACACCTTCGACGCGCCGTGCCGACGGGTGATCGGATACCAGATCGTGCCGCGATCGAGTTCGACTTCGATCATGTTGCGGCGCGCCGCTTCCATCGCCTTCTGGATGGCAACCGGCACTTCACGCGCCTTGCCGCGGCCGAAACCCACACGGCCTTTGCCGTCGCCGACTACCGTCAGCGCGGTGAAACCGAAAATGCGTCCGCCCTGGACCACTTTGGCGACACGATTGACCTGGACGAGCTTCTCGACCAGACCTTCTTCTTTCACTTCCTGGGTATATGCCATGGCTTACCTGTAAATCACGAGCCTTAGAATTCCAGGCCGCCCTCGCGGGCAGCCTCGGCCAGCGCCTTGACGCGACCGTGATACTTGAATCCGGACCGATCGAACGCGACGCGCGTGATGCCCGCCGCTTTCGCGCGCTCAGCAATCAACGCACCGACCTTCGCGGCGGCGTCTTTGTTGCCGGTGTGGCCGGCCTTGCGCAGGTCCGCATCGAGCGTCGAAGCGGTGACCAGCACGCGCGTACCTTCCGGCGCGATGATCTGCGCATAGATGTGACGCGGCGTGCGATGCACCGACAAGCGGGTCGCGCCCAGTTCGCGCATCTTCATCCGGCTGCTGCGCGCCCGGCGCATGCGGGCCTGTTTCTTCTCGTTCATTGCCGCCTCTACTTCTTCTTCGCTTCTTTGCGCACGACGCGCTCGTTCGCGTATCTGACGCCTTTACCCTTGTACGGTTCCGGCGGACGGAAGCCGCGGATTTCCGATGCGACCTGGCCGACCAACTGCTTGTCGACGCCGGAGACGATCACTTCGGTCTGGCTGGGCGTTTCCGCCTTGATACCTTCCGGCAGTTTGTACTGCACCGGATGCGAGAACCCGAGCTGCAGATCGAGCCGCCCGCTTGCCGCTTGCGCGCGATAGCCAACGCCTTGCAGTTCGAGCTTCTTCGAGAACCCTTGCGACACGCCTTTCAGCATGTTGTTCACGTGCGCGCGCAACGTACCGGCCATTGCTTGCGAATGCTGGTCGTTGCGCCGGGCGGTGAAACGCAGGCGATCGTCTTCGCGCTTGATCTCCACCGCTTCGTCGACGGGCACCGACAGACTGCCTTTGGAGCCTTTCACGCTCAGCTTCGCTGCATCCAGCGTGACTTCGACTCCTTTCGGAACGTCGATCGGATAGTTACCTACTCGAGACATCTCTCACCTCAAAATACGGTGCACAGAACTTCGCCGCCGATTCCCGCTTTGCGGGCGGCGCGATCCGTCATCAGGCCTTTGCAGGTGCTGATGACGGCAATACCGAGTCCACCCTGGATCGTCGGCAGATCGTCTTTGTCGCGATAGATGCGCAGACCCGGGCGACTGACGCGGTCGATCACTTCGATCACCGGCTGACCTTTGTGATATTTCAGATCGATCGTCAGCATGCGCTTCGGACCTTCCGAAACGTTGAAGCGACCGACGTAACCTTCGTCGCGCAGCACTTGCGCGATGGCTATTTTCAGTTTCGAACTCGGCATCGACACGTTCGCGTTCTGCACCGCTTGTGCGTTGCGAATGCGCGTCAGCATGTCGGAAACCGGATCCTGCATCGTCATGTTCTGAAACTCCTCACCAGCTCGCTTTCACCAGACCCGGCACATCACCGCGCATCGCCGCTTCGCGCAGCTTCGTGCGCGCCAGACCGAACTTCCGATACACACCGCGCGGCCGGCCGGTGATCGAACAACGCCGACGTTTGCGGAACGGACTCGCATCGCGCGGCTGCTTCTGCAGCTTGACCTGCGCGTCCCAACGATCGTCATCAGACGCGTTGCGATCGTTGATGATCGATTTGAGAGCCTTGCGCTTGGTGGCGAATTTCGCCTGAATCTTCGAGCGCCGCTTTTCCCGTTCGACTACCGATGTCTTAGCCATACCTCAATGCGCCTCGCGGAACGGAAAACTGAATGCCTTGAGCAGCGCGAGACCTTCCGCATTGGTCCGTGCCGTCGTGGTGACCGTGATGTCCATGCCCCGAATCACGTCGATTTTGTCGTAGTCGATTTCGGGGAAGATGATCTGTTCGGTAACGCCCATCGAAAAATTGCCGCGTCCGTCGAACGCACGCGGGTTCAAGCCGCGAAAGTCGCGCATACGCGGAATCGCGATGCCGACCAGCCGCTCGAGAAACTCGAACATGCGCGCGCCGCGCAACGTCACTTTGCAGCCGACCGGATAGCCTTCCCGAATCTTGAAGCCGGCTTCGGATTTGCGCGCGTTGTTGACCACGGGCTTCTGTCCCGAGATCAACATCATGTCGTTGACCGCGTTATCCATGATCTTCTTGTCGCCCACGGCCTCGCCCACGCCCATGTTCAGCGTGATCTTCACGAGCCGCGGAACTTCCATGATGTTCGTGTACGAGAACTGCTCCATCAGCGTTGGACGGATGCTCTCGATGTAGTGTCGGTGTAAATCGGCCATCTTAAGTCTCGTTAGGCGTCTATCGTCTTTTTCGTCGACTTGAAGTAGCGGACTTTCTTGCCGTCCTCTACCCGAAATCCCACGCGATCGGCCTTGCCGGTTTCGCTGTTGTATATCGCTACGTTCGATGCCTGGATCGGAACCTCTTTGTCGACGATTCCGCCGGGCTGTCCCGCGTTCGGGTTGCCGCGCTGGTGCTTCTTCGCAACGTTCACACCGGACACGACCAGACGTCCGTCCGACCGCACCGACAACACCTCACCGCGACGGCCTTTATCACGCCCGGTGATGACGATCACTTCGTCTTTGCTTTTGATCTTCTTCATCGTCCTATCCTCAAAGCACTTCGGGCGCCAGCGAGATGATCCGCATGAAGCTCTCGGTACGCAGCTCGCGCGTCACCGGTCCGAAGATGCGCGTGCCAACGGGTTGCATCTGCGGGGTCAGCAACACCGCCGCGTTCTGGTCGAACTTGATCAACGATCCGTCCTGACGACGGATGCCGTGTTTGGTACGAACGACGACCGCGTTCATCACCTGACCTTTCTTCACACGTCCGCGCGGAATCGCTTCCTTGATCGTGACCTTGATGACGTCGCCGATGCCGGCATAGCGACGCTTCGACCCGCCCAGCACCTTGATGCACATCACCCGGCGCGCGCCGCTGTTGTCTGCCACATCCAACATCGATTCCGACTGAATCATTTTCTTACCCTAAACCCCTTACTCGGCCGCGGGAGCGCGTTCGACGATGCTCGCGAGCACCCAGAACTTCGTTTTCGAATACGGCCGCGATTCGCGCACCGTCACCAGATCGCCTTCGTTGCACTCGTTCTTTTCGTCGTGTGCATGAACCTTCGTCGAGCGACGGATGTACTTGCCGTAAACCGGGTGCGGTTCGCGACGCTCGATCAACACGGTGATCGTCTGATTGCTCTTGTTGCTGATGACGCGACCGGTAACGACACGGCCACGTTTCTGCTCGACTTCAGCCATTGTCACGCTTCTCCCTGATCACCGTTTTCACGCGTGCGATGTCGCGGCGCAGTTCTTTGATGAAGTGCGGCTGGTTCAACTGTCCGCTTGCGCCCTGCATACGAACGTTGAATTGTTCTTTGCGCAGCCGCAGCAGCTCGGTCTTGAGCTCCGCGGGTGTCTTCTGTCTGATATCGGACGCTTTCATCACATCACCGAACGCTTGACGAACGTGGTCTTGAACGGCAGCTTCGCCGCCGCCAACGAGAACGCTTCGCGGGCAAGCTCCTCGGTTACACCTTCCATCTCGTACAACACGCGACCGGGCTGGATCAGCGCGACCCAGTATTCGACCGCGCCCTTACCTTTACCCTGGCGCACTTCCAGAGGCTTCTTCGTGATCGGCTTGTCGGGGAACACGCGGATCCAGATTTTTCCGCCGCGCTTCACGTGGCGCGTCATCGCGCGACGTCCGGCTTCCAGCTGACGTGCCGTCAGACGTCCGCGACCGGTCGCCTTCAAACCGTACTCGCCGAAGCTGACGGTGCTTCCGCGCACGGCAAGACCGCGATTGCGGCCCTTGTGCATCTTGCGGAATTTCGTTCGCTTGGGTTGCAACATGAATAGATTCCCTAATCAAACGCCGCTTACGCGGTCGCCTGTGCCTCTACGTCCGAGCCCAGAATTTCGCCTTTGAAAATCCAGACCTTGATTCCGAGTACGCCATACGTCGTTTTCGCTTCCGCGGTTGCGTAGTCGATGTCGGCGCGCAGCGTATGCAACGGCACGCGACCTTCGTGATAAACCTCGGAGCGCGCAATCTCGGTACCGCCGAGACGACCCGCCACGCGCACCTTGATGCCTTTCGCGCCGAGCCGCATCGCGTTCTGAATCACGCGGCGCATCGCGCGGCGGAACTGCACGCGGCGTTCGAGCTGCTGCGCGACGTTCTGCGCGACCAGCAGCGCATCGATCTCGGGCTTGCGGATCTCTTCGATGTTCACGTGCACCGGCACGCCCATCATCACGGCGAGTTCACGGCGCAGACGTTCGACGTCTTCGCCTTTCTTGCCGATGACGATGCCGGGCCGCGCGGTATGAATCGAAATGCGCGCGGTTTGCGCCGGGCGTTCGATCTCGATGCGACTGATGGATGCTTGCGAAAGTCGATCGCGCAGGAATTCACGGACACGCAGATCGTTCAGCAGGTATTTCGAATACTGCTTCTTATCCGCGTACCAAACCGATGTATGGCTCTTGACGATGCCAAGCCGCATTCCCGTCGGATTAACTTTCTGACCCATGTGTGCTCCGCTTTCGCCGCGCGCTTACGCGGCCGTGTCCGATACAGTGACGGTGATGTGGCAGGTGCGTTTCGAAATTCGATCCGCACGACCTTTTGCCCGCGGCATGATCCGCTTCATCGTCACGCCTTCATCAACGAATATCCGATGTACGCGCAATTCGTCGACGTCCGCGCCTTCGTTGTTCTCTGCGTTCGCAATCGCCGACTCGAGCACTTTCTTCACGAGTTCGGCGCCCTTCTGATTCGCGAAATTCAGAATGTCGAGCGCCTGCGCGACCGGCTTGCCGCGAACCATGTCGACTACGAGCCGCGCCTTCTGCGCGGTGAGCCGTAGACGTTTTGCAACTGCTGTGGCTTCCATCATTTCGCTCCGTGACTCTCGCGCTCAGCGCTTCACTTTCTTGTCGCCGGCGTGCCCGCGATACGTGCGGGTCGGCGCAAACTCGCCCAGCTTGTGGCCCACCATTTCTTCCGATACGTAGACCGGGATGTGCTGGCGCCCGTTGTGAACCGCGATCGTCAATCCAACCATGTCCGGCAGAATCATCGAGCGGCGCGACCACGTCTTGATCGGGCGCTTGTCGTTCGTGGCAATCACCGTCTCGACTTTCTTCGCGAGGTGAAGGTCGACGAAGGGTCCTTTTCTCAACGATCTTGGCACTTGGCTTCTCCCGCCCTATTTCTTGCCGCGACGGCGCACGATCATGCCGTCAGTGCGCTTGTTCGAGCGCGTCTTGTAACCTTTCGTCTTCGTGCCCCACGGCGACACCGGGTGACGACCCGCCGACGTTTTGCCTTCGCCGCCACCGTGCGGGTGGTCGACCGGGTTCATTGCAACGCCGCGTACCGTCGGACGAATACCGCGCCAGCGACGCGCACCGGCTTTGCCGTATGAGCGCAGACTGTGTTCGCTGTTGCCGACTTCGCCGAGCGTTGCACGGCATTCGATCAACACGCGGCGCATTTCGCCCGAACGCAAACGCAACGTCGCATACGCGCCTTCGCGCGCAACCAGTTGTGCTGAGCCGCCCGCGCTACGCGCGATCTGAGCGCCCTTGCCTGCTTTCAACTCGACACAGTGAACGACGCTGCCGAGGGGCACGTTGCGCAGCTGCATCGCATTGCCGGCACGAATCGGCGCCGTCGAACCCGACATCAGCTGATCGCCGGCACTGACACCACGCGGCGCGACGATGTAACGACGCTCGCCGTCACGGTATTTCAGCAACGCGATGTTCGCGGTGCGGTTCGGGTCGTATTCGATGCGCTCGACCGTCGCCGGAATGCCGTCTTTATCGCGCTTGAAGTCGATCAGACGATAGTGCTGCTTGTGACCGCCGCCCTGGTGGCGCGTGGTGATGCGGCCAGCGTTGTTGCGACCGCCTTTCTTGTTCTGGCTTTCGACCAACGGCCAATACGGCTCGCCTTTGTGCAACTCCGGATTGACGACCTTGATGACGAAGCGTCGTCCGGGCGAAGTGGGCTTTGTTTTGACTACTGCCATCGCTATCCCCTTATTCCGACGCCGTCAGGTCGATGGTTTGACCCGGCGCGAGGCGCACGTAGGCTTTTTTCCAATGGTTCTTACGCGACAGGCCACGCTGCGTCTTTTTCTCTTTGCCGCGGACATTCAGTGTCGACACGTTTTCGACGCTGACGGAGAAGATCGACTCGACGGCCGCTTTGATCTGAGGCTTCGTCGCGTCGCGCGCCACTTTGAAGGCGTACTGGTTCGATTTGTCGGTCAGCGTCGCCACCTTCTCCGAGAAATGCGGCGCGAGCAGAATCGTGTAGTTGCGTTCGGTGGTCATGCCAGCACCTCTTCGAAGCGTTTCAGTGCCGCCACCGTGATCAACACACGCTCGTGGCTCAACAGCGCAACCGGATCGAGCGCAGCGACATCGCACACATCGACGTTCTTCAGGTTGCGGGCCGACAGATACAGATTGGTGTCGACGTCTTCGGTGACGATCAACACGTTGCTGAGTTCGAGGGCTTTGAGTTTCGCGAGGAGGGCTTGGGTCTTCGGGGTATCGACGGAGAAGGTGTCGACGGCAATGAGGCGGTCTTGGCGGATCAGTTCGGAGGCGATACAGCGCAGAGCCCCCTGGTACATCTTGCGATTCACTTTCTGCGAATGGTCCTGCGGACGCGCCGCGAAGATGATGCCGCCGCTACGCCACAGCGGGCTGCGGCTGCTACCCGCGCGCGCACGACCGCTACCCTTTTGTTTCCACGGCTTCTTGCCGCCACCGCTCACTTCCGCGCGAGTCAATTGCTTGCGCGTGCCCTGGCGGGCGCCATTGAGATACGCCACCACGACCTGATGGACGAGCGACTCGTTGAACTCGCGCCCGAACGCAGCTTCGGAGATTTCCACCTTGCCGCCGCCGGGTGCTGCCAAGTTCAGATTCATACCGACTATTCCTCCAACATCCGCGAGCCGCTCAGCCCTTTACGGCCGGGCGGATGTACACATCACCGCCTGCCGAACCCGGCACCGCGCCACGGACCAGCAGCAGGCTGCGCTCCGTATCGACGCGAACGACGACGAGGTTCTGCTCGGTCACCTGGCGATTGCCCATGTGTCCCGACATCTTCTTGCCCTTGAACACGCGACCGGGCGACTGGTTCTGACCGATCGAACCCGGCACGCGGTGCGACACCGAGTTACCGTGCGTCGCGTCCTGTCCGGCGAAGTTCCAACGCTTGATCGTTCCGGCGAAACCCTTGCCCTTCGAAACGCCGGAAATATCCACTTTCTGGCCGGCTTCGAACTGATCGACTCCGAGCGTCGCGCCCGGCGCCAGTTCGGCGGCCGCAGAGTCGTTCTCGAGCCGGAATTCCCAGGTACCGCGACCCGCGAGGCTGCCCGCCTTCGCGAAGTGGCCCGCCATCGCTTTCGTAACGCGCTGCGCTTTACGCGCACCCGTGGTGACCTGCACCGCGGTATAGCCGTCACGCTCTTCGGTTTTCACCTGGGTGATCCGGTTCGGATCCACCTCGATTACGGTCACCGGAATCGACACGCCTTCCGGCGTGAAAATCCGTGTCATTCCGCTCTTTCTGCCAACCAAGCCAATGGCCACGGCATCCCTCTCAGTTCAGTTCGACCTGTTCGCGACAAACGTGCGTAACGCGGCCACATGTAGAAACCGTTTGCCAGCTCTCTCAAGCGAAAGCTCGCAAACGGTTACTGCCCGATCCGTGATCCCCTATCGGGACCCTGGTGCACCTCCTCGTCCTAGTCGTCCATCGAGACCGACGTGCGCCCTGCGGCGCCGCGAGGAAGTTCTAGTTCAAGCTGATCTGGACCTCTACTCCCGCCGCCAGATCGAGCTTCATCAGCGCATCCACTGTCTTCTCGGTCGGCTCGACGATGTCGAGCAGCCGCTTGTGGGTGCGAATCTCATATTGGTCCCGCGCGTCTTTATTGACGTGCGGCGACACCAGAATGGTGAAACGTTCTTTGCGTGTCGGCAGCGGAATCGGCCCACGCACGAGCGCACCGGTTCTCTTCGCCGTGTCGACGATTTCCTGTGTCGACACATCGATCAAACGGTGATCGAAGGCCTTCAATCGAATGCGGATCCGCTGGTTCTGCACGTCTTGTTGACTCCAACCCTTTGTTTTAGGGGAAAAAGAGCCGCCCCTGGAAAAAGGAGGCGGCATTCTAATGAGCGGTCCTACGCCTGTCAAACAGTGCGTGGTCCGCGTTTCTTCTTTTTCGCTTCGATCGGCCTCGAGATCGCCGGCTGCTAACGGCCGAACTAGGCCGCGCAACCGGGATAACGGCGCGTCTTGAGAGCTTTGATGATTTTGACGACGACGCCGGCGCCGACGGTACGACCACCCTCGCGGAACGAGAAGCGCAAGCCCTCGTCCATCGCAATCGGGTTGATCAACGTCACCGTCATGTTCACCTTGTCGCCCGGCATCACCATCTCAACGTCCGCCGGCAATTCCACACTGCCCGTCACATCCGTCGTACGGAAGAAAAACTGCGGCCGATAACCTTTGAAGAACGGCGTGTGACGGCCACCTTCGTCTTTCGACAGCACATACACTTCCGCTTCGAACGTCGTGTGCGGCGTGATCGAACCCGGCTTCGCAAGAACCTGACCGCGCTCTACGTCTTCACGCTTCGTACCGCGCAGCAGTACACCCACGTTCTCTCCCGCACGACCTTCGTCGAGCAGCTTGCGGAACATCTCCACACCCGTACACGTCGTGCGCGTGGTGTCCTTGATGCCGACAATCTCGACTTCTTCTCCGACCTTGATCACACCGCGGTCGACTCGTCCGGTCACTACCGTGCCCCGACCCGAGATCGAGAACACGTCTTCGATCGGCATCAGGAACGGCAGATCCACCGCACGCTCCGGCTCCGGAATGTACTCATCGAGCGTCTCAACCAGCTTCTTCACGCTGCCGACGCCCATGTCGGTCGCTTCACCTTCCAGTGCCTTCAACGCACTGCCAATGATGATCGGCGTGTCGTCGCCCGGGAATTCATAGCGATCGAGCAGCTCACGCACTTCCATCTCGACCAGCTCAAGCAGTTCCGCGTCGTCCACCATGTCCGCTTTGTTCAGGAACACGATGATGCGCGGCACGCCTACCTGGCGTGACAGCAGAATGTGTTCGCGCGTTTGCGGCATCGGGCCATCTGCCGCCGATACCACCAGAATCGCACCGTCCATCTGCGCCGCACCCGTGATCATGTTCTTCACATAGTCCGCGTGTCCGGGACAGTCAACGTGCGCGTAGTGGCGCTTCGGCGACTCGTATTCCACGTGCGACGTATTGATCGTAATCCCTCGCTCCCGTTCTTCCGGGGCGTTGTCGATCTGATCAAACGCCTTGATCTCCCCCTTACCCCACGTCTCCGCACACACCTTCGTCAACGCCGCCGTCAACGTCGTCTTACCATGGTCCACATGACCAATCGTCCCCACATTCACGTGCGGCTTGTTTCGCTCAAATTTCGCTTTCGACATTTCTTTTCGCTCCGTCTATTCCAAACTATGCGCTCTTGACGATCCCCTCAGCGATTCCGTCAGGGACGATCTGATACTTTGAAAACTCCATCGCAAACGTTGCTCTGCCTTTCGTTGCAGATCTGACGTTCGTCGAATATCCGAACATTTCCGCCATCGGAACTTCTGCCCGGACGATCTTGCCGGCCGGGCTCTGGTCGATGCTCTCGATCGTTCCTCGGCGTCGATTCAAGTCGCCGATCACATCGCCCAAATGATCTTCGGGTGTCACCACCTCGACCTTCATGATCGGCTCGAGAAGCGCGGGCTTCGCCTTCGACACGCCCGCCTTCAGCGCCATCGCTGCGGCAATTCTGAAAGCCGCCTCGGACGAATCCACGGCGTGAAACGATCCATCGAACAACGTCACCCGCACATTGATCAGCGGATGGCCTGCCAGCACACCGCTGAGCATCTGTTGCCTTACGCCCTCGGCAATCGCGGGGACGTATTCGCGGGGAACGCGACCGTCAGTGATGCCGTTGACAAACTCGTCGGTTCGCCCCTCATACGAGTCGTTCAGCGGTTCGACGCGCAACCATACATGGCCGTACTGCCCTCTGCCACCGGATTGGCGCGCGAATTTGCCTTCGACTTCGACACGTTCCCGCACTGTTTCGCGATAGGCGACGCGCGGTTTACCCACGTTTGCATCGACTCCGAACTCGCGCCGCATCCGGTCAACGATGATCTCGAGGTGCAACTCGCCCATACCTTCGATGATGGTTTGACCGGTTTCATCGTCGATGTGCACGCGAAAAGACGGGTCTTCCTGCGCAAGCTTCCCGAGCGCGATGCTCATGTTCTCGCGCTCCTGCGCCGACCTTGCTTCGACTGCAACCGAGATTACCGGTTCCGGAAACTCCATACGCTCGAGCGAAATGATGTGGTTCGCATCGCACAACGTGTCGCCGGTAGCGACGTCGTGCAACCCGATTGCCGCGGCTATGTCGCCGGCACGCACTTCTGTGATCTCGTTACGCTCGTTGGAGTGCATTTGCACCATGCGGCCGATGCGCTCTCGCTTCTGCTTTGCCGGATTGAAAACGGTGTCGCCGCAAGCGAGCACTCCCGAATAGACCCTGAAGAACGTGAGCGTGCCCACGACCGGATCATTTGCAACCTTGAACGCGAGACCGGCGAAAGGCGCGTCGTCACACGACTCGCGCCGCCCCAGTGTTACGCCGTCGGCGAGTACACCTTCGATCGGCCGAACTTCGGTAGGCGCCGGAAGGTAGTCGACGATTGCGTCGAGCATCGCCTGCACACCCTTGTTTCTAAAGGCCGAACCGCACAACGCCGGAACGATTTCGTTCGCGATGGTTCGGCGGCGCAGCCCGCTTCTGATTTCTGCGTGAGTGAGCTGGGCACCGCCAAGATATTTCTCGGTCATCTCGTCGCTCGCTTCGGCAGCAGCGGCCACAAGCCGTTCGCGCAACGATTCGCACTGCACGCGTAACTCGACTGGTACTTCCTTCGTATCGAAGGTGAGACCGAGATCCGCTTCGTTCCAGTAGATTGCCTGCATGGTGATCAGATCTACGACGCCTTCGAAGCGCTCTTCGTTGCCGATCGGAACTTGGACCGGAATCGCCAGTGCGCCGAGACGCTCGTGAATTTCATCGACGACCCGCAGGAAATCGGCGCCCGGGCGGTCCATCTTGTTGACGAAGACGATGCGCGGCACTGCATACCTGTTGGCTTGACGCCACACCGTTTCGGATTGCGGTTCGACACCCGACGTCGCGCAGAATACGACGCACGCTCCATCGAGCACGCGCAGACTGCGTTCGACTTCGATCGTGAAGTCGACGTGCCCAGGCGTGTCGATGATGTTGATGCGATGTTCCGCAAACTGATCATTCATGCCGCTCCAGAAACAGGTGGTGCAGGCCGAGGTGATGGTGATACCTCGTTCCTGCTCCTGTTCCATCCAATCCATGACCGCCGCGCCGTCGTGCACCTCACCGAGCGTGTGTGAAACGCCGGTGTAGAAAAGCACGCGCTCCGTGGTCGTCGTTTTCCCCGCATCCACGTGCGCAACGATGCCGATGTTCCGATAGCGTGAAATGGGCGTCGTGCGAGGCATTTCCCTCTCCGTCGACCACCGGCAGCTCTACATCCATGAGCTCAGAATCGGTAGTGCGCGAACGCCTTGTTGGCTTCGGCCATGCGGTGCGTGTCTTCACGCTTCTTCACCGCGCCACCGCGACCTTCCGCGGCGTCGAAAATCTCACCGGCCAGACGGGCCGACATCGATTTTTCGCCGCGACCGCGCGCATTGTCGACGAGCCAGCGCATCGCCAGCGCCTGACGGCGTGAGGGGCGAACTTCGACCGGTACCTGATAGGTGGCACCACCAACGCGACGCGACTTCACTTCGATGTACGGTGCGATGGCTTCGAGTGCTTTTTCGAACACTTCGACCGGATCGGATTTACCGCGCTCGCGAATGCGATCGAGGGCGCCGTACACGATCCCTTCGGCGACGGCTTTCTTGCCGCTGATCATCACGTGGTTGATGAATTTGGCGAGTATCTGATTGCCGTACATGGGGTCCGGCAAAATCGTGCGCTTAGCAGCGACGCGACGTCTTGGCATGAGTAGCTCCTCTGTTCAGGGTGGTCCGGCACGCGAGGCCGGCCTTACTGGAGACGATGTGCGGCTTTAGCCGCTCGTCAGATTACTTGGGGCGTTTCGCTCCGTACTTCGACCGTCCTTGGCGACGGTCAGTGACGCCGGAGGTATCCAGCGTTCCGCGAACTGTGTGGTATCGAACTCCGGGCAGGTCTTTGACGCGGCCACCGCGGATCAAGACAACGGAGTGTTCCTGCAGGTTGTGGCCTTCGCCGCCGATGTACGACGCCACTTCGTACCCGTTCGTCAGCCTTACGCGACAGACTTTTCGAAGCGCCGAGTTAGGCTTCTTCGGCGTGGTGGTGTACACGCGTGTGCAGACGCCGCGCTTCTGCGGCGAGCCTTGCAATGCCGGCACCTGGTTCTTTTCGACCTTGAGCTTGCGCGGCTTGCGCACGAGTTGGCTGATCGTCGCCATCAAACATCTTCCTCTAGATGAAAACCGGGGGCTGTTCGTAGGCCCCCGGCGAAAGGTGCGCGATTCTAATCGCTCCCCCAATACCTCGCAACAGTACCTCGCAACCCGAAGCGCCACGACTTCATGCCGTGACGCTTCGTTCGATCGTCAGCTGCCGCTGCTGCTGAGCGCTTCCGACAACGCTGCTTCGATCTCGTCGGCCGTGGCGCCCTGTTCCTTCGCCAAGCGGGCCGCCAGATCCTGCTCGCGCTTGCGCTTGCGCTCGCTGTGGTACGCAAGACCGGTACCTGCCGGAATCAATCGTCCTACGACGACGTTTTCCTTCAGGCCACGCAGGAAGTCGCGCTTGCCGGTAACAGCAGCTTCGGTCAGAACTCTCGTCGTCTCCTGGAACGAAGCCGCAGAGAGGAACGATTCCGTTGCAAGCGATGCCTTGGTGATACCGAGCAACTGCCGCTCGAACTGCACGGGATCCTTCGACTCCGCCTTGAGCCGCTCGTTCTCTTCGACCACCGCGACGTACTCCAGCTGTTCGCCGCGGATGAACGACGACTCGCCCGGATCGGTGATCTCTACTTTGCGCAGCATCTGCCGCACGATCACTTCGATGTGCTTGTCGTTGATCGTCACACCCTGAAGGCGATAGACCTCCTGGATCTCGTTGATGATGTAGCGAGCGAGCTCGTTCACACCTTTGAGACGCAGAATGTCGTGCGGCGAGGCGGCTCCGTCGGATACGACTTCGCCACGCTCCACCGATTCGCCTTCGAATACGCCGATGTTGCGCCACTTGGGAATCAGCGTTTCGTACGGGTCGCCATCGGCCGGTGTAATCACCAGACGACGCTTGCCCTTCGTTTCCTTCCCGAAGCTGATCGTGCCGGAGGCCTCGGCGAGGATCGCCGGTTCCTTCGGTTTGCGCGCTTCGAACAGGTCCGCCACACGCGGCAGACCGCCGGTGATGTCGCGGGTTTTCGAACCTTCCTGCGGAATCCGCGCGATGACATCGCCCACGCCGATCTTCTCGCCGTCTTCGAGCGACAAAATTGCATCGGCCGGCAACAGGTAGTGCGCCGGTACATCGGTACCCGCCAGGAACACTTCCTTGCCTTTGCCGTCGACGAGGCTGATCGCCGGACGCAGATCTTTACCTGCGCTGGGACGATCTTTCGCATCGAGCACCAGAATGTTGGTGAGGCCGGTCAACTCGTCCGTCTGACGGTTGATCGACAGACCTTCTTCCATGTCCTGGAAGACGACCTTACCCGCCACTTCCGTGATGATCGGGTGCGTGTGCGGATCCCATTGCGCAATCATCTGGCCGGCATCGACGTGCTCGTTCTCGCTGACCGAGATCACCGCACCGTACGGCAGTTTGTAGCGTTCGCGCTCGCGACCTTGCTGGTCGGCAATCGCGATTTCACCGGACCGCGATACTGCGACCAGTTCGCCCGATTCCCGCTGTACCGTCTTCAGGTTGTGCAATCGGACCGAGCCGCCATGCTTCACCTGAATGTTGTCGATTGCAGTGGCCCGTGACGCTGCACCGCCGATGTGGAATGTCCGCATCGTGAGCTGCGTACCCGGTTCACCGATCGATTGAGCTGCAATGACGCCGACCGATTCGCCGACGTTGACCAGATGGCCACGCGCCAGATCGCGACCGTAGCAGGTGGAGCAGACGCCATGTCGCGTGTCACACGTAATTGGAGAGCGCACGACCAGTTCGTCGACGCCGAGCGTCTCGAGCTGTTCCACCCACGCTTCGTCCAGCATCGTGCCGGCCGTCATGAGCAGCGTCTTGCCGTCGGGAGCATGCACGTCGTTCGCCACGACGCGACCCAACACGCGAGCCGCCAACGGTTCTACAACGTCGCCGCCTTCGATCAACGCGCTGATGTGCAGACCTTTGCGCGTACCGCAATCGACGTCCGTGACCACCAGATCCTGAGCAACGTCGACGAGACGTCGGGTCAGGTAACCGGAGTTCGCCGTCTTCAACGCGGTATCTGCGAGACCTTTGCGCGCACCGTGCGTCGAGATGAAGTACTCGTTCACGGTGAGACCTTCGCGGAAGTTCGCGATGATCGGCGTTTCGATGATGCTTCCGTCGGGACGCGTCATCAGGCCGCGCATACCGGCCAACTGGCGGATCTGCGCCGGCGAGCCTCGCGCGCCGGAATCGGCGTAGATGTACACCGAGTTGAACGACGCCTGGTCTTCGTCCTTTCCGTCGCGATTGACGACTTTCTCTTTCGAGATGCCGTCCATCATCGAACGCGCAACGAGATCGTTTGCGCGCGACCAGATGTCGACCACCTTGTTGTATTTCTCGCCTTGCGTGACGAGACCGGACGCGTACTGCGACTCGATCTCTTTCACTTCGGCTTCCGCGTCGCCGATGATCTTCGCCTTCGCTTGAGGAATGACGAAATCTTCGACGCCGATCGACGCACCCGAAGCCGTCGATTGTGCAAAACCGGTGTACATCAGCTGGTCGGCGAAAATGACCGTCTCTTTCAGACCGACGTTGCGATAGCACGCGTTGATCAGACCCGAGATGGATTTCTTGTCCATCGGCTTGTTGATCAAACCGAACGGCAACTGCTTCGGCACGATCTCGTACAACAGCGCACGACCGACGGTGGTTTCAACCAGCGACCGCTCTTCGTGAACGTTGCCGTTTTCGTCGGCCACGTGCTCGACGATGCGCACTTTGACGCGCGCGTGCAGCGACGCTGTACCGGTGCGATATGCACGCAGCGCTTCAGCGGCGTCGGCAAACGTCATGCCTTCGCCTTTTGCATTCACGCGATCGCGCGTCATGTAGTAGAGGCCGAGAACGACGTCTTGCGACGGCACGATGATCGGCTCGCCGGAGGCCGGCGACAGAATGTTGTTTGTCGACATCATCAGCGCGCGCGATTCGAGCTGCGCTTCAAGCGTCAACGGCACGTGCACGGCCATCTGGTCGCCGTCGAAGTCGGCGTTGTACGCGGCACAGACGAGCGGGTGCAGCTGGATGGCTTTACCTTCGATCAACGTCGGTTCGAACGCCTGAATGCCGAGCCGGTGCAGCGTCGGCGCACGGTTCAGCAGCACGGGGTGCTCGCGGATGACTTCGGCCAGGATGTCCCAGACTTCTGCCGTCTCGCGTTCCACCATCTTCTTCGCGGCTTTGATCGTAGTCGCGAGACCGCGCGATTCGAGCTTTCCGAAGATGAACGGCTTGAACAGTTCGAGCGCCATCTTCTTCGGCAGACCGCACTGGTGCAGCTTGAGCGTGGGACCCACCACGATCACCGAGCGGCCGGAGTAGTCCACGCGCTTACCGAGCAGGTTCTGACGGAACCGACCCTGCTTGCCCTTGATCATGTCGGCGAGCGACTTCAGCGGACGCTTGTTCGAACCGGTGATCGCGCGACCGCGACGACCGTTGTCGAGCAACGCATCGACCGCTTCCTGAAGCATGCGCTTCTCGTTGCGCACGATGATGTCGGGCGCGTTGAGGTCGAGCAGACGCTTCAACCGGTTGTTGCGGTTGATGACGCGACGATACAGATCGTTCAGATCCGACGTGGCGAAACGACCGCCGTCGAGCGGTACCAGCGGACGCAGGTCCGGCGGCAGCACGGGCAGCACGGTCATGATCATCCACTCGGGGTTGTTGCCCGAGTTGACGAACGCTTCCATCAGCTTCAAGCGCTTCGACAGCTTCTTGATCTTCGTCTCAGAGTTCGTCGCCGGAATTTCTTCACGCAGACGAGCGATCTCTTCGTTGATGTCCTGCGCTTTCAGCAGCGCCTGAATCGCTTCGGCACCCATCTTCGCGACGAATTCATCGCCGTACTCCTCGAGCTTCGAGTAGTACTCCTCGTCGGTCAGCAGTTGGCCCACGTCGAGATCGGTCATACCCGAATCGACGACGACGTACGATTCGAAATACAGCACGCGCTCGATGTCGCGCAGCGTCATGTCGAGCAACAGGCCGATACGCGACGGCAGCGACTTCAGGAACCAGATGTGCGCAACCGGGCTCGCGAGCTCGATGTGGCCCATACGATCGCGACGCACTTTCGTCAACGTGACTTCGACACCGCACTTCTCGCAGATCACACCACGATGCTTGAGGCGCTTGTACTTGCCGCACAGACATTCGTAATCCTTCACCGGCCCGAAAATGCGGGCGCAGAAAAGACCATCGCGCTCAGGCTTGAAGGTGCGGTAGTTGATCGTCTCCGGCTTCTTCACTTCGCCGAACGACCACGACCGAATCATGTCGGGCGATGCGAGACCGATGCGCAACGAGTCGAATTCGTCGACAGTTCCTTGAGATTTGAGAAGATTCAATAAGTCTTTCAATGTCTCTCTCCGTTTAGTGGATTCCGACTCACTCGCTCTCGAGTTCCATGTCGATCCCGAGGGACCGAACTTCCTTCAGCAGCACGTTGAACGATTCGGGCATGCCCGGATCCATGCGGAAGTCGCCGTCGACGATGTTCTTGTACATCTTCGTTCTGCCGGTGACGTCGTCCGATTTGACCGTGAGCATTTCCTGCAACGTGTACGCTGCGCCGTAGGCCTCGAGCGCCCACACTTCCATCTCCCCGAAACGCTGACCGCCGAACTGCGCCTTACCACCGAGCGGCTGCTGCGTGACGAGACTGTACGAACCGGTCGAACGCGCGTGCATCTTGTCGTCGACCAGGTGGTTCAGCTTCATCATGTACATGTAGCCGATGGTGACCGGGCGATCGAATTGATCACCGGTACGGCCATCCCACAATGTCGCTTGTCCGGCCGTCGGCAGATCGGCCAGCGCGAGCATCTTCTTGATCTCGTCTTCGCGCGCACCATCGAACACCTGCGTGGCCATCGGCACACCGCCGACCAGATTGCGCGCCAGTTCCATGATTTCTTCGTCAGTGAACGACTTCAGGTCTTCCTGTCGACCGCCGCCGCCGTTGTAGACCTCGTCGAGGAACTTGCGGATGTCGGCCGCCTTCTTCTGCTCTTCGATCATCCGGTTGATCTTCTCGCCCAGACCTTTCGCGGCCCAACCGAGGTGCGTCTCCAACACCTGACCGACGTTCATCCGCGACGGCACGCCGAGCGGGTTCAGGACGATGTCGACCGGCTCGCCGCGCGAGTCGAACGGCATGTCTTCAACCGGCATGATCACCGAGATCACCCCTTTGTTACCGTGTCGGCCGGCCATCTTGTCGCCCGGTTGAATACGGCGCTTGATCGCGAGGTAGACCTTCACGATCTTCAACACGCCCGGCGCGAGATCGTCACCGCTTTCGAGCTTCGACTTCTTGTCCGCGTAGCGCGCATCGAGTTTTTCGCGGCGCGCCTTCAGTTGCGCCTCGGCTTTCTCGAGCTGCTCGTTCAGCACGTCTTCCGACATGCGGATGCGGAACCAATCGTCGCCGCGCGTCAGCGTGTCGAGATACTCAGCGGTAATCGTGCCGCCCTTCGTCATCTCGGGTGCGCTGGCCGCCTTCTTGTTCAGCAGTGCCTGACGCAGACGCTGATACGTAGCGAGTTCCACGATGCGGTACTCGTCGTCGAGGTCTTTCCGGATCTGCGCGAGTTGCGAACGCTCGATGTCTTTCGCGCGCTGATCTTTCTCGACGCCGTCGCGCGTGAACACCTGCACGTCGATGACCGTGCCTTTCATGCTGGTACCGACGCGCAGCGACGTGTCTTTCACGTCCGAGGCCTTCTCGCCGAAGATCGCGCGCAATAGCTTTTCTTCCGGCGTGAGTTGGGTCTCGCCTTTCGGCGTTACCTTGCCCACCAGAATGTCGCCCGACTTCACTTCAGCACCGATATAGACGATACCGGACTCGTCAAGCTTCGCGAGCGCCGACTCCCCGACGTTCGGGATGTCGCACGTGATCTCTTCGGGTCCGAGCCGCGTATCGCGCGCGATACAGGTCAGTTCCTGAATGTGGATGCTGGTGAAACGCTCTTCCTGAACGACGCGCTCCGAGACCAGGATCGAGTCTTCGAAGTTGTAGCCGTTCCACGGCATGAACGCGATGCGCATGTTCTGACCCAGCGCGAGCTCACCCATGTCGATCGACGGACCGTCCGCGAGAATATCGCCGCGCGCGATCACATCACCCTTCTTCACGAGCGGACGCTGGTTGATGCAGGTGTTCTGGTTCGAACGCGTGAACTTTGTCAGGTTGTAGATATCGACACCGGCTTCGCCTGCGTCCGTCTCGCGATCTGCAACGCGCACGACGATACGCGCCGCATCGACGCTATCGATCACGCCGCCGCGCAGTGCGATTACGCAAACGCCGGAATCGCGCGCAACGTGACGTTCCATGCCAGTGCCCACGAGCGGCTTCTCGGTGCGGATCGTCGGAACGCCTTGCCGCTGCATGTTCGAACCCATCAACGCGCGGTTCGCGTCGTCGTGTTCGAGGAACGGGATCAGCGCCGCCGCGACTGAAACGACTTGTTTGGGCGACACGTCCATGTAGTTGACGTTTTCCGGCGTCGACTTCTCGAACTCGTTCTGGTGGCGCACGTCGACGAGATCGCCGACGAACTGACCTTTCGCATCGAGCTTCGAGCTCGCTTGCGCAATCACGTACTCGGCTTCGTCGATGGCCGACAGGTATTCGATGTCGTTCGTGACTTTGCCGGCGGTGACTTTTCGATACGGTGTCTCGAGGAAACCGTACTCGTTGGTACGCGCGTACGTTGCAAGGCTGTTGATCAGACCGATGTTCGGACCTTCAGGCGTTTCGATCGGGCACACGCGACCGTAGTGAGTCGGATGCACATCGCGCACTTCGAAGCCAGCACGCTCACGCGTCAGACCACCCGGTCCAAGCGCTGAAACGCGACGCTTGTGCGTGACTTCCGACAGCGGGTTGTTCTGGTCCATGAACTGCGACAGCTGGCTGGAACCGAAGAATTCCTTGATCGCCGCGGCCACAGGCTTCGCGTTGATCATGTCCTGCGGCATCAAGCCTTCGCTTTCTGCGAGCGACAGCCGTTCTTTCACCGCGCGTTCTACGCGGATCAGACCGACCCGGAACTGGTTTTCCGCCATCTCGCCGACCGAACGCACGCGGCGGTTGCCAAGGTGGTCGATGTCGTCGACGGTGCCTTTGCCGTTGCGGATCTCGATCAACGTGCGCAGCACGTCGATGATGTCCTGCGCGTTCAGCACGCCCGAGCCGAGAATCTCTTCGCGACCGAGACGACGGTTGAACTTCATGCGGCCGACGGCCGACAAGTCGTAGCGTTCCGGCGTGAAGAACAGGTTGTTGAACAGGTTCTCCGCGGCTTCTTTCGTCGGCGGCTCTCCCGGACGCATCATCCGGTAGATTTCCACCAGCGCTTCCAGACGGTTGCGCGTCGCGTCGATGCGCAACGTATCCGATACATACGGGCCACAGTCGAGTTCGTTCGTGTAGATCGTCTCGATGGTGGACACACCGGCTTCGAGCAACTTGGACAGCACTTCCTCGGTGATGATCGCGTTACACGGAATGAGGATCTCGCCGGTGTCCTGGTTGACGATGTCGCGCGCGATCACGCGATCGAGCAGGTACTCACGCGGCACGTCGAGGCGACGCAGACCCGATTTCTCGAGCAAACGTACGTGGCGCGCCGTGATACGACGGCCGACTTCGACGATGGTGTCGCCTTTCTTGTCCTTGATCTCGAACGATGCAACGTCGCCGCGCATACGCTCGGGGATCAGGTCGATCGAGAAGCCGTCCTTCTTCACATGGAACTGGTTCGTCTCGAAGAACATCTCGAGCATTTGCTCGGACGTGAAATCGAGCGCGCGCAGCAGAATTGTCGCCGGCAGTTTGCGGCGGCGGTCGATGCGCACGAACACGCAGTCCTTCGGATCGAACTCGAAATCGAGCCAGGAACCGCGATAAGGAATCACGCGGCCGTTGTACAGCAACTTGCCTGACGAGTGCGTCTTGCCGCGGTCGTGGTCGTAGAACACACCGGGCGAACGGTGCAGCTGCGAAACGACAACGCGCTCAGTACCGTTGATGACGAAGGTACCGTTCTCGGTCATGAGCGGAATTTCGCCCATGTACACTTCCTGCTCTTTCACGTCCTTCACCGCCTTGGACGCGGATTCACGGTCGTAAATGATCAGGCGTACGCGCACGCGTAGCGGCGCCGCGTAAGTAATGCCACGCGACACGCATTCTTTGACGTCGAACACGGGGTCGCCCAGGCGATAGTCGACATACTCGAGCGCTGCGTTGCCTGAGTAGCTGACGATCGGAAACACCGAACGGAATGCTGCATGCAGACCTGCGTCGTGTCGCTCCTCTACGGTTCCGTTCAACTGCAGGAATCGGTTGTAGGAGTCGATCTGGATCGAGAGCAGATACGGAATCTCCATGATTTCCGGCAGCTTGCCGAAATCCTTTCGGATCCGCTTTTTCTCAGTGAAGCTATACGCCATTCGAATCTCCCGGTTGCTCAACTTTTACGTCTAACTGCCTTTCGCCCAACTGCGTATCAAGCGGTGCCCAAACGACAAAAGGCCGGTACGACGCGACCCTTCGGTCGCGTCGCCAGCCATTCGATCGAGCGCGTCGCCAGATCGAAACTCAAGTAGGTTACTTGAGCTCGACAGTGGCGCCGGCTTCCACCAGCAGCTTCTTGATCTCTTCAGCCTCTGCTTTGCTCACGCCATCCTTAACCGATGAGGGCGCGCCGTCGACCAGATCTTTGGCTTCTTTCAAGCCGAGACCCGTGACAGTACGAACTGCCTTGATCACGTTTACTTTCTTTTCGCCGACCGTCGCGAGAATCACGTTGAACTCGGTCTTCTCTTCTGCGGCCGGTGCTGCTGCGCCGCCCGCTGCAGCCGGTGCCGCCGCTACGGCCGCTGCCGCCGTGACACCGAACTTCTCTTCCATCGCCTGAACGAGTTCGACGACCTGCATGACGCTCATGTCGGCGATCGCGTTCAAAATATCGTCTTTGGACAAAGCCATCTCGAAATCTCCTGACTATCTCTTCGAATCTGCTCTTCGAATCTGGGTTGCTTGGATGAACAACTTGGTACCGATCGACTACGCCGCCGCTTCTTTCTGATCGCGGACCGCCGCCAACGTGCGCACCAGTTTTCCTGGTATTTCGTTGAGCGTACGAGCCAGCTTCGCGATGGGTGCCTGCATCACCGCCATCAGAAGCGACAACGCTTCGTCACGGGTCGGCAACGTTGCGACGCGATCGAGTTGATCTGCGCCCAACAACACTCCACCAATCGACAACGCTTTGACCTCGAGCTTCTCGAACGTCTTGGCGTATTCCTTCATCAGACGCGCAGCTGCGCCAGGATCTTCCTGGGAGAACGCGACGAGAGTAGGACCGACGAGCGCCGACTTCAGGCATTCGTGTTCCGTTCCCTCGACCGCGCGCTTAGCCAACGTATTGCGGATGACGCGCAAGTAAACGCCCGATGCCCGCGCTTTCGTGCGCATTTCGGTCATTTGCGTGACAGTCAATCCACGATAGTCAGCCAACACGGCGGACAACGCTTTCCCAGCGACTTCGTTCACCTCGGCAACGATCTCTTGCTTGTGCTCGAGTTTCAGTGCCATCGATGCTCTCCTGGATGACGCCGGTTTCCCGGCCTACTTTCTTTCTATTGATCTGCCCGCTAAGGCAGACCGGTTGCACGGCGAGATCCAGATCTCGTTCAAGACTCACCGCCTGCGTGGGCTCTTTCGACTTAAGTCGACGCTAGAGAACCAGCGCCGACACCCACGGTCTTTGACGGACCGCGATGCCTTGCGACATCACGGCGCCCTCAAAACTGTTCAGCCCTCTAATGAGGCCTGATCAATAGCCACGCCGGGTCCCATGGTCGTCGACAGCGTGATCTTCTTCAGATACACGCCCTTCGCCGACGCCGGCTTGGCCTTTCTCAAATCTGTCAGCAGCGCTTCAAGGTTCTCCTTGATCTCTTTCGGACCAAAGCCGACCTTCCCGACGCTACCGTGAATGATTCCGGCCTTGTCGGCGCGGAATTGAACTTGGCCCGACTTTGCATTCCGGACCGCGGTTTCGACATCGGGCGTCACCGTTCCAGTCTTCGGATTGGGCATTAACCCGCGCGGGCCGAGCACCTTACCGAGTTGACCGACGATGCGCATCGCATCCGGCGTTGCGATCACGACGTCGAAATTCAACTCGCCGCCTTTGATCTGCTCCGCAAGATCTTCGAAACCTACGAGGTCCGCGCCGGCTGCCTTCGCCTTGTCTGCATTGGCGCCTTGCGCGAACACCGCGACACGCGTGATCTTGCCGGTGCCGTGCGGAAGCGTGGTTGCGCCGCGTACTGCCTGATCCGATTTACGCGGATCGACGCCGAGATTGATTGCGACGTCGATCGACTCTTTGAATTTCGTCGTTGCCACTTCGTTCAGCAGTTTCACGGCATCGTCGACCGAGTAGCTCTTCTCGCGGTCGATCTTCGCCGCAATGGCCTTCATGCGCTTTGATAGTTTGGCCACTTTAGAGCCCCTCCACGTCGATACCGGCGCTGCGGGCGCTGCCGGCGATAGTGCGTACCGCCGCCTCTAGATCCGCAGCAGTCAGGTCGGGAGTTTTCAGCTTCGCGATTTCTTCGACCTGCGCGCGCGTCACTTTGCCGACCTTCGTGGTATTCGGAACGGCGCTGCCCTTCTCGATCCCCGCTGCCTTTCGCAGCAACACGGCTGCCGGCGGCGTCTTCTTGATGAAGGTGAAGCTGCGGTCGCTGTACACGGTGATCACCACCGGAATCGGCATGCCGACTTCCATGCCCTGCGTGTCGGCGTTGAACGACTTGCAGAACTCCATGATGTTCACGCCATGCTGACCGAGCGCCGGACCGACCGGCGGACTCGGATTCGCCTTACCTGCCGGCACCTGCAGCCGGATGTAGGCCTGGACTTTCTTTGCCATCTATCTCTCCTTGTATGGGTTCAAGCGTGCGTCGACATTGCGAATCGCACTCCCCTGACCGCGCCGCTGCGCGGCCCTCTTTTTGTTGCCCGTCGCGCTCAGCGCGACAATTCAACCTTTCTCAACTTGCGCGAAGTCGAGTTCCACCGGCGTTGAGCGCCCGAAAATCGTTACGCCCACCACCAAACGGCTCTTCTCGTAGTTGACGCTCTCGACCACGCCGTTGAAATCGTTGAACGGACCATCGGTGACGCGCACCAATTCGCCCGGTTCGTAGATCGTCTTCGGCGTCGCCTTGTCGCCACCCGATTCCACGCGATCGAGGATCGCCTTCGCTTCGTTTTCCGTCAGCGGGGCCGGGCGATCTGCCTTGCCACCGATGAAACCCATCACGCGTGGGGTTTCTTTGACCAGGTGCCAGGTCTCGTCGTTCAACTCCATTTCGACCAATACATAGCCCGGAAAGAACTTGCGCTCGCTGCGTCGCTTTTGCCCGGCGCGCATCTCGACCACCTCTTCCGTCGGAACCAGTACCTGGCCGAAATACTCCTCGAGCTTCGACAAACCGATCCGTTCCTTCAGCGCCCGGGCGACGTTCTTCTCGAAGCCCGAATAGGCGTGCACCACGTACCAACGTTTCGCCATCGCGCTACCCGATCACAATAGAAACAATCCAGCTCAACAACGAGTCGAGCCCCCAGAGAATCATCGAGAACACCAATACCAGCAGGACCACGATGAACGTCGTCTGAGTTGTTTCCTGCCGAGTCGGCCAAACCACTCGCCGAATCTCGACTCGCGACTCCTTGATCAGTGCCAACAGCGCCCTGCCCTGGTTCGTTTGAAACGACAACAGCGCGGCAGCTGCAGCGAGTGCCAGCAGCGCGAGCACCCGGTAAAGCAACGATTGGTCCTGGTAATACCAGTTACCAAACACACCGCCGGCCACGATCACCGCGACAACGATCCACTTTAACCAATCGGTAGCTGACTGGCCGGTCTCGGTACTTGTAGTCACTAACTTAAGATCCTTCGAACGCCGTGATGGCAGGCCAGGAGGGAATCGAACCCCCAACCTGCGGTTTTGGAGACCGCTGCTCTACCAATTGAGCTACTGACCTAAAGCTTCCATTACTCAATGATTTTGACGACGACGCCGGCGCCGACGGTACGACCACCCTCGCGGAACGAGAAGCGCAAGCCCTCGTCCATCGCAATCGGGTTGATCAACGTCACCGTCATGTTCACCTTGTCGCCCGGCATCACCATCTCAACGTCCGCCGGCAATTCCACACTGCCCGTCACATCCGTCGTACGGAAGAAAAACTGCGGCCGATAACCTTTGAAGAACGGCGTGTGACGGCCACCTTCGTCTTTCGACAGCACATACACTTCCGCTTCGAACGTCGTGTGCGGCGTGATCGAACCCGGCTTCGCAAGAACCTGACCGCGCTCTACGTCTTCACGCTTCGTACCGCGCAGCAGTACACCCACGTTCTCTCCCGCACGACCTTCGTCGAGCAGCTTGCGGAACATCTCCACACCCGTACACGTCGTGCGCGTGGTGTCCTTGATGCCGACAATCTCGACTTCTTCTCCGACCTTGATCACACCGCGGTCGACTCGTCCGGTCACTACCGTGCCCCGACCCGAGATCGAGAACACGTCTTCGATCGGCATCAGGAACGGCAGATCCACCGCACGCTCCGGCTCCGGAATGTACTCATCGAGCGTCTCAACCAGCTTCTTCACGCTGCCGACGCCCATGTCGGTCGCTTCACCTTCCAGTGCCTTCAACGCACTGCCAATGATGATCGGCGTGTCGTCGCCCGGGAATTCATAGCGATCGAGCAGCTCACGCACTTCCATCTCGACCAGCTCAAGCAGTTCCGCGTCGTCCACCATGTCCGCTTTGTTCAGGAACACGATGATGCGCGGCACGCCTACCTGGCGTGACAGCAGAATGTGTTCGCGCGTTTGCGGCATCGGGCCATCTGCCGCCGATACCACCAGAATCGCACCGTCCATCTGCGCCGCACCCGTGATCATGTTCTTCACATAGTCCGCGTGTCCGGGACAGTCAACGTGCGCGTAGTGGCGCTTCGGCGACTCGTATTCCACGTGCGACGTATTGATCGTAATCCCTCGCTCCCGTTCTTCCGGGGCGTTGTCGATCTGATCAAATGCCTTGATCTCCCCCTTACCCCACGTCTCCGCACACACCTTCGTCAACGCCGCCGTCAACGTCGTCTTACCATGGTCCACATGACCAATCGTCCCCACATTCACGTGCGGCTTGTTTCGCTCAAATTTCGCTTTCGACATTGCCCGACCGTCTCCTTTTGACTCGTCCCGGTGTTACGGATGTTTCGTGTTCGATCTCGGGGATTGTGGTGCTCACAACCGGATTCGAACCGGTGGCCTCTTCCTTACCAAGGAAGTGCTCTACCTACTGAGCTATGTGAGCAATAGAGCTTCCTGCCATTGGGACCGCCATCCGCGAGTCGACCCACAGCTCGGGAAGGCATCCACCCGATGGAGCGGGTAGCGGGAATCGAACCCGCACCTTCAGCTTGGAAGGCTGAGGTTCTACCATTGAACCATACCCGCCGCACAATTCTTTCTAATTCAGTGACATGAGGAACGGCACATTCGGCCCCCGCCGATCGAATCGCCCACGCGTCACCTTCCGATTTCAACTCAAACTGCCTGGTGGAGGGGGAAGGATTCGAACCTTCGAAGGCTGTGCCGTCAGATTTACAGTCTGATCCCTTTGACCGCTCGGGAACCCCTCCGAGCAAAAACGCGCGATTCTGCCCGCCACCCCGACGCATGTCAACGACGCAGGGCGCGTTATCCCTGTAAATGCAAGCACTTACGCTATCGTTTGACACTGCATGACCCGCGCTTGGTGCCGCCACAAGGAGTTGAACCCTGGACCCTCTCATTACAAATGAGCTGCTCTACCAACTGAGCTATGGCGGCCGAAATGGGGGCGGCATTCTAAAGAATGCAACGCACCTTCGCAATCACGGCGAGCGATTCGTCGCCAACGAAAAAACGGAAACGTATGCGATGCGTCTAAGGAAGCGCCACCGCGAGTCCATCGAGGACGAGGTCCGGTCGCAACTCCACCGGAACTTCAATGAGCGGTTCGATGATGCCGGCATCACCGCCACACAAGTACACATGCGGTACCCCGTTACACGACGCACTGAAGCGTCGAATCGATCCGTTTATGAAGTCGGCGAGCATCGAGACAACACCACGACGCACAGCATCCGGTGTATTGGTGCCCGGTTGTTGGCTACTCGACGCTTCGAAGCTGACACGCACGTCCGCTGTGCCAGCAAACAATGCCTCGGTCATCAGACGCAAACCGGGGACGATGAACCCCCCTTCGTGTATGCCGTCGGCGTCAACAAAGTCCAACGTGCCTGCGGTACCAAGGCCAATCACCATCAACGGCTGCTTCGATAGCTGCCGTGCTGCAAGTACCGACAGCCAGCGATCCACTCCGAGGCGCGTCGGATCTTCGTATCCGCAGGTGACGCCCGCCGCGAACCTGGTTGTTCTGGCGAACTCGGGCATCACTCCGAAATGCGATTGAAGCCAGTCGAAAAGCTCGCGGGTACTGTCTTTTGATCTCACGCTCGAGATTCGAATGCGACCGATCTGCAGGGCTGGCCACTTCGTACTGTCGAGCGATTGATGGTGTTCGATGGTGCCACGCGTGCCGCTTCCGCCAAGGCTGCAACGCCACTTGATCCGACTGTTACCGACGTCGATGTCCAATACCGAGCTAAGAGGATCCATGTTCTCCACGGAGAGAGACCTCTCCGCCAGTGAAGTGTCTAATGCCGGCAGCCATTTCGAGGATCAGTTCACCACCGTCGGTGACGCCACGCGCGATGCCTTCGATCGTCTCGTTCGTTCCGATCACGCGGACATTGCGATCCTGATGCGCATGCAAGACTTCCCAACTGGGTCTCATCGGCGCAAACCCGTGCGATTCGAATCGATTAGTCATTTCGAACACGCTGTTGATCAGTTCTGCAGCGAGGGTATTGCGCGATATGGAGGTTCGACCAGCAAGCAGATCGCCAACAGGTGAACCAAGGTGCGCGCTCACCTCCTGACCAGACCCCATATTGATTCCGATTCCGACGACCACCGTGAGTGGATTTCCAATGCTAGGCAATTCGATCAGGATGCCACCGACCTTCGCGCCATTCAGCAAGAGATCGTTCGGCCACTTGAGCATCGCGTTGTCGACACCTACGCGTTTCAATGCACTCACTGCCGCCAGCCCAACAACCAGGCTGAGCGGCGCGACTTGCGACACGGAGATGCGTAAGGACTTCCCTAACGACAGCGCTATGTTCTGGCCTGGCGGAGTCAGCCACGTTCGACCGCGCCTGCCTCTGCCTCCCGTCTGGCGCTCGGCCAGACATACCATTCCATCAATCGATTCGCTGGCGGCGCGCGCCATCAGATGAGAGTTCGTCGAATCGATCTCGGCGTAGACTTGGAGGTCGCGGATCCAGCGACGACTGTCGTGCGTCAATTGTACGAGTATCGACTCACGGACTAGCGGTTGATGCTCTGATCCAGCCACGCTGACTTCCATCGAACGAGTGCGAAATCCATTGGACTCGTTTTTGGTGACGCAGAAAAGAAAAGGCCCACCGATTGGTGGGCCTTTTCGCTAAGAAGCCTGACGATGTCCTACTCTCACATGGGGAAACCCCACACTACCATCGGCGCTGAGCCGTTTCACTGCTGAGTTCGGGATGGGATCAGGTGGTTCCGACTCGCTATCGTCGTCAGGCAAACCGTTAAACCGGATGCCGTTACAAGTTGGACTCAATGCAGCAGATCGAAGCGTACAGATACGCTGGGTTATATGGTCAAGCCTCACGGGCAATTAGTACGGGTTAGCTCAACGCCTCGCGACGCTTACACATCCCGCCTATCAACCTCGTAGTCTACGAGGGCCCTTTAGGATCCGAAGATCAGTGAGATCTCATCTTGAGGGGGGCTTCCCGCTTAGATGCTTTCAGCGGTTATCCCTTCCGGACATAGCTACCCGGCGATGCCACTGGCGTGACAACCGGAACACCAGAGGTCCGTCCACTCCGGTCCTCTCGTACTAGGAGCAGCTCCTCTCAAATCTCATACGCCCACGGCAGATAGGGACCGAACTGTCTCACGACGTTCTAAACCCAGCTCGCGTACCACTTTAAATGGCGAACAGCCATACCCTTGGGACCGGCTTCAGCCCCAGGATGTGATGAGCCGACATCGAGGTGCCAAACACCGCCGTCGATGTGAACTCTTGGGCGGTATCAGCCTGTTATCCCCGGAGTACCTTTTATCCGTTGAGCGATGGCCCTTCCATACAGAACCACCGGATCACTAAGACCGTCTTTCGACCCTGCTCGACTTGTCAGTCTCGCAGTCAAGCGCGCTTCTGCCTTTACACGCAACGCATGATTTCCGACCATGCTGAGCGCACCTTCGTGCTCCTCCGTTACTCTTTGGGAGGAGACCGCCCCAGTCAAACTACCCACCACACACTGTCCTCAACCCGGATCACGGGTCAGAGTTAGAACCCCGACATGACCAGGGTGGTATTTCAAGGTTGGCTCCACCAGAACTAGCGTCCCGGCTTCAAAGCCTCCCACCTATCCTACACAGGTCAGGTCAAAGTCCAGTGTGAAGCTATAGTAAAGGTTCACGGGGTCTTTCCGTCTAGCCGCGGGTACACGGCATCTTCACCGCGATTTCAATTTCACTGAGTCTCGGGTGGAGACAGTGTCGCCATCGTTACGCCATTCGTGCAGGTCGGAACTTACCCGACAAGGAATTTCGCTACCTTAGGACCGTTATAGTTACGGCCGCCGTTTACCGGGGCTTCGATCAGGAGCTTCGCCGAAGCTAACCCCATCAATTAACCTTCCGGCACCGGGCAGGCGTCACACCCTATACGTCCACTTACGTGTTTGCAGAGTGCTGTGTTTTTAATAAACAGTCGCAGCGACCTGGTATCTTCGACCCCCTTCCGCTCCGGCAGCAAGTGCCTTCACGTAATAGGGGCGCACCTTCTCCCGAAGTTACGGTGCCATTTTGCCTAGTTCCTTCACCCGAGTTCTCTCAAACGCCTTGGTATTCTCTACCCGACCACCTGTGTCGGTTTGGGGTACGGTCATTCATCGCCTGACGCTTAGAAGCTTTTCTTGGAAGCATGGCATCAACTACTTCCCTCTCGTATAAGAGAGGTTCGTCATCACGCCTTGGTGTTGAGACTCCGGATTTGCCTGGAATCTCCACCTACACGCTTAAACCTGGATAACCATCACCAGGCCAGCCTAGCCTTCTCCGTCACCCCATCGCAGTAATGATCTGGTGCCGGAATATTAACCGGCTTCCCATCGATTACGCCTTTCGGCCTCACCTTAGGGACCGACTAACCCTGCGCCGACGAACGTTGCGCAGGAACCCTTGGTCTTTCGGCGCGGAGGATTTTCACCTCCGTTATCGTTACTCATGTCAGCATTCGCACTTCCGATACCTCCAGCAAACCTCGCGATTCACCTTCAACGGCGTACGGAACGCTCCTCTACCATGCAACGTCCGAAGACGTTACATCCGCAGCTTCGGTATACGGTTTGAGCCCCGTTACATCTTCCGCGCAGACCGACTCGACCAGTGAGCTATTACGCTTTCTTTAAAGGATGGCTGCTTCTAAGCCAACCTCCTGGCTGTCTATGCCTTTCCACATCGTTTCCCACTTAACCGTAATTTAGGGACCTTAGCTGGCGGTCTGGGTTGTTTCCCTCTTGACGACGGACGTTAGCACCCGCCGTCTGTCTCCCTCGCTGCACTCGCTGGTATTCGGAGTTTGCATGGGGTTGGTAAGCCGAGATGGCCCCCTAGCCCAAACAGTGCTCTACCCCCAGCGGTGATACGAGAGGCGCTACCTAAATAGCTTTCGAGGAGAACCAGCTATCTCCGAGCTTGATTAGCCTTTCACTCCTAGCCACAAGTCATCCCCTACTTTTTCAACGGTAGTGAGTTCGGGCCTCCAGTCCATGTTACCGAACCTTCACCCTGCTCATGGCTAGATCGCCCGGTTTCGGGTCTATTCCCAGCGACTAAACGCCCTATTGAGACTCGGTTTCCCTACGGCTCCCCTAGACGGTTAACCTTGCCACTGAAAATAACTCGCTGACCCATTATACAAAAGGTACGCCATCACCCCTCCGAAGAAGGGCTCTGACTGCTTGTACGCATTTGGTTTCAGGTTCTATTTCACTCCCCTCACCGGGGTTCTTTTCGCCTTTCCCTCACGGTACTGGTTCACTATCGGTCAGCTGGGAGTATTTAGCCTTGGAGGATGGTCCCCCCACGTTCAGACAGAATGTCACGTGTTCCGCCTTACTCGATTTCACTGCACGGTTGTTTTCATGTACGGGACTTTCACCCTCTATGGTGTGACTTTCCAGACACTTCCATTAACTTCCGCGCCGCTTAAGGGCTAATCCCCGTTCGCTCGTCGCTACTAAGGGAATCTCGGTTGATTTCTTTTCCTCCGGGTACTGAGATATTTCAGTTCCCCGGGTTCGCTTCCACACCCTATTTTATTCAGGTGGGGATACCGCCGAAGCGGTGGGTTTCCCCATTCGGAAATCCTCGGATCAAAGCCTGTTTGCCGGCTCCCCGAGGCTTATCGCAAGCTACAACGTCCTTCATCGCCTCCAGCTGCCAAGGCATCCACCAAATGCACTTTTCTGCTTGACCATATAACCCAACGCACCTTAACGGGTTCGTTAGATCGTATGCTTCAAATTTCCTACGTTACCTTGACGCTTCAATCAGCCTTGGCTTGCATGCCAAGAACCGTTTGCATCGCAAACGACCTCTCAGAGTCGATTCACGCAGTACAACACTGCATTGAATTCCAAATTGTTAAACAGCACGCTTCGCCAGCCCGCGAAGGGGCGAAAGCCAACATCTAATGCATTGCCCCTGCGGGCTTCCGCCTCCGCGGATGCACTAGATGTTGGCTCTCATGATTGTTGCATCGAATCGCTGGTGGAGCCGAGGAGGATCGAACTCCTGACCTCCTGCGTGCAAGGCAGGCGCTCTCCCAGCTGAGCTACGGCCCCTCTAGAACTGACAATCGTCTCTTCTGTTCTAGATGGTGGGTCTGGGAAGAGTTGAACCTCCGACCTCACCCTTATCAGGGGTGCGCTCTAACCAACTGAGCTACAGACCCGACTATGCGGTCGGTTAACGGTGCCGAGCCAACGCTTCAATCCCAACAACCTTGATGCTGGCATACGTCAGCAAGCCATTCGTGTGAGCGCGAGAAAGTCGCAATGAACCCTTTGATGTCGCATCAACAATCAAAAGACCGTCGATGTGACTTTCGTTTAAGGAGGTGATCCAGCCGCAGGTTCCCCTACGGCTACCTTGTTACGACTTCGTCCCAGTCATGGACCACACCGTGGTAACCGTCCTCCCGAAGGTTAGACTAGCCACTTCTGGTGCAATCCACTCCCATGACGTGACGGGCGGTGTGTACAAGGCCCGGGAACGTATTCACCGCGACATGCTGATTCGCGATTACTAGCGATTCCGACTTCATGGAGTCGAGTTGCAGACTCCAATCTGGACTACGAGCGGTTTTTTGGGATTCGCTCCCCCTCGCGGGATAGCAACCCTTTGTACCGCCCATTGTAGCACGTTTGTAGCCCACCCCGTGAGGGCCATGATGACTTGACGTCATCCCCACCTTCCTCCGGTTTGTCACCGGCAGTCTCCTTAGAGTTCCCGGCATTACCCGCTGGCAAATAAGGACAAGGGTTGCGCTCGTTACGGGACTTAACCCAACATCTCACGACACGAGCTGACGACAGCCATGCAGCACCTGTCACTCGGTTCCCGAAGGCACCAAGGCATCTCTGCCAAGTTCCGAGGATGTCAAGGGGTGGTAAGGTTCTTCGCGTTGCATCGAATTAAACAACATGCTCCACCGCTTGTGCGGGCCCCCGTCAATTCATTTGAGTTTTAGCCTTGCGGCCGTACTCCCCAGGCGGAGAACTTATCGCGTTAGCTACGCCACTAAACCCTCAAGGGGTCCAACGGCTAGTTCTCATCGTTTACGGCGTGGACTACCAGGGTATCTAATCCTGTTTGCTCCCCACGCTTTCGCGCCTCAGCGTCAGTGTCGATCCAGGAGGCCGCCTTCGCCACTGGTATTCCTTCCTATATCTACGCATTTCACCGCTACACAGGAAATTCTACCTCCCTCTACCGCACTCTAGTCCGCCAGTTTGAAATGCAATTCCCAGGTTAAGCCCGGGGATTTCACATCCCACTTAACGAACCGCCTACGCGCGCTTTACGCCCAGTGATTCCGATTAACGTTCGCACCCTCCGTATTACCGCGGCTGCTGGCACGGAGTTAGCCGGTGCTTCTTCTGTGGTTAACGTCAAGACTCAAGGGTATTAGCCCTGAGCTTTTCTTCACCGCTGAAAGTGCTTTACAACCCGAAGGCCTTCTTCACACACGCGGCATGGCTGGGTCAGGCTTGCGCCCATTGCCCAAGATTCCTAACTGCTGCCTCCCGTAGGAGTCTGGACCGTGTCTCAGTTCCAGTGTGGCTGATCGTCCTCTCAGACCAGCTACGGATCGTCGCCTTGGTAGGCCTTTACCCCACCAACTAGCTAATCCGACGCAGGCTCCTCCAATAGCGCAAGGTCCGAAGATCCCCTGCTTTCCTCCGTAGAGCGTATGCGGTATTAGCCCGGGTTTCCCCGGGTTGTCCCCCACTACTAGGTAGATTCCTACGTGTTACTCACCCGTCCGCCACTCGTCAGCCGGAAGCAAGCTTCCGCTGTTACCGTTCGACTTGCATGTTTTAGGCCTGCCGCCAACGTTCAATCTGAGCCATGATCAAACTCTTCACTTTTTAACGTCGCTTCGTCTCTCCCGAAGGAAAGACTCAGCACTAACAATCTAAACGCTCTAGGTTCATTACGAACTTTCGGGCGCCCACACGAATGGCTTGCTTAGCTTTTTAAAGAACGGGTTGCGCGGGGGACCCGGCAACCAAGGGGTGCGTATTATACGTAGCGACTTCCCCATAGCAAGGGTCATTCAACAAGAATTTCCATTTATTTCCGGCCGTCCAATTTCTGAGGGGAACCGCCACAAAAAAACGTCTGCGCCTCTCACGGATAACGTCGCCGCTCCTTGGCGTAGCCTACGACGCCGTTGGCCGAGCCTTAACAAAACTGTTGGGGAATCAATCGCGGAAAGCTGTACCACGGCGCTTTCATCGCGGACAGCAATCAACCTATACTCTCGCCGCAGCTAGTTCGCTAGCAAACGAACTCTCGTAACCACCCGTTTTGAAAGCGCTTCCTCGATGGGAACACTGCGTCGATTTCCCAAATCCCATCTCATCGCCATCTGTCTGATCGCGATGCCCTTGGCGTCGCTCATGCTCGTTGGAAAAGACCGCGGCGATAGCGTTGACAGCAGTCACGACGAAATGAACCTCGTCAGCGTGCCGCCGATTGTCGAAGACACGATCGATCGCCTGGCGCTCGACCTTCGGGCGCCGACGAGCCCGGCTGTTGGCGACCTTGGACGAGGCGATTCACTTGCCGAAACCAACCCGAACGTGTCGGAGCGAACAGAGAAAGTTCGGGCCGGAGACAGTTTGGCTCGCGTCTTCGAACGAGTCGCGGTCTCACAGCGCGACCTGGCGGCCGTGCTAGAGAGTGGCCCGCTTGCGAAAGTCCTTCAGCACATCTATCCGGGCCACGAGATCCGATTCGTTACTTCACCGGAGACCGGTCTCGTAAAGCTCAGTTATGCGCCTGATCGCCTCGAAACTCTCGAATTCGAACGCGATGGCAATGCGTTCAAAGCAAAGCACGTTACGCGAGACGCTCAAATCTCGTCCGCGTACAAGCACGCCACGATCGACCAGTCGCTGTTCGTCGCAAGTCAGCAAGCCGGATTGAGCGATGAAATGACGCTGCGTCTCGCGCAGATCTTCCAATGGGACATCGACTTCGTACTCGACATCCGCAAGGGTGACGATTTCTCCGTCCTGTTCGAAGAGAAGTATGTAGACGGTGACTTCATCGGCTTCGGCAAAATCCTGGCGGCAGAATTCATCAACCAGAACACCAGATATCGCGCCGTCTATTATGTCGACTCATCCGGTCGAGGCGATTACTTCAACGCCTCCGGCGATAGCATGCGCAAAGCCTTCATACGCGCACCGGTCGAGTTCAGCCGCATCAGCTCAAACTTCAATTTGCGTCGTTTTCATCCGGTACAGAAACGAGTGATGCCCCACCGCGGCATCGACTACGTGGCGCCAGCAGGAACTCCGATACTTGCCGCCGGCGATGGTCGCGTCGTGAAAGCGACGCGAACCGAGCCCAACGGTAACTTCGTGATCCTTCTGCACGGCGCCGCGATCCAGACCAAATACCTGCACCTATCGAAGTTCGGTCGAGGTATACGCAGCGGCACCGAAGTACGCCAAGGTCAGGTGATCGGATACGTGGGAGCAACCGGCTGGGCGACGGCTCCGCACCTTCACTACGAATTTCTGGTCGATGGTGTACATAAGGATCCGCGTACCGTGCCGCTGCCGAAGGCTCGTCCGATTCCTTCGCGCGAACGCGCGCGATTCGACGCGCAAACAACACCCTTGCTCGCGCTTCTGGATGAGCATCGCGGCGAGCTGCAAATTGCGCTCAATCGATGAGCGCACGCCTCTTTGTTGGCGCGATCTCGGGCACCAGCGTCGACGGTCTTGACCTCGCAGTACTGGATGCCAGCACTCCTCCTTCGGTAGTTGCCGGCCGCACCGCCCCGATCCCGACCGACCTCACGCGCCTGTTGAAGAACCTCGGCTCAGGCGCCGTGAACAGTCTCGATTCCTTGGGCGAGGCCGACAATCGCGTCGGAACACTGATCGGCACTTCCATCAGAGAGTTGCTCTCTGATCTCTCACTTGATTCAGGGGATATCGTTGCGGTCGGAAGCCACGGCCAAACCGTGCGGCATCGTTCCGAAGGCTCAACCCCTTTTTCGTTGCAGATCGGCGACCCGAATCTGATCGCTGAAATCACAGGCATCGACACCGTCGCCGACTTCCGACGCCGCGACATGGCAGTGGGCGGACAAGGCGCACCGCTGGTGCCACCATTCCACGAAGCGCTCTTTCGAACGCGAAACGAGAACCGGACGGTTCTGAACATCGGCGGCATCGCGAATATCAGCTCGCTGCCTGCCGATGCCACTCTTCAAATCACCGGCTTCGACACGGGACCTGGCAATGCGCTGATGGATGCGTGGGCCGAACGTCATCTCGGAGTGGCCTACGACCAAGGCGGCGCATGGGCGCGCACCGGCATCAATCGACAAGACGCTATTGAATCTACTGCTCAACGATCCCTACCTTCGAGCCCCTCCGCCGAAGAGCACCGGCAAAGAGCTCTTCAATCTCGCGTGGCTCGCATCGAACGCCGCGATCGACACGCGCAACCCCGCCGATGTCCAGGCGACGCTTGCCGAACTGACCGCCGCGACGATCGAGCAATCGATTCGACAATGGGCGCCAGCGACATCAACGGTCGTCGTATGTGGCGGGGGACGTTTGAATGGCCACCTGATGGAGCGTCTGGCAGATCGTCTTTCGCCGATTCACGTGATTCCAACCGAAGCGCTCGGATACAACGGCGATTGGATCGAAGCAGCCGCCTTTGCATGGCTTGCGTTTCGCACTATCGATGGTCAACCCGGTAGCGACCGCGCCGTCACCGGAGCGCGAGAGTCACGTGTGCTCGGTGGGATTTACCGCAAGGCCCGCTAGATAGAGAACGAGTTACCGCAACCGCAGGTCGAGGAGGCATTCGGGTTCTGCACCACAAACTGCGCACCCTGCAAGTCCTCGCGGTAATCGACTTCGGCCCCAGCCAGGTACTGATAGCTCATCGAATCGACAACCATCGTTACACCAGCGTTTTCGATCAACGCATCGTCGTCCGCGATTTCTTCGTCGAACGTGAATCCGTATGAGAATCCGGAGCAGCCACCGCCGGTGATGAACACGCGCAGCTTCAATGCGTCGTTGCCTTCACCGTCGATGAGATCGCGAACCTTATGTGCAGCGCGATCGGAGAAATGGATCTCGGGCAGAGTCGCGGTCACGTAAACCACTCGCTTTAGCAGGAACCTGATTATCGAGAGCGGTCCGGCCCTGGTCAAATGTCGCCCGGGAAGACCTCGCTCAGCGAGCTTCTTCGCTGACTCGCGGCAGGGGGTGAACGTTGTTCTTCACATCCGCGTCTGCGCGAACATGCACGAGTTGGCCATCCACCATCGCACCCAGCTGCATTTCGATGAGGGTGTAGTAGACGTTCCCGGAAATCCTGGCATGGGGCGCCAGTTCGACCCGAGTCCCGGCATGCACGTCACCCTCGACGCGACCATTTACGACGACGAACGGTGCATTGATCTGGCCCTTCACCGAGCCCACGTCGCTGATCATCAGCGTCGCATCGGTTCCGGCTTCGGCGAGCACATTGCCTTCGATGTGGCCATTCACGTAGAGCTGATCGGAGAAGCGCACGTCACCGGTTACCGCGGTATTTTCGGCAATCAGCGTTGCGCCTTTGCCCATCTTCGTAACCGGCTTTTTGCTCATCATCATCAGTCCTCCTCGAGCGTCCAACTGAAGGTCTTCTGCACTCGCTTGCCGTCCCTTCCGGAAGTGGCAGCGGTTACGACGACCTGTTCCGGCTTCAACCCCTCGGGAATCACCAGCGTGCCAGTGAAGTCTTGGAAATACCGGAATTTGAAGCTCAAAGGATAGGACTCGACCTGCGTCATTTCTGTGAGCGGTAGCACTACTTGCTCGCTAGCAGAGGTGCCAACGACGTCGACCGTCACGGTTCCAGTCGCCCAGTCGTTCTTGTCTGATACCTGCGTCAACAATAACCGGTACTTCACCTCCGTCGGGCCCGCGCCCGGATTCAGTTCCAGCTTTTCCACGCGCAGTCCGCGTTGCGCTTCTGACGGCGCCATCAGTTGGCGGTAGAACAGCACCTCGTCTTGAGACGCCGAAAGCTCGGCCCGCAACGACTTGATCGTTTGCCGCAGGCTTTCGTTGGCATCGCCATCGACGACCTGACTGAGCTGAATGTCTGCGAGCTTGCGTTCCAGTTCGACCGCGCGCTGCTCGGCCGACGCGTTTTCTGACGCGGCCCCAACGATCGAAGTCGCCGCGAAGGTGATTTGTCCGCGACCCATCAGGTAACCGGCCAACCCAACGGCAGCTACGACAATCAGCGCAATGCCTGCCAGCACGGCGTTCCGCAGCGGGCGATGCGCCACGACCTTCATTCGCAGGGAGTGAATGCTCCGTCTCATCGCACTGCGCTCATTCGACTCCTTCTTATACTAGAATGCCCGGCTGGTCAGTTTTGCAGACGGCGTCTACATGTTGCGATCGATCTCGATATTTCGGTTCGAATCGCGCCCCGTGCCAGCGGCCTGAACATGTTGTGGGTCAAAGCCGCGCACATCATGTTCGTCATCTTCTGGTTCGCCGGAATCTTCTATCTGCCGCGACTCTTCGTTTATCACTCGATGGCTACGGATGCGGTCGGCATCGAACGCTTCAAAGTCATGGAGCGCAAGCTGTATCGCGGCATCATGACACCCGCAGCCATCATCGCCGTTCTGTTGGGTATCTGGTTGCTCGTGGGGTCGTGGGATGCATTTGCGCGCGCCGGCTGGCTGCACGCGAAGTTGACGTTGGTCGTCCTTCTAGTCGCCTATCACATCTACTGCGGCCGTCTCATCGCTGCGTTTGCTCGCGATGAGAACACGAAGAGCGACCGCTTCTTCCGATGGTTCAATGATGCGCCGCCGTTGTTGCTCCTCGGCGGCATCGTCGTGCTCGTCGTCGTCAAACCCTTCTGAGATACAAAATGGTTTCCAGATACGCAAAATCTGACGAGCTGATTCGCCGCGCCGAAGCGAGCATTCCAGGTGGGGTCAACTCCCCGGTTCGTGCGTTTCGAGGCGTCGGCGGAACACCGCTGTTCTTCAAATCCGCACGGGGCGCCCAGCTCATAGACGTCGATGGACACAGCTACATCGACTACGTCGGCGCGTGGGGCCCGATGATCCTTGGTCACGGCCATCCGAAGGTGAGCGCGGCAATCGTCGAGCAAGTCGAGCAATCACTTGCGTTCGGCGCACCGACCGAAATCGAAGTGGCCATGGCGGAGAAAGTAAAAGCGATGGTGCCGAGCATCGAGAAGGTGCGGATGGTCAGCTCCGGCACCGAGGCAACCATGTCAGCGATTCGACTGGCGCGCGGCTTCACGGGGCGCGACATCATTATCAAGTTTGCCGGTTGCTATCACGGACACGCCGACTCGTTGCTCGTGAAGGCAGGTTCCGGCCTTCTCACGCTCGGAATCCCCAACTCGCCGGGTGTTCCGGAAGACATCGCAAAACACACACTGAATCTGCCGTTCAACGACATCGAAGCGGTGGTGAACGCATTCAAAACATACGGCGACCGTACCGCATGTGTAATCGTCGAACCCGTCGCTGGAAACATGGGTTGTGTTCCGCCGCGTCCTGGTTATCTCGAAACGCTTCGAACGGTCACGCAGCAGTATGGCGCGCTGCTGATATTCGACGAAGTGATGACCGGATTCAGAGTGGCGCGCGGCGGAGCGCAGGCGTTGTACGGAATCAAACCCGATCTCACCACGTTGGGAAAAGTGATCGGCGGTGGATTACCTGTGGGCGCATTCGGCGGTCGTCGCGACATCATGGACCAGATCGCGCCGCTCGGCCCGGTGTACCAGGCCGGCACGCTGTCGGGCAGTCCACTCGCAATGGCCGCCGGTCTTGCAACACTCGGCGAGATCGACAACCAACCGTTCTACGACCGATTGGCGGCAACAACCGCTGGCCTAGCGACGGGTTTGGCGGCTGCGGCACAGCGCCATAACGTACCTGTCAGAGTCAATTGGGTTTGCGGAATGTTCAGCTTGTTCTTCACCTCGCAGGCCGAGGTGTGTGACCTCGACGACGTTTCGGCGTGCGACGTCAATCGTTTCAACAAGTTCTTCCATGCGATGCTCGCGCGCGGTGTCTATCTCGCGCCATCCGCATTCGAAGCGGGGTTCGTCAGCGCCGCGCACGATGACGAGCGCATCTCGGCAACGTTGGCTGCCGCCGACGAGGCGCTGGCGGAAGTGGCATCACGATGAAGCAGTACGACATCTATGCACTCGGTAACGCGTTGGTGGACATGGAGTACACCGTCGACGACGGCTTTCTGCGCCGTCATCGAATCGACAAAGGTCACATGACCCTTGTCGATGAAACGCGCCTCGACGAATTGTTGGTCAGCCTGCGAGACCTGAAACCGAAACGTATGAGCGGGGGTTCGGCGGCGAACACGATGATCGCGGCGCAGGCGTTCGGGTGCCGCACCTTCTATTCGTGCAAGGTCGCCGACGACGACGTTGGGGGGTTCTTCGTCAAAGACCTGGCGACGATCGGTGTCGCGACGAACCGGCAACGCCCGACCACAGAAGCCAAGTCAGGACGATGTCTCGTACTGATAACGCCCGACGCCGAACGATCGATGAATACGTTTCTCGGTATCTCGGACAAACTCACCATCTCCGAGGTGGATGAAGAGGCGCTGCGCAATTCGCGTTACACATACATCGAAGGATTCCTGAGCTCGTCCGAGACCGCACGAAGCGCGGCGACTCGCTGTCGCGAACAAGCAGAAGCAGACGGTATCAAGACGGCAATGACTCTTTCCGATGTGAGTATGGTTCGTTTCTTCCGCGATGCGTTGACGACGATGCTCGGTAACGGCGTGGATCATCTTTTCTGCAATGAGGAAGAGGCGCTCGCCTGGGCCGGAAGCGATCGACTCGACATCGCGGTGGCCGAACTAAAGGACATCGCCCGTTCGGTGAACGTCACGCTCGGCGCGCGTGGCAGTCTCGTGATCGATGGTCACGATCGATGGGAGGTTCCGGGTTTTCCGGTCAAGCCGATCGATACGAATGGCGCAGGCGACATCTATGCGGGCGCGTGTCTCGCCGGCTGGAATGGCGGCATGCCTCCACAGGTCTCCGCGCGTTTCGGCAATTTCGCAGCCGCACGCCTCATTACGCGATATGGCGCGCGTCTCGAGGCGATGGCCGATTATCAAACCGTGCTCGCCGACTTCCGCCGACTTCCAAGCTGATCATACGTCAAAGACGAACCGGAAGTTCCTCCGCAAGCGTCAGACCTTCCACACTGACCCGCGTACGAAACGCCATCACCTCCACGCCGGCCCTCTGTGCGGTGCGAACTGCGACGGCGTATGCCGGATCGATTTCCTCCGCGGTCGTAACGCGGTCCACTCCGCTGTGCTGCACGCAAAAGAACAACACTGCGCGATGCCCGCTCTCACGCATTTGTTGCAGCATCATCACATGACGACGTGCACGGTCGCTTTTCGCATCCGGGAACGCTCCGAGCCCATCGCCGTAAGACAACGTCACGCTCTTTACCTCGATGTAGCACCACACTTCGCCACGATCGAGCCGGAAATCGAAACGACCGCCATCACCCGGAATCGCTACCTCCCGCGACACGTGCATTCCATCGAAAGTGCCTATACGTCCCGCCGCCAGCGCTTCCGCCACGATCGCATTCGCGCGGCTCGGATTCACTCCGACCAACTCACCACGCGACGTTTCGATGATCTCGAGAGTGCAGGCGTATTTCCGACTCGCGCTGGTCGACCGCGAATACCACACGCGGCTGCCCGGTTCGGCGCATCCGGACATCGCACCCGGATTGGGACAATGGATCGTGAAAGCTCTGCCCTCCGCATCGACGATGTCGGCCAGGAAACGCTTGTATCGCCGTATGAGCGTGCCGACCTGCAACGCCGGATCGAAATCCATCAGCGCAAACAACCACGGTTGAAAATACACACCGCGATCCCCTCGACTGTTTTGTTGTCCGACCGAGGACGCGCGCACTCGAAAATCAGCATGAGGGGCCCGCCGGTGACGGCAACGAGGGACGTTGAATCGGTCCGAAATCGGTGCAATTTCGGCCGCCAATCGAATACTCCGATTCTTCTGGCGGCCGCCGAAGTGTTCTGGTAGCGTACGCGCCCTTCATTGCGGGGGCCCCGTCCTCTCACCACCAAAGCCAACGGTTCGGAGACGAGCGAATTAAGCAAATGGCGGCGAAAATACGGAAAAAGACTGCAGCAGCAAAGCCAACCGCGGCGAAATCGACGACCGCAAAACCCACCGCAAAGCCCAAAGCAAAAGCAAAAACCAAGGCGAAGGCGATCGTGAAACCAAAAGCGGAAGTATCCCCCAAGCCCGTGGCTAAACCTAAGCAACCCAAAGCGCGAGTGGTGGACTCACCATTCAAGAATTTCGTCCCTTACGAACCGAAGCGCGGCGAATCGTACATGGATTCGAAGCAGCTCGATCACTTCCGCGACATCCTGCTGAAGTGGCGTCAGGACCTGATGGAAGAGGTCGACCGCACCGTGCATCACATGCAGGACGAAGCAGCAAACTTCCCTGACCCCGCGGATCGCGCGACCCAGGAAGAAGAATTCAGCATCGAGCTGCGCACTCGCGATCGCGAACGTCAGCTGATCAAGAAGATCGACAAGACGATCGAGCGCATCGACCAGGAAGACTACGGCTACTGCGATACGTGCGGTGTCGAAATCGGTTTGCGTCGCCTCGAAGCGAGGCCCACCGCGACGCAATGTGTCGATTGCAAGACGCTCGATGAAATCAAGGAGCGCCAGCTCCACGGCTGATCCGTTGGCGGACGCGAGTGCAACCGCAGAAGTCGGTCGCTTCGCGCCCTCGCCTACCGGTCCGCTCCATCTCGGGTCCCTGCTCACCGCGGTAGCAAGTTATCTGCATGCGCGCGCCTCCGGCGGCCGCTGGCTGTTGCGTATGGAAGATCTCGATACGCCTCGGTGCGTACCGGGCGCCGCCGACGCAATTCTCGCTACGCTCGATCGGCACGCTCTGCATTGGGATGAACTGATCTACCAGCACCAGAGAATCGACGCCTACCGTGCAGCACTAGAGCAACTTCGCGAGAGCGGCCACACCTTTGCCTGTACGTGCAGCAGAACTCAGACTCAGGAGAGCAGCGTCTACCCCGGCACATGCCGACATCGCAGCATTCCGCCGGACGTACCCCACTCGATTCGTCTCGCGGTGCCGGACGAGACGATCGAGGTGCTCGACGAGATCCAAGGACGGTACTCGCAGCATCTGCGCACGGACGTAGGCGACTTCGTGATCTTCAGACGCGACCGGATCATCGCGTATCAACTCGCGGTGGTAGTCGACGATGCGGCGCAGCGCATCACGCACGTGGTTCGAGGCGCCGATCTGCTCGACAACACGCCGCGTCAGCTATTGCTCTTCAGACTCCTCGGCGCGAGGCCCCACGCTACGCACACGTTCCGGTCCTCACGGATCGCAGCGGACAGAAACTGAGCAAGCAGACGCGCGCCACCGCAGTAGATGCCGCGACCGCTTCAGACAATCTGCGACTGATTCTCGCGTTGCTCGGTCACGATACGCCCAACGATCTGCGACGGGCCGAACCAACCGAATTGCTGGAGTGGGCCACTGCACAATGGGATCTCTCGCGAATACCGCGGCGCGCAACTCACTCCGAGTTCGTGTGCATCTGAAAAGCCTTTGTTACCATCGCCCCAGTCTGCCTGGGGGGCGGAGTCTTATGAGGCGAGTGTTATTACTGGATCCCGACGTCGCGCGTCGTGACCAGCTTTGCCATGGGCTCACTGAAAAAGGTCTATTGGTCATCGGTATAGGCGATCGGGATGCGCTCGCTTCGATCGACCTTTCGGGTATCGACATCGTGGTCAGCAAGGTCGAGCTGCCGTCGGGTCCTGCGACACGGCTGCACGACCGGCTCGGCGGTTTGCCGCTGATTCTATTCACCGAAGATCCAAGCGTTCGGCGCGCCGTCGAGGCGATGCAGCACGGCGCCTCCGATTACCTGGTGTTGCCGTTCGACTCCGACGAGTTGATCAGCGCGATAGGTAGGAGCTTCGAACGCACACCCGCTCGCATCGACGAACGTTCCCCGTCTGCGATGGCCATGATGGTGGGTCACTGTCCCGCCATGCTCGATCTGTTCCAGCGCATTCAGACGATGGCTGAAACCCGAGGATCGCTGCTGATTCAGGGTGAATCGGGGTCCGGCAAAGAACTCGTCGCACGTGCGCTTCACGCGGCCAGCCGTCGGCGTGCCCGCCCATTGATCTCACTGAACTGCGCCACCATTCCGTCGTCGCTCATCGAGGCCGAGCTGTTCGGCGATCGCGCCGGTAGCGATCATCGCCGCGGTCTTGCCGAGGCCGCGGACGAAGGCACGCTGTTTCTCGACGAGATCAGCGCTCTCACCCTGGATGCACAAGCGCGACTGTTGCAGTTGCTGCAGGACGACGATTCGACCTCCAGCACGCGTACCGGCAACGGATCTCACATCGACGTGCGCGTCATCGCTGCAACTCATCGCGATCTGCGACCGCTGGTCGAATCTGGTCGGTTTCTCGAACCGCTCTATGCGCGGCTGAATGCAACGACGATCACCGTGCCGCCGTTGCGCGAGCGCGGCCACGACATCGTCGAACTGGCCAACTGGCTGCTGCGGCGCATCTGCCACAAATTGTCGAAACCCGAGATGTCGTTGTCCGATACCGCGCTCTCGGCAATCCGCAAATACGATTGGCCCGGCAACGTACGCGAGCTGGAAAATGCGCTCGAACGCGCCGTCATTCTCTGCGACGGTACGGTCATCGAAGCGGACCTGCTCGTGATCGACGCCACGAAAGCGCCGCGTAAACTGGCACAGTCACCCTCATTGGAAGACGTCGAAACCCAGACCAGCCTCGAAGGCTACTTCGTCAAGTTCGTACTCGAGCATCAGGATGCACTGACCGAAACCGAGCTCGCGAACAAGCTCGGCATCAGCCGCAAGAGTCTCTGGGAGCGACGTCAGCGCCTGAATATTCCACGCAAGCGCACCGGCACGCGAGCACCACGACGCGATGCCGAACACTGACGCAGCGCGGCCAGATTTCCCTTATTGATTCAATGATCTGATACCATTTCCACTTCCGCTCACGTGAATCCAAAGCAGCTATGACGTCTTCTGACGGTCTCGCGTCTTCGCGCGAGAGCGCGCTTTTTTCTGAACCTTTGCGAATGGACGAGTCCCAGCACGGCATCTCCGTGGAGCTCGTCGACGCCGGCGCACTCAATGTGGTCCAGGGTCTGCGCGACGCAGGGTTCGATGCCTTCCTCGTTGGCGGTTGCGTTCGCGACATGCTGCTGGGGATTGCACCCAAAGACTTCGATGTCGCCACGAGCGCGACGCCGGAAGAAGTGCGGGACGTGTTCAAGCGCTCGCGCCTGGTGGGCCGCCGGTTCCGCATCGCGCACGTTCGCTTCGGTCGCGAAACCATCGAAGTGTCCACGTTCCGCCGAACGGTCGACGTGGACGACGACGATGTCGTGCACAACCACAGCCGACGCGAGCTGCGCGACAAAGACTCGGCTCGTTCCGTGGAAGGCATGATTCTGCGCGACAACGTCTATGGCGACATCCACGAAGACGCCTTCCGACGCGACTTCACCATCAACGCGCTGTATTACGACCCGATCGATCGGACGCTGGTCGATTACGTCGGCGGTCTCGCAGATCTGCGCGCTCGTCGCCTCAAACTGATCGGCGACCCCAACGTTCGTTTCCGCGAAGACCCGGTGCGAATCCTCCGCGCAATCCGCTTCGCGACGAAGCTCGGCTTCGAGATCGAACGCGAAACCGATGACGCGATTCCCGGCGCGGCGTACATGATCAGCGCAGTGGCTCCGGCGCGGTTGTTCGACGAACTGTGCAAATTGCTGCTACAGGGCCACGCGACCGGTGCGTGGGAACTGCTGCAGCGTTACGAACTCGCCGACACTCTGTTCCCGGATCACAACACCTCGACGCGAAGCCTCGACCTGATCCGCAACGCGATGGAAGGCACCGACCAGCGCGTTCGAGAAGACAAGCCGGTCACTCCGGGATTCCTGATCGCGGTGTTGTTGTGGGATTCATACCGGGAGCGTCTCGCGCAGCATAGTGACGCCATGCCGTTGGTAGAGGCGCGCGAATCGGCGAGCGCCGAGGTGTTGCGCGACCAGAACGAAATCGCTGCAATCCCGCGTCGTTTCGCGCAGTTCGTTCGCGAGGTGTGGTTGTTCCAACCACGCCTCGAAGCACCGCCGGGCAATGGTGTCGGAAAGCTCGTCGCGCACCCGCGCTTTCGCGCGTCGTACGACTTCCTGCTGCTGCGCGCGAGCGTCGGCGAAGTGGAACAGGAACTGGCTGATTGGTGGACCAATTATCAAGCCGCGGATGACGAGCAACGCACATCGATGAGCAATGCGATTGCACCGCCAAAGGGCAAGCGCAGACGCCGTCGGCGACGGCGCGGCGCCGCTTGATCGAGGATCGGCGGTTCTCCATGATGGCGCTTCATCGACGCCACGAGCACTCCTGAATTCCCCCATGGCTACGCCGATTGCAGATGTCGACGAGGCTGAGCTGCCGCGATTCGTCGCAGTGGAAGGTCCGATCGGCGTCGGCAAAACGACGCTGGCGCGCCGCCTGAGCGAGACGTTTCGATACCCGACACTGCTCGAACCCGCCGCGGAAAATCCGTTCCTCGATCGCTTCTATCGCGAAGGCGGCAAACACGCCCTGCCGACGCAGCTGTTCTTTCTTCTGCACCGCGCGCGCCAGCTCGCAGAGCTCGGCGAAGGGCGATTGTTCCATCCGGTGCTGGTGGCGGATTTCCTGATTCAGAAGGATCGCTTGTTCGCGGAGATCACCCTCGATGCGAACGAGCTGACGTTGTACGACCAGATCTACAGCAAGCTCGCCATTGATGTGCCAACCCCGGATCTCATCGTGTATCTGCAGGCGCCGGCCACCGTGCTGATGGAGCGCGTGCGTCGGCGCGGCATTGCAGCCGAACAGCACATCACCGGTGAATACCTCGAGGCGCTCATCGACACGTATACGCGCTTCTTCCACTTCTACGACGATGCGCCTGTGCTTATCGTGAACGCGTCCGAGATCGACTTCGTGAACAACGATCGTCACTACGACCAACTCGTTTCGCAGATCGCGAACATGTCCGGCATGCGCCAGTACTTCAACCCGCATCCCACCTTGCTATGAGTAGCCAGAGCAATCGTTCGCACGTCACCCTGAACACGCTGGCCGATCGCAAGCGCAACGGCGTGAAGTTTGCGGCACTCACCGCCTACGACGCGCTGTTCGCCGAACTGATCAGCAGCGCCGGCGTCGAGGTCATTCTCGTCGGCGACTCGCTCGGTATGGTGTTGCAGGGCCATGACAGCACGCTGCCGGTCACGCTCGACGACATGGTCTATCACATGAACTGCGTGCACCGCGGTAATCGCGGCGCGCTGATCATGGCCGACCTGCCGTTCATGAGTTACGCCTCGGAGCGGCAATCGTTGAAGAGCGCCGCCACGTTGATGCGCGCGGGCGCGCACATCGTGAAACTCGAAGGCGGCGCATGGCTCGCGGAATCGAGCAGGCTGCTGACCGAACGAGGGATCCCCGTGTGCGCGCACATGGGACTGACACCGCAATCGATCAACCGCATCGGCGGCTATCGCGTTCAAGGGCGCGACCCTGATCAGGCTCACGCGATCATCGAAGAAGCGCTGGTTCTCGAAGAAGCCGGCGCCTCAATCCTGTTGTTGGAGTGTGTTCCGGTGGAACTCGGCACGCCAGATCTCACAGCGGCTGCACATACCGACGATAGGCATCGGTGCTGGACCGCATACCGACGGCCAGATCATGGTGATGCACGACATGCTCGGTATCACGCCGCCTTCCATCAAGGCGCCGAAGTTCATCAAGAACTTTCTGGCCGAAAGCCAAACTGGAATCCCCGGCGCTTTCAAAGCGTACGCCGATGCGGTACGCGGCGGCGTCTTTCCGGGTCCGGAACACTCGTTCAACTGATCATGCGGATTCTGGAGAAGATCGCCGACGTTCGCGCTGCGCTGGCGACCGATCGTTCCTTGCGCATCGGTCTCGTGCCGACGATGGGCAATTTGCACGACGGTCATCTCACGTTGGTGAAGAAATGCCGCGAAGCCTGCGACGTGACGGTGGTGAGCATCTTCGTCAATCCGCTGCAGTTCGGCCCTAACGAAGATTTCGAGGCGTATCCGCGCACGTTGAAGGACGACGCGGCCTTGCTCGAAGGCAGTGCCGACATTCTGTTCGCACCCAGCGAGCATGAAATGTATCCGAATGGCCGCAACGGTCACACGACCGTAGCGGTGCCTCGGCTCGCGAACATTCTCTGCGGCGCACATCGACCCGGACATTTCGATGGCGTCGGCACAGTCGTGTTGAAGCTGTTCAACATCGTCGCGCCATCACGCGTGTTCTTCGGCGAGAAGGACTACCAACAGCTGACGCTCATCCGAACGATCTGCGCGCAACTCGATCTGCCGATCGAGATCACCGGCGTGCCGACCGTGCGCGCACCAGACGGTCTCGCGTTGTCGAGCCGTAACCGTTACCTGAGCGCCGAGGAACGAACGCGAGCACCGGCCATCTATCGCACGCTCAACGCGATCGGTGATGCGCTGACACGCGGCGACCGTTCGTTCGAAGCCCTCGAGCGCAGCGGCGTTTCGCAGCTGAGCGATGCTGGATTCAACGTCGACTACGTGTCCGTTCGGGATGCTCGTACTCTCGATCCACCACAAAGCACGGCCGCCGAATTCGTCGTGCTCGCGGCTGCGCGGCTCGGCCGCACCCGATTGATCGACAACGTGCACGTGCGGGTATGATTCGTACGTTTCGGCGATGCGGCCAACGAAAAGCAGGAAGTAAACCATGACTGAAATCGAAACTCACAAAGTGCCGGCCAACTTCCGCGCTAAGGCGCACATCGATCGAGACAAATACCTCGCAATGTACAAGCGCTCGATCGAATCGCCGGATGCATTCTGGGCAGAGCAGGCCGAGGCGTTCGTCACCTGGTCTCGGCGTTGGAACACAGTCTGCGAAGCGGACTTCATCAACGGCCGCTTCGCATGGTTCAAAGGTGCGCAACTCAACGTCAGCTACAACTGCATCGACCGCCATCTGAAGACGCGCGCCGATCAGACCGCCATCATCTGGGAAAGCGACGATCCCGCCGTCGATTCGCGCATCACCTATCGGCAACTCCATCAGCATGTCTGCCGTCTTGCGAATGCGCTGAAGAGTCGCGGGGTGAAGAAGGGCGACCGCGTCTGCATTTATATGCCGATGATTCCGGAAGCGGCTTACGCAATGCTCGCGTGCGCACGAATCGGTGCGGTGCATTCCGTGGTGTTCGGCGGATTCTCGCCGCAGTCGTTGAAGGACCGCATTCTCGATTCGGATTGCCGCGTCGTGATCACCGCAGACGAAGGCGTGCGCGGCGGACGCCCGGTGCCGCTGAAGCAGAACACCGAAGAAGCGCTCACGAGCTGCCCGAACGTTCATACGGTGCTGACGGTGAAACGCACCGGCGGCAAAGTGCCGTGGAAAAACGGCCGCGACATCTGGTATCACGACCTGGTCGATTCGCAGTCCGATGTGTGCGAACCGCAGGCGATGGACGCTGAAGATCCGCTGTTCATCCTTTACACATCCGGCTCGACGGGCAAACCGAAGGGCGTTCAACACTCCACCGGCGGCTATCTGCTGCAAGCCGCAATCACACACAAGTACGTGTTCGACTATCACGACGGCGACGTGTACTGGTGCACCGCAGACGTCGGTTGGGTTACCGGTCACTCGTACATCGTCTACGGGCCCCTCGCCAACGGTGCCATCACGCTGATGTTCGAAGGCATTCCGACCTATCCCGATGCATCGCGCTTCTGGAAGGTGATCGACAAACACAAGGTCAACATCTTCTACACCGCACCAACGGCGTTGCGATCGTTGATGGGCCAAGGCGACGAAATCGTCAAACGCACTTCGCGCGCCACTTTGAAGCTGTTGGGTAGTGTCGGTGAACCGATCAACCCCGAAGCGTGGGAGTGGTATTACAACGTGGTCGGCGAACGCCGCTGCCCGATCGTAGATACGTGGTGGCAGACGGAAACCGGCGGAATCATGATCACGCCGCTACCCGGCGCAACCGATCTGAAGCCCGGCTCCGCCACGCTGCCGTTCTTCGGCGTGAAGCCCGCAATCGTCGACGACAAAGGCAACGTGATCGAGACGACCGAAGCGGTCGGCAATCTGGTGCTCACCACATCGTGGCCGGGACAGATCCGCACCGTGTACGGCGATCACCAACGCGTCATCGACACCTACTACCGCACGTACAAAGGTGTGTACTTCACCGGCGACGGCGCGCGCCGCGACGCCGATGGCTACTACTGGATCACCGGACGTGTCGACGATGTGATGAACGTGTCGGGGCATCGCATGGGAACGGCCGAAGTCGAGAGCGCGCTGGTTCTGCATAGCGCCGTTGCCGAAGCAGCGGTCGTCGGATTTCCGCATTCGATCAAAGGCGAAGGCATCTACGCATACGTCACGTTGATGAGCAGCGCCAAACCGAGCGATGAGCTGAAGCAAGAACTATCGGATCTCGTGCGCAAGGAAATCGGTGCGATTGCGAAACCGGACGTCATTCAATGGGCGCCGGGCTTACCGAAGACACGTTCCGGCAAAATCATGCGGCGCATTCTGCGCAAGATCGCCGCGAACGAACTCGAGAATCTCGGCGATACGACGACGCTGGCGGATCCCGCCGTTGTCGACGACCTCGTCAAGAATCGGCAGAAGAATAGACAGCTCGGCCCGGCGCCGTTGAAGAAATCGCCGGACCGCAGCATCCCGCTCCAAGCCGATTGCGATGTCGTACGCATGTTGCGCATCGGCACGGGCGCCGACGTTCGCCAATAGCTCGGCGCGCGCAGCCCAATACGGTTGATATTCGACGAGCCGACGATCGGACGCTGCCGCGTCCAACGCTGCAAGCGCCGCATTCGGCCCCTGCACTTGCGACAGCGCAAGCGCGCGGTTGATCTCGACCACGGGCGATCGCGACAGCACCAGCAGCGCATCGTAGAGTTCGACCACCTCGCGCCAGTTCGCTTTGCCACTACGACGTCGATATACGTGCGCCGACTGCAGCGCGCCTTCGATCTGATATCTGCCGATCCTGTTGTGCGTGCTTGCCCGCAAGAGCAGCGACTCCGCTTCATCGATCATGCGCGCGTCCCACAACGCCGGATCCTGATCGGCGAGCGGCACGTAATCTCCAGCGGTGTTCCGGCGCGCCGCGCGACGCGCTTCGGCATGCAGCATCAATGCAAGCAGTCCGAGCACATCCGGTTCGTTCGGCAACAGATCGTCGATGACTCGACATAGAAAGATCGCTTCGTCGGCCAGTTCACGGCGTGCGACATCGGTTCCAACAGGGTCGCTCCATCCCTCCGCAAACGCCGCATACACTGCATCCAGTACCGCTTCGAGGCGTTCCGGCAATTCGTCGCGACGGGGGATTCGAAACGGAATCTCTGCTTGCCTGATCTTGTGCTTTGCCCGCACCAATCGTTGCCCCATTGCAGCCGGCGACATCAGAAATGCAGACGCGATCGTCGCCGCATCGAGACCAAGCACCACCTGCAGGATCAACGGCGCGTGAATGGTCGCGTCGATCTCCGGATGGGCGCACGCGAAGATCAGCGCAAGGCGTTGATCAGGGAACGGCGCCTCGAGGAAATCGTTGGTCTCCAGTTCGTCGGAAAGTAACTGCAACTCGGCCGCCGCCTTCTCTCCGCTGCGACGACGGCGCGCGACGTCGATCAACTTGCGCCTCGCGACCGTCAACAGCCACGCCTCCGGATTCGCCGGACAACCTTTCACGGGCCAATCCGCCAACGCCGATGCAAAGGCCTCGGACAACGCGTCTTCGGCACCCGCTACGTCGCGTGTTCGGATCGCGAGGAGGGCAACCAGCTTGCCGTAACTGCGACGCACGACGGCGTCCGCAGTCTCTCGCGCTCGAGCATCATCCTCGGGCAAGGTCACGCCTTACTCAGCTCGTTCTGACCGGACGCACTTCGACTGCACCATGGCCCGCGCCGGGGCACCGCGCCGCCCACGCGATCGCCGCATCGAGATCGGGTGCTTCGATGAGGTAGTAGCCGCCGAGTTGCTCCTTCGTATCGGTAAAGGGGCCGTCCAGCACCTGCGACTTACCGTTCGCCACGCGCACGATCGCCGCATCCGTACTCGGCATCAGCCGGTTCGAACCGACCAATGCACCGGCTTTCCTCAGCGCCTCCGTGTATGCCATGTAGGCGCCAATGGCCAATTGTTGCTCGGCCGGCTTCAGCGCGAAGAAGCCGGAATCATCCGAATGGATCAGCAGCAGGTATTGCATGACGCGATCTCCGTCGTGAATGGCGGGCACTATGCGCCGCCGTGACAATGACGCTCAATCGCGCGCGATTTTGACAAGAAGCGGCCGGCGAAAAAAAACCGCCGGACCCCTTCGGGCACGGCGGTCGATTGGTCTGAAAGAGACCGGCTAGCCGGCAGCGCCTGCCTGCTTCGGCACTTCCTTCATGCTGAGTTTGACGCGGCCGCGCTGGTCTACGTCGAGAACCACGACGTCCACTTCCTGACCTTCCTTCAGATAGTCGGTCACCTTCTCGACTCGCTCATCGGCGATTTGCGAGATGTGCACCAGACCGTCTTTGCCCGGCAGGATGTTGATGAACGCGCCGAAATCGACGATGCGCTCCACCCGACCGTGGTACACCTTGCCGATTTCGGCATCCGCGGTGATCCCCATAACGCGCGCCGACCGCGGCGTCCTTCGCCTCCGCATCGGCCGCGTAGATTCGCACGCTGCCGTCGTCGTCGATGTCGATCTGCGCGCCGGTCTGCTCGACGATTCGAACGGATCGTTGCACCGCCCTTGCCGATGATGTCGCGGATCTTCTCCGGATTGACCTTGAGCACCATCATCTGCGGCGCGTTCGTCGAGATCGATGGCGCGCGACTTGCGACAGCACCTTGTCCATCTCGCCGAGAATGTGCAGGCGCGCCTCGGCGCCTGTTCGAGCGCGGCTTCCATGATCTCTTCGGTGACGCCTTCGATCTTGATGTCCATCTGCAGCGCGGTGACGCCATTGCTGGTGCCGGCCACTTTGAAGTCCATGTCGCCGAGGTGATCTTCGTCACCGAGAATGTCGGTCAGCACCGCGTAGCGGTTGCCTTCCTTCACGAGCCCCATCGCGACCCCGGCAACCGGCGCCTTGAGCGGCACGCCGGCATCCATCAGCGACAGCGATGCGCCGCAGACGCGTCGCCATCGAGCTCGAACCGTTCGATTCGGTGATCTCGGAAACGACCCGCAACGTGTACGGAAACGTCTTCGGCGGCGGCAACACCGCCTGCGACACCGCGCCGCGCCAGCCGGCCGTGACCGATCTCGCGGCGCTTCGGGCCGCCGCGCATGCCGGCTTCACCGGTCGAATACGGCGGGAAGTTGTAGTGCAGCATGAAGCCGTCTTTGTACGTGCCTTCGAGCGCATCGATGATCGCCGCGTCGCGCAGCGTGCCGAGCGTCGCAACGACGATCGCCTGTGTTTCGCCGCGGGTGAACAGCGCCGAACCATGCGCCTTCGGCAGGAATGCCGACCTCGATCGAGATCGGACGAACCTTGCGCAGGTCGCGTCCGTCGATCCGCGGCTCGCCGTTCAGCACGCGCTGGCGGACGATCTGTTTCTCGAGCTTGCCGAACGACGCCGTCGACTTCCCCCGCGCTGAATTGCGGCGCGTCGCCGCCCGCGAGCTTCTCTATCGCGTGGCTCGCAGCGCGCCGACCTTCGTCTGGCGCTCCTGTTTGTCGGTAGTCCGGTAGGCTGCACCGAGATCGGCTTTCACCAGCTCGCCGACCGCCGTGGCCAGCGCCTCGTTCTGCGCAACGACCGGAACTTCCCAACGCGGCTTGCCGGCCTCGGCAGCGAGATCCTTGATCGCCTTGATCGCGACCTGCATCGCGTCGTGGCCGAACAGCACGCCACCGAGCATCTGGTCTTCGGTCAGCTCTTGCGCTTCCGACTCGACCATCAGCACCGCCGACGCGGTTCCCGCGACCACCATGCTCAGTCGCGATTCCTTCAAGGCGCGTAGCCGGGGTTCAGCAGATACTGGCCGTCTTTGTAACCGACCCGCGCGGCGGCGATCGGTCCGTTGAACGGCATACCCGATACTGGCGAGCGCCGCCGATGTACCGATCAGCGATGCGATGTCCGGATCCATGTCTTTGTCCGCCGACATCACCGTGCAGATGACCTCGACCTCGTTCTTGAACCCTTTGGGGAACAGTGGACGAATCGGTCGGTCGATCAGGCGGCGACGTCAGCGTTTCTTTCTCCGACGGACGACCTTCACGACGGAAGAAACCGCCCGGGATTTTGCCCGCGGCATAGGTTTTTTCCTGGTAATTCACCGTCAACGGAAAGAAGTCGATACCGGGACGGGTGGTTTTCAATCCGACCACGGTGCACAGCACGACGGTTTCGCCCATCGAAACGAGCACCGCACCGGTGGCTTGACGGGCAATACGCCCGGTTTCCAGGATCACCCGGTGATCGCCGTACTGGAATTCCTTTGTTACACGACTCAAGTTTATTTCCTCCTATTGCACCGGGTTATCGTCGCAGACCCAGCCGTTCGATCAGGGTTGCATAGCGGGCGGAATCCTTCTCCCGAAGGTAGTCCAACAACTTGCGCCGCTGATTCACCATGCGGATCAAGCCGCGCCGCGAATGGTGATCCTTCTTGATGGAACGGAAATGCTCCTGCAGCGAGTTGATGTTCGCCGTGAGGAGCGCGACCTGGACTTCGGGGGACCCGGTGTCGCCTGCTGCGATTGATACTCTTCTGACGACTTTCGCTTTTTCTTGCGCACTCAGTGCCATTTCCAACGTTCTCCGAATATGCCTTGTGAATTAACGCGGAGTTCTCTCCGCAACCTGTCCGGGGCAAACCACGCATATCTGCAGTCGGACCCCAATCTCAGTGGGCAACCACCAGCCGCCGCGGCGCAACGCGCCCGTCGTCCAGTATTTCGCCCACCCCAATGAACATCTGCTTCGAGCTGTCTGTGGACTGCTCGACGAGCTGCACGCGGCCGGATGTCGGCGCGTGCGGCACGATGACCGGCTGACCCTGGCGGATATAGTACGCCGTCGCGTCGTTGAGCGACACTCCGGCCAGTCACGCACTGCACGTCTCTACGGGCAGCAGCAGCGCATCCAGTGCTTCGAACCCGACCTTCGTCGCGAACCCGCTCGAGTTCGGCGAAGCGTCACCATTTCCGCCTCGCCGTACGGGCCCGGCCGCCGGCGGCCGCAGGCGCACACGTGTGCCCCGCATCCCGAGCGCCGCGCCGATATCCTCGGCGATGGTGCGTATATAGGTGCCTTTGCTGCAGTGGATCTCGAGCTCGAACTCGTCGCCCTCGAACGCTACGAGCTCGTTACTGTAGATCGTGATGCGACGCGCTTGCGCTCCACCTCGATGCCGCGCCGCGCCAGCTTGTACAGCGGCTGACCCTGATGCTTGATCGCCGAGAACATCGACGGCACCTGCTCGATCTCGCCGCGAAAGCGCGCGAGCACCTCCTCGATGCGCCGCCGCGTCCACAGCCGACCGACCGGCGGGTCTCGAGCACCTGACCGTCGGCGTCGCCGGTGTCGGTCGTAACGCCGAGCCTGATCGCGCGCCCAGTACTTCTTGTCCGAATCGAGCAGGAACTGCGAGAACTTCGTCGCCTCGCCGAAACAGAACGGCAGCACGCCGGTCGCGAGCGGATCGAGGCTGCCGGTGTGGCCCACCTTTTGCGCCGGTACAGAGCCGTTTCGACCCGCTGCAACGCGTCGTTGGACGTCATGCCGCTGCGGCTTATCCAGCACGAGCATGCCGCTGATCACGTCCGCGCCCGCGTTGTCATGCGCGTCTTCAGTCGCACGATCCGCCGATCCGCCGCGCGACTCTGCGAATGGCGCTCGCTCCGCCTCGGACCGACCGCCCGCTCGATCAGGTCTCGAGTTTCGCGCCCGCTCTACGATCAGTCGTCGTAGTGGAAGCGCAGCTTCGGAGTGGTGCGCATCGTGTTGTCGCGCGCGAGCTCCGAGCGGAAGAACCCGGCCGCATGGTTCAGCACGTCGATGAGTTCCTTGCTCGCGGCTTCGCGAATCGTCGCCCGAGCGACGACACGAAGACGTCCGCGTACGCGAGTCGCGGCTGACCCGGACCTCGTTCACGCTGACCATGCCGACCCGCGGATCGCGCATCTCCGCGCAGAATGATGTCGCCAGCCGCTCTCGCAGATGAATCGGCAACTCGGGGGCCACGGCCGGATTCCTTCATCGACGTCTGTCGGAGCGTCAAAGCGCCCGCGCGATCTCTTTCGTATCGAAGACTTCGATCTTGTCACCCGACTCGAACGTCGTTGTAGTTGCGCACGCCGATACCGCACTCGATGCCCCGCGCGGACTTCGCTGACGTCGTCCTTGAATCGGCGCAGCGACTCGAGTTCGCCCTCGTAGATGACCACGTTGTCGCGCAGCACGCGGATCGGCTTGTTACTGAAGACCGTGCCCTCGACGACCATGCAGCCGGCCACCTGGCCGTAACGCGGCGAACGGAACACGTCGCGCACTTCGGCAACGACCGAGGATCTTCCTCGCGGATCTCCGGGCCAGAGCATGCCCGACAGCACCTTCTTCATGTCGTCGAGCAGTTCGTAGATGACGCTGTAGTAGCGAATGTCGACGCCTCTCGCGCTCGATGACCTTCTTCGCCGCCGGATCGGCCCGCACGTTGAAGCCGAAGATCGCCGCGCGCGACGTCAACGCCAGGATCGCGTCCGTTTCGGTGATGCCGCCGACGCCCGCAGCCGATGACCAACGCCTTCACTTCGCTGGTGCTGATTTCGTTGAGCGCATGCGTGATCGCTTCGAGCGAACCGCGCACGTCGGTCTTGAGCACGACGTTGAGTATCGACTTCTCGCCTTCCTGCATCGCGGCGAACATGTTCTCGAGCTTCGTCGCCTGATGCGCGAGCCTGACGTTGCTCCGGCTCTTGTTCTGACGGAAGTCGGCCAGTTCGCGTGCCTTGCGTTCGTCGCTCGCAACGGAGAACGGTCACCCGCATCCGGCGTTCCGGCGAGGCCCGAGCACTTCGACCGGCATCGACGGGCCGGCTTCCTTCACCTGTTCGCCGCGGCTCGTCACCATCGCCCGAACCCGGCCGATGAACTCACCCGGCGATCAGCACGGCGCCCTGGCGCAGCGTGCCGTTCTGCACCAGCACGGTCGCGACCGGACCGCGACCGCGATCGAGCCGCGATTCGATCACGACGCCGCGGCCCGGACCGTCGGGCACCGCCGGCAACTCCATTACTTCCGCCTGCAGAATGATCGCGTCCAGCAGTTCTTCGACGCCCTGGCCAGTCAACGCCGACACGTTGACGAACTGCGTGTCGCCGCCCCAGTTCGTCCGGGAGTGACGCCCTTCGACGCAGTTCGTTCTTCACGCGCTCCGGATCAGCGCCGGCCTTGTCCATCTTGTTCATCGCCAACGATGATCGGCGTGCCAGCCGCTTTCGCGTGCTGCATCGCCTCCTCCGTTTGCGGCATTACGCCGTCGTCCGCCGCAACAACGAGAACCACGATGTCGGTCGCCTGCGCGCCGCGCGCACGCATCGCGGTGAACGCAGCGTGACCGGGCGTATCGAGGAACGTGATCCTGCCCTGCGGAATCATCGACGTGTACGCACCGATGTGCTGCGTGATGCCGCCGGCTTCGCCGCTGGCAACGCGCGTCTTGCGGATGTAGTCGAGCAGCGACGTTTTGCCGTGGTCGACGTGACCCATGACCGTTACGACCGGCGGTCGCGGTACGCGCGTCGCCTTCGATGTTCAGCGATTGTTCGAGCGCGTGTTCGATCGCATCAGCCGCGAACGGTCTTCGCGACGTGGCCCATTTCCTCGACCACCAGGATCGCGGTGTCCTGATCGAGCCGGCTAGTTGATGGTCGCCATGACGCCCATGCCCATCAGCGTCTTGATGACTGCACCGGCCTTGACCGACATGCGCTGCGCGAGATCACCCACGGTGATCGACTTCGGGCACCTGCACTTCGCGCCTCATGAATTCGGTGGGGCGCTCGAACCCGCCGCCTTGCTTGTCGACTTTGCGTTTCGGACGACGCAAATCGCGGCTTCAGCGTGATTTCACGACGCCGACGCTGTTTGCCGGCAGCCGAATTCGTCGTCTGCCGCCGTAACGGCTCCGCGAGCGCCCTTGTCGCGGCCACGGTCTTTGGCGGCGCGCTTCGGCGAGCCGGCCTTCTGTTCAGTGGCTTGCGCCTGAGCGACGGCTTCCGCCGCTTCGCGCTCGAGGCGCGCCTTGTCGGTCTCTTCGACCTTTGGCGGTGCCTTTGCCGCTTGCTGCGCCTCTTCCTTCTTCCGTTCTATCTCGGCACGACGGCGTTCGTCTTCGGCCTTTTTCTCCGCTTCGATTCGACGCGTTTCTTCTTCAGCTGCTTTACGCGCGGTGTCTTCGCGGCGGATACGCTCGGCTTCTACTTCCGACTGGACTTGACCGGCCGGCTTCGCTTGGGCAGCCCGCTTCCGCGACCGGCCCCTTAGTGTGATCGGTGGGCGCATCGGGACGCTTGACGTACGTGCGGCTCTTCGCGCACTTCGACCGTCACGTTGCGACCCTTACGGCCCTGCCCTGCCTTCAAAGTGCCGGTCGTCTTGCGATTGAGCGTGATTTTCCGCGGCCCGCCTTCCGCTTCGCCGTGGCCCGCTTCAGGATAGTCGAGCAGTGCCTGCTTCTGCTTCTTCGGACACGGCGTCCTTGTCCGGCCTCGTGGGGCAGACCCGCTTCCTGCATCTGCTTGAGCAGGCGGTCCACGGGGGCGCCGACCGATTCCGCCAGTTCTCTAACTGTGACATCCGCCATGTCGTCCCTCCCTGCTTCTACCGCCGCCTATCCTAGTTCGCTTCGGCGTCCTCGAACCAAGGCGCGCGCGCGGTCATGATCAGCTGCGCGGCCTTTTCCTCGCCCGATCCGTCGTCGATGTCCATGAGTCGGCCACCGCCTGTTCGGCGAGATCTTCCATGGTCACGATGTTGTGGCTCGCCAGCAAGAACGCGAGCCGGCGATCCATGCCTTCCATGTCGAACAGATCTTCAGCGGGCTTCTGACGTCGCCGAGCCGCTCTTCGGCTGGCGATCGCCTTGGTGAGCAGCGCATCCTTCGCCCGGTTGCGCAGTTCCTGCACGATCTCCTCGTCGAACCCTTCGATCGCCGTCATCTCTTCCATCGGCACATAGGCGATCTCTTCGAGCGTCGTGAATCCTTCCTCCACCAACACGCCGGCCACGTCTTCGTCGATGCTGAGCGCGTCCATGAAATCGGTCATGATGCGACTGCTTCCTGTCTGCTGCTTCGGCTTCCTCTTGCCGTCATGATGTTCAACGTCCAGCCGGTGAGCTCGCTCGCGAGCCGGACGTTCTGGCCGCCGCGGCCGATCGCCTGTGCGAGATTGTCCTCGGCCACCGCGATCTCCATGGCATGGGCGTCTTCGTCCATGACGATCGAAGCAACTTCAGCGGGAGCCATCGCGTTGATTACGAGCTGCGCCGGGTTGTCGTCCCACGAGCACGATGTCGATGCGCTCGCCGGCGAGTTCGCCCGACACTGCCTGCACGCGCGAACCGCGCATGCCGACGCACGCGCCCACAGGATCGATGCGGCCATCGTTTGTCCTCACTGCAATCTTCGCCCGGGAACCCGGGTCACGCGCGGCGCCGCGGATCTCGATGATGTACTCGGCGATCTCCGGAACTTCGATCTTGAACAGCTCCACCAACATTTTCGGCAGGTGCGAGTCAGGATCAGTTGAGGGCCGCGCGTGTCGGGGCGCACTTCGACCAGCAGCGCACGCAATCGGTCGCTGACGCGGAACGTCTCGCGGGGAATCAGGTTTCACGACCGAGCAGCGCTTCGGCATTGTTGCCGAGATCGACGATGATCGACTCGCGCCTGACCTTCTTCACCGTGCCGCTGACGAGTTCGCCGACGCGCGGCTGATAAGCCTCTACGACCTGGGCGCGCTCTGCTTCACGCACTTTCTGGACGATTACCTGCTTCGCCGTTTGTGCGGCGATCCGGCCGAATTCCACGGAATCCACCGGAATTTCATACGTATCGCCGAGATTCAGATTCGGATCTTTCGCGCGCGCCTCTTCGAGCGTTAGCTGTGCGGCCGGATTCGGTTCCTCTTCTTCCGGCAACTCATCCGGATTGACGACCTTCCACGTGCGGAACGTCGAGTACGTCACCGGTGTCGCGATTGATGGAGACGCGGAATTCGGCGTTTTCGCCGTATTTCGTTCTTCGTCGCCATCGCGAGCGCGTGCTTCGAGCGCGTCGATGATGACTTCCTTAGGTACGCCCTTCTCCAACGAGACGGACTCCACGACCATCAGTACTTCTTTACTCATGCTCTCGACCTATTCAACATCGCGGCACGATCCGCGCGCGCTGAATGTTTTCAGCGGAATCGATACTCGGATCCTCGACCTGAACTGACCATTTCGTCGTTCTCGAGTCCCGTCAACGCACCGATCACTCGTCGGCGCCCCTCGAACGGAAAGTTCAGCCGCACATCGACCGTTTCGCCGATGCTCTCGGGTACTGTTCCGGCTTGAACAGAACACGATCCATGCCCGGCGACGACACTTCGAGCGTGTAGCCTGGACGTCATCACTTCTTCCACGTCGAGCAACTCGCTCACCTGCTTCGACACGGCTTCGCAATCGTCGATCGTCACGCCCTCGTCGCGATCGATGTAGATCCGCAACATCGAGTGCTTGCCCTGACCCAGATATTCGACGCCCCAGACGCGCAGGCCCAACGCTGCCACCGCGGGCGTGAACAGCGTCTCGAGCTCTTGTTCCTTCTTGCTCATCCACCAATCATCTGTATCCGATTCCGGCGCCGCGTCCGTGCGGACTCCACAAATAAAAAATGGGCGACGCCCATTGAAGGGGAAGGACCGAGCCTTCCAGACCTGCAAAAAAGCCCCTAAAAAGGGGCTCCTAACATATTGGTAGCGGGGGCAGGATTTGAACCCACGACCTTCGGGTTATGAGCCCGACGAGCTACCAGACTGCTCCACCCCGCATCAGGAGGGCGTGGATTATAGGGAGGAGGGTATATCGGGTCAACCCGTTTGCTGACCCTATCTATATTGGTGCCGAAGAGAGGACTCGAACCTCCACGAGCTTTCGCCCACTACCACCTCAAGGTAGCGTGTATACCAATTTCACCACTTCGGCTGAGTAAAAGCGGATCCCGGTCAGGCACCGGGAACGTCGGAATCTACAGGTTTGTCCGGGTGCAGTCAACTTCGTCATCCGGTGCCGTGTTCTGTTGCGTCGCGTCCGGTTGCGCAGTTGAGTTCGGGCGCGGTCGTCTGCACCGGAGCGGCCGGTTCGGTATCCAGTCGGAATGCCGAGATCCTTCAAGGACGCAGCGCGTTCTTTCGCGCTGAACGCGAGCCCGAATGACAGCAGGAAGAACCCGATCGCGAGCCACGCCGTGAGTTTGGCAAGGAACGAAGCCGATCCGGCACCGCCAAACACTGCGCTTGCCGCACCGCTACCGAATGCCGCGCCGATGTCGGCGCCTTTGCCCTGCTGCAGCAATACCAACGCGCACAACGCGATCGCGTTCAGCACCAGCAGAATCAGAATAATCGTTTCCAGCGTGTTCATACGCTATGCCGCCCTGCAAATGTTCTCGAATTGCTCCGCGTTCAGCGAAGCGCCACCGACCAAACCACCATCCACATCCGAACCGGCAAACAGCGCCGCTGCATTCGCCGCCGTGATGCTGCCGCCGTAAAGAACGCGCAGTCCATCCGCCACCTTCGCGTCGAGTGTGCGAATCCGCGCACGGATTGCGCTGTGCATCGACTGCGCATCCGCGGGCGTTGCGCTACGGCCGGTTCCGATCGCCCACACCGGCTCGTATGCAACCATCGCGCGTTGCAACGCCGTTACTCCAACCGCCGCAACAACCGCGTCGAGTTGGCGTCATCACCACCTGTCTCGGCGCGCCCTTCGTCGCGCTGCTCCGAGGTTCTCGCCGACGCACAGAATCGGCACGAGTCCTGCCGCAATGCGGCCGAGAACTTTTGCGCAACGATGCGCGTCCGTTTCGCCGAACCAGCGACGTCGCTCCGAGTGTCCGACCAACACATGCGTCGCGCCGAGATCCTTCACCATCTCCGCCGCAACTTCGCCGGTGAATGCTCCTGCGATTCCGCGTGAATGTTCTGCGCGCCAACCGCCAGCTCACTACCCTTTACTCGCTCAATTACCGCCGACAGATACGCGATCGGGGGGAACAGCAGCACGTCGACTTGCGGAGTCTTCAGCCGAACCATCGCATCGAGCAGTCGTTCGATCGTCGCCGTCGCGCCGTGCATCTTCCAATTGCCCGCAACCACACGACTTACGCACTTCGCTCGGACCTCGCAACGCTGCCGGCGGGCCAAAAATGGCCGGCAATGGTAAACAACGGGGTTCGCCGGCACAACGCCGCTACGGCCGGCGTAAATCAGGGCCGGCGTGACCCTGCCGCGATCAGACGCCGTTGGCTTCGGCCCGCACCACGGCCGCCAGCTCATCGGCAAGCCGCAGCACCTGCTTCGAGTCCTGGCCTTCCACCATGACGCGCATCAGCGGCTCGGTTCCCGACGGACGGAACAGCACACGGCCAGTTCCTGCCAACGCAGCTTCCGTTTCGCTGACGGCATGTTTCACGCGCGTCAATGCGACGACCCGTCCCGGCTCCTTACTCGCTGACATTGATCGATCGACTGGGGATACTTCGTCCATCCCGCGTTCGAAGCTCTGCCAGCGTTTTGCTCGCGACCATCATCGGGACCACGCCTGCAGGGCCGACACGATTCCGTCGCCGGTCGTGCTCAGATCCAGACAGAGGATATGGCCGGACGCCTTCTCCGCCCAGCTTGCCAGCCCCGATTCTTGAGCTCTTCGAGGATGTAGCGGTCGCCGACCCTCGTTCCCGCAAACGGAATCGCGGTCGGCCAGCGCCTGCTCCATGTCCGAAGTTGCTCATCAACGTGCCGACGACGCCGCCCGGCAGCCGACCTGGCTCGGCGCGATGCGCGCGCGATGAGGAACAGCATCTCGTCGCCGTCGATCAACACACCTTTGGATCGACCATCAGTAGCGGTCGCCGTCGCCGTCGAACGCAATCCCGCGTCCGCGCCCTCGTCCACCACCCGCCGCGCAGCTGCTCGGGATGGGTCGAACCGCAAGCGGCATTGATGTTCAGTGCCGTTCGGGTTCCGTTGCCGATCACGCTGACCTCGGCGCCCAGTTCCTCGAATACGCCGGGCGCCACGTGATACGTCGCGCCGTTGGCGCAGTCGAGGACGATTTTGAAGCCGCGCAGGCTGAATCCCCGGTCACCGAAGCCTTGCAGAATTCGATGTAGCGGCCCGCGCGTCATTGATCCGCTTGGCTTTCCCCAACCGGTCCGAGTCGACACAGACCTGTCCCCCTCGAGTTGAGCCTCGATCTCGAGTTCCATGTCGTCCGGCAACTTGTCGCCGTTGCGGTCGAAGAACTTGATGCCGTTGTCCTAGATACGGGTTGTGCGAGGCACTGATGACGATGCCCGCATCCGCGCGCAGCGTATGGGTCAGATAGGCGACCGCCGGGGTCGGCATCGGGCCGAGCAGGCGGACATCGAAGCCGGCGGACGAGACCCGGCTTCAGCACCGACTCGAACATATAACCGGAAATCCGCGTGTCCTTGCCGATCAGGACAGTGGCGCTACCGCCACGAGCGAAGACTTTCCCGACCGCCCAGCCCAGCCGCAGACAGAATTCCGGTGTGATCGGATGCTGCCCGACCCGGCCCCGAATACCATCGGTGCCGAAGTATTTCCTGGTCATTCAGGTCCTCCATGCTATCCGGCGACTCCGATTTTCAGTGCATCCACCGTAGCCGCGACATCGTGCGTGCGAACGATCTTCGCGCCGTTCTGTACCGCCACACCGCTGCCGCGAGACTACCCGCTAGTGCGCGCGGCCGATGCCCGCCCGGTGATCGTACCGATCATCCCTTTGCGCGACAGTCCGACCAGCACCGGGCATCCCAGTCGTTCAGTTCGTTCAGCCGACGCAACAACGTGAGGTTGTGCTCGAGCGTCTTGCCGAACCCGAAGCCCGGGTCGATGGCGATCCGTTCACGGCCGATTCCGGCATCGCGACACTGCGTCACCCGCTCAGTAAGGTAAGCCCTCACTTCCTCTAGAACATTCTCATAGCGAGGCGCGATCTGCATCGTGGGCGGTTCTCCGCGCATGTGCATGAGACATATCGCCACGTTGGAATCCGCTACCGCTCGAAGTGCGCCCGGGTCGGTCAGCGCGCGCACGTCGTTGATCAGGTGCGCGCCCGCCTCGATCGCCGCGCGCACCACCGCGGCCTTGCTGGTATCCACGGAAACCATAGTACCGATCGATACGAGCCGCTCCACGATCGGTATCACACGGCGTAACTCCTCCGTCTCTTCTACGGGCGTCGCGCCCGGGCGCGTCGACTCACCACCGACATCAATCAGTGCAGCACCGTCTTCCAGCATGCGCAACGGCAGCGGCGAACGGCGGCCTCCACGTCGGCCGAACCGTTGCGGATGAACCGTGCACCGTCAGAGAAGGAGTCGGGCGTGATATTGAGGATTCCCATCACGCACGGCGTCGCGAGACGGCAATTGCCGGTCGCGACACTGGAGTGTGGAAACGGGCGAGACCATCTACGCCCCTGAACGCAGGCGTCAGTGCTCTTCGGCAGGACCACCGATGTTGCGCGCACCCGGGCTGGACGACGGGCGTTCGCCTTTCGCGCGATTGGCAGGACCACCGTCGCCCGGCGCCCTCGGCTTCGCACCCGCCATGATGTCGTCGATCTGATCGGAGCTCAGCGTTTCGTACTCCATCAGCGCGTCGGCCATCGTGTGCAGCTTGTCTTCGTTCGTTTTCAGGATGTTCTCGGCCTGGTTGTAGCACTGGTCGATGATGCGACGTACTTCCTCGTCGATCAGACGCGCGGTGTCTGCCGAAATCGCTTTCGTCTTCGTACCGGCCGACATGCCGAGGAACACTTCGGCATCGTCTTCGTCGTATTTCAACGGGCCGAGTTTTTCCGACAGACCCCACTTGGTCACCATGTTGCGGGCCAGCCGCGTCGCCTGTTCGATGTCGTTAGACGCACCGGTGGTGATGCCATCGCGACCAAGCACCATTTCCTCGGCGATGCGTCCGCCGAAGAACGAACTGATCTTCGACAGAATGAACTGGCGGCTGTGGCTGTAGCGATCTTCCTCCGGCAGGAACATCGTCACGCCCAACGCGCGACCGCGCGGAATGATCGAGACTTTGTAGACCGGGTCGTGTTCCGGCACGCTGCGGCCGACGATCGTGTGGCCCGCCTCGTGGTACGCCGTCGTGCGTTTTTCCTTCTCGGACATGACCATCGATTTGCGCTCGGCGCCCATCATGATTTTGTCTTTTGCCTTGTCGAACTCGTCCATTTCGACAAGTCGTTTTCGTTGCGCGCGCAGCAAACAACGCAGCTTCGTTCACCAGGTTGGCAAGATCCGCACCGGAGAATCCCGGCGTACCGCGCGCGATAACACTCGCGTCGACGTTGTCGGCCAGCGGCACTTTGCGCATGTGCACTTTCAGAATCTGCTCGCGACCGCGGATATCCGGCAGACCCACGACCACCTGACGGTCGAAACGGCCCGGACGCAACAGAGCCGGATCGAGCACGTCGGGCCGGTTCGTCGCCGCAATCACGATGATGCCGTCGTTCGGCTCGAAGCCGTCCATCTCGACCAGCAGCTGGTTCAGCGTTTGTTCGCGTTCGTCGTGACCGCCGCCCAGACCCGCGCCGCGGTGCCGACCGACTGCGTCGATCTCGTCGATGAAGATGATGCACGGCGATTGCTTCTTCGCCTGCTCGAACATGTCGCGCACGCGCGACGCACCGACGCCGACGAACATCTCGACGAAGTCGGAACCGGAAATGGTGAAGAACGGTACTTTTGCTTCGCCGGCGATCGCTTTCGCGAGCAGCGTCTTACCGGTACCCGGCGGACCGACCATCAGAATGCCGCGCGGAATCCGCCCGCCGAGTTTCTGGAACTTGCCCGGGTCGCGCAGAAAGTCGACGAGTTCCTGCACGTCTTCTTTCGCTTCGTCGACACCGGCAACGTCGGCGAACGTGGTCTTGATCTGATCCTCGGACAGCAGCCGTGCCTTGCTCTTGCCGAACGCCATCGGTCCGCCGCGGCCACCCGCGCCGCCCTGCATCTGACGCATGAACAGCATGAACACGGCGATGATGATGAGGATCGGGAAGCTGGCGATCAGCAGCTGCGCCCAGATGCTCTGCTGCTCCGGCGCCTGACCGATGACGCTGACGTTGTGGTTGATCAACTCGTCCATCAACTTCGGATCGTCGATCGGCGGGCGAACGACCTTGAACTCTTCGCCGGACTTGCGCTTGCCGATGATCACGAGACCGTTGATGGCGACTTCATGCACCTGATCCTGCTGGACTTCGGAGATGAAGCTCGAGTACGTGATCTCTTCAGGCTGCGGACGCACGCTGAAGTTGTTGAACACCGTCAGCAGCACCGCTGCGATGATCAACCACAGAAGTAAATTTTTCCCCATATCGTTCAATGGGTTATCCTCACGAGTACATAGGCGGGTTGAGTTGGAGCTTACTACACATCACGGGGACCGGCCACCGAGAGGGTAGTCCTGCGTCGAGGCACCCGTGAATCCCGTCGCAATCCCATAAACCTCTCTCGATTCGGAGCGCGACGCAGCAGGCTTGGCCAGCGTCACTTTTGCGAAGCACCGTCGCATCTCTTTGATCCACGCGTCGGTGCCCTCGCCCTGAAACATCTTGACCACGAGTGCGCCCGAGGGTTTCAACCATCGCATCGCCGCCGCCGTGGCGAGGTCGATCAGATCCATCGCGGCGGCCTGGTCGGAAGCTTTCACCCCACTGATGTTGGGGGACATGTCCGACAAAACAAGGTCGAACTTCTGGCCGCCAAGTGCGTCGTCGACCGTCGCTTCGAACTGATCCGAGTAGATATCGAGGCAAAGAAAATTGACGCCGCGCGGAACCGGCATCTCCCGATAGTCGCACGGCGATGATCAGACCTTCGTGTACACGTCCGGCGAGATATCGGGTCCAGCCGCCTGGCGCCGAACCGAGTTCGAGCACCGACATGTGCGGACGCAACAACGAAAAGCGTTCGTCGAGCTGCACCAGTTTGAAGTGTGCACGCGAGCCGAGGCCGCCCGCCGCAGCCTTCTTCACATACGGATCGCGGCGTTGCCGTTCGAGCCAGAGCTGGCTGGATTTCGTTCGCTTAGCCATATCGCGGTCAATATACTGCGCCGATGCTGACGTCCAAGGAAAAGCGCCGCCTGCGTCAGGTGGCCCACCATCTACAACCTGTCGTGACCGTAGCGGAAAAAGGCGTCACGGATGGGTTGCTCGACGAAACGAGACGAGCGCTGCACCGATCACGAGATCATCAAGGCCAAGGTCAACGTGATGGATCGTGAAGCGCGCCGAGAACTCGGCGAAATGCTCGCTGCGCAATCAGGCTCTGAAATTGTACAGGTCATCGGCAAGGTCTGGGTTTTGTACCGCGCCGAATCCCAATGCAGATCCGCGGCTTTCGAACGTAGCGAGATTCTCCTAACCGAATCCGCGCCGTCAGAGGTGCTCCACCTTGTCGATCTCGTACTCGATCGACCCGTTCGGCGCATTCACCACCACGGTGTCGCCTTCCGACTTTCCGACCAGCGCGCGGGCTATCGGCGACATCACAGAGATTTTGTTCTGCTTCAGGTCGGCTTCGTCTTCACCGACGATCTTGTAGCGTTTTTCCGCGCCGCTCTCGCCTTCGACCAGCGTTACGGTCGACCCGAACACGACCTTGCCGGTGTGTTTGATCTTCGTGACGTCGATGATCTGCGCGTCCGAGAGCTTGCCTTCGATCTCTTTGATGCGACCTTCGGCGAAGCTCTGCTGCTCCTTTGCCGCGTGATACTCGGCGTTTTCCTTCAGATCGCCGTGTTCGCGCGCCGTGGCGATGGCTTTGATGATCTGCGGCCGCAACACCGACTTCAGGTGGGTCAGTTCTTCGCGGAGCCGCTCCGATCCTTCCAGTGTCATGGGTACTTTCATCGCTCGATGCTCGCGTGAAGGTCCTGCAACCGGCGAACCTCATTGCCTCGACCAAATCGAATCGCAATGCCAAAGGCCTCGCCACCCGCCAAGGTGGTGGTGTAGCAGACTTTGTTCTGCAACGCGAGCCGGCGAATGAGCGCGGAATCCGTGATCGCCTGCCGGCCTTCGGTGGTGTTCACGATCAAGTCTATCTTTGCGTTCTTCAGCAGGTCGGCAATGTCCGGCCGCCCCTCAGTAACTTTGTTTACCACTTCGACAGAAAGTCCGGCGTCCGTGAGCACGCGTGCCGTACCGCGCGTCGCTACCAATTCGAAGCCGAGATCGATCAGATCGCGCCCGAGATTCGCAACGCCGGGTTGGTCGGACCTCTTCACGCTGAGCAACGCCCGGCCGCCGCGCGGCAACTTCTCGCCGCTTGCGAGCGTGGCCTTCGCGAACGCTTCAGCAAAGCTGGCGCCAACACCCATCACTTCGCCCGTGGACTTCATCTCGGGGCCGAGAATCGGATCGGCGCCGGGGAACTTGTTGAACGGGAACACCGACTCCTTGACGCTGACGTAGTGCGGAATGATCTCGCGGGTGAATCCCTGAGCTTCGAGAGATGTGCCGGCCATACAACGTGCCGCGATTTTCGCCAGCGAAACGCCGATGCACTTCGAAACGAACGGCACGGTGCGCGACGCGCGCGGATTCACTTCGAGTACGAACACGCGATCCTGCTGCACGGCCATCTGCACGTTCATCAACCCGATCACGCCCAGTTCGATCGCCATCGCCTTCACCTGGCGGCGAATCTGGTCCTGAATTTCCGGCGCGAGGCGATACGGCGGCAGCGAACACGCCGAGTCGCCCGAATGCACACCGGCCTGCTCGATGTGCTGCATGATCGCGCCGATGACCACTTGTTGACCGTCGCACACTGCATCGACGTCGACCTCGATCGCCTGATCGAGGAAGTGGTCGAGCAACACCGGCGAAGAATTCGACACGACGAACGCATCGCGCAGATACCGCGCCAGATCGGTCTTGTTGTGCACCACTTCCATCGCGCGTCCGCCGAGCACATACGACGGCCGAACCACCATCGGGAAGCCAATCGTGTCGGCCGCTTCGATGCCGGCTTCTACTGTCGCAACAGTGCGGTTCTCCGGCTGCAACAAGCCGACCTTCGTGATCATCTGCTGAAAACGTTCGCGATCCTCGGCCTGATCGATCGAATCCGCGCTCGTTCCGATGATCGGAACGCCTTCCGCCTGCAGTGCGTCGACGAGCTTCAGCGGCGTCTGGCCGCCGAACTGCACGATCACGCCGGTGGGTTTTTCGATTTCGACGATTGCGAGCACGTCTTCGAGCGTCACCGGTTCGAAGTACAACCGATCGGACGTGTCGTAATCGGTCGACACGGTTTCAGGGTTGCAGTTGACCATGATCGTTTCGTAACCGTCTTCGCGCATCGCGAGTGCCGCATGCACGCAGCAGTAGTCGAACTCGATCCCCTGTCCGATTCTGTTGGGGCCACCGCCCAACACCATGATCTTGCGCCGATCGCTCGGCGTCGCTTCGCACTCTTCCTCGTACGTCGAGTACAGGTACGCCGTTGCCGACGGAAACTCTGCGGCGCACGTATCCACTCGTTTGAAGACGGGTTTGATGCCGAGCGATTTGCGGTGCGCACGCAGCGCTGCTTCGGACTGCCCCAACAACTCGCCGAGCCGCGCATCGGAGAAACCCTTGCGCTTCAAACGGAACATCTCCGCCTTGTTCAGCACGGGACGCCGCGCTTTCAAATCGTTCTCGATCAACACGAGGTCTTCGATCTGCGCGAGGAACCAGGGATCGATAGACGTGAACTCGCCCAGGTCGGCCATGCTCATGCCGGAACGAAACGCATCTGCGACGTACCAGATCCGGTCAGCGCCCGGTACCTTCAATTCGCGGATCAGCCGCGCCTTTTCGTCCTCGTCTTCGAGATTCGTGAGTTCGTTGAGGCCAGTACGGCCAATCTCGAGTCCGCGCAACGCTTTCTGGAACGACTCCTGGAATGTGCGGCCGATCGCCATCACTTCGCCAACGGATTTCATCTGTGTCGTCAGACGCGCATCGACGTTCGGGAACTTCTCGAACGTGAAGCGCGGAATCTTGGTGACCACGTAGTCGATCGCAGGTTCGAACGAAGCCGGCGTCACCCCAGTGATGTCGTTGGTGAGTTCATCGAGCGTGTAACCAACCGCCAACTTCGCCGCGACCTTCGCAATCGGAAATCCCGTCGCTTTCGAAGCAAGCGCAGACGAGCGCGAAACGCGCGGATTCATTTCGATCACGACCATACGCCCGGTCTTCGGATCGATCGCGAACTGCACGTTCGAACCGCCGGTCTCTACGCCGATCTCGCGCAGTACCGCGATCGAGGCGTTACGCAGGATCTGATATTCCTTGTCGGTCAGCGTCTGCGCAGGCGCTACGGTAATCGAGTCGCCGGTGTGGATGCCCATCGGATCGAGGTTCTCGATCGAGCAGACGATGATGCAGTTGTCGAGTTTGTCCCGAACCACTTCCATCTCGAACTCTTTCCAACCGAGCAGCGATTCGTCGATCAGCAGTTCGTTGGTAGGCGACAGATCGAATCCGCGCGTGCAGATCTCTTCGAACTCTTCGCGGTTGTACGCAATGCCGCCGCCGCTGCCACCAAGCGTGAACGACGGACGGATCACGCACGGAAAGCCCAATGCGCTCTGCACCTGCAGTGCTTCTTCGAGACTGTGCGCGATCGCGTTGCGCGGTGTTTCGAGGCCGATCGATTTCATCGCGCGACCGAAGCGTTCGCGGTCTTCCGCCTTGTCGATTGCGTCCTGACTCGCGCCGATCAACTCGACGCCGAATTTTTCGAGCACGCCTTCGCGCACGAGGTCGAGTGCGCAGTTGAGCGCGGTTTGTCCGCCCATCGTCGGCAACAACGCATCCGGCCGCTCGCGTTCGATGATTTGCGCAACCGTGCGCCACTCAACCGGTTCTATATAGGTGGCATCGGCCGTCGCCGGGTCGGTCATGATCGTCGCAGGGTTCGAGTTGACGAGCACGACGCGATAGCCCTCGTCACGCAGCGCTTTACACGCTTGCGCGCCGGAGTAATCGAACTCGCACGCTTGCCCGATCACGATCGGACCTGCGCCGATGATCAGGATCGATTTGATGTCGGTGCGTTTAGGCATTGGCGGCGCGCGCCTCGTTCATCAGATCGATGAAGTGATCGAACAGGTATTCGCAATCTTTTGGCCCGGGACTCGCTTCGGGGTGACCCTGAAAACCGAACGCCGGTCGATCGGTACGACGCACGCCCTGCAACGAACCGTCGAACAACGACACGTGAGTCGCTTCCAGACAATTCGGCAGACTGCGCTGATCTACCGCGAAGCCGTGATTCTGGCTGGTGATGATGACGCGGCCGTCGCGCAGATCCTTCACCGGGTGATTGGCGCCGTGATGCCCGTGCGGCATCTTCACCGTTGCGGCGCCGCTAGCGAGCGACAACAGCTGATGGCCGAGACAGATACCGAACGTCGGCAGCCCGGTCTCCACCAGTTCTCCTATGGCGCGAATCGCGTAGTCGCACGGCTGCGGATCGCCGGGGCCATTCGACAGGAACACGCCATCGGGTTCGAGGTCGAGCACCTGCGCCGCGGTCGTCTGCGCGGGCACGACGGTGACGTTGCAGCCGCGATCGGCCAGCAGCCGAAGAATGTTCCGCTTCACGCCGAAGTCGTATGCAACGACGCGAAACGTGTCCGTCGTGGGCATCCGATAACCTTCGCCCAACTGCCAACTACCGCCGCGCCACTGATGCGCGACCCGGCACGTTACCTCCGACGCGAGGTCGGCGCCTTCGAGGCCGGGGAATGCGCGCGCTGCTGCAATCGCTGCCGCTTCATCGAGCGCGGCGGGACCGCCCACGATGCAACCCGAGAGCGCACCTTTCGTGCGGATCAATCGCGTGAGACGGCGCGTATCGATCTCGGCGATTGCAACCACGCGCTCCGCTGCGAGGTACTGCGCGAGAGTCATCTGTTGTCGCCAGCTGCTGGAGAGCAACGGCAGATCGCGAATCACCAGACCCGCTGCCCAGACGCGATCCGATTCGACATCCTCTGCGTTGGTGCCGGTGTTGCCGATGTGCGGATACGTCAACGTGACGATCTGCCCGGCATACGAAGGGTCCGTGAGAATTTCCTGGTAGCCCGTCATCGCGGTGTTGAACACCACTTCGCCAACGGCTTGTCCATCGACGCCTATAGAGGTGCCGCGAAACACACTGCCGTCTTCGAGCGCCAGTAGAGCCGGTGTCAAGTTCGCGTTCCTGAGGTTGCAAAAAAGCGGGGGGAATCACTTCCCACCCGCTTGTTGTTCTCGTCGATTGAGGTCGCGCCGCGGACTTTGTCGCTGGAATCCGGAGGCTGCGCAGGCTAGGCGGGTATTCTAGGGAAAGGCCTCACGCGTGTCACTCAAAGCCCTTCACTCAAAAACGGCTTTATCCTCTGAGACCGAGTACGTCCTGCATGTCGTAGAGACCTTTGCCGCGCCCGGCCAACCATTGCGCTGCGCGCATCGCGCCCGTCGCGAAGTTCATGCGGCTGGCTGCACGGTGCGTAATTTCCAATCGTTCGCCCGCGCCCGCGAACATCACCGTGTGTTCGCCGACGATGTCGCCGCCGCGGATCGTCTCGAAGCCGATGGTCTTGCGGTCGCGCGGTCCGTTGATGCCGTGCCGGCCATATATGGCTGTCTCGGACAGATCGCGGCCGAGCGTCTGCGCGAGAATCTCGCCCATCCGCAGCGCGGTGCCCGAAGGCGAATCGACCTTGCCGCGGTGGTGGGCCTCGATCACTTCGATGTCGACGTCGTCGCCGAGCACGCTGGCCGCTACTTCGATCAGTTTGAAACAGAGATTCACGCCGACGCTGTAGTTCGGCGCCATCACGATGGGGATGTCGCGCGACGCCGCCTTCACGGCCTCACGCCCCGCGGCGTCGATGCCGGTGGTGCCGATGACCATCGCCTTGCCCGCCGCGCGACAGATGGCGAGCGCATCGAGCGTTGCCGCCGGCACGCTGAAGTCCACCAGCAGGTCGAACCGATCCAATCCCTCCTTTATAGATCCGGTCACCGGCACATCGAGGCGGCGCACGCCCGCGAGTTCGCCGGCGTCGGCGCCGATCAACGACTGTTCCGGTCGCTCGAACGCCGCGCCCAGCGTCAATGCGTCGACCTCTTCCAGCGCCTGAACCAGCGTGCGTCCCATTCGTCCCGCAGCACCGGTGATCGCAATTCGCGTCATGATTTCAGTCCGTCGAAGAAGTCCATTACGCCCTTGAACCAGGAAGTTTCCTTCGGAGAGTGCGCCTCGCCGCCTTGCCGCAGCACGGTACGCAACTTCTCGAACATCTCCTTCTGCTCACCGGTCAGCTTCACCGGCGTCTCGACCACCACGCGGCACAACAGATCACCCGGACCACCGCCGCGCACCGGCGAAACGCCCTTACCGCGCAAGCGGAACATCCGGCCCGTCTGCGTCTCGGCCGGAATCTTCAGCTTCACCCTGCCACCCAGCGTCGGCACCTCAAGTTCACCGCCCAGCACCGCGTCCGCGATCGAGATCGGCACTTCGCAATAGAGGTCTTTGCCATCGCGCGAGAAGATCGCGTGCTCGCGCACCGCGATCTGCACATAGAGGTCGCCGGGCGGCCCGCCGTTGTGCCCCGCCTCGCCTTCACCGCTGAGACGAATACGATCGCCTGTGTCGACGCCCGGGGGAATTTTCACCGACAGCGTTTTACGTCGCTCGATGCGCCCACTTCCGCCGCACGAACGGCACGGATCCTTGATTACCGCGCCAGCGCCGCGGCACCGCGGGCAGGTCTGCTGCAGCGAGAAGAAGCCTTGCGACACGCGGATCTGGCCGGCACCGCCGCAATCACTGCACGGGATCGGCTTCGTGCCTTTCTTTGCGCCGCTGCCCTCACACTCTTCGCACGCGGCGAGCACCGGCACGCGGATCTCGACCGAATCGCCGCGCACCGCCTTCTCGAGCTCGAGTTCCAGCGTGTAGCGCAGGTCCGAGCCGCGCTGGACGGAACTGCGTCCGCCGCCACCGCCGAAGATATCGCCAAACACGTCGCTGAAGATGTCACTGAAGCTCGCGCCGCCGCCGCGTCCACCCATCGAATTCGGATCGAGGCCGGCGTGGCCGAACTGGTCGTAGGTACCTTTCTTGGAGGGGTCGGACAGCACCTCGTAGGCTTCGGATGCTTCCTTGAATTTCTCTTCCGCCTCGGGCTCCTGATTGCGGTCCGGATGGAACTTCATTGCGAGCCGGCGATAGGCCTTCTTCACGTCGGCTTCCGACGCGTCACGCTCCAGCCCCAACACTTCGTAGTAGTCGCGCTTTGCCATTCCCTTCTCTAAAAAAAGCCCTTCTCAAGCCTTCTTGAAAACCCCACTCAGCAAAAAGGGCGCACGCTCATTGGAGCGTGCGCCCGTATCAATCCGTCAGGTAAGGATGCTACTTCTTATCGTCGTCTTTCACCTCTTCGAACTCGGCATCCACAGCGCCGTCGCCCGCCGGATTCGCATCGGCATTTCCATCCGCGTTCGCACCGCCCGCGCTCGCATCCGAGTACATCTTCTGCGCCAGCGCGCCCGACGCTTCCGTCAACGCCTCGATCTTCTTCTCGATGTCGTCCTTGTCATCACCCTTGATCGCGTCTTCCAGCGCCTTGCCGCGTTCTCGACTTTGGATTTCTCCGCGTCGGTCGCCTTGTCGCCGGCATCCTTCACCGCCTTGCGCGCGGCATGGATCAAGACCGTCGGCCTGGTTGCGCAGCGTCACCATCTCTTCGAACTTCTGGTCCTCTTCCGCATGCGCTTCCGCATCGCGGACCATCTTGTCGATCTCGCCTTCCGACAGACCGGACGACGCTTTGATGATGATCGACTGTTCCTTACCGGTCGCCTTGTCCTTCGCCGACACGTTCAGAATGCCGTTCGCGTCGATGTCGAAGCTGACTTCTACCTGCGGCATGCCGCGCGGCGCCGGCGGAATGTCCGCCAGGTCGAAGCGGCCCAGCGACTTGTTCTGCGACGCCTGCTTACGCTCGCCCTGCAGCACGTGAATCGTCACCGCCGTCTGGTTGTCGTCCGCGGTCGAGAACACCTGCTGCTTCTTCGTCGGAATGGTCGTGTTCTTCTCGATCAACACGCTCATCACGCCGCCCAGCGTTTCGATGCCGAGCGACAACGGCGTGACGTCGAGCAACAGCACGTCTTTCACTTCACCCGACAGCACCGCCGCCTGAATCGCAGCGCCGATCGCAACCGCTTCGTCCGGGTTCACGTCTTTGCGCGGCTCTTTGCCGAAGAATTCTTTCACCCGCGCCTGCACCAGCGGCATCCGCGTCTGGCCGCCGACGAGGATGACTTCGTCGATGTCGGCTCACTTTCACGCCGGCGTCATCTAGCGCCGTGCGACACGGCGCCATCGTGCGCTCGACCAGACGCTTCCACCAGCGACTCGAGCTTAGCGCGCGTCACTTTCTGCACGAGGTGCTTCGGACCGCTCTTGTCGGCCGTGATGTACGGCAGGTTCACTTCGGTCTGCTGGCTGGACGACAGCTCGATCTTCGCCTTCTCACCGGCTTCCTTCAGACGCTGCATCGCGAGCGGATCGCCGCGCAGGTCCATGCCGTTCGACTTCTTGAACTCGTCGGCCAGGTAGTCGATCAGCGTTTTGTCGAAATCTTCACCGCCCAGGAACGTATCGCCGTTCGTCGACAGCACTTCGAACTGCTTCTCGCCGTCTACGTCCGCGATCTCGATGATCGAGATGTCGAACGTACCGCCGCCGAGGTCGTACACCGCAATCTTCGAATCGCCGCGGTGCTTGTCCATACCGTAGGCGAGCGCGGCCGCCGTCGGTTCGTTGATGATCCGTTTGACGTCGAGCCCGGCGATGCGGCCGGCGTCTTTCGTCGCCTGGCGCTGCGAGTCGTCGAAGTATGCCGGCACGGTGATCACCGCCTCGGAGACCGTCTCGCCGAGGTAGTCCTCGGCTGTCTTCTTCATCTTCTTCAGCACTTCGGCCGAGATCTGCGGCGGCGCGAGTTTCTGACCTTTGACGTCGATCCACGCATCGCCGTTTTTCGCTTCGGCGATTTTGTACGGGACCATGTCGATGTCTTTCTGAACGACCTTGTCCTTGAACTTACGGCCGATCAGCCGCTTCACCGCGGACAAGGTGTTCGTCGGATTCGTGACGGCCTGCCGCTTCGCCGATCTGGCCGACCAGGATTTCACCTTCGTCGGTATAGGCGATGATCGACGGCGTCGTGCGATCGCCCTCGGAATTCTCGATAACCTTTACGTCCTTGCCCTCCATGACGGCGACGCACGAGTTCGTCGTTCCGAGGTCTATGCCGATAATCTTGCCCATCTGAGCCTTCTCCTTAACGACCCCGGTCTGCGGGGCGATTGTTAGCCGCTATATTGGCGCTCGACGCGAAACTTCAACGGTCAGTTCGCAGATCCGTCCGGGCTTTTGGCCACGATCACCATGGCGGGGCGAACCAGTCGTCCGTTCAAGGTATAGCCCTTCTGAAGCACCTGTAGGACCGACCCGGGTTCCGCCGTATCGCTTTCAACCATGCTCACCGCCTGATGCGCCTTCGGGTCGAACGGTTCACCCACGGGATCGACCTGAACCAGGTTCGAACGCGCCAGCGTGTCCACGAACAGCTTCAGCGACAGCTCGACGCCGTCCGCAATGGCAGCAACCGCGCCGTGGCGCTCCGTTGAGCGCGCCGAATCGACCGCGCGTTCGAGACTGTCGACGACCGGCAACAGGTCGTTGCCGAAACGCTCCAGCGCGAACTTATGTGCGTTTTCCACGTCGCGCTGGCTGCGCCGACGAATGTTCTCGATCTCGGCCTGTGCCCGAAGCGCCTGATCGCGAGCCTGCTCGGCCGCTGAACGCGCAGTTTCGAGAGCGGCAATCAGTTCATCAACCGTCTGCGGCATGGACTGATCGTCTACCCCGTCGGTCGGTGTCTCGTGCCCCGGCGATTTGTCTTCGGACATGTACGGCAAAGCTCCAAGCTGGCGCGGCTTCCGTTAATGGGGGCTCGATCTCGATTTCCAACCCGGCGGAATCCCGTTTCCCAGCGGCTTCCGCGAATCAGTTTGAAGGCGACTCAGGTGTGGTCGAGTGCTGCGCCGAGCACGCGCGCTGTGACGTCGACGATCGGAATGACCCGCTGATAGGCCATTCGCGTCGGCCCGATCACCCCGAGCACCCCCGCTACCACTCCGTTCACCCTATAAGGCGCAGTGACGACACTGTAGTCACCGAGTACTTCATAGCCCGACTCGTCGCCGATGAAGAGCTGAATGCCCTCCGAATCGAGGCAGCGGTCGAGCAGATGCAGGATGTCGCGTTTGCGCGAGAACGCGTCGAACAGGCGCCGCATCGCTTCGTGGTCGTTCGGCGCATTCAGCAGATTCGTTTCGCCGGTGACGATGTAGCCGTCTGCGTCGACGCCGTCGGATTCGACGTCGAATACCTTCGTCGCCATGTCGAGCGTCATCTGCATCATGCGATCCACGTTGGCCTTGTCGGCCTGCATGCTCTCGACCAGCGCCGTTCGGATGTTGAGCAGCGACGCACCCGGCGAATTCGCGATTGATGTAGTTCGCCGCCTGCACCAGTTCGCTTTCGCTGTACTCGCGGTCGGTATGAATGACGCGGTTCTGCACGTCGCGCTCGTTGATGACCAGGATCACCAGTACACGATTCGCGGTCAGCGGGAGAAACTCGACCTGGCGCAGCACCACCTGTTCCTTACGCGGCAGCGTAACGACGCCCGCCATGCTGCTGATCTCGGCGAGCAGACCGGATGCGAGTTCGACGAGCCGCGACGGCGCGAGGTCTGGATTCAGCCCATCGCGCAGCATCTGCACGCTGCTGCGCCCAAGCGGCTGCACCGACAGCAGCGTGTCGACGAAAAATCGCAGGCCGAGATTGGTTGGGATCTTCCCGGCCGACGTGTGCGGTGAGACGACGAGCCCGCGCGCCTCGAGTTCCGCCATGATGCTGCGAACCGTCGCCGGACTGACGTCGACACCGGGCTGCGTCGCGAGCGTCTTCGACGCGACGGGCGTACCTTGCGCGAGATAGTGCTCCACCAGCATTTTCAGCAGGCGTTGCGCTCGCTCACCGATCTTGTCTTCTGCTCTCTGCTGTCGCTTCACGTCGTTGGAAACACTGCTAGAACACGTTGTCAGAAACGCATTTACCCTGATCGACACTGACACCTAAAATGGCATGAATGTTCCGCGAAACCAACTCGACGCTCCTCTCTTCGGACCTCTGCACTCAGAGGTCGCGCGCCGCATGCTAACCCGATTGATCGTTCGCGACTTTGCACTGGTGCGCGCAGTGGACGTGACCTTCGACCGCGGCCTAACCGTGCTCACCGGCGAATCCGGTGCAGGCAAGTCGATACTGCTCGGCGCACTCGGTCTCGCTCTGGGCGACCGCGCATCCGCCGCGTCGGTGCGACCGTCCGCAGAACGCAGCGACGTCACTGCCGAATTCGATGTGGACGGCAACCGCAGGGCGAGCGAATTTCTGCATTCGCGCGGCCTCGACGATCCCGACATGCCGAACCGTTGCCTGCTGCGACGGATCATCAATCGCGAAGGCCGCTCCCGCGCGTTCATCAACGGCGCGCCCGCGAATTCGAACGACCTCGCCGAACTCGCAGCAACCTTGATCGACATCCACGGCCAGAACGAGCACCAGTCGCTGCTGCGACGCGACGTGCAACTCGACCTGCTCGATCACTACGCGGGGGCCGAAGCACTCGCAGCCCGCGTTCGTGACTCATACCGAACCTGGCGCAATGCAGCCGACACGCTGAACACGCTGCAAACCAACGCCGAACAGTCGCGCGACCGAAGAACCTTGTTGGATTATCAGCTCGGGGAATTGTCCGAGCTCGGAGTTTCCGCGGGCGAATACGAAGACCTGCACGAGCGATACCGGCGCATGTCGAAATCGCAGGACATCCAAACACGCATCGGCGCCGCATTGGATGCGCTCGATGGCGAATCCGAGTCCGGCGTGGCGGACGTCGCACGCATCGTTACGCTGCTCGGCGGCATCGACGACCAGCATGCGGCCCTCGCAAGCGCTCGCGAACTGCTCGATACCGCACTGACGCACCTCGACGAAACGTCGCGCGAGTTGCGCCGCTATCTCGACGAGCTGACGAGCGCGCCGGACGAACTCGAACGTATCGAGGCACGGCTCGATCGCATCACCGAACTCGCGCGCAAACATCGACTTCGCCCCGAAATGCTGGCGGAACGTCAGAGCGAACTGACGGCCGAACTGAGTGCGCTCAGCGTCAGCGAGCAGGATCTCGACGCGGTTCGACAGAAGATGCACGACGCCGAACAGACCTTTCGCGCATCCGCCAAGGACCTGTCGAACAAACGCCGCCGCAGTGCAAAGAAGTTCGCTCGCGAGGTCAGCGTGCACATCGACAGCCTCGGCATTGCCGGGGGCAGTCTCGAACTCGTATTCAGCGACGCTGAGCACGAAGGCGGGCTGGAGACCGTCGAATATCACATCGTGACGAATCCGAAGTATCCGGCGGCGCCGCTCGCCCGCATTGCATCGGGCGGTGAACGCTCGCGCGTCAGCCTCGCCATTCAGGTGGTGGCCGCCGAAAAATCGAAGTTGCCGGCGCTGATTCTCGACGAGGCCGACGTGGGCATCGGTGGTACAACCGCCGATGTAGTCGGCCGCTTACTGCGCCGGCTCGCGGCGCGCACGCAGGTGCTTTGTGTAACGCACGCACCACAAGTGGCCGCGCGCGGCGAGCACCATCTATTGATCAGCAAATCGAACGAATACGACACGGTCGTCGAATCGTTGGACAGCAGCGGACGCGTCGCCGAACTTGCACGCATGCTCGGTGGGCAAGACATCACGAAGAAGACCATCGAGTACGCCGAAGAGTTGATCAGTGCCGGTGCGTTGTAGCAGTTGGCAGGGGTCGCTACTATCTGCGCCCCAAAGAATTCCGGAGCGCGCGTGCGTCCGTTTGCGATAACAGTTTTCCTGCTGACATCCGCGGCGTTCTGCACAGGCTGCCACTTCAGCTGGCCGAGAGTGGCGAACGTGCCGATTCAGCAGGGCAACGTCATCACTCAAGAGATGGTCGACAAACTGAAGCCCGGGATGACGCGTCGCCAGATCGCGTTCGTCATGGGCGAACCGGTGCTGCGCAATCCGTTCAATCCCGACCGGTGGGACTATGTCTACTCGGTGCAGGTCGGCAGCGTGGTGTACCAGCAGTTGCGCATGTCGCTGTTCTTCGAGAACGACATGCTCGCGAAATTCACCGGCGACATGGCGCCTACGACCGCCGCGCAGAACAAGGAAGCCGACACTGTGGCGGACCCGCTTCTGGAAGGCCCGCGCGAAGACCAGATCACTGCGCCCGCCGGTTAGCCCTCAAGCGTCGTGCCGTCATCGGATCGATGGTGAGCGGCCTGTAGATTTCCACCCGATCCCCTTCGCTCAGTCGTTGGCTTCGATCGGACTACGACGATGCCGAAGACGCCGACCGACGCATTGTCGATGTCTACGTCCTTGAACGCCGGCAGGTTACGCACGCGATCGAGCGCATCGGCAAGCGTTGCGTCCATCAGGAAGAGAAAGCTCGACGGAATGCTGTACGTCGGCAAGCGCGTAAACTACCTCGACCCGCAGACGCGTCACGCCGCCCCGGTGCCGTATACGGTACGTGCCCGATTACAGAACGCATCGACCATCGTGCCGGCCGCATGCGCGAAGATGATGCCGATCGTCCGCTGAATGAGCGATCCGGCCATTTCAAAATCGAGTTCGAGTTCCACCTTGCTGCCCAGCGCCGCAAGTGTAGTGAACCGCCACATGCCCGCGAGTCGTTTGAACGGCCCCTGTACGAGGTGCAATTCGATCGAATCGGGGTAGGTCATCACGTTGCGTGTGGTGAATCGCTCGCTGACGCGCCCTTTCATGATCGTCAGTTCGGCAACCACTTCGCCCGCGCTGCTGCTGACCACTTGTGCGTCGCTGCACCACGGCAGGAAGTCGGGATAACGCTCGATGTCGCCGACGAGGTCGAATACTTGAGCCGCCGAATACGGCAACAGCGCCGAGCGCCGCACCTGGGGCATACCAACAACCTTTTTCGAGCGAACGGTGAGTGCGAGGGACGCGGCATTGTCGACAAATTGGGTAACCCCCTCAAGCACCCCTATAATCGCGCGCATGGCCAAAACCAAAACCAAATCACCGCCGGCCTATCGCGCAGAACCGCCGCGCACGGTTCGACTACGAGCTGTCGGAACGTTTCGAAGCTGGCATTGTGCTGCACGGCTGGGAACTCAAGAGTATCCGCAGCGGCAAGGCACAACTCGTCGACAGTTTCGTGATGGTTCGCGAAGGCGAAGCATTCCTGCACGGCGCCACAATAACCCCGTTGGTAAGTGCGTCCACCCACGTCATCGCCGACCCGAAGCGCATCCGCAAACTACTGCTGCACAAGAAGGAAATCGCGCGCCTCTTCGCCGACACGAGCCAGCAGGGCTACACCTGCGTTGCCACGTCGCTTTACTGGAAGGGCAATAAGGTGAAGTGCGAAGTGGCGCTGGCCAAAGGCAAGAAACAGCACGACAAGCGCGAGAGCGAGCGCGACCGTGACTGGAAGCGTCAACAGGGTCGCGCCTTGAAACATTCGGCCTAAACCCCACTCTAAGGTTTGGTACACTCCTCAACCGATTTCACGAACTGGGGGCGACTTGGCTTCGACGGCGGTAACAACGCCAAAGGTGCATGCCGAGAGGGTAGTAACTCTCGTAAATCAATTACTGCAGCTATTTATAGTTGCCAACGACGAAAACTACGCACTAGCGGCTTAAGCCGGCTAACGCTGACGATTGTTGCCTGTGACATGAAATCAGCGGCACGTTTCACAGGATCGCGTACAACGCCTCGCCCGGGGCCGCGTCGTTAAAACCAATCGGGATCGCTTGGGACACCCTGCTCGCCGGGTCGACCTGAAGCTAAATCAATAGACGAAACTAAGCATGTAGATCCGATGGTCGCGTGCCGACGGACGCGGGTTCAACTCCCGCCGCCTCCACCAATTGACCGATCCGACACGGTCCCAAAAAGGCCAGAAAGCCCAGAAACATCGGGCTTCTGGCCTTTTTTTGTTGTCCCCCTCAATCCGGACAAGAGCATTGCGATCCCGAGGCACCATCGGCAAATCGTTTAGCTTCCTGTCCAGTTGCCCATGTCATTGACCGATTCCGCCATCAGAAAACGCTAAGGCTAGTGCGAAAGCCGATCAAGGTGCTCGACGGCGGTGGGCCATCGAGGTCGAACCCTCCGGCGGCAACTTGATTGAGATGAAGCTCGCGAGAAATCTTGCGGACTTTCTGATCTTCACGGTGGCGTCAGGTGTCGCCTCAGCGCGGAGTATCCGGGACGTGACTTCCGCCCATCAGCCGTTCGCGTGATGCAGCTCAAACTCAACGCTTTTTTCCGCTTCCCTGCAGTCGCGCGATACTTCGCCCGATTCGCCGACAAGTCGCTTATCCTCCCCATTCTTAGCAATCGTGGTGACGCGTAAGTGATGCAGCAGACAGAGTTGATAGACGATACCTTCGTGGCGCGAGCGATTGAATTGGCCGAAAGAAGCTTCTTATCGTCACGTTCGTCAACCGACGATACCTACCACTGATGGACGTGTGGATCGCATACTTCTTGCGATACGGACACAACAACTACCTGATCTTCGCGCTCGATCGATACACGTTTGAGCGACTGAAGCTCCGCAAGCTGAACGTTTGCCTGTTTGATATGTCGGCCGATTTCTCAAAAGGGGAACCTTTGGGTTCAACGCGTGCTAATTCTTCAAGCCCTAATCGACGCTGATCTGGACATTCTTCATACCGACATCGACGCGTTCTGGGTCAAAAATCCAGTGGAAGAAGTCGGTCAGATGACAGGCGACATCGTCTGTTCGAGAGACTCGGGCATACCTGCGGAAGCAGTGAAGGCGTGGGGCTTCAGTCTGTGCTGTGGGTTCATTTGCGTGAGGAGTTGTAAGGCGACCAAGAACTTCGTTCGTGCTTGGAGCATGGCGACTCATGAGTATCTTGATGATCAGCGTGCGCTCAATCACTTGTTGCTTGCGCAGCAGGATCACATGGTCTCGCGCTGAGAATACCGAGTGCAACGTGCATGCGCGTGTCGACGAGTATCAACTCGAGGTTACAGGCATGGCCGAAGACTTTGCCTCGCGTGGCCATCCTCCGACCGGTTTCATCTATCATCCGTGGCTCAGCGCACCGAACGTCTACGATAAGGTTGCTCAAGCGCTCGTTGGGCTTCGAAGGTTTCCTCCCGCCCGTGAACAATCCCTGCGCTTAGAAAAGCGATTGCATCTCGCGCCAGGGTTCTGGCTAGCCTGGTTGCGAAAATCCGTCAAGAGGCACCTAGTCCGCGGTGACTCCCATCGATCCTGATATGCCCGACGGCAGCGACTGGGAAAGCGGGTCTCTGCCGCAACTCGGGTAGCACGAATCCGGCGTGTTTTGATCGTCCTGTCTCGAACGTGGTTCGCATCCGCATGAGTGGTCGTCCCTCCATGCAGCTCGACGTCCTTGGTCAAGACTGCGGGCTGAACGTTGTCCGGTACCGACCTCTACCGTCGACGCGACTCCGCTGCTCCTCAGTGTGGTCTTTACCGATCCGCGCGTGACGGCGCGATCGAGTCGCGCCATCAGTTCCAGAAGGGTTTCGTTACCGCCTCGCATGAGCTTCGGTCAGTGACGTGATCATCGCCGGCGATTGGCCGTAGAGGAGATTGGGCCGACGCGCTCGATGCTGATGAAGCCGTCGTTGTCAATCAGCGATTGCAGATGTGGCCAAGGCTTGGGCGTCAAGCAGTCGCGGATCTACGATGGGACGTTGCGCGACGGTGGATGTTCGGCGATGCGTTCGAGCACGTGCTTCAGACACGCTTCCGGATTGAGGTTGCTTACGCGTGCGGTCGGGAGCACGGATGACGGCGTGACGATCAACTCGGCGGCACCGCCCTCGAGTTCTTCGAGCGTGAGTTCGATCTGCGCGATCTCCTGGTCGAGCTGCTCGGAGTAACGACGAAAACTACGCACTAGCCGCTTAAGCCGGCTAACGCTGACGATTGTTGCCTGTGACATGAAATCAGCGGCACGTTTCACAGGATCGCGTACAACGCCTCGCCCGGGGCCGCGTCGTTAAAACCAATCGGGATCGCTTGGGACACCCTGCTCGCCGGGTCGACCTGAAGCTAAATCAATAGACGAAACTAAGCATGTAGATCCGATAGTCGCGTGCCGACGGACGCGTCCTCCCGCCCCCCAGACCGATCCACACGGTCCCAAAAGGCCAGAAGCCCCGAAACATGGGCTTCTGGCCTTTTTTGTTGCCCAAATCGGACCTGCGTTGAACATTGAGATCTGGGGCAATTGGGGGCATCTCACCTAATGCCACCTGCAGTTGCCCCCAATGTCGCTAACGGATGCCGCGATCAAACGGACTAGACGCCCGTTCTCAATGACCCCGCGGTCAGTGATCGCGATCATCGCGATCGTGATGATCGTCGTCATCCGGGCACGGACACGGCGCAGTGATCATGATCGTGCGATCCACGCCGCTGTCGGGATGCTGGACGTTGATGTAGGCGACGTTCGACTGGAACTTGTCGAAATACAACCCGGTGCTCTCTGCACCACTCGTCGACAGGCTCGCCCACTTGCCGACGGCTTCGGCAACCCCGTCATTGTTCTTGTCCTGTGCGAACCAGATGTCTTCGACACCGCCGGGCTGGTCTTCGACAATGTACATGTTGCCGTCGGCGTCGATGGCCAGGTTGTCCGGATTCAGGAATGCAGCGCCCGCCGGTTGTCCCGTGGCCATGTCTTTCGTCGCCTGGCTCGCGAACAGCTTGACCGTCTTGTTGCGCAGATCGATCGAGAACACCTTGTGATTCGTCGTGGTGGTCACGAACAACAACTGCCGGCCATCCTTCAGCGTCTTGATCTCCATGTCCTCGGGCCGGTCGAAGCCGGTGCCCAGGAACGCGGGCAGTTTGGGCGTGGCGCGACCGTCGATGGCCGTCAGGCCGTTCGGGTCGGTCACGATCACGGCGCCCGGGAGCGCCTTACCGTTGACGTCGGTGATCGGAATCCAAGTGGCAGCCCCCGTTGCTTCCTTCACTGTGCCGTCGCCGACGCGCAGCACGAATGTCTGGCCCGCGGCGAAGAAGTCATCGCCGTTATCGGCATCAGGGTCGACTGACGTGAATCTGAAGATGTGGCTGCCGTTGCGCTCGTCGATGAAGTAGAAGTTGCGCTTCTTGTCGAACGCGAGCCCCTCGTGAGAAACACGGGGCAGGATGTCGCGATGGACGAAATTGATGTCGGCCGGAGCGGCCAGGGGATTCGTAACTTCGAACAGACGGCCATAGATACTTGGGGTAGTACCTGGATCGCTCCACGATTCTTCGGCAGTCAGATAGCCGCCCCACGGTGCCCAGCGCGACGCATCGAATGCGACGTGGCTGAGCGGCGACGGTGCCGGCTGAGGGCTGTTCCAGATGGTCGTCGTCAGCATGGTGCGCAGGTCAGTGCGTTGAATGCCTGACTGTCCAGTCTCGAAAACAGTGAACAGGTAACGTCCCGCATCGGGACCGGTCTCGTTCGCTGTTTGCATGTCGTAGCTGCCCGTGTCGAAACGATCTGTCGGGCCGGGGTTGGGATTACGCGCAACGATCGTCATCTGGCTGAACTTCGGTGACGAGAGTTTGTACGGGGCCGCTTCCGGCAACGTACCAGCGCCTACGTCGCCGACCAACGGCGTGAAATGGCTGAATGGGGTACCGTCCGCGAAGGCCGACGAACCCGCCAGGACCGCGGCGATCGCGGCCGAGAGACTCTTGAGCTTCATTGAATCCAACTCCTATCTGGTGACCAAGGATGGGCGACAGCATCGGCTGCGCCCAGCGGACCGTAACGAGTACGCATGACAACAAGATGAATAGCGAGCCTGATACGACGGCGAGAATCGCGATCGCACCTTTAGTCAGTCGTTAGATCTATCCGCCGGCGATAGCGAGTTGACATTCACTGGGCTCGCCTTCGTAGGGACTGTTCTGGCACGCCCGAGGTGACATACGCACACGACTAACGTCCAACCCAAGGCGCGACGACGCGAAAACGAATGCTCGTGGCCGCCGGCTACATCACCCTTCTAATTCCAGGGTCCCACGATCTGCGCCGCGCCGACGCGAAGCTCGCGGGCGCCGTGGCATTGGCGGGCAGTCAAGGGCTCGCGGGATATCGCGCCATTCGTAGCTGAACACGAATTGGTCAGCGAAACATCACAGAGTCATCGAACGCGTTGCGCGTTTGCCTCAAAGCGCCCCGGTCAGGTTCAGGAAGAACCCCTTCGCGTCGTAGTCGAGATGAGTCAGATCATCCGAGAAGTCCGTGAAGTTGTAGCCGACGCCCACCTTGAAGTGCTCGCCGAGATAGCGCGACACCGTCAGCAGCGTGCCTGCGCTGTGTTCGCTGATGTCGGTCATGTCGAGCAGGCGCCCCTCCACCATCAGCTCCCACTTCTCGCGGAAGCGATAGTCGGTGCGAAGGATGTACAACGCCGCGGAGTTGTCGAAATACTGCGGATCGTCACGGGTGAGACTCATCTCGCCGAACCGGTACGCGTACTTGCCGCCGACGCTCCACTTCGAGGTCAGGTCGTAGTCCACATCGATCGCGCCTATGTGGCTCTTCTGGATGTAGTCCGCCACCGCATTGGCGCTGGTGCGCTGGCCCACGGTCGGCACGCTATAGAAGTACGTGTATTTCACCAGCGTGTTAAGCCGATCGTTGTCGACCGGGCGGAATGCGTAACCGAGCGTGCCTTCGGTGTATTCGCCCGCAAAGAAGTCGCCCAGAGAGCTGTCGCTCGTGGACAAGTCGAGCTTGCCGAGCACGCGCGATGACGGCGTCATCTGCCAGCGGAACGTGTTGCGATACAGCCACGTCTTCAGCGTGGTATCGGTCAAATCGATCTGCTGCGACTTGTCGTCCCGATACTCGACGCCGGTCGAGAGCTGCAACGTCTCGAACGCATAACCGAGGCGGATGCTGCCGGCCACTCGATCGGTCTTCGCATCCGTCTGCATGTCGCGCAGCGTGCCGATGTCTGTCGTCGCGGAGAAATTGAAACCTTGCGCGGGAGCCAGGCGAACGCCCGCCGCGTGCGTCAATCCGTTCAACGAGTTGCCGTTCCTGTAGCGTTCTTCCGCGAACACGCTCGAGGTGTCGGTGAAGCGCGTCTTCATTCCCGTGACGAGACTGCCCTGGCGCCCGCCAGTCGACGTGAACTGATTGTCGATGCGCTCGTCTTCCACCACGTAGTTCATGTACATGCTGGTGCGGTCGGACTGCAGGTACGTCGTGCCGATCTTGCCGCCGAGTCCGCCGAGATCACCGTCGGAGATTTCACCGTCCACTTTCAGGTGGTCGGTCATCAGGTACGAACCACCCATCCCGTAGCGATTGTTGTCTTCGCGCGTGCCGCTCTTTTCGAGCGTGTCCTGCGCGAAACTGTATGCGCTCCACGGCGCGTTCCGCGGGTCGTAACCGACTTGCACGACGCCATCGGTACGGTCGCCCGTTTGCTGCGTCGGCAACAGAATCGGCGAATCGTCCTCACGACTGTCATAACGCGCGCCGGTGCTGACGCTCCAATGCCGGTTGAGTTGATATTTCAGGTTCAGTTCGTCCGCTTCCGCGTGAATGCGATCCTTCTGATCGATCGCATCCGATTTGCCGCGCAGCGACAGCGCTTCGGTGAGCGGAATATTGAACGAGCCGCCGTAGGCGTTCGTGTCCGTCAGCGTTTCGAGTCCGGGCGCCGCATACCCGGCGTCGATCGTTTGGCCATAGAGCGTCGCGGTGCCCTTCAATTTGTCGGAGATATCCTGGAGACCCACGCTGATGTCGGTGCGATACGCGTTCGCATCGGCGTTCACGAACGACGGATCGGCGTCGTCCTGGAAGAAGAAGCCGCCGTCGTTCGAGGTCAGCGATTGCGTGAGCAGGCCTTCGGTCACACCGGTCTGCACCTTCATCCATGTCGACGACGTCAGACGCAAGGTCGTGTCCGCACCTTTAAGGCTGCTCTCGTCCGGGATCTGGCTGTTGTCGTTGCCGGTTACGCCGACCTGCACGTAATCGTTCAGCCAGTAATGCACCTGACCGCCGACCGAAACCGCACTGATGTCTTCGAAGCCCGGCGTGTATTCGTACCGCACGACGAGGTACGACTCATCGCCGCCGGTAGCACCCGCACGCACGAGCAGACGATCGTCCACCGTGCTTGCGAGCGGTTCCGACAACAACACCGTGCCTTGCAGATAGTCGATCTCGTAGTCGGCCGGGCTCAAGTTCACGACGCCAGTAACGATGCCGGTGACCTTGTCGCGCACTTCGATGCGGATGCGTTCCGAGCCCGTCAGGATGTCCTGGTGACGCAGGAAGTAGAGCGAACCGCCGGTGCCGCGGAAGTCCTGGCGGCTGGGAATCGTGCCGGGCTCGGCGCCGAACAGATCCGCCGAGAGTTTCTTCTCACCGAAGCTGGTCTGGCCCAACGACTGATAGTGGGCATCGCCGCCGTATAAACCGCGATCCACCTGAACGAGTTCGTTCTGCATGTAGCCGACGTCGAAGTTGCCCCACATGCCGTAGCTGTCGCCCTTGTTCACTTTGACGTACATCTTTCCTTCGGTCGCGGTGAGCTGTTCGACGGTGCCGTCGTCGCCGAACGTCGGATAGTGGTAGTCGGGGTCGATGCGACGGAACAACTCGTCGGGCTGCTTGCTGAGGAAATTCGTGAACAGGTTCGACAGTTCGTCTTCGCGAGTGTCGATGCTGGTGGTCAAACCCCAGCCATCGCCGAACTTGCCGGTAGCGAACATCGCGATGCGGCCGTCGAGCGACGAACCGAAGTCGTACGGCGCGTCTTCACCGACGTAAAGCTTGGCGTTCTTGCTGCTGTCGTTCTGCGACCACGTGACGTCGGCCATACCCGCGTACAGCCAGTCGTTCTGCTCGATCTTGAGGTCGCGCAGGTACAAGTTGCCTGCGCCCTGGTCGTTGAGCACCGCAACTTCGGCCGTGTGTACACCGGCCGGCATCAATGTCTCGCCTACGAAGCGGCCGCTCGAGTCCACCGGTACAGGCGAACCCGCTACCCAAACCTGTTGATTCGGCAACAGACCGCCGCCCTGCACCCGCACCGTACCGCCGGTGACCGGTATGCTCTGCGACGCGAGCGCGTTCTCGCCGAAACTCGATAGCGCCACCGGCGAGAGCGCTGCCGGCGACAATCCTGCCCGCACCGATTCGCCTTGAGCGGCCGCCACCGTACCCGGCTTCGGTTGCGCATTCGCATACAGCTCCGCGGCTGATGCATCGGCGTGAATCCACAGCGGCCGCGCCACGGTTTCGTCGAAGCGGCCTTCAGTGTCATACGCGCGCAGCGTGTACGTGAGTTCCTTCACCGGACCCGCGAACGCCGCCGTATCCGGGCGCCACTCTGCATAACTGTCTTCGCCGACCGGAACGACCATCAAAGGCTCCGTCGGCGTGGACCCGTTCGCGTCGTATATGCGCACTTCCGCGTGATCGATGTAGTGGCCGTAGTTCGAGTACATGCGGAAGCGCACCGGACCGGCAACGACCACCGCGGGATTGATCGTGTAGAGCTGCACCGTCTCGGTGTTCGCCGCAACGTTCAAACGCTTTCCGTCGGCGAGGCTGTCGTACGTGAACTGGATGCCCGCGTCCTGCATCGCTACGTCGGTGCAGCGCTGCACGTCCTGCGAACTGCGCAGCTTGTCGTCGATCGGCTTGCCGTCGACGGTGATGCGCATCAGGTTCGTCGCAAGCGGCTCTGCTTCCTTCAGGTCGCGCGTCAGCGGCGTGATCTCGACGCCTTCATATTTGTCGAGTATCGCCGGCTCGTCGTAAACCACCTGCACGGCGACATACGACGTATCGCCCTGGATGAAGCCCGCGTTCACGACGTCGTCGGAATAGAGATAGCCGCGGCCTTCGAATTCGGTCTGCTGGTCGGTGAGCTGCAGTTCCTGCGCGGCCGCCTCCATCGTTCGCCGCGCGCGTGCCGCCGACAGGCCGATGTCGTCTCCATAAACGAGCGCGGTGCGCCGATCCAGCCCTTCGTTTTTCGTGTAGCCGACGAACCGGACGCGCGGGTTGGTCTTGTCCGCGACCTCGGAGAGCGACAGCTTCACTTTGTCGAGATAACCGGGCGGGAACACCGGCGTGCCTTGCTCGAGCATCACGGGCTTGAGTTGACCGCGCGGCGAATCGTAAACGCGGGTCACCGTTTCTGCGCCGGGGTCACCGGGACACATCTGCGGTTCGTCCGGCAGCTCCTGCAACGAATCGTCGTACCAGAACTCCACCTCGACGCGACGATTCATCGCCCGCCCCTGCGGCGTCTCGTTGGAGGCGAGCGCGCGGTCGGCGCCATGACCCTCGCTTTCTACCGCTTCGGTGGGAAGCTGCAGTTGTTCCTGAATCGCGAGCGCGACGCGGCGCGCGCGCGCCTTCGACAGCGTCGCCTGATCGCCGTAGATGCGCTCTTCGCGCGAGGCGAGCGCGGTGTCGTCGGTGTAGCCGATGAATTTGACGACGACGTGCTGCTTGTCGGCGAGGTGCTCCAGCGTGCGCTGAACCTGCCCGACGAACTCCGGCGTAAGGTCGACCGATGCTTCGTCGTAGTGCAGCGGCGCCACGAGATTGCGAACGCGCGCACGGTGCTGATGCCCGTCGAGGTAACGCATCTTGCACACGGTCTCTACGCGGCAGACCTTCACCTGCTGGATGTCGTTCTTGACGAGTACCTCTTCGGTCACCGTCGTGTCCTTCATCTCGTCGTACCAGACCTCCACCTCGACGCGACGGTTCTGCGCGCGACCCGCCGCCGTCTCGTTGCCTGCAATCGGTTTGCTGTCGCCGGCCCATTCGAACGACATCGACTCGGCGCTGAGGCCCAGCGTCTTCTGGAACAGTTCCGCCACCTGGCCCGCGCGTTCGCGCGACAGACCTTCGTTGTCGGTGTAGACGCCGCGCGAGGCGCGCCGACAGCGGTTGGTTGTCGGCGTGGCCGACCAGGTGCAGGCGCACGTTTTGTTTGTCGCGCACGCTTTCGAGCGCGGCCCGCAGATTGGCAATCGTGCTGTCGGGTACTTCGGCCACACCCGAATCGAAATGAATGGGCGGCACGACGTTCTGCAGCTTGATCGTTTCCGGCGTCGGAACGACCACTTCGCGCATCGCCATCTCGTCGCCTTGTTGCGTCAGCAAGGCGTTCCGCATCGCGCGTCCATTGCATGAACTGCTCGTCGCCCGGCAGATGCCGTTCGACGCTCGAACCCATGGCCAGGTCCTGCACCTCGGCAAACGCGCTTGTCGGCAGCAGCGCGAGATAGAGCATCGCAATGCGAGGCAGACGCATCATCGCTGCGCCTCCCCGCCGCCCGCGTGCGGTGCGCTCGCTTGACCTGCGTTCGGCTTCCCGCCGCTCGCTTGCTGCAAGCCCTTGAAACGCGGGTCTTCGGACGGCGGCTTGCCGGTGCGCCAGAACACTTCGTGTTCGATCACCAGCGAATAGCTGCCGTGCGCCTCGGCCCAGCTGTCAGTGACGAGCTTCGTCATCGCGGCGATACGACGCTCGACCAGCTTCGGATCCTCGACGTCGGCGAGATACGACAGACGCAGGATGGACGGCCCCTTCTGCATCTCTTCGATCAGCAAGTTCATGCGCGGACGCCACTGAGGCCGCATGTCGACCGAGTCGGGCGCAAACACCGCGTCGGCGATGTCGAGGCCGATCACCTTGTTGATCGATGCGCCGAAGCTGAAGTGCAGCGCCTTACCGCGCGTCGCACGCTGAATCTGGAACGGCTCGGTCGACGAGCGATAACCCGCCGGCAGCGAACGATCGTCGAGCTTCAGCATGAAGTTGCTGCCGCGACCTTCACGCGGCGTGATCGCGCACGTGATGTGGAAGCGCCCATACCCGTCCGTTAGCGCTGCAAGTCCTGTCGGCGTGATCAGCCGAGCGCCGGGAATGCCCTGTTCGCCTGCGTCCTGGATGCTGTTGCGATTCTTGTCGTCGAACACCTTGCCGGTGACGTCGGTGCAATCGAAGGTGGGATCGGGCACGACCTGCACGGTCGCCGATGCCTGTCCCGACAGCGCAAGTCCTGAACCGCTCTGCTGCGCGAACGCATAGTTCGTGAACTTGCCTTCGGTAACACCCGCTCCGGCGGCGAGCAGGAGCTTGATCGTGTGTGTTCCGTTCGGCGCGAGCGTCACGTTCTGCCACAGCAAGCGTCCGTCCGTGACAGTCGGCTCGAGCTGCTGATCGTCGAAGTGCGCCGAACCCTCTACGTACTTGAAACCAACCGGATAACGGTCGACCACGTCGACACTCGTCAGTGCGAACGGCCACGCGTTCTTCACCGTGATCGTGTACGGCACCATCTGACCTTTGGAGACGTTGGTCAGCGGCGTCGTCTTCGCAACCGCCACTACGCCGGTCAACGTCGGGTCGACCGGAATGTGGTTGTTGAAGAGCTGGCTCGAGCCCGGCATACGCGTGCCGTCGAGCATCAGCCGAACCTGATACGCCGTTCCGCGGCTCAGCGCGGCAACACCGGTGGGCGGTGCGAACTCGGACGCCGTCATTTCGCAGTGATCAAACGTTCCGGCGATCGCATCGTCGGTGCCGCCGGAGCACATCGGCACGTCGAACGGCGGCTGCGACGCGTCGCGCAGGGGCGGAATCACTCGCGAGTAACCGGTCTCGTAGCCGGTGCTCGGCGGCGTGACGTCGATCCGGTAGCTGCCACCGTTCTGGCAACTCGGATCGGAGAAGTTGATGTCGAACTTGTAGTAGCCGTCGGTGCGCGTCACCTGGCCCTGCTGATTCGGATCGTCGAAGCAGGCCGCCGCCAACGCGTTGTCGGTGTTCAGATCGACCAGCGTCAACGTCGCTCCGGCCAATGGCAGGCGCGACATCGAGTTGTAGACGACACCGTCGGGATCGATCGGCAGGTTCAGGTTCAGCAGGTTGCTGTTCATCTGCACGACGATGTCGTAGATGCGCTGCAATCCGTTGCTGAAGTCGGAACTCGCAAGTCCCAACAACGCGGTTCGGGTGCTGGCGCCCGGTGCGCTGAATACCAGTTCGTATTTGTCAGGCGTCAGGTAGTTCGGAACGACCCCGATGAACTGGTAGATGCCGTTCTCGTCGGTGGTCGTCGTCATCACCGACGTACCGTTGCGGCGCAAATCGACCGACCAGCCTTGCAACACGCGCTCGTTCCCATCGAGTACATCGTTGAAATTCGCGTCGTGCCAGACCGTGCCGTTAAGGATGCCGGAGCCGACCATGCCGCCGACGTCGATGGCCACGCTCGCCGCTGCGGTCTGGTCGACGTTCCAGGTCACATGACCGGTGTTGATCACGTGCGTGCCGATCGCGAGGTTCGGATTGATGCGCGCCTGGAAGCGCAGCTCGATCGTTTGTCCCGGCGCGAGGTCGCCGTAGGTCGCGGTGATCACCGAGCCTGCGACGCTGACGCCGGTGTTCGTGCCGTTCAGAAGCGCCGACTGATCCACGTACAACAGATACGCAGGGGCGTTCTCGTCGAGATTGTCGGTGATGTACACACCCGGCTGCGCGATCGAGCCCGGGTTGCGCACCGTCACCAGATAGTCGAGCGTCGCGCCCGCAATCGCCGGTCCATTGCCGACCACAGACACCTGCTTCGTGATCGTGAGCGGCAACGCCACGCCCACGAGCGCCGTGTGCGAGTCCTGAAAATCGAGCACGCCGGGCGAACCGTCGGTTACAACGCGCGCGTAATGGCGCGCAGTCGAAGCAGACACAGACGGATCGAGGCTGTACCAGTCGGTGCTGCCTGCGACGTTCGTCAGGCTCGCGCCGGGGTTCGTGGTTGCGTCGAGCAAGGTGTTGTAACCGACGATCAGATGCTGGTTCGGCCCGATCGACGCGGCCGGCGTGAGCATCGTCAGCGTCACGGTACAGGTCGGCGCACCGACGTACGCAACCGTGTAGTCCGTGCCCGCGGTCAATGCCGGCCCAACAGGAGTGACGCCGTTGGCCTGGAAGACCTGCGCGGTCAATTGCGTCGGTCCCGCACCGCACGTGCCGCCATTCGCGGTGTCCGGTAAGCGGTCGGTGATCACCGACCCGAATGCGCGAGCGCCGCCCGCATTGCGTACATCGAGACGGAACATGCCAGGCACAGCCAACGGCCATTGCCGGCCGGACCCGACTTCTGCAGCGTCAGCAGCGGCTCGACCACCGTCATCGGCAGGCTGGTACCACTTCGGCCGGTCTGCTGCGTCGTGGCATCGCCTTTCAGTTGGTTGTACGTGAACGATGCGGTGTTCGTGAACGCGAGTCCGGCGACGTTCGTCGGCGTATCGCGCAACCGCACCGTCACATCGAAGACGGCCTGCTGACCGATGGGAATATCGATGGCGCCGCCGCTGCCTTCGATGACGAGGTTCGAGCTCGAACCGGTGTTGACCGCCGTCCACGTACCCGGACCCGAGACCTTCGTCACGGCGACGTATTCCATGTCGGCAGCGGACGCATCGAGATCGTCGAGCACCCGCACGTCGTAGAGCGCCGCGGTGTGCGGCGTCGCCGGCACCGTGATGCGGTACGTGAACGGTTCGCCGATCGCCGCGGTCGCCTGCGTTCTCGCCTTCGTGAGCAACGGCTGCTGATTCGGCGGAATCGGCGCCAACGTGAACTGGCCGATCAACCCCGACGTGTTGAGCGTGCCGCCTTCTCGCGTAATGAATTCGGATACCGGGTCGCCGTTGCTGTCCTGAAAACCCATCGACAACGTGTAGTCGATGCCATCGACCTGGAACGTCGTGGGTTGCGCCGAAGAAACGATCGTCACCCGGTCCGTACATCCTTCGCTGGGCGGTGTCGGATACGGACACGGATTCTGGTTGTTCGGGGTTTCCACGTGGTCGAACCTGAACGTGAAGGTCAGCGGCCCCGTCGACACTCCGTCCACGTCCAGCACGAGCACGACATCGAGCAGCACCGACGTCAGCGACGGATCGCCGACCTCGAAGTTCCGGTGCGTAAAGGTCCCGAGCGGGAACAACGGACCCGTTCCGGGCAACGTCACCGGTGGCGGTGTAGTCGTGGTGTAGTCGTAGCCGCTCTGCGGCGTACCGGAGGTCACGCCCCAACGAACAATCGACGTCGGTACGCCGTTCGTGATGGCAGGGTCGGCGGCCTGGGTGCCCGCAACGTTGTCCGTCGGGTCGTGCCAGTTTCCGGTAACGGATACGTACGTGATCTGCGCTGCGTTGGCAGGGCCCGCAGCGAAAGCGACGATCACGCAAAGAATCACAGCGATGGATCGAGCAGCAAGCAACCGCCACTGCATCGCACGACCGGGCGTCGCACGACCGGCGAGGTTTGCTGACGACACCGCGAAGGCGCGTGCGAACTGCCACGCACCACTGTCCGTCAGCACTCTGACGTTCGGAGTTCGCATATGCTCTACCGGTCCGGGCTCAGCAGCCCGGGACCAATCGAGTACGCGCAACACTCGAAACAAACATGGTTCGACTACGCACCGCCATGTCAGCCCCGTATCCCACCCCAGCGGACGCGCGAAGTCCTGGTTGCGCGCCCTTGTATGATTTGTGTAACAACTATCGCTTGAGTTGTAAGGTGGTTGTGGTGATTGGGTTCACACGCTTTCCAGCGCGTGTGTCCGACGATCCACTCTGAGAATCCGTTCGCACTTCGGCCGCGACATTACGTAGCCGGCAGGAAGTCGATCGGATACACGATCGTGATTGCCGGCACTTCCTTCGCGCCGAAATCGAACGTGTGCACCTTCGCGACGACCTGCGTGACGAGTTCCGGCGCGTTCATGTCGGTCGCGTGCAACGCGCACGCTGAGACACTGCCGTCGGGTTCGATCGTCAGGCGCAGGATCATCTTGCCCTGCAGCGTCGGATCGTTGCGCAGCTCGCGGTTGTACAGGCGATACAGCGCCGCCTTGTATCGATCGAAGACGATCTGAATCTCTTCGTCGGTACGCGACAGGATCGCGCCTTCGCTGAGCGGTCGATCGTTACCACCGCTCGCCGAAATCGCGCTCGACGCGCGCGTGAGCGCGGAACCCTGAATGGCACCGCGCTCGTCGCCGCCGGTGCCGAAATCTTTGCTCAGCGCGGCGAGATGGATACCACCGCTGGAACCCGGGCGCGTTTGTCGTCAGCATCGACCGCTGCGGTTGCGCGGATGATGCGTCGGCATTGTTGATCTTCGCCTTTGAACCGAGCGCCACGACCGGCGCGTCCTTGAACGAATCGAGCTTCTCGCGAAACGCGAGAATGCCTTGCGCCGGACCGGGCGCGTCGTCGGGCTTCGGCTCCTGCGCGGCCGGTTTCACGACCTTCGGCGGCTCGACCTTTTCTACCGGCTTGACCTGGACGATCTGCTTCGGCGGCTGCACCGGCACTTCGATTGGTTTCGGTTTCGGCTTCTCTTGCACCATCAGCGTGATCACGCGCTCCGGTACGTCCGGCACTTCGTCGGGTTCCGGCGTGGGCAGCGGAATGAACGGAAGGATCAGCGCGAACGCCAGAGCATGCGAGCAGCGCGTTGGTTGCGGTCTTGCGGAAACGACGATCGTCCTCGCCGCCCTGCGTCCACGAATCCATGGCTTGTGCAGCACGAATCGCGTCGATCTCTCGTTCGACGATCCACTCGTGTTTGATGCGCTCTTCTTCTTCGAGCGCCTCGAACACGTCATCTTCGAGCCACGCTGCGTGCTCTTGCTGTTCGTTGATTGCGTCGAGTTGTGCACGGCGACGTGCTTCGATCGCGCCGATCCGTTCATCGAACGCGCTCACTTTCGCGCGGGCCGCGCGCAAGCGTTCCTCGATATTCGTCTGCGGGTGATCGTCGCCCCAGAAGAGCGCAGCCGCACCGGCTTCGTTCAGTTGATCGAACGCGCTGCAAAGACCTTGCAACAGTAGATGCTGCTTGCGATCGGGCGCGAGATCTTCGAGCTCGACGTCGATCGCCCGCAGTCCGCCAACGAGTCCATCGAGCTTCTCGCGCGCTGCGGCGAGGAACTGCTCCAGCTCCTGTGACGTCGGGCCGGGCGCGGCCGATTCCTCGCCCGCAGCCAATTCCTCGCCCATAGCGTCAAGCCGGAGCCGCTCGGTGGGGTCCTCAGCTATCGGATCGTCAATTGCTTCGGATTGCATCACATCCCTCAACTTGTATCGGCGTGCTACTCGATTGCCGATGAAGCGCCGCTACGCCGCCGTCATGACGACGCGACTTGCGCCGGTAATTCCTTTTCGATCACGGCCAACGAAATCTTGCCGTACGAGGCAGCCGTGCACGTGGACATCACTTTCTTCAGCACCGCGTAAGGCAAGCCCTTATCGGCGAGCACCGTGATTTCACGCGACGCCATCGCCTCTTCCGTCGCTGCCTGATCGCCAGCCAGCATCGGGCGTTCCAGCACCGCTCGCAGCGGATCGACTGACGGCTCTGCCGAGGCGCGAATTTCTTCGACCGTCGTGATCAGTTCGCCCTGCACGAACAACTGATCCTTCGTGACCATCACCACCACCGACTGCTTCGGCTGCGACTCCGAGCTCGATTGCGGTATCGCGATGCCCTTGGCGTTCTGCACGATCTCGACGTTCGTCGAGTACACGAGCAGGAACGCGACCATCACCGACAGAATGTCGATCAGTGGTATCAGATTGAGCTCGGCTTCGGCGCGGTGAAGCAGGCTGTACTTCGACTTGCGTGACGGAACCAATACGCTCATGGCGCATCTCCAACGGCGATCTTCGGAAAGAGGTCCACGCGAAACGGTTTTGTTTCGCCGCCCATCGCGATTCCGGTCGACGCATCGGTAACCTGGAACACAGTTGCCGCCAACGCCGAATCGACGGTGCGAATCGCATCCATCACCTGCACGAGGCTGTCGTATTCGACTTCGGGTTCGAGCAACACGGAGGCGTTGTCGGTTTCCGGATAGTCGCGCTTCAACGACAGCGCGAGATCCGTCAGCGTCTTCAGGTCGTACGCACCGTCGACGTTCGGAATGGCGGCGATGCGATCGGTGCCGTTGGTCAGCTCCAGACCTTCCTTGCGCACGATCACTTCCAGCCTGAACTCGGGCTTCGCGGGATTCGCGCTCGCCGAACTCGGCAGATCGAGATCGAGGATCGTGATGCGCGCGAACACGGCCGTCATCAGCAGGAACGTCACCAACACCGTGAAGATGTCGATCATCGGCACGAGCAGAAGCCCGGCCGGTTTGATCGTACGACGCGTGTGGCTGTCGTACAGGGCGCTACTGGAATACATGGCGTTATCCGTTCGCTACTTTCGCGAGCTCGAGATGGGTTTGGCGGGTCGGCTGGCGATTCGTGAGCACGGTGAGGAACTTGATCGACGCCGCTTCCAGGTGGTCGATCAGCTGCACCGTCTTCGTTTGCAGCATCGAGTGCAGTGCGAGGAACGGCACCGCGACCATCAGGCCGAACGCCGTACAGTTCATCGCTTCCGAAATACTTGCCGACAGCAGGTTCGCCTTCTCCGCCGGATTCACCGTTGCGACCGCCGAGAACGCGTGGATCAGACCGCTCACCGTGCCGAGCAGACCGAGCAGCGTCGCGATGTTCGCGATCGTCGCCAGGTAGTGAGTGCGCTTCTCGAGCTGCGGCATGATGCCGGTCATGCATTCCTGCATCGCCGTCTTCACGTCGTCGCGGCGACGTACCGCGCCCTGCAGCGAGAGGCCGACGCTGATCAGGCGCGAAATCGCCGTGTCGTCCTTGCCGGCCATTTCACGGGCCTTGTCGAACTCGCCGTTCATCAGCACGGGATCGAGTGTGGTCCACGCGCTGCGATTACGAACGCCCATCCGCGTGAGCGTGACGAACCGTTCGATGGCGATCGCTGCACCGAGCGCGCCGACGAACAGAATCGGCAGCATGAAGATGCCGCCTCGCGTGAAGAACTCGACGATTGAGTAAAGAATGTCCATGTTGCAAACCTCTTGGTTAACGACTCACTTCGAATCTGAACGGATCTGGTAGTACGAGAGCTCCCGGGCGAACACGTCCTTGTCGACCGGCTTGATCGAATCGTCAGGCAGCCTCGACAACGCGGGCATGTCGCCGAGCTGCGAGCTCTTCCAGGGGACGAGCACCAGTGACTTCGGCGCTTCGTCGTTCCCGAGAATCGACATACCCGACATCGCGACGTCACCTGCCGGCGCCTTTCCCGCCGGTGGGGCGGACTTCGCCTGCGGCGCTTGGTCGGGTCTTGCCTGCGGCGCTTGGTCTGGTCTTGCCTGCGGCGCTTGGGCGCTGTCGTCAGCAAACGCGGCGCCGGCGATCAAAAGCGCGGATGCACATATCAACGATGTACGACTCAACGATGAACGACGCATCGATTCCTCCTTATTTCCCCGCGCGCGAACGCAGATCGGCAACCCAGATGGCTGCGTTCTTGTCATCCGGCACGGCCTGCTGATACACAACGTAGTTGTCGAGCGCGCACGTCGTATCCGCGAGATACAAGTCACACAGGATCGCGAGGTTCAGTCGCGCGTAGTGGAACTGCGGCGAGAGCGCGAGCGCCTTCTCGTAACTCGAGCGCGCCTTCGCGAACTCGCCCTTCTTTCGATACAGCATGCCGAGTTCGTTGTAGGCGACCGGATGACGCGGGTTCAGCGAAATCGCGTGTTCGAGATTCGCGATGCCGTTGTCGAGATCGCCCGAACGTCCGTACGCGATGCCGAGATCGATGTACGGCGCCGATGCGCGCGGTGCGCTCTTCGTCACTTCGGTCAGCAGCGCGATACCTTGTTTGTATTCGTTGCGTGCAAGCAGCTGCATGGCAACCGCGTATTGCCGGCGCGCATCATCACCGACGCGAGCTTCTTCGGCGACCGTAAAGCCGGTGCCGGTATCGAGAATGGACGCTTGCTTCGAGGGCGGCGTCCGTTCGGGCGTGGAAGTCGTACGTCGAGCAGGCGGTCAGCGCGAGCGTCAGCGCCGACAGCGCTACCCACGATTTCAGAGCGTCATTGCGTGTTCGCATTGGCCACCCCCGGAAATTGCTCGGTTTCCAACTCGGTCGGTTCGGCGCTTGCGCTCGACGCATCGGAGTTTGGTTCGTCAGTGTGTTCGTTCGTCGTGTCGACGCCTTGCGCCGGCTGCGACCCGGCGGCCGTTCGCCTGACGGCTGCGCTACGCCGCTGTCGACGGTGAGCACCGGAAGCTCCGGCACGTGGTACGTGTATTGGTCGATCGAGTCGAGGAAGCCGCTGCTGATCTCCGACTTCGCATAGCGTCCGGGCTTCAGCTCGGCGAGGCGCGCGAGGCTCTTCTCGGTCCACGCGTTGTAAACGCCGTCGCGCATCAGCTCGAGATTCTTCTCGTGCACCGCGATGGCCCGCTCTTCGAACGGGAACGCTTCGTCCTGCGAGCGCGTCCTCGTAGTCCGCAAGCTTGGAGCCCGTCAGCCCGACCGGCCGCTCCGATTCGATCGAGCGAGTCGGCCGAAGTTCGAGTACACCTCCGCGATATAGAAGGTGGCAGCCGCGGTGACGTCGCCGACCTCGTACGCCACGAGATCGCTGAACGTCTTGATCGCGGCATCCATGTCGCCGCCGCTTGTCGCGCAGGCTGCGTTCGAACGGCTGGCGCAGTTCGATCGCGGCGAACTCGGTGTACGTCGGCTCTGCCAACGTGAGCGCCGCGCGTGCCGCAACGTTGCGCGTGCGGTCCGTGCGTTCGCCGCCGGCCGCGCCGTCGATCTGCACGATCTTCTGCGAGCTGTTCGTGATAGCGCGCGGTGTCGCCGTTCGTCTTCAGAATCGCGGCCATCTTGGCGCGCGTCTCCACCGCGGTTTCGACCGGCTTCGGGAACTGCTCGACGTAGCGACCGTACGCATCGAGCGCGCTGTCGCTGCGGTTCGATTGCTCGTACAGCTTGCCCGCGAGCAGCAACGCCTCCGCGCGCAGCGCCGGATCTTCCGACTCCTTCGCAACGCGCTCGTATTCGCGCGGCCGCCTGCGACAACTCGCCCGCTTCGCGATGCACGAAGGCGATCTGCTTCGTCGCTTCCTTCTCGAGCGCGTGGCCCGGGTTCGAAAGGCGGAAGTCGTCGAGCACTTGCGCGGCGTCGTTCCAGTCCTGCAGTCGAATCAACGCGGCACCCGCGTCGTATTCGGCGCCGGCGCGCATCGACGACGTCGGCGCGAGCTGCTTGATGCGCAGGAAGTGATCCGCCGCCGCGCGATAGTCGCCGGCGTCGTTCGCCTGCTCGCCTTGCTTGTAGATCGACGCCGCAAAGTTTCGATGAGCGCGGGCCGCGACTTCGTCGTCGTCCGGCGTCGCGGCAAGCACGCGCGAGTACGCGAGTTCAGCTTGCGGATAGTCGGCGAGATCGAACGACGCGTGCGCGACCACGAGCCAGCCTCTGCGAACGACGCTCGGGTCGGCATTCGGGAAGCGGTCGATCAGTTTCTGCGCCGAGCTCCGTCGCCAGCGGATAGTCCTTCATCTCGTACAGGTCTTCGGCGGCAGCGCCGAGCACGACGGCGGCGTGCTCGTGTTGCGGGAACGTGTCGGCGAATCTCAGCGAGCTGTCCACCGTCTCGCGCAACGCTGCGTTCTTCGCGTCCTCGCCCGACCACCTTGAGGTATTCGCGATGCGCGAAGATCGCCGCATAGCCGGCGGCGGCCGCTTTCTCGTGCGGTTGATAGTCGTACGCGGTGCGTTCGTACTCGCGGGCGGCGCCTGCGAAGTCGCTTTGCTCGCGCAACAGATCGGCGAGCTGGTAGTTGATCGGCGGCGTTTCCGGATCGTCGTGGAACGAAGCGATGAACTCGGCGTACCAGTGCGTCGCCTCGGCAAAGTTGGCCGGCTTGTCCTCGACCTTCGTCGCGTCCTGATACTGCGCGTGATAGTGGTTCGCGAGATCCTTCAGGTTGCTCTTCACGTACGCGAGCACGTCCGGCGACTGCTTCACGTCGAAGTACTGCCAGTAGTCGGCGTGCAATCCGTAGCGCGTCGCGAACTCCTTCTTCGACTCGAGCACCAGCTTCGAGAAGCCGCCCTGGTCGTAGATCTCGACCACGCGCATGCTGAAGCGCGGCGCGACGGCGTGATGCGGGTTCAGTGCGACGAACGACCGGTAGACGGTCGCCGCGTCGTTGTAGCGGCGCTTCGTCAGGTAGAACTCGGCGAAGTTGCGATAGACGCGGTCTTCGTAGCCGCGATGACCGTTCGTGGCGAAGTACTCGTCGATCACCTCGGGTCCGCCGAGGTTCGAGAAGCTCAAGCTCACGACCTGAAGCGTATCGTCGATCCGCTTCGCCTCTTCTTCTTCGTGCTTCGCATCGAAGTCGTAGCCGGTCGAGACTTTGTAATCGAGCAACGCGAAGTACTGGTGCAGCGCCTCTTCGTAGAACTCCTGCTTGTAGAGCGACCAGCCGAGCTTGTAGAGCGACAGCTCGTAGAACGACGAGCGTGCTGCCCATCGTCACGACGGATTTGTACGCCGCTTCTGCGTTGGCGAACTTCCGCCGCATGAAGAAGTACTCGCCGCGGCGGAACTACACCTCATCGACGTACTTCGACTGCGGGTACTCGGCAATCAGCCGGTCGATGACTTTCTGCGCGTCGTCGGACGCACCGAGCTCGTCGTACGCGCGCGCCATCTGGTACAGCACCTGGTCGTTGCGCTCGTACCACGGGTAGTCGTTGAGGATTTTCTTGTACGTCTTGATCGCCTGCAGCGGCCCGCTCAGATCGACGTCGGCGCCTTCCGGCAGCTGCGACTGATCGAGATCGTTGGCGCCGAAATAGAACTGCGCAGTCGCGCGCGCTTCGAAAGCGGCAATACTCGCGTCGGCTGCCTTGTCGGCAGCGCTTTCCGCGCTGGAGCGTTTCCGCGGGTCGCTCGCCGGAGCTGGATCGGCATGTTTGTGTGCCGTGATCGCGACCGGAACAACATCGTCCGCGGTGCGCTCCGGCGCCGGTAAATCAGCACGGCTGCTCTTGCCGCCTACCACGACCGTAGTCTTTCTCGATCTGCAGGTCGGCGAGGCGCCGCATCGCTTCGGGTGCCAACTGATGATCCGGCGTCGCGTTCAGGAACTGCCTGTAACCCGCCATCGCGCTGACGAGGCTGTTGTCGACCGGCACTTCCTTGAGGTCGGGCTCGACGTTGCGAAGCTCCGAAATGGTGCCGCGCTCGTCGCGCGTCGTTTGACAGCCGACGAGAAGGAACCCCGCAGTAAGTACCGCCGCCGCGCGTCTCATTCGACTTTCGCCTGCTGCTGCGTGGCGGTGGCGCGGTCATAGCTGTCGGCCATCGCATACCGCGCGCGCACCTGATAGTCCTCGAGTCGTAGCTTCCGAACCTCGAGCTCTGCGATCGCCACGCGTTCGAGCACGTTGCCCTGCCGCGCCATCAGCAACTTCGTATTGCCGATCGCTTTCTCGACGCGCGCGCGCAATCGCTTGATCGGAGGGCCGTAGCCCTCGTAGCTGTGCGTAGCCGCCTGACGCACCCGAACGAATTCGTTGTACTGGGCGTTCAGCTGATCGACGGCCTTCTGCGATTCCTGCAAGTGGTCGTAGAACTGCGTCAAACGATCCTGGTATTCCGTCTTCAGATTCCACGTCACCAGGCCGCGCAACCGGCCCGCACGCGCAACGAGGCTTTCGTTGGGGCCGCCTTCTGCCGCAGCGATTCGATCGTTGATCTTGTTCAACGCGGCGACGAGCAGACGTTCGTCACTGGTGGCGAGCAGATCCGGACGCGGCGCAACGAGCATGCTCTGCATGCGATCCTGCAGAACCTTGTGCTGCTCGAGCCGTATGCGGCGCCGCGAATCCAGTTCCCGGAACTGCTGATCGAGGCCCGGCAACAGCGGTTCGTAGTACGCGCGCCGCCGTTCGATCAGATCTTCGTATGCAGCAAAGCTGCGCTGCCACGTGTCGAGACGAACGCGCAGGTCGTCGAGGTCGAGGTAGTTCTGCAGCGCAGTCTGGAAGTCGTGCGACGCCGAAAGTTCCGTCAGGTAATACGTTTCAGGCGCTTCGGGCAGCGACCGCAGGCGAATCACCCAGTCCTTGTCCTGGCGAACTTCCTCGCGCACCAGCGCCTTCAGGAATCTGCCGCTTTGCACGCTGTCGATCGACGCATGCAGCTTCTCGAGTTCGGTGCCGTAAGACGCCAGCGCCTGGCTATACAACAAAGCGGCGCGACCGTAGATGGCGAGCTGGCTGTATGCGTATGGCAACGCCAGCATCGCTTCCTGCACCGACGAATCGGTCTGGTCGCGCTGCACGAGGATGTTCCACGGCACCATCGCGCTTTCGTAGCGCTTCGCGGACACGTCGGCCCACCCGGAACTCAACAACGCCTGGTTCGAGAACGGACCGGCCAGCCGCACGCGTTCGAGAGAAGTCTTCGCCTGCACGAAATCGTTCGATTGCATCAGCAGCGTGCCGCGCACGAGGTTCGACTTGTCGCGGATCGCCATCGTCTCCTCGTTGGGAGCGTTGACTGCGCCGGCCTTGTCGAGCTCTTCGAGTCCCGCCTCGCGGTGATCGCCGAGCAGGTATGCCATTGCCAGGTTGTAGTCGGAGAAACCGACCAGCGCCTTACCGCCTGCAAGACGCTTCAGAATCTGCGCGGCTTCGTCGGCACGGCCGGTATACAGGTAGACATTCGCGCGCAGGAATTCGACGTCGTCACGGATCTTCTCCGGCACACGCCCATGGATGCGGTCGAGGCTGCGCAACGCATCGGCCAATTGGCCTTTCTGGAACTGAATACGCGCCAATCGATAGGCGGCGTCATTGCGAATGGATTCATCGACGTTGCCTTCGAGCACCGCCGAAATCGCATGTCCCGCGCGCAGGTGCATCCGGTAGTCGAGTTCGAAATCGCCAACGGAAAATTCCGCCGAGTCGACCAACGGATACAACGAGTCGAGGCTCGGTTCGTCGAGGCCGTGGTGCTGCGCGAGTTCGGCATCGAGCCGCGCAAGCGCATCGAAGTACAGACCCTGTTGCGCGTAGTAGATCGCCTCGGAGAAATACAGGTCGTGCGGACTTTTGTCGCCGTGGGGGTTCTCACCCGCAGCCACGAACGGCGCGGTCAAGACCACGATGACTTGCATTGCGATCCGACGAACGTTGAGGGACATGGTTACCAGTTCTGGAGTTCGATCGATTCCGCGCCCGAGCCGGCCAACGCGACGCCAAGCAAGCGTGGATCGATGCCCTTATCGAAGGTGAACTGGCGGCTCTCTTTATAGTCTTTGCCGTTTTCGAGCTTGCCGATCACCGACACTTCGAGTTGATGCGCACCGGTGCCGTAGTTGCCGGTGAATATCCGCTGGATACCGCCGCTCTTCAGCGCATCGAGCTCCTTGAAGCTATAGATGTGGTGAGTGGCGAGTTCGCCGTCGATGCGAATCTGTACCGCGTCGAGACGGAACGGATCCTGCGGAGACAGCGAAATGAATACCGACACCTGAGTGTTCGAGGGGAACAGCAGCCGCTCTTCGAGCTGGCTGAGATCCGTCCCGATACTGAGAACATCGGTTTTGATCTCCTGCACTTGCTCGTCGAGGCTGCGCATCTCTTGCTGAGAGCCGCCCTCGGCCCAGCCGGATACCGGCCAGCCCGACACAATCAGGATCAGAAAAAACAACGGTGCGAACGACGTGTTCATCACTACTCCCTGCTCGTTCAAACTTCCCCGCGGCAGACAGCGGCGCGCCTGTTACATGGCGAGCACAAAGTCTTTACGAATCGTGGAGCCGGCGTTGTGATCGACAACGCAAATGCGTCCGGCACACGGCAGGGCGATTCTGGACACGTGAACTCGCGCCGGTTGGCTACGGGAAGTTCTATCGCGCCAACGCGCCGAGTGAGGCGCGCATATGCAGACCAGGTCTCGGAACCGGCGAGATACGGATCACATGGATGGGCAAGAGCCCGAACGCACGGACCTCGACCACACGATCCTCACGAACTTCCCAACCCTTACGGAGTCGGGGTTCTGTTATCGTGCAGGCGGCGGCATATTGGCGGCTTCGTCAATCCGGGTTCCCCCCATGCGCATCCGACTGGCACTGATCGTCGTTCTCACCGCCGTGTCCTGCGGTGCATCCGGCCAGATTTTTCGCACCGTCGACGCCAACGGTAACGTCGTTTTCACCGACATCGCGCCGGTCGACCGGTCCGGGCAGACGCCGTCGACCGCAGTTACAGTGCCGCCGACGAACACGGTGCCCGCGCCGGCCGCTCCGGCAGCGCGTGCCAACGACGCACCCACGGCGCCTGCTGCCGCTTACACAGCCGTCAGCGTGGTGTCTCCCGACGATGGCGACACGATTCGCGAAAACGCCGGCAACGTCCGAATCGAGGTGGCCACCACCCCGCCGCTTCGGGCGGATCACCGGCTGTTGCTGATACTCAACGGCTCACCGAGCGGGGTCGAAGCGGTTAACGGCGTCTTCCAGCTTTCGAACGTCGATCGCGGCTCGCATACCGTGAGCGTGCGAGTGGTCGATCGCGACGGCAGCACGATCATCGAGAGCCGCACGACGACGTTCCATTTGATGCGAGCCACCGTCTCGCCGACCACTCCGGTTCCGCTGCCGCGACCGACCAGCGCCAACTGAGCTGCGCCGTATCCGCTCGAGCCCGCCGTGATCGCTGATCAGATCAGCGGACGAGCCGACACAGTCTCCTGACGGTTCTCTTGAGGGGGCTCATGCTCCCTCGCACTTGCTCGCACGGGATTTCCCTCAGTGTCTCACCGCTGCCGTATGCGGTAGTCTGCAAAGCACAACAAGCTCAAAGAGAGAGGTTCTCATGCGATTCACCCGAACGTTCGCGTTGGCGCTCGTCGTTTCGATTGTCGGCGCCGTTGTGTTCGCTGCCGAGCCCGGCACGCACTTCGATGCGAAGGGAAAACCGCCGTCGACGTTCACGAAAGAAGTGCTGCGACAGGCGGCCACCACGCTGCCGTTCGCCGACAAGCGCGACTTCGAGGAGCAGGCGAAGGGATTCATCGCGCCGGCGGAAAACACCAAGATCATGGCGGATGACGGGCACGTTGCCTGGGACATGGATCGCTTCCAGTTCCTCAACGGAAGCACCGGTTTCGACAGCGTCGATCCATCGCTGCACCGCATCTCGATGCTGAACATGAACTACGGTCTTTACGAAGTGATTCCCGGCATCTATCAGGTGCGCGGCTTCGACCTCGCCGACATTTCGTTCGTGCGCGGCAAGAAGGGCTGGATCGTGATCGATCCGCTGACCACGGCGGAGCCGGCGCGCGCGGCGCTCGCATTGTTCCAGAAGCACGTCGGCAAAGGGCTGCCTGTGACGGCGGTGATCTACTCGCACTCGCACGGCGACCACTGGGGCGGCGTGCGCGGTGTCGTCGACGAAGCGGACGTTCGCGCCGGCAAAGTGGCGATCATCGCGCCGCGCGACTTCATGCAGAACACGATTTCCGAAAACGTGTATGCCGGCAATGCGATGAACCGGCGGCTGTTCTATCAGTACGGTCTGTTGCTGCCTGCGAGCCCATACGGATATGTCGGACAGGGTCTGGGCCAGGGCGTGTCGGCGGGACGTGTGGGGTTGATCCCACCGACGAAGATCGTCGAGAAAGACATCGAGGAGATCGACGTCGACGGCGTGAAGATGGTGTTCCAGAACACGCCGCGCACCGAAGCACCGTCCGAGATGAACACGTACATCCCATCGATGAAGGCGCTATGGATGGCGGAGAACGTTACGGCGACGCTGCACAACATCTACACGTTGCGCGGCGCGCCGGTGCGCGATCCGCTGAACTGGTCGAAATACATCGCCCAAGCGCTGTATCTGTACGGTAAGGAAGCGGATGTGATGTTCGCGTCGCACCATTGGCCGCGTTGGGGCAACGCGCGGATACAGGAAGTGCTGCGCGGCCAGCGCGACCTGTACGCCAACATGAACAACCAGGTGCTGCACCTGGCCAACCAGGGCGTGACGATCAACGAGATTCAGAACGTCTACAAGATTCCGGAGAGCATGCTGAAGCAGTGGTATCTGCGCGGCTATCACGGCTCGGCGCAACACAACAGCCGCGGCGTGATCCAGCGCTACCTCGGCTTCTGGGATGCCAACCCCACGACGCTCATTCCGCTGTCACCTGCCGACTCGGCGCCGCTGTACGTCGAGATGATGGGCGGCGCCGACAAGATTCTCGCCAAAGGCAAGGAACTGCACGACCAGGGCAAATATCTGCTCGCGTCGGAGATCCTGAACAAGCTGGTCTATGCGCAGCCGGACAATCAGCAGGCGAAGGATCTGCTCGCGGACGTGTTCGAGCAGATCGGCTACCAGCAGGAGAACCCGGGCTTGCGCAACAGTTTCCTCGCCGGTGCGTACGAGCTGCGATCCGGAATCCCTGCGGCCGAGACCGCCAACACGAGCAGCCCCGACGTGATCCGCGCGATGTCGACCGAGCTGTTCCTGAACTTCCTCGGCATCCGGATGGACAGCACAAAAGCGGAGGGCATGCGCTTCACGATCAACCTGATCACGCCCGACAACGGCGAGAAGTTCATCATCGAGATGGAGAACGCGACGCTGACGAACATCCAGGGCTTCCTCGCCGACAAACCCGACCTGACGCTGACGATCAATCGCAGCGACCTCGAGAAGACGATGATGGGCGCCAAGCCGCTCGACGCGCAGATCGCTGACGGCACGGCGAAGGCGGTGGGCGACCTCGGCGTGATCAAACAGCTGGCATCGACGATGGTCGACTTCGATCCGCGTTTCCCGATCATGCCGGGTACCAAGCTGCGCGGATCCGAGCCGCCGAAAACCGACCCGTTCTCGGTGGTGGTGGGCGAAGAGGCGGAATAGAAGAAGCGGAATAAACAGACGAGGAAAGGAAACCCCGAGCCCTACACGGGCTCGGGGTGCTCGATCGTTAGAAGTCGATCGGATCGCGAATGATCGGGCAGGTCATGCAGTGACCGCCCCCACGTCCCCGGCCGAGTTCGGCGCCGACGATGGTGACCACCTCGATGCCCGCCTTGCGCAGCAGCGTGTTGGTGTACGTGTTGCGGTCGTAGGCATAAACCACGCCCGGTGACGCACACACGAGGTTCGCGCCGCTGTCCCATTGCGTGCGCTCGCGCTGGTAGTCGCTGCCGCCCGCCTCGACCACGCGCAGTTTCTTGAAGCCGAGCGCCTGCGCAACCACGTCGACGAACGGCTTGTTCTCGGATGGAGTTCCACACCGCTCGGATGGCTGCTCGGCCGGTACGAGAACGTGGTCGTCTTGGCCAGGAAGTCGGGCGCCAACAGTACGCAGTCGCGGTCGGCAAACGTGAACACGGTGTCGAGGTGCATCGCCGCGCGGATCTTCGGCATCGCTGCCACGATCACGCGCTGCGCCGCGCCTTTCTTGAACAGTGTCGCTGCCAGCTGGCTGATCGCCTGACGCGAGGTGCGCTCGCTCATACCGATCAGCACGTTGCCCTTGCCGATCGGCATCACGTCGCCGCCTTCCAGCGTTGCAAGCCCGTGATCCTGCGTCGGATCGCCCCACCACACGTTCACCTTGCCGGCGAAGTCGGGATGGAACTTGTAGATCGCGGTAGTGAGGATCGTCTCCTCGTGACGCGCGGGCCAGTAAAGCGGATTGAGCGTTACGCCGCCGTAAATCCAGCAGGTGGTGTCGCGCGTGTACAGCGTGTTCGGCAACGGCGGCAGCAGGTATTCGGTGGCGCCGGCGGCCTGCTTGACCACCTTCAACGCCTTGCCGCCCACCTTCTCGGGGAAGTCGATGGTCGACAGTCCGCCGATCAGCGTTTCAGCCAGCTCACGGTCGCCCAGACCTTCGAGGTAGCTGCGCAGTTCGGCGATGAAGCCGAGGCCGACCTGATTCGGAACCACCTGGTTGTCGAGGATCCACTTCTTGCCTTCCGGAACAGCCACCGTCTCCGCCAGCAGGTTGTGCATCTCGACCACTTCGATGCCGCGGTCGCGCATCTTCATCACGAAGTCGAAGTGATCGCGTTTGGCGTTCTCGACCCAGAGCACATCGTCGAACAGCAGTTCATCGCAGTTGCTCGGCGTCAGGCGCGTGTGCGCGCGGCCCGGCGCACACACCATCACTTTGCGCAGCTGACCGACTTCGGAGTGCACGCCGAACTTCGGTGTGTCCTTCGCAGCCTTCGTCCCGGTTTTGGCGGCTGCCTTTTTCTTTGTTGCGGCCATGAGGCCTCCTTGGTTAATCGTTTGCTATTGAGCGGAGATCAGAGAGCGATCGCGCCGCTGAAAATGCCGTAGAACCCATAAAGCGCAGCAGCCAGGATCACGCCGAAGATCACCCAGTCGCTGGTGCCGGCAAACACCGGCTTGCCCTGCTCGCGTCGGGCGATGAAGTACAGAATCGTGCCGGGTGCGAACAGAATCGCCGCGAGCAGGATGTACCTCAGCCCGCCGGCATAGAGCATGAATACCGTGTAGAGCACTGCGATGCTGGCCAATATCATGTCGCGCTGCCGCTCCTCGGGACGCAGCTCGTAGGTCTCGCCGCGCCGCGCGATCATCAGTCCGTAGGCGGCGACGAGGAAGTACGGGATCAGCGTGGTCGCGCTGGTCAGGTTGAGCATCAGCGTGAATGCGTCGCGCGACCAATACGTCGTGACGACGATCACCTGGATGATGATGCTGGTCCACCACATCGCCACATGCGGCACGCCATTCGCGTTCGTCTTCGAGAAGACCTGCGGCATGTCCTTGGACTTTCCGGCGGCGAACATCACCTCGGCGCAGATGAGTGCCCAGGCCAGATACGCGCCGAGCACCGATACCAACAGACCGATGCTGACGAACACCGAACCCCAGGGTCCGACTACCGACTCCAGCACGCCGGCCATCGACGGCTGGCGCATACCGGCGATGTCGGCGCGCTGCAGCACTGCGTAGGGCAGCAACGTCACGAGCACCATGAGGCCTGTGACGCCGACGAAGCCGACGATCGTGGCCCAGCCCACGTCCGTACGCACCTTCGCGAAGCGCGAGTACACGCTTGCGCCCTCGATGCCGATGAACACGAACACCGTGACCAGCATCGTCGCCTTGACCTGCTCGAACAGGCCGGTCGTCAGATCACCGCCATAGAGGTTGAAGCGGAACAGATCCATCTTGAAGGCGACGAACAACAGAACGATGAACGCAAGGATGGGAATGACCTTGGCCACCGTGACGATGCTGTTGATGAACGCCGCCTGTTGCACGCCGCGCAGGATCAGGAAGTGGAACATCCAGATGCCCACCGAGGCGATGATGATGGCCGGCACCGTGTTGCCTTCGCCGAAGATCGGGAAAAACGCACCTAGCGTGGACTTGATCAGCACCCAGTACGACACGTTGCCGATGCAGCTGCCGATCCAGTAACCGAATGCAGAGAGGTGCCCGGGTAATCGCCGAAGCCGGCTTTTGCGTACGCGAATACACCCGCATCGAGGTCGGGCTTGCGCTCGGCAAGCGCCTGAAACACACGCGCGAGCATGTACATCCCGGTGCCGGCGATCAGCCATGCGATGACCGCACCCATTGGACCAGTCGCATTCGCGAACGTCCGCGGCAGCGAGAAAATTCCGGCACCGACCATTCCGCCAACGACCATCGCGGTCAGTTGCAGCCGCGACATCTTTTGTTCGGTCGAAGCCATCGAGCTCACCCTTTGATCGTCGGACTCGCGAGTCTAACGACCGTGTATGAGCGGGGTCAACGACAGCGCCGCTCGCAAAGCGTTTGCAGTTGAAGCCGAAACAAGCAACCCGATCTCACCGAGTGGCGTACAGTAGAGCGGCGGAGAATTTCACGGTGTTATACTAACGACCGCGCTACGGTGCGCGCATGTTGCATGGCGCCGGCCGCTCACACATGACACGGACAAACAACAATGCATCGATCCAATGCGATCCGCCGCGAAACGGCGGACCATCCGTCACCACGCTTGCGAAGGTGCTGGCGCACGCTCGTCACCGCGATGGTCTGGTCGGCGCGGCTCATACATTCGCAGCCGACACCGATGCAGACATGGCGCGCGCCGAACAACTCGTTCGCGAAGGCAGCTATCAGGAAGCGGTGACGCTCTACGAGCACGCGCTCGACGCAGACCCGGATTCGGTGGATGCGCACCTCGGGCTCGCGCGCGCGTACCTCGCGCTCGGCGACTATGCGAGCGCGAAGATCGAGTTCGAAACGGTGCTGCGTTTCGACAACTTGCCGGCCGACCTGCATCAGCAGGTCGAAATCTATGCCGACGCGGCCGAGAGTTACGCGGAGGGCAAGCGGCTGCTTCCGTTCGGCTATGCGATCGCAGGCTTCGGCAACTACAGCGTGAACGACACCGCGGGCACCGACGCATTCGGCGGCGGCGACACCGACGACAACTTTTTCAATGCGCGCGTCGGCGGTGGACTGAACTACGAACTCGACGATGGTTACTCGCTGAACGGCACGCTGGACTATCGCTACCGCAACTACGACAACGGCGACCGCCGCGACGATAAAGATCTGCGCTGGAACGGCGCCGTCAGCCGGGTAGTCGGCGATGGCAACATCGCGGTCGGCGTAAGGGGTCGCAACAGTTATCGCGGCAACGGCGACTATCGCAACGACTACGGCGTGTACGGTGACTACCGATACCGTCTCGATGCCGACAACCAGGTCAGCGTCGGCGCAGAGGTTCGGCGCCGCCAATACCCGAATGGCCCGCTGCGCCAACGCAGCCGCGACATTGTCGAGTTGACGAGCGGCTGGACGCGCTCGCTGCTGGACGGCAAGGCAAGCTTCAGCCTCTCTGCATTCGGCGGACGCGAGTTCGAGACACACGACCGCCCCGACGGCGATTCCAACTTCTTCGGCCTTTCGCCGTCGCTCAATTTCACCCTAACGGAAGAACTGGGGGGCTTCGTGTTTGCATGGTGGCAGCACGACCGATACAACGACGAACGCTTCAACATCGGGCCCGATGACGAAGTGCTCGGCATCAAGACCCGCACCGACGATCTCTACGAAGTTGGCGGCGGCCTGACGTGGGAGTTCAAGCCGAGCTGGTCGTTGAATCCGGAGATTCTGTACATCCACGACGACAGCAACATTCTCGCCTCCAACTACAGCTCGACCGAGGTGTGGATCACCGTACGGAGAGACTTCTAGGCGTCGTGTCCCGGACACGACACGCGTAGACTCCGGGGCGCTCGAAATCACACGCAGACCGTCTTATGCCCCAGGCTGAATCGCGCCTAACGAATGCTCTGACCAATTGGCCGTGGAAACCGCTGCGCTGGCTGCTCATTGCAATCGGATTTCTGGCCCGCGTGGTGTTGCTCGTATGGGCGACGCTCGCGATCAACTTTTCGAATCTGCCATGGGAGTGGGCGCGGCTCACATTGGCCATCGCCTTTGCCGCATTCGGTATCTGGGCGTTGTGGCTGACGCGCAAACCACGAATGTCGTGGGCGTTCGGCGCTGCGTTTCTCGGCGTGCTCGTGTGGTGGAACTTCATCCTGCCGACGCACGATCGGGAGTGGCGCGCTGACGTGGCCGTCATGCCGCGGGCATTCATCGACGGCGACAACGTGCGCATCACGGGCGTTCGCAATTTCGAATATCGCAGCCGGGACGATTTCACGCCGCGGTACGAAGAGCGTGAGGTGTCGATTTCGCACCTGATCGGCGTGGACTTCTACATCTCGTACTGGATGACGGGGCCGATCGGGCACACGTTCGTGAGTTTCATTTTCGACAACGCACCACCGCTCAGCGTATCCATCGAAACGCGGCCCGAGCAGGGTGAGGGATACGACCCGCTGGCGTCGCTCTTCAAGCAGTACGAACTGATCTATGTGGTGGGCGAGGAAAGCGACATCGTGCGCGTTCGCACGAACTACCGGAACGAAGAGGTGTTTCTATACCCTCTTCTCATCCCCACCGAAAACGCGCGCCAGCTCTTTTCGATCTATCTGGAGCGCATCAACGAGTTGGCGGATCGGGCTGAGTTCTATCACCTGCTCAGCAATAGCTGCACGATCAACATCGTTCGGTACGCGAACGCCGCCGGCCGCCGCGGCCGGCTCGATATTCGCCACGTACTCAACGGCTGGATCGATCAGTACTTCTACGCCACCGGGTTTGTCGATACGTCTCTGCCGTTCGAAGAGTTGCGCCGGCTATCGCATATCAACGAGGCAGCTTTGGCCGCCGATCCGGGCGCGGATTTTTCGCAGAGCATTCGCGCATCCTTACCTGCGCCGCGCCATTAACGAAATCGTCAGCGTCAGGCGAGCGCCTTCGCCTTGAGCCGCGCGAACTCGTCCTGCGTGATCGTTCCCGCATCGAGAAGCGCCTTTGCGTCGGAGATCTGATCCGCCGGCGACTTTCCGGCGACAGCCTCTGATGTACGCATCCGTTTCGGATTTCGTCTTTTCGAGCGTGGCTCGCTGGCGGTGCGACATGCCTTCGCCGCGGGCAATGATGTAGACGGCCGCGGTCAACACCGGCACGAAGACCAGGCCGATCATCCACAGCACCTTGTAGCCGCCGGCGAGTTCCGTATCGCGGAACAGATCGATGACGACCTGAAACAGGATGAACAGATAAGCAATGAAGAAGAACGTCGATACCATCAGCCAGACGATGTCCCAGAAATTGCTCATTGCACTACTCCTTCAGGATCGTTCGGTTCTTTCGGATCGCGCGGCAGCACTTCGACCTCGCCCATGTCGCTCTTCTGCTCGACGACCACGCGCGTATTGATCGGCCGAATCTCCCGAATGCGGCAGGGTGTACCGCGCCGCACGCTGCCGACGGCATTGCGCGGAATCACGCTGTCGAAGGGGCTGACGATATTGGTGCGACTGGTCAACTCGATCGACGTCGCCGACTGCAGGTCGATGCAAGGCCCTGCGAGTTCGAGCAGAAATCCTTCGTTGTTTCGCGGCCACACCGTCAACGCGTTGTTGCCGAGCGCCCGCCATCCCCACACCGATCCGGTCAGTCGGAACCCTCTGATCGGCTCACCCGAGTTGGCTCGATACATTTCGAGTCGTTCGGCCGTAGTCATCCGATGCGGCGACGCGCACGCGTGCACGAACAGGACGGCACTCAACAACATCAGGACTTTTTTCACGAGATCTCCCCCCCGAGGTGAATAAAAGGGTGAATAAAAGCGGTGAATGAAAGGCATGCGGAACCCACTCTCGCCGCGCCGCAGTCTAACAGCGTCAACGTACCGACTGTGCCGCCGCGATACCTTGCGGCTGCGGCGTGAGCGAGTCTGCAACATCGACCCAACCGCCACCCACCGCGCGATAGACGTTGATCAGTTGCGTGTACTGCGCGGCACGCAAACTCACCGCCGACAGCTCGGCGGCGAACAGTTCGTTCTCTGCGATCAACACTTCGAGATAGCCCGCAACACCGCTATCGAACTTGAGGCGCGACAGTCGCGCAAACTCGCGCAGCGCTTCGACGCGTTGACTCTGCATCGCAACTTCCTCGATCTTCTTTTGCGATCCAACCAGCGCGTCGTTCGTTTCTCTGAACGCGTTCAGAATCGTCTGCTGATAGAAGAACAGTGCCTGCTTCTCCTGCGCTTCAGCCGAGTACACCTGACCCGAGATTCCACCGAACGTGAATATCGGACCCGTCAGGCCTGCTGCCAGCAGCCATGCGCGTGCAGGGCTCGTCAAAAAGTCGTTGATCTCGGTGCTCGCGGAACCGAGCGCACCGGTAAGAGACAGACTCGGATAGTAGAGCGCGCGTGCCGCACCGATGTTGGCGTTGGCTGCGACCAGATTCTGTTCGGCCTGCATGATGTCGGGCCGGCGTTCCAGCAGCGTGGACGGAAGCGCCTCGGGAATGAGCGGCGGAACGAGCTCATCGATGGTTTTGCCGCGCGTGACGGTCTGTGGATTGCGCCCGAGCAGAATCGAGATGAAGTTCTCCTGCGCCGCAATCGCCTGCTCGAACGCCGGAATCGCGGCAAGTGCCTGCTTGTACTGCGAGCGGATCTGCATCACTTCCGTCATCGACACGATGCCGGCCTTGAAGCGCAGGTCGAAAATGCGCGCGGTTTCACCGAAGTTGTTTGCCGTTGCCTGCGCAACTTCCAGCTGACGGTCGAGCGCGCGCAACGCAACGTAGTTCGCCGCAACGCTCGTTACTAACGAGAGCACTACGCCGCGCTTCGCCTGTTCGCTTGCATACACGCGCGCCTGCGCAGCCTCGGTCAGTCGCTGCACACGACCGAAGAGGTCGATCTGCCAGGAAGTGCCGAGCGACGCTTCGTACAGCGTGAAATCAGGGTCGCCGGCCGGCGGAATCGGCGGCACGCCCAGCCGGCTCGCCTGCGCGTGACTCACACCGGCGCCATAGCCGACTTGGGGAAACAGCTGCGATCGCGTGGCAACGAGCGCGCCGATGAACTGATCGATACGCGCAGCGGCAATGCGCACGTCGTGATTCTCGCGCAGCGCCGTTTCGATCAGATCGTTCAATGCAGGGTCGCCGAACTGCTCCCACCACTTCGTGTTCGCAACATCGGCGGCGTTGGGATAATCGATGCGCCACGCTGTGGGTGACTCGACCTCGGGCCGCTGATAGTCCGGCCCGACTTTGCAGCCGACGACAGCGATGACAACGAGCGCGACAAGCGGTACGCGCATGCATTTGCTCATTATTCGATCCTAGCTGGAGTCTCTTCGATCATTCCCGGTGCGCGTTGACCGGCACAGGTGCGTACCGTAGCCTGCCGCATTCTTGCAGCTTTGCCGCGGCATTCCAAATGCGTTGGGTTTTTGTTTGCGCGGTTCTCTGCCTGACGGGGTGCGGCTTGCTTCCACGCAACGCCGTGCCTGTGGAGCTGATGGCCGAGGCCACTATTCCCGGCATGCCCGACATACGCGCATCGGCCGGCCGACGCAGTGAGGCGATGACGAGCGATTTGAGGCGCTCGTTCGAGCAGGAGTCGCCCGAACAATTTCCGATCGGACCCGACGGTTACGTCCACTACGCGCACCTCGCGATATCGGGCGGCGGAGCGAACGGCGCATTCGGCGCGGGATTCCTGAACGGTTGGTCCAAGACCGGCCAGCGCCCCACCTTCAAGATCGTCACCGGCGTTTCGACCGGCGCGTTGATGGCGCCGTTTGCTTTCCTCGGCCCTTCCTATGACGACGCGCTGCGGGAGTTCTACACCACCACGACGACGCGCAACATCCTCAGGCCGCTTCGTCTGCTGCCGCAGCTGCTCAGCGGAGAGTCGCTGGCCGATGCGGCGCCGCTGAAGGCGCTCATCGAGCAGCACGTCAACGCGGAACTGCTGCACCAGGTCGCGCTGGCACATGCGGCCGGCCGGCGACTCTATTTCGGTACTACGGACCTCGACTCGCAGAACTTCGTCGTCTGGAACATGGGGCTGATCGCGTCGAGCAACTCGCCGGGTGCGCTCGATCTGTTCCGCAAGGTGATGCTGGCGTCGGCGTCGATTCCGGTCGCATTTCGCACCGATTCTCTTCGAAGTGGAAGCGGGCGGCCGACGCTACGACGAAATGCACGTCGACGGCGCCGTTGCAGCCAATGTCTTCTACTCGGGCGGCGTGTTCACCTTTTCAGAAGCGCGCGCGGGCGTCGGGCGGGGCGTGGGAAAAGAGGATGTGTTCATCATTCACAACGGCCAGTTGGCTCCGGTGCCGCAGGTCACGCGCCGCTCGGTGCGCGCAATTGCAGCGCGCTCGTTCGAATCCACACGCAAGGCCGCGTTCGTCGGCGACCTGTTCCGCATCTATGCCGTCACCGTACGCGAAGAGGCGCAGTTCAACTGGATCACGATGCCGAACGGCGTCGAACTGGAGCGCAGCGAGTTGTTCGATCCGGTGTTGATGAAGGCGCTGTACGATCTCGGATACGGCAATGCCGTGGCCGAACAGACATGGGCCACCGGCCCTCCGGGACTCGGACCACGAGAGACGCGATGAACACGAGGCGTTGCGCGCGCCATAGGACTTCCGTAGCCGTAGAGGACGATCGCCCCCGTCGCCAACGCATACACCGATGCAATCGCTGCGACAGAGACCGCGCCGAACAACACCGATTCTGCGACGCTGAACACCTGTTGATTGCGCTCGCGTCGCGAGTAGAAGTAGAGCCATGTTCCCGGCGCATACAGCAGTGCCGACAACAACAGGAACTTCGCGCCACCGGCATAGAGCATGCCCGCTGCATATATTGTTGCGATGGCCGCACGCACCTGGTCCCCGCGTCGACCACCGCCTTCGGTGGCGTACGTTTCGCCGCTCGACGCAAGCTTCAGTCCGTAGGCGGCGACCAGCAGGTAAGGCACCAGCGTCATCGCGCTGGTCATCTTCAACGCAATCGTGAATGCGTGTTCCGCGTACCACGTGACGAGCAGGAACGCCTGAATAACGCCGTTGGTCAGCCACAACGCCGCGTGAGGAACCTTGTTTGCGTTCTCCTTCGCCAGGAACGACGGCATCGTGTCGTGCTGTGCGGCGGAACGCAGCACTTCGGCGGCGAGCAGCGACCAGGACAGATAGTTACCCGCGACGGAAACGATCAGCCCGACGCTGATGAACACGCGGCCCCACGGGCCGACGATCGCTTCGAGCACACCGGCCATGGACGGCGTTGCGAGTGCCGCGAGTTCAGGGCGCAACAACACGCCGTAAGACAGTATCGTCACCAGCACCAGCAGACACAGCACGCCGAGGAAACCGAGTACGGTGGCAACGCCAACGTCGTTGCGGTCTTTCGCGTAACGCGAGTAGACGCTGGCCCCTTCGATGCCGACGAACACGAACACGGTGACGAGCATGGTGTTGCGCACCTGGTTCGCCACACTCGCAACACTCGGTTCATCGCCGCCCCAGAAGTTCAGCGCGAACACGTCCGCTTTGAACGCCGCGATCACCACGACGATGAAGATCCCTATAGGCACGATCTTCGCGACGGTGGCGATCGTGTTCAGCGCCGCCGCCTGCTTCACGCCGCGCAAAACGAGGATTTGAACGCCCCATAACATGATCGTTGCGGTGAGGATTGCCACCGGCGTCGACCCGTCACCGAAGATCGGGAAGAACTGCCCGAGCGTCGCCTTGATCAACACCAGACACGCAAGGTCGGCAAGGCAACACGCGATCCAGTAACCGAACGCGGCGACGAAACCGAGGTAGTTGCCGAAGCCCGCCTTGGCATACGCGTAGATGCCTGCGTCGAGATCCGGTTTGCGTCGCGACAGCGTCTGGAACACGAGCGCGAGCATCAACATTCCGCCGCCCGCGATGATCCACGCTACGAACGCGCCGAGCGCACCGGTGGATCGGCCGAACGCTGACGGCAACGTGAAGATGCCCGCGCCGACCATCGAGCCGACGACGAGCGCAACCAGCGCGCCACGCGAGAGCTGCTGACCGTTTGCTTCGCTCATTGCAGTGCTCGCGCGGCGCTCACTCGAGCGATGCCGCAACACCGATGATGAGCGCCGATACCACGAACAACGCGAGCAGCAGCGGCCAGACGAAACGCAGGTACTGGTCGTAACCGACCTTGGCAATGGCGAGACCGCCGACGAGCACGACACTCGTCGGCGCCATCATCAGCGCCAGACCGTGCCCCATGATCCATGCGGTGATCGTGGTGGCGCGGCTGACCTGCGCAAAATCGGCAAGCGGCGCGAGCAGCGGCATCGCGAGCGCACCGTGTCCCGAGCTCGACGGGATCAGAAACGCGAGCGGAACGTTCACCGCGATCGTAAGCGCGGTGAACACGCTCGCAGAGGCGCCGCTCACCAGCGTTTCCATCGAGTGCAGCACCGTGCCCAGCGTCTGCGTGTTGTTCATGATCACGGACACGCCGCCCGCCAGCAGCACCACCATCGCCGGACCGAGCATGTCCGCCGCACCGGCAGAGATCAGCCGCACCGTTTCTTTCTCGCCGAGCCTCGCCACGATTCCCACCAGCACCGACGCGAGGATGAACAGCATCGCGAGTTGTGGGAACCACCAGTTCAGTTCGAACCAGAACGGTTGCGCGGCCGCGACCTGGTGCGTCGCATAGTCGTCGGCCGGGCCGGTGTTGCCGCCGAACACGCTGGACCATGGGATCACCGAGAAGATCATGAGTCCGAACGCGAACGCGGTAATGACCAGCACGCGTTTCTGAATTCCGGTGAGCTCGTGTTGTGAAGAACCCGATGCCTCGGTGATGGTGGTCGTGGAGTCATCCGTGGTGTCCGGTTTATCCCAGCCAACGAGCGACGCACTCGGGTCTTTGCGGATTCTGGCGGCATAACGCAGCACCCAGCCGACCGCCATCGCGGTGAGCACCACCCACAGGATGACCCGCAACACGATTCCGTCGCCGATCGATACGGCGGCCTCGCCCGCGGCGACTCCGATGGAAAACGGATTCACGGTCGCGCCCATCACACCAACCAATGCGCCGAGGATGATCATCGAAGCGGTCACCAGGCGGTCGTAACCGAGCGCCGACATCAGCGGAATGAACAGCGCGTAGAAGCCGAGCGTCTCCACCGAGAAGCCCATGGTCGAGCCGAGCAGCGAGAACAGCACCATCACCGAACTGATCAGCAGCCATCCCTTGTTGCGCAAACGATGCGCCAACGCCGCGACCGCAACCTCGAGGCTGCGCGTTGCGAAGCTGACCGAGATGAACGCGCCGATCGACATGATGAAGACGATGACGCCGATCTGGCCGAAGATCCGTCCGACCGTTGCGGTATCGATCATGTCCGTGGAAGGGCTGCGCAACCCGTACACGCCGTTCACCGGCGCGAGGACCAGCTGCCGCACCGACTCAGACATCGAGAGCGGTGAAGGCGTGCGCTCGAAGGTGCCGGGTATCGGCGAGCCGTCTGCGTCCGTCCGATAATGACCAGAGGGGATGAACAGTGCCGCCACCCACACGAGCACTGTCACGATCGCAAGCGTGGTAACCGCGCCGGGAAACTGGAACGTACGCTTCGGCGCCGCCGCAGGGTCGATTCCGTCATTAGCCATAGTGGGTTGCCCTGCGCTTACGGAATCTAACGATACACGTCGGGCGCGGTCAGCGGAGACACGAGCGTGAGGCCGAACAACGCGACCAGCACCACCAGAACGACACACGCCATCGCCCATCGCCGTACGAACGTGTCGAACACTTCGAACGCGGCGCCCGCGGTGGCGCCGAAGCGTTGCAGCGGATTCAGTACCGCGCCGATATCGCCCGCCGGAATCTGCGGAAGGTACTGAGCAATGCGGTCGAGCCCGACTGCGAGCACAGCGCCCGCAAGAACCGGCCACAACGCCGACCAGAGCGCGCTTGGAGCGAGCGCTTTCGGCAGCGTATCGATGGGAATCTGCAGATAGAGCGCCCACGGCACGGCGATCGCCGCGAGCGCCGTTGCGAGCCACGGCCAGACGAGTCCCGCCGGCGCGCGCGCGTCCGCATCGGAACGCTGCGTCTGCAGGAGTCGGCGCAGGAAGTGCAGCATCAGCAGCGTCGTCGCAACCGAAGACACCACCGCAACGGTTCCCGCCAGACCATCGCCGAGCAGATCCTTCGCCGCGTACTTCGTGAGTGCGCCGCCCGTCAACGGAAGTCCGCCGAGTCCGAGTGCAATGACCGCCGCGGGGACGAGCACCGGCCACAGATGGCGCCGGCCCGTCGCGGCAACTACGCCGACCGCCAGGAACAATCCGCCTTTCACCAGCAGGTGGTGAACCGCATAGAAAGCTGCAGCCAGCGCAGTACCCGTCGTCCCCGGCGGCCAGACCCATACCGATGACGGCCGCGACGAATCCCATCTGGCTCACGCTGGAATACGCGAGCACGGTCTTCGGATCCGATTGCGTGATTCCAACCGCAACGCCGTACAGCGCGCCGAACATCCCGATCGTTGCGAGCGGCAATCCGAAGTCGGGCAACGCGACATCGAGCGGCAGGAAACGGATGAGCGCGAGCACGCTCGCCTTCACCACGGCGCCGCTCATCACCGCAGCGGCCGGAATCGGCGCGGCGGTGTACGCAAGCGGCATCCAGAAATGCAGCGGCACCAATCCCGCCTTCATGCCGAGGCCGATGATCAACAACGTGAGCGTCAGATCGCGTGTAGGCGAAGTGACGAGCGCCTGCGTCGCGTCACTGATCAGCAGACTGCCGTTCGGCGTCGCCGCTGCAAGCAGCACGAGGCCCGCGAGCAGAAATGCTTCGGCCAGCAGCGCGAGACCGAGATAGACCGCGCCGGCGTACAACGCCTTCGCGCCATTACCTTGAAGCACCAACCCGCTTGCGCCGACGCTGAGAACCGCCAACAGAAAATAGAAGCCGATGAGATCGGCGGCCAGGAATACGCCGACACAACCGGTCAGCGTCATCAACCAGCACACCACGAAGCCGCCTTGATTCGGCTTGTCGCGCAGATCCTGCGCGGCGTACGCTGCCGCTGAAAATCCACAACAGCGCCGCGACGCCGAGCAGCATCGCACCCGGCCGATCGAGCGCGAACGTCAGTGCGAACGCTGCGTTGCCGATCTCGATCGACGATCCGTTGCCCTGCGAACAGAGCCGCCGCCAATGCGGGGATCGGCGCGAACGGCAGCAGTCCGGGCAGTCGCACGCGCGCAGACGCGACGACGCGCTCGCGAGCAGCATCGCCAACGGCACCGCGATGGCGCTGCCGAGCAGTACTGCGTTTTCAGTCATGTGCGCGGTCCCGATGATTCATACACGAACGTCAGGGCGTCATTCCGTTCAGTTCGGCCCAGCCGGTCCACATGATCTGAATGCCGATACACAACAGGATGAATGCCATCAACCGCATCATCACCAGCGTGCCTATTTCGCCGAGCCAGTCGAGCAGCCGGGTGGAATTGCGGAAGACGAAGTACAGCACGATCGACACCAGCAGCGATCCGGCTGCGGCGACGATCGCGCCGGCGACGTACGATCACCGGATTCGCCGTGGAAATCTGCGTGCCGAGCGCGATCGACGCGGAGATCGCGCCGGGACCGGTGGTCAACGGAAACGTCATCGGAAAAAAACTGTGCTGCATCAGCTGCGTGTTGGAGAGCGTGGACGCTTCTTCGGCGGCCGCCGCCTGAACGTCGTTGTCCTCCGTCGTATGCAGCATGCGCCAACCGGCAGTGGCCAGCAGCAGGCCGCCGCCGACACGCACCACCGGCAGCGAGATTCCGAACAGCGCCAGAACGTACGTGCCGATCAGCATGGATGCGACGAGCACGAACCAGCTGTTGATCGCGATCTGCCGCGCCAACCGTTTCACTCGGTCGCGATCGTTGCCGACCGTGGCGACGAACACCGGCGCGGCACCGAGCGGGTTGATGATCGGCAACAGCGTCATCGGCACCAGGATGAGCGCTTTCAGGATGGTGCTGACGAACAACTCCACATCGACCTCCGATGGTGTGCAGCGAATGCGTGCACGTTTCTATTGGGAGCTGCGAACTTGACGCTCATCGAAGCCGAAAAGATACTCCCGCCCGCATTCGCGCAGCGCTCGTTGGCCGCCTGTCCCTTCTCCCCAATCCCAGTCTGGAGCGTGCAAATGAACAAACGTGAGTTCCTGGTCGCCGGCGCATTGGTTGCGGCGCTGTCGCTTTTCGGCTGCACCACTACGGGCAACAAATCCGGAGATCCGGCAGCGCGGCGCGCGGCGATCGACGCCGATGTAACGCAAGCGTTGAACCGCCTCTACGGTCAGGTGCGCGGTTCGCGCGAACTGGTCGAATCCGCACGCGCAGTGCTGGTGTTCCCCTCGGTCGTGTCGGCTGGATTCATGATCGGCGGCAGCCACGGCGTGGGCGCGCTGCAGAAGAACGGCAAGACCGTGCGGAACTTCAGCATGACGGCCGCCTCCGTCGGTCTGCTCGCCGGTGCCCGAACCAAATCGGTGTTCTATCTGTTCATGGCCGAAGACGCGTTGACGCGCTTCGAGTCGAGCTCCGGCTGGACGATCGGCGCCGACGCATCCGTCACCGTGATCAATGTCGGCGCCAACGCGCAGGTCGACACCCGCAGCGCGCAGCAACCGGTCATCGGTTTCGTGCTCACCAACGCGGGTCTGATGGGCAACCTCAGCATGGACGGCACGCGGATCACACCGCTGGACCTGTGAGGAAGCGTTCGCCGCTCCCGCGCGGTGATGCACCAGCGTAATCACGGCGACACTCCGGATCGACCGATCTGCACGATGTCGACCGGCAGCAACGCCGCGAGTCCGAGCAGGAACGAACACAGCGCGAGCCCCAGCACCGCCCATTGCTGAAAGCGCGGCACGCTCGACGTCGGCGTCCAACCGGCGTCGGCCGGCGCCATCGCGCGAACCACCACGACGAATACGTATGCACTCGTCAGCAATCCGCCGACGAGCATGACCACCGCCCACCACCATTGCGCCGTTGCGAGCGCGCCCGACATCAACAACCACTTCGCGTAGAAGCCGCCCGACGGCGGCAGGCCGATCAGCGACGCGCCGCCGAGCGCGAACGCGACCACCGTCATCGGCAACACGCCGGCCACGCCGCGCAGATCGGCGATGCGATCGTGGCCCAGCACCTTGTAGACGAGCCCTGCCGCCAGGAACATCGCGGCCTTCGCGGTGGCGTGCGAAATGGCCTGCAGCATGCCGCCGCTCATTGCAGATGCGTTGTCGAGTCGCGCCGCGTCGAGCCCGGCGACGATCGGAAACATCAGGAACAGATAGCCGATTTGCGCGACGGTCGAGTACGCGATCAGCAACTTGAGTCGCGCCTGCCGCAGCGCCACCACGTTGCCGACCAGAATGGCCGCCGCGCCGAGCGCGCCGAGCAACTGCGCCGACGGAAGCGTTGCGATACCCGGCATCGCATCCATCCACAGCCGGATCACCAGGAACCACGAACCCTTCACGACCAGCGCAGAGAGCACCGCACTCGCCGCGGCCGGCGCACCGGCGTGCGCGGGCGGCAGCCAGATGTGCAACGGGAACAGCGCGGTCTTTGCGAGCAAGCCGACCGTCATCAACGCGAGCGCCGCCCATGCCAGCACGCTCGGCTGCACCGCGGCGCGGAGCAGCGCGATGTCGAGCGTGCCGTATGCGCCGTAGATCAGCACGGCGCCGAGCAGGTAGAGCAGCGAGCCGAACAATGCAAACAGCAGATACCGCAATGCCGCGCGCAGCGTTTCGGCGCGCCCGTCGAGACACACCAGCGGAACGCCGGCGAACGTCAGCAACTCGAGCGCGACATACAGCGTGAACAGGTCGCCGCTGACGAACACGAGGTTGAGAGCGCCCCAGATCGCAAGCAGCAGAAGCCAGAACGTGTATGGAGCACGCGCCTCTGAAACGCCGTTGGGCGTTGCGAAGTCGGCGCGCGCGTAGATGCCGATTCCGCAGATCACCACGGCGACAGCCAGCATCATGACGACCGCAAGGCCGTCGGCACGCAGCGCGATGCCGAGCGGAGGCGCCCAGCCGCCCAGCAGATAAACGACGGTGGCGCCGGACTGAATCGCCGCATCGGCAACGCCGACCGAGATACCCAGACCGACCAACAGCGTTGCCAACGCAATGCGTTCGACATTGCGTCCCCCGGCCGCGAGTCCGGTCAGAACGCCAATGAACGGCACCAGTACCGCCGCTACGAGCAGTAGCCCGCCTGGTGTTGTCGTGTCGGCCGGCGTCACCCGCCGCTACTCCGCGCCGGCTTCATCGGTGCTGACGGGCTTGCTGGGGGGCGTGTTGGAAGATGCGTCGGCGAGCGTGACGGAACCCGCCGAATCATGCAGCCGCAGCAGCAGCGCGACCGCGAGCGCGGTTGCGGAAAAGGCCACCACGATGCCGGTGATCAACAACGCCTGCGGCACCGGATCGCCACCCATACCGGCACCGGCGCCTCTGTGTGCGATGGCACCGAACAGCAGAAACACCCCGCAGCCGATCACGTTGAACGCCAGGATCTTGCGCAGCGGCTGAGGATTGACGATGAGGCCATAGATGCCCATGCCGATCAGCAGTGCGGCGCACATTGCAAACAGCGTCGCTGCGTCGAGCGCTACAGCGTTCATTGCCGCACCGCCCGTCTCGGCGCGCCGGCGACGAGCAGCGCGAGAATCAACGTCAGCGTCGGCATCAACGCGAGTTCCACCACCACGATCAGAGGTTTGGCGAATCCAGCGGGATACGCGAGAAACGCTCCCGCCATGACAACGCCACCGAGGCCGACCGCGGCGAACACCAGCGGTCCGGCCACGGCGATGACGCGCACCCACGTCTTGCCCATCGCCGGCGTATCGGCAAGACCCGCCATGATGACGAGCAGCCACATTGCCGCAACGATGGTGGCGCCCTGGAACTTGCCGCCCGGGTGCGTCTGCACCGACCCAGAAGCATGTACATGCCAACGATGATGCCGAGGGGCGCCAGCACGCGCGCGGCGTACGCAAGAATGCCGTTCGGGTCTGCGTGGTGGCGGATCCCTGGATGTCCGCCCCAGACGTCGTCCGGCGCAAGCGACCACACGCCGATCAGCGCGAACACGAGCACGATGGCCTCGAGCAACGTGTCCATCGCGCGAAAGCCGAGCAGCACCGCGGTGATCGGATTGCCCACCTCGGTGGCCGCCATGTTCGCCACCACGTCGTCGGCAAGCGTAGGCGCCGGATCCGGCAATGCGAGCACGCACGCCATCAGCGCGAGCGTGACCCCGCCCGCAAACAACCGCCGCGATCGCTCTCAACAACGCGCCGGATTGCTCGGCGTTCGCCGCCGCCTCGGTGGCACGCACGACGCGCTGCGGCAAAGATCAGCATCGCACCGGTGAGACCGCCGCCGATCGCTGCTTCGGTGAGCGCAACGTCGATGCCGGCGAGTTGCACCCAGACGAGCGTCAGCAGCAGGCCGAACGTGATGAAACCGACGATCGCCGCAAACGTATCGCGCGCGACCACGGTCCACACCGCAAGCGCGACTATCAGCGCTGCAATGCCGGCATTCAGCAGCTCCATCAGCGCCCCCGGTCGTGTCGCAATGCGAGGCGCGCGATGAGCTGCGACGCGGATGCGCCGGACACGAGCACGAGCAGCCAGATGCAGATGAGCTTGAGCGCGGTCGACGTGTTGTCGACCTGCGGCAGCAGTCCGAGCACGATCAGGCCGAGACCGAGGTTGTCGGCTTTAGTCAGCGCGTGCAGGCGCGTGAACGCATCAGGGAAACGCAACAGTCCGACCGTTCCCGGCCATGATGAACACCGCGCCCGCGGTGACCGCGACAAGGGAGATCAGGTCAGCGACGTTCATCGGCAGAATCCGTTTCCGCGCCATCATTCGCTTGCGTGGCTTTCACGAACGCGATCGAAACGAACGCTGCGAGCAGCGCCAGCGTGAGAGCAACGTCGATCGCCGCGGCCGTGGCGGTGGCAGCGCCGAGTAGCAACAGCCCGGCGATTCCGCCCGTGCCGAGCAGCTGCGCGGCCATCACGCGATCGACATCGGCGGTCCGCGCAACACGCGCACCAGACCGAGCGCCACCATCGAGCAGCACGAAGCCGGACGACACGAGAAAGAACTCAGCCATGGCGCTGTCCCACGACGAGACCTTTGGCGAGCAGCCGCTCCTCCGCCGCAATCTGTTCGGCGACTGCCACCGAGGTATCGAGCGCGTGATAGATGATCACGCCCTCTTCTTCGCCGGCCGGCACTGAGCCCGGCAGCAGGCTCGTAATCGTGGCGAACGTGTTTCGCGCGAGGCCGCGCGGAAGACCGAGCTGACAGCGCACGAAGCCGGGGCGCAGCGGCATGCGCGGATCGAACGCACGCCGCGCAACGTCGAAGCCCGCCAGCACCGACTGCCACAGGAAGTGCGGCAATAGCATGATCAAAGCGCCGAAGCGCATTCGTCCCGCTTCCGGCGGCAGCAGCACGAGGCTGGCCCACGTCGCAGCAAAGACCGCGACGCCGCCGATGATGAGATCGGCCGGTTTCGCGCTCGGCAGCAGGATGATCCAGAACACGAGAAACGCCGTCGCGCGTGTGAGTGCCGTGCGACCGCGCGAGAGCGCGGTGTGACGTTTCGGAAGCCTGGTCACGTTGGCTCGGTCGCCGTCGGCGGCGGATCGTTGCCGAATACGGTGACGTACAGCACGGGCAACAGAATCAGCGTCAACAGCGTTGCCACCAGCAGTCCGCCCATGATCGCGAACGCCATCGGACCCCAGAACACGGTCGGTGCGATCGGAATCAAGCCGAGCACCGTCGAGATCGCCGTCAACATCAATGGCCGCATCCGCGACGTCGCCGCCGACATCACGGCGTCGATCACGCTCTTACCCTCGGCCCGGTCGGTCTCGATCTGCACGACGAGAATCACCGCGTTCTTCGCGATCATGCCGATCAGCGCCAGGATGCCGAGAATCGCAACGAAGCCGAGCGGCCTGTTGAAGACCAGCAGCGCCATAACCACGCCGATCAAACCGAGCGGCAACAGGCTGACCACCATCGCAAGGCGCCGGAAGCTGACCAGCATCAGCATCATGATCGACAGCATCAGCACGATCATCAGCGGGACGACCGCGAAAACGGACGCGCTCGATGTCGCGCTTTCTTCATAAAGCCGCCGGTAACGATCCGATAAGGGTGCGGCAGCTTCTGCGTCGAACTCGGCGATTTTCGGCGCCAGCGCGGTAACCACCGAATCCGGCAACACGCCATGCGCCACGTCGGCGCGCACGGTCAACGTCGGTACGCGGTCGCGCCGCCAGACGAGCGGGAACTCCTGTTCTTCGGACGAACGTCGCGAACTGCTGCAGCGGCACCATGCGGCCGCTCGGCGTCGGAACCTGCAGTGCACTCAACGTCTCGAACGATGCGCGTTCGGTATCGGTGGCGCGCGCGATGACGTTGACCAGGTAGATGTCGTCACGCAGTTGCGTGACCGTCGATCCGGTGACGGCGGCGTTCAACACGGCGGCCAACGCGCGGGAACTGACGCCGAGCCGGCGCGCTTCGTCCTGGTCGACGTTCATGCGCACCTGACGGGCCGGCTCCATCCAGTCGAAGTGCACGTGTCGCGTGCGCGGGTCCGAAGCCAGCACGTTCGCGAAGTCGAGCGCGATGCGGCGGACTTCTTCCTTGTCCGGACCCGACACGCGGTATTGCAGTGGCCAGCCGACGGGAGGGCCGAGTTCGAGCGGCGAAACGCGCGACATCGACCTCCGGGAACTGCTCAGCAAGCGTCTGCTCGAGTCTCTGCTGCAACCGCTCGCGCGCCTCGAGATCCTTCGCAACGATCACGAACTGCGCGAAGAACGGATTCGCGAGCTGCACGTTCAACGTGAGGATGAAGCGGATCGCGCCGCGTCCCACATACGCGCTGAAGTGATCGACGTCGGGGTCGGCCTTCATGATCGCTTCGAGTCGCTCCATCTGTGCTTGGTCGCGTAGATCGAGGCGTTCTGCCGCAGCGTCAGATCGACCGTGAGCTCCGGCCGATCCGAAGCGGGGAAGAACTGCTGCGGCACGAACCGCAACAGGAAGATCGCGACGACGAACGCGGCGATGGTTAGCCGATCGTCAGCCATTTCGCACGGATCGCAGCGCGCAGAAACGCGCTGTAAGCGTCGATCACCTTGCTGGGTTTGGGCGTCGCATCCGCCTTCGGTGCCTTCAGGATCGCTTTGCCGAGGATCGGTGCGAACATCGACCGCCACCAGCCACGACGCGATCAACGACATCGCGACGACCGAAAAGATCGCGAACGTGTATTCGCCTGCGGAACTGCGTGCGAACCCGATCGGCACGAAGCTCGAGATGGTCACCAGCGTGCCGATCAGCATCGGTGCCGCCAGCGTGCGATACGCGAACGTCGCGGCCTCGTCTTTCGTGTCCCCGGCGGCGAGCCGGCGGATCATCGCGTCCACCGTCGTCATCGCGTCGTCGACGAGCAGCGCCAGCGCGATGATCAATGCGCCGAGCGAGATGCGGTGCAGGTCGGTGTGCGTGACGGCCATGACCGCGAACACGATCGCGAGCGTCAGCGGAATCGCGAGTGCAACGACCGCGCCCGGCCGCACGCCGAGGCTTGCGAAGCTGCACGCGAGGATGATGACGATCGCCTGCCACAACGAGGTCAGGAACTCGTTGATCGCTTCGTCTACCGTGGCGGCCTGGTCGGCCACCAGCACCGGCTCGATGCCGACGGGCAGCGTCGCACGGATGTCGGCCATCTCCGCGCGGATGTTGTTGCCGAGCGCGAGGATGTCGCCGGAGTCGCGCATCGCCACCGCAAGGCCGATCGCGGGCTTGCCGTTGACTCTGAACATCGGCTGCGGCGGGTCCACGATGCCGCGCCTGACGGTGGCGATGTCGCCCAGCCGGAAAATGCGGTCGCCCGACACGAAGTTGACGTTCTCGATGTCCGCCTCGTTGTCGAATGCGCCGGTGACGCGCAGGAACACCCGCTCCTGTTCGGTCTGGATCACACCCGCTGGTCGTATCAGGTTCTGAGCCTGCAGCGTCGCGAGGATTGCCGCGTAGTCGAGCTGCATGCCGGCCAGCCGCTCGGTGGAGAATTCGATGAAGATCTGTTCGTCCTGCTGACCGAGCAGTTCGATCTTCGACACGTCCGGCAGCAGCAGCAGCCGCGAACGCGCGGCTTCGACGTAGTCGCGCAGTTCCCGGAACGTGAAGCCGTCCGCCGTGAACGCGTAAATGATCCCGAACGTATCGCCGAAATCGTCGTTGAAGAACGGGCCGACCACGCCGGTCGGCAGCGTCTGGCGCATGTCGCCGATGTTTTTGCGCACCTGGTACCAGACGTCGGGTACCGCGGCCGGCGGGGTCGACGTCAGCAGGTCGACGAAGATCGTCGTCTGGCCGGCCGTCGTGTAGCTGCGCACCCGATCGAGGTGGTTGGTCTCCTGCAGCGTGCGCTCCAGGCGCTCGGTGACCTGCTTGAGTGTTTCGTCGACGGTCGCGCCGGGCCACGCCGCAGCGACGACCATGGTGCGGAACGTGAACGCCGGGTCTTCGCCGCGGCCGAGGCGCGAGAACGAAAGCGCGCCGGCAACGACCGCGACGATCATCAGGAAAATGATCAGCGAGCGCCGCTCGAGCGCCCACTGCGACAGGTTCGGACCGATCACCGATCAGTCTCGAGCGGGCGCACCTTCTGTCCGGGGCGCAGCGCCTGCACACCCGCGGTCACGACCACGTCACCCGGGTTCAGGCCGGCGGCGACCTCGACCCTGACCGGATCGGAGGTGCTGATTTCGATGTTGCGCGCGCTGACCACACCGGACGCATCGACCACCCACACCGCCGCCTGACGGTCGGTGCGGATCACCGCCGCGGGCGGAATTTCGATGACCATCGACTTGGTCAGCGTCATGCGACCGGTAACGGTCGCGCCGAGGCGCATCGCGGCGGGCGGATCCTTCAGCGCGACCCTGACGCGAAACGTGCCGGTCACCGGATCGGCGCGCGGCGACACTTCGCGCACCGTGCCCGCCGCGGTGACTCTCGGATCAGACGTCAATACGACGGTAATGGACTGCTTCGATTCGGTCGCATCCTTCATCCGCGCCGGCACGTCGAACACGGCATCGCGGCCGCCTTCGCGCGCGACCTGCACGATCATGCGTCCGGCGCCGACGACTTCGCCCGGTTCGGCGCCTTGCGCCGTAACGACGCCGGCGACATCGGACACGAGCCGCGTGTAGCTCAGGCGGTTCTCCGCCAGCGTGACCTGCGTCTGCGCCGATTCGACCTGCGACTGGACGGATTTCATGCGCGCCTGCGCCTGTTCGAACGACGCACGCGATACGGCATTCTCGGCGACCAGATCGCGGAACCGGATGAAGTTGTTGCGCGCCTCGTCGAGTTGCGCGCGGGCTGCGTCGAGCTGTGCGCGTGCCGCCTGCAGGCTGCTCTCCTCGTTCTGCGAATCGAGCCGCGCGACGAGTTTGCCCGGCGCGACGTTGTCGCCGACGTTCACCAGCCGCTCGAGCATCCGGCCGTCGATGCGGAACGACAGATTGATCTGGTCTGCGCCTGCACCGTGCCGGTCAGCGCGACGACGTCACCGGCGGCACGCGCGGCGATCGTCACGACGCGCACCGGGCGGATCTCGGGTGCCGCGTCGTCTTCGGATCCTCCGCAGGCGGCAGAGCAGCGCGAGCGCTGCGCAGGCGAACGCGGTTTTGGTGATGCATGCGTTTGTGCATTCGCCAGGCGGGGCGGCAGTCATCGGGAGTACGCGCATGGTCTTCTGGAGTGGCCGCCATCTTCCATTGAAGTAGTAGCGGCGATGCAACCCATCGTCGCATCGTGTCGCAGGCAGCACGAGAAATGTCGCGTGCGTGCGGCGCCCGTTTCGTTCGGTGCGATTGCGCGGTTGCGAACGGATCTGCTACGGTCGCGCGACTTCGAATTCAAAGGGGAACACGCGTGCGAATCGAGCTAATCGAGTCATCGGATCGGCGTGTGCGTCGCGGCACGATGTTGGTGCAGCATGGCCGCACTCGGCCGCGCCTCGCAGCCGATGGTCTGCTTCGGCAACGAGCCGTCGTGGAGCCTGCAATTCAACGAACCGGGTAAGGCGCGCTTTGCGACGCCGGACCAACCGGGCGTCGACTACGTGGGCAACGAAACGCGACTCGACCCGCTGACGAACAGGTGTGGCGCGGCAAGCCGACGACCGGACAGAGCGGCGATCTCGTTGTGTTCCTGAACCACACCGCCTGCAGCGACAACATGTCCGATAAGACCCATCCGGTGTCGGTGCGGGTTTCGTTGGCCGACCACCGCGCATTGGCAGGCTGCTGCCGCATCGTCGCCGACGCTTGGCCGCAACGACGCGCCTGCTACCACCGCCTCCATCGAAGGACCGACCTGGGGCGTCTGACGGCACTGCGCGGCTTCGATGCGAAGGCGCTGCACGCGGCTGAAGGGCCGGTTATGGCGCGCTTTCAGGAGGGACGGGTCAGCGGCTTCTCGGGCTGCAACCGTTTTTTCGGCGGTTACACGATCGACGGTGATCGCATCGTGATCGGTCAGCTGGCCGGTTCGATGATGATGTGCGCCGAGCCCGTCGATGGCGTTGGAACATGCGTTTACCGGCGCGCTCGCCGGAACATTCCGTTACGCGTCGCCGGCAAACTGCTGACGCTGGCATCGGGACCGAACCGGTGCTGACGTTCGAGGCGAACCGCCGCCGTCGCTGGAAGGCGTTACGTGGGAGGTCACCGGCTTCAACAACGGCCGCCAGGCCGTCATCAGCCCGATGCTGGATACCATGATCTCGCTGGCGTTCAAAGACGGCTGCCGTCACCGGAACCGCCGGCTGCAACACCTTCCATGCGACCTATACGGCCGGTCGCCGATTCGCATGTGGTCGGTCCGGCAGCGACCACGCTGCAGGCGTGCCCGAAGAAGGCGTGAGAGCAGGAGCAGCAGTTCCTGGCGGCGCTGCAGTCGGCGACGGCTGGACCATCGAGGCAACGTTCTCGACATGCATCGCGCCGATGGCGAACGCGTGTTGATGGCGCGTCACTCGTCGCGAACTAGCATCGCCGTTACTATGTATGACCACGCGGATCTGGTTCGTCGTTGGCATCAGCGTCGTCGCGGTTGCGGCGGCAATGTTCCTTCCGGCGATGCCGCAACCGCTCGAATATCACGACTTCGCCGACCATCGCGAAGCGTTCGGCATCCACAATTTCCTCGATGTCGTATCGAACGGCGCGTTTCTGTTCGTCGGCGTCGTCGGGCTGGTCGTTGCGCTGGGGCCGCGCGCGCAGTTTCAGTTCAGTGTCGAGCGATGGCCGTATGTCATCTTCTTCATCGGTGTGCTGACGACGGCGGCCGGATCGGCTTACTACCATCTGGCGCCCGACAACGAGACGCTGTTCTGGGACCGGTTGCCGATGACGGTTGCGTTCATGGCGCTGGTCGCCAGCCAGATCGTCGAGCGGATCAACCTTCGCGTCGGGCTCGGTCTGTTGATCCCGATGCTGATCCTGGGCGCCGTATCGGTGATCTATTGGCGTATCACCGAACGCGCCGGCGACGGCAATGTCATGCCATACGGAATTCTGCAGGGCGTATTCCGTGCTGATCTGCTGGTGATGGCGACGTTGCCGTCGCGCTACACGCGCGGCAATGACCTCTACTGGGTGTTTGCGTGGTATGTGCTGAGCAAACTGCTCGAAACGTTCGACCCGCAGGTGATCGAACTGGGTCACGTCGTCAGCGGCCACACGCTGAAACATCTCGCGGCCGCGATCGCGCCTCTTTCGTCTGTCGGATGTTGTGCGCCGGATGCTGCTGCGAACCGGACCGTGATCGTAACCGCTGATCCAGGAGATATACCGTTCGCGTACTGCTGGTTGAAGACGACCGGATGATTGCCGACGGCGTGCAGACCGCGCTGCGGCAGGACGGCTATGGCGTGGACTGGGTCGGCGACGGCGCGGCCGCATCGGATGCGCTGCGCGCGTCGCCGTTCGATCTCGTGCTGCTCGACCTCGGCCTGCCGCGACGCGACGGGCTGTCGGTGCTGCGCGAACTGCGCGAACGTCACGACCAGACGCCGCTGATCGTCCTTACCGCGCGCGACGAGGTGCGCGACCGCGTTGCGGCGCTCGATGCCGGCGCCGACGACTATCTCGTGAAGCCGTTCGATCTCGATGAACTCGCCGCGCGGATGCGCTCGGTGCTGCGGCGCGCCGCCGGCCGCGGCGAACCCAGCATCGAACACAACGGCATCCGCCTCGATCCGGTGACCCACGCGGTGTCCCGCAACGGCGCCCCAGTGCAATTGTCAGCGCGCGAGTTCGCGGTGCTCGAAGCGCTGCTGCAGCGACCCGGCGCAGTGCTGTCGCGCGCGAAGCTGGAAGATCGCCTGTATGGCTGGGACGATTCGATCGAGAGCAACGCGATCGAGGTGTACGTCCACGCGCTGCGCCGCAAGCTCGGCGCAGACGCAATCCGCACGCTGCGCGGCGTCGGCTACTTCGTGCCGCGCGAATGACCTCGCTGCGCGTTCGTTTGCTGGTCGGGCTGCTGGCGCTGGTGGTGGCCGTGTCGCTGCTCGCGGGGCTCGTCACATACCGCCGCGTGCTCGACGAAACCTCGACGCTGTTCGACTACCAGTTGCGGCAGATGGCGCTGTCGCTGCGCAACCAGATCTCGATTGCGCCGCGCGTCGAGCTGCCGCCCGAGCAGGGCGACAGCGATTTCGTCATTCAGATCTGGGATGCGTTCGGTGCGCGCGTCTATCTGTCGCGCCCGGGCCTGCCGATGATCAACCGCGCCACGCTCGGTTATGACGACGTCACGCTGCAGCGCGCAGCGCTGGCGGGTGTACAGCCTGCAGACCATCGACGGCGTGATTCAGGTGGCACAACCGTGGCGCGTGCGCGAACAGCTCGCCGGCGAAGCGGCGCTGCGCGTCGCTCTGCCGCTGTTGCTGCTGCTGCCGCTGATGGCGGCGGCAGTGGCGTGGATCGTCCGGCGCAGCCTGCTGCCGCTCGAGCGCGTCACCGCGGAAGTGCAGCGGCGCGACGTGCACAGCCTGTCGCCGATCGAAGCGCCGAATCTGCCGCAGGAAGTGGCGCCGCTGATCGCCGAACTGAACCGGTTGCTCGCGCGGCTGGCCGAAGCATTCGACGCGCAGCGCGCGTTCGTCGCCGACGCCGCGCACGAACTGCGTTCACCGTTGACCGCGTTGCGGCTGCAGCTGCAATTGCTGGCGCGCGCGCCGGACGAAGCGGCGCGCGAAGAAGCGCGCGGCAAACTCGGCGCGGCGATCGAACGTTCGATGCATCTGGTGGAACAGCTGCTGACGCTGGCGCGCAGCGAGCCCGAGGTATCGCGCAGCCAGGTGCAGCCGTTGGCGCTCGACGAAGTGGTGCGCGCCGGCATCGCCGACGCGCACGCGCTCGCCGCCACGCGCGGCACCGACCTGAGCCTGGATGCACCCGATCGGGTCGTCGTTCAGGGCGATGCCGATGCGCTGCGCATGCTGGTTCGCAACCTGATCGACAACGCCGATTCGCTACGCGCCCGCCAACGGCATTGTGCAGGTGCACGTCGCGGCGGAACCGGCGGCGGCGGCGCGATCCTGCAAGTCGACGACTCCGGCCCCGGCATTCCCCAGGCCGAGCGCGAGCGCGCGTTCGACCGCTTCTACCGGCGCGACGGTTCGCCGAAGGCGGCAGCGGCCTGGGGCTCGCGATCGTCAAGGCGATCGCCGAGCCGCCACGGCGCCACGGTGACGCTCGACGAATCGCCGCTCGGCGGCCTGCGCGTGACCGTGTCGTTTCCGTCGCGCCGTAGCTGCCCGGCTTAAGGTTCGCTTAAGGCGGTCGGTCGAAGCTGGCCGCACCTTAACGCTGCACAGCAGCAAGGAGACTCCGATGCGATTCAGAAAAACGACCACCGCGGTGGCGGCGGCGGCCGTTTTTGCGGGCGGCGCCGCAAGCGGACTGTCGGCCCATTCGCTGCTCGAAGACCGACGTAGCAGGCGGCGTCGTCGGCGCCGGCGAGCGAGGAAGCCGTTGCGCCGGGGCCGGTTCCGCTCGGCACCGCGCCGAACTATCGCGCCATCGTGACGCAGAGCGGGCCGGCGGTGGTCGGCATCACCACCGAAAGCGAGGTCAAGGCGAGTGACGCGGTCATGGGGCCCGGCTTCAGCAGCGGCTCCGGATGGCGGCAACGATCCGTTCTCGCAGTTTTTCCGCCAGCTGCCGATGCCGCGCGGCAACGTTGCAGCAGCGCGCGCTCGGCTCGGGCTTCATCATCGGCGCCGACGGCGTGATGCTGACCAACGCGCACGTGGTGCGCGACGCAAAGCGCGTGACCGTGAAGCTCGCCGATCGCCGCGAGTTCGAAGCGAAAGTGCTCGGCGTCGACCCGGTGACCGACATCGCGGTGCTGAAGATCGATGCGAAGGATCTGCCGACCGTACGAGTCGGCGATGCAGACCAGCTCGAAGTGGGCGACTACGTGCTCGCGATCGGTCAGCCGTACGGTTTCGAAGAAAGCGCCAGCGCCGGCATCGTCAGCGCGAAAGGACGCTCGCTGCCGGGCGATTCGTCCGTACCTTTCATCCAGACCGACGTCGCCGTGAACCCCGGCAACTCCGGCGGTCCGCTGTTCGACTCGAGCGGCGCGGTCGTCGGCATCAACTCGCAGATCTACAGCAACACGGGCGGCTACGAGGGCGTGTCGTTCGCGATTCCGATCAACGTCGCGCTGCGGGTACAGGACCAGATCGTCACGCACGGCAAAGTGGAGCACGCGCGGCTGGGCGTCGGCGTGCAGCCGTTGGGGCAGCAGCTGGCCGACTCGTTCAAGCTCGACAATCCTTCCGGCGCGCTGGTTGCGAAAGTGGAACCGGACAGCGCCGCCGAGCGCGCGGGCATCCAGACCGGCGACGTCATTCTGAAGTTCAACGGCGAGCCGCTGACCAGCGCCGGCGACCTTTCCGCCAAGGTCGGCATGGCGCGCCCCGGCGACACCGTCACGCTCGACATCTGGCGCGACGGCAAGCCGCTGACGATCAAGGCCACGCTCGGAAACGCCGACGCAGGTTGCTTCCGCCGATGACGACGGCGGTCCGGCCGCGCGATCAGGGTCGTCTCGGTCTGGCGGTGCGCCCGCTGACGCCGCAGGAACGCGATCAGGCGGGCGTACCGGGCGGACTGCTCGTAGAAGATGCGCGCGGCACCGGCCGCTGACGCCGGCATCCAACCCGGCGACGTGGTGCTTTCGGTGGACGGTTCGCCCGTGAACAGCGCGCAGGAGTTGCGCGAGAAGATTCGGCCAGCACGACAAGCAGGTCGCGCTGCTGGTGCAGCGCGGTGAGTCGCGCATCTTCGTTCCGGTGGAATTGGGTTAGCGCTCAGTCGAGGCCGAAGTCGACCGGTGGATGTAGCAGTTCCACTCGGCGACTTCGGCTTCGACACCTTCGCCGATAACGCGCGCCGTCGGGATGACAGCGCGTCGCGAATGAATGCAGACTCGCGCCCATTCAGCGCATCCGCCCGACGACGGCGCGCGTCAACTAACGAGGGGATTTATGCAGAGCTCAATCTGGCATCGTGTCGGCGCGGCGCGTGCTTGTGGGTCGCGATCGTGATGATGGCTGGATGCGAAGCCCCGGCGCCGCAGCGTTCCACCGCCGTCCAGCACTCAACGATCACGTACGGGCGCATTACGGCCGTCGACCGGGTGACGCTCGAAAACGCCGATGCGCAGACGGCGGGCGCGCTCGTCGGCGGTAGCCTCGGAATGTTGTCCGGCTCGGGACAGTCGACCAGCAATCGCGCTCTGCGCGGCGTCGGCGGTGCATTCGCCGGCCAGCAACTCGCGCGTGCGGTGAGCAACGAGCAGGGCTTCCGATACACGATTCTCTCGAACGGACGGACGCTTCACCGTCGTAACCGACGGCGCCAGTCTGCGCGTCGGTGATTGCGTTTCTGTTGAGCGCGGTCAATTCAACAATATTCGTCTGGCACCCGATTCGAGTTGCCCGGCGAGCGGCACCGCTGTGACGCCGTCCCGTGCGGCGATCAGCGAGGCCGACGCATGCAACTCCGCAAAGAATCAGTTGCTTCAGGCAGCCGACGATGCCGCCTTCAGCCTGGCAGAACGCCGCGTCCGCCTGCTGTGTGACACCGACTAGAGACGGGAGGTTCTGCTTCCGTCCTGCGCCGCCCCGACGTGTCGTTGTCTGAAACGCCGGCTTACTGTCCCCTCAGTTGGCCTGGTCGACCTTCGGCGCAACCTTCGGCACAGCCTCGGTGACCTCTTCCGACCGCAGTCGGCGCGCCGCATAGACCAACGCGGCAATGAACGCGAGTTCGGTGCTGAAAGGAATGACCACTGCCTGCGGCGTGCCATCGAAGGCAAAGCCGACCACCGGCCCAGTGCGATTGCGGCGATCAACGCCGCGGCCGCATACAGCCAGTGTCGCGCGCCGCGGCGAAGTCCCATCGCCGAGAAGCAAGCCGATCGCCAGGAACGCGCCGCCGAGGTCGCCGCGAATGGTCGACAGGCCGGCTACGCCATTCGGCGCGATGGCAAACTCGGCGGCCATGATTCGGGTGTGAAGAAGAAGCGCAGACCCCGATGCGATGAAGAACAAGGCAATGAGGCCGATGAGCGTGCGGACCAGGATCGTCATGTTCGTTTATCTCGAATTGGTTGCTAAGAGCATGCGGCCGCAATCGTCGCACGGCGGCGACTCGAGGGCGAGCGGAACAACCGAGTGTCGACGCGCGACGTCTCCAGAACCGCGGCCCCTGCGCACGTCCGATTCCGCTACCGATGATGCAGCCGTCACTCGCCTTCGTCAGTCGGCCGAGAAACCAGCACCTCACTCGCCGATGCAGCCCTTCGATTCCGCCGATGCGCCGTGTAGCCCCTTTGTCCAGTCGTTTGATCGTTTTGGCTGGTGATCTGCAGCCTGTTGTCGTCCTCGTGCGCGTGACCAACAGGCTCTTTCGCAACGAAGCCGCTGAAGCTGCGGCCGAAGCGCTGTTGCAACTGCAGCTTGACGTCATGCGGTTTGCCGACGAATACACCGGGCGAATCGCCGATCAGGTGGTTAGCTTTCAACGCAAGCACGGACGATCGCGAGCGAGCGATTGGTCGCGCAAACCTGGCTGGTCACGCAGGCCACCGCCGGCGTTCACCATCGCCACCGGCCCCAATCCGGAGCTGAACGCCATCGACATGCTGGTGTTTGTCGTGCTCAGTCGGATGGTGATCGACGACTACTGGATCAACGAACGTGTACGGCTCGCGCGCCGATGGCCTGCGCGGCGTGCATCAGGCGCTGGAGAACCGCGCCTGGGCAATGGCGGCATCAATTGCTGACGCCCGCACAGAGCGGCGAGCTGAGGGCCAGTATCGACGCGTGGCATCAGCAGAATCCGAACCAGCGCGCGGTTGCCTACATTCACCTGGACGACTTTGCCTTCGCGACGAGCAGTATGCGCCACGGCACAGCACCTCCAGCGGCAGCGTATTTTCGTTCCTCGGCCTCGATCCGCTCAGCAATCTCGACCCGGCGGTGCGACAACTCGCGCAAGCGCGTCAGCTCGCTGAACGTGCGCTGTTCTATGGCCAGCGCACACCGCAGCTCGTCGTCATGGAGACGCAACGACTCGTGTTCGCGCTGGCGGTCATGCCGGAATCGATGGATCTTCTGCAGAACGTCGGCCGCCTCAGCGTCGCAGCGCAACAAACGAGCACTCTCGCCGCCGGCCTGCCGGAGATATTGGCAAAAGAACGCGCTGCCACGATCGAACAACTGACCGGCGTACTCGACTCCCGTCAAACGCAGCTGCAGGGATTGATCGTCGAGTTGCGCTCGACTCTGGAGGCGGGCACTGCCACGTCCGATTCGCTGAAGGGAACGATTGCGTCGCTGGATACGCTGATGGCGCGCTTCGAGCGTCCCGAGTCGCTGCAGCAGCGGCGTCGCACCCCGGCAACCGTTCGACATCACGCAATACACCGAGACGGCCCGCCAACTCGGCGACAGCGGCACAACAGCTCCAGGATCTGCTCAACCAGGTTGATAGCAATGTCCCGGCGCTGACGCAGCTGTCGGACCGCGCGTCCGACCGGGTGGAGTCGTTGGTGGACCACATGTTCTGGCGTCTGGTTCAGCTCGTGCTCGTACTCATTGCAGCAAGCCTGCTCGGCGCACTCGGCTATCGCGCCATCGTGCGCCGCCTGGAATCGTTCGCCGCCGCTCTGATCTGCTGACCCTTCGGATCGCTTTACCCATGGCCCGAGGCGACTTGGGTGTGCGCCAGAAATCCCGCATGCTGGTTCCCAGCGGTCGCGCATGCATCAAAAGCGCCGTCTCAAAGAGAACAGTCTGTAAATGAAAGGGGAGCTCACATGATTCGTATCCGCATCGTCTCACTTTGTCGTTGCTGCTGGCACTCGGTGCAGCGACTCTGATCGGCTGCGCGAGCAGCACAGCGCGCCGTCGATTACCGAGTGGGACGGCCTCATCCTTGCAGCCCGACACGCGGCTCGGCGCCGTGTTCATCAAGCCGGGCGCGACGCTCGCGTCATTCACGAGCGTGCTGCTCGACCCCGTTCAGATCAGTTTCGCGAGTGATTGGGATCCGAACCGCACGTGCGCAACAGCCGGCGCTCGGCTCACACCGGCAGACATCACGATCCTGAAGGCCGGTCTGGCGGACCTGTTCCGTGAGACATTCCGCGCGGAACTCGAGCGCAGCGGCTATCCGCTTGGTCGACGCGGAGGGTCCCGAAACGCTGCGCGTCACTCCGGCCATCATCAATCTTTACGTGACTGCACCTGCCGCCTCGAGCGGCGGACGCTCGCGGGTTTACACGGCGAGTCAGGACGCATGACGCTCGTCGCCGAGCTGCGCGATTCCGTCACCAACGAGCTCCTCGCACGGGCGGTCGACGCGCGCGCGGCCCGCAGTGCCGGGGCCCAGTTGACGTGGTCGACGCGTGTCACCAACAGCGCCGATGCGCGCCGGGCGATCGGAGTGTGGGCAGCTGCGCTGGTCCGGGGTCTCGACGGGGTGTACGGCAAACCGGTACCCCCCGAGGCCGCTGCAGCAGCCGCAGCGCCGGCCTCCTGAAGGTTAGAGCCGGTCGTTCAGCGTCACGCCGATGCCAATTGTGGTTTGACGCCAGTTGTAGTCGATCATGCTCTCGCCGTAGCCGGTGAAGACCTGCATGTAGCCGCGCAATGGTCCCAGCAGCGGGCGCGTGGCCCATGTGAGCTGCGCCGCGCCCTTGCCGGTGTTCACGTTGCCGCGCCCCATCAGTGAGAAGCTGTTCTCTCCGCCACTTGTAGTACGCGGTGAGTTCACCGTATCCATAGTAGTCCTCGATGTTGGGATTCTCGTCCTCGTAACCGGACGGCTTTACGCGGGCCCATGCCTTACCAGAAGCGCAAAGTCGCCGCGCTCCAACCCCGCCTGCACGAACACTCTGTCCCAACTGCGCGAGATCGGGTCGGAACGACCGTTCGACTCGTGGACGTAGCCGAAATTCAGCAGGTTCCATTGCATCCCGCCCACCTCGATGCCGGGCCTGAAGCTGCCGAAGAGTTCCGGCATGTAGTTCGTTTCGCGAAACGGCCGTGAGTCGTCCGGGCTGTATACCTGCCACCAACTCTGTTGCGTGTAGGCGAACCACAGTCCCCATCGACGATCGTCGGAGGCCATTAGTCGCGCCTTGAAGCTCAACTGGAACTTCGCTTCGACGTCCTTGAAATCGTCGTCCTCGTCGAACGCATCGAACAGCGGTTGATACGGCTTCGTATTGAGGTCGGACGTGTATCGCCCGAAGAGCAGGTAGTTCGGTTGATACAGCTCGATGTACGCCGGGTTCGAGTCGGGAAGAAATCCCCAGGTGGTATCGAGCAACGAAGCCTGCGGCACAGCCGGTTCCGATACCTGAGCGGCGCTGGCCGTGGTGCGCTCCGTGGCAACCGGTGCGGCGCTCTCACCGTGCCATGCACCGCGTCGCCGATCGCGCGGTCGAAGCACGCGAGCCGCTCCGTATCGTCTTGAAGGTTCAGACACGCTGCGCCGGGCGTGTCCGCATGCGCGATCGCCGACGCCGCGGCGCACAGCAGCGCCACACAGGCGATGTTCGCTTGCTCATGATGTGTCCTGAATTACGACCACACGCCGAAGCGCATGATGCAGCCGACGATCGGCGGTGCCAACGACTCGACTACGTCGCGGCACCACCGCGAAACGGATCACTCACCGCAGAGCAGACGCATCCTGCGTTCGGCGCGATCGAAATCCGCATCGGTCGTAGCGTCGAGCAGTTGTTGTGTGGCGGCGTCGCATGCATCGGCCGCGGCCACTGCGCTTGCAGGTGCGGCTGCAGCCGGGCGGGCATCGCAACTGGCGTCCGCAGCGAGCCGGATGTTGTTGAAGTTGCCGCGCTCTACCGACACGCAGTCGCCCACGCGCAGACCGGCCTGTTCGGTGACGATTCTGACCGTGTTGGTTCCGCCGAGCAGAACGGTGTACTCGAAACCGGTCGATGACCCTGCAGCGCCACCGACACGGCTGCCGACGGCCGCGCCGCCAAGTCCGCGCAACGCGCGGTTGCTCTGCGATTGCCCCGAGCCCGATGCCACGGCGAGCGCGCCGCCGACGAGTGCGCCGGCCGTCTGGGCGCCCCGGTTCGCCAGGTTGACCTGACTCACGGCCGTAATACGCCCATAGGTGACCGTGCTGGCAGCGCTCTCCTGCGCCACGAAGACCAACACACCAAGCAGTGCAAGCGACCGTACGATATTCGAACGCTGGTTCATTTTTATTGCTCCGTTCAGGTAAGAAGGATGCTGCCGCATCGACTTCGCTCAAAGAGTATCAGGAAACGCCGGGGCGCACGCCCTTCCGTCGTCGGGGAACAATCCGGCCGGGACGGGGCAGAACGCCGAGACTCGAATCGCTACCGATTGTCTGCTGTTTGCGGCACACCAACGAGACTAATGAGGGGCGTGCTCGACGCGAGGCACACACACGCGTCGTTGGAACAGCGCGCGCTCGAATCGATCGAATTCGTCCTCTCGCATTTCGACATAGCGGCGCGAGTGCGGGTTGGTGCGCCAGCGTCGAACGATCGTCTCATCGACACCCGACAGGTCGGCGGTCTCCTGCAACGTCAGCCCGTAGCAGATCGACAGCAATCGCAGCCGGTAGTTGAAACCCGGCATCCGCCCGCAGACGAGTTCGCTCTCCGCCGCTCGCGTCAGATCGCCGACCAGCGCGCGCAATTCACCGAGCTCGCGATCGGAGAACGCGGGTTCCACCCCATATCCGATCGAGTCGATGAAATGATCGCCCGCGTGCGCTTCGACGAAGCGCAGGTACTTCTTGAGAAGCTCTCGATAGCCCATGGCGGTGCAGGTCGAATTCCTGCGCTCAACCGTAGGGCGCGGTTGTTACGGTTGCGTGACCGTCTCGCGGATCACCGCGCACAACACCACACCGTTCTCGACCGACCGCTGCAGCACCGGTGCATCGGCAATGTTCGCCGCATAGATGCCATCGCCGACACGAAGGACCTCGTCCGGTTGCCGTGCAGTTCCAAACGCGAACTCGCCTGCCAGCACGAGTGCGACGTTGTAGCCGCCGTTCAGCACCGCCGCGCCGTGCACATGCGCGGCTCCAGCCGAGACGCCGCGCCGCGCAATGACGTTGCATGCGCGGACCGGTCCATCGATCAACGTTACGTGTAACGTCTCCTCGCCGGGAAACACCACGCTGTCGCCGATGCGCGTCAATCGCATCGAACCGGAGACACCCTTCAGAACGATGCCGCCGCCCTCGATCAATGTGAGCTGCCGGTCCATTTTGGGAAACGTCGAGAACGGCCCGTCTTGCGTGATATCGGCAATGCTGATGCGCCAATGCCAGTCACGCGCGTCTGCACCGCCGCCGACGGCAACGGTTCGAGTCACGCCCCCGCCGTTGCGCCAGGGTTCGGTCGGAAGCCGGTCGATCGAAAACCGTCGAACGCCCGGCTGCGTCAGGACACGGCCCCGACACCGTACTTTCCGGTGAGCAGCTGACCGGTTCGGAACCGCTCCAGCGCATACGGCGCCAGCGACACGTCGGTCGCGAGGCCCAGTGCTTCCTGCGCGAGCACACGCCCGACCCAGGGCGACAGCTTGAAACCGTGTCCCGAGAATCCGTAGGCAACGAGCAGGCCCTGTACCTCGGGCACACGACCGAGCACCGGATTCCAATCGGGCGTCACGTCGTAAACGCCGGTCCACGACGACGCAAGGTCTGCGGTTTCATACGACGGGAACCGCTCGGCCACTTGCGCCCCGACGTCGAGCACGTAATCCATCGCTATCGGACCTTGTTCGTTGCTCGGTTCGGCTAGCGTCTCGCCCGAAATACCTTCGCTCACCAGCATCTGCGAGCCGCCATAGCAGCGGCAGTACAGCATCCCAACAGAGCCCAGATCTTTGTACACCGGCATGCGCGGCGTGTACGCCTGCGGACCGCGCAGAGCGAGCACCGCGTGGCGCTCTGCACTCACCGGAGACGCGATACCGGTCCAGCGTTCGATGTCGCCCGCCCAGATGTTCTGCGCGCTGATCACCGTGTCGCTCACGAATCGACCTTGTGTGGTTTCCACACCGACGACGCGACCACTGTTGCGCGCCTCGTCGCGCACCAACGCCTGCACCTCTACACCTTCGACGATCTTTACGCCGAGTCTTCGTGCCGCCTTTGCGAACGCACTGGCAACCAGATACGGATCGGCGAATCCGGCGTCGGGTTCGTAACCGATCAGCGCCGCATCGTCGAAGCGCGCAATCGGCAGCAGCTCGCTTGCCTGTTGTGCGTCGAGTTCATCGACCGTGATTCCCTGCCGCCGCTGCCCTTCCAGCCCTTCGCGCAGTGCGGAGAGCTTCGATCCATCCGGCGACGCGATCAGATATCCGCATTGCACGAGTCCGGCCGAGGCTTCGGGATCACCCACGTACTCAGCGAAGTTCTTGAACACATCCCAAGAGGCGAGCGCGAGTTCGACGTTCTCCGCCACCGTGTAGTGCGTGCGCAGAATGCCTGACGACTGCGACGTGGTACCCGCGCCGATCTGGGTGCGATCGAGCACGAGCACACGGGTCGCGCCAAAGCGCGCGAGATGGTACGCGACCGAACAGCCGATCACGCCCGCGCCGATCACGATGGCGTCGAAGCTCTGCATCCCGTGTCCCGCATGCCCCGCCGAGGCGGCACAGAAATTGAAGGGCTCTTTTAGAGAAATCCAGGAACGATAAAAACGACTGCCGCGGTCCATGCAGTTGTCATGCCCGGGGGACCTCGATGACCGACATCAACGCCTTCACGCACACGCTGCGTCGCGGCAATGCGCCGCTGCTGATCTCCATTCCACATCTCGGAACATGGCTTCCGCACGACGTGCGCGCGCAGATGACCGAGGCCGCGGAGCTGCGCCAGGACACCGACTGGCACCTCGACCGGCTATACCAGTTCGCGGCCGAACTCGACGCGACGGTGCTGCAGGCGCGCATGTCGCGCTATGCCGTCGATCTCAATCGGCCGCCGAACGACGCGAGCCTTTATCCGGGGCAAATCACCACGGGATTGTGCCCAACCGAGACATTTCACGGGCAACCGCTGTATCTGAACGGCTGCGGCGTGGCCCCGGAAGAGCGCGAGCGGCGCGTGCGCAACTACTGGCAGCCGTACCACACCGCGTTGCAGGCGGAGCTCGAACGATTGCGGGCAAGGCACGGCGCCGTGTTGCTGTGGGATGCGCACTCGATCGCGAGTCGCGTACCGCGCCTGTTCGACGGCCGCCTTCCCGATTTCAACTTCGGCACCGACGACGGCCGCACCTGCGCACCCTCGTTAGTCGACAGCATTCTCACCGCCGCCCAAGCGCATCCCTTCGGCCAGGTACTGAATGGACGCTTCAAGGGGGGCTACATCACGCGCCACTATGGTGCGCCCGTGCACGGTATTCATGCACTGCAGCTCGAAATGTGTCAGTGCCTATATATGAGCGAGACCGCGCCGTTCGATTATTGCGAAGCAAGCGCCATACCCGTGCAACGGGCCTTGCGCGCCATGCTCACGGCCGCGCTCGCACACTTACCGCGCCTCGGTTGAGTTATGCCCCGTAAGCGGATCGCGCCTTCGAGTCACGAGCGCGAGTCACTGGCACGCTTGTTGCTCCGCTCCCCTGAGCCAACTCGATTTTTTGTATTCACGTAAGAAAAGGGGATTGCCTGACATGAAAAAACTCGTAACCGCGCTTGCGACGGGAAGCGTACTCACGCTGACCTCGCTTGCCGCTTTCGCCGACGAAGTCGTCGCGCCAACCGTCAATAAAGGCGACAGCGCCTGGATGATCGTCGCAACGCTGCTGGTCATCATGATGGCCGTGCCGGGCCTGCCGCTGTTCTACGGCGGCATGGTGCGTCGAAGAACATGCTGTCGGTGCTGATGCAGTCGTTCGTGACGTTCTCGCTGCTCGGTGTGTTGTGGTGCATTTATGGGTACAGCCTCGCCTTCACCGAAGGCAACGCGTTCTTCGGCGGCTTCAGCAAGCTGTTCCTGAACGGCGTAACGCCCGACAGCATGGCCGCGACGTTCAGCAAAGGCGTCGCGATTCCCGAATACATCTACATCGCGTTCCAGATGACGTTTGCGGCGATCACGCCGACGCTGATCATCGGCTCGCTCGTCGAACGCGTGAAATTCTCCGCCGTGCTGATGTTCATGGTGCTGTGGTTCACGTTCAGCTACCTGCCGATCGCGCACATGGTCTGGTACTGGGCCGGCCCGGATGCGTACACCTCTGCTGACGCGCTGCAGCCGCAACCGCAACCGCGGGCTTCCTGTTCCAGAAGGGCGCGATCGATTTCGCCGGTGGCACCGTCGTGCACATCAACGCTGCGATGGGCGGCATCGTCGGCGCATTCCTGATCGGCCGGCGCGTCGGTTTCGGCAAGGAACAGATGGCGCCGCACAGCCTGACGATGACGATGATCGGCGCATCGCTGCTGTGGGTGGGCTGGTTCGGCTTCAACGTCGGTTCGAACCTCGAAGCCAGCGGCGTTGCCGCACTCGCGTTCATCAACACGTTCCTCGCCACTTGCGCGGCGACCGTTGCGTGGACACTTGACCGAATGGATGGCGAAAGGTAAACCCTCCATGCTCGGAGCGGCCTCGGGCGCCATTGCAGGACTGGTTGCAATCACGCCGGCGTGCGGCTACGTCGGCCCGATGGGCGGACTGGTCATCGGCATCGCGGCCGGGTTCGCCTGTTACTGGGGTGTGATCCTCGTGAAGAAACTGTTCCGTGCGGACGACAGCCTCGACGTGTTCGGTATTCACGGCGTCGGCGGCATCATCGGCGCGCTGCTCACCGGCGTGTTCGTTGCGCCGTGGCTCGGCGGAACCGGCGTATACGACTATGTCGCGAATGCGGTCGGCGAGTTCAACATGGCGACGCAGGTGATCAGCCAGCTGTGGGGTATCGGCGTGTCGATCGTGTGGTCCGGCGTCGTCGCGTTCCTTGCATACAAGCTGGTCGATCTAACGATCGGTCTGCGCGTGTCGGAAGATCACGAGCGCGAAGGGCTCGATCTGACGGCGCACGGCGAGAAGGCCTATCACATGTAATCGCACAGACATCCGATGTGCGGAGTCGAACACGGGCGCCGCGGCGCCCGTGTTCATTTCTGAACCAGTCACCTTTCTGAACCTAGTCAGGGGGATCACCATGAACGCGCCCGCACTTTCTTCCGGAAACGGCGCTCACGGCTACGGCGTCGCCCAGCTGCCGGAGCCGCTGCGCTTCGACAATGTCGAAAGCGCACAGGCCCATCTGACGGCGAACGGCGTCGGTTACGTGCTGGCACAGTTCGTCGACATCCATGGTGTTGCGAAAGCGAAATCGGTGCCGGTGGCACATTTGAATTCGGTGCTGACGGAAGGCGCCGGCTTTGCGGGCTTCGCCATCTGGGGCGTGGGCATCGAACCGCACGGGCCGGACTTCATGGCGCGTGGCGATCTACAGACCATTTCGCTGGTGCCGTGGCAACCGGGCCTTGCACGTATCGTCTGTGAAGGGCACGTAGACGGCGAACCATGGCCCTACGACAGCCGAGTGTTGTTGCGCAAACAGATTGCGCGCCTCAGTGCACACGGTTGGACGATGTTCACCGGGCTCGAACCCGAGTTCTCGCTGCTGAAGCGCGGCGTCAGCGGAATCATCGAGCCGTGCGACGCGAGCGATACGCAAGCGAAGCCGTGCTACGACTACAAAGGTCTGTCGCGGTCGCGCGTGTTCCTCGAGAAGTTGTCGAACGCACTGCGCGCAACGGGCATCGACGTCTATCAGATCGACCACGAAGACGCGAACGGGCAGTTCGAGATGAACTACACGTACACAGATTGCCTGACGTCGTGCGACCACTATGTGTTCTTCAAGATGGCGGCGAGCGAGATCGCGAACGAACTCGGCTTGATCTGTTCGTTCATGCCGAAGCCGTTCGCGAACCTTCCGGGCAGCGGCACACACATGCACGTGTCGATCGGCGACGGCAAGCGCAACCTGTTCGAAGACAAGAACGACGTACGCGGGCTGAATCTCTCGAAGCTCGCCTATCAGTTCCTCGGCGGATTGCTGGCGCATGCACCGGCGATCACCGCGTTGTGCGCACCCACGGTGAACTCGTACAAACGTCTCGTGGTGGGTCGCTCGTTGACCGGCGCTACATGGGCGCCGGCGCACATCGCATACGGCGACAACAACCGTTCCGCAATGGTGCGCATTCCCAAGGGACGACTCGAACTGCGCGTACCGGACGGTTCGTGCAATCCGTATCTCGCAACCGCCGCAGTGATCGCGGCAGGTCTCGACGGCATCGAACGCGCACTCGATCCGGGCGAACCGCGCAACGTGAATCTGTACGACTGGAGTCAGGCCGAACTGCGCGACGCCGGCATCGGCACGTTGCCGCAGAACCTGAACGAAGCGCTCGATGCGCTGCAGGCCGACAGCGTCGTGTGCAACGCGCTTGCGCCGCTCAGCAGCGAATTCCTGAAACTGAAGCGGATGGAATGGATCGAGTACATGCGCCATGTCTCCGATTGGGAGATCAAGACGTACCTGGAATTCTTCTAGAAGACGCGCGCATGTGTGGAATTGTTGGGCTGCTGCTGAAGAAGACCGAACTGCACGATCGACTCGGTGAGTTGATGGTGCCCATGCTCATCGGCATGACGGACCGCGGTCCGGACTCCGCGGGTATGGCGGTGTTCGCGCCGGTGCTTCCGGAAGGACGCCGCAAGATGAGCCTCTATTCCGGACTCACCGACGAAGACGCCGCCTACGACTGGCCGAACCTGATCGACGAATTGAACAGCGATCTTGATCTGCACGCGGTCGCCGCCATCAACGGCAACCACGCTGTCATCACGTTCGACGGCGATGTGGCGCCTGTACGAACGTGGCTGAAGACGCATGCAGCTGCGCTGCATGCGATGTCGGCCGGCCGCACCATGGATCTTTACAAGGACGTCGGCAAACCGGCAGACGTCGCACAACGCTACGGATTCTCGCAACTGAGCGGCAGCCACCTCGTCGGCCACACGCGTATGGCTACCGAATCAGCCGTTACACCCGATCGCGCGCATCCTTTCACGGCCGGCGAAGACTTCTGCCTGGTGCACAACGGCTCGCTGTCGAATCCGAACGCGGTACGCCGCATGCTGGAGCCGCGCGGCATCCGCTTCGACACCGACAACGATACGGAAGCGGCGTGCCGTTTCCTCGAATGGCGATTGCGCGAAGGCGACACGTTGCCGACGGCTCTGCAAAGGGGACTCACGGCGCTTGACGGCTTCTACACGTTCCTGATGGGTACGCCGGACGAGCTCGCGTTGATTCGCGATCCGTTCGCGTGCAAACCGGCCGTGGTCGCGGAAACAGACGACTACGTGGCCATCGCGTCGGAGTTCCGTTCGCTCGCGCATTTGCCGGATGTGAAACACGCGCACGTATTCGAGCCCGCGCCGGAACGGATATACGCATGGAAACGCTGAGCTTCGACCTGGCGCGCGATACGGTGCGGCAGGTCAATCGACGTCTGCACGCGCCCGCCACCGAGCTGGCCGGACGCGAAGTCCGCATCTTCAATCCCGACGGCGCGCACAACATCGCGGTGGGATTGAACGCAGTCGGTGCACGTCACCGTGCATGGCCACGCGGGTTACTACGCGGCCGGCATGAATCAGCTTGCGAACGTTCTGATCGAAGGCAGCGCGAGCACCGGCGTAGCCGAGAACATGATGAGCGGTTCGGTGCACGTGAAGGGCTTCGCATCGAATGCTGCCGGTGCGTCCGCACACGGTGGCCTGCTGGTGATCGATGGCGATGCGGGATTGCGCTGCGGCATTTCGCTGAAAGGCGGCGACATCGTGGTCGGCGGATCCGTTGGCAGTTTTAGCGGCTTCATGGCGCAAGCCGGACATATCGTGATCTGCGGCGATGCCGGCGAAGCGCTCGGCGACTCGCTGTACGAAGCAGTCATCTACGTAAAAGGTGACATCGCATCGTTAGGTGCCGACGCTCGCATCGAGCCGTTGCAGGACACCGACGTTGCCGTGCTGCGCGAACTGCTCGCCGCCGCCGGTTTGAATCACGAGGCGCGACAGTTCAAACGCGTCGCCTCTGCGCGGTCGCTGTATCACTGGAACGCCGACGCGGAGCAGGAATATTGAGCAACGACCACCCAGCCGATTCACGGCGAAGAGTCCGCGTCGTACGACCGTACGATCATCGACTACATCCATCGCGCATCTGCGACGGGTCTGTACGAGATTCGCGGTCTCGGCGCGAAGCGCAAACTACCGCACTTCGACGACCTGCTGTTCCTGGCCGCTTCGCTGTCGCGCTATCCGCTCGAGGGTTATCGCGAACGTTGCGCGACGAAGACCGTGCTCGGCACGCGTCACGCGACGAAGCCGATCGAGCTCGACATTCCGATCACCATCGCCGGCATGAGCTTCGGCGCACTCTCTGCCAACGTGAAGGAAGCCATCGGTCGTGCCGCAACCGCGATGGGCACCTCTACTACCACCGGCGACGGCGGAATGACGTCGGAGGAACGCGACTCATCGAAAACGTTGGTGTATCAGTGCCTGCCGTCGCGCTACGGATTCAACCCCGACGATCTGCGCCGCGCAGATGCAATCGAAGTGGTGATCGGCCAGGGCGCGAAGCCCGGCGGCGGCGGCATGCTGCTCGGCCAGAAGGTGAACCCGCGTGTCGCGCGATGCGGACGCTGCCGGAAGGCGTGGATCAGCGCTCCGCGTGCCGGCACCCGGATTGGACCGGCCCGGACGACCTCACGATAAAAATCCTCGAACTGCGCGAAATCACCGATTGGGAGAAACCGATCTATGTGAAAGTCGGTGCAACGCGCGTGTTCAACGACGTGAAGCTCGCGGTGCACGCCGGTGCCGACGTCATCGTGGTGGACGGCATGCAAGGCGGCACGGCGGCGACACAGAGCGTGTTCATCGAACACGTGGGCATTCCAACGCTCGCGGCGGTACGGCAGGCCGTAGCGGCGCTCGAAGATCTGAACATGAAGGACACGGTGCAGTTGATCGTCTCCGGCGGCATTCGCACCGGCGCCGATGTCGCCAAAGCGATCGCGTTGGGCGCCGACGCAGTGGCCATTGGCCAGGGCACGTTGATGGCCCTCGGTTGCAACGGCGAGGGTTATTTCGCCAACGATCGGATGATCAGCGCGGCTACCGACTATGCGGCACTTGGTACATACGCCGGCGCCTGCCATCACTGCCATACAGGCAAGTGTCCGGTAGGAATCACCACACAAGACGCCGATGCTCGAGCAGAGGCTGCAACCGGAGCGTGGCGCGCAACACCTGAAGAACTATCTGAAGACGCTGACGATGGAACTGACGACGATCGCGCGCGCGTGCGGCAAGCAGGATGTACATCACCTCGAACGCGAAGATCTCGTTGCACTGACGATCGAAGCGGCCGCGATGGCACACGTACCGCTTGCGGGAACGAACTGGATTCCCGGTTCCACGATTTGATTCGCGCCAACCATCGATTGCACGTCCATCGGCTGTAATGCAATCTCGACGCCGTTTGCGCACGCGTACGTTATGGGGCATCAATGAAACCGATTCGAATCGCCGTGGCCATCGCGGTGTCGACGTTCGCCTCGTCCGCATTCGATGCGGCTCACGCAGCCGAATGCGCACGCGCACCCGCGACTGACCGGCCGAAAATCGGCCTGGTGCTCGGCGGTGGCGGTGCACGCGGCGCAGCGCACATCGGCGTGATCCAGCTGCTGCAGGAATTGCACGTGCCGGTCGACTACATCGCCGGCACCAGCATGGGCTCGCTGGTGGGTGCGTTTTACGCAACCGGCATGAACGCGGAGCAACTCAATGCAACTGTGCGTGCCATCGATTTCGACACGCTGTTCAAGGACTCTACGGCGCGCAAGGACGAGCCGTATCTGCGCAAACTCGACGACAACCTCGGGCTGTTCGGGCCGAAACTCGGCATCGGGAAGGACTCGCAACTGCTCGGCCTCGGCGCCATCAGCGGCCAGAAGATTTCGTTCCTGTTCGAATCGCTGACGTCGTCGCGCGTTGCCGAAGGCAGCTTCGACGACCTGCCGATTCCGTATCGCGCGATGGCAACGGACATCATCACCGGCGACGGCGTGGTGATCGACAAAGGCAACATCTCCGTCGCCATGCGCGCCAGCATGTCGGTGCCCGGTGCATTCGACCCCGTGATAATGGGCGACTACATGCTGGTGGACGGTGGTCTGGCGAACAACGTACCGATCGATGTAGTGCGCAAGATGGGCGCAGACATCGTAATCGCAGTCGATGTCGGCACACCGCTGGAACCGCGTGAGAACCTCACCTCGCTCGTCAGCATCACCGCGCAGTTGAGTGGACTGCTGGTGGTTCGCAACGCACAGGCGCAGATCAGGACGCTGACCGACACGACATCCTGATCACCCCGGAGCTCGGCTCCGACATCACCTCGTCGAGTTTCGGCGACGTCGACAAGGCGATTCCGATCGGATACGCGGGCGCGAACCTCAAGCGCGCAGAACTCGAGCGGTTGTCGATCGACCCGGCGCAGTACGCGCTGGAGCGTTCGTTCATCGAAGCGTGCGTCATAACGCCGCAGCCGGTGCAGTTCGTGAGGATCGACAACCATTCGCGCTTCGACGACTCGGTGATTCGCAAACGGCTGCACGTGCCGCTGGGCGAGCCGCTGGATACGAAGGAACTCGATAAGAACATCGGACAGATCTATGCGCTCGGTTTTCTGAACCTGGTGACCTACGACGTCGTCGAAGAAGACGGCAAGTCGGGCATCGTGGTGCACGTCACGCAAGACCACCGCGGCACACGTTTCCTCGAGTGGGGTTTGGACATCTTCAGCGGCAACGAGGGCACGGCTGCGAACCTGCGTCTCGCCGTTCTGAATACGGCACTCGACGATTACGGTTCGGAGCAGCGTTTTCTCGTGCAGCTCGGCGAAACGCCCGGCCGCCATGTGGGAGGTGTACAAGGCGGTGAATCCGGACCTGCAGATCTATCTGCGCCCGAAGGCATTCTGGGAGCGGCAGGACTTTACGACGTTCGACAGCAGCGGACGCGAGCTCAACACGTACAGGGTCAGCCAGTTCGGCGGCCAGCTCGACGTGCTGCGCGAGTTCGGACGTTACGCTGCCGTCTCGGCAGGCGTGCGGCGTTTCTCGGGCGACGCACACGTCGGTATCGGCGCCCCGTCCACGCCGGATTACAGCTACAACGGTGCCGAGTACGTGTTCAATGGATCGCTCGACCGGCTCGACGACCGCTATTTCCCGAATAACGGCGCGTACGCCACCGTCTCTTATCTGAAATCCGCGACGGCGCTCGGCGCGGACGAACCGTACGAACAGATTATGTCGAATGCCTTCTATGCGTGGACGCACGAGCGGCACACGATCATCGGCGGCTTCCGCTACGACATGACGTTCGACGACGATGCGCCGATCTACGCGCTGTTCCGCGGCGGCGGTCTATTCAACCTCTCGGGCCTCGAGCCAAACCGCGTGAACGGTCAGAACTTCGGTATGGTACTGGCAACGTACCGCTTCGACCTCAGCGGCAAGGGCGGTTTGTTCCCGGCCTACTTCGGCGTGTCGGCGGAATTCGGTAACGCCGGTGAACACCACGACGACGTTTTCTCCAACGGCATCATGAACGGCAGTATCTATTTCGGAAACCGTTCGCCGATCGGACCGTTGTATTGGGGCATGGGTTTTGCCGAGGGCGGCAACAGAACGTACTTCCTGCGTTTGGGCAACGTGTTCGGACGATCGACGATCGGGCGCTGAGCGCCCCTTCGTCGCCTCGTCTGCAGGTGCGGCGCCAGGCTAGGATTCGTTCTCGTCGCGGGCGGTAACGCTTACCGAACCGTCTGAATCGACAGACGCGCTCAGTGTGATAGGACGACAGCACACCGCGCAGTCTTCGATGTACTCCTGGAACTCCACGCTGCAGTCGACGACCACTTCGACACGTTCGCCGCAATACGGACAATCGACGTAAGTGCTTTCGGTGGAGTTCACGGCGGCCGCTAGTCCTCGCCCTCTTCACCGCACTCTTTCGCCGCCCACTTCCCGGTGAACGTCATGTTCAGGCCGCTGGCGGCGCTGCCCTCGCCTTTGACGGCGTGCATCGATCCGGAGACCGAGCGAGCGCTGTTCGCGACGAGTTCTACGCTTCGCTCTGCCGGACCGGAGTCGGTATCGCAATGCTCCGCCACCGTCCAACGCGACGCCGTCTGCGTATTCACGGTGCGCCGACAACCTTCCTTGTGCGCGTCGTCGTCGCTCTCGAACGCGGTGCCTTTTGCGAGATCTTCGAGGGTGACGCACGTTTTGGACGTGCTCGTCTTCGTTTGGCCCTTGCGCTCAGCCCACTTCTTTTCCATCTCGGCGCGCTGCTCGGGCGTCAGTTTCGCGAGCACGGCCGGGGGTGGCTCACCCTGCAGCGAGTAGCTGTACGTTACCTCCCACAGGCCCGGTTCGATGTGCAACGGTTCGGCCGTTGTACTCGCCGCCAATCCACACAGTGCTGTTGTCGCCAATGCCATCACGGTTGCTTTGAGTTCGAGGTGCATCGAGTGAGTCTCCCGTAACGTAGTATTCGTCGCGTGGTCGACACACACGCGCATGGCTACTGTATCCCGCTCGCCGCACTGCGGGAACGCAATCCGCATCGCGGATTGCGCGGCTTGGTCATCGTCCTGTCGTGGCTGATCACCGCGCCGGCCTGGAGCGTCGAGCCGGCGGATTCGGTTGCACATGCGTTGCAGCAGATCGAAGCCAAACGCTACGGCCTGGCGCGCAACTATCTCGATATCGTGGTGACGGATCCGCGTTTGAGCGGAGTGCAACGCTCGCGCGCCTATTACTACCGCGGTTACGCATTCCTGGCGGAAGGTCTCTACGTTTCGGCAGCACAGGACTACGAGCGCGCACTCGAACTCGACCCGGGCAATTCGACGGTACTCGGCGAGTTGGGTCGCCTGTATGCGGACGGCGCGGGCGTGGAGAAGAATTCGGCGACTGCTTTCAAGCTGTTCTTGAAAGCGGCGCGCGGCGGCAACGAGAAAGCAGGGCTCTATGTCGGTTACGCATTGCTCGGCGGCGTCGGAGTAACGCGCGATGTTCCTAAGGCACGCTACTGGCTGCGCGAAGCGGCAAATGCCGGACACGTCGATGCACTCGTGCAACTCGCACGGAGCTATCGGGCACCGTTCAGCGATCCGCCCGATCTCGAGCGCGCGATGGCGCTCTACCAACAGGCGATCGATCAGGGTTCGGTCGAAGCGCTAACGGCGCTCGGCTACGTGTATCTCGGCGGAGAAACCGGTACGCCGGACCTGAAGCGCGCGACCGAGTACTTCCGTCAGGCCGCACAACGCGATTCACCGGCGGCTCAGACTGCACTTGGATTCTTGAGTCTGACCAATCGGAAGTACTCGGACGCACGGCACTGGTTCGAACGCGCGGCCGCGGCGCAGCACGCGGAGGCATTCACCGGACTGGGCCGGATGTACCAGGATGGACTGGGCGTAACCGCGAACCGGGCGCGGGCGATCGAAAACTACGCCACCGGTGCCGCACTGGGCGATGTGCAGTCGCAATTGCGACTCGCGACACTCGACCTGGAGCCGCCGGTTTCTCAGGCGCGCACCGAATCGGCGCTGCGCTGGCTGCGAATCGCGGCGGAGCAGGACCATCCGCAAGGCCACAACGGCCTGGCGTGGGTGCTGGCAACCACGCGATACGATCAGTTGCGCGATGGCGCCACTGCCGTCAGCGAAGCAAACCGCGCCATCACCCTTGCACGAACCGCGAGCACGCTCGATACCCTTGCGGCCGCGTATGCCGAATCGGGCGATTTCGAAAAAGCGGTTGCAACGCAGCGCGACGCGATCGCGGCACTCGGCAAAGACGAAGAGCGACTGCGCAAGCCGTTCGAGCAGCATCTCGATCACTATCTGAGAGGAGAGCCCTGGCGCGAGTGATCGGGCGCGTCTGCGGATGGCGTGCGAACTTGGCCCGCTGAAGCCTTTCTGGTACAACACGTGCGTTTTTTCGCCAGGCTGTACGCATGACTACCGATCGCCGACACATCGACCTCGTGTTGCGCGTCTTCAAAGAACTCGCTCCTGCCCGCGCCAATATTCCCAGACGGCATCACCCCCGGCGCGGTGAACACGCGCCTGAGAGAACTCGGTGAGCCGATGGGCACGTGGGAGGTGCGCGGCGCATTCACGATGCTCGAACAGGACGGTGCGATCGTCATCGACGAGCAAACCGGCGCATGGCATCTCGCCGAAGACCGCGCCAAGTCTCAGAAGCGGCGCGGTACCGCCTGATCGAATCCCCGCGCGCCGCCTGCTTTTTCTCGATGGACAGCGCCGCACCCACTTGTTCTGACCTGGGACTGGCCACACCGGTTGTGGCATTGGGCCTTTGCGGGCTGCATCGGCGTTTCGCTATACACCGGGCTCACTGCCAACGGCGATGTGATGAACCTGCACATCGCCAGCGGCATAACAGTGATCGGGCTGCTGTTGTTCCGGCTCGGCTGGGCGCTCTGGGGTAGCCGCTACGTTCGCATCGGCCAATACCGAACGTCGGCTGCCGCGGTGTGGCAACACTTGCGCGGCCGGCCGCGCCGCAACGTCGTGCATTCCGCGCCAGCGGCGGCGATGGCGATCGCGATGTTCGGCATCGTGCTGGTGCAGGCGGTCTCGGGATTGTTCTCGAGCGACGACATCCTCACGGACGGACCCTTTGTACGGCTGGTCAGCAGCCGCGGCGTCGACATCGCCACCACGATTCACACGCGCGTGTTCTGGATCGTGCTGGTGCTGATTGGCGTGCACATCGTCGCGATCGGCTGGTATGCCACGCGGCGCGACCCGATCGCGCTATCGATGCTGCACGGCCATCAACAGGTGGAACTGCCCGCGATCACCCGGCATCGCTGGCCGCACGCGGCAGCAACGATGCTGGGCGCGGCCATGCTCATCTGGCTGGCCGCGCGCTGGATCTGATCCTTATTCCTTCTTGAAGGTGTCGTGGCAGCTCTTGCAGGATTTGCCGAGCGCGCCGAGCGCTGCGCCGAACTTCGACATGTCACCGCTCTTCACGATTGCGTCGAGCTCATCGGCCGCGGTTTGAAATGCGGTCAGGCGTTCTTTGAACGCAGCGGGATCTTCCCAGATCTTCGGCAGCGCATCGGTGTCGCCGTCCTTCGTATCGGCGCCGAACACGTCCGGCGCGATGTGCGACAAACCGGCGAGAGCCGCAGTGTGCACCGGGATGTGGGCCTTGTGGTCGACCTCACCCTTCGCAATCGAACCGAGCGCCTTCATGTGGCCCCCGACCGCGTCCATCACGTCCTTCCGGTAGTCGATCGCCTTCTGGTCCGCCGCCGCAGACACCGCCAACACTGCCGCCATGACCCCTATCAATATCCGCATGCTGTCTCCGCCTGATTGGTTTTATCGAGTCCCAGCAGGAGCTTACGGAAAGCCCCGCCTGAAAAGAAACCCCCGTTTTGCTTTGTGTATTTGTTTCAAATAGATATAGTAGTCACCTCCTTGCAGTATCAAGAATTACACGGAAGTGATTGATCGTTCAGAGAGTAGGCTCATCAGCCAGGATCGCGTCAACCGTCACCGCCGCGAGCGGGCGACTCCTCCACCCAGCCGGATGCCGCAACGGGCACCCCGCAAGACCGCCGGCCTGATCGCCGATCAGTAGATCTCGTCCGGCTTCAGATAGAAGCGGCGCATCAGCTCGGTTCGTACGCGGTCGAAAGCCTTCGCGTCGTTGCCGCGCAACGCGTCGAGGTCTCGCTTCAGCGTCGCCCAGGCCCTGATCGACCACGATCTCGACGCGTCGGTTCCTCACACGCCCCTCTGGCGTATTGTTGGGATCCAGCGGACGCGAGTCGGCATATCCCGCGACCGTGAAGCGCCGTTGGTCAAGCGAGCCGTCTTCGAACAACCCGTGCGCAACGCTGATTGCTCGCGACGTCGACAATTCGAGATTCGAGAGAAACGCCACCGTCGTAATCGGCACGTCGTCGGTATGACCCTCGACCGCGATCTGGCCCTTCGTATCTTTCAATACGCCGCGAATGATCTTCAACACCGGTTTGAAATCTTTCGTCAGCGACGCTGACCCGGATGCAAACGTGCCGTGCTCCTTCACGCGCAAGATGATACGACGGCCATTCGTTTCTACTTCCAGCACCCCGGCCGCAATCTCCTTCGACAGCGCGGTGGCCAGCATCACCGCATCGTGTTCCGTCTCACCCACCAGCGTCGCCACACTGTCGACGATACGTTGCTCCGCTTCTCGAAGCGTCTCAGGTTCTTGCGCTACGACAGGGTCTGGTGTCGCACATGCGGTTGGAGGGTTCGGCGAAGCAATCGGTTCCATCGGCGCTTGCGCCTTTACTAACCCGTTGGGCGCGGAGCTGTCGAAGTGCATCTGCGTTTTCACTCCGAACGCGCTACGCATCGTCTCCGCAATACGTTGGTACTTCTCGACGTCCATCGACGAGAACGACAGCAGCAAAACGAAGAAGCACATCAGCAACGCCATCAGATCGGCGAACGTGACGATCCAGCCAGGTGCGCGCTCCTCTGTCGGCGGCAGCTCGTCCATGTAGTCTTCGAGCGGCACCGACTATGCGCCGCTCTTGCGCAAGGAGTCGCGCATGGAGTCGCGTTTGGAATCCGGCAGATACGCTTTCAGCATCGAACGGACCACCCACGGACTCTGGCCGGCCTGAATGGCGAGCAGCGCGTCGATGATCATCGACTTCACCCGACCTTCTTCGACACGGCGCAGCGTCAGCTTGTCGGCAATCGGCAGCGCGATCATGTTGGCCAGCACCGCACCATAGAGGGTCGTCAGTAACGCGACGCCCATCGCGGGGCCGATCTTCTTCGGATCGTCCATGTTCCCTAGCATGGCTACCAGACCGACCAGCGTTCCGATCATGCCCATCGCGGGGCTCACGTCGCCGAGCGACTTGAAGATCTTCGCGCCCCACTCGTGCCGCTCGATCGTTTGGCGTAGTTCCTTCGAGAGCAGTGAGCGCACCATGTCCACATCGTGGCCATCGACCAGCAGTTGTACGCCCCGGTCCAGAAATTCGTTCGAGAACTTCCGACCTTCCAACGACAGCAATCCGCCTTTACGCGCCGTGTCCGCGATCTGCACTACCTCGTCGATGAGTTCCTGCGGCTTCACGTGTTCGAAACTGAACGCCTTCAACGCCACGCGGATCGCGCCGAGAAACTGAGCGACGCTGAATTTGATCAACACCACGAAGATCGAACCGACGAACACGATCAATGCCGACGGTACGTCGAAGTACATGCCGACGGAGCCGCCCATCAGCATGGCGGTCAGCACGATACCCAGCGCGCCGACGAGGCCTAACAGCGTTGCGAGATCCATCCGTGAATCGAAACCTTCCGACCCAAACGTGGCCTTCGAAGTCTAGTAGGAGATTCGCAATCTGCCTGTTGCCGGCCCTATCGTTGACCGCAGCCAACGGGCGCGGTTAACGTCGCGCCATGGCTACCGAACCGACGATCAATTTCGAAGCTGCGCTCGAAGAACTCGAACAACTGGTCGAGCGAATGGAAACCGGCGATCTCTCGCTCGAGGAATCACTGAAGGCATTCGAGCGCGGCGTCGCGCTCACGCGGGATTGTCAGAAGGCGCTGCAGGCCGCCGAATTGCGCGTGCAGGCTCTCACCGAAACCGAGGATGGGCTCGCGCTCGAGGACGTCGACGCCGACGAATTCGAGCACGACGATGACGTCTGACTCGGCGCTGCTCGCGCACTACCTCGAACTGATCGAATCCGATCTTGCTGCGCGCCTGGCGCTGAAGAGCGATCTCGCACCGCGTCTCGTCGAGGCAATGCAATACGCGACGCTCGGCGGCGGCAAACGGACTCGCCCGTTGTTGACGTGCGCGACAGCGGCGAGCCTCGGCACCGATCCGGCGCACGCACTCGCGCCGGCGTGTGCAGTAGAGCTGATCCACGCCTACTCACTGATTCACGATGACCTGCCAGCGATGGACGACGACGAACTTCGGCGCGGTCGACCGACAGTGCACATCGCGTTCGGCGAAGCAGTCGCAATTCTGGCCGGCGATGCATTACAAGCGCTCGCGTTCGAAACGATCAGCAGCGAGGCGACGCTGCCGTTCGACGCTCGCGTCGCAATGATCGAACTGCTCGCGCGATCAGCAGGCTGGAGAGGCATGGTCGGTGGACAAACGTTCGACATGGATGCGACCGGCCGGACCTTGTCGCTGGACGCACTCGAATCAATGCATCGCGCGAAGACCGGTGCGCTGCTGACGACCGCCGTCGAACTCGGCGCACTCGCAGCAGGTGCGGATGCGAACACGCGCGCAGAGCTGCGCGAATTCGGCGCCGCGGTCGGCCTCGCGTTTCAAGTGGTGGACGATCTGCTCGATGTCACCGGAACGACGGAGCAGATCGGCAAGCGCGCCGGCGCAGACGCGGCGTTGGGAAAGAACACCTTTCCCGGCTTACTCGGCCTCGATGAGACGCGCAAACGCGCTACGTCACTTCACCGGCAAGCGGTCGATGCGCTGCATCGCGTCGGAATCGAATCGGGGCCGCTGCATGAGATCGCGAGGGGAATCGTCGAACGCACGTACTAGCGTGCGCAAAACTCAGTATAGCTGTTTCAACACCAGCACGCCGGCCTGCTGATCCATCTTCACTTTGTGCAGGAACGACATCCCCAACAACACTTCGAGGGGGTAGTCGCCGGGAATGACCGCGGCGCGAATGTGATGCGTCTGTATTCCGCCGACCGTCAGCGTATCGAGATCGATGAGATACGACTCCACCTGTCCTTGAGCCGTCACTACGGAAGCGCGTTCCGGTGAGTCAGCAAACGGAATGTTCATCTGTTTCGCGGTGCGTTCGCTGATCGCCACCAGGGACGCGCCCGTGTCCACCAGGAAATCGGCCATATGGCCGTTGATGGAGCCCCGCGCGCGGTACTGGCCGATGCCATCCGGCGCGATCGACAAACTCGTATTGGTCGGCGCCTGGAACGTTCCGCCGACGCGATCGCTCAGCGTCAGTTTGTACGTTTCGCCCTTGTAGCTGACCACCGCGTGCTGCGCGTCGGATTCCACGAGCGTTACACCTTCAGCCGAGGTCTGGCCCACAGTGAGATATTGCTCTTTGCCCAACACGCGAATCATGGCGCGGTCTTTGAACAGGCCAACCGCCTCGACCGGCGCAGTCCCCGCCGAAACCGACACCGCAAAGGACGTCAGCAGCGCAAACAGCGCCGCACGGCTCGTCGAACGGCTCGCCGGACGGCTTCTCGGGGTGGATCCAATCGTTGCACGGTGCATGTCGAAGACTCCGCGATCTGCCCGGAATCATACGTCCGCGCGCGGATACATCTGTAAGCGATTAGGCAGCGAGCGCCACGACTGAGATATGCAGCACAACCGCGGCGAGAACTCCGGCGAGCACATCGTCGAGCACCACACCCAGACCACCCGAGAGTCGCCGGTCGGCCCACGACACCGGCCATGGCTTTGCAATGTCGAATGCCCGGAACAGCGCGAAGCCGACGCCGACCCAGATCAACGATTTCGGTGCCGCCACCAGCGCGATCCATTGCCCGACGAACTCGTCCAACACAAATGCCGACGCATCGCCGACACCGGCCGCACGACACGCGCGATCGACGACCCACACGGAGATTGCCGTGGCGATTACGACGAATGCGAGTTGTTGGGCAAGCGACAGGTCTGCGAGCAGGAACCACCAGATGGGCAGCGCCAGCAAACTGCCGACCGTGCCGGGCGCATACGGCGCGAGTCCGCTGCCGAGGCCCGTCGCCAAGAGCACGAACGGATTCTTCAAGTCACTCGACGAGATCTGACCTTTGGGCTCAGCGGAAATGACGGAATCCTCCGCGCGGAAGGGGCACCGCACGTCCGCCCGAGTGCAGCGACACGCCACTGCCTGCTTCGATTCGGCCAATCACCGAAACGCGTTCCGGCAATCCGGCGAGACGCGCACGGTCCTTCGGCGCAATCGTGAAGCACAGTTCGTAGTCGTCGCCGCCCGAAGTGGCGTGCGTTGCACTGCTACCCGGCGCGCGCGGAACCGTATCGAGATCCACTACGCCCGCCACGCCGCTGGCCGCGCAGATATGACCGAGGTCTGCTACCAGCCCATCCGAGACGTCGATCGCCGCGGTGGCGATGCCGCGCAACGCGCGTCCCAGTGCGATACGCGGCTCCGGAAGGTAGTAGCGCCGCAGCAGATAGTTCGCATCGTTCTCCATTGCCGCAAGCAATGTTGCATACGGCGGTGGTGCTGCGAGATCGCTGCGTTCCAGCGCTGCCGCTGCTCCACCGAGTAGCCCGCTGACACAAACCAGATCGTTTGCGCGCGCGCCGCTGCGCACGAGCGCTTCGCCGGCAGCGCAATGTCCATGCACGCTAACGGAGATATTGAGGGGTCCGCGCGCCAGATTTCCTCCGGCAATCTTCACGCCGAAGCGCACCGCCGCAGCTGCGACGCCACGCGCGAACTTATCGAGCCATTCGGCCGATCCATCGGGCAACGTCAACGCGATCAACGCATAGTCGGGATCGGCGCCCATTGCGGCCAGATCGGAAACGCTGACGCCGAGCGCACGGAACCCCACCAGGTCTGCCGGTGCGGCCGCGGGAAAATGCAAGTCCGCCACGAGCGTATCGATGGAACTGACGACGATCGAATTCGAAGGCAACTGAACCAGCGACGCGTCGTCGCCCGGGCCTAACAGGATGCTGGGGCCACGCGCGGTATCGCCGAGGGTTTCGATCAGCCGGTCGATGAGCTCGAATTCATCCATCGGCCGCGACTTCGCGGGACCGTTGGGAGCGCGCAACCTTGTCGAGCACGCCGTTGATGTAACGGTGGCTCTCCTCTGCCCCAAACACCCGGGCGAGGCCCACCGCTTCGTCGATGGCCACTTTGAACGGCACGTCATGGCGGTGGCACAGTTCGTAAACACCCATCCGCAGCAGCGCAAGCTCTACCCGGTCGAGTTCGAGCACCTTGCGGTCGAGCAGCGGCGCAAAACACTCGTCGAGCGACGCGCAGCTTGCTATGACGCCACGCAACACTTCATGGAAGAACTGCGCATCGACACGTTCGAAGTTCGGGTCTTCACGAAACTGGCGCTCGATCTCCGCCTCGTCCGCGCCCGACATCTGCCATTGATACAACGCCTGCAAAAGGAGGCGCCGCGCGCGGCGTCGGGACCAGGGATCGAAGCGCGCTTCGGACATGATGTTTGCTCAGCCGAGTTTGTCGAGAAGCGTGGCCATCTCGAGCGCGGTCATTGCCGCGTCAGCACCTTTGTTGCCCGCTTTGGTACCAGCGCGCTCTACAGCTTGTTCGATTGAGTCGGTGGTGAGTACGCCGAACGCGACCGGCACCGACAGTTCGAGACTCATCCGCGCGAGCCCAGCCGCACATTGTCCGGCGACATAGTCGAAATGCGGTGTCGCGCCGCGAATTACCGCGCCCAGCGCGATGATCGCATCGTATTTCGCCTTACCTTCAGCGACGCGCTTCACCGCGAGCGGCAACTCGAAACAACCCGGCACTTTGATCAACGTGATGTCTTTGGCGCTGACCCCATGACGCACCAGCGTATCGATCGCGCCCGTTACGAGGCTATCGACGATATAGGCGTTGAATCGCCCTGCCACGATCGCGAATTTGCGGCCGCTACCGCCGAAATCACCCTCGATCGTCTTCACATCTGTCATGAGTCGTCTCCAAATATTGCTGGTAAGTCTAAGCGCTATGCCGCATTGCGCAAAATCTGCACGCGCAGATCGCCGCCGATGAGTCGCACGTCTGCGATGGTGCCGTCGATCGAGTCGGCCAATCGTTCCACGGACAGCTGCGCAAAGGGGCGCGCGTCGCGGCCGAGCAGTTTCGGCGCGACATAGACGATTGCTTCGTCCCAGAGCCCTTGCCGCAACACTTCGCCCGTGAGCGTCGCGCCGGCTTCAACCAGCACTTCGTTGGCGCCGCGCGATGCGAGCGCACCGAACAGCGCCGCAAGATTCACCCTCGGGCCGTCCGTTTCGAACACTTCTGCACCTGCAGCGACAAGCGACTGAGTTGCGTGGCCGGCCACGGTCGCGATGAGCGCTTTGCCTGGCGCCTGCAACACGCGCGCCTTCGGCGGCGTGCGCTGCATCGAGTCGGCTACTACCCGCAGCGGTTGCCGAATCACGCCGTCCACGGCATATGCAGAGTCGCGAACGTTCAACTGCGGATCGTCGGCAAGCACGGTGCCGATGCCGGTGACGATCGCGCAACTGCGCGCGCGCCAGTACTGCACGTCGGCGCGCGCTTCGGCCCCGGTAATCCACTGACTTTCACCCGACGCCATTGCCGTGCGTCCGTCGAGCGATGCCGCCACCTTCACGCGCACCCAGGGCCGTTGCTGCGTGAAGCGCAGGAAGAATCCCTTGTTCAGTTCGAGCGCCGCGGGCTGCTCGACCACATCAACGACTATGCCTGCCGCGCGCATCCGCTCGATGCCTTTTCCGGCAACGCTTGGGTTCGGATCGTGCGAGGCGATTGCCACACGGCCGACCTTTGCATTGATCAGTGCATCGGCACACGGCGGCGTCTTACCGTGATGCGCACACGGTTCGAGCGACACATAACAAGTCGCGCCTTCAATGGGTTGGTCAGGGGATCTCCGCGCCGCATCCGCCAGTGCCTCGATCTCAGCGTGCGGTCCGCCGGCGCGATGATGCCAGCCGCGACCGATCACTACGCCATCGCGAACCAGCAAGCACCCGACGCGCGGATTCGGGGTGGTCGAATACAGGCCGTTGCAAGCAAGCTCGATCGCCGCATCGAGAAACAGCAGATCGGACCCGGTCACGATTACAGCTCGCCCTTGGTCTTCGCGCGCGGCGTCGCGTCGTCGTGGCCCTTCGTCAGCTTGCGGATCTCTTCCTGGAACTCGCTCACGTCCTGGAAGTCGCGATACACCGACGCGAAGCGCACATACGCGACGCCGTCCATCTGGCGCAGTTCGCGCATCACTTCTTCGCCGACCATTCGCGAAGGTAACTCGCGTTCACCCGACGAACGCAACCGGTGCATGATCCGCGCGATTCCGGCCTCGATTTCTTCGGTGCTCACCGGCCGCTTCTCGAGCGCGCGCAACAAGCCAGAGCGCAGCTTCTCTTCGTTGAACGGCTCGCGAATGCCGTCCCGCTTCACGATGCGCGGCATGACGAGTTCGGCGGTTTCGAACGTGGTGAAGCGCTCGCCGCATGTCTGGCATTCGCGGCGACGCCGCACCTGATCACCGTCTGCAACCAGCCGCGAGTCGATTACCTTCGTATCGTCGGCGCCGCAGAACGGACAGTGCACGAGGTTGGCTCAGTTCGCCGCGGCGTACACGGGGAAACGACGGCAGAGTTCGAGCGCTTTGTGTTTCACCGAGCCGATCATGTTGTCGTTCTTCAAGTCGTCGAGCACGTCGCACATCCAGTGCGTGAGCGTCTTGCACTCGGCTTCCGCAAAGCCGCGTGTGGTGACGGCCGGCGTACCGATGCGCAAACCGGACGTAACGAACGGCGAGCGAGGATCGTTCGGTACCGCGTTCTTGTTCACGGTGATGTTCGCGCGGCCCAACGCCGCGTCTGCATCTTTGCCGGTGATCTTCTTGTCGATCAGGTCGAGCAGGAACAGATGGTTGTCCGTTCCGTTCGAAACCACCTTATAGCCGCGCTGCTGGAATTCGGTCGCCATAACGCGGGCGTTGGCGAGCACCTGCTTCTGGTAAGCGGCAAACGCGGGCTCCATTGCCTCTTTGAAGCACACCGCCTTGGCGGCGATGACGTGCATCAACGGACCGCCCTGCGTGCCCGGGAACAACGCCGAGTTCAGCTTCTTCTCGATGTCGGCGTTCTCGCGCGCCAGGATCATGCCGCCGCGCGGACCACGCAGCGTTTTGTGTGTGGTCGTGGTGACCACGTCGGCGAAGGGCACCGGGCTCGGATAGAGACCGGTCGCCACGAGACCGGCGACGTGCGCCATGTCCACGAGGAAATACGCGCCCACCGAATCTGCGATATCGCGGAAGCGCTGCCAATCGAGCTTGCGCGAATACGCCGAGAATCCGGCGACGATCAATTTCGGCCGATGCTGCTGCGCAAGCGCTGCAACCTGGTCGTAGTCCACTTCGCCGGTCGCGGCATCGAGCCCGTATTGCACGGCGTGATACACCTTGCCGGAGAAATTCACCGGCGCGCCGTGCGTGAGGTGACCGCCGGCATCGAGACTCATGCCGAGCACCACGTCGCCCGCCGACAACAATGCGAGATAGGCCGCGGCATTCGCCTGCGATCCCGAGTGCGGTTGCACGTTCGCGAACGCGGCGCCGAACAGCTGTTTCGCTCGATCGATCGCGAGCACTTCCACCTGATCGACGTATTCGCAGCCGCCGTAGTAACGCTTCGACGGATAGCCCTCGGCGTATTTGTTCGTGAGCACCGTTCCCTGCGCCTGCAGTACGCGCGGGCTCGCGTAATTTTCCGACGCGATCAGTTCGATGTGATCTTCCTGCCGCTGCTGTTCATCGACGATCGCTTGCCACACCGCGTCGTCGTAGCCGGCGATCTGCATTTTGGGGTCGAACATGAGAGGTATCCGCGGCGTTGAAGAAGCGGCGCATTGTAGCCCAAGGCCCGAAAGCCCAGCACTTGAAAGCCTGTCATTTCCAGCGTGAATCACATTCCCACGACATTCGCTCTACAATGGCGGCCCGCAGATTTTCAAGAAGAGCCCAAGCACACCAATGGCCCAGTACGTCTACACCATGAACCGTGTCTCCAAGGTCGTCCCGGGCGGACGCAAGATTCTGGAGAACATTTCGTTATCGTTTTTCCCGGGCGCGAAGATCGGCGTACTCGGCTTGAACGGCTCCGGAAAGTCGACCCTGCTGCGGATCATGGCGGGCATCGATACGGCCATCGACGGCGAAGCGCGTCCGCAGAAGGGCATCAAAGTGGGCTTTCTGCCGCAGGAACCGCAACTCGACCCGAGCAAGAACGTGCGCGGTAACGTCGAGGACGGCGTAGCGGAACTGAAGTCGCTGCTCACCGAATACGACGCGATCTCCAACAAGTTCGCGGAGCCGATGTCCGACGACGAGATGAACACGCTGCTCGAACGGCAAGGCGATCTGCAGGCGAAGATCGACGCGGCCAACGGCTGGGACCTCGACCGCACGCTCGACATCGCGGCCGACGCACTTCGATTGCCGGCTTGGGACGCCGAAGTGAAGAACCTCTCCGGCGGCGAGAAGCGGCGCGTCGCGTTGTGCAAGCTGCTGTTGTCGCAACCCGACATGCTGCTGCTCGACGAACCCACCAACCATCTCGATGCAGAAAGCGTCGCATGGCTCGAACGATTCCTCGGCGAATACCCGGGCACCGTGGTCGCCGTTACCCACGACCGCTACTTCCTCGACAACGTGGCCGGCTGGATTCTGGAACTCGACCGCGGCCGCGGCATTCCGTTCGAAGGCAACTACAGCGCGTGGCTCGAGGCGAAAGACAAACGCCTCAGCGCCGAAGCCAGCCAGGAACAGGCGCGCCAGCGCGCGATCAAGTCCGAACTCGAGTGGGTGCGGTCGAACCCGAAAGGTCGTCAGGCCAAGAGCAAGGCCCGCCTCGCCCGTTTCGAAGAACTCATGTCGAAGGAAGTGCAGGCCCGAAACGAAACCGCCGAGTTGTACATTCCGCCGGGACCGCGCCTCGGCGAGAAAGTCATCGAGCTCAACCACGTCAGCAAAGGCTATGGCGACCGGCTGCTGATCGACGACGTGTCGTTCGCAATTCCGCGCGGCGGCATCGTCGGCATCATCGGTGCGAACGGCGCCGGAAAAACCACGCTGTTCCGCATGATCACCGGCCGCGAACAGCCGGACAAAGGCTCGCTGGAACTCGGCGAAACCGTCCAGCTCGCGTACGTCGATCAGAGCCGCGACGACCTCGACAACTCGAAGAACGTCTGGGAAGAAGTGTCGAACGGCCAGGACATCATGCGCATCGGCCAGTACGAGATTCCATCGCGCGCCTACGTTGGGCGCTTCAATTTCCGCGGCGCGGATCAACAGAAGAAAGTCGGCGATCTGTCGGGCGGCGAACGCAACCGGTTGCATCTGGCCAAGCTGCTGCGACAGGGCGCCAACGTGCTTCTGCTCGACGAACCCACCAACGATCTCGATGTGGAAACGCTGCGCGCACTCGAAGACGCGCTGCTGAATTTTCCGGGAACGGTGCTGGTGATTTCACACGATCGCTGGTTCCTGGACCGCATCGCCACGCACATGATCGCGTTCGAAGGCGACAGCCACGTCGAGTGGTTCGCGGGGAACTTCAGCGACTACGAAGAGGATCACAAGAAACGCCTGGGCTCGGATGCCAACGAGCCCAAGCGAATTCGTTACAAAAAACTTGCGTAGGGACGTTTCAACCGAGCAGCTTGATCAAGCAGCCGATGAGAAACGCGACGACGTCTTTGAGTGCGAAACCGAACATGTTGCCTCCTACAGGTCACGCCCCTGGCCTACAGCAAGGACCTACTACAAACAACGAAGGCATTGTTCTCCTGTTAGACAGTTTCAGGTGTGTGGGCTTGTGACGCTGATGTGAAGAACATCGGCGGAAAGAGCCGGATCAGTTGCCTTCGTTCAGCACGTCCAGCGCTTCGTTCAAGGTAGCCACGCCGCGCACGTCCATGTCGGTCATGGCCGGCTTGGGACGATTTGCACGTGGAATGATCGCGCGTTTGAAACCGTGCTTGGCGGCCTCGCGCAGGCGTTCCTGGCCGTTCGGCACTCCCCTCACTTCACCCGTCAGGCCGATTTCACCGAACACGATCAGGTCGCGCGGCAACACGCGATTGCGATAGCTCGACAGCACGGCCAGGATCAGCGCGAGGTCGGATCCGGTCTCGCCGATGCGCACCCCACCTACCACGTTGGCAAACACGTCCTGATCGGCAAGCGAAATTCCGCAGTGGCGATGCAATACCGCGAGTTGCATCGCGAGCCGTTGCGCATCGAGCCCAACGGCCACGCGCCGCGGATAGCCTCCCTGCACGGCATCGACGAGCGCCTGCAATTCGACGAGCAACGAGCGCGTACCTTCCCACGTGACAGTTGCAACGCTGCCCGGCGACAACGCTTCCGGACGCTGCAGAAAGATTGCCGAAGGATTCGACACTTCCTTCATGCCGCGATCGGTCATCGCAAACACGCCGAGTTCGTTCACGGCGCCGAAGCGGTTCTTCAATCCACGCAATGTGCGGAACCGCGAGCCTTCCGGGCTATCGAGCATCACGAAACAATCGATCATGTGCTCGAGCACTTTCGGGCCGGCGAGACTGCCTTCCTTTGTCACGTGCCCGACGAGAATTACCACCGTCTGCGTCTGCTTCGCGAGCCGCGTGAAGAATGCGGCCGTCTCGCGCACCTGAGTGATGCTGCCGGGCACGCTCTCCACGCTGCCGAGTTCCATCACCTGAATCGAATCGAGCACGACTACCAGCGGCCGGTGCCGCTCGATTAGCGCAGCAACTTCCTCGGCACGCGTTTCGGACGCCACGCGCAAGCGATCGAGCGGCAATTCGAGACGTCGCGCGCGCATCGCCAGTTGCTGCAACGATTCTTCGCCGGAGACGTACAGCACTTCGCCCAATGTCGCGAGCGACGTGGTGATCTGAAGCAACAGCGTACTTTTGCCGGCGCCGGGTTCACCGCCGATCAGCACGACGGAGCCCGGCACCAGTCCGCCGCCGAGCACGCGATCGAATTCCGCAAAACCGGTGGCGATGCGTGCGCTGTCCGCCGAATCGACCTCGGCCAGAATCTGCACCGCGGGTGCTGTGCCCGAATAGCCCGCTGCGGGTTTCGATGCTTTTGCAGGACCGAGCGTGATGCGCGTCAGCGTGTTCCATGCTTCGCACGCCGAACACTGACCCTGCCATTTGCCGTGCTCTGCACCGCAATCGTTGCAGACATAGGCGACGCGCGCCTTAGCCATTCCGTTTAGCCTCCGAGCGCGTCATCAACGCATGTATTCGGAGTAATCGTTGCGCGCGAGATTTTCGAACTTGGTCAGGTTGCCGATGAACGCCAGCCTGACTTTGCCGATCGGTCCGTTGCGCTGCTTGAGGATGACGATCTCAGCGGTGCCTTTATCCGGCGACTCGGGGTTGTATACCTCGTCGCGGTAGATCGCCAGGATGACGTCTGCATCCTGTTCAATTGCGCCCGATTCACGCAAGTCCGACATCAATGGCCGTTTGTCGTTGCGGCTCTCTACACCGCGGTTCAACTGCGACAGCGCTACCACCGGGCAGCGCATCTCTTTCGCAATCGCCTTCAGCCCGCGAGAGATTTCGGTGATTTCACCCGTGCGGTTGTTGTCGAGATCGCGGTTCGCGCGCATCAGCTGGATATAGTCGAGAACGATGAGCTTCAACCCACCGGCTTGTCGCGCCACCCGACGCGCACGAGTGCGCACTTCGTTCGGTGTGAGCGCCGGCGAATCGTCGAAGTAAATCGGTTTGTCTTTGAGCTGGCTAACGGCCGAGGTGAACCGCGGCCAGTCGTCGTCGTGCATGTCACCGGTGCGCATGCGCGTTTGATCGATGCGGCCGAGCGACGACAGCATCCGCATCACCAGCTGGTCCGACGGCATCTCCATTGAGAACACCAGCACGGCGCCGGGGTCGTCCGTCATCAAGGCGTGCTCGGCGATGTTCATCGCAAACGAGCTTTTTCCCATCGACGGCCGGCCGGCCACGATGATGAGGTCGGACGACTGCAGCCCTGCGGTTTTCTTGTCGAGATCGTCGAAGCCGGTGGCGAGCCCGGTGATCGGATTGCGCGATGCGAACAGCGATTCGATCTTCTCCACTGCGCGCGCCAGCAACGGCACGATGGCAACCGGCCCTTCGTCGCGCAAGCGGCCTTCGTGGATCTTGAACACTTCGGACTCGGCGATGTCGAGCAGTTCGCTGCTCGGCCGCCCCTGCGGCGCGAACGCCGACTCAGCAATCTTGTTGGCGACCGAGATGAGCTGCCGCAATGTGGAGCGTTCGCGAACGATCTGCGCGTACGCCATCACGTTGCTCGCGCCGGGCGTAGACTCGGCGATCTCTGCGAGGAAACCGATGCCGCCGGCTTTGTCGAGCAAACCGCGTTGGCTCAACGCCTCGGACAACGTCACTGCGTCGAGCGGTTCGTTCGCGTTCGCGAGGCTCGCCATCGCTTCGAAGATGATCTGATGCTGCGCGCGGTAGAAATCGCGCGCGGTGAGCACGTCGGCAACGTTCAGCCAGGCATCGTTGTTCAGCATCAGGCCGCCGAGCACCGATTGTTCGGCTTCGACGGAATGCGGCGGCACTTTCAGCTGCGCGGTGGCGGACAAATGCACGGACGCGACCGACGCGGGCCGCGCTGTTTCCGAATCGGCAGCGGTTTCCGACATAGCGGAGCGATTTCGTTGCGGGGCTGATGAGCCTCCGAGAGGAGGCTCATGCTGTCAAGGGAAAAGGCCGGTTATTCCGGAACGACGACGACCTTGATCGTGACGTTCACATCGGTGTGCAGGTGCACGTCGATGTCGTACTCGCCGACCACGCGGATCACGCCCGACGGCATGCGAATTTCGCTCTTCGCAACGTCGGCACCTTGCGCTGCCAACGCTTCGGCGATGTCGTGGGTGCCCACCGACCCGTACAGCTTGCCTTCGTCGCCGGCCTTCGCGGAGATGCTCACCGACAGACCTTGCAGCTTGGCGCCGCGACCCTGCGCTTCACCGAGGCGCTCTTGCGCCACGCGCTCGAGTTCCGCGCGACGCGCTTCGAATACCGCACGGTTGTCTCTCGACGCGCGAACGGCTTTGCCCTTCGGGATCAGAAAATTGCGTGCGAAACCGCTTTTCACGACCACTTCGTCGCCGAGGTCGCCGAGATTGACGATACGTTCCAACAGGATGACGTTCACTTGATGCTCCCGATCACAGATGCGCGTCGGTATACGGCAGCAGTGCCAGATACCGCGCTCGTTTGATCGCAACCGCCAGCTGACGCTGATAACGCGCGCTGGTGCCGGTGATACGGCTCGGCACGATCTTGCCGGTTTCGGTGATGTACTGTTTCAGCAGTTCGAGATCCTTGTAGTCGATCTCTTTGATGCCTTCCGCGGTGAAGCGGCAGAATTTCTTGCGGCGGAACTGACGCGGCATGCTCATTTCTGTTCTCCCACGGCTTCGCCTTCTTCGGCCGGTGCGCGCTCAGGATCTGCGCGGCGGGCCGCCAGCTCTTCTTCACGACGACGGTCGCGGTCGCGCTCTTTCTCCTGATCGCGCAGTTCTTCTGCGTAGATCTTGGAGATTTCGGTGGCCGCTTCGTTGCGGCTGATGATCATGTTGCGCAACACGGCGTCGTTGAAGCGGAACGCGCTCGACAGCTCTTCGAGCGTTGCGCCGTTCACTTCGATGTTCATCAGCACGTAGTGCGCTTTGTGGATCTTCTTCACCGGGAACGTGAGTTGCCGGCGGCCCCAGTCTTCGAGGCGGTGAACTTTGCCGTTACCGCGTTCGATCAGGGCTTTGTAGCGGTCGATCATTCCCGGCACCTGATCGCTCTGATCGGGATGCACGAGAAACACGACTTCGTAATGTCGCATTGCGCCTCCTTATGGCGTAACCGCTTCCGCGCCTTTTCTCGAAGAAGTGAGGGGGCGTGAAGCAAGGAGTGGATTTGAAGGAGCGCGGATTCTAGAGAGACGCTCCGCAAATGTCACGGCCGAAACTCAGCCGGATCGTTGCCGCACGGCCTCGAACAACAGAACGCCGGTGGCCACCGAGACGTTCAGACTCGACACCGCGCCCTTCATCGGCAGGCTGACCAGCTGGTCGCAGGTTTTGCGCGTCAGGTCGCGCAGGCCTTTGCCCTCACCGCCGAGCACCAGGATGGTTGGTTGCTTCAGATCGGCCGCACGCCATGAATCGGCCGCGTCGCCGGCCGCGCCGACCACCCACACGCCCTGCTGCTTCAGCCATTCCAGCCGCCGCACCAGGTTGCTGACCAGCACGATGAACAGCGATTCCGCAGCGCCGCTGGCCGCCTTGCGCGCCACTTCGCTGAGCGGTGCGGTGCGGCTCTTCGGCAACAGCACGGCTGCGACCCCCGCTGCATCTGCGCTGCGCAAGCACGCGCCCAGGTTGCGCGGATCCATCACGCCGTCGAGCGCCAGCAGCAATAAAGGTTGCGGTAGCGTCGGCCAGCGAAGCTCGAGTTCTTTCTCAGAGCCGAGTTCGCCCGGCGCGGTTTCGGCCACCACGCCCTGATGGCGGCCGTGGTGCGTCAATCGGTCGAGCCGTGACCGATCGCAATTCTCGACCGGCACGCCGCCGGCCGCGGCCAGATCCAGAATCACCGTCATTCGCGCGTCGCGCCGATCCGCCTGAACGTATAGACGCCGGACGCGCTGTGCGTCGCCGCGCAACAACGCCTCCACCGCGTGGATGCCGAAGACCTGTTCCGTGCTCACGAACGGCCTCGCCGATTGCGTTTGCCTCCCTTGGCGCCCGCCACCAGCAGATCGATCTTGCGCGATTCGATGTCGACGTCGGCCAGGATGACGGACAGTTTGTCGCCGAGCTTGATACGCCGGCCCGACCGCTCGCCGACCAGCGACATCGCCGCGGGATAGAAGGTGAAGTAGTCGTCGCCGAGGTTCGATACGTGCAGCAGACCCTGGATGAAGATCTTCTCGAGTTCGACGAACACGCCGAAGTCCGTCACCGCGACGACCGTGCCGTCGAATGTCTGGCCGACGAACTGCGCCGCGAACTCGCACTTCAGCCAATCGGCCACGCCGCGGCTGACATCGTCGGCCCGGCGCTCCGTTACCGACAGATGCTCGCCGACCTCGTCGAGGTGACTCTGGTCGATGGGATCGCGACGCAACACACCGGCGATGGCGCGGTGCACGACGAGGTCTGCATAGCGCCGGATCGGCGACGTGAAGTGCATGTAGCGCGGCAGTGCGAGCCCGAAGTGGCCGACGTTTTCCGGGCTGTAGCGGGCCTGCATCATCGACCGCAGGATCATCGTTTCGAGCAGACCACGGTCGGGTCGATCGGCCAGTTGATTCGCCACCGTCTGAAGCGTCTTCGGCGTGGGCGGCTCATCATTCAAGCGTATTCCCGCGTAAGCGAGCGCTTGCCTCAGCAAGTCGAATTTCTCCGGCGTCGGTCCCTCGTGGACCCGGTATAGCGCCCTCGCCTCGTGCTTCTCGAGGAATCGCGCAGCGCACACGTTCGCGGAGATCATCGCCTCTTCGATCAACCGGTGCGCATCGTTACGCACCACCGGCTCGATGCGTTCGAGCAGACCGTTTTCGAGAATCAACTTCTGTTCCGGCGCGTCGAAGTCGAGCGCGCCACGATCCTCGCGCGCGGCGAGCAGCGCCCGATACACGTCGTGCAAAGCCCGCAGCGAATCGGCCACTTCACCCTCGAAACCGCGGTACCCGGCGTCGATGAACGCGGCGACCTGGGTGTAGGTGAGGCGCGCGCGGGAGAACATCAGCGCCGGATAGAAGCGATACGTGGTCACCTTGCCGAGCGGCGATACCTGCATGTCGCACACCATGCACAGCCGATGCTCCTGCGGGCGCAACGAGCAGAGCCCGTTCGATAACGCCTCCGGCAACATCGGCACGACGCGATCGGGCAGGTACACCGAGTTGCCGCGCTCGCGGGCCTCGTAGTCGAGCGGCGAACCGAGTCGCACGTAGCTGCCTACGTCGGCAATGGCGACCACCAGTCGCCAGCCGCCCTTCGGGCGTGGGTGACAGAACACCGCATCGTCGAAGTCGCGCGCGTCTTCGCCGTCGATCGTGACGAGCGGAAGGTCGGTGATGTCTTCGCGGTCGCGGTGCTGTTCCGGGTCCACACGGTCGGGCAAGCCGCGCACGGCCTCGTCGACTTCTGGAGGCCATTCGACCGGCACGCCATGCGCGCGCAGCAACGTGATCGACGCGGCGTGCAGGTCGTCGCGCGGTGCGATCACATCGACCACGCGTCCCGTGAGGCCGAAGCTCTCTTCGCCCGTCACCGTCACCGCGACGGTGTCGCCGTCATTGGCCGCGCCCTCTCCGTTCGATTCGAGATAGACGCGACCGCGGAAATCACCTTCGGCGACCACGTACCAGCCGCGCGTGCCGGCAACGGCGCGTCCGATCACCGGTTCTTCCGACCGCGCGGTCACCGACGCGACCACTGCCTGACCTTCGACGAGCCGCGCATGCACCGTGTCGCCAACGCGCAAGCGCGAGTCGCGCGTGAGACGCACCGGCAGCTCCTCGCTACCGCCGACCGGCATCAACACCAGCCGCCCACGATTGCCCCGACGGATCACGCCGTCGACGGCAACCTCCGGCGCCGCCATTTGATAGGCACCGCGGCTATCGATGTGCAGGTCACCGGAATGGCACAAGCCGCGCAACACGCGCCGCAGCTGATCGACGTCGGCGCCCTGGCGTACGCCGGAAAGCTCGCGGATTTCCGGCCAGCGCATCGGTTTTTTCTGCGTGCGAAACAGCTCGATGACGGCCGTCGGCGCAAGCAAAACGGGCCGTTCTTCGACTTCGCGACGTGCGTCCGAACCAACGGATTTACTACGGCGCTTGCGTTTTTCTGTCACGTTGACAACCCCGGAATCGGTGCGTAGAGTCGCGCCCCGCTACTCGCCGGGGTGGTGAAATTGGTAGACGCGCTGGCTTCAGGTGCCAGTGGGGGAAACCCCGTGGAGGTTCAAGTCCTCTCCTCGGCACCAACCTCTGCAGCATCAAGCGCTTAGATCCTCGGTCGGCCTCGCTGGTACACAAGTGGTACACGTACGCGGCGTTTCATGGCCCGGATCTATCGGGCGGCATCCTACCTACTGAGGCGCGGCGCGTCTTGGTATTTCCGGTATCGGCTCCCAGTTCATAGCATCCTCCCCAACAGGTCGGCGGAGGCTAAGGGCCAATGTCCCGCAGATACAAGGCAGGCGTCACGTCCCCCTGTCACGCTGAACCGCTTGCGGCCTTGCTTTTTCTCGCGCTAGGTTGCCTCAAGGCGGAGTCCTTACCTGTTGTTCAGCTCAGTCTCTGAGTTCCGAAGGTCGTCGTACCGCCACCCTGACGATCGCAACTCGGAGAAGACTGATGATTCGACAATTCATGCTCATGTTTGCCGCATTCCTATTCGCCTCGTCCGCCGACGCCGCTGACTCACCCACGAAGGAACAACAATCGCTCATACAAGCCGAACGTGACGCCGCAAAGGCATTCAAGGCGGGGGACGCAAAAGCCATCGCGGAATGGGAAGCAGATGAGTACGTGTACACAAGCCCAGAAGGAGAAGTCACTGGCAAGGCCGAAGATGTGTCATCACTCAAGGACGGTACGTTGACCTTCACCACTTTCGAAATCGGAGACTTGAAGGCGTTTGCCTTTGGCGACGCCGGTGTGGTCTTTGGGCGCAGCAATCAAAAGGGGAAATACAAAGGCGCCGATTTCGGAGGGGCAATGCGGTTTACTGACACGCTGATTAAACGCGATGGGCGCTGGCAGATAGTCTCGTCGCAAGAAACCTATATAGGGAAGCCCTAAGTCAAAACGCCGGCCACGAGCACCGAAGCGGGAGTTCAACCATCTGGCCATCTGGAATCGGATCTGGTGATCGGAACGAAGCTATCTCAACTGGGGGCCAACCACTCGACTCGGCCGCAATCTCCTCCGCCAACGGTTTGAAAGCGTTGTGCGCCGTGTTGGACGATCGCGACTTCGCAGGCGCCGATCGGCGAGTTCGATGAAGGCACATCGCGCGAGCGACGGGCTAGCAGCTGTTCCGCTCGATCTTTACTTGATGTGTCACCAGTACGCATCGACGGTGGACGGTGCGCGAACCATCGGCTGCCGACGCAAGCCAGCGTGAGACGTCGGAGCGCGCATTTCTGAGGGTGGTGTCTGGTCTACTCGGGGAAGCCTGCTGCTAGAGGATTCTCAATCCCCAAAGGCCCGAGTAGGCTGAATTAGATCTGGGCACCGGGTACGTCGAAATGGCAATTGCAGGCGGGTGTCTGTGTGGCTCGGTGAGGTACGAGATCAACGCGCCGATCCTGTCGATTTTCAATTGCCATTGCACGACCTGTAGGAAGTGGCAAGGCAGTGCGTTCGTAACGCTCGCGCTCGTTCCCAGGGTGGCGTTTCGCGTAACCGTCGGACATGACGTCGCAAGGGAGTTCGACGCCTCAGCCGGGAGCAGTCGGTGGTTCTGCGGGCGGTGCGGTTCCAGCCTTTACAATGCGCCGCACCATGCCGATTTCGTCAGCGTGGTGGTCGGAACCCTGGACAGCGACCCCGGCCCGCGCCCATCGGCACATATCTTCGTACGGTCGAAGGTATCGTGGTTCGACATCGCGGACGAGATCCCGCAATTCCACACGACTCAATTCGGCGACGGCGTCGCGCAGCTGCAACTCGAGACGCGCGAAGCGACAGAGAAAGCCCAGGCCTTGTTCCAACAGGCTTTGGACCTCGATCCGAAGTTCACGTTGGGTATCATCTGCCTCGCGAGCACGCACCAGATGCAGGGGGATTTCGGCTGGACTGACGACCGCGAGGAGTCGTACCGCCGTGCCGAGGCGCTGGGGCGCCGAGCGATCGATCTGGAACCGACGCTGGGCTACGCCCACGCGTTGATCGCCTCCGTCCTGCTGGTCCTACAGAAATCTCCGGAGGCACTTGATGCGGCCGCCAAGGCGTTGGAGCTGAGCCCAAAGGAGCCGGACGTCGCCGTACAATGCGCCTCGGTTTGGGCGTTTTCCGGGCGCCCGCTCGAGGCGCTGCTTCTGATTGAAGGGGCACTTGCGCAGCATCCCGCGCCACCGTTTTCGTACTTCGCAATCCACGGCGTTTGCTTGCTGCTCGCCAACAAACTCGACGACGCACTAGAGGCGCTTCACAAGAGCTTCGAACTCAAACCAGATTCTCCCCTTTGCCTGTTTCCGCTCGTCGTTGCTTGCGTAGAGTCCGGTGACCTGGAGCAGGCGAAGGCACATGGACGGGTCCTTCGCGATCAGATGCCCGCAATCACCGCCGACGACAACCCGTTCGTGGACCGGATCGCGGTGCCCGCGGCTCAAGCGCGCGTGGCGGCAGCATTTCGTCGAGCGGGGCTATAGACGGCGGGGGCTGTAGTCGTGGATCTGCCTCCGGCAGCTACTCCACGTAGTCGTGCGGCAGCACCATCTTCTCGGTGATCCGGTCGATCCGCGCGCGATGCTCGTTGAGCAGGCGCATGCGCGATCGCACCTGTGCGGAATCGTCGATCGCCCAATCGCTCAACCGTTCCCAATAGTCGGGGCGGTCTCGCAGCATAAAGGTAGGCACAAAGTAGAGATTACATTGTTCCTGCGCACGCATAGCGAACCAACGGAGGTGTGCTCCGATGTCGCCTAGACGGTAGTACTCGTGCTCGATTATTTGGGCCGACACATAACGCGTCTCCCGTTCACTGACCCATCTTTCGACCAGTGAGCGCAGCGGATTGTCGTCGCCTTGAGCATGCGCAATACGGGCCCGCGCCCAGAACAGAGCGCCGCCCGAATACTCCGTCTCGTCAAGGAACTGCCTGGCGCGCTCGACATCGCGAGCAAATTCCAGCCAATGTTCAACGAAATCGCTGAACAGGCCAAAGCTGCGCGGCACTAGCGCTAACGCTTCCTTGTATTCGAAGGCCGCGTCATCGATACGTCCCAATCGATCCAGAGCTCGTGCAAGCCAAATGCGCGGATGGGTGTTCAAGGGGTCACGTTCGATGCACTGTCGACACGCTCGTTCGGCCCGCTCGTAATAACCCGCCAAACAGAGGCGGTTGTACCTCAATGGATACCCGCGCAACTTGTCGGCTTGCTTCCACGAATCGGCAGCGGCACCCCAGATCCGAATCGAGGTACGAAATGATCGAGCCGTTGAGCTCGATGTGCAGCCAGACAGATTCGAATTCAGCAGTAGCGCCTTCTGTACACACCCTTGTGCGGCGCGGATGTTGGGCTCCGGTAGCTCGAAGTGATTTTCACCGAGTTCGAAGTAGAGGCGCCCCAGCACGAGATGGGCATCCGCATAATCGGGGTCCAGCACGATGGCTCGTTCCACCAACGGAATCAACGTCCGCGGATGCGCGGCCTCCTCTCCCAACTTGAACCGAGCCTGCATGACCAATCTGAGCGCTTCTTCGCTGTGGGTCGACGCCGACTGGGGTTTTCGAACTCTCACCGATGACGAGTTCCAGCGACCGTACTATTGCGTCAGAGACCTCGTCGTAGAGCAGGAAAAGATTCAGACAACTCCCGTGTGTAGCTTTGCGACCAGCGCTGCGACTCGCCCTCGCACTCGATCAGCTGGGTGCCAATCCGCACCTGATCGCCTGCCATGCGGACACTACCTTCCAAGACGTGACGCACACCGAGCCGCCGACCAATCTCGCGGACTGAGGTGTTGGTCGGGTCCAGCTGGAAGGCGGACGTGCGCGCGATCACCTTGAGATCACGGATGCGCGCCAGCCGGTTGAGGATTTCTTCGGCAATGCCTTCACAGAGCGGCGCCTGGTCGCGTTGCGGGCTCATATCGACAAAGCGCAACACTGCGATGGAACGGGACGAGATGACCGCTTCGATGATTTCCCGCTGTGGGGCGTTGGTACCGACGATGTCCCGAATGCCCGTTATCAGCGCATTGAGCTCCGTTTCCGGTCTGCGCTCCGGCCAGCCGATCAGGTTAGCCGCCTGTGATGCCCTGAACAGCAGCGGTGGAGCGCACGTCGTCCAGCAGCAACGGCACGAGGATCTCGCGCTCAAGCCCTTCGTTTGCCTCGGCGCGCACCCACTTCTTCGCAATCGATGCCTGAGACCAAGCCACCACCACGCAGGAGGCCTCGCGGATCGCGGCCTCGATCTTTTCATCAAAACTGGGACCGGCTACGAGTTCGCGGTCCCACCACACCGACCACCCCACTTTCTGCAGGTGATCGATCAGCGGTCTAACGCGTTCCCGGTCTTCGGATCGTACGAGACGAAGATATCTGCCACGGCTTGAACTCGAGCCAGCGAGCTACTCGATGGTATGGGAACGCCTGCTCCCTAGCAAAAGAGCCTGCGAACCGCGAGCATGCGGACCTAGAATGAAGCACTTGTGCTAACCGATGAGGTGAGGGGTTCAGAATCCTCCCCTCGGAAACGGCAACGAGATGAAATGAAGACGGCCTTCGCTGACCTAACGACACACGAAGTCGCAGTCACCCACGGGTTCACAGAAGTCGCCCCAGCACCCGGAACGCCGCCACATGTCGGGCAAGCCAAGCTCGATCGGATTGCCTTGAACTCGACAGTCTTGCGCACCTGCGCGAGTTGTGGGAACCACAACAGATGCCAGGCACCAAAGCCATCGACCAGATACCCGGCGCGCAGAAAATCGATCGCGAGGCCGGGTCACCTGTCCGCCGCGATCATCACATCAACGCGAAATCACCGCGGAACGAATTGCCCGCCGCAAGATCGAGCGCGATGCCGGGAGGACCTTGTCGGACGGACCGAACCAACCCGTAGTCCGAGCGGCGCATTTCGAGAGTCCTGCCTGATAACCTGATCCGCCGCCTCGGCAGTGGGGCTGATGCCATTGCCAAGCATGGCGAGGTATTCGCGGTCCGAGCTTTGAGAGGCCCCTATTCAGGCGGGCGAACGCGCTACTCGCCTCCGCCCTTCGTCCCAGTACGTACAACGCGTCGTGACTTGCTCGCCAGGGCAGGATCTGCGGACTGGAAGCGTCCACTCTCTTCGAGCCGTTCGGTCCATCGACCGACTTGATGCAGATAGTTCATGACGTCGGAGCCGACGATCGACTCCTTGGCCGCATCGCAGGCGGCGCGCTTCGTTCATTGCAGCGTCCGCCGCGGCGAACTGCCGCCGCGACAACAGGTCCCAGCATCGCGCCGATCCGCGCCAGAGCAAAGGCTCGCACTGCAGCGCTCGCTCGACCGCGTTCGCCATCTCCCCCAGGCTTCGTTCGGTGTATTCAGGTCGCCGCGCACGCGCGCCGTGGGCGGACAACAGGAGCGCCCAGGCGCGCGCGAAACCGGATCGATCGCGACCGCCTCTTCCAATTCGGAGATCGCCCGCTCGGTCGTCTCGATCGTGTGTTGCCAGAACAGCGCATTGCCACGCAGGTAGTGCGAGTGCGCCGTCGCGTTGCTGGTGCTGCCAGCAGACTCCGACGAAACACAACGTAGCGTGACGCTGAGCGAATCAGCGACTGCATCGCTGATTTCCCGCTGGATAGCGAAGAGATCATCGAGCCGCCGATCCAAATCGGCGGACCAGAGCTGAAACCCGTTTGCGGTGCTGACCAGTTCTACCGTGACGCGTAGCCGATCGCCCATTTTTGCGCACGCTTCCGCCTAACAGGTTTGCGATGCCGTGCATTCGGCCGATGTCCGCGTAACTGATGGGCCGGTCTTTGTAGGCGAACGACGAGGCCTGTCCCGCGACCCGGAGATTCGGAATGCGCGACAGCCGATGAATCAGCTCGATCGTCAGGCCATCGACGAAATGCACCTGATCCGGATCGGCCGATACATTGGAGAGCGGCAAGACGAGAATCGATTGGGTGCGAGCGGCCGGAGGCTTTGCGCTGGAAGATCGCGCGGCATCGTTGTGATCGGCGACACAAGGCGATAGCCGCGCCTCGGCAGCGTCTCGATGTAACGCGGCGCACGGGCATCATCACCCATTGCCTTACGCAACTGCGCGACGGCCTGATAAACGACGTTATCGATCACAACGACGTCCGGCCAGACCCTCTTCAACACCGTCGCACTGGACGCGACATTTGGCGCGGCCTCGGCGAGCACCATCAGCACTTCCATCGCCTTCGATTCGACACGTACGCCGTTGATTTCGTTCAGGGCCGGCGTCACAAGACGATCCCCGATGCGAAATGAGTCGATTGACCCAGAGGTGATGTGCTCCGCGCCCATCTCGAACCCCTTTCCCCTTCGATCTTCACGGTGAGCCAGGCGCTTGGCCTCCGTCAAGAGGTGTACCTCAGATCAAAGTCAGGAATACCTCAGATCCGCGAAAGAACTCTTTGCGAGACCGACGCGCAAAGTACACGCGCGTCGCTACCAAATACACTGAGGGGGAATTGCGATGACGCGAATAGGTGCTGCCTTTAATTCGCGGCCGCGTTGGTGTGCGGTCGGCGCATGGAGGTTGAAATGAATGCCCGACGACTCTCGTTCCTGACCGTGGCTCTGCTGATCGCGATTCCACTGTCGACCCAGGCGGATGCGGAGTGGCGGAGCATCAACCCAATCGAACCGACTGCCGGAAACTGGCAGACATGGGTGATCGATTCCGGCGCTTCGTATCGCGTCGACCCACCGCCGACGGTTCGCGAGACACGCACCGAGTTGCGCGCGCTGAAGGCGTTGATCCTGCAGAACGACGCGGTTGCCCTACAACAAGATCAAATATTGGGACGCCGGGTCTCCCGGGTATCGCTGGATCGACCTGATCAACGCGCGATTCGCGGCCGGTACGCTCACGACCCCGTTCCCACATCGTGTATGGACTTACGTTGCGCAGGCGGTTTACGACGCCACGGTGGCGACCTGGGATTCGAAGTACTACTACAAGCGGTTCCGGCCGAGTCAGCTCGCCTTCGTGCCGACGGCGCTGCCGGTGCCCAACAGCCCGTCATATCCGTCCGAACATGCGGCGGCGGGTGCGGCAGCAGCCACTGTTCTTGCGTACTTCTTCCCCGCTGATGCGCAGACATTTCAGGCGATGGCGGAAGAGCAGGGTTTGTCGCGGGTGCGGGCCGGCCTACAGTTCCCGAGCGACAACACGGCGGGGCTCGCGCTTGGCCGGGCCATCGGCGAAGCAGTCGTTGAAAGGGCGAAAGCAGACGGTTCCGATGCAGTGTGGGCCGGCAGCGTGCCACCGGGTCCGTGTAATTGGACCGGCACGAACCCCGGTAACGTCACGCAGCCCAACTGGCCGCCGATCCTGCTGACCTCCGCCAACGAATTTCGCCCGCCGACGCCGCCCGATTGCCACTCGCAGCAGGTGCAGGACGAGGTTGCGACCGTGAAGAATTTCCCACGGACGTTCACGACAAACTCCAAGGCGTACTACTGGCAAAGTCCCGATGGCCTTCAAATCTGGCCGTTCCGCTATGCCGACAAGTGGATGTTCGAGGACGCTCTCGATCGAAACGCGCCGCGTGCCGCGCGCGTATACGCACTGATCGCAAGTGTGAACTTCGATGCGTTCATCGCGAGGCAACGACGGCAAGTTCGCGTACTGGTACCTGCGGCCGCATCAACTCGATACCACGATCACACCGCTGTTCCCGGTCCCGAATTTTCCGAGCTATCCGTCCAACCATTCGACACTGTCGACCGCAAAGTCTGAAGTCATCGCATATCTATTTCCTGACCCGGCGCGCGCGACGTTCATTCGCGCCCTCGGCAAAGAGGCAGGCGACTCGCGGATCTGGGCTGGAATTCACTATCCGATGGACAACGCCGCGGGCGTGGAACTCGGCGAGAACGTAGCCAACGTGTTCATTGACTGGGCGAAGCAGGACGGTTCGCCGTAACCAGGCGCGGCGCCTGGCGTCGCGCGTTTGCGCGCTGGCACATTTAACGAGCCGTGCACGAGGACAAGACGGGCGGCACCAAAACGCATCCATCTGTTCTCGCGCAGACTCGCGCAAAAAGGGAAGGACGGGCGATTGTCGCTGGTACACATCTGGTACACGAATGATCTATTCTGCGGACCAACCGCCAGCACCGCGGACCCAGAATCAAGCACTTAGCTAACCGGTGGGGTGAGGGGCTCAAGCCCTCCCTCGGCACCAATAACCGGACCGTGGGCGAGAAGACGACATTGAACGCACATTCGCGCTGACACCCGACGCGAAAGTGCGGTAACCGGCGAGTTGGCAAGTGTGTCGCCAGTTGCCGCGATCAGTTGATCGTCTTGCTGACCTCGCTGGTCTTGGCACTCTCTGTGCCGGTGGAATCGGCGGCGGTCAGCGCGAAATAGTAGGTTCCCGGAGCGAGCGGCAGCGTCCACGTCGTCGTCGAAGCGCCGGAAACACTGACCGTCTGCGTGTAGTTGTTCGACGCCGTGCCGTAGTAGATCTTGTAACCCGCCAGATTCGTCAATGTCGAACCGTCGACGTTCTTCGTTGGCGCCTGCCATGACAATACGGCTTCGCGCAGGGTGACCGTCGTCATTGCGACCGCATTACCACTGGTGCCGGTACAACTGAGCGTGTAGGTGGTGTCCTGTGTAATCGGGCCAACGCTCTCTGAACCGCTGATCGTCTTGGTACCCGACCAGCCACCTGACGCCGCGCAACCGGTGAGGTTGGCGCTCGTCCACGACAGCGTTGCGTTGGTGTTGCGGGAAACCCCGGGCGGACTCGCCGACAGGGTCACAGAAGGTGTCCCTGCGGTCACCGTCACTGTAGCCGTTTGCGTCACTGTGCCGCCGCCTCCGGCACACGCGAGCGTGAAGCTCGAATTGCTGGTGAGTGCACCCGTACTCTGGGTGCCGGAAGTTCCCTTCGCACCGTTCCACGCGCCGGATGCCGAACAGGTTGTAGCGTTCGTAGTACTCCACGTCAGATTCGACGAGGCTCCCGATTGCACGCTCGCGGGAGACGCCGTTAGCGTCAACGTCGGTGGCGCCGCGGTTACCGTTACCGCCGCCGTCTGCGAGACCGATCCACCGCCGCCCGTGCACGTCAGCATGTAGCTCGCGCTGGCCGTCAGCGCACCGGTTGTTTGAGTTCCCGAGGTTGCTTTAGTCCCGGTCCACGATCCCGACCCAGTACAACTCGTCGCGTTGGTCGCGCTCCACGTCAGTGTCGAACTCGCGCCGCTGGCCACGCTCAGCGGTGAGGCGGTGAAGATCAGCGTCGGACTCGGCGCGGCAATCGTGATGGTGGCCGAGCGTGTCACCGTGCCACCTGCACCTGTGCACGCCAACGTATAGGTCGCGCCAGTCGTCAAGGGACCGACTGTCGTCAACCACTTCTCGTACCCGAGGCGGCTTGCGCGCCCGTCCAACCGCCGCTCGCGGTACAACCGCTTGCATCGGTGCTGCTCCAAGTCAGCGTGGAGGTGCCACCGCTGGTCACGCTCAATGGCGAAGCGGTAAGCGACAGGGTCGGTGCGGCCGTCTGTTGCACCATGACGGTTGCCGTCGCGGAACTCGTACCACCGGTTCCCGTACACGCCAGCGGAGAAGCTCGAGTTGGCAGTCAGCGGACCCACGGTCAGAGTTCCGCTGGCTGCTTTCGAACCGGACCACGCACCGGATGCGACGCACCCGTCCGCGTCCGTCGCTGCCCAGGTGAGGGTCGACGTTGCACCGCTCGCGATCGACGTCGGGTTCGCGGTCAAGGACGTAACGGGAGCAGGCGACGTAGACGTAGAAGCCGGTGCCGAGGCTACCTGCACGGTGGTCTTGGCCGAAGTCGTTCCGCCGGGACCGACACATTGCAGCGCATAGGTTTGGGTTGTCGTGAGTGGGCCAGTGGCATAGGTGCCCTGCGTCGACTTTCGGCCGCTCCAACCGCCGGACGCCTTGCAGCGCTGCGCGTAGGCCGTCGACCACGATAGGAGACTCGAACCGCCTGCGTCGACGGAAGTCGGAGAAGCCGCGAGCGAGATAATGGGAGGTGTACCGGTGGTCTGTTGCGGGGCGGCTTCGGAGACCGCGGCGACCATGGACAGGAACCCTGCGAACGCCAACAAGCGCGCAATGCCGCGAATCCGTCGAGCCTTCATCGGAGTTCTCCCTGCACTGCGCGTCAGTCAACCGTTGACTTCGCACAGACGCGCCCGCAGACGGCCGTCCCAGCCATCCGACGTTTGTATTTCGGATTGATGTTACTTGTAAGGAAATTGCGAGCGTGTGAAGTGGTCGTCGCTTCTGCGACCTTCATCGAATCAAGACCGAAATCAGACGACTAACGGTCAAACTGATTTTTCAGAAGACGGTCTTCGAGACTTGGTCGTCTTCGCGCTCCGGCGCCACCGGAAGATCGCGCAGGAGCAAATTCCCTTAGTTCGTAGACACAACGCCAAGCTCTATGTGCCCCTACCTCGGCAAATACGTAATGAAGTAGCGGGCGATCTAGACAGATGCTGCGCTGTTTGAGCTGAACAGAGGGGGAGCTGCATGAGTGCGGTGAGTCCGTCATCGCCATTGATCAATCCGGCATTACCCGACGAGCAATCGTTCTCGCTCGTGCTAGGGGGGCCGCTGTATCAGTTGTTGCGACGCGCTCGTCTCGAAGACAGCGTCGAGGATCACCTGCTGCGGCGCGTTCTTGTGATCTGCAGTCTCTTGTGGCCACCCATGCTCATCTTGTCTGCAACCGAGGGCACGTCGGTAGGCGGAGTCGAGTTGCCTTTCTTCAGAGACATCGAGACACATGTTCGCTTTCTGATCATCGTGCCGCTGCTCCTGATTGCCGAACTCGTCGTGCATCGACGCATGCAGGGCATCATTGCCCAGTTCTTAGAGCGTGGTCTGATACCAGCGCCGAGTATCGAGCGTTTTCACGCCGCAATCGCCGCTGCGATGAGACTGCGCAACTCGGTTTTCGCGGAGTTGGCATTGGTCGCGATCGTGCTGACTGTCGGCCACGTGATTCGCGTCGACCTGATGGTTCTAGACATGTCGAGCTGGTACGCGAGGCCGATCGACGGGGTCGAGAGTCTGACCGGCGCCGGGCTGTGGCTGACGTGGGTCAGCAATCCGATCATGCAGTTCCTGCTCCTGCGTTGGTACTTGCGCATCTTCATCTGGGCACGATTCCTTTGGCACGTTTCGCGACTCGACCTTGCCTTGTTGCCCACACATCCCGATCGCAACGGGGGTCTCGGTTTCCTCGGCGCGAGTGCGTATGCATTGTCGCCCTTACTGACTGCGCATGGCGCTGCGCTCGCAGGATACGCGGCGAGCGTCATCTTCTATGCAGACGGTACCCTTGCAGGCTTCAAGCTGGAGATCGTCGTATTGGTTGTTTTGATGATGATCCTCGTCATCGGACCGCTCACCGTGTTTGCACCGAAAGTCCTGGCAGCAAAGCGGCGCGGCCTGCGCGAGTACGGGCGATTCGCTGCTGACTATTCGCGCAACTTCGACCGGCGCTGGATGTGCGGCGCGGATGGGACCGGCGAAGAGGCGCTTGGGTCGGCGGACATTCAGTCGCTCGCGGACCTGGATAGTGCGGTCAGCATTATCCGATCAATGACCGCGTTCCCGGTCGGACGCGATCAGATTCTGCAGCTGATAGTAGCGACCATCATTCCATTTGCGCCGCTACTCCTCACCGCCATTCCGTTGGAGCAACTTCTCGACCGGATCATTGGCGTGATTTTCTGACCGACCTGCCAAAGCGCAGCGGCACGCACCGCGCCCGACCTCGATCGTTGGGGAAACGCATCGTCGCGGCGAAGCCCTAGACTCGCTAGCACGACGAAGACCCCGCCTCTTCTCACGGGAAAACTCACGGGAAAGAAACGAAAACAGGACAACTACCGGATACGGCCAGCTACACGCACGAACTATGCTCCGGGCCAACTACCAGCATCGCACACCGTTGCACCGATCATCGGCAACCAACCTGCTGCGGAGCTGCGTGACCTGTTAGTTCCGTGCTGATTTTTCCATAGCAGGAGTGCCTGATGGCCAAACGCGACACTGACACGGCAGCGTTCATTCAATCCGTCGTTCACCCGACGGATTTTTCCGCTGCCAGTGCGCGCGCCTTCGCATATGCGCTCGCGGTTGCGGTGCTTCGCCGCAGCAGTCTCACGCTGCTCCACGTCGGTAATGAAGAGCACGCCGACTGGGGTAAGTACCCGGCGGTACGCGCGACGCTGGAACGTTGGGGGATGCTGGACGCCGGCAGCACACAAGCGGATGTGTTCGAGCGACTCGGCGTAAAAGTGAAGAAGGTGTCGGTCGCCAGCCGTTTTCCGGCGCTCGCGGTGGTCGACTACCTCGCCGATAACCCCGCCGATCTGCTGGTGGCCGCAACGGAGGGGCGCTCCGGCGCGACGCGCTGGCTGCACGGTTCGGTTGCCGAGGCGATGGCGCGCTGGTCCACGACGATGACGCTGTTCGTGCCGGCCGACAGCAAACGCGACATCATCACCGCCGACGGCAAGCTGACGTTCGCAAACGTGTTGATCCCCTTCGATCACACACCGGATGCGACCGCTGCCATCGACTTTGCGATGCGCGCCTCCGACATCTTCGGCGACGGCAACACAACGCTCACGCTGCTTCATATCGGAAGCGAACAGGACGCGCCTCGCGTGCACGCCCCGGAGGGCGACCGCTGGAAGTTCGCGCGCCTCTTCCGCGATGGTGAACCGGTTGAACAGATTGCGGCCGCCGCCGAACACGTTGGGGCCGATTTGATCGTGATGCCTACTGCTGGCCGTTCCGGTGCATTCGAGGCATTGCGCGGCAGCACCACCGAACGCGTACTCCGAGGCGCCCGTTGTCCACTGCTGGCAGTACCTGCAGCGCGCTGAAGCACGAGCCCCGATTTGGTGGTTTCGATTACAACTTGCTGTCCGCTACCGAACTGACGTGCGTTGCGAAGAACGCTAACGTGCCGGTCACTTTTTGGATCGTCGAAGGACACTCACTTGAAACTGACCCCGCCCGCGAACTCCCCCAGCACACACGAAAACGACCTGTTCGCGAAGTGGCGCGCAGCCCGACGCGACAAGCTCAGACGAATCGCGATCGCGGAGCAGCAACGAGACGCTGCGGAACAGGTGAGGCGCACGCAATAGCGGCGCCACTCAATTCATCTCGTAACCCCCGGCAACGCTCAGGCTGACGCCGGTGATGTTCGGTGACGATGCGAGAAACACTGCGGCGGCACCCATGTCTTGCGCCGTTTGCGGCCGCCCAAGCGGAATCATCTCTTTCATCGCCTTCTCGAACTCGGCGTTCTTGGCCGCCTGATCGAGGGTGTTCATCGGCATCAGGTGTTCGAGCCACATCGCCGTGCCGACCACACCGGGGCAGATTGCATTCACGCGAATGTTGTCCGGCGCCAGTTCCGCTGCTAACGACTGTGTTATGCCGATAGCGGCGAACTTGGAGCCACAGTAAGCCACCATGTTCCGGTAACCCTGCTTACCGGCGATCGACGCGGTGTTGACGATCGCGCCGCTACCGGAGCGCTTCAGCGCCGGCAACGCGGCGCGCACCATCAGGTAAATACCCTTGGTGTTCACTGCGAAGATGCGGTCCCAGTCTCGCTCCGAGAACTCCGCGATCGGGCCCGATTGAACGACGCCCGCATTGTTCACCAGCACGTCGATGCCGCCGAACGCCGTCAGCGTGGCGGCGACCGCCGCTTCGCAACTCGCAGCATCGGTCACGTCGAGTTCGGTTGCCTTCACTTCACCGATTGCCGCCTGTTCCTTCGCGCTGCGTTGCAACGCATCCGCTCCCGAAAGGTCATATGTCCAGTCGCCCGCTTTCGCACCCAGGTCGCCGATCATCACTTTGGCACCTGCCTCGAGGAACGCCTCCGAAATGGCGCGTCCGATCCCGCGCGCGCCGCCCGTTACCAGCACCACCTTGTTGCGCATGTCGACTCTCTCGTTGCTTTGGAAGGTTGCGCGAACGCTACCTCGCAATCGACGCGACGGAAACCATCAAATGCCCTGCGGATCGGCATGACCGAGTAGTTCGTGCAACCGTTTTCAGTTGCATGCGGCAGGTGGGGCTGACCCCTTGGTGCGGCGGCGTACGGACGCGGCCCCACGGATCGCACACCCTGCACGCGTGAACCCTTCTGCCAAAGCACTAGCCGATCCAGTTTACGAAGGCGCCTCGAACGCGCCGCGTCGCGCGCTCGCGATCATTGCAAGCGATCTGCTACCGATGCTCGATATTGCGTGCGTCCTTCTGGCGGCCGCGATCGGTACCACCCTGTACACGCAAGGGTTCGGCGACCCAAACGCTCCGGAACAGTTCGCCCCGGCGCCGTGGGTTGCAGCAGTGCTGGCGCCCTTCATTCTGTACGACAGACACTTCGGAGCGCTCGTGAGTCGCGGTAGAACGAGGGATTTTCTCCGCGCGTTCACCATACGCTTCGCCGTATTTGCTGCCGTCGCGCTGATGCTCGGCATGGTCACGCAGACGCTTGATCGATTTCCGCCCGGTTGGCTGATGCTGTGGTTCGTCGCCAGCCTGATGCTTACGCTGCTGTCGCGCGCGCTGATGGCAAAAGCGCTTCGAACGCTGCAACACCGGGGCGCCGGCACGCAATCCATGGCGATCGTGGGCGCCGGCCCATTGGCCGATCGATTTGTCGCGGAACTTCGTCAGGGTCAGCCCGACACAGTAGAACTGTTGGGCGTCTTCGACGATCGCGATGCCCGTAGCAAACGCGTTCGAATAGCGCCGGTCGGCGATTTGTCGCGTTTGGTCGAGATCGGCAAGTCCCGTCAGATCGACTGTATCCTGCTCACGTTGCCGTCCTCGGCGGAGCATCGGCTGCACGCCATCGTGCAACGGCTCAGCGCCCTGTCGGTTCCGATCTGCCTGGCTTCGCAACACGTATCCACGCTGCCATATCGCGTCGTCGATTTCGTGGCGGGCAGCGTGCCGGTCATTCTGCTCGCTGATCGCCCGATCAAGCGCTGGAACGCGCTCGGCAAAGCCTCGGTGGATTTCGTACTGGCCGCACTGCTCATCGTGGTACTGCTACCGCTGCTCGCAATCATCGCCGTGGCCATCAAGCTCGATAGCCCGGGCCCGGTGATCTTCACGCAGCAACGGCATGCGCTGAACAACAAGGTGTTCAGAATCTTCAAGTTCCGGACGATGCGCTGGACATCGCACACTGGCGCGGCAGACTTCCAGCAGACCGCGCGACAGGATGCGCGCGTCACGCGCATCGGTCGCTTCCTGCGCGCGTCCAGCCTCGATGAGTTGCCGCAACTGTTCAACGTGCTGCTCGGGCAGATGTCGCTGGTGGGGCCACGGCCACACGCGATCGATATGCGCACCGAAGATCAGCTCGGCGTCGATATCACGGAGCGCTACGAACACCGCCACCGCGTGAAGCCGGGCATGACGGGATGGTCGCAAGTCAACGGCGCGCGGGGTGCAACCGATACGAAGGCGCAGCTGAAGCGCCGCGTTGAACTCGATCTGCAGTACATCGACAACTGGTCGTTGCGGCTCGACTTCAAGATTCTCGCGATGACGGCACGGCAAATTCTCAGGCGCACGGACGCTTACTGAAGGCCATAGGGTCGGACCGTTCCGACTTCGGGACATGCGTAAGGCAGCGAACAGACGAAGGTGCGCGCGCCCGCTACCCTCGAAACATGGCACTGCAGTGGCGAACCATGCGCCCACCTGTCCGGCTCCGAGACGAGAACGTCGGGGTGCATACAAATGGCGACGCGTCACCCTCGCATCGTTCGCGTTTGGGGTACAACGCCGGTCTCATGACCAGCGATATTCTGCTGTGCGTTTTCGATTTCATCGTTCTCTTCATTGCCGCTGCGGTGAGTACCGTGGTGTACATGCACAGCCCCGACGCGGTGCCCGTCGATACCGATCCGTTCGATCACGCACCCTGGGTCGCCGGCGTGCTGGCACCTTTCATTCTGTACGACCGACGCTTCGGTACATTTGCCCATCTTCGAGCGCGTGACGTCGTGGCACCATTTGCAGCGCGCTTCGCGTCACTCGCCCTAGTTGTTCTGACAATAGGCGCCGTTACTCAGTCGTTGCATCGATATCCGGTGATCTGGTTGGTGGTCTGGTTCGCCAATAGCCTGGTGCTGATGCTGCTGTCGCGCGCCCTGCTTGCGACCGTCGTCCGCTCGCTTCAGCGCCGCGGCGCCATCACCGAAACGATCGCCGTCGTCGGCGCGGGTCCGGTTGCAGATCGCCTGACGCATGCATTGCGTCAGGACTGGCCCGACACGGTAGAACTGTTGGGCGTCTTCGATGACCGATTCGCCCGCGGAGACGGTGCAGTCGCACCGATAGGCAATCTCGCGCAGCTGATCGAGTTGGGAAAAACACGCAAGATCGACTGGATCCTGCTCACGCTGCCGCCGACCGCCGAGCATCGTCTGCTCGCGATCGTGAAGCGACTGATGTCCCTCTCCGCACCCATCGGCCTGTGTCCGCAGAACGTCGGCTCGACGTTGCCATACCCCGTCGTCGCCTACGCAGCCGATACCGTGCCGGTGAGTTTGCTCGCCGCCCCGCCGGTCATGCGCTGGGATGCGTTCGTTCGAAGAGCTGAAGACGTATTACCCCGCTGGATCGTAACGTTCGTGCTGGTGCCGCTGAAACCGCTCGTGACAATGCTCGCCAGACGCCGGCAAGGAACTCCGGCATCGCTAATGCGGTTCGACGACCCCCAACGTTTTGCGAACAAGGCCGCCACGTCCGACCAAGACGGTAACGGACACGCCGTAGGCCCGAATGTCGATCACATCATTCGTCTGGATGAGAGCGCGGCATTCCGCGCGGCAAAACGCGGCGGCCAACTTCGTACTCCCCGCCGTTCTCTGCCGAGCGCCGCATCTTCGAACAGAGTTGAGCGCTGCAATCGTGTGAGGCCTGCACGGACAGCCGACCGAGTTCGACCGCGTCGACGGCATAAACCTGCCCCAAGGCGTCCCACTAACGGATACCCTTCGTTCTTCGTGTCGATCAGGTTTGCGCATGATCCATCGGTTCATCTGTGTTGTTGCTGACATGAAGGTGCGTTCTTGAGTGAGGTCGCGAAGAGCGCCGCCGCGATCCTCACGTATGACCTCGGCACCACGCGTATAAAAGTGGCGCTGTTCAGTCTGCGCGGGCGGCTCATCGGCCAGCGCGCAGCGCGGCATCAGGAATATCGCGAAGGCAACCGCGCCTGGCAGGACGCCGATGCGTGGTGGAGCGACGCGGTGCGGCTGACGAAGGTCCTGCTGTCGGCGAAGCCGCGGCGTGTAGTGGCCATTTCGGTGTCGGGCCGCGGCGGCGCCGCCGTGTTCGTCGCGCGCGACGGTACCGTCGTCGGACAACCGTGGTCGGACCGGCGACACGCCGCGCAGCTCGGTGCACTCGCGGAATGGCGCAAGAGCGGTGTGCATCTGTCGAACTACGCGGCGGCGCTGCTCGCGAAGAAACAGTGGTTCACGGCGAATGAGCCGCTGCGCGCGCGCCATCTGCGCCACGTGCTGTATGCAAAGGACTTTCTGATCTACCGCCTCACCGGCAACGCGGTCACCGACCGCACGAGCGGCCCGGATGCGGCGCAGTGGGACGCACGCGCGCTCGAACACACCGGCAGCGCCAACCTGGTACCGCACGTCGCGCTGCCCTGGGAGGTCGCGGGTCCGCTCGACGCACGCGCAGCGAAAATGCTCGATCTTCCAGCCGGCATTCCGGTAGTTGTGGGCGCGCACGACGGCATCTGCGCCAATGTCGGCGCCGGTGCGGGACATCCCGGCGCCTACGCAATCACGCTCGGCACGCACGCGGTGGTGCGAGCGATCCGTCGCGACATTCCCGAAGGTTCATTCCGCTTCTACGACCTGCCGCCCGACCGGCACGTGATCGGCGGCAATGCGGTGATGGGCGGCCGGGCTGCGGATTGGTTTCTCGATCTGATATTCGGGGCCAACGACCGCGCCAGGGCGCGACACTTCATGACGATGGACACGGCCGCTGCCGCTGTTCCGGCGGGCGCCGGCGGCGTGCGCTTTCTGCCGTTTCTATCCGGCCAGGTAGCGCCGGAATCGCGCCCTGGGGCGAGTGCAGTGTTCACCGGGCTGCGCACGTCGCACGACCGGTCCAACGCGTATCGCGCCGTGCTCGAAGGCGGCGCGTTCGCAATCCGCGCGATTTTCGATCAGATACACACGTGGTGCGGCGAGCCGACGATGCTGCGCCTTACCGGCAGCGGCGCGCGAAGCCGTATCTGGTGCGAGATTCTGGCGAACACGATCGGACGCACGATCGAAGCATCCGACGAGGCTGTTGAGGGGCGTGGCGCAGCCGTGTTCGCCGCGGTTGCGCTCGGCTTGTATCCCGACTACGACGCGGCAGCGGCAAAGCTCGTGCCGATCAAACAACGCTACGAACCCGATGATTCGCTCAAGGCCGAGTACGAAACGCTATACCGCGATTGGCAAACCGTATCGGACACTACGCGTCCGCTCGATCGTCGGACACCGGCAAACTTCGCGCTGTAGCCGGCTCGCTACAACCAGCGAATGCACACCGGCGCGGGCACGCCGCCGAACGGCGCCGCCAACGGTTCAGGACGGCCGCTCGGCGCAATTGAGAACGCGACTAGATTGTCGGAATCGCGATTTGCGACGAGCATGTTCGTACCGTCCGCGGTCAACGCGAAGTGTCGCGGATGACTACCCTGGCTCGATACCGCGCCCGCGAACGCGAGTTGGCCTTCGCTTCCGATCGAATACCACGCGATGGAATCGTGACCACGATTGCCGACGTATAGCCACCGTCCGTTCGGATGACGCGCGATTTCGCTGACCGCGCTGCGACCGCTGAAGTCGGCCGGCAACGTGCCGATCCAATCCACTTCGCGCAACGTTCCGTCTGCTTCGAGCGCGAGCCGCGACACGGTATTGTCGAGTTCGTTCGCGAGCCAGCCGACGCCGAGCGCTGTATCGAGGCACAAATGGCGCGGCCCGGCTCCGGCGTGTACCCCGCAACGCGAGATGTGCTCCAGCGTCTCGCCTTCGTAGTGCATCACGCAATCCTGGCCGAGATCGGTTACGTACATGTCGCGCGCGCCAACGAGCACGAAATGGGGATGCGCCGACGCCTGCCGCCGCGGATGCACCGACTCGCCGTGGTGCTGCCACGTTCGTGGTCCACCTGCCAGCGCGCCGTTCGCATCGACGTCGAACACCGCGATCGTGCCGCAACCGTAGTGCGCGACGGCCAACTTGCGCGCGCCGTCGAGCAACGCCAGGTGACACGGCAGGCTGCCGCGCGAATCGACGTGCTGGCGTTGCTGCAACTGGTTCCCGTCGATCGCAATCACCGATACGCCGCCGTGGCCGGTGGGCGTTTCATTAACGACGTATGCGAGCGGCCATGTCGGATGCAGCACCACGAACGACGGATCGGCGGTTTCGCAGGCATCGATCACTTCGATACGACCGGACGAATCCATCGCGCAAAGGTACAGCCCGCGCGAAGTGCGTTGCGTCGTATACGTGCCGACCAGAAACCGTCGCTGCGACATTCACGCCTCCCTGCCCCAATCGCGATCAATCAAAGCGCGACTGTAACAGCCGACGCGGCGCGGTATCGTGTCGCGTCGTCACCTGCGAGCGGAACACTCTATGTTAGAAAGCCTGCTGCGGCGCGCCGTTGCTTTTCCAGTGGTCGCACTCGATCGCGCGGAGGATGCCGTGCCGCTCGCGCGTTGCCTTGCGGATGCCGGCCTCACGCTGATGGAGATCACACTGCGTACGCCGGCGGGCTTGCCCGGAATACGCGCTATCCGCGACGCGAATGTGGGCATCGATGTGGCCATCGGGACGGTTCGCAGCGTGGACGACATGCGTGCCGCGGCACAGTCCGGCGCGGTGGCGATGATCAGCCCCGGAACGACTCCGGCATTGATCGAGGCGGCGCGCGACACGGAGCTGCCGTGGCTGCCCGGCGTTGCGACGGGCAGCGAAGCGATGCTTCTGGCAGACGCGGGCTATCGCATACAGAAGCTGTTCCCGTCGCGGCTCGAACTGGTCGACGCGTTGGCCGGACCGTTCCCCGACTTGATGCTGGTGCCGACCGGCGGCGTCGACGCCGACAACGCCCGCGATTATCTGCAACGTCCGAACGTGATCGCCGTGTCCGGTTCGTGGATCACGCCGCGACGACTCATCGCCGAACGCGCGTGGGATGAAATCGGACGGCGCGCACGATCCGCGGCCGCGCTCGCGACCGGTCGCTGACAATTCGCTATGCTCGAAATCGAACCATGACGGAACTTCCATGCCAACAACCCTGATCCGCGGCGGCCAGATCTACGATGCCGTGCGCAACGCATTCAGCGCCGGCGACGTTCTGCTGGACGGTGCGAAGATCGCAGCGGTGGGTCGCGTGGACGCAGCGTCAGCCTCCGGCGCCGCGGTAGTGAATGCCGCGGGCGCATACGTTGCGCCCGGTTTCATCGACAGCCACACGCATATCTATGCGCATCCGCTGTTTCGCTCGGGCCGCGTTCAAGCCGACCGCATCGGTGTGCAGCAAGGCGTTGCGTGTTGCGTGGACGCCGGCTCGTTCGGCGCGAACATGGTCGACGCGTTTCCGCAGTTCGTTCATCAGACGCAGAAGACGCGCGCCTATGCGTTCATCAACATCGGTTCTCCGGGGTTACCCAATGTCGGCGGAGGACACGCGTCGCGCCCGGACCTTTGCGATCTGCCTGGCGTAGTAAAGGCGTTCGACCGGCATGGCGAATGGTTGCTCGGCGTGAAGGTGCTGGCTTCCGCCTCGCACACCGAAGCATTCGGCGAGCAGGCCGTGAAGATGGCGCGTAAGGCGGCCGAACTCGTCGACAAACCGGTGATGCTGCACATAGGTAACGCACCGCCTGTCATCGACGACGTGCTCGACATGCTGCGGCCCGGTGACATCATCACGCACACGTACCACGGCAAAGTCGGCGGCGTGCTGACGTACAAGAACAAAGTGCTGCCGGCGTTTCGCGCCGCAATCGAACGCGGTGTGTTCACGGACATCGGCCACGGCCAAGCCTCGTTCAGCTTTCGAACGTGCGAACTCGCGCTGGAACAGGGAATGCCGGTGCATTCGATTTCGAGCGACCTGCACGCCGGCAACGTCACCCGATACGCCATCTCGCTGTCGCGCACCATGAGCAAACTGTTGGCGCTCGGCATGCCGCTTGCCGACGTAGTGCGGGCAGTAACGGCCACTCCCGCGCGCATGCTGCATCTGGACGAACACGGCTTCGGCACGCTCGCGGTGGGCGCGCCGGCGCACGTGACGATCTTCGACGTGCGCGACGAACCGCGCGAAATCGAAGACGCCGAAGGCGAAAAGCGCACGGCGAAGCAGTGGATAGTGCCGCGCGGCGTGTTCGTGGACGGCACGTTCTTCGAGCGCAGCGCGGAACTGTGAAATGAGCGAGAACATCTACAGACGTTTCGGGCTGGACGGCGTCATCAACGCATCCGGCAAGATGACCGCGCTCGGCGGCACGGCGCAAAGCGACGCGGTTGCACGCGCCCAAGCCGAGGCCGCGCAAAGCCACGTCGATCTGGAACTGCTGCGACGACGCGCCGGCGAACTCGTTGCGCACTACGTCGGCGCCGAGGCGGCGTCGATCACCTCCGGCGCGGCATCCGGCATCGCGATCGCGGTGGCCGCGTGCATCACTGGCACACATCTCGATCGGGTTCTGCGTGTACCCGACACCGAAGGTTTCAATCGGCGAGTGCTGCTGCAGGCCGGACACGACATCAACTTCGGCGCCTCCGTAGCGCAGATGATCCGGCTCGGCGGTGGACGCCCCGAAGTGATCGGCTGGGTGAACAGCGTACCGAAAACGCTGCTCGACGACGCGCTTGCCGCACACGCGGACACCGTCGCGCTGCTGTACGTGCAGTCGCATCACAGCGTTCAGGAACAAATGGTTTCGCTCGCCGATTGCATCGCCGCGGCGCACCGCCACCACGTTCCGGTGATCGTGGATGCCGCGGCGGAAGAAGATCTGCGGCGTTACATCGAACTCGGCGCCGACCTCGTCACTTATTCCGGCGGCAAGGCAATCGGCGGACCGACGGTGGGATTCGTCGCCGGACATCGCAATCTGATCGAAGCATGCGAGCTGCAACAACGCGGCATTGCCCGCGCAATGAAAGTCGGCAAGGAGTCGATCGTCGGCCTGCTCGTTGCGCTCGAACAATATGCGAGCCGCGACGCGGCCGGCGAGCAAGCACGCCATAGTTCTGTTGTTGGAGCTCTGGAGCAGCGCCTGGCCGGTGTTCAGCAACCTGCACGTGTACCGCAAACCGGATGAAGCCGGCCGCGGTATCGAGCGTCTTGCGCTCACGCGCACCGATGGCGGTGACATCCGCGCACTCGTGAAGTACCTTGCCGCCGGTTCGCCGAGCATTCGCACCCGCAACCATCATCTCGACGACGGCGTGGCGTTGATCGATCCGCGCGAAATCGACGCCGCACAAGCCGCCGTCATTGCCGAACGTGTACGCGCGTTCTTCGAATCGACATGAAGCCATGCAACCGCTGACATCCAAACACCGCGACCAGCTCATCGAACAGGGTTGGTTGATGATTCCCGACGTCGTGCCGAAGGAACTGTGCGAGCGCTCCATCGCCGCACTGTGCGACTTCATTGGCGTCGACCCCAACGACCCGACCACGTGGCGCAACTACGTTACGCAAGGGCACGGCATCATTCCGCTGCACCACGACCAGGCGCTGTGGGACGTTCGGCAACTGCCGCAACTGCACGAGCTGTTCAGCGCCATTTATCAGACGCCGAAGCTGTGGGTCACTTTCGATCGCGGCTCGTTCAAGGTGCCAAGCAGTTACCACGAGTCGGGGTTCCGGATGGATGCCGTGCACTGGGACGGCGACCCGCGCACCACAGAAGATCTCGCCGTGCAAGGGCTTGTGTATCTGACCGACACGCCTGATGAGCAAGGCGCCTTCGCGATGGTGCCCGAGCTGTACCGCACGCTCGACCAGTGGCTGGCCGTTGAGCGCAGCGACGCAGAAGCCCGCAGACCCGACGTATCGGCCTATCCACTGGTGCCGGTGGGCGGCCCGCAAGGCAGCGTGGTGATATGGCACCGCAAGATGCCGCACACCAGTCTCGCCAACAATTCCACCAAGCCGCGATTGGTGCAGTACGTGACGATGGTGCCTGCCGGTTCTGAAGAGTCGCGCTTGCGCAATGCGCGCGACTGCATCGAAAAGCATCCGCCTGCGTGGGCGCTCAGACAGAAGGTTGCCGGTCAACTCGATCCGGAACCGGGTCCGCCGCCGCAGCTGACGAAACTGGGCATGCGCCTGGCCGGCGTCGAAGCGTGGTAACGGCGAGAGTGCAAATGCGGCGAGAAACCGGTTACTTTTCTCACCGCGTTGAATCGTTAACGGGGCTGTAGCTCAGCTGGGAGAGCGCTGCGTTCGCAATGCAGAGGTCAGGGGTTCGATCCCCCTCAGCTCCACCAATCAACAATCCAACGAAGTCCAACCAAGGCCAGAGAGCCTCGTAAGCATGAGGTTTCTGGCCTTTTTCGTTGTCCGACGCAATCCAGACGAGAACATTGGAATCCGGCGGCAACGGGGTGGCAGCCTGGACTCCTGATCGCACTGACGCCAGGCGCCGACAAGAACGAGTCCGACCAATTCCAAGAGCTCACACTCGAAACTGGTGCATCTCCCACTCTTCAGTCTTAAGGCGGAATTTAGGTGCCGGGCTTCGCGTGCTTTTCGAGATACTCAAGGATCGCAGCCATATCCGACGCACTCGGCACCATCACTCCGCCGCCGGGTCTCACCTTGTCTGCCGATGTGTTCCTCCATGCGCCCCGTGACTTCCGCCCACTCCTTGGCCGTGTGTAGCGAAGGTGACGGAGCCGCATGGCACTGCGAGCAGAATTTCCCTTCAAGTTGACCTCCCGGCGAACTCGCGTCAGGGAAGGAACTCGCGGCGCTCAGATCCCACATCCAACCCATTCCGCGCATCGTCTGCATGTTTCGGTAGATGGTGTCGTAGTGCTGACGGAGTAACGTGTCGCGCTTCGCTGGATCAGTCTCGGCGGCGATCGCAGTCATCTGCTTGCGCATGTCGAGCTGTAGCGCTTGCATGCGCTTCTGATACTGCTGCGGCGTTTCGTTCGGCAGTGCCCAGCCGCCCATCATTTCCGGAACCCATCATTCCCATGCCGTGACCCCACGGGCATGTGGGGCCGTTTCCGGTCGTACCGCTACCCATCATGCCGGGGCTCAATCATCGTCCAATCGGCACATCCGCCCGCGGCGACGCCGGGCGTCTGCCGGATCGATTGCATGTGGTTTTGCATCATCGACCAGTGACTCTGCATCGCCTTTTGTTGCGCTTGCGGATCAGTGCCGCTCTTCACCTTCGCGAGTTCCTGAGTCATCGCGTCTTCCTGCTTCTGCAGCTCCTGAATCTTCGCCGCGTCGGGACTCGCCGCCGCACCCACGCAAATCGCAGAGGTCATGAGCAACGCACTTCCCAATGCAACCGCCGCGAAAAAGGAACTGTTACGGATTCGCATCGCAACCCCAGATGGCCGTGATAGGTCTGCGACGATAGTCGTTGATCGTGAAGGTCTCAATCGGGAGCGCGTGTGTCTCGCGCCACGCACGCCGGGCGAATGGAACCAGAGAGCGTGGACTAGGACGTACTCTCGGGCACCTCATCGAACTCGTTAGAGAACTGGAGGGCCTGGTCTGCCGCGATTCTCAGGCGGCGTCATGGCCTCTCGGGAAACGCTCACGAAGCCACTCTCCAAGAACTCGGCACGCATCGCTCGTGGTAAAGATGCCTGCGAGCCGACCATGCCCCGTCACCAGTGCTGCACCGATGTGGCGTTCCGCCATCTCTAGTACGACTTCACTGAGCGGCGAGTTAATGTCGACGACGTAAGGGTTCGCAACGAATCCATCTTCGACCTTGAGTTCGCGCGGGTTCGGATAGTCCATCTCGGGGCCCAACAACAGCTTGATGTCCCGGTCCGTGATGATGCCCTTCAATTCGTGATTCTGCGTCACGGGCAGATGTCGAACGCGATGCTCCAACATCAGCCTGCGCGCATCGAGCAGCGGCGCATCAAGCGGTACTGCATGCGGAAAGGGTGACATTACAGACTTCACGAGCGGTTCATGGGTCATTCCGGACGCTCCGACAAGATCAGGATCAACGATACGCTGAACACACTACCAGTAGCAGTTGGTTTCTCGGTCTTGGTAAAGTCTCGACGCGCCTCTTCTCCCGCTCATCGTCCAACTTAGCTACTCGAAACGATCCAGGAAGATTCGGTGGCGCAGAGACAGTCGCGCTGGAGACCTGGTGCCATCTCAAAAACAAACGAAGTGGTAGAGCGGGTCCCAACGGCCCAGATGAGGCGCTGCCACCTTCGCCTAGTCATGACTTACGGGCACGTTGGGCACCGAACAACCGTTCTCAATGTCAAACTTGCTGCAATAGAAAGCGCCAGACGGCGGGTGGACCACCTCCGCCTTCGGCGTTAGTGCCTGCGACGATTGGTTTCGAAGCCCCCGCCAGACACGATCGATATGCGGTTTCGACTTCTTGGCTTTCTGCGCTTCTTCTTCGGCGCGGCGGAGCTTTGTCTTGCATTGAACGAAGTGTCAGCCTGAAAGCAACGGACCCCGCAGCGTCGGTAGCCGCCCCAAGCGGGGATGCTTGACGGCTTCGGCGATCGAAAAGACCGCGATTGATTCGCTGGGGCAGTTAGGGGGCGACCCTGCGCCAAATGACTCCTAGCGCGATAGGACCAGCGGTGAATTAGACAGACGGTTCCGGGTGGAACTGGATGAGGGTCGTGATCTTCTTCGTCATCGCATTTCGTCGCCTTCCCGACGACATGCACTCTGCAAAACCCATGACTTGCGTGACGAGTTCGACCAGACACGCGTTTCGCGTTAGTTGACCCTAGAGCCAAATTTCGCGGTGACCGTCGCGCTGCCGCTGTCGTCGCCGATCGTGAGCCTCACGCGCACCGGGTTCTTCGTGCCGGTCAAAGATGCGCAGTTGGCATACGTCCAGAACTCGTAGTTCTTTCCTTTGATCTGATGGATTCGTGCGTACAGTTTCACGCCGTCGATGCGCCCGTTGAAGGTGAAATCTCCATTGATCAATTTGAAGGAGCGGGCCGGGATCGTCGTGGAGAACGTGCCGATCTGGATGGTTACCGGCTCCTTGAGGGGTGCTATCCCGTTGCTGTCGGCGCCGAGGGTGAAGGAGGCGAATGTGTCGAACCAGTCTTTGCCTTGCACCGGACGCAGATCGATGTTGGTGGAGGGTCGGAACCGCGCAAAGGGGATGGCGCTGGCGATTTTCGCTACAAAGACATCGGCTTCGCCGCCAAGGGTGCTTTGGATGAGGCTACTGGATGTGCCGGGAAAGCCCGAACCTGGGGAGTCGGGAGTCCGAGTGCCCCCAATCACGTACGCATTACCCGCCGGGTCCACCGCGATCTCGGCGCCGCCCTCAGGGAAGGCCGCGCCCGACGGCGCGTCGCTGCCGCCAAGATAGGTCGAATAGATGATAGCCGTCCCGGCCGCGTTGAGTTTCGTGACGAAGGCATCGCTGCGCCCGCCGCCGTACGTGTCCTGGATCGGGTTGCCCGCCGTGCCGGGAAAGCCGGACCCCGTCGTGGTGTATCCGGTCACGTAGGCATTGCCGGCCGCATCTAGGTGCATCCCATAGCTCTCTTCTTCGCCGCTGCCGCCCAGATAGGTCGAATAGACGATGGCCGTTCCTGCCGCGTTGAGCTTCGTGACGAAGGCATCGTAGTTTCCACCGCCAAAGGTGCTCTGAATGAGGCTGCGGGCGACGCCCGGGAAGCCCGAGCCGTCGTGCTGGTCCCTCCGGTTACGTACGCGCTGCCGGTCGCATCCACGGCGAGCCCGTGGGCGGCATCAATGCCGTTGCCGCCTAGATAGGTCGAATAGACGATGGCGGTTCCTGTCGCGTTGAGCTTCGTGACGAAGCTGTCGTAGCCACCTCCACTCGCGCTTTGAAGTGGGCTGCCGGCTGTGCCGGGAAATCCAGTCCGGGCGTTGGTGCTTCCGGTCACGTAGACGTTTCCGGCAAGGTCCACCGCGATCTTGCTGCCGGACTCGTGCGGGTTCCGCCGAGATACGTCGAATACACGATGGCGGTTCCCGTGGCATTGAGCTTCGTGACAAAGCCATCCGTCCCGCCGCCAAATTTGCTCTGAATGGCGCTGCCCGCCGTGCCAGGAAAGCCAGACCCGGTGTATCGGTCTACCCCGTAACGTATGCGTTGCCGACCGGGTCAACGGCGATCGCGGAGCCGAGGTCTGCTCCGCTGCCGCCCAAGTAGGTCGAATAGACAATGGCGTTGCCGGCCGCATTGAGCTTCGCGACGAAGGCGTCGCCGCCGACGCCAGGTCTCCCTCCGCCATTCGTGTCCTGGATCGGCTGCTCGAGGTACCCGGGAAGCCGGAGCCCGGTGTGTTGGTAGTCCCAGTTACGTATACGTCTCCTGCTTGGTCCACCGCGATCCCGGCGCTGAAATCATCGCCGCTGCCGCCGAGATAGGTCGAATAGACGATAGCCGTACCGGCCGCATTGATCTTGGTGATGAAAGCGTCGGCGCCGCCACCCGAGTTACTTTGAATGGAGCTATCCGCCATGCCCGGAAATTCGGAGCCCTGCGTGCTGCCACTCACGTAGACGTTGCCCGCCAGATCCAGTGCGATTCCTGCGCCTTGATCATCGCCACGGCCGCCGAGATAAGTCGCCCACGAGAGCACCGGGTCGATGATGAGGGGCTTGCTCACGTCGTAGGAGGCTAACTGAAATGCGACACGCGGGGTTGCCTCGGCTACGTGCGACGCTGCGGAGTCGTTGGCGGAACTGTCCAAAGCAACCAGCACGTAGGTCCCGCCGAGCAACTGCCTGTCGCCGTGATCCCCCATCTGATACACGACCGGCTTGCGCATCTTCACCTGGCGTGGGACGGCGTCCGTCGGGGCCCGCGGTAACGTGAGGACCAAGACGCCGTGATCATCCACCGAGATTTTTTCTGCACCTTCGATCGCCAGCAAGATCTGCGCGGGATCAGCGCCGGGCGCCACGATCAGGTCGTATTCGAGTTGGCCCTCGTTGCCGTAGTAGATCAGATCAATTCCAGGATAGACGTTCTCATACGCGACCTTCTGATACGTCGGAACGTTCGTGCGCCACTTCGACGGATCGTCGCCGATGAAATAATTAACGACGCCAGGGAGAGGATCGGCACCGACGACTCGCGCATGCGGATCGGCACCCTCGAATGTCATCCGGACCACCGATTGTTTGGTCGTGTTTAGAGTGCCGAGCCGTTTGTCGCGAGTCGGAGCGCCGCCTGAACGCTCTGGGTTAGCATCGCTCCTTTGCAGGATCGTCAGCACCGCTGCGCTCGGCGTGAGAAACAGCGAATGCCCAGCGCCACGGGTGAGAAACTGCACTTGGGGATCCGTCTGACCTTGATTGGCTTCGAAGCTCAGGGGCAGCGACCCATAATCGGCGGCACGTTCGACATTCGACGCTATTGCGTCATCGCGACTGTCGCCAGAAGGAGTGTCGGCGCCCGTTGTTCCCGACATCGCTATCAAAGCAAGTCCGTACGTAAATGCAGTGCTTCTGATACGCATGTGTTTTCTCCCATCTGAGGCCGGAAAGAGCACCCTCTAACATGCGCCAATTGTTCGTGTGCGGATTTACGTACTTACACGGCACATTCCGCACGACTGAGGCCGTTTACGCCAAGTGCGCATGGGCGTTGACTCCGGCCGCGGTAGACTTCCCCGCATGAATAACGCAACCACCCAACCCTACGACCTCATCGTCATCGGCGGCGGCCCCGCCGGAACCTCAGGCGCGGTATCGGCTGGATTGTTCGGCCACCGGATCGCATTGATCGAGAAAGCCGCGAGCATCGGCGGCGCGGGCCTCAACTCCGGCACCGTGCCCAGCAAAACACTGCGCGAGACCGCACTCGCACTCTCCGGCTGGCAATCGCGCCGTTTGTTCGGCGTGGATCTTTCGGTGCGGCGTGAAACCACTGTCGCCGACTTCACGCGCCATCGCGATGCCGTCTCCGCGGCGGAACGTAAGCGCGTCGAATCGAATCTCGATCGTGTCGGTGTAGCGCGTTTTCACGGCACCGCGAGCTTCGTCGACCCGCACACGGTTTGTGTTACCGCGTCGGATGCCAGCAAGACACTGCTTCGAGGCGACCGATTTCTGATTGCCACTGGCTCATCGCCCTGGCAGCCGCCCGAGTTCCCCTTTACGGATCCGCGTGTGCACGACTCAGATCAACTGTTGGCACTGGCGACGTTGCCGAAGCGCCTCGTGGTGATCGGCGCGGGCGTCATCGGCAGCGAGTACGCCAGCACGTTTGCGGTGCTCGGCGCCGAGGTGCATCTGGTAGACGGCCGCGACACGCTGTTGCCGTTTCTCGACGCGGAGGTTTCGCGCGAGCTGGCCGACGCGATGACCGCAGGCGGTGTGCATTTCCATTGGAACGAACGCGTGGTGTCGTGTGACGTGTCGCATCCGCGCGACGTGGTGCTGACGATGCAGAGTGGCAACACTCTGGCCGCCGACGGCGTGCTCGTCTGCGCAGGACGTACTAGCAATACCGATGAATTGAATCTGCAGGCTGCAGGCATTACCGCCGGAAAAAGGGGGTTGTTGAGCGTCGATGAGAAGTACCGCACCGCGGCCAAACACATCTACGCAGCCGGCGACGTGATCGGCCCACCTGCGCTTGCGGCCACCGGCATGGAGCAGGCGCGCTGGGCGATGACGCACGCGTTCGGCATCACCGCGAAGGCGGCGATCGCGTCGCTGCAACCCACCGGTATCTACACGATTCCCGAAGCGAGTATGGTCGGCGACACGGAATCGGCGCTGAAACAAAAAGGCATTCCGTACGTCGTCGGCCGCGCCCGCTACAGCGACACGGCGCGCGGCCACATCGTGGGCGACGAGCGCGGCTTTCTGAAGCTGTTGTTCCACAAAGACGACATGCACCTGCTCGGCGTGCACGTGATGGGCGAACACGCAACCGATGTTGTGCACATCGGACTGATGGCGATGCTGCAAGGCGCGGATGCCGACCTGTTCAACCGCGCGTGCTTCAACTATCCGACGCTGGGCGACCTCTACAAGTTCGCCACGTACGACGCGATTCTGCAGCTGGGCCTGGGCAATCGGCACTTGGGCATCACCCCTCAGCGCTGAGTTCCTGTCACCCGTTCGATCAACGAAATAAAACTTGTCACTTGTCAAAATTATGGATAGTATTTTTGCCAGTTGACAAGTTATTGAGTTCTCTCAAATGCCGATCCCGAAACGCGAGCTCGTGCAGGAACGCGCGCAGGCCACCCGCGACAAGCTGCTAAAGGCCGCAATTTCGCTGTTCGCGGAGCGCGGCTACGACGCCATCGGCACACGCGAGATCGAAACCGAGGCCGGCGTGAACCGCGGTCTCATCACGTACCACTTCGGCTCGAAGGAGACGTTGTGGAAGGCGGCGATCGAATCGCTGTTCGAAGACCAATCCGCAGAACTCGCGCTCGCACAGCAGGACACCCGACGGACTCGAACCGGCTGAACGGCTCGCCAACGTGATCCGCCGCTTCGTCGAGTTCAGCGCGCACCGGCCGGAGCTGAACCGGATCATGGTGCAGGAAGGCAAATACGACGACTGGCGTCTCGAGTGGATCGTCGACCGGCACGTGAAGCCCTACTACGCGACCACGAAGCGTCTGCACGACGAGGTCGTTGCCGAGGGCATCGCGCCGCCGATGGACCACGTGAACTTCCACTACATCCTGGTTGGCGCCGCCGCGCTGATGTTCGCGATGGCGCCGGAATGCCGGCGATTGTCGGGCCGCGATCCCGCAAGCGCTGAAATGGTCGCGGCGCACGCCGACGCACTCGTTCGTTTACTACTACCACACGCGCCTTCCGGCGCGACACACGCGCCTTCCGGCGCGATAGGAGCACCTAATGAAACTCGCAACGTTCACGCACGATCGAAAAACTCGGATCGGTCTGGTGGTCGGCGACGCGCTGATCGATCTGGCGGCGGCAGAACCGGGCCTGCCGACGGACATGAAGACGTTCCTCGAAGCCGGCGACGAAGCGTGGCAACGCGCACGAAGCGCTGAACGGCGCGCGAACGCTGCGCGCATTCCACTCGCTGCGGTCACGCTCGAAGCGCCGATCCGCAATCCCGGCAAGGTGCTCGCGATCGGCCTCAACTACGCCGATCACGTGAAGGAAAGCGGCATGCAGCCGCCGAAACATCAGATCTGGTTCAACAAGCAATGGAACTCCATCGCGGGTCCATACGACGACGTTCGAGATTCCTTCGACCGCGCCGAACGCGATCGACTACGAAGGCGAGCTCTGCTTCGTGGTCGGTAAACGCTCGCGGCGTGTACCTGCCGCGCGCGCACACGAAGCAATCTTCGGGTACTGCTGCGGCAACGACGTGTCGGTGCGCGACTGGCAGCTGCGCACCCCACAGTTCACGTTGGGAAAGTCGTTCGACACGCACGCGCCGATTGGGCCCTGGATAGTGACGGCCGACGAACTCGGCGACCCGCACACGCTTGGGCTGCGCACGTTCGTCAACGGCGAGCTGCGGCAGAGTTCGAACACGTCGCAGCTGATCTTCGATTGCTTTGCGCAAGTACACGAACTGTCGAGCGCGTTCACGCTGGATCCTGGTGACGTGATATTCACCGGCACACCCTCCGGCGTAGGCGGCGCCATGAAGCCGCCGCAGTTCCTGCACGCGGGCGATCGTGTGCGCGTCGAAATCGACCGCATCGGCGCAATCGAAAACGTTGCAGCGCCGGGCAAAACCGAGATGGTGCTGGAATGAACACCGCAGTCGATTTCGACTGCGTCGTGATCGGCGCAGGTCCGACGGGCGCTGTGCTCGCCGCATTGCTCGCACAGCGCGGTCGAAGCGTGCTCGTGGTAGAACGCGACGAGCAGGTGTTTCCCTTGCCGCGCGCGGTGCATCTCGATCATGAGATCGCGCGCGTGCTGCAGGAAGTCGGCGTAATGGATCGCCTGCTGCCGACGATGAGTCCCGCGACCGAATATCGGTTCGAGAACGCGAGCGGCGAATTGCTCGTGCACCTCGTCATGGAACCGGGCGGTGCGCGGTCCGGTTGGGAAGCGAGCTACATGTTCGTGCAGCCGGAGCTCGAACGCATTCTGCGCGACCGCCTCGGTGAACTCGTTGGCGTGACTGCATGGTACGGCGCCGAGTGCGTCGATCTCGTGCAGACCGACGAAGCGGTCGAATTGACGGTGCGGCGCGCCGGCTATACCGAAACGGTTCGCGCACGCTTCGCCGTGGGGTGCGACGGCGCGTCGAGTTTCGTGCGCAATGCGTTGGGCGTTGCGATGGACGATCTCGGCTTCGACGAACCGTGGGTGGTCATCGACACGAAGCCGAAGCGCGACATCGGTCTCGACCCGGCAACCGCTTATCAGTTCTGCAATCCGGCGCGGCCGACCACGTGTGTGCCTGCGGGTCCCGGCCGCCGGCGATGGGAATTCATGTTGTTGTCCGGCGAGACGCGCGAGTCGATCGCGACGCCCGCGTCGGTGTGGGAACTGCTCGCACCGTGGGGCGGCGAAGCGGCACTCGAACTCGTGCGCGTGGCGGTGTATCGATTCCACGCGCTGATCGCGCGGCAATGGCGGGTCGGTCGCACGTTGCTCGCGGGTGACGCCGCGCATCAGATGCCGCCGTTCATGGGACAGGGCATGTGTTCCGGTATTCGCGACGCGGCGAACCTCGCGTGGAAGCTCGACCTGGTGCTCGGTGGTTTCGCTCCGAGCGCGTTGCTCGACAGTTACGAAGCGGAACGCGCACCGCATGTGCGCCACATCGTCGAAACGTCCGTCGCACTCGGGCGCGTGGTGTGCGAGCAGGACCCGCAGCGAGCGAAGGAGCGCGACGCGTTCCTGCTCGCCGCACGCCAGGCAGGCAACAACCCACTCGGCGGACAAGGCGGCCAGGCCGCGCAGCTTGCGCACGGCGTGTTGCAACAGAACTCGGCCGGCGCGGGCGAGTTGTTTCCTCAGCCGCACGTTAAGTCCGCCGGCGGCGCGGCGCGCCTCGACGACGTCGTTGGCGCGGACCTGCGGCTGATCGTCGCGACCGGAGAATCGGTTTCTGCGAGCCGGCCGCACACGCGCCTGGTGTCGCTGGGCGCCGGCACCGTTGTCGAATGCGGCGGCCCAAGCGCCGATGCGTGGCTTCGCGAACGCGGCGCGATTGCCGCGCTGGTGCGTCCCGATCACTACGTCTACGGCACCGCCGCGAACGCGGCCGACGCCGCAACACTCGTCGAGTCATTCTGGAACGACGTTACGAACAACCCTTCATCTCTCGGAGAATCACGATGACCATCACTGCAGAACGTCCGGCCGTCGCCGCACGCAGCGCGCGTCTCGATCAAACCCGCGGACCGATTGCGCCCGCGCAACTCGCGCACGTCGTGCGCCGCACGGCGCGCTTCGACGCACTGGTCGATTGGTATTGCACCGTGCTCGGCGCGAAGGTCGTGCACTCGAACGGCATGCTCGCGTTCCTGACGTACGACGAAGAGCACCATCGCATCGCGATCGCGCGACTGCCCAATCTCGTCGAACAGGTCGACAACGCCGTCGGCACCGATCACATCGCGTTCACGCACGCCGACCTCGGCGATTTACTGAACACGTACGTGCGCCTGAAGGCGCTCGGCATTACGCCGTATTGGTGCGTGAATCACGGGCCGACCACGTCGATGTACTACAAAGATCCCGATGGCAGCCGCGTGGAATTGCAGGTGGACAACCTACCGACCGCGGAGTCGGTCGACCGCTGGATGCGCAGTCCGGAATTCGCGGCGAATCCGATCGGCGTAATCTTCGATCCCGACGAGTTGCTGGCGCGCTACGCCGGCGGCGAGTCCATCGACGAACTCACCGCGCGGCCCGCACTGCCGGACGGCCAAGGTCCGTTCGACATGCTGCGGCTCTAACGCGTTTGCCCGGCCGCGGCCGCGCGGCCTCAGAGGGCTCGCGGTGGCCGCCGCCCTTCATCCCATGTCCATGTGAGTTCCCGCCAGACGGGAGCGACCCGCGCTCAAATTGCCCGGCGCGACGGATTCCGCCACCATGTCGTCTCCTCGAACATCCACGTCCGCCACAAAGCGGCCAGTCATCGGAGCACGCACGCATGAAACAACCCGACCTCGTCATTCGTAACGCAACCATTGTCGACGGTACCGGCAAGGCGTCATACAAAGGTGACCTCGCCGTGGCGGACGGATTGATCACCGAAGTCGGCCGCGTGGCCGGACGCGGCAAACAAGAGATCGACGGCGCCGGTGCAATCCTCGCGCCCGGCTTCATCGATATTCACACGCACTTCGATCCGCAACTCTGCTGGGACGGCCTCGCAACCCCATCGATGGAACACGGCATTACCACCGTCGTGATCGGCAACTGTTCGCTGAGTCTCGCGCCGATCAAGCCGGAAGGGCGCGCAAAGATCGTCAGCATGTTCGCGGTAATCGAAGACATCAAAAAGCCGACCTTCGACGCGGCAGTGCCGTTCAGTTGGGAAACGTTCGCGCAATACCTCGACTTCATCCGTCCGAAGCTCGGCATCAACGTGGGCGCGCTGATCGGTCACTCGGCGTTGCGCATGTACGTGATGGGTGCCGCCAGCCAGCAGCGAGTTGCCACCGATGAAGAGATCGCCGCCATGTGCACAATCGTCGAAGGGGCGATGGCCGCCGGCGCGCTCGGCATGTCGTCGTCGTACGTCGACATCGACGAGAACATGCAGCCCGTGCCGAGTCGATATGCCGACCTGCGCGAAAAGATCGCGCTGTGCAAAGCGATGGCGAAGAGCGGCCGCGGCATGTGGCAGGTGGTGCCGTACTTCCCCGATCTGAAACAGGAACTCGACAACATTCGCGAATTGGGCGACATCAGCCTCGCCGCGGGCATTCCTTGCTCGTTGCAGCCGGTGCTCTCGTCACCGACATCGCCCAACGCCAACGAAATCATCGAGGCGCTGGAAGCGCAACAGAAGCGCGGCGCGCGCGTGTTCGGCCAGGTAATGCCGCGCTGCTTCGATCTGAACATGCGTTTGTCCGAAACCAGCATGTTGCTGTACGCACTTCCCAGCTGGAAGAAAATCATGGACATGCCGCTGAAGGATCGCGCCGGCATGTTCGGCAATGCGGATACCCGCACCACCCTCGTTGCGGAGATGAAGAACGCACAAGGTATGAGCGGCGCATTGCCGTTCCTGTCGGTCGGCAAGGTGAAGTCGCCGAACAACGAACGGTATCGCGGCCGCTATCTCGCCGAGATCGCGCAGACCGAGGGCAAGGAACTCGGCGAAGTGATCCTCGACCTGTCGCTCGAAGACGGTCTCGATACGAGTTCCAACTGAAGAACGTCATCAACGCCGACAAGGCCGCGGTGGCGCGTCTGATCGAACACCCACTGTGTCATTTCGGCGCCTCCGATGCGGGCGCGCACATCACGCAGTTCTGCGGAACGGGCGATACCACTCACATGCTCGAGCACTACGTGCGCGACACCGGACATCTCACGCTCGAACGCGCGCTGCACCGGATGACCGGCGAAGTGGCCGCCGACTGGGGCATACGGGATCGCGGCACGCTGGAAGTAGGCAAAGCCGCCGACCTCGTGCTGTTCGACCTCGATCGGCTCGCGTGCGGCGCCGAAGAACTGGTCGACGACTTCCCGGGCGAAGCGCGCCGCTACGTGCGTCGTGCTACCGGATATCGCGCCGTGATCGTCAACGGCGAGGTGGCACTGCGCGACGGCGAATACACCGCCGCGCGTAATGGACGCATCGTCTGACCTGAACTCCGAGGAGGATTCGATCAATGGCGGATACGTTACACAGAACCACGCGGGCCGAGCGCGAGGCGTTCCTGCGCGGCGTGCACATTGCGATCGTCAGCGTCGACGATCCCGGCCATCCGCCGCAATCGTCGCCGATCTGGTATCTCGTAACGGCCGAAGGCAACGTCGAGCTTCACGTTGCGCCCGATTCGCGCAAGCTGAAACTGATCAAGGCCGCCGGCGCGTTCACGCTGTGCGTGCAAAGTGAACAGCGCCCGCCGGCCTATGTCACGGTGCAAGGGTCGGTGATCGGCTATCGGCCGCGCGATCTCGAAGCGGACGCGCGGCCGCTATGTCATCGCTACCTCGGCAAAGAAGCCGGCGATCAATTGCTGGCAAGCGCGATGGAAGGCGACGAAGCCGTCGTCATTACCATGAAGCCGGAACGCTGGTACGGCCTCGACTACGGCAAGAGCTGAAGTCGCGCGAAACCTTCCGCGATCGTCATCGGCGCGCGCGGGCGCGCGTACATCCGCTTCACGTACGCGCGCAGCGCCGGGGCTTCGCACAACAAGCCTGCTTCGTTCGCCCAGTCGAGCGTGTACGCGGCGTTGAAGTCGGCAACGGTAACGCGATCGCCGACCACGAATTCGCGTTCGCGCATGTGTTGTTCCAGTACCGCGGCCATGCTCTTGCCGTCGCGTTCTGCGCGCGACATTTCCCGCTCGTCGCGCTCGCTCTCCGGATAGATCCGCGAGTGCAACGCCATGCGCCATAGCGGCGCTTCTATCTCGGTAACCAGGAAGAAGATCCAGCGGTACATCTCGGCGCGCTCCGCGAGTGCACTCGGGATGAAGCCGCGCTCCGGATATTTCTCGGCGAGATACAGCTGAATCGCGGATGACTCGGTCAGCACGAGATCGCCGTCGACCAGCGCGGGTAACTTGCCGGCGGGATTCAGTTTCCGAAATGCATCGCCCTGATGTTCGCCGATACCCATGTCGACGGTGACCACTTCGCAGTCGACGTCGAGTTCGTTCAGCAGCCACAACACGCGCAGCGCGCGCGTGGGCGGGGTTCCGTAGAGTTTCATTCGATTTCTCCGGTAAGGTGCGCGAGTAGTCGCTGCGCGACCCGCGCTTTCGACACCGCGATGAAATCGAAAGCGATCAGTAAACCGGCTTGGGATCGGCGCGCGCATAACGCGCGACGCTCAGCAGAATTTCTTCCTTCGCGGCGTCCGCGTCTTTCCACCCTTCAACACGGACCCATTTCCCGGGCTCCAGATCCTTGTAGTGGGCGAAGAAGTGCTGGATCTGATCGAGCACGAGCGGCGCGAAATCCTGCGGCGACTTCACATTGCGATACAGCGGCGACAGTTTTTCGATGGGCACCGCCAGCAACTTGGTATCGACGCCTTCTTCGTCGGTCACCTCGAGCATTCCGACCGGCCGGCAGCGAACCACCACACCGGGCACCACAGGAAACGGTGTTACCACGAGCACGTCCACCGGGTCACCGTCATCGGCGAGCGTATGCGGGATGTAACCGTAGTTGCACGGATAGTGCATCGAGGTGGACACGAACCGGTCGACGAACATCGCACCGGTTTGCTTGTCGAGTTCGTACTTGATCGGGTCCGAGTTCATCGGAATTTCGATCACGACGTTGATCTCGTGCGGCACGTCGTTGCCGGTGGTGACGCGGTCCAGATTCATGGTGAAACACTCATGCACACGCGGCAGGCGAGTATCGCTTACGCTGGCGCCGGTTGACGACATCGCCGTTCGATGCAAGCGTGCTCGCTTTTGCCGGACACATCTTTGCCGGATACAGGGGGATTGCCCATGGCTTCGTGGAAGAACTGGTCGGGACGCCAACGTTCGAAACCGGCGGCGTTGCACTTCATTCGCAGCGAAGCCGATACCGCCGCAATCGTGCGCGCGGCGGTTGCATCCCGACAGTCCGTTCGTGTCGCAGGTGCGGGGCACAGCCATGCGCCGCTCGTGCTCAGCGATGGCGTGATCATCGACGCATCGGGACTGGCAGGCGTGGTAAGCACCGACGCCGCCACGAAGCGCGCGTGGGTGTGGTCCGGCACGCGCATCTACGCGCTCGGCCGCGCGCTGCACGATCAGGGTCTCAGCCTGCGCAATCAGGGTGACATCGATCGGCAAGCGATCGCAGGTGCAGTAGCAACCGGCACGCACGGCACGGGTCGCGCGCTACAGAACCTGACGGCCTCGGTTACAGGTATTCGTCTCGTCGCAGCCTCGGGCGACATCGTCGAATGCAACGTGCAACAGAACGCGGAGTTGTTCCGCGCCGCGCGGCTGAATCTCGGTGCGTTCGGCGTGGTGACGCAACTGCAACTGCAGCTGGCCGACTCGTATCGTCTGCAGGAACGCGGCTGGTCGGAACAGTACGAATCACTGATGCCGAACCTCGATTCGCTGATCGAACAGACGCGCCACTTCGAATTCTTCTGGTATCCGCACACCGACGTTTGCGTCGCGAAGGCAACCGACACGACGACCGCCGAGCGGTGTATCCGCTCGCCGAAGAAGGTTCGCGCTGCGCGTGGAGCTACGAGGTGCTTTCCAACCATCGCCCCACGTTGCACACCGAAATGGAATACAGCGTGCCGGCGGAAGACGGTCCTGCGTGCATGAACGAAATTCGCGCGCTGATCCATAAACGGTTTCCCGACCTCAAATGGCCGGTCGAATATCGAACGCTCGCGGCCGACGACATATGGATGTCGACCGCGTACGAACGGCCGACCGTGACCATCTCCGTGCACCAGGACGTGAATCTCGACGACGAACCTTACTTCCGCGAGTGCGAGGAGATCTTCAACGCATACAACGGCCGCCCGCATTGGGGGAAGGTGAACTATCTCGACGGCGCAACGTTGTCGCAGCGCCATCCACGCTGGCGCGAATGGTGGAAAGCGCGCGACGCGATCGACCCGAACGGAACGTTCCTGAACGACTACCTGCGCAGCGTCCGGCCGTAACTGCAGCCGGTCCGCGAGCGCTCAGCCGGCGCCGGTTACCCGGTGCCAGTGTTCGCTGATGCCGTAACCGGTCAGGCCGTCGCAACGAAACTCGGCGAGCCCTTCATTGACGAACGTCGCGCCGCCGGGCATCGGAATCTTGGTGGGGCACACGGTCAGCACGCGGCCGTCGATGGTGACCTTGCGACCGCTCGCCGCGCGTCCGGTGAGCCGCACCGCGCGATGCAGAATCGAGTTCGGCTTGTATTCGCTTTCGATGACGACGTCGTGCAGGTCTTCGGTGCGTCCGTCGTGATGTATCCAGCCGGCACCGCGCATGACGCCGTCGGCCGCTCGTCCGCACGAACCGCCGAGCGCGAGTTCACTGCCGAAGTTCATCGAGAACCAATTGACGAACGGTGCGGGGCCTGACGGTTTCGTAGAGGCGCCAACGGGTTGTGCCGGCGCCGCCGCACCCCAGTCGCGCGGGCCCCACGACTTGTCGCGAACGCCGAAGCCGGTTACCTGTGTCGTTCGCCCGCCGATGCTGATCTCGCCCCTCACCTCGCCCGTCTGCTCGAAGTGACCGCGCGACCCCGATGCTGCGTAGTGCGGTTCGGTGAGCGCACGGAAGTCGACGGACATGTCGAGTTGCGCGTCGCGATACCAGCCTTCCGGCCGCAGCTTGCTGCGCTCGAGCAGAATCGCCGCATCGGCGATGTCCTGCGCGGGCCCGGAGTACGCCACGCGCCACAGGCCGAACGGTTCCACACAGTCGATGCGCAAGCCGCCCACCGCGAGATTGCCGTCGTACTGCGAAAGGTCCGCGTTCGATGGTGCGACGACCGTACGTGAACGCAACACGGTCGCCGCCGAGATACACCGCGTGCAGTCCGTCGGCCCAGCCATCACCGGGACGAAAACCCATGCGCGTGAACATGGCGACCTTCGAGTCGGGATCGACGAAGTTGAAGTAGTAGCTCTCGCTCCAGGCCGGTTCGTCGCGAACCGGGTGCATACGTTCGTCGGCTGTGTTTGCGGCCATGAGTCCTTCTCTGTGATTACGTTTTGATGAATGACGTTCGATTGTAGTGGCAACTACCCTCGAAGACTGCGTTCCGTACCGACCACGCTGTTCTACGGCACCTTCAACGACCTGCACGCCGTCCGTTTCACGAGTTTCACCACTAGCGCGGCGCCGCCCGGACGCGAGTAGACCTCGCCCCCAACGGCGCGCTCCGTCTGCGATCAACCGCCTGCTGCGACGAGCGCCTTGTACGACTCCCGCGTCGCTTTGAAGCGGTCGAACGGAAACTTGATAGGCACGCCTTCGATCGCCGCCAGCAGCATCTGCAGGTGGGCTTCCCAACCCGCGCACGATCGGGCGATGTCTTCGGTCTCGGGAATGCGCAGCGTCAGCGTAAGACGCGTGCCGCCGTCTTCCGGTGTTGTCTCCCAACGCACCGGCCGTTCCGGTTCACCCGGGCCGCTCCATGAATATTCGATCAGTCGCGGCGCTTCGATCGCGCTGACGCGGCTGTCGATGATCGTGCCGCTTTCCGGGAAGTTGAGCTTCGCGGGGCCACCCTGCTTCGACGACAGCTCGCCCGGCGCCAGCCATTCGGGCAGCTTCGCGGGGTCGGTGAGCATCGCCCAAACCGTCTTCTGATCGTGCTCGAGGAATCGTTCGAGGCGTGCTTCGAAGCAGCCGCGCGCGCGTTTGATGGTGCCGAGTTCCAAAGCGTCTTCGGTCATGTCGTGCTCCAATGATCCGGATGGGCGATCATATTCCGTCGACGCTTACCCAGGATACGCAGGGATTCCCCTCATGATTCGTACCCTACTGTTTCTGCTCGCGATCGCGTCCTCAGCCACTTCGTTCGCGGCGTCGAACGATTGGATCGCGGAGAGCAACCGCAACGCGCAACTGCTGCTCGAGGTGAACGCGCGCTACAACCCGGAGTCGACCGCCTCGCTCGGGGTGGAAGGTCACGACGCCGAGATCATCGACCTGGGGCCTCGCAACAGCGAACGCTTCGAAGCGGACGTGACTGCCGTGGAACGGCAACTCGAAGCGTTACGCGCGGCCGCCACCGACCCCCGGGTGCGACAGGATCTCGACATCCTCATCGATGCCGCACGCGACCAGCGCAGAACGTCCGAGCTTACCCGCAAATATCTGTTGCCGTTCTTCGATCTGGCGCAGTCGGTGTTCCAGGGGTTTCGCACGCTACTAGACGATCGTGTAGCGAAGGATCGCCAACAGGCGGCGGTGACGCGCCTTCGTCGATATGTTGGCGCTGAAGAAGGCTACACGCCGATCACCGTGCTAGCTCAAGCGCGCTTCGAAGAACAAGCCGGCAACGCCGCATTGCTCGGGCCGTGGATCGTTCAAGCGAAACAGTATCTCGACAACCAGAACCGTTACCTCGACGGCATCGGCGAGTTGCTGACGGCGAGCGGACTCGACGGGTGGCAGGCCGACTATGCAACGCTGCGCAAGCAGTTCGACAGCTATGGCGAGTGGCTTCGAACCGTGGTGTTGCCCCGCGCCAGAGAGAGCAACCGGCTGCCGCGCGAACTCTACGCAGACGCATTGCAGAACTACGGGGTGGACATCGATCCACAGGTGTTGATGGACGCGGCACTCGCCGACTATCTGCAGACGCGCGACGAGATGACTGTTCTCGCAGCGCAAGTGGCGGCCGCACGCGGATGGAAAGACACCAACTACAAGAGCGTCATACAGGCACTGAAGAAGGAGACCATTCCGAACGATCGCCTGCTCGAGACCTACGCGCAGGTTTTGCACCACATCGAAGACATCGTTCGGCGCGAAGGCATCGTGACGCTGCCGCAACGCGACGCCGCCATCCGTCTCGCAACGGAAGCGGAATCCGCTGCAACGCCCGCGCCGCGCCTCGATCCGCCCCGGCTCGTCGGTAACACGGGCGAACCTGCGCAATTCGTTCTGCCAACGTCGAACCCCAATGCAAGCGCCGACGCACCGATGGACGACTTCAACTACGCCGCGATCGCGTGGACGCTCACCGCGCACGAAGCGCGTCCCGGCCATGAATTGCAGTTCGCTGCGATGATCGAACAAGGCGTGTCGACGGCCCGCGTGGTGTATGCGTTCAACAGCGCCAACGTGGAAGGTTGGGCGCTGTATGCGGAAGCCGCGATGAAGCAGTACCTGCCGCCTGAAGGGCAACTCGGCGCATTGCAGATGCGGATGGTGAGAGAGGCGCGCGCGTTTCTCGATCCGATGCTGAACCTCGGCTTGCTCGAACCGGATGCCGCGCAGCGTTTCCTGCAAGACGAAGTGCAGTTATCCGAGCCGATGGCGAAACAGGAAATCGATCGCTACACGTTCAACGCACCCGGCCAGGCCACGTCGTACTTCTACGGCTACTCGCGCCTCAACGCGCTGCGCATGCGCGCCGAGCTCGCGCTACCCGGCCGATTCGATGTACACGCGTATCACGATTTTCTGCTGAGCCAGGGATTGCTGCCGTTCGATCAGCTCGACAAGGCCGTGATGGAGCAATTCGTTCCGGCGCAACTCGCGGCGGCGAAGAGCACCCAGAAGAACAATTGAGCGCTACGCGTGCGCCGGTGCGAGTGCGTCGAGCACGCGCAGATCGAGACCCTGTTTCGACTGAATGGCGAGCGGCATCACGATTACACGCGTCGCGCCGGCAGTTTCGAATGCCGCAATGCGCGTGCGCAGCGCAGTGTCGTCGCCCCATGCAACCAGGGTATCGATCAGTCGATCGCTGCCGCCGTCTGCGAAGTCGGCATCAACGAAACCGAGCTTGCGCCACTCGCGGTGGTAGTAGTCGAGGCGCACATACATCTTCAGCGCCGAGCGGGCCTTGGCACGTGCGACTGTTGGATCCTGTTCGGCAAGGAACATTGCGACGACGCTGAGCGCTGCGCTGCCGCCGATTCTTTCGCGCGTCTGCTGCGCGTGGCTGCGGCGTCATCAGATACGTGATCACGCCATCGGTGCGTTTTGCACCGAGCGTTTGCAGCTGCGGTCCGTGCGCGGCGATGTAGGTGGGGCAACGCGGTGCTGCCGGTGCTGCGACTTCAACTTTGTCGAGTGCGTCGAGAAACGCGGTCATTTTCTTCAACGGTGATTGCCACGTGTGGCCGCGCGACGTGTTGAGTCCCGCGTTCGATACACCGAGACCGAGCATGAAGCGTCCGCCCGACAATTCCGCCAGCGTGTGACGCGCCTGTGCCATTGCATGCGCGTCGCGCACGTACACGTTCGCGATGCCGGTGGCAATTGCGATACGTTCGGTTTTGCCCAAGAGATATCCCGCAGTCGCGATCGGTTCGCGGCCGAACAGTTCCGGCAGCCACAGGCTGTCGTAGCCGCGCGCATCGAGCGCTTTGGCGAAGTCCACCAGCGCGGCCGGGTTGAATTGTTCAGTGGATATCAGCACACCGCGTTGCATCATCAACTCCTCTTCGATCTATCCGCCAGGCACCGGCGCCGGCGTTGCAGTATCCGGCACCGGCATGCCGGGCACCGACTCGGCGTCCGCCGGACGCCGCCTGGCGAGTTCCACGAGCACTTGCGCGTGCCTTCTGCTGTTCAGCGAGTACGGCAGGAAAACCCATATCGCCCCCACGATCAACAGCGCAATCAGTCCGTACGACGCGCCGAAGTGATTCAGAACGTCTTGCGGAACCTCGCCGACTTTCGAATTCGGATTCAGCCCGATCAGATCGATCGCAACACCGGCGATGAAGTTGCCGAGCGCACCGGTGCATTTCTGCGAGAAGCTGTACGAGCCGAAATACACGCCTTCCTGCCGCGTGCCGTGCTTCAGTTCGTGTTCGTCGGCGACGTCGCCCATCATCGAACCCACCGTGATGGAAGCCTGCACGCCGAAGAACGAACCGAGGCTCGAAAGGCCGATGAGAATGGGCACGAGCGCGGCGTGGTTTGCAGGCATGAGGTCGAACAGCTTCAGCAGAACCGGTACCGTGTCACAAAGCGCGCTGACCGAAACACCGACGATCACCGTCCACTTCTTGTCGAACCAACGGTTGAACTGTGGCGCGAGCGGTATGCCGCAAATCGCGCCGATGAGGCCGGCGTACTGGATCCATTGAATACCCTTTGTATCCAGCTGCCAGTAGAACGTCATCAGGTGCATCCACAGCGCACCTTGCGTGCCGGCGTAGATGAAATAGATCAACGTGCCGAAGAACAGCACGCGGAACGAACTGTTGCCGAGCGCTTCGAACAGATCCCGGTAGACCTGCCGTACGCCGAACGGGCGCGGCTTCTGGCGCGAGCCGGCCAAGTGCGGAATCGAACGCGCGGTGTACATCGTAGACGCCGTGAGCACCACCATCATCAGCACCGCGGAGGCGATCGCGTAGTCGAAATACGGCGCGCGCGTCAGTTGCGGCGTGGGATCCTGTGGCGTTCCGACGAAGAAGAAATTCCAGCCGACGGCGGTGACCGTGAGGATGGAGAACGCGCCGATCGCGATACGCACCGCGACGATCTGCGTGCGCTCCGAATAGTCCTGCGACAACTCCGCGCCAAGCGACAGGAACGGCACGTTGAAGAACGTCAGCGCCGTGCGCACCAATATGCTGAACAGCGTGAACCACATGAACAGCTGCATCTGCGACAGGCCTTCGGGCGGCCAGAAGAGACCGAAGAACACCAGCCCGAGCGGCACGATGGCAGCCGCCATGAATAGATGCCGGCGGCCCCACTTCTTCGACTGGAAGCCGTCGGACCAGGAACCCACCGCCGGGTCGACCAGCGCGTCGAAGAAGAGTGCGACTGCAACGCCGAGCCCGGTGTACGACCCCGAGAGTCCGAGCACCTGGTTGTAATAGATGAACAACAGCGTGCCGAAACCGAAGTCGGTAACGGATTGACCTGTCTGGCCAGCTGCGTACCACAACTTGACGGGCCAGCGGACCCGCCCGTCGGATTGGTACATGCCGAAAAGCTCTACGGTACAGCGAGGAACGGCAGCGTAACCGCACGGCCGCGTCCCGGACAATCGCACGTCGCGCCTCTTCCCGCATAAACTGCAGGCCCACATAAACTAGCGGCCGGCATAAACTAGCCGCCGCCAACCAAATCCTTCACCGAGCCTCCCCGCGAGATCCTACGATGTACGCAATCATTGATGCCGCGATCCAACGTTCGCGCACCACGCTGCTGATTCTCGCGATGGTGGTCATCGCCGGCATCGCGGCGGACAAGGCGATCCTCGTCGAGTCGGAACCGCACATCGAAGTGCCGTTCTTCGTCGTGACGATCCCGCACGAAGGCATCTCGCCGGAAGATTCCGAGCGCCTGCTGGTGATGCCGATGGAAACCGAGATGCGCTCCATCGAGGGCATCAAGGAACTGACGTCGTATGCGTCCGAGGGTGCCGGCACGCTGGTGATCGAGTTCAACGCCGACTATCCGCTGCAGAAGGCGTCCATCGACGTGCGCGACGCGGTTGATCGCGCAAAAGCAAAGATCCCGAGCACCGCCGAAGAGCCGATCGTTCAGGAACAGAACACCAACGACTTTCCGATCATCCAGGTGAACCTGCTCGGCGAAGACGTACCGGAACGCGTCTTGTACAACACCGCCGTTCAGCTGCGCGACGACATCGAAGCGATTCCACAGGTGTTGTCGGCAGAGTTGAACGGTCAGCGCGAGGAAGTGCTCGAGGCGCTGATAGATCCCGCGGCACTCGAGAGCTACCAGATTTCCAACGAACAGTTGTGGACGAACATCGTCAACAACAACCGTTTGATTCCGGCCGGCGCGCTCGACACCGGCGAAGGTCGCTTCGCGGTGAAAGTACCGAGCGTCATCGAGCAGGCGCAGGACATCTTCGACATTCCGGTGAAGGCTGACGGCGACACCGTGGTGACCCTGAGCGACGTCGCGCAGATCCGTCCGACTTTCAAAGACCGCGTCAGCTACGCGCGTGTGAACGGCAAGCCGGCGATCTCGCTGAACGTCAGCAAGCGCACGAATGCGAACATCATCGACACGGTGGCGAAGGTGCGCGCCGTGGTCGAAGCCGCCCGCCCGCATATCCCGAGCAGCGTGCAGATTCTCTACACGCAGGACCAGGCGCCGTTCGCTCAGGAGCAGGTGACGGAACTGCAAGGCAACATCGTCACCGCACTCGCGCTCGTGATGATCGTGGTGGTCGCGTCGATGGGCGTGCGCAGCGGCATCATCGTCGCGCTGTCGGTGCCCGTATCGTTCCTGGTCGCGCTGACCGCGATCTATCTGATCGGCTACACCTACAACTTCATGGTGATGTTCGGATTGCTGCTCGGGCTCGGACTCGTGGTCGACGGCGCGATCGTCGTCACCGAATACGCAGATCGCAAGCTGGTCGAGGGTTTTGACAGGCAATCGGCCTATACGCTCGCGGCAAAGCGCATGTTCTGGCCCGTGGTTACTTCCACCGGCGCAACGCTCGCCGCATTCCTGCCGCTGATGTTCTGGCCCGGCATCTCCGGAAAGTTCATGCGCTATCTGCCGGTGACGGTGTTTGCATCGCTCGCCGGTTCGCTGTTTTACGCGCTGATCATCTGCCCGTGTCTCGGCGCGTTGTTCGGCAAAGCCGGCGCTGTGGATCACCAGAGCACCGAGTCGCTGCGCGAACTCGAGGAAGGCGATCCGACCAAGTTGCGTACGCTGCTCGGTGCCTATGCCCGAATGGCCCGTGCCGCGGTGCACTGGGCGCCGCTGACGGTTGTGCTCATGGTCGCGACGCTGATCGGCTCGTTCATGCTCTACGGCAAATACGGCAAGGGCATGGTGTTCTTCAACGAAGGCGAAACGCAGTTCGCATCGATCCTGATCAAGTCGCGCGGCAACCTCGCCGCCGATCAGATCAGCCAGCTCGTCAACGAGGTGGAAGCACGCGTTCTCGAAGTACGCGGCCTCGAAAGTGTGAACACGTGGACGACGGTGTCCGGCGATACGCGCCGCGGGCTCGACCGTATCGGCCAGATGTTCGTCGAAGTGGTCAGCGAAAACGAACGCGATCGACCCAGCTCGGCGATTCTGGAGGAGATTCGCACCCGAACGGCGTCGTTGGCAGGTGTCTCGGTCGAAGTGCAAGCGATGGAGCAAGGCCCGCGTATAGGAAAACCGATCGAGCTCGAGTTCCGATCGCGCGATCGCACTCTGCTCGCACCGGCCGTCGCCCGCGTGCGCGAATACATGGACACACACGTAAAAGGGCTTCGCGATATCGACGACACGCGCTCGATGCCGGGCATCGAATGGAGACTTGAAGTCGATCGCGCCCAAGCGGCGTTGTTTGGCGCCGACGTATCGCAAGTAGGTATGGCGGTGCAGCTCGTTACTAACGGGCTGAAGGTCGGCGAATACCGTCCCGACGGCGCGCTCGACGAAGTGGACATTCGCGTTCGCCATCCCATCGCCGACCGCGGCCTGCTCGCGCTCGACGCCATCAAGATCAACACGCGCAACGGTCTGGTGCCGATTTCCAGTTTTGTGAAGCGCGTGCCCGGACCCAAGGTAGACACCTTCGAGCGCATCGACGGCATGCCCGTTCAGTACATCCGCGCCGATGTGGTGAAAGGCGTGCTCGCCGACAACAAGGTCAAGGAAATGCGGACGTGGATTGCTGCACAGCAGTGGGACCCTGCATTGCGCGTCGAATTCAAGGGCGCGAACGAAGAGCAGTCCGAATCGATGCAGTTCATTGCGGTCGCGTTCCTTCTTGCGGTGTTGCTGATGTTCGTAATGCTCGTGGGCCAGTTCAACAGCCTGTATCAGGCGTTCCTGATCGTCTCCGCAGTGGTGATGTCGACGGCCGGCGTGTTGTTGGGCTTGGTCATCATGGGCAAACCTTTCAGCGCGATTCTCACCGGCGTGGGCGTGGTGTCGCTGGCGGGTATCGTCGTGAACCACAACATCATCCTGCTGAGTTCATACAACCATCTGCGCCGCGAGCATCCTGAACTCGACTATGTCTCGCTGATCGTTCGCGCCGGCGCGCAACGGGTGCGACCGGTATTGCTGACGACGATCGTCACGATCCTCGGACTGCTGCCGATGGCGTTCAACATGTCGGTGGACTTCGTCAACCGCAGCATCATTTTCGGCAGCCAGATGTCGTTGTTCTGGGTACCGCTGTCGCAAGCGATCGTGTGGGGTCTCACGTTTGCAACGGTGCTCACTCTGGTGTGCACACCGGCAATGCTGGCGCTGCCGCACGTGTTCAAGAAGCTGTTTGCGCGCAGACCGAAGAGCATACCGCCGTCCGTTGCGCACGAAGTCTGACGGCGTACCTGCATGCTCCAACAATTCCTCGACTGGTATCTCGGCGCGCTCGAATCAGGGGGCTATCCGCTCGTCGCCGGACTGATGGCGCTCGAAAGTTCGATCGTGCCGCTGCCGAGTGAAGTGGTGATTCCGCCGGCCGCGCACCTCGCCTACACCACCGGCACCATGACGCTGACCGGCATCGTGATTGCCGGAACCCTCGGTTCGTGGGTGGGTGCGACGGTGATGTACTGGGGCGCCCGATTGCTCGGCCGACCTCTGCTCATGAAATACGGACGCTACCTGTTGCTGCCCCAACAGAAGATCGAAGCCGCGGAAGCGTGGTCCGATCGCTTCGGCGCGCCGGGCGTATTCATCTCGAGACTATTGCCGGTGATCCGCCACCTCATCGGTCTGCCTGCGGGCATAGTGCGGATGCACTACGGCTGGTACTCGCTTGCAACGCTGGTCGGCTCCGCCATCTGGTGCACGGTGTTGTGCTGGGCGGGCGTAACGGCGGGACAGGACGAAGCGCTGATGGAAGGCAGCTTGTCACGCATCTCGTTATGGTTGATCGGCGCGGGCGCGGTGTTGGTGGGGATGTATTACGTGTTTGTGCACCGGTACATGCGGCGCTAATCCGTTGATCGGGTGGTGACGGCTGATCGGTGTTCCGGGGCCGCTCGAGCCATCCTGTCTGTTGTGAATTGACAGGGCGCTTAAGGCGCGGCCATCCATGGCCGCGACATGCCCCTCCACACCGATCCGCCATCACCTTCATGCTTCGAGGTCGCGCCTTCGTTCTTGAGGGAGTGAGGATGAACGCGCGCTTCGCGCGCATCAGGCACGACATACGACGGGCCAGGTGGCACGCCGGCGTGAATGGAAACCCTGTCCCGCTAGCTGGAAAGGCTCGAACGTTCTTCGGCGGTGAGTTGTCGGGCTTCCTGTTCGAGCATCACCGGAATGCCGTCGCGGACCGGGTAGGCCAGTCCGCTGGCGCGGCACCACAGTTCGTCGTTGCTCGGCGTTTGTAGACCAGCGACGCCTTCGTCACCGGGCACACGAGAATTTCCAGTAGTTTCGGGTCGAGCATGCGGAGCCTGGATGCGGGTGAGTGCGCGAGTCTAGCGCGCGAACGGATCGCGCAGCACGATCGTTTCGTCGCGATCGGGGCCGGTCGAGATCATGTCGATCGGCGTGCCCGACCGTTTCTTCGATCCGCCGCAGATAGTTGCGCGCGTTCACCGGCAGCTCTTCGAGGCGCTGGATGCCGAGCGTCGACTCCTGCCAGCCCGGCAGTTCTTCGTAGACCGGCCTTCACGCCGGAGTAGTACTCGCTGCCGAAGCGCACCTGGCCTGCTTCGCCGTCGGGGCCTTCGTAGTCGACGCAGATGCGCAGCGTCTCGAGGCCGTCGAGCACGTCGAGCTTGGTGATGCACAAGCCGGAGATGCTGTTGATCTGCGCGGCGTGGCGCAGCGCGACCGCGTCGAACCAGCCGCAGCGGCGCGCGCCGTCCGGTGGTTGAGCCGAATTCGCGCACCGCGACTCGCGAGCCGCTTGCCGACGTCATCGAACAGTTCGGTGGGAAACGGCCCGGAGCCGACGCGCGTCGAGTACGCCTTGGTGATGCCGAGGATGTAGTCGAGATAACGCGGACCGAAGCCGCTGCCCACCGCGGTTCCGCCCGCGGTCGTGTTCGACGACGTCACAAACGGATAGGTGCCGAGGTCGATGTCGAGCAGCGCGCCTTGCGCCCCTTCGAACAGCAGGTTGGCGCCGGACTTCCGCAGGCCGTGCAGGATCGGAATGATGTCCGCCACCATCGGGCGGATCTGCTCGGCGATCTGCAGCGTCTCGTCGAGCGTCTGCTGGAAGTCGACGGTTTTGACCTTGTAGTAGTTGGCGAGCACGAAGTTGTGGTAGTCCATCACTTCCGCCAGCTTCGCGGCGAACTCCTGCAGGTAGAACAGGTCGCCGAGACGCACGCCGCGTCGCGCCGCCTTGTCTTCGTACGCCGGGCCGATGCCGCGGCCGGTGGTGCCGATCTTCTGTTCGCCGCGCTGGTTCTCGCGCGCGAGGTCGAGCGCCGCGTGGTACGGCAGAATCAGCTGACACGCCGGGCTGATGCGCAACCGTTCGCGCACCGGCACGCCTTTCGCCTTCGAGCTTCGAGATTTCGGTCATCAGCGCGTGCGGCGCGAGCACCACGCCGTTGCCGATCAGACACTGCACGTTCGGCCGCAGAATGCCCGACGGAATCAGATGCAGGATCGTTTTGACGCCGTCGATGACGAGCGTGTGTCCGGCATTGTGGCCGCCCTGAAAGCGCACCACCGCCGCGACGTTTTCGGTGAGCAGATCGACGATCTTGCCTTTGCCTTCGTCACCCCACTGGGTGCCGATCACGACTACGTTGCTTACCCATCGCTCATCCCGCCTTCCTCACCGTTCATCGCCGTTTCAGGGTTTGAACCCGCCATGCATCTTTCTGCCACACGAATTCGCGATCGCACTCGTCCGCGGGCGTTTCCTTCTCGCTCAATGCGCCTACCACTCGCTCACCCGCTTCGCGCCGCTCGCGAATCGCGCGCAACAACGCGTCGCGTCGCTTCGCCGGCACCCAACGAAGGCCGGGCGCCCAAACAGCGCCTCGCGGTGCGTGCGTCGGACGATCGCAGCAACCGCTTCAGATTGACATCGAATCCGGTCGCCGGACGCGCGCGACCAAACGACACGCCGACGCCATCGTAGCGGCCGCCGCGCGCAACCGCGCGGCCGAAATTCTCACTGTACGCGGCGAATACCGCGCCGGTGTGATAGCCGTAACCGGTCAGTTCGCACAGATCGAAGCGCAACTTCACGTGCTCGCACCGCTGCGCCACCGTTTGCGCCAACTCCTGCAACTCGTCGAGCGCTTCGAGCACGCCGGACGACTGTCCCTTGAAGCGTTCAGCCGCGCGCGATCGAGCACATGGCGACGCCGCCGAGCAGATCGGGTAGTTCGAGAATCGCCGCGGCGATCCTTGCGCGGCACCGAGCCCGCCAACAATTCTTCGAGATCGGGCTTCGCTTTGCGTTGCAGCGCGTAAGAACAACGCTGCTTCGCGCGCGCTGTCGAATTTCCCCGCGGCGGCCAGGCTGCGGAAGATGCCGACGTGGCCAAGCTCGATGACGGGTTCATCGATGCCGGCGCAGTGCAGCGCATCGACCATCAACGCCACCACTTCCGCATCTGCCTCGGCATCGTTCGCGCCGAACAACTCGGCGCCGGCCAGCAGTACGCACGCGCGACTCGAGCACGCCCGGTGGATTCGCGTGCACCACGGTGCCGGCATAGCAGAGTCGTCGAGGGCCGTCGCCGCGCAGGCTGGCTGCATCGATACGCGCCGCCTGAGATGTCATGTCGGCGCGAATGCCGAGCATGCGGCCGCTGCGTTGATCGACCATCCGGAACGTCTGCAGTTCGAGATCGTTGCCGGAACCGACGAGCAGCGAGTCGAGAAATTCCACCAACGGCGGCTCGACGTACTGATAGCCCCACGCAACGAACAGATCGAGCATGCGCCTGCGCAGTTGCTCCAACGTCCAGGCGTCGGGCGGCAGCACCTCATCGATTCCGTCAGGAAGACGCCAGGTGTGTCGATTCAAATAAGTCCCCAAATGCTCTATCGGTCCGGACTAACGCACGAAATACAGCAGCGTCGCTCCGACCACCATGCTCGACAGACCCAGCAGACGGACGGTCGCGTCGTCGACCCGCCCTGCCATTGCCGCAACCGAACGCCATCTTCGCGGCGACAGGAACGGCAGAATCCCCTCGATGACGAGCACCATGCACAAAGCCACGGCCAACTCGCTCCACATCGAATCGCTCGACCGCTATTCCTGGCTCTGTTTCAGATACCTGAAGAACTCGCTCGACGGATCGAGCACCAATGATCGGACTTCGTCCGCGAATACATTCACGTAGGCGTTGATGCTGCGATAGAAGCGGAAGAAGTCGGGATCCTGATTGAATGCCGCCGCATAGGTCGCCGCCGATTTCGCGTCGCCTTCGCCGCGCGTTTCTTCCGCCTTCCGATACGCTTCGGCCGCGATGACTACGACTTGTCGGTCGGCGTCAGCGCGGATTTCGAGTGCCCGTTCCCGACCTGTTGCGCGGAACTGACGCGCCAGAATCTGCCGTTCGGAATTCATCCGATCGAACACCGCACTGCTGACTTCCGGCGGCAAATCGATCCGTTTCACCCGAACGTCGAGCACTTCCACGCCGACGTCGCGGCGCATGAACTGGTCGAGCGACTCGGTGAGTTCCTTCATCAATTCGTCGCGCGCACCGGAAATGACCTCGTGCATCGTGCGGCGGCTGATCTGGTTGCGCAGACCTTCATTGACCCGTTCCGACAGCAGTCGTTCGGCCTGACGCTCATCGAAGGACGTCGCCGTGTAGAACGTCGCGACGTCGGCGACGCGCCACTTCACGAACGAATCGACGATCAGCGGTTTCTTCTCGAGCGTGTAGTAACGCTCTGCCTGCGAATCGAGCGTCAACACGCGCGCATCCGTGATCTTGACACTGTCGGCGATCGGCCATTTGAAATGCAGCCCCGGCTGCACGTCGGCGCGTTCGACCGCACCAAAACGCAGCAGCACTGCACGTTCCGTCTGCTTCACTTCGTAAACACCGTCGAGCGCCAGCAGCAGCACCAGCACACCAATGACGAGTAACACCAGATTTCTCATGTCGGCCCCCGTCAGCGGCTGGTTCGCCGCGTCGCAGCGCGGTCGTTAGGTGTGGCGACTGTCGGCGTATTCGCGGCATCGGTAGCGAGGCGCCAACGGCGTTGCCGTCTGCTGCATCAGCTTGTCGAGCGGCAGATACAGCATGTTGTTCGACCCCTTCACGTCGACGAGAATTTTCGTCGTGCGCGACAACACCGACTCGAGCGCATCGATGTAGAGCCGATCGCGCGTGACCGGTTTCGCGAGCCGGTATTCCGTGAGCAACTTCGTGAACCGCCGGGTTTCACCTTCGGCGCGCGCCACGACCTGATCGCGATAGGCCTCGGCCTGCAGCACCTCTTTCTGTGCATCGCCGCGCGCTTCCGGCACGACGCTTTCGCGATACGCGGTTGCTTCGTTGATTACGCGTTGCTGGTCTTCCTTCGCGCGCTGCACATCGTCGAACGCATCCTGAACCTGCTTCGGCGGCACGCTCTGGTCGATGTTTGCTTTGCTGACGAGAATGCCGGTGCCATAACGATTCAGATAAGTCTGCAGACGTTCGCCGACTTCGACCGCAATGGCGGCGCGGCCTTCGGTGATGACATCGTCCATCTGCGTGCTGCCAACGACGTGGCGCAGCGCGCTTTCTGCCGCGTTTTCGAGGCTGTTCTCCGGATCGCGCACTTTGGTTGCGAAATCGATCGGATTGTCGATGACCCACTGAACGGTCAACGTGACGTCGACGATGTTCTCGTCCTGCGTCAGCATCAGCGCCTGGTGCTTGATCGAGTTGACGCGCGTGACGTTGACGGTCTCGACGGTATCGATGAAGCGCGGATACCAGTGCAAGCCCGGCATTACGACCTGGTCCTTCACCGCGCCGAAACGGAACACGACACCGCGTTCCTGTTGGTCGATCTGATAGAGGCCGGACAGTACATAGATCACCGCGGCAACCAGCAGCACGATCAACAACGTGCGTGGATTTACCGATGCAGAACCGGAACCGCCACCGGAATTTCCCGGGCGACCGCCGAAAATCCCCGCGAGTTGGCTCTGCAGCTTGCGAAACGCTTCGTCCAGATCAGGAGGACCCTGATCCGCGCCCTTCTGGCCCCAGGGGTCTTTGTCTTTGTTTCCCCCAGGTTCATTCCATGCCATTCGTATCAGCCTCTAGTTACGGTCCGGGCGAGGGCGAGATTCTATGTACGCCCTGTGACCCTGGCAACAAAACACCCGGTTGCGCGGCGAGTCGCGCCAACGATTGCGGATTGAGTCGAACTGTCAGTTCCATGCCGCCGTCAGCGGACGCTTGTTCATCCAGAACGACGCCTTGTTGATACAGCCAGGAACGGGCTTTCCCAGCAGACGGCAGCAGGCGAACGCGCGTCGGCGGACTATCCACGGCCAACCGTTCGGTGATGGCCTCACGCAGTAAATCGACGCCGTCACCGCGTTGAGCACTCAACCAAACCGCGATCGGCTCGCCGTGCGCGCCGCGTTCGATGCGCGCGGCCTCGTTCACCCTATCGATCTTGTTGTACACCTCGAGCATCGGACGCTCGTCGGCACCGATCTCGGCGAGCACCGCACGCACCTGCTTGGCGCGCTCCTCGTCGTCGCCGTGCATGGTTGCATCGATGACGTGTATCAGCAGATCGGCCTGTGCCACTTCGACCAGCGTCGCTTTGAACGCCTCGACCAGGCTGTGCGGCAGATGCCGGATGAAACCGACCGTATCGGCTAGCACGACATCGCCGAGACCGTTGAGGTCCAGCTTGCGCAGCGTTGGATCGAGCGTGGCGAACAAGCGGTCCTCCGCCAGCACCTGCGCCTGCGTCATGGCATTGAACAACGTCGACTTGCCCGCGTTCGTATAACCCACCAGCGCGACCGTCAGCACGTCGGCACGCTGTCGCGCTCGACGCCCTTGTTCGCGCTGCTTGCGAACTTTTTCGAGACGCTTGTCGATCGCCTTCGCGCGGTCGGAGAGGATGCGCTGGTCGAGTTCGATCTGCGTTTCGCCGGCGCCCCGCAAGCCGATACCCCCTTTCTGGCGGTCGAGGTGAGTCCAGCCGCGCACGAGCCGTGTCTCCGCGTGGCGCAGCTGCGCCAGTTCAACCTGCAGTTGACCTTCGTGCGTTCGTGCGCGCGCGCCGAAGATATAGAGGATCAACTCGGTGCGCGTGACCACGCGGCACTTCAGTTCTTCCTCGATGTTGCGCTGTTGCGATGGCGTCAGATCGTGGTCGACCACGACCAGATCCGCCGCATGTTCTGTCAACAGCGCGCGCAGTTCTTCCAGTTTTCCGGAGCCAATGAACAAGCGCGCGTCGGGACGTTTGCGGCGTGCGACCAGAAGGGCAAGCTGCTCGATGTCGGCGGAGCGCACGAGTTCCTCGAACTCGGCAATCTCTTCCTGCTCCTCGAGTTGAGAAAACCGCACGTGCACGAGCACCGCGCGTTGTCCGGATTCAGGTCTGTCAAAGAACAATTCGGTTATCGCTCAGTCGCGATGCCGCCTCGCGTATCGATCGAGATACGGCACCGTTAGGGTATTTGGCTCAGGTACCGGGCTGAGAGCCCGTGTGTGAAGGTAGGCGAACTACCGTTATGGCGCGCGCGGCGCGTCGGAACGCACCCGCCCGTTCAATGCGTCTCAGGCCTTCTGGCGCATCGTCGTCATCTCCTGTCGAGGAACTCGGCAGACGGATGTTGCGCGCCGGCACCACCGTCGAGACGGCATGTTTGTACACCATCTGACTCACCGAATTACGCAGCAGAATCACAAACTGATCGAACGACTCGATCTGGCCTTGCAGCTTGATACCGTTCACCAGATAGATCGAGACGGGAACACGCTCTTTTCTCAAGGTGTTCAGATAAGGGTCTTGTAAGGAATGCCCTTTCGACATCACGACCTCCTGCGTCCCTTATTCGATCTTCTTATTCGATGGGCGACGAGCGGACCCGTCTTTTCATTATCAGGACCGCCGTACTATGCGGTCACCCCGTAGATATTGCAAGATTGGGCCCGCCTCTGTTGCGTCGTTCAGCACGGTTTTACCTGACCAACTGCGCAACCACGTGCGTTGTCGTTTTGCCAGCTGACGGGTTGCCGCAACCGCGCGCTCGACCATGGTGCCGTGATCAATCTCGCCGCTGAGGTAATGCCACACCTGCCGATATCCGACCGCCCTCATCGACGGCTTTTCCGGCGACAGATCTCCACGCGCCATCAATGCGCGCACCTCATCGAGCAAGCCGGCGCTCAGCATCGTCGCAAAGCGTTGTTCGATGCGCGCGTTCACCACGTCGCGTGGCGGTTCGATGGCGAACTCGAGCAGACGACAACCCAACGCTTGCGCGACGCCGCCGCTCGATTGCCGCGCCCAGAATTCCGAGATCGGTTGGCCCGACACGGCGTGCACTTCGAGCGCCCGCAACAGCCGTTGCGGATTGTTGGGATGGATGCCCGCGGCCGCCACCGGATCGATCTGCTGCAATTCCTCGTGAAGCGCGGCCAGCCCTTCGCGTTGGGCACGCCGCTCGAGTTCGGCGCGAACCTCGCTCGACGTCACCGGCAGGTCGGCCATGCCGCCCTTGAACGCTTTGAAGTACAGCATCGTGCCGCCGACGAGCAGCGGCAGCCGGCCCGCGCTCAACGCCGCCGCAACGCACGCGCGCGCGTCGGCAACGAACTCTCCGGCGGAATAAGACTCCGCCGGATCCTTCAGATCGATGAGCCGATGCGGGTAGCGTTCGAGCACCTCGGGTGTCGGTTTCGCCGTTCCAATGTTCATCTCGCGATAAACCATTGCCGAGTCGACACTGATGATCTCGATCGGCAACACGTCGGCAAGACGCATCGCGAGCTCGGTTTTACCCGACGCGGTAGGCCCCATCAGAGTGACGATGACGTCGTCGGGGTGCGTCACGCGCGTCGTTCCTTTTGAAGTCCGCGGCTATCTTCCGCGCAGAAACCGCTGATCGAGGTCGCGCAGACTTTCAACCACGAACGTCGGTCGTCCGTGATTGCACTGACCGGCGTTCTCGGTGGTCTCCATTTCGCGCAGCAGCGCGTTCATTTCCGCGAGCGTCAGCTTGCGATTCGCCCGGATCGAGCCGTGGCACGCCATCGTGGCGAGCAGATCGTCTTCGTAGTGGCGCAGCCGATCGGAAGAGCCATCGGCGCCGAGGTCGGCCAGAACGTCGGCTACGAGGTTCTCAGCGTCGGAACTCGCCAACAGCGCCGGTATGGCGCGAATGACCAGGCTGGAGGGCCCGCTGCGGTCTATCTCCAAACCCAACGCGGCCAGTCCTTCGCGGTTCTGTGCCGCAATTTCGGCCTCGGCCGGGCTCACGTTCATGGTGAGCGGCACCAGCAGACGTTGCTGCTGAATACCTTCGGACTTCGCGCGCGCGGCCTTCATCTTCTCGTACGTGATGCGCTCGTGTGCCGCGTGCATGTCTACGATGACGAGACCCCCGGCATTCTCGGCAAGGATGAAGATCTCGTGAATCTGCCCAACGGCGTATCCGAGGGGCGGCACAACGCGCGCATCCGGCTCGTAAGGCGTCGAGTCCGGTTCGCGCACGGGCAGCGCGTGTGCGCCTGCGGGCGACGCCAATGCCATCAACTGCTGCAGCGACGGCATTGCACGCGCGTGGTGATCGGAGCCTCGCTCGTGCACGTGCGGGCGAATACGTTCGGCTAGACGCGGCTCCGATGTCGCGTCGGCGGGACGTACGCTTCGCAGCGCGTGGCTCAGCGCGCCGAATACGAAATCGCGTACGTTCCGTGCGTCGCGAAAACGCACTTCGTACTTGGTGGGATGCACGTTGACGTCGACCTGGCGCGGATCGAGCTCGAGATACAGTACGAACACCGGATGGCGGCCGTGGAAGAGCACGTCGCGATACGCTTGCCGCACTGCGTACGCAACGATGCGATCTTTCACGGACCGGCCGTTCACGAAGAAGTACTGCTGATCGGCCTGCGCACGCGAATGAGTCGGCAACCCGACCCAACCGCGCAACCGCAAACCATCGCGCTCTTCGTCGATGGGCACACACGCCGAAGCAAACCCGGCGCCAAGCAGCTGCGCAATGCGACGCAGTCCGTCTGCTTCGCTCGGTGCGAGGTGCTGAATCGAGTTGCCGTTGCGCGTTTCGAATTCGACGTCTAGGCGTGCCAGCGCAAGGCGCGTCACGATGTCGTTCAGATGCGCAAGCTCGGTGCGTTCGCTCTTCAGGAATTTGCGTCGCGCCGGCGTGTTGTAGAAGAGGTCACTGACGTCCACCGTCGTGCCGCGCGGATGTGCCGCTGGGCCGACGTGTGCTTCCGAACCATCGTCTACATCGATGCGCGAACCGTTTTCCGCAGCGGCGGTTCGCGTGCTGATCGACAGCTTCGCAACTGAGGCGATGCTCGCGAGCGCCTCACCTCTGAAGCCGAGCGTGGCAACGCCTTCGAGATCGTCGGCGACGTCGATTTTACTGGTGGCGTGCGGACACACGCGAGCTGCAGATCGTCCGCGTGAATACCGACACCGTCGTCGGACACACGGACGCGTTTTACACCACCTTGTTCGATCGTCAGCACGATGCGGCGAGCCTGTGCATCGAGGCTGTTCTCGATCAGCTCCTTTACGATCGAAGCAGGCCGCTCGACCACCTCGCCTGCGGCAATCTGGTTGGCAACGAACGCCGACAGTCGCTTGATACGGGCGCTCAACTCGGCGGGCTCCGCTTCTGCTGCCGGTACGCGAGCGTGGTGCCCGGCGGCGCGTGTCGCTGCGCATACGCGGTGACACCTTTGAAAATCGCCTGCGCCACTTTCCGCTGGTAAGCGGGCTGCGCCAGGCTACGCGCCTCACTCGCGTTCGACAGGTAGCCAGTCTCAACCAGAATCGACGGAATGTCGGGCGACTTGAGTACGACGAATCCTGCCTGTTCGACGTGCGCCCGATGCAACCGAGTGAAGTCGTTCAGCGCATCGAGCACCGCCGACCCCGCTTCGATGCTGGCCGAGCGATTCGCGTCCATCGACAGGTCGAGCAATACGTGTGCGAGTAAAGCGTCCTTGTCGTCGAGGCTGACGTCGCCCGCACCGCCGATCAGGTCCGACGCGTTTTCCTTTTCGGCGAGCCAACGCGCCGTTTCGCTCGTCGCACCCTTGGCCGACAACGTGTACACGGAGGCACCGCGCGCATCCGGCCCGGAGAACGCGTCTGCATGAATCGACACGAACAGATCGGCGCGCTTGTTGCGCGCGACGTTCGTGCGCTGTCGCAACGTGAGGTAGTAGTCGCCGGTACGGACCAGCACACCTTTATAGCCTGACGCGTTGTCGAACAGGCGCTGCAGTTCCTTTGCGATTGCGAGCGCCACGCGCTTCTCCTGCACTTTGCCCACGCCGATCGCACCCGGATCTTGTCCGCCGTGACCGGCGTCGATCGCCACGATGAAATCACGCAGCGGCCCTTCGGCAGCACTTGCTTCGCTGCGCCCGCTCCTGTTCGGTGTCGTGGGTGTCGCAACCACCATGGGCACCGATGACGCAGTCGTTTTCGAAGGAGCCGCTTTGGGCGGTCGGCGGTTCGGACGGTCGTCGGCATCGTGCCCCCGCGCCCGCAGTTCGACCACCAGGCGGTCGCCGCCGGAGGTCGGCGACGCGATCATGTATGCATTCGGCTGCAGGCGGTCGGCCACGTCGATGACGATGCGGTAGCCGTCTTTGTCATGCGGCCCGCCGCGAATGCCGGTGACGTCGTTGCCGCTCACCGGCGTATTGCCGATGTTCACGCCGCTGCGCGGATGCGATGAGTCGAGATCGACGACGACACGATGCGGGTTTTCGAGCGTGAATACCTGGAAGGGAACGCGCGACGACACATCGAAGATCACGCGCGTGTCTTCACCGCCGGGTTGCACGGCAACCGCATCGATGGTCGCAGCGAAGCCCGCAGACGCGATCGACAACGCGAAGCACAGCGCAAGACCTTCAGAGAGATGTCGGAGCCGAACCCTCATCCATGGTTCCCAGTCGCCACGCGATCGTCGAATGTCTGTTCGATGACTCTGCCGTCGTTCTCCGCGCGAATTCTAACGACCCTGTCCGGCCGCGGCAGCCGACCGGAGCGCCCTCTCCGGCCATTCGACGAGCTTGATCGCGCGTTCGCCAAGCAGATCGTCGAGGCCGATGTACTCTAGCTCTTCGGCATCCTTGATTCTATAAAAGTCAAAGTGATACACGCGCTGCGCGTCGAACTCATACGGCTCTACCAGCGTGTACGTCGGACTCTTCACGTGACCGGAAAATCCCAAGCCGCGCAGAATGCCGCGCGCCAGCGTCGTCTTTCCCGCGCCCAATTCGCCTTCGAGAAACACGAGTTCATCGCGTCGCATTTGCTTCGCAATCGCAATGCCGTATTCCAGCATCGCCGCTTCACCCACGACGAATTCAGTTCGCGCGTTCATTGAGAACCGCACGCAGTTCGCCCATCAGATCGGTGGCGAGCAGACCGCATTCGCCCGTGACGATCCGCAACCCGATCCGCCGCGTAGCTGTGCAGACATGCGCCCGCAGCCGCCGCATCGTCCGGAGCAAGACCCTGCGCGAGCAAACCGGCGACCACACCGGTCAATACGTCGCCCATACCGGCAGTGGCCATACCGGGATTGCCGTGCAGGCACACGCCCATGCGAGCACCACCGCTGATGACCGAACCGGCGCCCTTCAGAATCACCGCTCCATTGGATGAACGCGCCGCGAGAGCAGCCGCCGCGGCAAAGCGATCCTGTTGTACAACCGCGACGGTGTTGCCCAGGAGCACGGCCGCTTCCGCGACGTGCGGAGTCAGCACCATCGGCGACGTCGCGGCGTGCTGACCAGCTGCGAGATGCTGCGCCAGCAGATGCAGGCCGTCGGCATCGACGACCATCGGCTTGCCTGCCCGTAGTACGCGCGCGAGCAAGGCTCGTCCCCAAGCGCCGCGACCGAGCCCGGGCCCAATCGCGATGACGCTCGCGCGATTCAACAACGCTTCAATCGCGGGCGTATCGATCGCCTGAACATCACCGGCACCCTGCACCATGATTTCCGGTCGCCTTGCCAGTATCGCGCATACGTGTTCCGGTCGCGTCACCACGCTGACGAGCCCGGCGCCGACACGCAGCGCCGCTTCCGCAGCCATCGCTGCGGCGCCGCCCATGCCGCTGTCGCCGCCCACGATCAACACTGGCCCGATTGATGTTTGTACGCGGTCGCCGCGCGTGGCGGGACGAGATGCCGCAACTTGCTCCACTGCAGCGCTTCGATGCCGCCGATGTCGCGGTGACAGTCGTCCGGCACGCCCAACGTATCGAGCACGATATCGCCGGTGTGATCCGGCCCGCTGCCGGTCACGAGGCCGCGCTTCATGCCGATGAACGTGACGGTGACGTCGGCGCGAATTCGAGCCGAGCACACGGCCGGTATCCGCACAAAGTCCCGATGGAATGTCGAGTGCCAACACCGGCTTTGATGCGGCATTGATCTGCTCGATCGCGCGCGCAAAGCCCGGGCGTACCTCACCGCTCGCCCGGTGCCCATCAGCGCGTCGACGATGACCGCACCTTCGACGTCGAACGCCGGAGCTGCATCCGCGACTTCGACAATGGTTACCCCCAGCGCTACGGCCCAATCGCGCGCGAGCGCCGCATCGCCCGTCAGCGCCGCAGCGCCGCCGAGTTGGATCAACTGCACCGCGGTGCGGCTCGCGCGCGCACATCCCGCGACGATGTAACCATCACCCGCATTGTTGCCGCGGCCGCACACGACGCTGATCGAATCGATGTGGGGCCAGCGTTGCTGCAGCGTCGTTCCATGCCGCCCGGCCCGCCCGCTTCATCAATACGATGCCGGGAATGCCATGACGTTCGATGGCGAGCCGATCGAGCGCGCGCGATTGTGCCGCGGTGAACAACCGGTCGAATGCGGCACCTGAATAACGCTCTAGAGACACAATCCACCCGAAGTCGAACGAATGATGCAACGCCGCCGGCATTATAGTGCTGGCTCAGCGCCATACCGCCCCGGACTTCCGTTGTCGCTCGACGCATTCGCCATCGACATCAGAGTATCAAGCAATGGGGCCGCGAACTCGGCTTCCAGCAGATCGCGATCACCGATCTCGACGTCACGCCTTTATCGCGAGCGCTACGAGCAATGGCTCGCTGAGGGACGACACGGCGAAATGAAGTATCTCGAACGCCGCATCGAGCTGCGCTTCGATCCGTCGCAACTCGTGGCCGGCAGTTGTCGCGCCATTGTCGCGCGAATGGACTACCAACCGCCCGACACACAACCGCTGCAGATCCTCGAGCAACCCGATCTCGGCTACATCTCGCGCTATGCCCTGGGGCGCGATTATCACAAGGTCGTGCGCGGTCGTTTGCGCGCGCTCGCGCGGCGCATCAACGAACGCAGCGGCCAGGTACAGCTGCGCGCCTTTACCGACAGCGCTCCGATTCTCGAAAAGGCCCTCGCGGAAAAAGCCGGGCTGGGTTGGATCGGTAAACACACGCTGCTGCTGAATCGTTCCGCCGGCTCGTGGTTTTTCCTGGGCGAAGTGCTCACCGATCTGCCGCTGCCGGTCGACTCACCTTGCTCCCGAAGATCACTGCGGACGCTGTCGCGCCTGCATCACCGTGTGTCCGACCGCGGCGATCACCGGCCCGCGACAGCTCGACGCGCGGCGCTGCATCTCTTATCTGACGATCGAATACAAAGGCGCAATTCCGCTGGAACTGCGCGCATTGATCGGCAACCGGATTTTCGGTTGCGACGACTGCCAGCTGGTATGCCCGTGGAATCGTTTCGCCCAGGCCAGCGCGGAGCCGGACTTTCTGCCGCGTCATGCACTGGACCGAACGCCGTTGCTCGACCTGTTCGGTTGGTCGGAATCGGAATTTCTGGCGCGCACTGAAGGCAGCGCGCTGCGGCGGATCAACTACGAGCAGTGGCAACGCAATGTCGCGGTGGCACTCGGCAACGCGCCGGCCGATCCGCGCATCGTTGCCTCACTACGGCAGCGCCGTAGCGACGCATCGCCGCTGGTCGCCGAACACATCGATTGGGCGCTGGATCGTCAGCTCGAAGCGAGATGACCTACGGAAGCTTGAACAGGTGTGTCCGGTAGTAGGCGAGCTCCGCGATCGATTCGCGGATGTCGGCCAGGGCAAGGTGCTGGCTTTGCTTCGAAAATCCACCCAGCACCCCGGGCGCCCAGCGGCGCGCCAGTTCTTTAATGGTGCTGACGTCGATCATTCGATAGTGCAGGAAACCCTCCAGCGTCGGCATGTAGCGCACGAGGAAGCGTCGGTCTTGCCAGATCGTGTTGCCGCACAAGCGGCGCCTGACCTTTTTCGACATGCTTCTCGATGAACGCCAGCGTCACCGCTTCGGCCTCGATCGTACTGACACCTTCGGTTCGCACGCGCTGCACGAGACCCGACGCGGTGTGGTGCGACGTATTCCAATCGTCCATCGCGGCCAGTTTCGCCTCGGGTTGCGAGATCGCAAGCGCCGGCCCTTCCGCGATGACGTTCAGGTTGCCATCGGTGACGATCGTCGCCATCTCGAGAATGACGTCGCGCTCCGGATCGAGGCCGGTCATTTCGAGGTCCATCCACACGAGATTGCTGGTCACTACGGGCATCCACGGCGAAATTCAGGCGGCAGGATAGAACAGCGTCGCGGCGATTGCTGCTAGTGGCGTCCCGGAACTTCCGGGACTCGACACTGGTCGTTGTATCATCCGCGCCGTCTTCGAATACGAGCATCGGCAGTTGAATAAAAGGTTGAATCAGGTCCTCGAACCAGCCGATCTGGCTGCGCGCATCGCGGCGGATCGCAACCTGCTGCTGATCCACGTGGCATCCGCAGACGCTTATGCGGCGGGACACATCGCCGGCGCCGTGCACGTTGCGCCCGGCGAACTCGTGTCGGGCATCAGACCGGCTACCGGCCAGTTGCCCGATATGGCGCGGCTCGAACAGCTGTTCTCGCGCATCGGCTACAGACCCGACGCGACGATTCTCGCGTACGACGACGAAGGCGGCGGTTGGGCCGGCCGTTTCATCTGGACGCTCGACATCATCGGCCACACGAACTGGTTGTATCTCGACGGCGGCATCCACGCGTGGGCCGCAGCCGGCATGCCGATCGATCGCACGCCGGTACGGCCGCAACCGACTCAGGTTCAGTTATCGATCGATCGTGCGCCGATCGCCGACGCACAGGACATCCTCGATCGTCTCGACGACTCCGCGCACGGTGATCTGGGACTGCCGCAGCTTCGACGAATACACCGGCGCGCGCCCCGCCGCGGCGCGCAGCGGACACATTCCCGGCGCCGTGCACCTCGACTGGCTCGATCTGATGGATCGCGCGCGGCAGTTGCGTCTGCGCACCGACGTGGCAGAGCTGCTCGAGGCCCGCGGCATCACGCCCGACAAACACGTCATCGCGCATTGCCAAACGCATCATCGATCGGGGCTCGCGTATCTCGTCGGCCGTGCGCTCGGCTATCCGAACATTCGCGGTTATCACGGCTCGTGGTCCGAATGGGGCAACCGCGACGACACGCCGATCGAGACCGGACCGTGAGCGCGTTCGTTCAACTGCAACGTCTGTTGCCGCAGCACGCGCTGTCGCGTTTGCTCGGACGCTTCGCGAGCTCACCGCTGCTGAGCAGGCCGCTGATTCATGCTTTCAGCGCAGCCTATGGCATCAGCCTGGAAGAGGCGGAGCGCCGGAGCGTCGACGAGTACCACACGTTCAACGACTTCTTCACGCGCTCGCTCGACACCCGGCGCGCGGCCGCTGCCCAAAGATCGCAGCGCGCTCGTTTCACCGGCCGATGGCGCGGTGAGCCAGCTCGGCACGATCAGCAGCGGCCAACTGCTGCAGGCGAAAGGCATCCGCTACTCGCTGACGTCGCTCGTGCTCGACAACACCGCCGAAAGAACCTTCGACGGCGGCTGGTTCGCCACCATTTATCTCGCGCCGTCGGACTATCACCGCGTGCACGTACCGATCGACTGCACGCTGAAGCGTTCCGTCGCGGTGCCGGGCGAACTGTTTTCGGTGAACGCGAAGACCGAAGCAGGCGTAGAGCGTCTGTTCTGCCGCAACGAACGGCTGGTGATGCACTTCGACAGCGCCATCGGTCCCTTCGTGCTGGTGATGGTTGGCGCGCTGATCGTCGCGAGCATCGAAACGGTGTTCGATGCGCCGATGTCACCCTATCGCGACGAGGAATCGAGCACGCACGATCGTGCGTTCGCGCGCGGCGATGAAATCGGCCGGTTTCTGCTTGGCTCTACGGTGATCGTCATCGTGCCGCGAGATACGTTCACGCCGTCGCCAAGACTCGCGGTTGGTTCGCGCGTTCGGATGGGCGAATCGCTCGGGAATATCAGGCCCGCGCAATCCCGAACGGCATGACTTCCTCGATGCGCGCCGCTCCCAGCTTGCGCATCATCAACCGATCGAAGCCGAGCGCCACGCCCGGAACAGCGCGGCAAACCGTTGCGCATCGCCGCGAGCAGACGCGAATCGTGCGCGGGTTCGTCGCGACCTGCGTCGCGGCGCTGCTCGAGATCGGTCGACATGCGCCGCTCCATGACATCGGCGTCGACGAGTTCGTCGTAACCATTCGCCACTTCCACGCCGTCGATGATCAGTTCGAAGCGAGCCGCAACACTACGCCCGTGGGAGTCCTGCACCAGCCGCGCCAGCGCAGCCTGGTCTGCGGGGTAGTCTGTAATGAAGACGCGGCCCGCACCCAGCGCGTCGATCGCGTGAGTGACCAACAGATCGAGCAAGGCGCGACGATCGGCGGAAGCGCTCGGAGATAGCTCGACGCCAAGCCTCGTGAGGGCAGCGACGAGATCTACCGTATTGCTCGAAAACGCATCGATGCCCGCCCCCTCGTGGAGCAGTTGGTAATACGTCACGGTGCGACAGCGCCGCTCCCCGAGCACGAGATCAACCAATGCGGCGACTTCATCCATCAGCCGCTGCAGGTCGAACCCGAGCCGATACCACTCCACCATCGTGAATTCGGGGTTGTGCAGGCGACCGGATTCTTCGGCGCGAAACACCGGCCCGATGCGGACCATCGATGGCGCACCGGCCGCGAGCAGGCGCTTCATCTGATATTCGGGTGACGTCTGCAGATAGCGACGCTCGCCGGCGTCCAATAACGAGAGCGATTCGATCGCCGGATCGGTGACGGTAGTGCGCGACAACACCGGCGTATCCACTTCGAGCACGCCGCGCGCTGCAAAGAACGCACGGATGGAGGCCAGCGTTTGCGAGCGCGCTACGAGCGTTTCAACGGAACAGGTCGGACGCCAGTCCTCGTCGCGCAACGCACTTCTCCATCGGAGCCGCTACTGGGCGCGGCTGACGTAGGTGCCGGTGCGCGTGTCGATCTTCAGCACGTCGCCAACAGATATGAAAAGGGGAACCTTGACGACGGCGCCGGTGGATACCTTCGCAGGCTTCGTGCCGCCGGTGGCGGTGTCGCCCTTGATGCCCGGATCGGTTTCCACCACTTCGAGGATGATGAAGTTCGGCGGCGTCACTGCGATGGGAACGTCGTTCCACAGCGTGACGATGTAGCTGTCTTCTTCCTTCAACCAGTCCTTGGAATCGCCCAACACGTCTGCGCCGGCGGCGAGCTGTTCGAAGCTGCCGTCGGTCTTCATGAAGTGCCAGAACTCACCGTCCGTGTAGAGATACTGCATGTCCATGTCCATGACGTCGGCGCCTTCGAGGCTCTCGCCGGACTTGAACGTGCGCTCCCACATGCGGCCGTTCTGCAGGTTGCGCAATCGCACGCGGTTGAATGCCTGGCCTTTGCCCGGCTTAACGAACTCGTTCTCGACGATCGAACACGGCGCTCCGTCGAAGAGAACCTTCATGCCGGGTTTGAACTCGCTGGTAGAATAAAAAGCCATTTCGCGTGCGTAACACCTGTGAAAAAAACGGCGCCATGATACCGCTGAAGCCGATCCCGTGGCAGTCCGACGCGTGGACGCGCGCACTCGCCGACGCCATCACCGACCCGCACGAGTTGCTCCAACGTCTCGAACTCGACGCGCACGACGTCGATTTCGCACCGGATTTCCCGCTTGCGCGTGCCGCACTCGTTCGTCGAGCGCATGCGCGTCGGCGATCGGTCCGATCCGTTGCTGCGACAGGTGTTGCCGCTGGCAACCGAGCGCGACTCCATGCCGAGCTATTCGTCGGATCCGCTGGAAGAAGCTTCATGCGACGTTGGCGCCCGGTGTGATCCAGAAGTATCACGGGCGCGTGCTGTTGATTGCCGCGCCGGTCTGCGCGGTGAATTGCCGTTACTGTTTCCGCCGCTCCTTTCCGTATGCGGACCATCAGCAGGCCGTTGCGTTTCCATCGCTGACCGCGGTGGAACGAGACGCGACCATCTCCGAGGTCATCCTTTCCGGCGGCGATCCCCTGATGCTGAAAGACGCTCCGCTGCGGCGGCTGTCACCCGACTCGACGCCATTCCACACCTGCGCAGGATCCGCATCCATACGCGCCTACCCGTGGTGATTCCCGGAGCGCGTCACCATCGAGTTCGTGCAGCTGTTGCGCGACACGCGCGCGGCCATGTCGATCGTGCTGCATGTGAACCACCCGAACGAAGTCGTGGGTTCGTTCGTGGATGCGCTGGCGGAACTGCATCGCGGCGGCGTTACGCTGCTGAACCAGAGCGTGTTGCTGGCGGGTGTGAACGATGACGTCGAGTCGCTCGAGGAATTGTCGCAGCGGTTGTTCGACCATCACGTATTGCCGTACTACCTGCACCTTCCCGATCGCGTGCGAGGCACGCATCACTTCGATGTTTCGCAAGAGAAAGGCCTCGCGCTGATCGCCGCGCTGCGTGCACGTTTGCCTGGATATCTGGTGCCGCGGCTCGCACGCGAGGTACCCGGGCTCGATGCCAAGCAGATCGTCGCGTCGACTAGCGCTCTCACAACCTCCCCACGTAAAGGGCGTGACCGCGGTCCGAAAAGCCATGACTGCATCTTCTATACTGCAGGCTCTCAGCACGGCCTCTCAGCACCCATGAGCGACTACTCGCTGCGACTGATCGTCCCCGAGAGCACCTTCGTGGGGCTGAGCATGTGCGATACCCATCCGGCTGCGCTCGCCGAATGGGTGCTTCGTCTGCCGATGGCACACACGTTCGAGGCGGCTCACCAGCTGTTGAAGTCGGCAACCGAACTCGCGCGCATCACCGCCGAACCCGAGTTGCGCTTCAACTGCCTCGAAACCATCCGCCCGCTCGACGCACTACATCTGCGCGCGTCTCGATCGCACCGCGGCCGGCGCATCGGCGCTCGGCGAAGGTCATGCGCAGCTCGCGCAATCGGTGCAGCGGGAGCTGGTGCTCGGCTACAAGGCAGTGATTCGCGACGCGCTGGCCCTCCTAACGGAAGCAGCGCGAGCTCGACCGATCACGATGAAGGATTTGCTCGGCGCACTCGATGCATCGAACCGCGGCCGATCTTTCGTGTGCGCTGCTGCGAACCTACGAGTTCTATACCGATGTCGCCGCCGAAGGGCGTGGTACGAACTGAATCAGCTCTATCGTCTCGCCGACGAACTCGGCTATTGGCCGAACGCGTACCCGACGAACAGAGCCGCGGCGGCGGCATGCTGACGATCGCCGACGTCTATCTGCGAATCGCGCTGCTCGCGGTGGCGAAGCCGAATCAGCTGCGCCAGAAAGACCTGTCGCGGTCTTCAACGCACTCGATCAATGGACGCCGCGAATCACGCATCGGCGCGCCCGCCGACGACACCCTGTTCGTCGTCGACCTCGACGCCGATTCGCCGCCGAGCTTATCGCGAACTCGGCAGTCACACCGGCGACGATCTGCGCGGCATCCGCACCGACGTGCTGGTCTACGAACTCGAAGCCTACCTCGCGGAAATGGCGTCCGATGTCCCGGTGCCCGACTACATCAGCCCCGACCTGCTGCGGCATCTGGCGCACGCATGGGGCGTGATGAAGAAGCGCTCGTTCCGGCGCTCGCGCTCGACCGGACCGATGAAGATCTGCATCGGCCTGCGCACCCTGCACTACTACATCTCCGGCGGCGTCGAATTCGCCGAGCAGCTCGGAACGACCGAAGCGCTGCTGCGCCGTGAGCTGAATCCGTTCACTGCCGACCAGCCAGCGCAACATCGCGCGTCCCGGCGATGTCTGGGATCACGCATTCGACCTCAAGGGCTCGCGCATTCCGCTGAATCCGAACATCGAAGACCCGGGCCGGATCCTGTTGAACGCGCGTCGTCCGCCGGCGCGCGCGGCGGAAACGAGCTACCCGTGCTACGACGCGCAGATCATCGATACCAGCCCGCTCGGGCTATTGCGTTCGCTGGATGACGCCGCTACCGAACCAGCTGCAGACCGGCGAACTGCTGGCCATTCGCGAACGCGACGACGCGCGCTGGTGCATCGCGGTGTCGCGCTGGATCCGGCACAGCGACCAGGAAACGCTGATGGGCATCGAGTTGCTGGCGCCGCGGGCGATTCCGATCGCGGTGCGCATGCTGCAGAAGCGAGGCAACAACACCGAGTATCAGCGCGCGGTGCTGCTGCCGGCGCTCGAAGCGATCGGCCAGCCCGCGATGCTGATCACGCCGCGGTTGCCGTACCACGAATCGCAGAAGCTGCAACTGCGACGCCACGGCATCCAGGCAACCGGACAGCTGATGCGCCGCGTACGGATGACCGAAAGTTTTACCCAGTTCACATTCCGAATGCTGGATGGTTACTTGGAAAACACCCAGATCGACCTGAACATGGACTCGCTGTGGGACCTGATCGGGACCGATCAATCCGCGCAGCCCCCGAAGGCGCCTCAAGGCCCGCCGAAAGGGAAGAAGTAGGGAAACTGTCCAACAATAGGGATTGTGACGAGGTATGGCCACGCCGTCTCCGGTCCGTCTACTCATTGCCGATCGATCCGAGAATCGTGCGCATGAGATCGACTCCGTGCTGCGCAACGCCGGCATCGCCACCCGTTCCGAATTCTGCGGCGATCTTTCCGACGATTCAGTCGCCGAACAGCAGATAGACCTCCTCGTTTGTCATTCGGGTTTCGACCACCTCGAGCAGGTGTTGCCGGCGCTTCGCAAGCGCAAACCCGATCTGCCGATCATCGTGATGGACGATTCGTCGGAGCCCAAAAATCTGACCCGCGGGTCTGGCAATGGGCGCCACCGATGTGGTGTTCGACGACGACAACGAACGCCTGCTGTACGTCGTGAAGCGCGAACTCGAGAACGTCTGTCAGCGCCTCCGCTTCTCGCAGACGCGGCGCGCGCTGCAGGAAGCCGAACGCCGCTGCGAACTGCTGCTCGCAAACTCGACCGCGGCAATCGCGTATGTGCACGAAGGCATGCACATCTACGCGAACGACGACTATTTCAAACTGTTCGGATTCGAAGACGCCGACGAACTGCTCGGCGTCCCGCTACTCGATCTGATGGATCCGATATTCGCCGACGAATTCAAAGCAAAGATCCGGACGTTCCGCGACGACTCGAGCGACGAGCTGTCGTTTTCTTTCGAAGGGCGTTCGACTTCGGGTGAACCTGTCTCCGGGCAGATGACGCTGTCTGGCGCCGAATACGAAGGCGAGCACTGCACTCAGGTGCTGGTGCGTTCGACCGTCGTGCCGGTGCTGCAGGATCGCGTCGCGCCGGCTGAAGAGGTCGACACACCGGCGCCGGCGCCAGTGCCACCGCCGCAGGCCGCGAACGGTTCGGTAGACCCGTTTCAGTCGGCGCAGGCGTTCTTCGAAGAAATCGAGCAGATCACCCCGCGCCCGGGCGCGATGCTGTTCGTCGAGATCGACGACTTCGACGGCATGCAGGTCGAACTCGGCCTGCAACTGACCGAATCGATGGTCACGCAGATCACGGAAGCCCTGACAGCTGAACTCGGTGGCGCGAAACTCATGCGCACCGCGAACCATCGATTCGCGATCGCGGCGGTCGGCAGCGAAGCCGGCGGCGATGTACTTGCCGAACGGTTACGGGAATCGGTGGAAGGCGCGTTGTTCGAGCTCAACGGCAAGACGCTACGCCGCACGATCACAATCGGCGCCGCCGCTGTTTCGGACTCCGGTAAGGTGGCCGACGCAGCCAACCTCGCATTCCGCACTCTGGTGGGCGCACGCGGTGCCGGCAAGAGCAACTGCATTCAGTGGCCGAGTGTCACGGTGCTCGAAGCCGAGGGCAATACCAACGGTCTGTCCGGCGAGCAGAAGCGAATACTCAAGCTGGTCAACGACGCAATAGAGAATCAGACGTTCGTATTGCTGTTCCAGCCGATCATCAGCCTGCGCGGCGACTCGGACGAGCACTACGAAGTGTTTCTGCGTCTGGTCGATGAAAAGGGCCGCCGACTGCCACCCGATCAGTTCCTGGACCTCGCGATCGAAAACGGCGTTGCGGCCAAGATCGATCGTTGGGTAATTCTGCAGTCGATCAAAGTGCTGTCAGTGCACCGCTCGAAGGGCCACAACACGCGGCTGACGATCAATCTGACGCGCAACAGTCTGATCGACGACGAGTTCATTCAGTGGCTCGCCGTCGCAATCAAGGCCGCGCGGCTGCCGAGCGATGCAGTGATATTCCAGATTGCCGAGCAGGACGCGGCCGGCCACGTTCGCCAGGCTCGCGAGTTCGTGCAGGGGCTGAAAGCGATGCACTGCCGTACATCGCTGCGGCACTTCGGCACAACCGAGAATCCGTTCGAGACGCTGCGTCACGTGCCGGTCGATTTCGTCAAACTCGATGGCGGCCACGTTCGGGAACTGGATGGCAACCCACTGAAAAAAGATCAGCTCACCAACATGATCAGGGAGCTGCAACAGCACGGTAAGTTGACGGTTATTCCGATGGTCGAAAGCGCGACAGTGCTTTCGGCGCTGTGGCAGGCCGGGGCCAACTACATCCAGGGCCACTACCTGCAGGAACCGTCGACGGAAATGAACTACGACTTCGCCGCCGACGATTGATCGTATGCCGCGGCCTGTTCGATGTCGCGGTCGGTGAATCCCATCAGATACAACACGCTATCGAGCCCGAAGTTCGAGATCGCGTGACTGGCTGACTCCCTGACGATCGGTTTGGCATGAAACGCAACGCCAAGGCCCGCCATTGCCAGCATGGGCAGATCGTTGGCGCCGTCGCCGATTGCGATGGACTGCGCCAGCGCGATTCCTTCATTGCTGCACAGCGTTCGCAACAGGCTCGCCTTACGCTCCGCGTCGACGATTTCACCGACCACCTGGCCGGTCACCGATCCATCCCGCGTCTGCAGTTCATTGGCAAAGACGTAGTCGATGCCGAGTTCACGCTTCAGCCGATCGCCGACGTAGGTAAACCCGCCGGAGATGATCGCGGTGCGATAGCCGAAGTGCTTCAGCGCGACCGATCAGTCGCCGCGCGCCATCGTTCAACGGCACGGCGGCGGCGACATCCGCAACTGCGCTCGCGGAAAGTCCCTGCAACAACGCGACGCGACGCCGGAAACTCTCTTTGAAGTCGATCTCGCCGCGCATCGCGCGATCGGTGATCGCCGCCACTTCGTCGCCCACGCCGTGCACGCGCGCGAGTTCGTCGATCACTTCGGCCTTGATCAGCGTCGAGTCCATGTCGAACGCAACCAGGCGGCGGTTGCGTCGATACACCGTGTCTTCCTGCACGCTGAAATCGAACGTGAGCCGCCCGGCCGCCTGCAGCAACTCTGCCTTCAGGCGCCGCGCATCGGCGAGTACGCCACGCAAGGAAATTTCGACGCACGCGCGAGCGGTCGTTGCCCCGTGTCCCAACGGCAATCTGCCCGACAAGCGCCGGATGCCGTCGATCTGCAGACCGTGGCGCTCCACCACCGTAACGACCTCGGCAAGTTGCTCCGCGGCTACGCCGCCCGCCAACATGGTTACGATGTAGCGCGGCTTACCCTGCTGCGCGACCCATTCGCCGTACTCTTCGGCACTGACCTCGGTGAAGCGGATGACGGCGCCGAGTGTTCGCGTCTGCTCGAGCAGCTGTGTTTTCAGCAGTGCCGTGTGATTGTCGATTCGGCACCTGAATCAGCATGCCCAGACTCAGCTCGTCGTGAATGACGGCCTGGCCGATGTCGAGCAGGCGAACTTGATAACCGGCCAACGTCGATGTCAACATGCTCATCAGCGCGGGCTTGTTCTCGCCCGATGCGTTTACCAAAACGATTTCGCTGATCACACCCTAACGCCACGCCTGGCCAAAGTCCGCGCAGACGCTACCGCCTCACACCATGCACGTCAAACCAATGTGGCCGATCGCGCGCGATGCTCTAACGAGACGGCACTGGCAGGCTACATCGCTGGCGCTGTGCGCCTCGTTGCTGACGGCGTTGCTGCTCGGCGTGTCGTGGTACCGCTCGGTAGAGGACGCGCGCAGCGCACGTATGGCGCAGTTCGGCAACGCTGCGGCGGCACAACTGGCTGCGCTCGCGGTCGAGCCTCTGATCACGCTCGACCGCATCCGCCTCGGCGTACTTGCAACGCGGATGAGCGAGCTGCCGGAACTCGAATCGGTGACGATCGTGACGGTCGACGATCGCGTCATCGCCAACGCCGGCGCCCGGCCGCTCGCGGACACGCCGCTGTTCATACATGCCATCGAGTTCGATGGCGCGGTCGCGGGCTATGTGCAGGTGGCCATCGCGCCTGATGCATTTTCGGCGAGCGGCTTTGCTGCGGCGTATCTGCTCCTGCCCGCATTGATCGCCGCGTTGCTGTCGGCCGTCGCCGGCTACCTTCTCGGACTGCGCCTCGACGCAATTCCTGACTCGATGGCAGCGCGGACGGGGCAGAGAACGATGACTCAATCGCCAACGACACCACCGAGTGGCTGCTCGCAGTCAACCTGCTGAACCTGATGGCGCTGCCCGGCACAGAACGTGCAGCCGTGCTGGCGAAGTCCGCCGCCGCGCGGCGCTCGTTGCTCGTCACAACGGCGGAGTAACGAGCGACCTCGCGAACATCGGCATCCTGCTGATGTTCGCCGACCGCGACCCGGACCAGTGCTTCAAGGTTCTCTGCGCCGCACTGCTGCTTGCAGAAAGCCTCGACAACCTCAATGAGGCGCGCCATCTCGCGGCGCGCCCGGAACTGAAGTTCCGCTTCGGTGTGCACGTGACGCCGCGCAGCCGAGCGACGTTCCCGCACAATCCAATTCGGACGCGATGCAGGACACGGTGGTGCTCAGTGCCGTCGCTCCCGAGGGTTCGATCGCGGCAAGTCACGACGCGTTCGGGCGATTCTCGCCGCCCGGAACGCTTTGTGGTCGAAGAACAACGCAATCCGATTCTGCGCGACATTGACGACCGCCGCGCACGACAGCTGCCTGATCGTTTCGGCGGTCCGATGCGTACGGCGCTGCACTCGACCATCAGGCCGAGTTGCTGCGTTCTCAGGAAGACTCGACGTCGACGCCATCCACTCTCTGAAACCCCGCGGTAGCTTGTGGCCGCGCAGCGCGCGTTGGCCAACGTAGTGCTCCAGGTCCTTCAACTTCATTCGCAGATGTCGCTGTCCGGCGCGGACCAGCAGTTGATCCGCATTCCGATATCACCGCCACCGCGATCATCGTCTCTTCGCCGGAATTGAATGCCGCGGTCGGCACGTTGATCAGCTTGTTGCCTTTGCCGCGCGCCAGTTCGGGCACTTCGCGCGATCGGAAATGCCAGCATGCGACCCTGGTCGGTGATCGCCACCACCAGTTGATCACCCTCCTTCCCCAGCAGCACCGGCGCAAGTGCGCAGCCGCCGCTCGGCACGCTGAGCATCGCCTTGCCCGCACGGTTCTTTGCAACGAGATCACCCAATTTCGCAACGAATCCATAACCCGCATTCGACGCGAGCAACACGCGTTGATCCGCGCGGCCGATGACCACGCCCACGAATCGAGTCCCTTCCGGCGGATTCAACTTGCCGGTCAGCGGTTCGCCCTGGCCGCGTGCAGACGGCAACGTGTGCGGCGCCAACGAGTATGCTCTGCCGGTGGAATCGACCACCGCAAGCACGTCGTTGCTGCGGCCCTTCGCCGCCATCAGGAACGCAGTCGCCGGTCCGGTAGCTCAGCTCGACGACGTTGACGTCGTGGCCTTTCGCGGCGCGGATCCAGCCTTTCTCCGACATCACCACCGTGATCGGTTCGTTGGTCAGCAGATCTTCCTCGGTGAACGCCGCCGCTTCGTCCACCGTTTCGAGCGGCGACCGGCGTGCGTCACCGTGCGCTTCCGCATCTGCCAGCAGTTCCTTCTTGATCAACGTGCTTCAACCGCGCTTTCGACTTCAGCGTCTTTTCGATGTCGGCTTTCTCGGCATCGAGTTCGTCGCGCTCCGTGGTCAGCTTGATCTCTTCGAGACGCGCGAGCTGCCGCAAGCGCAGGTCGAGGATCGCGTTCGCCTGAATTTCGGACAGGGCGAACCGCGTCATCAGTTCGGCTTTCGGGTTGTCTTCCTCGCGAACGATGCGTACGACTTCGTCGATGTTGAGATACGCGATCAACAGGCCGGCGAGAATGTGCAGCCGCTGCTCGATCTTCGCGAGGCGATGTTCCAGCCTGCGCGTGACCGTTGCCTGCCGGAATACCAACCACTCGCGCAGAAGTTCGGCGAGACCTTTCACGCGCGGCCGCATGTCGAGGCCGATCACGTTGATGTTCACGCGGAAGCTGCGTTCGAGATCGGTGGTCGCGAACAGGTGGCTCATCAGTCGTTCGACGTCGATGCGGTTCGAACGCGGCACCAGCACGAGGCGCGTCGGATTCTCGTGATCGGATTCGTCGCGCAGGTCGACCAGCATCGGCAGCTTCTTCGCCTGCATCTGTGCCGCGATCTGTTCGAGCACTTTCGCAGGTGAAGCCTGATACGGAAGCGCAGTGATGATGATTTCGCCCTGCTCCACCGAATAGATGGCACGCGACCTCACGCTGCCGCGGCCCTCCTCGTAGAGTTTCTCCAGTTCGGCCGGCGGCGTGATGATCATCGCTTCGGTCGGGAAGTCGGGCGCGCGGACGTGTTGCATCAGATCGCGCGTCGTTGCCTTCGGCTCGTCCAGCAGATGTATGCAGGCGCTCAGCACTTCGCGGATGTTGTGCGGCGGAATGTCCGTGGCCATACCCACTGCGATGCCGGTGCTGCCGTTCAACAACACGATCGGAACACGCGCCGGCAGCAGCGAAGGTTCGGTGAGCGTCGCGTCGAAGTTCGCAACGAATTCGACGGTGCCCTGATCGACTTCCGCCAACAACAGATCGGCGAACCGGGACAAGCGAGCTTCGGTGTAGCGCATCGCCGCGAACGACTTCGGATCGTCCGGCGCGCCCCAGTTACCTTGTCCGTCCACGAGCGGATAGCGATAAGAGAACGGCTGCGCCATCAGCACCATCGCCTCGTAGCACGCCGAATCGCCGTGCGGATGGAATTTGCCGAGCACGTCGCCGATAGTGCGCGCCGATTTCATGAACTTCGCGCCGGCGTCGAGATTCAGCTGCGACATCGCATACACGATGCGACGCTGCACCGGCTTCAGACCATCGCCGATGTGCGGCAGCGCGCGGTCGTTGATGACGTACATCGAATAGTCGAGGTACGCCTTCTCGGTAAAGGTCTTCAGCGGGACCTGTTCGGTCTCGCTCGGTGCGTTCGGGGTCGTCATAGTCTTGTTCCGATGTGGCTCAGGCGATGCTCGCCTGGTCGCCGTTCGCCTCCAGCCACGTGCGCCGATCTCCCGCACGTTTCTTGGCGAGCAACATGTCCATCATTTCCAGCGTTTCTTCGGGCGCGGCCAGCGTCAGTTGTACGAGCCGGCGCGTGTCGGGATCCATCGTGGTTTCTCGCAGCTGGATCGGGTTCATTTCACCGAGACCTTTGAACCGCTGCACGTTCACGGCGCCGCGTTTCTTCTCGGCAGCAATCCGATCGAGGATGCCTTCCTTCTCCGATTCGTCGAGCGCGTAGTGCACCTCTTTACCCACGTCCACGCGATACAGCGGAGGCATGGCGATGTACACGTGGCCTGCATCGACGAGCGCCCGGTAGTGCCGCAGGAACAGCGCGCACAGAAGCGTCGCGATGTGCGAGCCGTCCGAATCCGCGTCGGCGAGTATGCAGACCTTGCCGTAGCGCAGCCCTGACAGATCCGTTGAGGCGGGATCGACGCCCAGCGCGACGCTGATGTCGTGAACTTCCTGCGACGCCAGAATTTCAGACGACGACACTTCCCATGTGTTCAGGATCTTGCCGCGCAGCGGCATCACCGCCTGAAATTCGCGATTGCGCGCCTGCTTCGCCGAACCGCCGGCCGAATCACCTTCGACCAGGAACAACTCGGTGCGGCTGCTGTCCTGTGTAGCGCAGTCGGCAAGCTTGCCCGGCAGCGCAGGACCGGCGGTGATCTTCTTGCGTTCGACTTTCTTCTCAGCCTGCAAGCGTCGCTGCGCGTTGCGGATTGCGATCTCGGCGATCTTCGCGCCGTCCTGCGGATGCTCGTTCAACCACAGGCTGAACGCGTCTTTCGATACGCCTGAGATGAATGCCGCCGACTGACGCGACGACAGTCGCTCCTTCGTCTGGCCCGAGAACTGCGGCTCCTGCAGCTTCGCCGACAACACGTAGCTGCACTGATCCCACAAGTCGTCGCCGGTCAGTTTCAGCCCGCGCGGCAACAGATCGCGGAACTCGCAGAATTCCTTCATCGCCTCCGTGAGGCCGCTACGCAGCCCGTTCACGTGCGTGCCGCCCAGCGGAGTGGGAATCAGATTCACATAGCTTTCCGCTACGAGCTCGCCGCCGTCGGAGATCCACGCGAGCGCCCAGTCGACCGCTTCGTGATTGCCCTGCGCCCCATAGCAGAACGGTTGGGCAGGCACCATCTCTGCCGCACCAAGTTCCTGAACCAGGTATCCGGACAACCCGTCTTCATACATCCACTCGTCGGTTTCGGCCTTGTCGCCTCGATGCACCGTAAGGCTCACGCGCAAACCGGGACACAACACCGCCTTTGCCCGCAGCAGATGCTTCAGGCGCGGCACAGCGATCTGTACGGTGTCGAAGTACTTCGGATCGGGCAGGAAGCGGACACGCGTGCCGGTATTGCGTTTGCCGACGCTGTCGATCACCTTCAGCTTCGTCGCCGGTTCGCCGTGCTCATAGCGCTGGTGATGCACGGAACCATCGCGGCGCACCTCCACCTCGAGCCAGCTCGAAAGCGCGTTCACCACCGAAACGCCGACGCCGTGCAAGCCGCCCGAGAATGCGTACGTGTTGTTGTCGAACTTTCCGCCGGAGTGCAGACGCGTAAGGATCAGCTCCACACCCGACAGTTTGAATTCCGGATGCATGTCCACCGGCATGCCGCGGCCATCGTCGACTACGTCGACCGAACCGTCTTCGTACAACGACACGCGGATCTCGTGCGCGTGGCCGCCGAGGGCTTCGTCGACGCTGTTGTCGATGACTTCCTGAACGAGGTGATTGGGGCGCGACGTATCGGTGTACATTCCCGGGCGCTTGCGCACCGGATCCAGGCCCGACAACACCTGAATGGATTCAGCCGAGTATTTCGATTCCGCCATGTAGCTTTGCCGCGTCCTGCGTCTTAGGTTCTTGAATCAGGGTTCTTGAATCAGGTTCTGCTTGGATTCGGGCTTTTTCTTGAATCCCGAAAGGTCGAGTGTCATCGGAAACTCGGTCGCGCGACCCACGCGCGTCGTGAGGGTACCGTCGGAAGCGAGATCGAGCCAGCGCCATCCGGGCGGTGTTGCATCCACGGAGAAGCGTTCGGTACCGGGCACGAACTGAAAACAGGTCGACGGCGTGGTCAGCACGCGTACATCGCGGTGCATTGTTGCAGTCTCCTGATGCACGTGCCCGCACACGTAGGCCTTCACCCGACCACTGCCGGACAGCAGGTCGAGCAGAGCCGCGCCATTCACGATCGAACCACTGTCGAGCCACGGCGTACCCAACGGCATCGGCGGATGATGCCCTGCGACGATCACGAACCGCGCACGCCGTGTGCGCCAGCAGTTCACGCAACCGGTCGAGTTCCGCAGCACCGACGTTGCCGCCTTCGGCGCCGTCGACATGCGTGTCGATTGCGACGATCTGCCACTCCCCGAGTTGCAGTTCGGTTGCCTCGGGTCGCTGCCGGTCGAGCGGCGCGGCCACATCGTGGTTCCCCGGCAACCATACGATCGGGCCCTGATAGTGCGCCGCAATCGCGTCGCGTACTCGCGCGTAGGTGGCCTCCGCGGCGTCGTGTGCGATGTCGCCGGTCACGATCATCGCGTCGGCCGCACGCTCCGATAGCGCGGCCCGCAAAACCGCATCGAGACTCATCGCCGTGTCGACGCCCAGCAGCCGCGAGTTTGCGGCCGCCAGCACATGCAAGTCGGTGATCTGGAGAAGGGAGAACGAACCGCTAACCATCAACCTCAGCTCCGCCGCCGGCCACCACTGCTTCGTCTTCCGCGAAGCCGTGATAGAGACACGCGGACAGATATTCGGCGAGGAACCGATTGATCTGCGCCTTTTCGTCGCGCTGGCGCATCTCGTCGTTCGGATAGTTGTACACGGGATGGAATCTTCGGCCGTCTTGGAACTCGACCACTTCGGCCGAACGCGCATCGTGATACATCCGCACCATTAGACGCGGCGCCGGCAGATGGAACGCGAGGCCCTCCATCCACGGATGTTGCGAGACCTCGATCAGCGACGTGTACGGACACCGCTCGAGCAAGCGGATGCGCACCGTCACGCGTCGGTCAGCAAGCATCAACACGAGCACGCGTTCTTCGCGATCGTCGAGGTCCGGTGCAAGCTTCGTGAGGCGCAAATAGTTTGCGTCGCACTCCGCCATATGCGCCGAAAGATCGATCCGATAACGTTGCGTTGCCACTGTTTAGCGTTGCCGACTCAGCACACGAGCGGGTCATTCTAACGTTGCATCGGGCAATGTCGAGCAAACGCGCCTCATATGGGGCCATGTGTTCGTACTCACATCGAATTATGCAAAACTTCAGCGTGCTATGCGCCTCACTTCACTCTGTGGTCTCGTTCAGATGACTATCTGCTAAACTCCGCCGTCGTTTTACGGGGCTCATTATGGGGAAACACTCGTACGTCTTCGCCACTGCGTTGATCGGTTTCGCGACGAACGCATTCGCTGTGAACGTGGCCGATGTGTATCAGGCGGCGGTCGAAAACGATCCGGTGCTCGGCGCCGCAAAACAGGAATACGCTGCACGCGGCGAAGTGGTACCGCAAACGCGCGCGGGATTGCTGCCCAGCATCAGTCTGAACGGCTCTACTGCGTACAACCGCACCGAGTATCCCAACGGCCAGTTCATCGACACCGATCCGGCGAGCCCCAGCTTTGGACAACTGCGCGGCATCAACGGGCAGGACTACAACACCAACAGCTGGCAAGCGCAGTTGGTGCAACCGATCCTCGACGTCGCCGCTTACTACACCTTCAAAAGCGCGCAGGCGTTGAAGGCGCAGGCCAAGCAGGACTATGCCGCGTCCGAACAGAATCTGATCGTGCGGACCGTAGGCGCGTATCTCGACGTGCTGCGCAGCCAGGCGGTTCTCGAATCGACCAGCGCAGAAGAAGCCGCCGTGAAGCGCCAGCAGGAGCAGGTGCAGCAGCGCTTCGACGTCGGTCTCGTCGCCATTACGGATGTGTTGGACGCAACCGCCGCCTACGACAACGTCGTCGTACGCCGCATCCAGGCCGAACGCGATCAGGGCATTCAGTTCGAAACGCTGTCCACGCTCACCGGTGAGTCTTATGAACAGGTCGACCGGATCTCCACCAACCTGCCGATCGTCAACCCGCCATCCGTCGACGAGAACGAGTGGGTTGCGATCGCGCTCGCCAACAACCCGAACGTGTTGGCGTCACGCGAAGCGCAAACCGCGGCCGAACGCGACGTGCGCGCGCGTCAAGCCGGCCATCTGCCGACCATCGACGCGGTTGCGAGCTACAACGAGAACGTCAACCACTTCAACGAACTGGCCGGCGGACAGGGTTTCCTGGGCGATCAAACCAATACCCGCGTGCTTGGATTGCAGATGCAGTTGCCGATCTACCAGGGCGGCTACACGCAATCGAAGGTGCGCGAGTCGCGGGCGCGGCTGCTGCAAACCAGCGAGTTGCTGCGCAACAACGAATGGACCGTGAGCCGCGACATCCGCAACCTGCTGCGCACGGTGACCACCGACGTATCCGGGTGCAGGCGCGCATCAAATCGATCAAGTCGAGCGAGTCGGCACTCGAGGCGACACAAACCGGATATGAAGTCGGCACGCGCAACATCGTCGACGTGCTGCAAGCGCAACAGCGTCTCTTTCTGCGCGCAATTCGACTACGCCGATTCACGCTACAACTATGTTCGCGACCTATGCTGCTGAAGCAGACCGCCGGCACGCTGAACGCCGCCGACGTGGCGACGTTGAACGCCTACTCCGACCCCTCGCAACCCGTGCTACGTCTGAACACGGTCACGAACGGCACCGGAGCCACCACGCCGGCGCAGTGAGGCGCCGATCTCGAGCGCGAGTCGCTCACCGATCCGGTTGGTAGCTCCGGCGTTGGTCAACACCACCTCACGCGCGCGGTTCACCTCCGCGGCGCGCTGCTCCGGATCGTCGAACAGCTCTCCCAACGACTGCGCAAGGCCTGCCGCATCGGCGACGCGATGCAGACACCCGGCTGCTTCGAACGCCCCCACAACGGACGTGAAGTTGAAATCGTGCGGACCCATGAGCAGCGGCAACCCCGACGCCGCTGCCTCGATGGGATTGTGGCCGCCGTGCGGAACGAGACTTCCGCCGATGAAAGCGACCTGCGCCACGCCGTATAGATAGATCAGTTGCCCCATCGTGTCGCCGAGAATGACCTGCGCTTGCGAACCCGCGGCGTCGGTCATACGGCGCATTGCCAGTCCGTCGGACGCGAGCCGGGCAACAGCGTCGAAACGCTGCGGATGCCTCGGTACCAGAATCAGCAACGCCTCAGGCGACCGCTCCAACAGGCGTTTGTGCGCGTCGAGCACGATCTCGTCTTCGCCATCGTGTGTGCTGGCGGCAATCCACACCGGGCGTCCGCCGGTGTGCCAACGGGACTTCAGTGCCGCAACGCGTTCGCGGAAATCACCCGGCATCTCACGTCGAACTTCACGTTACCCACCACGTCGACGATTCCGGGCGGTGCGCCCAGTTCGACGAACCGCTGCGCATGTTCCGGATATTGCGCGGCGATCCACGTCAGCTGAGAGAGCATCGGCCGTACCAATCCGCGGATGCGTCGATAACCGCGCGCGGAACGCTCCGACAAGCGTGCATTGATCAGGACAACCGGAATGCCGCGCGCCGCGCTCATGCGCACCATGTTCGGCCACAATTCGGTTTCCATCAGCACCAGCAACTGCGGCCGCACGCGTTTCATGAAACGCCGCAACGCCCACGGAAAGTCGTAAGGCGCATAGCAGTGCGACACGCGATTGCCGAGCAGCCGGCGCACCTGGTTCGCGCCGGTGGGCGTCATCGTGGTGACGAGCACGCGTGTTTCCGGCAACAGCTTCATCAGCCGACGGATCAGCGGTGCGGCCGCAATCACTTCGCCCGCAGATACCGCGTGCACCCAAACGACATCGCGCGGGACTTCCGCGTATGCCCATCCGAGCCGCTCGCGTCGACCGCTGCGATAGTCGGGATTGCGCGCGCCGCGCCAGATCAGCAGCAGCACGACGAATGGATAGGCCAGAACCAGCAGTGTGGCGTACAACGCCCGCCAAACCATTGATGGCGCGCCCACGTTGATATACTCGCTCCACTCTATGAGGTACGCATGAGTGCACGCAACCGCATCCGCGTTGACGTTGCCATTGTCGGCGGCGGCATCGCCGGATTGTGGTTGTTGAATCTGCTGCGCGCGCGCGGTTACACCGCGGTGTTAGCCGAGCGCACTGCGTTCGGCGACGGCCAGACCATTCGTTCTCAAGGCATGATCCACGGCGGCTTGAAGTATGCGTTGAGTGGATCGGTAACAACCGCATCCGAGGCGATCGCGACCATGCCGGACCGTTGGCGCGCCTGCTTGCGCGGATCGGGCGACGTCGATCTGCGCGGCGTTCGCGTGTCGGCCGAACGTTGCCACTTGTGGAGCCCCGACGAATCGATGCTGGGGCGCCTCGGCGGTTTTCTGGCAAGCAGGGCGCTGCGCGGCCGGGTGCGCCGGTTGGAACCTCGCGATCGTCCACAACCGTTCGACGATTCAGGTTTCAACGGCGTGGTGTATGAACTAGATGAACTGGTGCTCGACGTAGCCTCTTTGCTTGCACGACTCGCCGATGCTCAACGCGGGCACACCCTGTCGGCGGAGGTGAGCCGCGACTGCATCGTGCGCGGCGACGACGGTTCGATTGCGTCGGTGCGTCTGCCCGATGTCGACATCACGGCTTCGCGTTACGTGTTCGCGGCCGGTGCCGGCAACGAAGGGCTCGCTATCCCGTTCGGTGATGCGGCGCCGCAGATGCAGCGGCGGCCATTGCATCAGGTGATCGTTCGCCACGCAGATCTGCCCGCGCTTTACGGCCATTGCGTGCCGCAGTTTTCGAAGACCGAACCGCGCCTGACGGTGACGACGCATACCGATACGAACGGTGAACGCCTGTGGTACCTGGGTGGGCAACTAGCGAGTGATGGTGTGGAGCGCGACGAATCAGATCAACAGCGACACGCGCGGGATGAACTGAAGGCGTGCCTGCCGTGGCTCGATCTGTCGAGTGCACGGTTCGAGTCGTTGCGTGTCGATCGCGCCGAGCCGCGCCAATCCGGGGGACGCCGTCCCGACGAAGCGTATGTAGCCGCCGTCGCGAACGCGCTGATCTGTTGGCCGACGAAGCTCGCGCTCGCACCGGATCTCGGCGACAAGGTGCTGGCCTTGCTTGCGGCGCCATCGATTTCGGAGAACGCTGCCGCCGATTTCACTGCGCTGCCGGTCGCCGCACCGCCGTGGCAACACTGACGTGCAATACCGTGCGCTCGGAAAAACGGGGATACGCGTTTCGCTGCTGGGTCTCGGTACCGTCGCGTTCGGCCGAACCGAAGGCTTGAAGTACGCCGTTGCACCGAAGCTGCCTTCTACGCGCGCCTTATCGGAGCTGTTGGCGGTTGCGCGCGACGCAGGCGTGAATCTGATCGACACGGCTCCGGCGTACGGCACGAGCGAACAACGCCTCGGCGAACTTCTGGCCGGACAACGCAACGACTGGGTGCTGTGTACGAAAGTAGGAGAGATATTCGAAGGGGGCACATCGCGCTGGGACTTCTCACCCGAGCACACGCGTCGCAGCGTACGCGAATCATTGCAGCGACTCGCCACCGACCATCTCGACGTCGTACTCGTTCATTCGAACGGTGACGACGACGCTATCATCCGCGACTTCGGCACCTTGCAGATGTTGGCGCAGCTGAAGCAGGAAGGTCTGATTCGCGCGTTCGGCATGTCGAACAAGACCGTCGCGGGTGGTCTGCTGGCGACTGAGAGTTGTGACGTCGTGATGGCGACGTTGAGCGCCGGCGAAACTGAGCAACTCGAAGTAATCGAACGCGCGCGCACGCTTGGATGCGGCGTGCTCGTCAAGAAGCCGCTCGACAGCGGCCGCGCTGCACAGGACGACGCAGCGCGTATTCGAGCACTGCATTACATTGCGAACGTTGCGGGCGTTTCGAGCGTCGTCATCGGAACGACCAGCCCGGCGCATCTGTTGGCGAACGCGGCCGCGCTCGTTTAGCTACCAGGCTGCTTCAGGCTGTCGAGAATGGCCGACGTCGACAGATTTGGCACGTGCGCCAGCACGCGCACTTCGCCACCGTAACGACGCACGATGTCAGCGCCGACAACCTCACCGACCTTATAGTCACCGCCTTTCACCAGCACGTCGGGCTTGATTGCTTCGAGCAGTGATTCCGGTGTGTCTTCGCCGAAAGATACCGTCCAGTCGACGCTCGCCAGCGCGCCGAGCACACGCATTCGTTGCGCAACGCCGTTGACCGGTCGCCCTTCTCCTTTCAGCCGCGCAACCGACGCATCGTCGTTGACCGCCACGATGAGACGATCGCCGAGTGCGCTTGCTTCCTCCAGGTACGCCACGTGTCCGGCATGAAGGATATCGAAGCAGCCGTTCGTGAAGACGACGCGTTCGCCCTCGCGACGCGCCTGTTCGACCGCTTCGATCAGCTCTTCGCGCGACAGAGTTCCGCGGTCAGCGTGCCCTTCAACCTTCAGCTCGCGCCGCAACTCCGGCGCGGAAACCGTCGCCGTTCCCGACTTGGTAACGACCAGACCCGCCGCCGCGTTCGCCAACATCGCGCTTTCGTGCACGGTACAACCTGCCGCGAGCCCCGCTGCCAGCGTTGCCGCCACCGTATCGCCGGCACCCGTTTCGTCGAAGACATCGACTGTTCGCGCCGGCACGTGATGATGTGCGCCGTTCCGTTCGATCACCGACATACCTTCGTCGCCGCGTGTCACCACCAGCGCGCCGAAGTCGTGCGCCTGCACCAGCGCCGCGGCTTTTGAAACGAGTTCGCGATAATCCGCCCATCCGCCTACGGCATGCATGAACTCCGCGATGTTCGGCTTGATGACGTCGGCGCCGCGATACGCTTCGAACGGTTTGAATTTCGGATCAACGACCACACGCTTGCCATGTTCGTGGGCGATGTCGATGTAGCGATGCGGTCGCACCAGCGTGCCCTTGTCGTAGTCTTCGATTACCACCGCATCCGCCGCGGAAATCTGCTTTCGAAATGCGTCATCCAGGCGCGACTCGACATCGGCAACGATCGGTTTCTCGAAATCGATGCGCAACATCTGCTGCCGGCGACTGACGACACGCACCTTCAAAATCGTCGGCCAACCCATCCGCGTCGATCAGCTCACACCGGACATTCGCCGCGGCGAGTTTGTGCCGCAACGTGACCGCCGCCTCGTCATCGCCAACGACACCGATGAGGGTGACGTTCAACCCGAGGGACGCGAGGTTCATCGCCACGTTCGCAGCTCCGCCCGGCCGATCCTCGCTCGACTCGATATCGACAATCGGCACCGGCGCCTCTTGCGACACACGACCGGCCTTCCCATACCAATACCGATCGAGCATCACGTCCCCGATCACGAGTACGGACACATCGCGAAACGACGGAATTTTCAGTTTCATTCGGACCCCAGCGAATGATCGAAATGTTAGCACGCGGCTTCGTTGAGCTTCGGCTGTGGAATGCAGCTTCGAATACGCCGATGAGCCGTCAGCAACCGTTCCAAATCCCTCCTCCGATACAATGCCCGCGATCATCCGGAACGACCCAATGATTTCGACGCTCGCGGCTCCTCGCTATTGGCCCACCTGGGTCGGCGTGGGCGTCATGTGGTTGGTGGCGCAGTTGCCGTTGCGAGCGCAATTCGCACTGGGCCACGCAATCGGTGCAATCGGCTACCGATTCGCGCGCGCGCGGCGACACATCGCAACCGTCAACATCGAGCTGTGTTTTCCTGAACTCGGCGAATCGGAGCGCGATGCGCTGGTGCGACGCATCTTCGCGTCCACCGGTATCGGCGCCGTCGAAACGGCAATCGCCTGGTTCGGCGACATCTCGCGATTGCGCGACCGAGTGACTTTCGAAGGGTTGGACGTCTGACGACCGCACAACAGCGCGGCCGCGGTGTCGTGTTGATCGGCGCACATTTTTCGACACTCGACCTCGCGGGCGCGCTGCTTGTCACAGGCGATCGACCTCGACGTGATCTACCGCTACAACAAGAATCCGGTCATCGAGTGGGCGATGCGGCGCGGGCGGGAGCGACGTTTCAGGAACGTCATCGAACGCAGCGATACCCGTGCAGTGCTCACACAACTGAAAGCGGGGCACACCGTCTGGTATGCCGCCGATCAGGACTATGGCCGTAAGGTGTCGGTGTTCGCACCGTTCTTCGGCGTGCCCGCCGCAACGATTACGGCGACCGCGCGGTTCGCGCGATTCAACACTTCACCAGCGGTCTTCATCAGTCACTTTCGTGACGCGACAACGCGCACCTGGTCGTTTCGCTTTCGCGAACTCGAGGCGGTTTCCCGGCACCGACGACGGCGAAGATGCCGCGCGAATCAATGCGGTGATAGAGAGCGAAATCCGCCGCCACCCCGATCAATACCTGTGGCTGCACAGAAGGTTCAAGACGCGCCCGGAAGGCGAGCCCCGTCCGTACTGAGCAGTGCGCGATAGCGCGCGCGGTTGCCTCGAGCGAGAACAATCTCACGGCACGATCGCGCTGCATCGCCGACAAACCAGCGCGTTGCTCGACCGAGAGTGCCGCGCAACGCCTCAACGCGGTCGTCAGCCCCGCCGCGTCTCCGGTGAAATAAAGCCCTTCCGGCCCCAGAACGCTGCGCGGCCCGGGCACATCGGCGCACACCACCGGAACGCCCGCGAGCATCGCCTCGAGCAGCGCCATCCCGAACGCTTCCTCCGGCACCGAGGCGACGACCATCGCGTCGAACGCTGCGGCGTATCTCGAGGCATCGGCGACACGACCGGTAAAGTGAACGCGAGATGTGACTCCCAATCGCGTTGCCGACGACTCCAACGCGTCGCGCAGTTCGCCATCGCCGATGAAGGCCAGATGCGAGTCGTCACCGGTGCGCGCAAAACCATCCAGCGCAAGGTGCGGCCGCTTCTTCGGATGCAGGCGACCGACCACGCCCACGACGTACGACTCCGGAGACATCCCGAGCCGCTCGCGCGCTGTGTTTCGCGGCAACAGCGCAGCGTCGAAACGCGCCACGTCGGCCGGATTCGGCAACGTAAGCGTACGAGCGGGCGGCACGCCATGGCCATGCATCTCGTCTACCACCGCCTGTGACACACCCGCGCAATAGACATCGTTCGCAAACAAACGTCGACGCAGCCGGCGTTGCCATCGCGCGAACATGCCGAACTCGTGTGCAACGGTGACGATCATTGCGCCGTTCAGCGCCGTGCACTTGCGCGCGTGGCTACCTGGTGTGCCCGATACCGATGCGCAATGACGAGGCGATAGTCTTTGCCCGCGACGAGTTCGCGCAGACTCGCAGTCATGCGACGCGTGCCGCGCTCGATTCCGAAGTACGTTGCCGCGTCCCAACCTTCGCCTCGAGGGGCGCCGAAGAACACCGTGTCGACGTCAACTCCCACCTGCGCGAGCGCCGCCGCGTGATTGCGGCACACGTCCTGAAACGGCGGATGATCGTTCGGGCATAGCTGCAGCACTCGCGGTGGCGTCATCGACGCTTCGTCACGAGCAGGTCTTCCATCACCAGATACTCGAGTTCCGAGCCGATGAACATCGCCAGTGCATCGGCCGGCGTGCACACGATCGGTTCGCCTTGCCGATTGAGCGACGTATTCAGCACCACCGCGTTGCCGGTAAGCAGTTCGAGCTGCTCCAGCAACATGTAGTAGCGCGGGTTCGTCGCCTGATCGACCGCCTGAACGCGCGCCGTGCCGTCCCGATGCACCACCTCGGGAATACGCTTTTTCCAACTTTCCGCCACGTCGAACGTGATCGTCATGAACGGCGCCGGATGCTGCGACTGAATGATCTGCGGCGCGACACGGTCGAGCACGCTCGGGCAAAACGGCCGCCATCGTTCCCTGAACTTGATCTGCGCGTTGATGCGATCGGCAATGCCCGCCACGCTCGGACAGCCAAGTATGCTGCGCGCACCAAGCGCACGCGGGCCGAATTCCATTCGGCCCTGGAACCAGGCCACAGGATTGCCGTCAGCGAGCAGCCGTGCTGCTTCGCGCGGAGCATCGTCGAGTTGGACCCAATCCAACGGCGCCGCAATGTCGCGCAGCGCGCCTTAGACACTCTTCGTTGGTGAACGACGGACCGAGATACGCGTGCCGCATACGCGAGAGCTTTTCGCCGCGCTCCGCTGCAACGTACGTCGCCGCGCCAAGCGCCGTTCCGGAATCGCCCGCGGCCGGCTGCACGAACAGTTCTTTGACGTCGCCGCGCGCGATCAATCGCTGATTCAGCTTTACGTTCAACGCACCGCCGCCCGCGAATGCGAGCTTGCCCGTCTCAGCCAGAATGTCGCCCAGATGTGTGTCGACCAGTCGCAGACACGTATCCTCGAACAATTTCTGCAACGCAGCCGCATAGTCGACGAACGGTTCGTCCATCGAATCGTCTGCACGCCGTGGACCCAACCAGTCGATCAGTTTCGGGCTGAAGTAGAAGCCGACACCGTCTTCGCGATAGCGGCGCAGCCCCACCGTATTGACGTATCGCGTATCCACTTCGACTTCGCCGCGCCGTGTCCACCGCAACAGCCGCGACAGATCGTGCTTGTTGGCATTTCCGTACGGCGCCATCCCCATCACCTTGTACTCCCCGTCGAGCATCTCGAAGCCGAGATACTCGGTGAGCGCGCCATACACGCCGGAAATCGAATCGGGATCGTACAGTTCCTTGATCTTGTGAATCCGGCCGCCCTCGCCGTAACCGAAGAACGTCGTGGCGTATTCACCCTTGCCGTCAACACCAAGAATCGCGGTGCGCTCAGCGAACCCCGACAGGTGATAGGCGCTCGAGGCATGCGCGAGGTGATGCTCCACCGGCACGAATTCCGTCTTCGCCCAGTTGATGCCGAGTTCTGTTCCCATTGCGAGTACGCGGCCTCGATTGCGCCGGTAACGCCGGTTGCCGTTGAAGAGCGCATCCAGCGCGCGATCGGGCGCGTACCAATGGCGCTTCGCGTAGTGCCAGCGCGCCGGCGTATCGAGGCCAATCGGTGCATACGGAAATGCGACCGCATTTACGTTGCGCGCATCGATTCCGGCGAACTCCAGACAGAAGCGCGCCGCCTGCAACGGCATCCGATTTTTCGCGTGCTTGTCGCGGATGAAACGTTCTTCTTCCGCGGCGGCGACGATTTCGCCGTCGATCAGCAAGGCGGCCGACGGATCGTGATTCAGCGCCCCGGACAATCCCAGGATGATCATCGAGGGCGCGTTGCCGTGTTCGTTAGCAACGGCGCGAACGCGCGCGTGAGCGCGGCGCGGATCGTCGCGCTGTCCTTCCAGTTCGCCACGAATCGTTCGAGGTCGCGCGCGACAGCGCGACGCAGACCCCACGTGGTGCGCGGCGCGTGCATCGCGTCGAGATCGATCAGGTGGATCGCGCCGTCGGCATCGATGAAGTTCGTCGCTTTAGTGTCGCCGTGCACGAGGCCGGCGCGAGAGAGATCCGAGAACAACCCGACCAGCGCCTGAATGTGATTGTTGGCGAACCGCTCGCGCAGATCGACGCCGCCGACGTCGCGCATCACGAGATAGGCGTCACGCCGCAGCGGACCGAACCGATGCTCGATCAGCGCGATGGGCTGAAACGTAGCGATACCGAGCAGGCGCAGCCAATGGGCGTTCTGCCACGCGCGTTGTGCACGAGTGGGGCGCCACATACGATCGAGCGCGTGCCGCCACGACTTGATGTTGTAACGCTTCACTACGAACGCCTCACCGTCGACATACAGCCGCGCGACGGTTGCGGTGTTGCCGGCCTTGATCACGAAGCCGCGCTCGAACTTCGCATCGATGCTCTCGATCATCTCGGCTACCGCACCCTTGAACGACGCCCGATCACAGACCATATATCGGCCGAAACGCTGTTCCGCATGAAACTCGGTGCAATCGCGCAACACCTTGCGCAGGTAATGGCGCACCCGCGAACGACGTGCCCGATGCACCGCTTCTATGAGTTCGCGACCTTCCGCATCGATGGTCTTGTAGCCGCGCGCCACCGAGTATGCGTGCCACGCCGCCACGAAGCCGGTTTCGGAACGAATGCGAAACTGCGCGAGGAACAGCGCAAGGTTGCGGATGCTCGCACGCGGCGACAAGGGCTTGTCCATGCCCATGCCGCTGACACCACCGCCGTCGACGAGAAAGAGGCCGCGGTCAGTACGCAGCAGGTTGCCCAAATGCAGATCGTTTTGAACCACACCGTGCAAGTGCAATCGCGCCAGAATCGTCATCGTTTGCGGCAGATCCAGCTCGTTGGCAGGCGTCGCGTTCTCGAGAAATTCGAACAACAGCGCTTCGCCGCCGCCGGCCACCGCACCGCGACCGACGATTTCCGGCGTAGCGACACCCGCTCTCACAAACGCAGCGTGGCCACGTTCCTCCCATTGCCGTTCCACCGCCGCGCGCGACCCGATGAAGAGTTTCGCGAGCACCGTGCGACCGTCTGCAGTCGCGCGGGCGACGATGCGCCTTCCGGGGAGTACGCGCAGCACCGCTTCGCAATGCAGAGTGACCGGTCCGGCGCTCGTGATCACGGATACGTCGTACGCCTCAGGTAGCGCGCGTCCGAGGCGGGCGAGTTCGGGGCCCTGCAACACGACAGCGGATGCGGCTTCTACCAGGGGTGCGTCAATCATCGAACACGCCCGGCACGTAACGGTCGGCGACGAGTCCTTTGCGCTGACCCTTGCGATAAAGCGCAACCGCACGACGCTGCACGCGCGCCCAGAAACGGCCGTTTTCCTTAAGCGCGACGCGCAACGGCCGCCCTTCGTAGGCTTGAATGAATCGCAGCCTGTCGCGGCGTGTGATCGGCAGATCGAGGCACCAGAACAACAACGCCGCGAGATCCCTAACGAGCCAGCGCGGGGGAATTCTGCGGCGCAGCTGCGCGCGGTGCAGATCGATCAACGACAGCGACACTCTACCGAGTAGCAACTGCTTCTCGTCTACCAACAGATGATAGAGATAGTAGTCGCGGTGCACGACGCCGGCGCGATGCATCGCCTGCGTCAATTCGGCCACCGCGGTGATCAGCTGACGCTTGAACGCAGGGGACGGCGGCACGTTGTGCCAGTTCTTCGCGAGCGTCGACAGGCTGATGTGATCGGTGAGTTCGTCGCAGACGATGAACGACTGCCGCGTAGCCGGGCTGCGCCCACGCAACCCATATGCGGCCGGCGCAGGCGTGGACACGCCGAAGCGCGGCAGCAACAGACACGCGTGATACTCGTTGCTGGCATCCACCACGGGTCGACGCAACACCAGCAGATTCTTCAGAATCTCGCGCCAACCGACGCCGAGATGCACCTTGGCGAAATAGCTTCGGCCAGCCGCTTCGAATCGCAACGTGCGGCGCACCGAAACGTCTCTGAACACCTCGCCTTCGAGCCGCGCGACACGCTCGAACGGATCGTGGCCGCGCCACGCCTCGGCGAGATCGTCACGCAGATACAGTGTGTCGGTCATCGTCCGCTCCGACGCCAAGGCCATTGCGCTGCACCGAGGTCGCTCGTGCAACGCCCGCAATGAGCGCCGCCGCGCGCTCCGGCAAACTGTATAGATCGGCGGTGCGGCCGAACGCGATGCCGTTTCGACGCCATTGGCCGCGTTGTGTCGCGTTCTCCAGTGCCTCTGCGACCATACCGTTGAAAACGTCCTGCCGGAACGGGCTCTCCATCACGCGCCCCGCGTCGGCACGCACCACGAATGCGGCATGTCCGCATACGTCGGTGGAAATCGACGGCAGCCCGGCAACGATCGCTTCCAGCAGCACGCTACCGCCCGGCTCTTCGTACGCGGGATGCAGCAGCAGATCCGCGGCTTGCAGAAATCGCGGTACGTCATCGCGCCCGTGCAACACCGCGAAGCGGTCGTTCACCCGAAGGCGCTGCGCCATCCTGACGAAGCTGCGCGAATCGTTGTGACCGATGGCGATGAGCTTCGTACGCCGTCGCTTGTCTTCAGGCAGCTGCGCCAGCGCAATGAGAGCCCGATCGAGGCCGATGTCCATGAACGCGGAGCCGATCATCAGAAGCAAGAACTGATCTTCGCCCACACCGAGTTCGGCGCGCATGTTCTGCCGCACCTCTGCTGCGTTGTCGGGCGCCATTCGATCGCGCGTGATGCCGGGCGGCAGCAACACCATACGATCAGCTCCGGTGCCGTAGTGCCGTTCGAACAGCGCGCGCTGGTTCTCGGCGATCAGCATGATCCTTGTACGCGCGCCGCGCGCGAACACCGCCTGCTCTGCGTCCGCGAAGTAACGGTGCCGCGCGTTGCGCCAGCTCGGTTTGCCCGAAGGCGTTTTCGCGGCGTAGCAGCCATCACCGGCATAGTAGACGTCGAGTCCCGCCATCGCGTGGAAGCCGACGCTGCAGACTACCGGTTGCTCCTGCAACGCATTCGCTACCCAAGCAGCGTAACGGGCGTAGCGTCGATGATTGGTCAGCCCGTGTACGGGCACGATGATCACATCCATGCCATCGGGAATGCGGCCTTCCCACGACAGCGCATAGATGCGGATCCTGAATCCCAGATCCTGACAACACAGCGCCATTCGAAGGAAATCGCGCTGCATGCCTCCATGTGGTGCGTAGTTCAACAGACAGAACGCCATTTCGGGTTTTGGTATCGGTCGGCTATAGCGCCCGCTCGCGAACGCCTCCAGCCGATCGACCGCAGTCTCCGTGAGACGATAGATTTCAGGGTGATTGCCGAACGCGATGCCGTTGCGTCGCCAACGATCGCGCTCGGGTGAGGTCAGCATCTCGACCAGCTTGTCGTCGAGCGACTGCTGCTCGTACGGGATGTGAACGATCAAACCCGCGTTTGCCTGCTCCACGTAATGTGCGTAGCCGCAGTTCTCGGTGACGAGCACCGGCAACCCGGCGATCATCGCTTCGAGTATCACGGTGCCGGTGTTTTCGTCGTAGGCCGGCAGCACCAGCGCGTCCGCCGAAAACAGAAAGCGTGGCACGTCATCGCGCCCGCTGAAGAAGGTGATGCGATCGGTCAATCCGAGCCGTGAAATGCGTTTCTCGAAGGGCTTGGCATTGTCTTCACCGACGACGAACAACCTCGTAGTGCGGCGTAGTGGAGTCGGCAGCGCCGCAAACGCGGCGATCGCACGGTCGAGACCCTTCTTGATGAACCCGGACCCGACGAACAGCAGCAGTCGCTCGTCGTCGCCGACCTGAAATTCCCGTCGAAATTCGCTGCGAACACCAGCGCGATCTGCACTCGCGCGGCGGCTCCGGTCGATTCCCGGCGGCAGTGGATGCAACCGTTCCCATTGCGTTCCGTAGTGGCGCCGGAACAGCGGTGTCTGCACTTCGGATATCGTCAGAATTTCCGTTTCGCTGTCGCGACCGAACACGGCGCGTTCGAAGTTCGAGAACAGCCGATAGCGCGGTGTGGCGCGATACAGCCAGTTGCGCTGTGTCTGCGACTTCTCTTCGTAGCACGAGTCGCCTGCGTAGTAGACGTCGATACCGGGCATCTTGTTCATGCCCACTACCAGGTCGACCGGATACTCGCGCAGATGCTCCGCCACCCATCGCGCGAACTGCGCGTAGCGGGTGTGATTTGTCATTCCCTTCGCCGGGGCCACCACCACGTCGACGCCTTCGAGGATCGGCCCTTCCCAACTCAGCGTGTACACGCGCACAAAATGACCACGTGCAATGCTCTCGCGAACGAAGCGCTCGAGATCGCGCGAGATGCCGCCGAACGGAAAGTACTTGAATACGCAGAAGGCGAACTTCATGGGCGGCTGCCGAGCTGCACAGCGTTTGCCACACGCATTCCGGACTGATCGTCGCGAAACACGCCGGTTCCGCCCGGACTGCGCCGATGAACTGGGGCGCTCCGCGATAGCCGCACTGCCGTTCGAGGCACGGTGCACACGCGAAGCGCGCCGAGAGGTTCGTAACCGACGCGCCGCGGCATCCGGTGAGACTCGCGTCGGTGGGTCCGTACAGCGCCAGCGTTCGCACGCCGAGCGCCGCCGCAAGGTGGCCGATGCCGGAATCGGCACTGACTACGGCGGCGGAACGCGCCAACAGTTCGATCATGTCGCGCAGATCGAGGCGTGGCGCTATATCGGTGCCGGGCGCGAGCGCCGCGATCCGCTTCGCGCAAGCCTCCTCTTCCGAATTGCCCCACGGCAACGTCACGCGCTCGCCGCGACTCAACGCGCGCGTCGCAAGATCGGCCCAGAACGGTTCAGGCCAGCGCTTGCTGATCCACGTCGTGCCGTGTGCGAGTACCAGCCCCGACGCATCGCCGCGATGTACATCTATCCCGTAGTCGATCGCATTCGTGGGGGCTGAATAGCCGAGCGCACCGGCGAACAGTGCGCGCTGTCGATCGATCGCATGTTGCCGCTGCGCTACCGCAACGCCGCGCCCATAGCCTAACGACGCAACACGCTCGCGCGCCGACGCCGCGTCGAAGCCGACGTGTGTACCCCGCCCGAAGCGGGCCACCACCGAACTCTTGATCAAACCTTGGGAGTCGAGCACCACGTCGTAAGACTCGGTGCGAATGTCGCGTATCGCATGGCCAATCTCCCGACCCGCCGAAAGCAAATGTCCGCGCCAGCGTCGAATGGCTACGGGAATGACCTTCGTCACCGCGGGGTGCAAAGCCGGTATCGCCTGATACCCCTCTTCGACCACCCAGTGCACCTCAATGCCTGGACGCGCGCGCAGGGCATCGGTAACCGCCGGCAGCGCGTGCACCACATCGCCGAGCGAAGACAGTTTGACCAGCAGCACACGCATCAGTGCAGCAACTCCGCCACCACGCGTTCCGGCATCAGCCGTTTGAGACAGTCGGTGTGGCCGAGCGGACACGTTCGCTCGAAACATGGACTGCACGGCAATGCGTCTCGTACAACTCGCGCTCGCGCCGACAGCGGCGGGGTGAATGCCGGACTCGACGAACCGTATACCGCGACCACCGGCACGCCGAGTGCACAGGCCACGTGCATCAGTCCGGAATCGTTCGTGACGACCTGCTGCGCGAGGCTGAGCAGATCCACCGCGTCGAGCAGTTGCGTGCGGCCCGAAAGATCGAACACATGCGACTGTGCCAACGGCGGGACCGAGGCGCGGATCGCCGCGCACGCGGCGGCGTCGCCTCGTGCACCGAACAACCAGACCGCACCGCCACGACGGATGTGTTCTTCGGCCACGGCCGCATAGTGCGAGGCGGGCCAGCGTTTTGCCGGCCCGTATTCGGCGCCGGGACACAGCGCGAGCACCGGTCGATCGAGCTTCAGGCCGAAATCGACGACCAGCGCGGCGGCACGACTCGGATCGGACTGGAGTGTCGGCTCGATATCGCCGCTGCTCACGGACGATGCGTCGCCAAGTGCAACGAATCGGTCGATCAAACGCGGCAGCTTCGCGGCATCGAGCGTGCGCACGTCGTTCAACACGCCGTAACGCCACTCGCCGCGCCAGCCGGTCCGTTGCGGGATGCAGGCGAAGAACGGCACCAGGGCAGACTTGAAACTGTTCGGCAGCACGATCGCCCGATCGAAGTTCTGGCGACGCAACGCGCGCCCGACGCCGCGTCTCACACCCCAACCGAATTGGCCGTGATTCACCTGCAGCGTGATCGTGTCGGTGACACCGGCCATTCGCTGCGCCAGCGGCGCGGTCGCCGGCGGCGCAACGACATGCACCTCCGCCGCGGGCTCTGCGGAAACCAGGGTTCGAACCAATGCGTGCGCGATCACCATGTCGCCGACCCAGGCCGGTCCCACGATCAGAATCTTCATCGAGGCTACATTTTCACTACGATGCGGTGGCCGAAGGCAAGCGGCCTTCGCCTGCTAAGCACCGTCAGCGACGGGCGTATGCCACTCCGGATGCATGTTGCGTTTGCCGCGCACCTGGTCGAAGTACAGCGCCTGCAGCTTCGCCGTGATCGGACCGCGCGCGCCGCTGCCGATGGCGCGACCGTCGAGTTCGCGAATCGGCAGCACTTCCGCGGCAGTGCCGGTGAAGAACGCTTCGTCGGCGATGTAGACCTCGTCGCGCGTGAGCCGGCGTTCGCGAACGGTCAGACCCAGCTCGGCGGCGAGGGCCATCAACGTGCGTCGCGTTACGCCGTTCAGACACGAAGTGAGCTCCGGCGTGTGCAGTTCGCCGTCATGCACCAGGAAGAAATTCTCCCCACTGCCTTCGGCCACATAGCCCTCGGCATCGAGCAGCAGCGCTTCTTCGGCGCCGCAATCGAGCGCTTCGCGCAGCGCCAGCAGCGAGTTGATGTAGTTGCCGTTCGCCTTTGCCTTGCACATCGTGATGTTGACGTGATGCCGCGTGTACGACGACGTCCTGACTTTGATGCCGCGATCGCGCGCAGCCGGATCCATGTACGACGGCCACGGCCATGCCGCGATGCTGACGTTCACCGACAAACCTTCGGCGCGCAGTCCCATCTGTTCGGAGCCGAGGAAGCACATCGGCCGCAGATAGCCTTCGTCGAGCTTGTTCGCCTTTACGACCTGACACTGCGCGGCGTTCAGCTGCTCTTTCGTATACGGAATCTTCATGCCGAGAATGTGCGCCGAATCGAACAGCCGATCCGTGTGATCGTGCAGCCGGAAGATCGTCGCGCCCCGGTTCGTAGCGTACGCACGCACGCCTTCGAACACGCCTAATCCGTAGTGCAGCGTGTGAGTGAGCACATGCACTTTGGCGTCGCGCCACGGCACGAGTTCGCCGTTCATCCAGATCCAGCCATCGCGGTCCGCGAATGAAGGGGTCGCCATCGAATTACTCCTTTACGAACCAGGCGTGAGCAGGCGGGCCCACTGCTCACGGATCAGCGTTACGTTGCGCTCGAGCACCTCTCGGGCGCGACCATCGTCGGGAATGTCCAGTGCTTCGCGGTGTCGCTCGGCGCGCAGCGCGAGATAGGCGTCTTTCAGCGCCGCTGCAATCTCCCCCTCCAAAAGCCCTACTTTCGCCGCCGTCTCGAGGATGCGGACGTTGTCGGTCCAGTCGGCGAGTGATGGGTGCTCGGAAGCGGCGGCCAGCACGAGGTATTGGACCATAAACTCTATATCCACGATACCGCCGGCATCCCGCTTGAGGTCCACAGAAGCTCTTGCGGACTCGCCCCTTCTTTCCACCCAAGAAATGCGACGACGCATATCGACAATCGCCCGGCGCAACTCGGTGCGATCGCGAACGCGACACAGGATGTTGCGGCGGATGCGATCGAATGCGGCACCGACTTCCTTGTCGCCGGCCACCGGTCGCGCGCGCACCATGGCCTGATGCTCCCAGACCCATGCGTCGTTGGTTTGATAATGCTCGAAGGCCGCGAGCGAACTCACCATCGTGCCCGCCTGACCCGACGGCCGCAGGCGCGTGTCGACGTCGTACAACGCGCCGGTATGCGTGCGCGCCGTGAGAATGTGCAGCAAACGACGCACCATACGGTGCAGGAAGCGGTTGTGCTGCGCGTCGAGGTCGTGCAGGAACACGATATCGAGGTCCGAACCCGGGCCGAGTTCGAGTCCACCCAGCTTGCCGAAGCCGATGATCGCGAACGATTGCGGCGGCGCCTCGATCGTTTCGGCGGTGCGTTTCCAGGCGAGCTGCAGCGACTCCTGGAGAATCACCTCGGCCAGAAACGTCAGATAGTCCGAAACGTTCATCAGCGGCAGGATGCCGCGCACCTCGCACGCCGCGACGCGGAACTGATGCGTCTCCTTGAACGCCCGCAACACCTCGAGTTCGGCCTCTTCGCCGCTGCGCTCCACTGCGCTCAACCGAGTTCGCAGTTCCGCGCGCAGCGCCTCGATGTCGGGAATCGTGTACAGCAGCGCCGGGTCGAGCAGCTCGTCGAGCAACATGGGATGCCGGCTCAACTCATCGGCGAGCCAGCGGCTGGCGCTGCAGATCTCGACCAGCAAACGCAACGCGCTGGGGTTTTCGAGCAACAGCACATAGTAGGCAGAGCGCCGCACCGTCGCTTCGAGCAACGGCACCAGCCGCTGCAGCGTAAGGTCGGGGTGAGCGGTCGATTGCGCTTCACCGAGCAACTTCGGAATCAACGCGTCGACGCGCGTGCGGCTCTCTCCACCGACCCAAGGCCGGTCGCGAGACGTGCACAATCGGTTGATCAGCACCGCAACCGCATCGGGCTCGCCGAAACCAACCGCCGCTAGTGCCGCGGCCAACGCGGGCACATCGCCTGCGAGCCAGGCAGGTTGCCACTGATCGACCTCTCTTACTTCGTCCGCCTGGATCACCGATTCGAACGCCTTCGCAACGATCACGCGTTGCTCGGCGAGCGCGTGTCCGAAGTGCACAAAATCGGCGAAACCCATGCCCGCTGCGACACGCGCTCGATCGAGCTCGCCAGAAGGAAGCAGCTGTGTCTGCTCGTCGCGCATCGCCTGCAGGCGGTGCTCGACGTTGCGTAGAAATCGATACGCAGTCGCCAACCGGTCCGCTTGCGAGCGCGACATCAAGTTGTGCGAAGCGAGTGCGTGCAACGTCTCGACCACGCCGGTGCACCGCAACGACGGCTGTCGACCCGCCCAGATCAGCTGGTGCATCTGCGCCACGAACTCGACTTCACGGATTCCACCCGGCCCGAGTTTGACGTCGTCGCGCATGGTGCTGCGGCTGCGTTCGGAGTCGATGCGACTCTTCATCTCACGCAGCGACTGAATCGCGCCGAAGTCGAGGTACCGGCGGAACACGAAGGGTTTCAGATCGTCGATGAGCCGCCGCCCCGACGCCACGTCGCCGGCACAAGCGCGCGCCCGTATCCAGGCATAACGTTCCCAGTCACGCCCCTGCTCTTCGTAGTAGCGCTCGATCGCATCGAAGTGCAGAACCAGCGCGCCGCTGTCGCCGTAGGGTCGCAAGCGCATGTCGACCCTGAAGACGAAACCGTCGACCGTGATCGTGTCGAGTACGCCGATGAGCTTCTGCCCGAGTCGCAGGAAGAACTGCTGATTCGTGCGCGAGCCGGTCCGGGTCTCGCCTTGCTCCGGATACGCGAAGATGAGATCGACGTCCGACGACAGGTTCAGCTCGCCCGCGCCGAGCTTTCCAAGTGCGATGACAACCAAATGCTGCGGTTTGGCAGAGTCGCCGCCGATCGGCTCACCATCGGTTGCGACAGCCCATCCGTGCAGTTTCGAAACCGCAGCATCGATCAGCCGGTCTGCAAGATGAGTCAGTGATCGAGTGGTCTCGGCAAGGTCGGAGCGTCCGTTCAGATCGCGCCAGATAATGTGCAGCATGGCCGCATTACGCAGCCGTCTGAGCAGAGTTTTGAGACTCTCGATGTCGTCGACCGTGGTCAGCCGATCGCCGACCGGGTCAGTGGGCGGCGGTTGGCGATAGTCCCCGGATTCGAGAAAGCCGACGAATTCATCGGGATGCGCCATCGCCACGGTGGCCGCGAATTCGCTCAGCGCGAACGTACGCGCCAACTCCTGCATCTCGTCCGGATGGACCGCAAGCCATGCGTCGACACGCGACGTCGAGATCCGCATCGAGACGTTCTCGAAATCGACCCCATGCCGCCCTCGCCGCATCGGCGAGGGGTAGCTGCAGGAAACCGGGGTCGAACACGCCGCGCTAGTCGTTCTGGCTGGACGGCGTGACTCTCAGCACTTCGGCTATGGTGGTCTGACCGGCGCCGACTTTCTGCGCACCGGACAACCGCAACGTCCGCATGCCGTCTTTGATGCCCTGCACGCGCAGAGTATCGATGTCGCTGTCGGCCTTGATCATCTGCCGCAACCCTTCGGTCAGCAGCAGGATCTCGTAAACACCCATGCGGCCGAGATAGCCGGTATCGCGGCACTCCAGACAGCCGACCGGTCTCATGAACTGCGCGGGTGGCCGCGCCTTGAACGGCCGGGTCAACAGATTCCACGCCTCGGCGTCGACCGCCTCCGGCTGTTTGCAATGCGGGCACAGCGTGCGCACCAGTCGTTGCGCCATTACGCCGACCACCGTCGCTTTGATGAGGTACGGTGGAACGCCCAGTTCGATCAGGCGGGTGACCGCGCTCGGTGCATCGTTGGTGTGCAAGGTGGAGAGCACGAGGTGTCCTGTGAGCGCCGCCTGAATCGCCATCTCGGCGGTTTCGAGGTCGCGGATCTCGCCCACCATAATGATGTCCGGGTCCTGCCGCAGAAGTGAGCGCACACCTGAGGCGAACGACAACTTGATCTGATGCTGCACCTGCATCTGGTTGAACGACGGCTCCACCATCTCGATCGGATCTTCGATGGTGCAGACGTTCACCTGCGGCGTGGCCAGCTGTTTCAACGTCGAGTACAGCGTGGTGGTCTTGCCGGAACCGGTCGGGCCGGTTACCAGAACGATGCCGTTGCTGGCATTCACCATCGTCTGCCAGCGCTGGTTGTCGTCGCCGCCCAGACCGAGCTCCTGGAAGCTGCGCAACAACACGTCGGGGTCGAAGATCCGCGCCACCATCTTTTCGCCGAAGGCGGTCGGCAACGTGGACAGACGCAGTTCGACTTCCTGGCCGTCGGGACTCTTCGTCTTCACGCGACCGTCTTGCGGCCGGCGCTTCTCGGCCACGTCCATCCGGCCGAGGATCTTCAAACGACTCGTCACCGCCGCGTTCACGGCCGGAGGCAGCTCGTAGACGTGGTGCATCACGCCGTCGATGCGGAACCGGATATGGCCCTTGTCGCGGCGCGGTTCGATGTGGATGTCGCTGGCCCGCTGATCGAACGCGTACTGCAGCAGCCAGTCGACGATGTTGACGATGTGCGCGTCGTTCGCGTCCGGCGACTTCAGCTGGCCGAGCTCGAGCATCTGCTCGAAGTTGGTGATGTTCGAGACTTCGAGACCCGCATCGGAGGCTTTCGCGACCGACCGCGCCATCGTGTAGAACTCGAGCATGTAGCGCGTGAGTTCCTGCGGGTTCGTCACCACCCGGATGATGCGGCGGCCGCGCAGCGTCTGAACCAGCATGCCTTCCCATGCCGACATGAACGGTTGCGTGCTGGCGATGACGATTTCTTCTTCGCGCACTTCGACCGCGAGGATGTTGTGGCGCTGTGCGAACGCATACGACATCACTTCGGTGGTCTTGTTGACGTTCACCTTCAGCGGGTCGATGCGGTAATACGGCTGCGCCGCCAGGTCGCACAGCCAGTGCGTCAGCTGGTCGAGATCGAGTTTCTTGCCGGGGCGTCGCGGGTCGTCGAGTTCGCGCTCCGCGATGATCTCGAGCGGATGCATGTGCATCTGTCTCGCGGTGCGCGGCGCAATGAGGATGTCTTCGGCGTCGCGCTGCGTGACCATCTTCGAACGAATCAACTCGTCGAGCACGCCGCGCAGGTCCAGCAGGCGTTCCGGAGTGATTCGTTCCTTGAGTGGAGACTCGATTGCCGCCATGGCATTCCTGTGCGCGCTGCCGGCTCGGTCGGAGAGCCTCGGGCAGTTAACGGCATGCAAACCGTGTTTTCAAGGCGAAAAGCGCTCGCGGAAGACCCGCGGGGCGCAATATTAGACCCCCTTCACGAAACCGGGCATTATCGCGGCAGACCCTCGATGAACCCCTGTTATGCAAGCGCCACCGCTACTGTCGATGCTGCAATCGCTGATCAAAACGCCGTCGGTCAGCTGCACGAGCGCGGCCCTCGATCAGAGCAACATCGCGGTGATCAACGAGCTCGCGACCTGGCTGGAATCGCTCGGGTTCAAGACTCTGGTGCAGCCGCTGCCGAATGCTCCGGGCAAAGCCAATCTGATCGCCACTCTGGGCAGCGGCACCGGTGGATTGGTGTTCGCAGGACATACCGACACGGTCCCGTACGACGACGCGCACTGGTCGCAAAGCCCGTTTGCGTTGACCGAGCGCGACGGACGCTTCTACGGCCTCGGCGCGTGCGACATGAAGGGCTTCTTTCCGATTGCGATCGAGGCGGCCCGGCAGTTCGAAGGCGCAACGCTGAAAGCACCGCTGACGATCGTTGCGACCTCCGACGAAGAGTCGTCGATGGCGGGGGCACGTTGCCTCGCGGCCACGGACATTCCGAAACCGCAATTCGCGGTAATCGGCGAACCGACCGACTTCCGGCCGATCTTCGCCCATAAGGGTTTCATGATGCTGTCGATCGCACTGCAGGGGTCGTCGGGCCATTCGTCCGATCCCGACCTCGGCCACAACGCGCTCGACGCGATGCACTGCGTGATGGGTGAGTTACTGGCGTTTCGCGCACAACTCGCGGCGGCGCACCGCAACACCGCGTTCGACGTCTCCGTGCCGACGCTGAACCTCGGCTGTCTGCGCGCCGGTGACAACCCGAACCGCATCTGCGACCACGCCGATCTTCAGATCGACCTGCGCCTGCTGCCCGGCATGGACACGGCCGCGATCGTCTCGGCGCTCGAGATTCGTCTCGCCCGATCCGCCGAAGCGCACGGTACGGCGATCACCATGAAGCCGGTCTCGGCGCCGGTGTCGCCGTTCGCCACGCCAAGCGACGGCCGACTCGTGCGCACCTTGGAACGATTGTCGGGAACCGCCGCCGGCACCGTTGCGTTCGGTACCGAAGGTCCGTTCCTGCAGGCGCTCGGTATGGAGACGGTAATCTTCGGACCGGGCAGCATCGATCAGGCGCACCAACCCGACGAGTATCTGGCCGCGGATCGTATCCAACCCGCCGTAGACGTGCTGACGCAACTCATCGCCGAAGTCTGCGTGCACTAAGCCAGCTTCATTAAGAAAGCGTTCTACCCAATTTATTGATCTAAAGCAGTGACCGACCCGACCCAATACGCGCGCTGGTTTCGCGACTCGACACCGTACATCAGCACGCATCGGCACAAAACCTTCGTCATCCTGTTGGGTGGCGATGCGATCGTGCACGACAACATCACACACATCGTGCACGACCTCGCGCTGCTGTCGGTGCTCGGCGTGCGTGTGGTGCTCGTGCACGGCGCACGGCCGCAGATCGACGCGGCTGTTGCGGCAGCCGGGCTGACGCCGCAGTTCCACGATCACCGGCGCATCACCGATCAACAGACCATCGTGCAGGTCGAGTCGGCCGTGGCGCGCGTGCGCGTGCGCATCGAAGGGTTGTTTTCGATGGGCTTGCCGAACACGCCGCTGCACAACACCAAGATCCACGTGTTATCTGGCAACCTCGTTACCGCGCGGCCGTTCGGCGTCGTCGACGGCATCGACCATCTATTCACCGGTCGCGTGCGTCGGATTCACAGCGAACGCATCCATCAGATGCTGAACGACCACTGCATCGTGCTGTTGTCACCGCTCGGCTACTCGCCGTCAGGTGAGGCGTTCAATCTGTCGAGCGAAGAACTCGCCGCCGACGTTGCAATCGCACTCGGCGCCGACAAGCTGATCACGTTCGATTCCGCCTCGGCAGTAACCGACGCAGATGGCGCGCCGATTTCGGATCTTTCGCCCAGCGAACTCGATTCGCTGCTCGATACGGCGACGCTCGACGAAACGACGCGACTGCGGCTCACCGAACTGCTGCGCGCCTGTCGCGCCGGCGTGCCGCGCACGCATCTCATCGGTTTTCTAGACGACGGCGCGCTGCTGCAGGAGCTCTATACCGCAGCCGGTTGCGGCACGCAGATCAGCGAAGACGGTTTCCAGCACATTCGCCGCGCCACCGCGGAAGACGTCGCCGGCATCGTCGAACTGATTCGCCCGCTCGAGAACGCGGGCGTGCTGGTGCGGCGTCCGCGCGACAGGCTCGAACGCGAGATCGACCGATTCTTCGTCGCCGAACTCGACGGCAACATCATCGGCTGCTGCGCGCTGTATCCGTTCGAGGAAGCGCGCTGCGGCGAACTCGCGTGCCTCGCCACGCACCCGAGCTATCGGCTCGATGCGAAGGAACACGGCGCAGCACTCGTTCGCAAGATCGAAGCCGAAGCGAAGAGACTCGGCCTCGATCAACTGTTCCTGCTGACGACGCAAACGCGCGACTGGTTCAAAGAGCAGGGTTTCGTCGATGCAACGGTCGATGAACTCCCCGCACCGCGGAAAGCGGTGTACAACTTCCAACGCAATTCGGCCGTAATGCTGAAGCGGCTCGCCAAGACTGTCTGACTCGAGGTACCGAGGTAACAAGCATGGCCACTGATAAACGACCGCATTCGTCGCGCGTCGTCGACGGACTCACCAACGCACCCGCACGCGCGATGTTGCGCGCGGTCGGTTTCACCGACGCCGATTTCACGAAGCCGCAAATCGGCATCGCATCGACAGGCAGCGCGCTGACGCCGTGCAACATGCACATCAACGCGCTCGCCGACGCAGCCGCGATGGGCGCCGGCGAAGCCGGTGGGAAGCCGGTGGTGTTCCACACCATCACCGTGGCCGACGGAATTTCGATGGGCTCGCCCGGCATGCGTTATTCGCTGGTGTCGCGCGAAGTGATCGCCGACTCGATCGAGACGGTCGTTTGCGCCGAAGGTTTCGACGGCTTCGTCGCGCTCGGCGGTTGCGACAAGAACATGCCGGGCTGCGCGATCGCGATGGCGCGCATCGATCGCCCGAGCGTGTTCGTTTACGGCGGCTCGATCAAAACCGGCAAAGAACGACGCGACGTGATCTCCGTGTTCGAAGCAGTCGGCGCGCGAGCGGCGAACCGTATTACCGATGCGCAACTGAAGGAAGTGGAAGAAACCGCGATCCCCGGTCCCGGTTCGTGCGGCGGCATGTATACCGCGAACACGATGGCGTCTGCGATCGAAGCGCTCGGCTTGTCGCTGCCCGACAGTTCCGCGCAGGAAGCGGTGTCGGAGAACAAACGCCGCGATTCCTATAACGCAGGCGCCGCGGTGATGAACCTCATCGAACGCGGTATCAAGCCGTCCGACATCCTGTCGCGCGAAGCGTTCGAGAACGCGATCACCACCGTCATCGCGCTCGAAGGCTCGACGAACGCGGTGTTACATCTCATGGCCATTGCACATGCTGCGCGGATTCCGCTCGCGCTCGACGACTTCACTCGCATCGGCAAACGCGTGCCGGTGCTGGCAGACATGCGACCGGCCGGCCGCTACTCGATGTCGGAACTGATCGAGATCGGCGGCATCCGGCCGTTGATGAAGACGTTGCTCGACGAAGGCTTGCTGCACGGCGACTGCATGACGGTCACCGGTCGTACACTTGCTGACAATCTTGCTGGGGTGCGGCCGTATCCGGCCGGCCAGGAGATCGTCCGGCCGCTGTCGAATCCGATCAAACCCGACAGCCACCTGGTCGTGCTCTACGGCAACCTCGCACCCGAAGGTGCGGTTGCGAAGATCACCGGCCACGAAGGGCTGCATTTCTCCGGCATCGCGCGCACGTTCCACGGCGAAGAAGCCGGCATGCAGGCGATCATGGACGGCACGGTGAAGAAGGGCGATGTCGTGGTGATTCGGTATGAGGGCCCAAAAGGCGGTCCAGGCATGCGCGAGATGTTGTCGCCGACGAGTGCAATCGGCGGCCGCGGTTTGGCCGGTGATGTTGCGCTGATCACCGACGGCCGTTTCTCCGGTGGCTCGCGCGGCTTCGTCATCGGACACATCACTCCGGAAGCGTTCGTGGGCGGGCCGATTGCGCTGATTCAGGACGGCGACCGCATTACGGTCGACGCGCAGAAGCGCGAGATCCGGCTTGAAGTATCCGACGCGGAACTCGCGGCACGACGCACTCGTTGGAAAGCGCCGCAACCGTACGCCGATCGCGGCGCACTTGCGAAGTACGCGAAGCTGGTGAGTTCGGCGAGCCTCGGCGCGGTTACGGACTCGGACTAGCGATCTGATCGCGTGGTAGCGCGCGTGTGGCGAACACGCGCGACACCACCCATCGGTACAGCGCGAGGCCGAGCGCGATGCCGATCACGTCCACGAGCACGTCTTTCAGTTCTGCGTCGCGCGTCGGCTCGAAGGACTGAATCAGTTCGATGCCAATGCCGTAAGCGAGCATCCAGGCGGCGGGCTTCCAGCCCCGGTCGCCGGAGTGATGCGCGAACCACAACGCGGCCGTCAGATATGTGAACGCACTTGCGTGCAGGATGATGTCGCTGACCCGAAACGGCGTTTCGATGCCGTTTGGTGCGAACGCGGCATACGTCGTGAACACGAACGGAATCCAGAATCCGAACAGGATCAACCAGCGAGGCGCGCGGATCATCGTCAGCGCGCCGAACGCTCGTGCACGAAGTCGACCAGGTATTTGACGTTGTCGACCGGTGTCTCCGGCACGATGCCGTGACCGAGGTTGAAGATGTGGCCGGGGCGTCCCGCCACTTCATCGAGGATCGCCTGCGTCTGCGCGGCCACCGCAGCGCGGTCGGCACACAACACGATCGGATCGAGATTGCCCTGCACGGACTTACAGCCGAGCCGATCCCACGTTTCGCGAATCGGCGTGCGCCAGTCGAATGCCATCACATCCGGACCGGCCGCATACATGTCATCGACGAGGTGCGAGTTGCCGGTGCCGAAGTAGATGATCGGCACCCGTCCGCCGATGCGATCGATCAGCGACTTGCTGTAGGGCGCGACATAGCGGCGATAGTCGGCTACCGACAGACAACCGATCCACGAATCGAACAGCTGCACCGCGTGCACGCCGGCGTCGATCTGCAGGCGCACGTAGTCGGCGATGGTCTGCACGAGCTTGGTCATCAACACGTCCCACAGCTGTGGCGCCGTGTACATCATCTTCTTGACCCACACGTAGTTGCGCGAGCCACGCCCCTCGATGGCATACGACGCCAGCGTGAACGGTGCGCCGGCGAAGCCGATCAACGCGGCCGACTTCGGCAGGTCGTGCAGGATCTGCTTTACCGTTTGTGTGATGTACGGCGTGCCTTCGTCGGCCGGAACGATCGCGAGCCGCGACACGTCTTTTGCACTGCGCACCGGATTGGCGAACACCGGACCTTCGCCGGCCTGATAGCTGAGCTGCATGCCCATCGGTTCGAGCACGGGCAGCAGATCGGCAAACATGATTGCCGCATCGACACCGAGGATGCGCTGGGCATCGAGCGTGACGCGCGCGGCGAGGTCGGGGTTCTTGAAGAAGTCGAGGCTGGAGGTGGAACCTTTGACGTCGTGGTATTCGCGCATGTACCGACCGGCCTGCCGGTTCAGCCAGATCGGTGTGTACGGCACCGTTTCGCCGCGGCACGCCTTCAGAAAAACGTTGTCCGTGCGTGCATCGCTCGACATCGAAATGGCATTCCTGTGAGGTCCGGCGCACCTTAGTTAGCCGCTTCTCGCACGTCAACCGAACCGGTCCCCAACGGGACCCCGAATGGGTCTTCGTTTGCTTCACGCAAAGTCGAAAAGCCATGACGGGTTCCGCAACTCCTTTCACTGCGAGCGGGCCCACCGGCTCGAAGTGTTCCGCACCGACCAGATCTCGGGTCGCCTGCGACGCCCACGTTTCGCCGATGGCTGCGAGTCCTTCGAGGCGGCTGGCGAGATTCACTGCCGCGCCGATCATCGTGTATTCGATGCGTTCGTCCGCACCGAAGTCGCCCACAGAACAGTAGCCCGAGGCGACACCGGCGCGCACTGCGAGCACCGCCGGGGTACCGCGCTGTGTCGCCGCTTCATTCAATCGATCAATCAGACCTACGAGTTGTCCGAGCATCGCGACGCACGCCCGTGCATCCGCTTTCCGCCCTTCGCTGCTTGCGTCGCCGAAGCTGATCAACGCACCGTCGCCGAGGAACTTGTGCAGATTGCCTTTGTATCGCGCCGCCAGTTCGACGAGCGCCGCGAAGAAACCGTCGAGCAGGCTCGTCAGATCTTCCGGTTCCAACCGTTCGGTGAGCGCGGTGAAGTCCGAGATGTCGATGAACGCAACCGTCAACCACCGCCGCTCGAGCGGCGCTTTCGTCGATCGCGCCGCCACCGGTGCCGCGACATAGCGCGACAGCCTGTCGCGCTGCAACTCGAGTTCGCCCGAAACCGCCCGCAATCGCTCGCGCATACGGTGCATTCGCATCGTTTCTTCGTAGCCGAGTGCACAGAGGGGCGTCGTATAGGCAACCATGAAAGCAAGGCACAGTGCATCCACCAGAGCGTTCGGCTGGTACACAATTCGGGGCACCACGAGCGCACCCGCACACCAGCCTGCCACTACGAAGACACCGCATCGCGACAAACCGCGCCAGCCGAACTGCGCGACCGCGCCCGTCAACAACGCACCGATCGTGGCGACGTTCGGCAACGGCGGCAGACCGAACGCCGCAACGATGAAAGGCGTGAATAGATTCTCCGCGTCGTCGACCACGCCGCCGAAAATCCTGCGGCCTGCGCGCGCCAACAACGGCAGCACCGGCGCGAGCGCCGCGAACAACCACACCGGCTGCGGTGGATTCGCATCGCGCGCCATCAGGCACAGCACGACGCTCAGCCACAGGTATGCAGCGAAGCGGAACCATTCGACGCGTTGAGTGAGCAGATTGCGATGCATGCTCGCAGTGTCCGCCAAACGCCCAGCACTGCTCAGCGGACTACGCCGACAACCGCGTGCGTCGCCTCGTACGCCGGAAATCCGGTCTCAGGGAGTTACGACAAGAGATCTGAAAGTCTGCTTCGCGGCCGGCAGTTTCTTGCACTCCACACCAGCGGTCACGACACCGCCATCGTCGCTCAGCAATTGCACCTTTGTCGTGTTCGGTACTGCGAACAGCGCTTCGGGGCGCAACGAACCAAGATCCGCTGCGATGGGTTCAGCCGAGTCGCTGCGTTTGCCGGACCAGCGATACAGCGCGAAGCTGCCTTCGTCTGCGGTGGGACCCGCGACGATCAGATAGCGACCCTCCACCCATTCGATGCTGCGGATGCCGCGCCGGCCAAGGTTCAGTTCGAACGCTTCGCCGAGCTTCGCGCGTTTGCCGTCGATGGTCTCGCCCGGATTCTCCAACGGGACGATGATGGCGCGCTCGCCCGGCAGCGGATTGCGGAAACCGATGAGCAACTGACCCTCGGGTGTTGCCGCAAGACCCTCGATGTTCAGACCACCGTCCGCTTCGGCCGCGAGCCTGGAAGCCGCAGCGAGGTGATATTGCGCGAGCGGCGCCGATTTAATCAGGTCGTGCAACAGATGTTCGTAAGGCTTGCCGACGGTCACCAGTCCATCGCTGCGCAGATCGGTCGCAAACAACCGATATCGGCTCTGCTGCCTCTTTGCCATTGCTGTTTCGACTGTGCGATGAAATCCAGTAGATGCGCGAACCGATCGCGGCGGCGCCCTCGATGTCCGCTTCCTGATTCTTCTTGGCGTCGAGAAAACGCGTCACGTCGAATGATCGGATCGCCTTCGGCACTCCGAACCGGTAGGCGAACAGCACGCTGTTCTCGTCGTTCGCAACAACGAACTCGTCCTGGCTGATCGCTACCGCAGCGGACGCATCGCACGGACCTTCATAACGAAGCACAGGGTCATTGGCATGCGCAGATCCGACCCACAACGCCGCCAGGGCGACCCACTTGTCGATTCGCCGCATTGTTTACAGGTCCGCGAGAGCGGGATCGAGGTCTTCTTCGTAGTCGACGCCATCGAACCCGAAGCCGAAGATCCTCAGAAAGTCGGCGCGAAAGCCGTCGAGATCGCCAAGCTCCGGCAAGTTCTCCGTGCTGACGATCGGCCAACGCCGCTTCACATCGCCTTGAATTGCATCGGTCAGTTCGACGTCGTCCATTCGGATACGTTGCGCATCATCGAGCCGTTGCGGCTTGCCTGAGTACACCTGCGTGCGATACAGCCTGTCGATCTGTTCGATGGTCGTTTCGTGCACGCCGGCATCTTTCATCACGCGATACAGCAGCGAGCCGTACAGCGGAACCACGGGAATCGCGGAACTCGCCTGACTGACGACGAACTTCAGTACCGCAACTCGCCCTTCGCCGTTCAACGTCGCCAACCGCTGTGTGATGGCGCGCGCCGCACGGTCCAGATCTTCCTTCGCCTTACCCAGCGTTGCGTGCCAGTAAATCGGCCATGTCAGGTCGGTGCCGATGTACGTGTACGACAACGTTTTGAATCCGTTCGCCAACACACCGGCCTTTTGCAGCGCGTCTATCCAGAACTCCCAGTCTTCGCCGCCCATCACCGCGACGGTGGCTGCAATCTCGTCCTGCGTTGCCGGTTCGAGATCGACTTCCGTCACCACACCGCGATCGACATTCAGCGTTTTCACGTGATACGTCTCGCCGATCGGCTTGATGGCCGAGCGATAGAGCACGCCGGTGCGCGGATGCTGGCGCACGGGCGATGCAAGGCTGTACACCAACAGATCGATCTGGCCGAGGTCGTTCTTGATACGCTCGATCACCTGCGTCTTCATCTGATCGGAGAACGCGTCGCCATCGAGCGTTTCGGCATAGAGCCCGGCCGCATGAGCACGCGCCTCGAACGCACGGTTGTTGTACCAACCCGCCGTTGCGGTGCGATCGCCCTCAGGCGCTTTCTCGAACGAAACGCCGAGCGTTGCTGCGCCGGCACCGAACGCATTGACGATGCGCGAGGCGAGTCCGTATCCGCCCGACGCGCCGATCACGAGCACCCGTTTGGGGCCGTTGGCGAACGTGCCGCGCGCTTTTACTGCGGCGATCTGCTCATCCACATGTGCGGCGCAACCCTTCGGATGCGCGGTCGTGCAGATGAAACCTCGAATGCGGGGTTTAATGATCATCGAAGTCTTCTTAAGTGTTTAACCGATCATACCTTCGCGCTGCGCATGGCGCATGGCAGCGGGTATGTCGAACGCCCACGGACCGTTGCGCTCGATCGAGATCTGCGCGCTGAGTCCATCGCCGAGTTTGTGGTCGCGGTCGCCGTCGAGCGCGAGCACACCGGGTCCCTGGAACATCACCGGCATGCCTAGCGGAATGCGCGTGTGACTCGCAACGGATACTTCGCGGAACATGCCCGGCGAGAGCGGTGCCTGAAACGTGCGACCGGGCCCCATCTCGAGCAGCAGGCCGCAGTCGTCCGCACCGTAAACCGGATCGACGTAACCGCCGATCGGCGACATGCCGACCGAATCGGGTTCCGCGCGCGTCAGCAGAATGCGCGCGAGTCGTTTTGCGTCGAACGGCAGAAAGTTGCCGACGAAATCGTCGCGCAGCATCGCCGCATCGATCAGCCCGACATCGGTGGTTCCGTTGGAGAAACGCAAACGCAGCACCTTCGCGCGGCGCGCCAGCTGGGCGCGCGACAATCGTCCGGCCGCGACCAGTCCCGCAACCATGCCGCCGATCGTCGGCTCCAATAGCTGCGGGAATACGTTGTTCGTTCCGGTCGATAGCGCAACGAGGTTGATGTCGGGCGCGGCGCGCGTGATAGCGCGATTCGTGCCGTCGCCGCCGAGGCTGACCACCGTGTCGCAACCGGCTTCGAGGTAAGCCGCCATCGCGGCCTCGGTGTCCGCAGCGGAATTCGTCAGCGGATGTTCCACCACGTGCACGCGTGCTTTGAGGTTCATGTACTCGAGCGCAAGCGTGGCGATTCGAAAAGGTTCGCGGGCGATGTAGATGTCGGTGACACCGACGGCTTCGGCACCGGCCGCTATACGCGCAACGATGTCTCGCTTCGCCTCGTGCGTCATGTTGGTGGCGCGCGCCGCGAGACGCCGCACATCGCGCCCCGACATCGGGTTGACGCAGATCGCGAGTCGGACCGGCTTCATCGAATCCGACAGGACAGATCGTGTTGCAACTGCTCGTCACCTCGAAGTTGTTGAAGCACTCCGCTTACGCGGAGGGAAGCGCTAAGCTATTGCCTCAATCGAAGCGAGGCAAGCGCATTGGCAAAGCCTTCGGCAGAGAACACGGCTTGCGCACATCTGGCATACGCGGCGCCCGGTGAGTTTCCGTTCGCGGTGGAAATGGTGTTGGACGGCCAGTCGGGCTTCACAGACGCGATCGTTCGGTGTCGTACCTGCGCGCGAGCCTATCTGATTGAAATGCTGGAGTGGTCCGGCAAACGCTTCGAACGAAGAACATTCCGGGTATCGCTGCTCGACGACGCCGTGGTGGCGCGTTATGCGCACAATCGCGAACGTTCGAGTTGCGATCTGAAGCGCGCCGCAGCCGAGTGGTACGCCGTGCAAACGCAGGCGCGGTTGACGAATGTCCGGATCGAGCTCGATGTGGAAGAAGCGACGCTGCTCGGCGCCACCTTACTGCCGAGCGACACCGACATCCCGATGGCGCACTGGCGCGAGCGCATCGGCGCGCGCTAGCAGGCGCTGCCTGCTCCTTTCAAAAGACTCTTAGTTGATTCGGTCGAGCACTCTGATCGAATACGCGAACGGATGCCGTTCGTCCGCCGCATGCTCTTCCCGCGTCACTTCCCGCCACTGCGTTTCGTCGAATGCCGGAAAGAACGTGTCGCCTTTCATCTCCGTATCGATCAGCGTGAAGTACAACCGATCGGCTTTCGGCAACGCGAGCGCGTAGATTTCGCCGCCGCCGATCACCATCGCCTCGTCGTCGCCACTCTTACGCGCATATTCGATCGCCTCATCGAGCGTTCGCACCACAACCGCGCCGTTGGCCACATAGGAAGGATTGCGTGAGATCACGACATTCGTGCGCTTCGGCAACGGCTTGCCCATCGCGTCGAACTGCTTGCGCCCCATGATTACGGTGTGGCCCAGCGTGGTGCGCATGAAATGCCGCATTTCGTCCGGCAGGCGCCACGGCAACGCGTTGTCGCGGCCGATGACCCGATTGCGCGTCATCGCCCAGATCAGTGACAGACGCATGGTCAAACCGCGATCGGCGCCTTGATGGCGGCGTGGCTCTTGTAGTTCAGCAGTTTGAAATCCTCGTATTTGAAATCGAGGATGTCGTGAACGGCGGGGTTCAGTTGCATCTGCGGCAACGGATACGGCGCGCGCGATAGCTGCTCGTCGGCCTGCTCGAGATGATTCATATAAAGGTGCGCATCGCCCAGCGTGTGAACGAAGTCGCCGGCCTTCAAGCCGGTGACCTGCGCGATCATCATGGTGAGCAACGCATACGACGCGATGTTGAACGGCACGCCGAGAAATACGTCGGCGCTGCGCTGATACAGCTGGCACGACAGGCGCCCGTTCGCCACGTAGAACTGAAACAGCATGTGGCACGGCGGCAGCGCCATCTTCTCCACTTCCGCGACGTTCCACGCCGAAACGATCAGCCGCCGCGAACTCGGATTCGTCTTGATCTGCTCGATCACTTTGCCGATCTGATCGATAGTGCTGCCATCGGGCGCGGGCCACGAACGCCATTGCGATCCGTACACCGGTCCGAGATCGCCTTGTTCGTCGGCCCAGTCGTCCCAGATGTGCACGCCGTGATCCTGCAGGTATTGCACGTTCGTGCTGCCGGCAACGAACCACAGCAACTCGTGGATGATGCCTTTCAGAAAGACCTTTTTCGTGGTGACGAGCGGGAAGCCTTCACTCAGGTCGAAGCGCATCTGATGGCCGAAAACACTCAGCGTGCCGGTGCCGGTGCGGTCGTCGCGTGCGACGCCGTGTTCGCGGATGTGCCGCATCAGATCGAGATATTGCTTCACGCGCGCTTCCGGCTCAGTGCAATCAGGACGATACCAAAGAGCACCATCAGGATCGACAGCAGCTGGCCCATCGTGAGCCAGTCCAACGCGATGAAGCCGAGCTGCGCATCGGGTTCGCGGAAGAACTCCGTTGCGATGCGCAGCAATCCGTAGCTCAGTACGAATACACCCGACACCGCGCCGGTGGGCCGCGGCTTCGACGAGAACAGCCAGACGACGACGAACAGCACGACGCCTTCGGCGAACGCTTGATACAGCGGCGACGGATGCCGTGCGAAATCCTCCCATGCACCGGTGCACAGCGGATTGATCGAACGAATCGCATCGGCGCTGCAAGGGTAGATCACACCGAATGCCGATTCCGTCATGCGCCCCGGCAGTTCCGTGTTCGCGAAATTACCGAGCCGTCCGAAACCGAGACCAAGCGGCACCAACGGCACTACGAAGTCGCTGACCTGCAGAAAGGTGCGATGCGTCGAACGTGCGAACCATATCAGCGCCACCATCACGCCAATGAAGCCGCCGTGAAACGACATACCGCCGTCCCAGATCCTGAACAGCCAGGCCGGATCGGCCACGAATTGTTTGAAGCCATAAAAGAAGACGTAGCCGATACGTCCGCCGAGCACGGCACCCGAGCGCGCCGTAGAACACGACGTCGGAAATCTGTTGTGCGGTCCAGTCGGTGTTCACGGTGCGCGCGCGCCTGTTGCCGAGCCACCACGCCATTACGAACGCCGCGAGATAGGCGAGTCCGTACCAACGGATCGCGACGGGTCCGTAGCCGATGATCACCGGGTCGATGTGGGGATAGTGCAAAAGCCGCTCCGCGTGTTCGAGAGATGACGTACCGGCAACGAAACGAGCGTGTGCCTGGTACACTCCCGGTCCGCTTTTCCAAACGTCTTCGGGCATGTGCCTGATTCTGTTCGCATACCGGGTGCGCGCCGACGCACCGTTGATCGTTGCGGCGAACCGCGACGAATTCTACGCACGTCCGGCGGCATTGGCACACCGTTGGGAAGATGCGCCACACGTGTTCGCGGGCCGCGACTTGAGCGCGGGCGGTACATGGCTCGGCGTGTCGACGAGCGGCCGCTTCGCCGCGGTGACTAACTTCGCCGAAACGCCCGATGGCCCGCTCCCGCCCGGCTCCCGCGGCGATCTCACCGCGAATTTCCTGCGCGGCACGATCGACGCGCGCAGCTATGCCGATTCCATCGACGACAATGGCTACCGCGGTTTTAGTTTGTTGCTATGGGACGGCACCGATCTCATCTACACGTCGAATCGCAATTCTCACCCGCGCGCGCTCGAACCCGGCGTGCACGGACTGTCGAACACGCATCTCGACGGCACGCTCTGGCCGAAGGTGACTGCCGGCACGCAGGCCTTGCGCAACATCGTTCGCACCGACTATTCGTCTGACGATCTGATGAAGCTGCTCGCCGATGCGCGCGTTCCTAGCGACGAACTGTTGCCGCAACGCGGCAACGATCTGGCGTTCGAGCGGCGCGTGGCGCCGATCTTCATCCGCGGCGAGGAATACGGAACACGCGCGTGCTCCGCCGTTACCATCGGTACCACGCACATACAGTTCGCCGAACAGACTTTCGGCCCCAACGGCGTTGCAATGGAGCGAGTCCAGACAACGCTGCCGATCAGTTGAACGTATGAAAGAGCGCACGTTCGACCTTTCCGCCGAGGTACAAAACAAGCTCGTCTATGTCGGCGCAGAGGGCGCGCGCTGGCTGAGCGAACTCCCCGAATTCGTGCGCGACCTCGAGCACGATTGGCAAATCACCCTCGGCGCGACATTGAAAGGCGGTTCGGAAGCGCTGGTTGCTCATGCGACAACTGCAGACGGCGACGCGGTCATCGTCAAAGTCGGTGTCCCCGGACCCACCGGATTCGAACAAGAGGTACGCACGCTGCTGCTCGCCGACGGTCGCGGCTACGTGAAACTGTTGCGGCACGACACCGAGCGTCGAGTGATGTTGCAGGAACGGCTCGGCCCACAATTGTCGCAGCTGAACTGGCCGATCCACGATCAGATGCACGCGATTTGCACGACGTTGCAACGCGCGTGGGTACACGTGCCTCGCGATTTTGAGCTGACGAACGGTGCCGAGAAGGCGCGCAGCCTGGCAGAACGGATCGACGCCGCATGGCACGAACTCGGAAGGCCGTGCAGCGAGCGCGCCGTCGAGTGTGCACTCGCCTTCGCGGACGCAAGAGCACGCGCATACGATCCGGCCGACTCCGTGCTGGTGCATGCCGATGCACACAGCCAGAACACTTTGCAGATCGTCGGCGCGAAACCCGCGGACCACTCGGCATTCAAGTTCGTGGATCCAGACGGCGTGCGCGCGGAGCCGGCACTCGATCTCGCCGCGATGATGCGCGATTGGAGCAGCGAGTTGCTCGCGGGCGATCCACTCGTGCTCGGTCGTCAGCGTTGCGAGTATCTCGCTCGGTTGACCGGCATCGCGCCCGAGCCGATCTGGCAGTGGGGCTTCATGGAACGGATGTCGACCGGCCTCTATCTGATGCAGCTGGGTTGGGCCGACGAAGGCCGCGAGATGCTGAAGGTGGCCGATGCGTGGTGCGCCTGATTAAACATGCGAGCGGAAACACCGCGGCGGATATCGCGCGCGAGAAAGGTCATGCGGAATTGATCGAACGCCTCAGCTGAAGTCGAGGCGCGTTGCGCCTAGCGCGCGGCAGATCTCAAGGAAGAATCAATCCTGCGCTCACCACCAACGAACTCGTCCGGTGTCGACGTGCACGAACTGCGACTCCGGATAGAAACCGACACCGCCTTTCTGCAGGTCGAGCGCGACGCTGCGCAGCTTCGCGAGCGGAACGTCGGCGAGCCGCACGTCGATCGCCTGGCCGCGCAGATGCATGCTGTCCTTCGCCACGCCCGTCGAGTTGTCGCGCAGCATCTGATTGGTGGCCGGTGAGCGATACGCGGAGATCACCTGAAACGGCGCGCGTGTGCCGGTTTTCAGCTTGATGTCGAACAGCACGTCGAACAGCGCAGGGTCCATGTGGTGTTCGTCGCCATTGCGGAAGTCTTTGAGGAAATCGTTGATCTCATCGAGAGCGCGCGGCACATACCGGCCGTTCTCGTAGTACACGACAGACAGCGCCTTGCCGGTATGGGTGTGATAAAAGCTCAGGCTCCGTGCGTCATGCGACGTACCCGTTACACCGAGACCCATCCCGATGGCCAACAACATCCACTTCATATCGACCCGTCCGCTGCCGCCAACGAGCGATCATGCTACCCGATCGCCCCGCCCCCGCGGCACACCACTCATCGTCCCATTCGGCCAAATGCGTCGCATTTTTGCCCTCGGTGCGATCGTCTTGTGCAACCTGTTCGCCAACGCGAATGCGCAGACAACTGCCGCCCCCAGCGCGGACGAGGTCGCACACCGGCTCGGGCAACTGACGTCCAGCGGTGCCGACGCAGCCTTCAGATTCGCCGCCCCCGACGTCCTCCAACGGTTCTATCAGCAACGGGGATTTGCGCTCGCGTGGGACGATGCGCGCGCGCAAGCACTCGTGGCAATGGTCCGCGCTGCCGACACCCAAGGTCTCGCGTCCGAGGACTATCTGGTCGGCGACCTGCCCGCCTTGCCAGCGCTTTCCGGCCTCACCGGCGACGCGCGTATTGATATCGATCTGGAATTGACCGAGGCGTTGCTGCGGTACGCGTATCACAATCGCTTCGGCAAGGTGGACCCGCGCGAACTCGATCCGTCGTGGAACTACGCCCGAAACGTATCGCCCGGTGGACCATTCGCTGCGCTCGAACGCGTCATCGCCGCTCCCGACCTCGCCGCGCAGCTCGACATCGAAGTGGGACACGGTGCGATGTACGTAGCGCTGCAACGCGTGCTCGCGCGTTATCGCGGTTACGCCGCCGCCGGCGGATGGCAGGAAGTACCTCCAGGACCGACGTTGAAGCCGGGCAGCGTCGATACGCGCGTTGCGGCACTGCGACTGCGACTCGCGGCAGAGGAATTCGCAGCGCCTCCCACCACCGACCCCAACACGTTCGATGAGGGGCTCGCGAACGCCGTGCGCGACTTCCAAGCCCACCACGGACTCGGTTCGGACGGCGTCGTCGGCGCCCAGACACTGATCGCGCTCAACGAGTCCGCGAACGAACTGGTCGACCGGCTGCGCGTGAATCTCGAACGGTTGCGCTGGGTCCTGGTGGAACGCACACCGCGCTTCGTCGCCGTGAACATCGCCGGCTATCGGGTGTACTACTTCGACGACGATCAGGTGCAATGGACGGCGCGCGCCGTGGTCGGTAAGCGGTATCGTGCGACGCCGATCTTCCGCGCCGACATGACCTATCTCGTCATCAATCCGGACTGGACCGTGCCGCCGACGATCCTGCGCAACGACTCGTTGCCGGCGATCAAGCGCGATCGCGCGTATCTCGACAAACAGCGGATGGACGTGATCGACCGCTCCGGTCGCGCGGTGGACCCCGCAACGATCGATTGGGCTACCGTCACGCCGAGGAGCTTCCCGTACATGCTGCGCCAGCGGCCTGGCCCAACGAATTCACTCGGCCGCATCAAGTTCATGTTTCCGAATGAACACTTCGTATTCCTGCACGACACGCCGGCGCGCGACCTCTTCGATCGCACCGAGCGCGCGTTCAGCTCCGGCTGCATCCGAGTGGAGCATCCGCTCGAACTCGCCGAGATTCTGCTGCGCCCCGACCCGAAGTGGACGCGCGAGGCGCTCCAAAGCGCCATCGATGCCGAAAAGACGCAGACGGTTTCGCTGACACGGCCATTGCCGGTCTTGATCCTCTATCTCACCGCGATCGCATTCGACGACGGGCGCGATTTCACGTTCCTGCGCGACATCTATGATCGCGATGAGGCGGTGCTGAGCGCGCTGAAAACGGGCTTCGTCTACTCGCCGCCGGCCGGGCTTTAGCCGGCCGCCAGGCACGATCGCTCAACCCGGTGCTCAACCCGAAATGATCAGCTCGCCGCGATCGGTCTGCACCCCGACGTTCCAAAGCCCGGGCGGGCGATCCGCAACCAACCGCACCGGCGCATCCGCGCCTTCGATCCACTGCCTGAAAACGTTCGCGTCGCGCGGCGCAATCGCCAGCGCCGTTACCGCCCGCGCGCCGTTGCGGTGATTCACCGCCAGCAGTCCCGGATATTGCTCGGGACGATCCCATTGCATGAAGAACGGCGTAGTCGGATCGGCGAGCGCCAACGACAGTCCTGCGGCGCGCCACGTCAGCAGCACGCCGTCCGGGCGCATCGCGCTTGCGCGGCTCCACCGTCAGATTCCCAACCGTGCGGCCACCCGATCGATTGCGTCGGTGCGCAACGACCAGCGCACGAGCCGATCTCCATCCGCAATGGCAGCGCAGCAGCGAACGGCCGTATTCGCTCTCGCACGCGAGCTGGGGCGACATCACACCGAGCAATTCGATGTACTGCGCCCCGAGAGGAATGACGCGATTGGCCGTGCCCACGCCGGGATGCACGCCGCCGTCGAGCACGTCGAAACCCATTGCATCGGAAACGAGCGTAGCCGCTTCGAGATCGTTCACGCCGAAGATGACCTGGCTCAGGCCAGCACGCCACGCCCCTCGTTCAGGCCGTTGGCGTGCCTTCGTAGCTGGGACCACGCGACCGAGGCCGGCCTCGATCAGCGCTTCGCGCATGAACTCCTCGATCTCTTCAGCCTGACTCATGCGCAGTACGCTGACCAGCCAGCGGCGCGCTTGTGTCATCGAGATGTTGCGGATCACCCATTTCACGCGCGGCAGGTTCGTCGAGTTCATCGACAACACGTCGTAGCCCATCGCAAGACACAACACTGCGCCGGCCGGTGTGCCGGCGAGCTCGCCGCAGATGCCGACCCGCCTTGCCTTCACGTGGCCCGCGGTGGCGACTTCGCGCAATGCCGTCAGCACCGCCGGATGCAGATCGCGATACAGGCGGCGACGCGCGGGTTGTTTCGATCCACCGCCAGCATGTACTGAGTGAGGTCATTGGAGCCGACGGCGAGGAAGTCGACTTGCCTCGCGAGCAGGCGCGCCTGATACACCGCGGCCGGCACTTCGATCATCACGCCGATTTCCGGCATGCGCACGCCGATGCCCTCTTCAACCACCTCCGCATACGCGCGCTTGATCAGCACTTTTGCATCCGTGACTTCCTTCGCGCTCGAGATCATCGGCAGCATGATGCGCAGCTGGTTGCTCAACCCCGCGCTCGACTTGATCATCGCGCGCACCTGCGCGAGAAAAATCTCCGGGTGATCGAGCGTGACGCGAATGCCGCGCCAACCGAGGAACGGGTTCTCTTCCTTGATCGGGAAATACGACAGCGCCTTGTCGCCGCCGATGTCGAGCGTGCGCATCGTCACCGGATGCGGTTCGAACGCCTCCATGTGCTCTCTATAGATGACGCGCTGTTCTTCTTCGGTGGGAAACCGATCGAGCGTCATGAACGGCAATTCGGTGCGGAACAGTCCGATGCCTTCGGCGCCGCGATCCAGCGAACGCGATACCTCCCCGATCAATCCGATGTTCACCCACAACTGAACGCGCCGGCCGTCGCGCGTCACGCAGGGCGCATCGCGCAACTCTTCGAGTTCCTCGGCGAACTCGCGCTCTTCCTCCATCAGATCCTGGTAGTGGTTCACCAGGTGCGTCGACGGATTCACGAACACGTGACCGAGGAAGCCGTCGAGAATCAGCGGCAGACCATCGACACCGAACAGCGGCAGATCGAGCGCGCCCATCACCGTGGGGATGTCGAGCGCGCGCGCCATGATGGCGACGTGTGAGTTGCCCGAACCGCGCTGCGACACGACGCCCTTCAGTTTGTCCGGCGGAATCTCGGCGATCATCGCCGGCGTCACTTCCTCGCCGACCAGAATGGTGTGATCGGGGAAGTGCACCTTCTTCTGCCGCAGATCCTGCATGTAGGCGAGCACGCGCTGACCGAGCTCTTTCACGTCGGCGCCGCGCTCGGACAGATACGAATCTTCCATGCGCTCGAAACTGCGCACGTGCTCCATGATCACCTGCCGCAACGCGCCCTGCGCCCATTGGCCGTTTCGGATCACTTCGCGCACTTCGCCGGCGATAGCGGAGTCATCGAGCATGTGCAGATACGCATCGAACAGCGCGAGTTCTTCCGGCGGCAACGACTGAGCGAGTTGCTTGCGGATGTCGAGGATGTCTTCGCGCACGGTGGTGATCGCGCGATCGAACACCATCAACTCGACCGTAACGTCGTCCGCTTCGCGATCGGGCACGCTTTCGAGAATCGCGGTCGGATGAATCACCACCGCGGTGCCGAGACAGATTCCCGGCGCACCCGGCACGCCGATGAAGCGCGAGTCCTGCAATTCCGACGGACCGTCGCTCAGATGCGCGAAGTCGCCGGTGGCTTCCGCATGCGCAACGACGCCTGCAAGCTGCGCCGATAGCGTGACGAGAAACGCTTCTTCGCTTTCGTCGAAGCGGCGCCGGTCGCGCTGCTGAACCACCAGCACGCCGAGCACGCGACGCTGCTGAATGATCGGTACGCCGAGGAACGAGTGGAACGGCTCTTCGCCGATCTCGGGTAGATAGTGGAAGCTCGGGTGGCGGGTCGCATCTTCGAGGTTCAAAGGTTCGGCGCGGGTACCCACGAGCGCGACGAGACCCTGACCGCGTTCGAGGTACAGGTGTCCGACGGCGTCCTTGTTCAGGCCTTCCGTGGCGACGAACAGAAACCGGTCGCGCGCCGGATCGACCAGGTAAATGGAGCACACTTCGGTGCCCATCGCTTCACGCACGCGAGCAACGATGACGTCGAGCGCATGACGGAACGTCGGCGCCGAATTGACGTCCTGAACGATGCTGCGCAGGGTATCGAGCATTTGAGTCGCTTGTCCTTTAGCGGCGAGCGGCTACGACTAGTCTTGGCGCAAGTTCCTTGAGTGCCTGTCTATACACGTCACGCTTGAATTCGACCACCTGACTGACAGGGTACCAGTAGCTCACCCAGCGCCAATCGTCGAACTCCGGCTTTCCGGACCGCGTCACACAAACGCAGTCGTCGCTCGCGATCATCTTCAGCAGAAACCACTTCTGCTTCTGCCCTTTGAAGTCCGGCGCCGAGTTGTAGCGGCGCAGGCGCTTCGGCAATCGATAGCGGAGCCAGCCGGTGGTACACGCGAGAATCTTCACGCAATGTTCTTCGAGCCCGACTTCTTCGTGGAGTTCACGATACAGCGCGTCTTCAGGCGTTTCGTCTTCGTGAATCCCCCCCTGCGGGAACTGCCACGCATCGTGCCCGCCGATGCGGCGCGCCCAAAGCACCTGACCGCGGTCGTTGGCGACCACGATACCGACATTCGGCCTGAATCCGTCGGCGTCGACCACGCTGTCGATCTCTGTGTGCATGCGAGGGATTGTTCCACAGAGGTTCTGCACTAGTCGACTTCGATGAGGGGCGACGATGGTGTTCGCTGCGCTGGACTCGCTCGAGCCATCCATGGGCGCTCGCGTTTGGCCATCCCTGGCCAAACACGGTCCAGCGCACCGAACACCCGTCACTCGCTCTTCCGGAATTCGAGCGTTCGACCTCGAGTAACTATAGAGTAAGAGGTGGCCATCGAGACGTTGGCGTCACCGCTCAACGAAGGCGCATCAACCCCGCAAAAACATGCACTTCAGGTATTCGCTTTCGGTGATCAGCGGATGGATCGGGTGATCGGGCGGCATGCTGCCGCGGCCGACCACCATCAGGTCGCGCCGTGCCTGACGCGCGCCGGCGCGGACGATGCCGAGGTGCGTTTCGGCGTCGAGTTGTGATGAACACGAACATGTCACCAGGAGTCCGCCCGGTGCAAGACAGCTGATCGCGGCGCGGTTGAGATGTCGGTACAGCGCTGTTGCGCCCTTCAGGTCTTTGCGCCGCTTCACCAGCGCGGGGGGATCGAGGATCACGATGTCGTACTTCTCGCTGTGATCCTTGAGGAAGTCGGGCACGTCGGCGCGCACGGCTGTCACCGTTTCACCCACTGCGTTGCGCAGCGCGTTCTTGCGCGTCGCGGCCACGGCGGCTTCCGACGAGTCGACGCACACCACGCGGCTTGCGCCGCGCAAGGCTGCGCGAATCCCCCATCCGCCGACGTAGCTATACAGGTCGAGTACCCGGGCGCCGCGATACAGCTGCGGGAAGCGCGCACGGTTGTCTGCCTGGTCGAAGAACCAACCGGTCTTCTGTCCTTCGGCCAGGTTCACCTCGAACGTCGCATCGCCTTCGATCACCAACGCTTGTGGATTGCCGCGTTTGACGTCGACGTAGGCCGGCAAGCCTTCCGCAACGCGGGCGCTGTTGGTGTTCTTCACGACGAGCGTCGCCGGTGAGACGAGCGAGTCGATGGCGGCGACCACGCGATCGAGCGCCGCCTCCATGCCCCATGTCGAGGTTTGGATGACGCAGGCGTCACCGTATCGGTCGACTACCAGACCGGGCAGCTCGTCGCCTTCGCCGTACACCCACCGATAGTGTGGCAGCGGGTACTGCCGATCGCGCCAGCGCAACGCGCGTTCGAGGCGGCGGGCGATCAACGCATCGTCGATCGGTTCGTCGCGGCTGAGCAACCGTACCGCGATCAGATTGGCCGGATTTGCGTGGCCGTGTCCTACGAGCTCACCGGCGCTGTCGACGACGCGTACCGTTGCACCGGGCGTCAGACCCTTCAGCGGCGTCGCCGCCACGTCGATCTCGTTCGAATACACCCACGGATGACCGCGCTTCGCGCGGCGGTCGTGTCCGGACTTCAGCTTGAGAGTGTCCATAGGAATCGGGCCTACACCGAATCGAAGCAAGGGGTTAATCGGCTATTATGCGGGCAACCCTTGCCCTCGGACACACCATGGCATCCGGCAAGAACCGGTTGGCCGATGAAACGAGCCCGTATCTGCTGCAACACGCAGACAATCCGGTCGATTGGTATCCGTGGTCTCCCGACGCCCTCACCAAGGCGCGCAACGAGAACAAGCCGATCCTGTTGTCGATCGGCTACTCGGCTTGCCATTGGTGTCACGTCATGGCGCACGAGAGCTTCGAAGACGAAGCCACCGCGAAAACCATGAACGAGCTGTTCGTGAACATCAAAGTGGATCGCGAGGAACGGCCCGATCTCGACAAGGTGTATCAGACGGCGCACCAGTTGCTGACGCAGCAAACCGGCGGTTGGCCGCTGACGATGTTCCTCGATCCGAAAACGCTTATCCCGTTCTTCGGCGGTACCTATTTTCCGAAGACGCCGCGTTATCAGTTGCCGGGCTTCGTCGACTTGATGCTGCGCGTCTCGCAGGTGTTTCGCGATCAACGCGACGAACTCGCAGCGCAAGGCACGAAGCTCGCGAACGTCTTCGGCAATCTGAATCCGGCCGCGGCGGCCGGACAGCTCAAGGACGACGTATTGCTCACCGCCGCGCGCGATCAGCTCGCGTCGCAATACGACGCGCGCGAAGGCGGCTTCGGTACGTCACCGAAGTTCCCGATGCCCACCACCATCGAACGGTTGCTGCGGCATTGGGCGTTCACCGGCCGCACGCTCAAGAAAGGCGCGTCGAAAGACCGCGAAGCGCTCGAGATGGCGATGATCACGCTGACGCACATCGCGCGCGGCGGCATCTTCGACCACGTCGGCGGCGGCTTCTGTCGTTACTCCACCGATCAGCGCTGGATGATTCCGCACTTCGAAAAGATGCTGTACGACAACGGCGCGTTGCTTTCGGTCTATGCAGACGCACTCGCGATCGGCCCCGATCCGCTGTTCGATCAGGCGGTGCGGCAAACCGCCGAGTGGCTGATGCGCGAAATGCAGCATCCCGACGGCGGCTACTTCAGCGCGATCGACGCCGATTCCGAAGGCGAAGAAGGCAAGTTCTACGTCTGGCGCCGCGACGAGATCAAACGCCTGCTCACAGCCGACGAATACCTGATCGTCGAAACGCTATACGGACTCGACAAGCCGGCGAACTTCGAGGGCAAGTGGAACCTGCATCGCAGCGACGCGTGGCACGCGGTGATCGAGCGGCTGTCCGTTCCGCGCGACGAGGCCGATGCGTTGCTCGCGAGCGCGCGCATGAAGTTGTTCATCGCGCGCAGCAAACGTACTCCGCCGGGCAAGGACGACAAGGTGCTGACGGCGTGGAACGGCATCGCGATTCGCGGAATGGCAAAAGCCGGTCTCGTGCTCAACGAACCCAAGTGGATCGAATCCGCAACGCATGCGGCGGATTTCATCGCGAAGCGAATGGTCATCGATGGGCAGCTGTACGCGACGTGGCGCGACGGACAAGCGCGGCATCGCGCTTATCTCGACGACTACGCGAACCTGCTCGACGGTTTGCTCGCGCTGCTGCAGGTCCGTTGGCGCGATGCCGACGCGCGCCTCGCTAAATCGCTGGCCGACACCGTGGTGGCGCGTTTCTACGACAACGACGGCGGCGGCTTCTACTTCACAGCGAACGATCACGAGCAGCTCATTCACCGTCCGAAGCCGTCCAACGACGACGCGATGCCGCCGGGCAACGGCGTGCTCGCGCGGGCGTTGAATCTGCTCGGACATCTGCTCGGCGAAGCGCGCTATCTCGAAGCTGCAAGCGGCACGTTGAAATGGGCGCGCGCGGCGATGGAACAATATCCGGCCGGCCACAGCACGTTGCTCTCTGCGCTCGAAGACGAAATCCATCCGCCGGAGCTGGTCATCGTCAGAGGTCCACGCGCCGAACTCGAAAACTGGCTGCGCCCGGTACGCAGCGGATTCCGGCCGTGGCGACACGCGTTCGGCATTCCGTACGAAGAAGTCGGCGTAATGCCGGGTTACCTGCCGCGGCTCGTTTCGGCGGAGAAACAGCGGCAATGCTCGGCGTATGTCTGTCGCGGTCTGTCGTGTTCGCTACCGATTCATTCGCAAGCGGATCTCGCGGCCGCGCTCAAGACCGAAGGCAGCTGACCGTTTCGTAAAGCGGCACCTGCCGGATTTCGCCAATTCGCCACCTCCTGCACGGTTGCCAGCAGCGCGACCATCTGCTGTACTCGCGCCCGCTTGATTCAAATGCACTTTCCTTAACTGCATATGGAGCCACCCATGACGACGTTCATGTTCATCGAAAAGGGACATACCCCCCATCGGCAGGACATGAACCTCCATGCGAACGTTGAATCTGGGAATCCTGGCTCATGTAGACGCCGGTAAGACCAGCCTCACCGAGCGGCTGCTCTACGAAACCCAGCGTCATCGACGCGATCGGCAGCGTCGACGACGGCAACACACAGACCGACTCTCTGGATCTCGAGCGCCAGCGCGGCATCACGATCAAAGTCCGCGGTCGTGTCGTTCGTCGTCGACGACGTCACCGTCAACCTGATCGACACGCCCGGCCACCCCGACTTCATCGCCGAGGTCGAACGCGTGCTGAGCGTGCTCGACGGCGCAGTGCTGGTGATCTCCGCTGTCGAGGGCGTGCAGGCGCAGACGCGCGTGCTGATGCGCACGCTGCAACGCCTGCGCATCCCAACGCTGATGTTCGTCAACAAGATCGACCGTCGCGGCGCCGACACCGAGCGCGTGCTGCAGGCGATCGCCGAAAGCTGACGCCGGCCGTCGTCGCGATGGGATCGGTGCACGCCTCCGGCACGCGCGACGCGCGCTTCGCGCCGCACGACGCAGCCGATGCGATGTTCGCCGCGAGACTCTGCGAACTGCTGGCCGATCACGACGACGCGCTGCTCGCAGCATATGTCGCGGATCGCGTTCGTTTGCCGTATCGAACAGCTGCGAGCCGCGCTCGCAACGCAGACCCGGCGCGCCCGCGTGCACCCGGTGTTCTTCGGCTCGGCGATCACCGGCGCCGGCGTGCAATCGCTGATCGCGGCACTCGCCGAACTGCTGCCCGCCGCCGAGCGGCGATGCCGAGGCGCCGCTGGCGGGCACGGTATTCAAAGTCGATCGCGGTCCGGCCGGCGAGAAGATTGCCTACGCCCGGCATGTTCGCCGGCTCGATATGGATGAGAGACCGGCTGCGAATTCGGTCCGAACGCGAGCACACGATCACCGCAATCCAGCGTGTTCGAAACGCGGCGCGGCCGAACCGCGCAACTGCGTCACCGCCGGACGCATTGCAAAGCTGTGGGGGCTGGTCGATGCGCGCATCGGCGACGCGATCGGTGTGCCGCCTGCAAAGCACGGAGCACCATCACTTCGCGCCGCCCGCATTGGAAACGGTGATCGTTCCGCGCCAGCGGCGCGACAAAGGCGCGTTGCAGGCCGCGCTTGCGCAGCTCGCCGAGCAGGATCCGTTGATCAACCTGCGGCAGGACGACGTCCGGCAGGAACTCTACGTCTCGCTCTACGGCGAGGTGCAGAAGGAAGTGATCCGCGACACGTTGGCCAACGAGTTCGGCATCGCCGTCGAATTTCGCGAGACGACGCACGATCTGCATCGAGCGCCCGATCGGCAGCGGTGCCGCGGTGGAAGTGATGCGGCGAAGCGCCGAACCCGTTTCTCGCGACCATCGGGCTGCGGGTCGACCCGGCGCCGATCGGTTCCGGCGTTCGATTCGCGCTGGAGGTGGAGCTCGGTTCGATTCGCCTCGCCTTCCACAAGGCGGTGGAAGACACCGTTGCCGCAACGCTGCACCAAGGTCTCTACGGCTGGAACGTCACCGATTGCGTGGTGACGATGACGCACTCCGGATACGCGCCGCGGCAGAGCCACTCGCACGCGCGCTTCGACAAGAGCATGTCGAGCACGGGCGCCGACTTCCGCCACCTGACGCCGCTCGTGTTGATGAGCGCGCTGAAGCGCGCGGGCACGCAGGTGTGCGAACCGGTGCAGCAGTTCCGCATCGAGTTTCCCGCCGACGTGTTGAGCGCTGTGTCGCATGCGCTCGCGCAGCTCGACGCAATTCCGCTAACCACGCAGGCGCAGCGCTAAACGTGCACGATCGAAGGCGAGATTCCCGCGTCGCGCGTGCACGCGATTCAGCAGCAACTGCCGTCGCTGTCGCGCGGCGAAGGTGTGTTCGAAAGCAGTTTCGCAGGCTATCGGCCCGTGCGCGGCAAACCGCCGACGCGTTCGCGCACCGATCACGATCCACTCGACCGGAAGGCGTATCTGTTGCGACTTACACGCCGCGGGGCGAGAGGGAAGGACGCCTGAGAGGAGTTGCCGATCAGCGTTGTACCGCTGTAAAACGCACCAGCACCGCAGCGCATCGCAATGTTCATCGTATTCGACGCAGAACGCCCTTCCGACTCGCCGTTCATCGAGCGTGTATGGTCCTGCCACAGCGAAGGCGCAGGGATCTTTCTGTCCGTTGCTTCGAGTCACTGCGAACTCGTCGTAGCGCGCGTGGAAGGCCACACCACCGTCACATTGCGCGGACCCGAAACGCGCGTGAGAGAAGTTGCGTGTCCTGCGGACGGCGAGTGGTTCGCAATCCGCTTCAAGGCCGGCACGTTCATGCCGCATCTGCCGGTATCGAAATTGATCGATGGGAATGACGTAAACCTGCCGCAACCCACTTCACGCTCGTTCGAGCTGAACGGCTCCAAGTGGGAAATTCCCGATTTCGACAACGGCGTCGCGATCAACGACGCGGTGCACGAAGCCGGCTTCTTCGATCAAGCGCACCTCACGCGTTCACTGAAGTCGCTGATCGGTTTGACGCCGTCGAAGATCGCGCGCGAACAGCACCAGCTGTCGTTTTTGTACAAGACCGACCGCGACGAGCGGCCCTACGATCGTCCGCTGTTGGTCAACGAGGAACGGAAGTGACGAACGGGAGCAAGCGAAGCACGGCGTATTGGATCGGATGGGCCATGAGCGGACTCGTGATCGCGTTCATGCTGATGGATGCGACGATGAAACTGATGGCATTGCCGATCGTGCTGGAGACGAGTGCCCAACTCGGCTTCGTCGGTGCCGATATGGCGCGCGGCCTCGGACTCATATTGCTCGTCGGCACGGTGCTGTACGCGGTGCCGCGTACGGCAACGCTCGGCGCAATCCTGCTGACGGGCTACCTCGGGGGTGCGGTGGCAACGCACGTGCGAGTGGGCAGTCCTCTGTTCTCGCACGTGCTGTTCGGCGTTTACGTCGCTGCGCTGATGTGGGGTGGCCTCTATCTGCGCGATGCGCGCCTTCGCGCGCTGGTTCCGTTGCGCGCCGCAGACTGACTGATTTGCGGACTGATTAGGCCGCAGGCACGTCGGCACACGTGAACTCCGGTCCGGCCAGATACGCCGAAACCACTCATCATCTCGGCGTTTCGCAGTCGGACCGTGATCACGCGGTACTCCCCCAGAAAAGTTGTTGTAGTCCAAGCATGCCATCCCGCGCGCGCGTCACACCCGAATCCCTAAACCAGGAGCGCCACGACGAAGATGCCGATCATCGAGAATGCGAGCGCGAGCTTGACGACCACACCCACCAGCAAACCGACACCGGTGGCGATGCCGACGCGACCGGCGCGTTGAAGATTGCGCATCGCGATGAACTCGCCGATCGCAGCGCCGATGAACGGCATGAACAGCACGCCCCACAAGCCGGTGAACACGCCCACCACCGTGCCGATCGCCGCCCCGCTCACGGCAAGCGGGCTCGCGCCGAGGCGCTTGGCTCCGAGACTGCCGGCTACGAAGTCACACGCGATGCTGATCAACGCAAGCAAACCGATCACGCCGAGCGTCCACGCCGACACGCGGCTCCAGTCGTCGATCCACGCGCCCAGCACCGCGCCGGCGAAGATCAGCATTGCACCCGGAATCACCGGCAACACGGTTCCGACGACACCCGCCGTCATCAACACCGCTACGAGAACCCACAGCGCGATCGTCACGCGCGCTCGAGATAACTCTGGAACACGCCCACGTGAACGAGCGCCGCATCGGCGGAGTTCGGCCAGAGCTCTTCGCTTCGAAACCGCACGTCGTACGTCGGCTCGTCGACCGATTCGATGCCGTGTGCATGCGCGTCCGGGAATGGATACACGGGCGATTCGCTCACCACCACACCCGTCTTGCCGCGAATGTAGCCGGGCATCCGGATGTGTCCCGGAACATAGTCGCTGCGCACCTTAACGCGGTCGCCGGGAACGAAACGTTGCCGCGACGCGACGTTGGCTCTGCCCGGCGCACTGGGCGTTGCAATCGGAAACGCGCCTTGCGCACGCCGGTCGAGTTCTTCCTGCGTGACGATGCCTTTCTCCACGCACAACGTCGCAAGGCTCGTGAGCGACCGCTCGTAGTAGCTCGCCGAGAGATAGTGACGCGGCTCCATACGTTCGATCGCGTGCCGGTACTCATCCATATTGAAGATGCCGAGGCGCACCGCGAGCGAATACAACGCGTTGACGCGCCTCTCCCACGGCTCGTGAAACACCTGTGCGTCGAGCGCGTACCGCACCCGACCGAAACCTTGTTTGCCGCCGAGATCGTGCATGCCGTCCACGATCATTCCTCCTATAACCGCGCCACGCCGATCATCGACGTCTTTCGTAACGATCTGCGCGAGCTGCGACTCGCTCCAGCCCTTCGTATGCGACGGACGCAGCGGCAACACCATGTAGCGGGTATCGGCCGTGGTATCCCACACGCGAATCTCCACGTCCGGCGCGAGATCGAGCCCCATCTCGCTCAAGACGGTGCGCGATTGCCGCACGATGCGCGCGCGGTACTCGAGATCTTTGTACCAGTCCGGCGGCAACCCGATGATCGTGAATGCGGTGCAGGAACACAGCGTGCAGCAGATGACGTTCTGCACCGCCGGTGTGTTCTCCAGTACAACGAGATGACGATGGTGCGCGGGCATGCTCAAGCCGAGTTCTGCGACAGCTGCTCGTCCGTTCTCGAGTAGGCGTTGCTTGAATGCAGAGTCGGTCCAGGCCTTCGCCACCACGCGGGCGCCATTCTGCGGAATCCACGTCTCTTCCGTGAGATGCTCGAACTCTTCGATCACTTCGGCGGGTTTGAAGCCGCGCGTCGTCGAACGCGGCCTGAATGGCGTCGACGCGTCGCTCAACCGGTGCGATGTTCGGATGCATGTCGTTGCGATCGGCCATCACTGCTCTTAGTTCGCGAAGATGCCGAGGATTGTACGGCGCGTGCAGATGCACGGTCACTTGTGGGATGCTCCCGGCTCAACCGGCGATGAGGGGTCGTTGAGTGAGCCAACCCGCAGACTTGCTCGCACCCACCGCGGGAGACCCGTCGACATCGTCGACCCAACCCTCGACAAAGCGCCGCGCACATTTCAGTTCGGCAGTCGCTACACGCACTACGCGCTCGGCATACTGCTCGGCGTCGGCACGTTCAACATCATCGACCGCACCGTGGTGAATCTGCTGCTGGTGCCGATCGGCAAGGATCTGCAGCTCTCCGATACACAACTCGGCTTATTCGCGGGCACGGCATTCGGCATCTTTTATGCGCTCGCGCAAATCCCGATTGCGCGATTCGCCGATCGTAAACCGCGTGGCCGCATCATTTCGATGGCGCTCGCGTTCTGGAGTGCGATGACGCTGCTGCAGAGTTCGGTCAGCGGATTCCTGACGTTGGCGCTGACGCGCGCGGGTGTCGCCATCGGCGAAGCAGGCAGCGGTCCGGCGTCGATGTCGATGCTCGCGGATCTGTTTCCGCCGGAACGTCGCACGCGCGCGTTCGCGATACTCGCGGCTCAAGCGCCTATCGGCGCCGCCATCGGCGCGCTCGTTGCAGGCTTCGCGCGCGAAGCGCTGGGATGGCGCGGCGCGCTGATGCTCGTCGGCGTTCCGGGATTGATCTTCGCGGTCGTCGTTTGGCGCACATTGCGCGAACCGACGCGCGGCTGGTTCCAGAGTGGTCCGGCAGATCCGCCGGCAGACCTGCGCCAGACGCTGCGCTTCCTGCTCGGGCTGCCTGCCTTCCGTCACACGTTGGCCGCCTACACGATTCTCGTCACCGTGGCCGGCGCGCAGAGTTTCGACGCGGTGTATCTCGAGCGTGTGTTCGGCTTCGCGCCGAAGGAAATCGGGACGCTGTTCTTCGCCGCGGGACTGCTGTCGATGATCGGCTACTACCTGGCCGGTTGGTTGTGCGATCGCATGACGGTGCGCGATGCGAGTTGGGCCCTGCGCCTGCCGGTGATATTCCTCACCTTCAATCTCACGATCGCGCTTGTGTATTACCAGGCGCCCAACAGTTCCGTTGTGGTGGCGCTCGCGTTGACCGTGCCGCTGCTTCCAGGCGTTCTGCCGATCGTCCTGGCGACGGTGCAGAACCTGTCGCCGGCAACCATGCGCGCACGCGCCGCCGCCATACTGCTGACGGTATCGACGCTGGTCGGCCTCGGTTGCGGCGCGCCGCTCGCCGGCGCCATCTCCGACGCACTCACACCGACCTACGGCCACGCGGCGATTCGCTGGTCGCTGATGTCGATCGTGGTTACAGGCGTGCTTTGGGCGATGCTGCACTTCTATCTCGGCTCGCGCACCCTGACGCGAGACATCGCGGCGAAGCACGCCCGAGTTCACGCCGCCGTCCGCTGACAAGATCGATCGTTGTTGTCGCTCGCGCGGCTCCATCGTCGCGGGCTAACGTTGACATCATTCTGGCCATTTCGCCCTCAGGTAATACAATGAGCGTTGACGTAATACCGGAACTTGCAATGGCTACCACGATGACTGTGAAAGGACAGGTGACGATTCCGAAGAGGGTGCGCGACACCCTTCGTCTATCTCCGGGAGACGGCGTCGATTTCACGATCAACGGTGAGGGTGAAGTGGTCGTGCAAAAGGCCGGAGCGCGCCCGGCTTCCAAGCGCGATCGGTTCAGATCGGCGCGCGGGAAAGCTCAGGTGAAATGGCGAACCGACGAGTTGATGGCACTCCTGCGGGGCAAAGACTGAGCATCGCGTCTTGCTGCTGGTGGACACGAACGTTCTGGTCGACGTGCTCGGAGACGATCCAACGTGGGCCGATTGGTCGGAGCATCAGCTGCGCATTCAGTCGCAGGTCCACGAACTGTTGATCAACGCAGTGATCTACGCCGAGTTGTCGTTGCTGTTCGATTCGGTGAAGGCTGTGGACAACGCCGTGGAAGGTCTCGGCCTGACGCTGCAGGAGATACCGAAGCCCGCGTTGTTCCTCTCGAGCCGGGCGTTCGTGAAGTATCGGCGAGAGGGCGGCACGAAGAGCAATGTGCTCGCCGATTTCTTCATCGGCGCGCACGCCGCAGTTTTGAACTGCGGCATTCTGACGCGCGACGGCCGTCGATATCGAAATCACTTTCCGCGCGTGGCACTCATCATGCCGCAAGAGAGAGGTCCGCTCTGAACTTCAGCCGGGTATGCCGGTGCGCGCCATCAGGCCACCGTCCGCGACGATTGCCGCGCCGTTCACGTACGCCGAGTCTTCGCTCGCGAGAAACACCGCAATCGAGGCGATGTCGCTGGGCCGGCCGATGCGACGCAGCGGCGGCGCCCGCTCCATCCGCGCGCGCGTTTCGTCGGTGAACGTCTTGAGTATCGCGGGCGAACCGATGACGCCGGGGCAGATCACGTTGGTACGAATACCGCGCGGCCCGAAATCCACCGCCATCGAACGGCTCAGATTCACCACCGCTGCTTTCGCCGCGTTGTAAGCGGCCATGTTGCGGTCGCCCGTGAGCCCGTCAACCGAACCCATGTTGATGATCGTGCCTGAGCCGCGCTCGAGCATGCTCGGCAGCGCGGCGCGCGAAACGTTGAACGTGCCGCGCAGGTTCACATCGAGCACCATCTCCCAGTCTTCCAGCGACACGCTGACGACATCGCCCGGCCGCGTGGTACCTGCGTCGTTGAAGACCGTATCGATGCGACCGAACTCCGCCAGCACGTCGGCGACGCATTTCTGCACCTGATCGAGGAAACGCACGTCGCACGCAAACGCACGCGCGTTCCCGCCTTCGGCGCGAATCAGTTCAGCCGTCTGCTCCGCGCGCGGTCCACGATTGTCGACCACGGCCACGGCCGCACCTTCGCGCGCGAACGCGAGCGCAGAGTCGCGACCGATGCCCGCGCCAGAACCCGTAATCAATGCCACCTTGCCGTCGAGCTTGCCCACGATGTTCCCCTCCCGTTGTCGATGCCCCAAGGTTACCCGCCAATGGCTCGCGCTTGACACGCACGCGCCGAAATTCGTAGCTAGTGACCCGCAACAGTCACTCTCGAACGAGGCACGTCATGACGATCGGCCAAACAGTTGTCGAAACGCGGCACGGCAAAGTCGAAGGCGAACTGCACGACGGACAGCTGGTGTTCCGCGGCATTCCGTTCGCGTACCCACCCGTTGGATCGCTGCGTTGGCGTGCTCCCGAACCGGTCGCGCGCTGGAACGGCGTGCGCGCCGCAAAGGAATACAGCGCGCAGAGCTGGCAACCGCCGCGCGTGGCCGCCTCGCCACTGGCTGCATTGATGTCAGTTTCGGTGCCGTGCGATGAAGACTGTCTCACGCTGAATGTCTGGACCGCCGGCGCCGACGACCGCGCGCGGCCGGTGATGGTGTGGATTCACGGCGGCGCGTTCTCGATCGGAAGTTCCGCGCAGACGATCTACGACGGCAGCGCGCTGGCGCGTCGCGGCGACGTAGTAGTCGTTACGATCAACTACCGGCTCGGCGCGCTCGGCTTCCTGCGCCTGGCCGACGTCACCGACGGTCGCATTCCGGCGACCGGCAATGAAGGTCTGCTCGACCAGATTGCCGCGCTGGAGTGGGTGCGCGACAACATTTCCCGATTCGGCGGCGATCCCTCGAACGTGACGATCTTCGGCGAGTCGGCCGGCGGCATGAGCGTGGGCGCGCTGCTCGGCGCGCCGCGTGCGCGCGGTCTGTTCAAGCGCGCGATTCCGCAGAGCGGTGCGTCGTCGACTGCTACGCCCCGCGTGCAGGCGTCGCAGGTGGCCGAAGGTTTCCTGAAGCACCTCAAGCTCAAAGCGAGCGACATCGCGTCGCTCGAAACAATGGACGCGCAAGCGCTGACGATGGCCGCCGCCGGCTACACGCTGGTCGTGGGCGGCATGCCGTATCAGCCGTGCGTGGACGGCGCGCTGCTGCCGGCACTGCCTATCGAAACGGTGAAAGCCGGTAACGCGGACGGCGTGTCGGTGATGGTCGGCGCCGCCGCGCACGAATGGCTGTTGTTCAGCGCGATGGATCCTGCTGCAGCCAGCCTCGATCACAGCCACTTGAAGGCGCGCGTCAGCGGCCGAGTGGGCTCGTCAGCAGAAGCACTCATCGCCGGCTACGAGAAACTGCTTGCGTCGCGCGGTGAGCCGAACGATCCGCTGTCCATTTTTGCCGCGATCGAAACCGATCGCGTGTTCCGCATACAGGGCGAACGCCTCGCCGACGTACTCGCGACACGCGGACAATCGCCGTATCACTACGAATTCACGTGGCGTTCGCCGCTGCTGAACGGAAAGTTGAAGTCGTGCCATGCGATCGACATCGCGTTCGTGTTCGCCACCCACGCGCTCAACGACGGCATCGCAAAATTCTGTGGCGAAGGTCCGTCCGCCAACGCGCTGGCCGCAACCGTGCAGGACGCGTGGTTGTCGTTCGCGCGCACCGGCACGCCGCGCGCGGCCGGGCTAGATGGTTGGCAGCCGTACGATCGCAAACAACCGACCACCGCGATTTTCGACGTGCCGGCCGGCGTGTCGTCGTCGGTTCTGACCGCAGAACGGCGAATGTGGGAAGGGCAGCCCGACGGTGCGGTGGTCGGCCGGCTCTGATGCCGGACCGACGACACCGCGTCTGACGGCGCTCAGGCGGCGTCAGGCTTTATTGCCGCCTCTGCGCATCAGCACGAACGCCACGACCGCGATGACGACCGCTATCAGCACCCAAAGCAACCAACGCGAATCTTCCTTGGGCGCCGCCGGCATCGGAGCTGCCGCAACTGGAGCCGACGCAACAGGGGCCGCAGCCTCCTGCACCGGGGCCGGCGTGGGAGTCGGTTCCGGCGCAGGTGCCGGTGCGGGCGTTTCCTCGGGGCGCGGCCATTGCGACAGGCTCGGGCTCCGGCGCTGCGAGGGTAGCTGCGACTTCCTTCTCCGTCAGTACTTCGGGAGCGGCAGACGAGACGATGAGCGCGGTGAATTCGTCGCCGGCGCGCAATTGCCACACCTTCACCGGCTTGCCGTCCATGAAAATCTCCATCCCGGCCGCGTCCGCGTCATCCTGAGTGAAGCGGCGCGTGCCGTCCTGGCCACGCACGATGAGCGTCTGTGCCGACTGCCGCAGCACCGTCCCCTTCCTGATTTCGGTGACGTAGACGGGACGTACGGTCGTAGTCGTCGTAACCGTGGCGGTGCCCTTCATCCCGGCGGCCAGCTGGTTCACCGACATCGATTTGCCGTCGACGGTGAACTTGAAGTTGTCGGGCACCGTGATCTCGCGAGTGCCGTTCTGATCGCGGATTACCACGCGGTTTCCGTCGACGGACAGGACTTCGAAATTGACGACTGACGACGTTTGACTCGACTCCGCCACGGCCAAGCTCCCACCGAGCAGGGCATAGGCGACGATCCACACAAACGCACATGACTTGATTGATCGAATTCGCATGCTTGTCTTCCCCTTCGCTTTGCTTTTGAAAAAACGTCTGCGCCACCGCGCGATGGGCACGCCGACTCTCCGCATTGGGTGCAACTACAAAACTTCCCCCGTCACGAAGACTGCGCCCAGGCCTCAGGGGAATCAACCCCGGCCAATCAGTCAGAACAGATTGCTCATGTTCTGCGACAGGATGACGGTCTGATCGAGGAAAATGTGGCGGCGCGCGAGTTTGAGCGCGCCGTTCTCGCGCCGCAGCAGATCTTCGCGTCGGCCGATCCAGCTGTCTTCCTCGCTTTCGAGGCGCGTGCGATACAGGTGGAAATTGAGCGCCACGAGAATCTCGTTGGCGTCGGCGCTCACGATACGCACGTTGCTCACGGTGTGACGCGTGCGCGACGGCGGATCTTCTGCCCATGCGCGCCCCACCGCCAACCGTTGCACGCGCATGCCCAGCGTTCGTTTGTCGTCGTCGAAGTAGGCCATTGCGCCAGGCTTCGTGAATTCGCTGTCGAGATCTTTCACGTTCGTGGTGCGTCGAATCGGCATCCAGTAGTGAATGTCGTCGGTGCAGAGCGCCAGCCATTCGTCGAGGCGGCGTTCGTCGAGCAGACTCGCTTCGCGAAACAGAAACTCCTGGGCCTCGAACGTGAGCAGCATGCGTTGCTGCAGGTCGAGGCTCTCGAACGCCGACATCACGTCACACCACCCCCGACGGTACGGGTGAGTGGTGCGCCATCAGTTCCTGCCAGCTGTCGGCCTGCATCCACTCCTGCCACGACTGATAGGTCCAGCGCTGGCCGTGTTCGTTCACCACCGTTTCGATGCGGCTCTGCCCGGATGGATCGGCTTCGACGCGATCGTGGCCGCGGCCCATCGCGTAGTTGAGAGGAAGCCGTTGCGTTACCGCACCCTTTGCGCCGCGCGTCGAGTGGCTCCAGTTCTCGCCGTCGTCCTGTTCCAGCAGACCGGCCGGGCCGAACGTGTGATTCGCCATGTAGATGGCCAAGCGACGCTGATCTTCAGGCAATTCCTTCGGCACCAGCGTGAACCACCACAGTTCGGTTTCGAACGGTCCGCGCGGCACGCGTAAACACACCTGGTTGAACTGCGTGATCCACAGATTCGGAAAGATGTTCGGATGGCCGAACGACCGCGTGCCCACCGGACCGAGCATCTGCTGCACGCGCGGATCGAGCCGCCGCGCCGCCATCATGTCGTACCACTTCGGCTCGCCGACACCGCGTCTTGCTGCGCGCGGCATACTCATCGAGTTCCGCCTGCGTGATGCCCGGTCCGCCGATGCCGTGGCCGTATTCGCCGAGGATCACCATCTGGCTCATCGGCGCCATCGCTTCTTCCGGTGCGTAACCGATGCGCAACGCGGAGCCGTGCGAGATCTTCACGTGATACCAGTCGTACAGGTTGTCGACCGCGAGCTTCCAATTGCATTTCAGGCGGTTCTTCTGGATGCCGTCGACCACCTCGAGTTCGCCGTTCGACGCGAGCATGTCGATGCCGAGCCGGCCCACCCAACCGAGATAGTCTTCGAGCGGCGGCGCCGTCGGGTCGAGCGTTGCGAACACGAAGCCGCGATAGCTCGCCACTTGCGCGGCTTTACCCAAACCCCATTTCGCCTTGTCGACGTCGTTGCGATAGAACGCTTCCTGGCCCGGTATCGCGACGAGACGACCATCGAGGTCGTAGTTCCAGCCGTGATACGCGCACAGAAAACTGTTCGTGCGACCCTGTTCGGCGCGACACACCGAATTGCCGCGATGCGAGCACGAGTTCAACAGCACGTTGATCGCGCCGGTGCGGTCGCGCACCACGATCACCTGGTCTTCGCCGATGTAGTTCATGAAGAAGGAACCGGACTGCGGCAGCTGCGATTCGTGGCACATGAAATTCCACGCGCGCGCGAAGATGCGCTGCAGTTCCTGCTGATAGATGTCGCGGTCGGAGAAGATCCGTCGGTCGAGCACTCCGGTATCGGCGTTGAACCACGGGGTTCGGTCCGTGGCGATCATCGTGGCGGCCATATCGACTCTCCCCTCTACCCTCCTTCAACCCATCGCAAGGCTACCCCCGGCCCGCAACCGGCACCATGAGTGGGCCTCTCGAAAAATTGATCGATCGTCCAGCGGCGAAGAAGGTCAGTCGGTCTTCTGCGTGCGTTTCCAGCGTCCCGGCGTTACGCCGAATTCACGCCCGAACGCACGATTGAATGCCGCTTCGGACCCGTAGCCGTAGTGCGCCGCCGCCTGCGGAATGCTCGAACCCTGCAGCAGTTTCGTTGCCGCCGCTTTCAGGCGGATGCGGGTGAGCGTTCGGATTGGCGATTCGCCGAGCGAACGTTTGAAACGCGCCGCGAACGCCGAGCGCGACAGATGCACCAGTTCCGCGAGCTGACCCACCGTCCAATCGCGTGCGGGATCGGCGCTCATCGCGTTCACAGCCACCATCAGCTTGCGGTCGTTCCACGGAAACTCATCGAGCGGCCCCGCATCAGGACCCGCCATCCGGATGGTGTAGAAGACGATGAGCTCCGCAAGTCGCTCGAGCGTCAGTTGGTCGCCGGGCGACGCCGGATCGGAAATCTCTTCGATGACGAGATCCATGGTCAGCAACAGTCGCGGCAACAGCGGATGGCGATCGTTCGCGCGAAAGCACCGCACTTCCTCCGGTGCCTTCATCCACGCCAGGTACTCCTGCGGCTCCGCGCCGACCAGCAGCCGTGCGGTTCTTTTGCCGCGACTCGTTACCTTGTGCCCGATCAACCCGGTTACCGTGATCGTATCCCGCAGCCGCGCCACAACGGGTGAGTTGGCACCGTCGTCCGCGGCGATCTCGCCTTCCAGCACGTGGTAGAAGTACACGGCAACGTCGCCTTTGCGATGCAGGCTGTGCCCCGGCTCCAGCGAGACGATTTCATAGCGCACTTCCTCCATGCGGAAGTCGTGCAGCGCGCGCGGGCTCGGTGGTGGTCGCGTCATGTCAAACCGTGGGGCGCGGATCCACGCGGAAGAACCAGATGTCGTTCGGTCCTTCGGCCGGCGGCGGCCCCAACGTAGCCGGTGCAACCCATTGCCGCGCCATCTCTTCGAGCTGCGCCTTCAGCGCCGCGTCGGTAGCAGGATCCGTAACGCGCACGGCTTGCCCTTCGTAACGTTTGCCGCCCACACGAATGACGACGCGCCCGTCTTCCAGCGCGTCCTTGTGCCAGTGCTTGAACAGGTAGATGAGGTGCAACACGTTGCGTTGCGTGCCGGAAAAGCGTCCCCACATGAAGCCGAGATCGCACGGCAGGTAAACCTCACCGTCGTGCACCATGATTCCCACATATCGAGACGTGCCCGGCCCGCTCAGTTCGAGTTCGATCGGGTCCAGCGGCGGACACACACCGTCGGCACACGCGCCCTGTGCGGCAAGCGCATTCGCGAGTTCGGATTGCGGTGCCAATGCACCGGCGTGCATGGGTCCACCCGGCAGCAGGTCGTTCAGCGGCCCGTCCGACAGGCGCTGTGCGACGAACACCGCACCGATGCACGCCAGAATCACAATGCCGAGCGCGCGTGCGGCGTAACCCACCCACCGGCGTTTCCCCTTTTCCGCGACCGATGCTTGCTCCGACATTTCGTCTCCCCTCAGTTGAGTCGCGTGAGTTCAGCAGACTTCGTGCCAGCGCCGTCGCTGCGGATTTCAACACGTTACGTCCATTCGGCGCATCGGCCTTGGCGAACCACGCCACTTCGTGGGCTATTCGACTTCGCTTAGAACCCGGCCCGACGACTGGTGAACCGAGTACACGTGTCTGCCGGGATGTTCGTTTGTCGTGCTACTGGCGCCGCCGATACGTTTTCACGAACGTACTTTCACGGACATTCGCACATGCAGGCACTCCACTACCTCGGCAAAGGGCAACTCCGCTGGCAGGAAACACCCGACGCCGTACTTCTCGAGCCCACCGACGCGATCGTGCGCCCGCTTGCGGTTGCAGCGTGCGATCTCGACCGGTCGATCTTCGCAGGCTCCGCGCCGTTCAAGCCACCCTTCGTCATCGGCCACGAGTTCACCGGCGAGGTGCTGGCGCGCGGCGAACACGTCTCGTCGATAAACGTCGGCGACATCGTGCTCGCCTCGTTCCAACCCAGTTGCGGCACGTGCATCAATTGCCAACGAGGCTACAGTGCCGCGTGCACCGAAGTACCTCCCACGTCGATGTACGGCATCGGCGCGACGTCGGGCGAATGGTCGGGCGCGTTGGCCGACGCGGTGCGGGTGCCGTGGGCGCACTTCAACTTGCGGCGTTTACCGAACGGCGTAACGCCCGTGGCCGCTGCTTCGGCCAGCGACAACTTCGCCGACGGCTTGCGCGCGGTGGATGCAGAACTGGCGGCGCGACCCGGATCGAGCGTGTTGATCGCCGGCACCGGCAGCATTCCCCTTTACACCATCGCCGCGGCACGGCATCTCGGCGCCGGTCGCATTACATACGCCAGCGACAACAAACGCGCGCTCGCGATCGGCGAACGCCTCGGCGCCGACTGCGTGCAGGTGGACGCGTGGCCGCGCCGTTTCGCGACGCACGACATCACGATGGATTGCACGCAGAACCTCGAGGGGCTGAGCGCGTTGTTGCGTTCCACCGCACCGTTCGGGCTGTGCACGTCGGCGTCGATCTACTTCGGCCAGAATCCGCCGATGCCGCTCGGCGATCTATATATGAAAGGCATTCGCTTCCACACCGGCCGGGTGAACAGCGCGTCGCAACTCGACCGCGTGCTGCAGCTGATCGCAGGCGGGCTGGATCCGCTCGCGATCGATCCGGCGGTGTACGCGTGGAGCGACATCGAACGCGGCTTTCGCGAAGCGCCGGTGGGCGCAAAGCTGATCTTCGTCAGATGAGCCCTTTGTCAGGAGAGCTATTGATCAGGAAAGCTGGGCGGTTAGCCACTCGTGCAGCCGCGGGATATCGCGGTTCAGTTCGTTATGCAGGCCGTAAACGAGATAGGCGCGTTCCTCGATGCGCGTGGTAAGCGCGCCGATCATCTGCACGCGCCGCGCTGCGAACCACGGCCGCATGAACGGCAGAATGCCGAGACAAATCCCCGCGCCCTGCTCCACCGCGAGCGCAGCCGCGTGGTAGCTGTCGGTTTCGAGCGCGACTTTGGTGGGCCGTCGGTCGAGACCATGACTCTCGGCCCACCTCTTCCAACCGTCGAACGGTCCCACCACGCGGATGATCGGCAGCGCCAATACATCTTCCGCGCGTTCGACGCGATACGCGCCCGGCGCGGCGATGGGAACCAGATCGATCGGTGCGAGTTCACGCGAGAGATAGCCGGGAAAGTCACCGTTGCCATAGCGGATCAGCACGTCGAGACGATTCGATGGTTGAGGATCGAGCAACGCATCGAGGTGCACGTCGTTCCGTAGAGTAATCGCGGTGCCGGACAACGCCCGCTTCAGCTCGTCGAGCCGCGGCACGATCACCTCGTTGGCGAGAAACGGGAAACAACCGATGCGCAGACGACGCGCTTGATCGGCCGGTTCGAGCACCGTGCCGCGCAACAGTTCGAACGCCTGCCGCAACGTGCGGAAATAGCGTTCGCCTTCTTCCGTGAGCGCTACGCCGCGACCACTCTTCGTGAACAACGGCGCGCCAAGCCGCGCTTCCAGATCGCGCACATGGTGGCTGATGGTGGACGGCGTCACCGACAGTTCTTCCGCAGCGCCCTTGAGGCTGCCGAGCCTCGCGGCGGCTTCGAATGCACGCAGCCAGGTGAGGGGTGGCGTATTCGGCGGTTGGGCCATATCGACCTGCGGGCCTTGAAGACAGTGTGATAGTTTCTCTCGTCGGGAGCCGACGACGAAGGGGGAAATCGAAATGGACCAGCAGGACCTTGCGAAACGCATCCAGCGTCTCGAAGACATCGAAGCGATCAAGCAGCTGAAGGCCACCTACTGCGCGATCTGCGACGACAACCACAACCCAGACCGCATCACCACGATCTTCGCCGAAGACGGCGAGTGGGAAGGCCGCGGCATCGGACATGCGAAAGGCCACGCCGCCATCCGCGAACTGTTCGTCGGATTTCAGAAGGCCATCGCGTTTTCTCAACACATGGTCATGAACCCGGTGATCGAAACGAGCGGCGATCGCGCCACCGCCACGTGGTACTTCTTCGGACCGTTCACGATGCGCGAAGGCAATCGCGCTTTGTGGCAGGCCGCCCGCTACAACGACGACTACGTGAAGGTGAACGGCGTGTGGAAGATCCAGCACCTTCGCGTGAAAGGTCCGCGCATGAGCGCCGACTACGCGACGGGATGGGCCGCCGCGGCGAAACGCTGATGGCACGCTCCGAGCCCATCACCCCAACGGGTTGATTCACTACAACCCGCAGCTGAGTTTTCCACGGCTACACGCTGTTCACGGCCGATCTGGACAAGGCCTGGCTGATCGACATGCACGGCCAGTTCGTTCATCGCTGGCGATGCTCGCTCGGCATCACCAATGCCGAATTGCTTCCCAACGGCCACCTGATGGCGCTGGCGATGCCGTCCGAGAATGTCGCCGGACAACGCGGGCTCAACGGCCAGGCCGCCGCGTGCTACGAGCTCGACTGGGACGGCAACATCGTCTGGCGCTACGACGATCCGTGGATACACCACGACTACCAGCGCATGCCGAACGGGAACACGCTGATCGTGAAGTGGGTTCCGCTTCCGAAGCGGTTCATCCGCAAGGTCAAAGGCGGCTATTCCAACAAGGACGACGACCCGATCTGATGCTCGCCGACGTCGTGCTCGAGGTGACGCCGGACGGTGAGATCGTCAAAGAGTGGAAGTCGTGGGATCACTTCGACCCTGCCACCGAGATCATCTGTCCGCTGGATCATCGAATGGAGTGGAGCCACTGCAACTCCCTCTCGCTGACGCCGACGGGCGACTGGCTGATGAGCTTCAGGCGCCTGAGCATGATCGCCGAGGTGAGCGCGAAGTCCGGCAAGATCAAATGGAAGTGGGGTGATGGCACCACGGCACATCAGCACGACGCGAAATACTCGAGCGCCGACACCATCACCGTCTTCGACAACGGTGTGCACCGAAAGGAGAGCATGGATTTCTCGCGGGTCATCGAGATCAACGCCAAAACGCGCGAGATCGTCTGGGAGTACGCGGACGACCCGCCGTTCTCGTTCTACACGTTCATGGGCGGCAGCGTGGATCGGTTGCCGAACAACAACATGCTGGTGTGCGAGTCGGCGAAGGGTCAGTTCTTCGAAGTGACGCGCGGCAAGAAGGTCGTTTGGGAGTACATCAATCCGTTCTTCGTTTCGAACCCTCGCCTCGGCGGACGCATGAACATCGTGTTTCGCGCACACCGCTATGGCGTCGATCATCCCGCGCTTGCCGGGCGCGACCTCGACCCACAACGTTACGCCAACCTGAACCGGCTTTACGGCGCGACTTGATCGCGCTTACGGCGCGACTTGATCGCGTTTACGGCGCGTCTGCCGCGTTCAGTGATTCCACCACGCGCGGTCCGAGAACGAGCGCAAATCGATCTCGTGCGTCCACACCGAGCGATGCTGCTGCGCCAGGTGCAGATACGTTTCGGCGATCTTCGCCGGCAACATCAGGCCATCGTGTTCCATGCCGCGCGTTTCCCGCAGTTCCTGAAATCGCTCGGCTCCGAGCATCTTTCCGAGCGTATCGGGCGCATCCACTGCACCGTCGATGAGAATGTGCGCCACGTGAATACCTTTCGGCGCGAACTCGGCATTCAGCGTTTGGCACAACATGCGCCGTCCACCCATCGCGGCTGCGTGAGAGTGTTGGCCCTTGTTGCCGCGTACTGCCGCGGTGGCAGACGTGACGAGAATCGTGCCTGAACCGCGGGCTTCCATTCGCGGGCACACGGCCTGTGCCAACCGAAACAGGCCGAACGTGCCGAGGCGCCAACCCATTTCGAACGCTTTGTAGCTGGTGTCTTTGAGCGCGCGGTCGCCGATCTGTGCGCCGAGGTTGTACACCACCACTTCGATCGGGCCGATGTCGGCCTCGGTCGCGGCCACGCGTTCCTCGATGCTCTGTTCCGCCGCAGCATTCAACAGGAAGCCCGACGCCGAACCGCCGTCTGCTTCGATTTCCGCAACCATCTTCTTCAAGCCGTCTTCGTCGCTGCGCCGGCACAACACCGCGTGATAGCCCTCCTGCGCAAAACGCCGTCCCACATTGCCGCCTATTCCGGCACCGGCTCCGATCACTAAACAAACTGGTTTCATCGGCGATCACCTCAGGGTTTCATGAAACAACTCAGTTGCATCATAGGACCAATAAGTCCTATCATGCAACCATGGTTTACAAAGCATGAAATACAAATCGTTCGATCACATGAATTGTTCGCTCGCACAGACGCTCAACGTCATCGGCGAGCGCTGGACGCTGCTGATACTTCGCGATGCGTTCTTCGGAGCGAAACGCTTCGGTCAGTTCGAGCGCAGCCTCGGCATTGCGAAGAACATCCTGACGTCGCGCATCAACGCACTCGTCGAGGAGGGCATTCTCGAGAAGCGCGAGTCCGACGAAGGCGCACACTCCGAATACCTGCTAACCGAAAAAGGCTGGGCGTTGCAGCCGGTGCTGCTCGCAATGACGCACTGGGGCGACAAGTACAAACCCGCCCCCCGCGGCAAGCGGCTGGTGTTCGTGGAGCGCGCCACCGGCAAGCCGATTCGCGAGATGGGAGTGATGAGTAAGGATGGTCGCGCGCTTCGACCGCGCGACATTCAAGCAAAGGCAGGTCCAGGCCTGGACGATGGCCAATTGCTGAAGCGAGGACGCGAATGAACGAAGCAAACTCACCGAACGAAGTGGCACTGATCGTCGGCGGTGGTCCCGGCATCAGCGCGAGCTGCGCAGATTTCGCAGACGAGGGCATGCGGGTGGCGGTAGCCGCTAGAAATCCCGACAAGCCGGTGCTTGAGAAGCTGGAGCAAACGCATCGTGTTCGCCGATATGCGTGCGATAATATCGACCCCGATCACATCGCACAGACGTATCTGCAGTTGCATCGTCAGCACCGATCGACGTGGGCGTTCGAGGTGGTGCTGCGGCCGTGGGTCGAAAAGTGGTGACGTCGCGCCGTTAGCGCACGTCACCTTTCACGGGCGTCGCATAGTCGATCTTGTCGCCCAGCCAACCGGCCCAGCGCTTTTCCCAATACAGGTTGTGCATCGCGGTGGTGATCTCGCCGGGACCATTGCGTCCGCCAAGCGGCCGGTCGTTGACGCGTGCGGCCGGCATGATGCCGCCGGCGGTGGACGTGAGAAACGCTTCGTCCGCGTCGATCAACTCTTGCGCGCTCACCGTCGTCACTTCGAGCGGGATGCGCATCTCTTTCGCCAGATCGAACACGGTCTTGCGGGTGATGCCTTCGAGACAACCGGTGGCCGGCGTCTTGATGACACCGTTCTTCAACACGAACACGTTGCAGCCGGGCGCTTCCGTCAGATTGCCGTTGCCGTCGGTGAGCACCGACCAGTCGGAACCGGCGCGAATGGCCTCGAAGATCGACAACTTCAAATCCATCCAGTGGAAGTTCTTCGCGGTGGGATCAACGGCCTTCGGTGAAATGCGCACAAAATCCTTGCTGACATAGAGGTTCGCGCCGCGCGTGCGCTCCGCGTCGTGCATGATGAAGCTGTAGGGCGTGACGAACGCGTAGAAGCGATTCACGTAGCGCGGCCGCGTGCGGTCTCCTTCCATTTGCCCGCGCGTCACGGCCCACCACATGTACGCGTCTTTGAGGCCGGTCAACTTGACGAGGTTCGTCATGATCTCGACCGTCTCGGCATCGGAGTACGGATTCTTCAACTGGAACTTGCGGCACGATTCGTTGAAGCGCTCGATGTGGTCCTTCATCCGAAACACGTAACCCCGGCTCGCGCTGACTACGTCGTACGCGGCATCGGCGTGTATGAATCCGGCGTCCTGAATCGGCACCATGCCTTCGCCGATGGGCCGATACGCGCCTTGCGTGTGGGCAGCGCCCGCTTCGTATCGCGCGTCGTGCGGCAAGCGCGCATGGTGCTGATCTTCTTCCATGATGTGTTCGGCTTGTACGATGCTCATTCCCGAATTCCTCGTGGCGCAAACTGTTTGTACGATCGTACAATAATACTGGGACTATTGAACACATGACTTTGAACACGTGAACAGACGCCCCGCTCCAAAGACTCGAGCGATTCGAGCCGTCGCCCCCGCGAAGGAACCGGAAGACCGCCGCGCCTCGATCCTCAACGCCACGCTGCGGCTGATCGCAACGGACGGCGTCGACTCCGTTACGCACCGGCGCGTTGCCGCCGCTGCGGGTGTACCGCTCGGTTCCACCACCTATTACTTCGAATCGCGCGGGCATCTGCTGCGCGAAGCGTTCCGGCGTTATCTGGAGCAGATCCAGTCGTTGCAGAATCGTGTCGCCCGTACGATGACGAAAACCACCGTGGCGGGACTGGTCGACTATCTCGTAGAGATGACGCAGCGCGAGTTCGAAGACGAGCAGATGGTGCTCGCCGAGTACGAGCTGACGCTGTTCGCCGCACGCGATGCCGAAATCGCCGACGCGCTACACGCGTGGGACGCATTCATGCTCGGACATCTCGCGCGTGCATTCGAAACGATGGGCGCGCCGCGGCCGTTCGATGCAGCGCGCACGGTGTTGCACATGATGCGCGGTCACGAACTCGACAGCCTGTCGCGCCACGATACCGACGCCGACGGTCTGCGCCGTCGCCTGATGGTCGTCGTCGCTGCTCTGGTCGAAACGAAGCCGGCAGATAGCGCGAAGCGCAGACGCTGACCGGCCCCGATTTCCCGTTGAAGCGTCAGAAAGTCGCAAGCCGCAGAGAGTCGCGCCGCGGTGGGATCGTCAGCCCGGCGCGTACCAGATCGACGAACTCCACGCGCGTTCCTGAATGGTCGCCGCCAAGCCCGCCGGAATGGCCATGCCGAGCCGCGCTGCGTCGATGGTGCTCCAGCGTGGCGTGGGAATCTCCAGCACGCGAGCGTAGTAGAACGCGCGCTCGCTCGCGTTTGAAGTCCGGGTCCGTCCAGGCAGACGACAGTTCGGCCGCGCCGATGCTGTTGGTGTACGTCGCGTGCGCGACATCGACGGTGTTGCCGACCGGCGGCAAACTCGCCGTCGGCGCCGGGCTTGCGGTCGCCGCTCCAGACGACATCGTGAATCGACTTCGTGCTGTACGCCCGCCGCGTCGATCCACCCTTTGACGATCTGGATACGATCGAGATTGCCGCTCTTCGGATCCTTCATCGCCGTCACGAAGAACGTCGGCGCCTTCGCGCCGGCCGGCTTCAGGTCGCCGCCCATGGGCACGCCCTTCGCGTACGCGACGCTTGATGAAATCGGGCCGCTTCAGGTCGTCCGCCGTGAGCTCCCAGCTCGCGAAGAAACGCACTTTGATCATCGGACCCGACGTGCCGAAGGTTTCCTTGCGCAGCATCGCGTCGAAGATCGCCTCGCGCGTGTTCTGCTCGGCCCAGACGCCGGCCAAACCGCCCGAACTGAATTCGCGGATCTGCTCAACTTGCGCCGGCGGTTGGCCTTTCTGGCCGATCATCCGGTCTTTCGGATCGTTCTCGAACGCGAACTTGCCGGTGTAGTTGAATTCTTCGTTGCTCCCCGCGGCGTTGTGCGTGTCGGTGTCGCCGATGAAGCCGTACTTGAACGGATTGCCGTTGCCACTTGCCTCCTGCGACAGACCGTCGAGCAGCGCCTGGCGCGCGAAGCTGCCTTTGCGTTTGGTCGGCCGCTCGGCATCGGCGCTCAACGTGTAATCCCACTGCTCGAAGTTCGCGAACTCGTCGTTCGGCGACAGGTCCGGGATGAGTCTCCGACGTGCCCTTGATCTGGGTGATCTCGTACAACGGTTCGTTCGACGGCGCGCGTCTTGTTGTATGCGGCATCGATCGGTTTGCCATCGAACTTGACCAGCTCGAACATGCGGCCGTCGCTGGCGTTGCCGTTGTGCGGAATCGCGAGCAGCGTCGAGCCGTTGGCGCGCAGGTCGGCCATCCACTTCCACAGCGTCTCGGGATCGTCGGAATCGAGCGACGACAACACCATGTCGGGCAGCTTGGCGGTGTCGCGGAAGACGACGACGCGGTGCAGATTGCGCTTGTTCGGGATTCGAGGTCCATTCGAAGCCGGCGAACGTCGTGAATTTGCCGGGCTCGTAGTTCGCGTCGGCCGCTTTCACGATTTCGGACCACACGCTGCGGGCCAGCACCGGGTCGCTCAGCACCGGATCGCTGCTTGCCGCTCGCTCATGTCGCGCAACAGTTTGGCGAACGTCTGAATCCGCACGTTGGCATCGGGCGACGTGACCCGCTTCGCGAGTTCGGTCTTGCTCAACGGGCTGTCCGGGTTCGCCATCTGATTGAACACACCCATGTACTCGGCGTGGTCGGAGACCATGTAGAAATCGAGCGGCGTCTGGATCTGGATCTTGCCGCCGACGCCGCTGTTGGTGATCTCCTTGCCCTTGGCCCATGCATAGGCATCGGTCGGCGTGGTCTTGCTGCCGTTGGTGAACGCGTCGAACGACCAGCCGGTGTGGACGTGCACGTCGCCGAAGTACGCGGTGCGATCCGGGATTCGGCGCCGGCAGGCGGCGTTCGTGCCGCTTCGCCCTCTGTAGCGGCCGCAGCGCCGCAACGACGGGCTGCTGCGGCTCTGCCTTCTTCGAGCACGCCGCCAACGAAAGCGCTGCAGCGCACGCGAGAATCACGAACGCAAGGCTGTTGTGCTTCATGGAGTGTTCCTCAGCGAGCCGACTTTTATTGTTGCGCCGCATTTGAACATGGAACGGCACTACGTCGCTCTGGCTGCGCCCGTTGACTAGAACGCACCGACGCGATCGATCACCCAGAACATCGCCACGGTGCCGATGGCATAGGGCGCAACGTAGTGAACCGCGGCAGGCCAACGCGCGATGTACGGTTTCACGAAGGCGCCGATCGCGAGCACGACGCCGATGAACATCAGCTGCCCCACCTCGACGCCGACGTTGAACATCAGCAGTGCGATAGGAATCGCGTGCTGCGGCAGGCCCACTTCCGCCAGTGCGCCGGCGAAACCGAAACCGTGCAGCAGGCCGAAGGTGAACGCGACGACCCACGGCGCCCGCGCCGTCAGTCCCGGTCGGCCGCGCCATCCATGCACCACTTCCGCTGCCACGAACACGATGCTGAGCGCGATCGCGCTTCGACCGGCGGTCCAGGCACGTGCACCCACCCGAGCGTCGCCGCAACCAGCGTGATGCTGTGCGCAACGGTGAACGCGGTCACCGTAAGACGATGCGTTTCCGCCGCGCACGATCAGCAGCAACCCGAGCACGAACAGCAAATGATCGACGCCACCGAGAATGTGGTGCACACCGAGCACCAGGTACGACCACGCAACCTCACCCGCCGTGGTGCGCCCCTTAACGACGAAATCGGGACGTCTGCGGAAGCAGACGTTCCACCTGGCTCGTGCCGTCGGCGTGTTCGATGCGCACGATCACGTCGGTAACGCCGGCTGCGATGCCGTCGATATGCAGCTGCGCACCGGCAAATCCGCCGTCGCGCTGCACCTGCCAGCGCTCTACGTAAGCGCCGTCACCAAACACCCCTCGCGGCGGCGTGACTTGCACCGTGCCGGAAGGAAACCGCACCTGCACCGCGAGCCGTGCATCGCCGAGCGTCGGCACTTTCCACAAGACGTCGTATCGATCGGTGCCCGCTTCACGCAGTTCGAGATAGGCCGGACGGAAGATGTCCGCAACGGCGGTGCACGTGAGGCAACACATCGCGACGCACAACCACACTACGCCGGAGCAGACGCGTCATTGAGACGCGTCACCGATGCGCACGACGTAGCCGCTGCGCAGCTTCTCGTAGAACGCCTTGCTCGCCTGTTCGGACGCGCGCGCAAGAGATCGCGTTCCACCGCATCGCGCACCTCGGCGAGCGTCGCGTCGCGCGCAGGCTCCGTGGCGGACAACTGCGACGAGTGCACGCCGAAGCCCGAGCGGATCGGACCGTGCCAACCGTCGGCCTTCAGACTCTCGCAAGCGCATGGGTGAACTCGGCGCCGAAGATTCGCGCCACTTCGCCGGACGATGCACGGTCGAGCGTACCCGGCACATCGTGGCGTCGCCCTCGACGACGTTACCGCGCGCGAGGCGTTTGCGCGCTGCATCGAGATCGGCGTCGAGACGTTCCCCATGACGCGCGGGATCGAAATAGACCTGGCGCAACGAGTAGATCGCGTCCACGCGGTAATCCGCCTGGTGTTGGTGTAACCACTCTTCGAGTTCGCTTTGCGATGGCGCGTAAGGTGCGTCTCCGTCGGCGATGAATTCGACCTTCTGCGAGACGCGGCGCCGCACCACCGGATCGTCGCGATCGAAGCCGAGCGCGAGACCTTCGCGGTACAGAATCTCCTCACGCACCCAACCGTCCACCAAGCCGCCGAGCTCCTGCGCCGTCGGAGGACGCTGCCACGTGCGCTCGAACTGCGCGCGCAAGCTCTCCATCTGCCCGTGCGACACGACGATCTCGTTGGGCGCACCGACGCCCTTGTTCATCCAACCGTAGAGTCCGAACAACGCCGCGCCGAGCACCACAAAGTGCAGCAGAGGTTCGCGCAAGATCCGTCGCATACGAGCTACTTCGCCAGGCCGTGAAGTGTCTAAGTCAGGAGCCCGGCACACACTACGGCGAATACCAGATCGGCGACGACCACGCGCGTTCCTGCGTGATCATCGGCACGTTCGGGTCCATCTTCACTTTGAAGTACGCCGCATCGTAGGCGGTCCAGCGGGGCGTGGGGATTTCGAGCACGCGCGCGTAGTAGAAGGCCCTGACGTTCGGATCGAAGTCGGGATCTTTCCACACGGTGATCAACTCGGGGTCGCCGATCGTGTTGGCGAACGTCGCGTGCGCCACATCGACCGTGTTGCCGACAACCGGCAACTTCCCGTTCCCGGCCGGCTTGCGCTTCGCACGTCGCCCCACACGACATCGTAGATCTTCTCCTGCGGCGCGCCGCTCTTGTCGACCCAGCCCTTCACGATCTGAATCCGGTCAAGATTCGCGCCGATTTGGATCCTTCAACGCCGCCACGAGAAACGTCGGCGCCTTGTCGGTTGGCGCCGCGCTTCAGGTCACCGCCCATCGGCACACCTTTCTCGTAACCTACGATTGCGGGGCTGCGCGTGTCGCGTCGCCCGCTGCAAAATCGAACCCGCCGAAGAAGCGCAGCCAATGTTCGTGCCGCTCGTCGCATACGTTTCGCGCCGCTTCATCGCGTCCCACAGCGCCTCGCGGGTGTTCGCCGTCGCCCACACCGCGGTACGTCCTGCGGCGGTCATCTCCCAACCCTTCACCACCCGTTCGCCGAATTTCATCGCGTCTTCGTTCCAGCGATCGGGCCGCGGCTCGCCGCTCACGAACTTGGCGAAGAAGTTGTCTTCCTCGTCCGCGGTGAGGCCGTTGTGGGCATCGGTGCCGCCGGCCATGCCGTACTTGAACGGGTTCGCGCCGAGCCGCGCGTCCTACAGTCCGTTCTTCGAGCGCACGCGCAGATACTCGTACTGGATCATCCCCGGCTGCTTCGGCACGAGATCAGATTGCCGCGATCCCACAATTCGTAGCCGACGGCGAATTCGTCGGTCGGCGAAAGCGACGGGTGCGACTCCGATTGGCCTTTCATCTGGATCGCTTCGAACAGCGGTTCCCAACGCTGCCGCTCTTCCGCGTATTCGCGCGTCATCGGATCGCCATTGAATTTCGTCAGCGGAAACATCAGGCCGTTCGACAGGTTGCCATTGTGCGGAATCGCAAGCAGCTTGCCGCCCGTCTTCTTTTCCCGTTCCACCATCCACGTCCAGAGATCCTCGGGGTTCTCGCTCTGAAACGTGGTGAACGGCAGCACTTGGTCGGCCTTGTCCTTGCCGTCGCGGTAGATCACGTTGCGGTGCAGGTTGTTGCCGCCGCCCGCGTTCGACGTCCACTCGTACGCGATGAACGCCGTGAACCGCCCAGGCTCGTTGTACCGCTGCATGATTTCGGTGTCTACGTCCCATACGGCCTTGGCGAACTTGGGATCTTTCACGGCGGGCGGCAGCTGTTCCGCTCGACTGCGCGCTGAATCAATTCCATCGTCGCCTTCTTTGCCTCGTCGGGACCGGCGAGCATCATGTCGTGCCAGCGCTTCTGCACCGGATCCGCCATCAACTCGGGGTTGCCGACCGAGGCTGTCACTATCGCGTCGATGCGAGGTCGCGCCGCACCAGCGTTGCGCGGCTCGTATTCGCCGCCGGCCCGAGCCCCAACCATTCGACCATCTGCGGCGACAGCGACGCGCGCGTCGCCTCCGACAGCACCACGTTCCAGTTCACCTGCGGACGGATGAAGTCGGCGCTGTAGTAACCGAACAACAGCGCACGCTCGTCGGCCTGCGTGGTGTTCGCACCCGACGTGTGCCACATGCGTCCGTCCATCGCGATGATGGAACCTGCGGGCGCTTCGAATGGACGCGATCGCGCGAGTGCATCTGTCGGCAATTCGCGCTGCCGAGTCACACGATGACTTCCGGGCACGTAACGCGTTGCGCCGTTCGCTTCGCAAACGTCGTCGAGACACCAGATGATGTTGATCGCCCACGCATCGAACCACGGCTCGGGAATGACGATCGCCTGATCGGAATGCAGATTCATCGAACGGCTGCCGGGCAGTGCAATGTTCGCGGTGAAGTTCGAAATGAGGAATGCGTCGCCGAGCAGTTCGCGCACCAGTTCTATGCCGCGCGGATGCTGGATGAGCTCGACGAACACCGGATCGAGATCGAGCAGATTGAAGACGCGTACGTTGCGGTCGTTCGGGTCGAGCACCGGCATGAACGTGTCGATGCCTCGCCGACGACTCTCCTCGGCCGCGGCGACGAGTCGTCGTCGAACATCGCGCACCGTTGCCGCATCGAGCACGCCTTCGACCACGCAGAACCCTTCGTCGCGCAGTTGCTGCGTGCTCACGTCAGCGGCCTCCGAGTGCTGCATGCCCTGACGATGCCGCTCGTCCGTCACCTCCGGCAGATGTCGCCACGCGAGCACGTCGGCCTCGAGCGCCGCCACGCGTTCGTAACGCGCAAGCGAGCGCAGCGTCGTCAACGTGGGGAAGATCATCGTCCACTTGCCGGCCACCTGATGCGCCAGCGCATCAGCGGGCCGCACCCACAGGCCATCTTCGAGTTCGCCCTCATGGTGGGCGGGCTCCTGATTCTCGGGCATGTGCGCGAGGAAGAAGCGTGTGTCGTAACGGCGCGGCGGACCAACCGGAGTGATCCAATGGCTGAAGTAGTGCACACGATCGGTGGCGAGCCGCAGGTCTTCGCGTTGGCAAAGATCGACGATCGACAAGTCGCCCTTGTGCACGGCCGCGCGATAGTCCGCAAACCGGTCGCGCATCGACGCGTCCGAAAGATCGACGAGCCGCTCGCCGCGATAGCCCAACAACACGCCGGCTTCTTCAAATGCCTCGCGGATCACGGCGCTCCAGAACGCGATGCCGCCGCGCGCGATGCCGAGGCGTTCGCTCGCCAACGAATCGTTCAAGGCGACGCAGCACGACTCCGCCGACGAGTCGCCCGCGTCCACCTTGCCGCCTGGAAAAACATGCATGCCGCCGAAATCGGCGGCACCGGGACGCTCGACCATGAACACTTCGAGACCGGCTGAGGTATCGCGAACGAGCAGCAGCGTGGCCGCGTCGCGCATCGTGAACGTTGCTGACATCGAGACCTGACGGTGAATGAACAGAACCGACATTGGACCGTGATTCGAGGCGTCTCGGCAATCAGGCCGAGCTCAATCGCCTAAATACACACCCGCCTCGATGTTGTTGCCGTCGGCGTCGAGCAGAAAGCAGCAGTAGTAAGGCGGGCGGCGCACGCCGGGATCACCGTTGTTGATCGCGCCCAAACGCAGCCCGGTCGCGTGAAATTGATCGACCGATTCCTTCGACGGCGCGCGAAACGCGATGTGAACCGGACTGAGGCCGGGCTGCTGCAGCGCGCTCCACCGCTCCGGCCGTCCTTTTGCGATCACGAAGAAGGCGGACTGCGGCGCACCGCTGCCGAACACGAGCCAGCCGTCGCCATCGGCTTGCGCGTGATCTTCGTTCAGCCGGTAACCCAGCGTGTCGAGCACGGCGGTGTAGAAGGCGCGACGTTGGCGCAGATCGCCCGCCGTGTAGAAACCGAGGTGATCGAACATACGAAGCTCCCCCCTTCTGGTATGAGTGCAGAGTTCTGGTATGAGTGCAGGCTTCTGGCAAGAGTGCAGCCGGATTCTGCATACATCACCCTACATTGCGCATTGCGCCCGGTTACGCGGAGACACCATGCAACGACTCTTCATCGCCTCGATCGTATTCGCACTCGCCTTCGCCTGGCCGCTGCGCGCGCAGGATACATCCATCGGCGCGACGGCCCGTGAGATGCACTGGAACGATTCTGCCGTACCCATTCAGGTGGTCGGGCCGATCCACTTCGTCGGCACACAAGGACTCACGTCGTGGCTCATCACCACGAACGAGGGACACCTCCTGCTGAACACCGGCATGCCGCCGTCGGGGCCGATGATCGAAGCGTCCATCCGCAAGCTCGGTTTCAAACCGGAAGAGGTGAAGCTGCTGCTGGTCTGCCACGCGCACGTCGATCACGTGGGCGCGCTTGCGTACCTGCAACGCATCACCGGCGCGCAGGTAGTTGCGCTCGACGCCGAAGCGGAACTGATCCAGTCCGGCGGCAAAACCGACTTCAACTACGCAACGATTGCCGACTTTCAGTTCGAGCCGGTGAAAGTGGATCGCGTGATTCACGACGGCGATACGGTGACGCTGGGCGATGTCTCGTTGAAGGCGCTGAAGACCGCCGGACACACGCGCGGAACGACGACGTGGGTCACGCAAGTCACCGACGGCGATCGACGCTTCACCGTGGTGTTCCCCGACGGCACCAGCGTGAATCCCGGTTATCGCCTCGTCGAGAATCCCTCGTATCCGGGCATCGCCGACGACTATCGCAGGACATTCGCCACGCTTGCGTCACTCACGCCCGACATCTGGCTCACACCCCACACCCAACCGTTTGACTGGGACGCGAAGCGTGAGCGCGTGGCAACGCAGGGTGTGGATGCCTGGGTCGATCCGGCGGGATATCGCGCATGGGTCGCGCTGCAGCGAGGCAAATTCGAAGCCGCGGTGGCGAAGGAGTCGGTCACCGCGATCGGCTCCACGACGTCAAAAACAACGTCAAAAACAACGTCAACGAAAGGAGGCGTCGCCGTCGCACAATGATCCGTCTGTGGGCCGCAGCAACACTCACGCTCGCGACGTTCGCCTGGGCGGAGAGTGCACCGGATGCCAGGTCGAATCCCTACCTTGCAACGGTAGTGGGCACGCCCATTGAAATGCGCGCTCGCGTTCCCGATCGAATTCCGCTGAAGGTCCGCAGATTGCCGCTGGATGAACGTCGCGCAATTCCCGACGTTCTGCGCTACGGCGCGCGTCTCGACTACTCCTACGCCAAGCAGAAAGGACCGGCGCCTTTGATCTTCGTGATCGCGGGCACCGGCGCAGCGCACGACAGCGAACTCACGCAATTTCTGATGCGCGCGTTTTACGCCGCGGGATTCCACGTAGTCGGCATCACATCGCCCACGTACCCGACGTTCATCATCGCCGCGTCGTCGACGATGGTGCCGGGCGAGCAGCGCCACGACGCGCAGGACCTGTATGCCGTGATGCAGAAGATCTGGTCCGAAATCGGATCGGGCGTGAAAGCGACAAGGTTCTATCTCACTGGCTACAGCATCGGCGCGACGAACGCAGCGTTCGTATCGTTGCTCGATGAAGAACGCAAGGCGTTCAACTTCGAGAAAGTGCTGTTGCTCGATCCGTCGGTGCAGATCTACAACTCGATCTCGAGGCTGGACCGCTTCATCGAGAACATTCCCGGCGGTGTCGACAACTTCGACGCCGCGTTTGCCAAAATCGTCGCGCGCATCGGCGCCAAGTACCGCAACGCAACGACGGTGACGTTCTCGCCCGAACTCGTGTACTCCGCCGTGCGCGACGATCCACCCGCGAATGAAGAGTTGATTGCGCTGATCGGCGTTTCGTTCCGTCTCGCGTCGTCGGCACTGATCTTCACTTCGGACGTCATGACGAACACGGGCTTCATCAAGCCGGCCAACGAGATTCTCACGCAGAACACCAATCTCGACGCGTACCTCTCCGTGTCACTGCGCGTCGGTCTAACCGACTACTTTCACGAATTCATGTGGCCGTATTTCGAGCGCACGAAGTTGACCACGGCGTTGACGCGCAGAGAGTTCGCGGAATTGCAGAGCCTGAACTCGATTGCGAGCTATCTCGCGTCGGCGCAGAAGATCGGCGTCATCAGTAACCGCGACGACGTCGTTCTGGAGCGTGCCGAAGTCAAATTTCTGGCCGACACGTTCGGAGCCCGCGCGAAGGTCTTTCCCACCGGCGGTCACCTCGGCAACCTCGAACAGCGCGAGGTGGTGGACTACATGGTGCAGTACTTCAAGCGTTGATCAGCTCGCGGTTGCTGGCGGTCGTGTGTGTTAGACACCTAACGCCCGCGGTGGACCTTTACTGCAAACGAGTAGCACTATGATCGTGCATCGACGCCCATGCGCAGAGGCGAAAGCCATGACAGACAGCAAACCCCCTGGATCGACGCCGCCGAGCGGCGACAACGCGTACACGCAGTGGTACGAAGTCAAAGCCGGTGACACGTTGTGGAAGATCGCGAAGGCACACTACGGCGACGGCAACCTGTATCACGACATCTTCAACGCGAACAAAGACGTTCTCAGCGATCCCGACAAGATCAAGGTTGGCCAGCGCTTACGCATTCCATAGCGCGCTGACCCGTTTCGCTCACCACACGATCCATCTGGACCAGGAGACATTCGTGTCACACATCCACGCACATCAGTTGAAATCCCGCGCCGCGCTCTATCTGCTGCTCGCGCTGGGTGTAGCGCTAACGGGTTGTTCCAATCAGATGGAGCCTGCGAAGAAGGCGCTCACGGAAATCGAGATGGCGGTGGCATCCGCCGGACCCGACGCGCAGCGCTACATTCCCGATCAGGTCAAAGCCGTCAACGATCAACTCGCGAACCTGAAAGCGAAATTCGATCAGAAGGACTACGCCGCGGTGATCAGCGGCGCACCGGCCGTGCTCGCGAAGGCGCAAGCGCTCGTTGCCGCGAAAGACGGCGCCGTCAAAGAGGCTCTCGCGAAGGAAGCGGCGGATACGGCCGCGCGTCAGGCGGCCGAAGCGCAGTCGCTGGCTGCCGATTGGCAGACGCTCTCGGACGCGCTCCCTAAACAGATCGCCGCGCTCGATAGTCGCCTCAACGTGCTCGCCAAGTCGAAAAAGCTGCCCGCCAACCTCACGAAAGACGCGCTGACGTCCGCGCAGGCGGATGTCGCCGACGCGAAGACGTCGTGGACCGCTGCAACCACCGCACAAACCAGCGGCGATCTTCGCAATGCCGTGGCCGCGGCGCGGCAGGCAAAAGACAAGGCCGACGCGGCGATGGCGAGCCTGGGTATGACCAGCGGCTGAGCCGTTGGCACGCACGGCTGGGCCGTTCCGCGCTGCGCCTTTCAGTGGCCGTTGGTGGCTGCGGCGTAACGTTCACGATCGGCGAACGTCGCGGGCGCGTGCGCCACATCGTCGGGACGAAACGCGCGCGTGTAAGCGGCCAGTTCCATCGCGATGCCGCTCGGGTCTGCGAAGTACATCGAACGAATCCACGTTTTATCGGTGACGCCGACGGTGTAACCCTCGGGGTTGTCGGCGTGATTGATCACGTGCACGCGAATTCCCTTCTGCTTGAGGCGCGCCACGTATTCGTCGAACTTCTCCAGCGGAATCGAAATGGCCAGATGATTCATCGACGCGTGCGCGCTGGTGAAGTTCGAACCGGGCCGCTGATCCTGCGATGCAATGCCCGGCGCCGCTTCGGGCGCGTTCGGAAACCAGAAGAACGCGATCGTCGCGCCGTTGCCGGCATCGAAGAAGAAGTGCTGCCCGCGATCGCCCAGCTGGATCGTTTTCACGAGCGGCATCTCGAGCACGTTCGTGTAGAAATCGACCGTTTCCTTCATGTCTTTGCACACCAGCGCCACGTGATTGACGCCGAGGTATTCGAATTTCTCAGTAGCCATTTCGCCTCCGATATCCGTCTGTTGTCCGAATTCTACGCTCAACCCGCTCGGGAACCCGTTCGGGGACCCGTTCGGGCAGGACCGAGGAATTTCTCGATCTGGCCCGTATCGAAATACTCATACGCGCGCGAGATCATGCTGTCGCGCACGAACGCCACGAAACACACGTCCATCTGCCCAACGAAATCGTTCGGGTGCGTGACGAACAGCGTGTGCTGTTGTACGAACCCCCCTTCGAACGTGTGCACGCGCCGGTTCTTGAAGCGCATCTTCTTCAGATTCGTCATTCCGCCCTTCAACGTTTCGAGGTTCGACGCGCGCGACTGGTACAAACAGTCGTGGCTGTGCCACACCACCGCTTCCGGCGCATAGCAACGTTCCAGCGTTACGAAGTCCTTCTGTTCGATCGCGTCGAAGAACCGGTCGCACAGTGCCAGCAGATTCCAGTCCTGTCTCACGATGCCTTCTCCTCGCTCGCTGCCTTCGCACCGCGCCATGCCGGGAACTTGCCGGAATCCATGTACTCATCGATGCGCGTGATCTTGCCGTTACTGCAGAGCCCGACGATACAGATCCACAACGCGCCTTTGTGGCCGCTGTGCTGCACGCCGTGCAGCGTGTACTGAATGACGAAACCACCTGCGAACGTATTGATGATGCGGTCGTTGTACGTGCGGCGGCGTTGTCCTTCATAACTCGCCGGCAGCGCCGCGAGATTGTCCTCACCCGACATCTCGCGGCCACCGAACACGTTGTGCCACACCACACAATCCGCCGAGTAGATGTCGGCGAGTTCGTCGACGCGCCGATCCTGATACGCATCGAAGAAGCGATTGCACAGCTCACGGATTTCGCCGTCGCTCATGCTCACGATGCCTCCTTCTCCTTCGGCGCGCGGAACTTGCCGGAGTCGAGATACTCGTCGATGCGCGTGATCTGTCCGTTCCGGCATTGCGCGACCACACACGCCTCCAGCGAGGTATGCAAGCCTGCATGCGTCACCACGTTCACGGAGTACTGAACGATGAAGCCGTGCGCGAACGTGTTGACGATACGGTCGTCGTACGTGCGCCGGCGATGCAGCTTGGCGCCGTTGCGCAACACCTCGAGGTTGTCTTCCGCCGTGCTCTCGGTGCCGGTGAGGTTCACCCACATGCGAAACTCCGGCGCGTAGATCTGCGCAACCGCGGCATAGTCACCTCGTTCGATGGCATCGAAGAAGCAGTGGCACAACGCGCGCAGTTCGGTGTCGGTCATGCGTGCGATTCCACGGCTAGAATGGCCGGACCATCCGCCATGAGAGAAAAGGCGTGGCCAAACCGAAAGCCGATCGTCAGGTTGTGAACGCGAAAGAGACGCTGATCGAAGCGGCGGTCGAAGAGTTTTCGCGCAACGGCTACGCGGCGACTACGCTCGCCGCAATCGCGCGGCGCGCCGGCGTCACCACAGGCGCCGTGTATGCGCACTTCGACAGCAAACTCGATCTGTTGCTCGAAGCGCTGGGACTTCGCACGGCGGAAAGGTTCACCAGCCTCGCGCTCGACGCAAGCAAAGTGCCGGCCGGGCAACTCACCGATCTGCTCGCGCACGGTTTGGTGGAGGCGTCGCTCGGCCGCCGCGCGCTGATTCTGCTCGACGTCATCGCTTTTGCGCGGCGCGATGCCGATGCAGCCAAAGCGCTGAAGAAGATGGTGGCGATGCGCCACGAGGCGTTCGTGCGAATGACGCAAGCCGGTGTGGATTCGGGTTTCATCGATCCGCCGTTGCCGTACGACGAGTTGGCGCGGCTGATCGGCGGCCTCGCGTTCGGCATGCTGGTACAACGCGCGCTCGGCGAACCGACCGCAAGCGCGGCCACCGTGTCGCATATGGCCGAGCAGTTGCTGCAACCGACACCCGACCGCGCACGCGGCGCGAACGCCTATCTCGCACGCGTGCGGTCTCGCGCTGTGTCGGCCTCGCGTGCACAGGTCGCGCTTCGTAATGCGGTTTATGCCGCAAGCTCCGCGGGCGCCAGCTTGCGCAAACTCGGCGAAGCCGCGGGGCTGTCGCACGAACGCATCCGCGTGATGCTTGCAGAGCACGAATCCTCCTAGCGCCATCCGGCTTGCCGTTCTCGCCGGGACTGCCAGAAAATCTGACATTTTGGCATGCCGTTGGATATCCCGGCGGGCAACCCCTGATGCGTCCATGGTAAGGAAATCCCGCGATTTTCCAAGACGGGATGCCGCTGGCAACCGCCCGCCTTCATCGCCTGGATGCGTTCTTGCGGCGGGCCAGCATAACGCGAATATCCTCGACCTACATTCACCTGCGCCCGCGCTTTGCGCGAGGAGGACGCCATGACCGCACCCGCAACCGTCTCCGGCATGAAATGCATGGGTTTGAACCACATCGATCTCGGCACCAAGAACATGGAAGCCACGCGCAAGTTCTATGAGGAAGTGCTCGGCTTTCCGCTCGTGCGCGCCGACCTCGTGGAGCTGGGCAAACGCGGCGTGATGAAGCACTTCTTCTTCGACATCGGCAACGGCCAGCTGCTCGGCTTCATGAGCGGCGAAGACGTCGACGGATATCCGAAGGAGTTCGACTCCGGCATCAACAAGGGCCTCGGCCTGATGCCGGGCGTGTATCACTTCGCGTTCAACTGCGATTCGCTCGAGTCGCTCGATGCAACGCAGAAACGTCTGCAGGACCACGGCGTGGAAGTGAAAGGTCCGGTCGATCACGAAGGCTGGTCTAAATCGATCTACTTCGAAGACCCGAACGGCCTGCAGCTCGAATGCTGCCATCTGCTGCGCGCCTTCAACGCGGATGACGCGATTCCGCAGATCCGCTTCCGCCTGGAGCGCGGCCAGAAACTGCCGCCGCGGGAGGAAGACGGCGTTCGGGCCGCCGGTTGAGCGGTTCTGCCAAAGACCGCGCCTCGACGCGGGTCGCCGAACTACCGCTCGCCGGCCTGCTCGATCGCGTTCGCGCGATCGTGCCGCTGATTGCCGAACGCGCGCGCGTTGCAGAGCGCGACCGCAAACCCGACGACGACGCGATCGAGGCGCTTAAAGCCACCGGCGTGTTCCGCTCGTTCGTTCCGAAGCGCTTCGGCGGCTACGAGATCGATCTCGATCTGTTCGTCGACATCGGCGTTGCGGTTAGCGAAGCCTGTCCATCCACAGGCTGGATCACCACCTTCTACATGGAGCACAACTGGCTGCTGGGTCTCTTCTCCGAAGAGCTGCAGCGCGACGTGTTCAGCAACGCGCCGTACATACTCGCGCCGGGCAGCGTGAATCCGCGCAGCGGCCAGGCCACGCCGAAAGGCGACGGCTATGAACTGACCGGCCGCTGGAAGTTCGCGACCGGCATCGTGCACGCCGATTGGGTGTTGCTCTCCACGATGGTTCCGGCCGACCCCACGCCGGTTCAACGGCTGTGTCTGGTGCGGCCCGAGGATGTGGAAGTGGTCGATACGTGGCACGTCGACGGCATGGTCGCCACCGGCAGCCACGACATCATCGCGAACAAGCTGTTTGTACCCGAACGCTACATGTCGCCGCTGGTTCCGCCGGTGGTGACGGCCGGCGCGAACGCGACCTATCTGATGCGTTTGCCGGTGCCGCCGTTCCTGTCGCTCACCGCTGCGATCCCCGCGCTCGGCGCCGCGCGGCGCGCCACACAGCTCTATCGTTCGCTCATCGGCGAACGCGTGCGCTTCGGCACGCAGAAAGTGCAGAGCCAGAGTTCCTCGGCCCAGATACGTCTCGCAACCGCCATCGCCGACGTGCGTGCGGCGGAGACCGTGATGCGCGCGGCGGCCCGCGCTATCGAGAATCACGCGAGAGGCCACACGCGCCTCAGCAGTGTCGAGCAGATCGAAATGCGATTGACGATCGCGCAGGTGGTACACGCGTGCCGCGACATCGTTCGCAACGTGATGGACGGCAGCGGCGCCGGCGTGCATTACCTCGACAACGAACTGCAGCGCATCAACCGCGACGTGCAGATGATGAGCGCGCACACCGTGTTTGACCGCGACCTCGTTGCGGAACAGGCGGGGCGTGCCCGGTTGGAATCGGACGCGCCGCTGTTCTGATAGCCGTTCTGATTGGTGTTCTGATAGACCTTCCGATAGTCCTCCCGTTCGGTATGACCTGGCGCGGCGCGCTATCGCGCGGTCGCCGCAACATCGCCGTTTTCAATTCGCACCGAAGCACTCGGGCAAGTCGCACAGGAGAATCGAGTGCGTCGATTCATTTGAGCGTGCGGGTTTGACAGTAAGCAATGGGGCGCAGTGAGCGCCGGCGCGGCACGAGATTTCGCGTCGGTTGGATCGGTGCTATCAGCGAATCTGGACCATCGCCCAAATCAATCGGGGCGTTGTGTTGAGCGAACGCAGACGCAGGCGCCTTCCTCGGCGAATCGCTTCACCGTTGCGGCTCGATTGATTGCGGCTCGTTGTTCGATTGGTTGATTGGGGCGCTGGTTCAAACGCGCCACCACCCGCAACTGGCCAGCCCGCGCCACGCTGAACAAACGCGAACGCCGATCGCGGCAATACCCCCATCACTGTCAAACCCTGCCCGCTCGAATCCATCGAAACGCGCCGATGACCAGCTGACACGCCCGGACTAGCGACGTTCGCCCCCCCCAATTGGCGCCATGGTCCGGCGGGCGGGCTCATCATTGCTGTTCGCACCATCAACCGGTACGAAGTTGATTCGGGCGATGGTGCATGTGCGTGGCGGACTCACCAGCGCCGCCTGTGCTTCATCTAACCGTCGCGAGATTGATTTGTGCGATGGTTCGGTCTGGTGGCGGGCTCGCCCGCGCAGAGCCCGACCTCAACCACCTTCAACCCAATGTGCGCACCGGATCGCGCCCGTCCCAGTCGAGCGAGGCGTTCCGGACGAATTCGTAGAAGCCCGTGAGCTGACTCGTTGCGCTCGTAGATCTCGATCATGTGGCCCAGCGACTTCACCGTGTCGACGAATGCGAACTCGACGCCACTCGTCGTTTGCGCTTTCGAAGCGATCTCGAGCCCCGCGTCGCGGCAATACGCGTACGTGTCGGCAAGCGAGTCGACCATCATCGCCGCGTGATGCAGACCTTCCTGGCCCGGCGCGTACATGTCGCGAAACGGCGACGCGCCTTCTTCGTCCTGCTGAACGAACTCGACCATGAGCGTGCCCCATTGGCCGTACGCAGACGTGTGGATGAACCCGCCCGGCCGCCCCCGGTGCTCACACCACGCGAGCGGGATTTTCTGCGCGACGAAGAAAGGACCGGCACCGAAACGCTCCGCCATCTCGCGCGCGCCGCGCCTGACATCACCCACGAAGTACGCGAGCTGTACCACTGGAAACTTCAGCATCGGCCGCGCCTCTATGCGTTCGGCTGGACGAGTTCGATCACGTTGCCTTCCGGGTCTTCGAAAAACGCCAGCTTCAAACCGATCGCGCCGCTCAACATCGAACGATCGGAGCGCAACACGCCGCCGAGGTGAAGCGCCTTGTCGAGCACTTCTTCGAGATCGCGACAGTAGAAGGTGACGTAGGCGAAGCCGGTTCGGTCGGCGGAGAAGCGCGATGACGCGGTGCGCGCGGGTGCGGGCGTAGGGCTCATCAGCTTGATCACTTCGCCGTTCGGCGTGCGCAGCCACACGTTCACGTAACCCGCACTGCCTGCGCGCAACGCGCTCGACAGTTCCGCGGGAATATCGGCCCGCCTCACTTCGGAACACGACAGCACTTGCACGTAGAACTCGAGCATTCGCTCGAGATCGATCACGGGCAGACCGATTTCCATCGGTGCAATCTGGTTCATCTGGAATCTCCTTGATGAGCGCCGCGACGGCGCGGGGTGTGCGCCTTGACTGCGCGGGCTTCTGCAAAGGTAAATGGCCGCTCGCCGTCAGTCATCCACCGGAGGCGTCATGTCCTTCAAGTTGATCACGCCCCCGAAAGCCTGGATCGCGAAGTTGCGAGAGCCGGTGGAGGTCGCTGCGTCCGTGGAGTTGCATCCCATAGAACGCGACGCCATCGACAGCGCCGTGCCATTCGCAGCCGAACACGCACGACGTTACATCGCAACCGGCGGTAAGGATGATGGCTGGGAAGGTCCGCGACCGATCCTGCTGCTTTACACCACCGGCCGCCGCAGCGGCGACGTGCGGCGCAATCCGCTGCTGTATCTGGAACACGAGAACGAACGCTACATCGTCGGTTCGAAGGGCGGCGCGCCGGCGCATCCGCTGTGGTTTCTCAATCTGCGCGACTGAACCGCGTGTGCACGTGCGGGTGAACGAAGACTTTTATCCCGCCGTTGCCGAATTGTTGTCGGGTGAAGAACGCGCGCGCATCTGGCCGGTACTCACGGCGCGCTACTCGATGTTTGCCGACTATCAGGCGAATACGCCGCGCGAGATTCCGTTGGTGCGGTTGCGGCGTTCGGCGTGACTCAGTCGTAACTCAGTCGTAAAAGCGCGGCGCTTTCTTCAGCGTGTCGGCCAGCGCTTTGTCGTGTTCGATCCACAACGTTGCGCCGGTTTTCTTCAGCAACGCTTCGACCTCATCTATCGAGCGCAGCGACATCGCCGCGTCATAGTTGAACGTCGGCACGCGTCGCAACACGCGACTCTCGCGGAAGTGATAAAGATCGCCTGACAGCAACACCGGGCCGGTGTTCGCGAGGTTTATCAGCAGCACCTGATGGCCCGGCGTGTGACCCGGTGCATAAATCAGCTGCACGCTCCCGTCGCCGAACACGTCGTGGTTGCCCTCGATGATCGTCAGCTTCGTTTCTTTGAGTTTCGCGAAGACGTCGGACGGTTCGAACTCCGGATTGCCCGCCAGCGCCGAGTCCCACTCCGCTTTCTGCATCAATACGTTCGACCCGGCGAATGCGTTCGCGCCGCCGGCATGGTCCGCGTGCAGATGTGAGAACGCGACATACGTGACATCAGTCGGCTTGATACCCATATCGGCGAGCTGATCGACGATGGAGCGTTCGTACAGGAAGGAGTCGCCGCCTTCCATCGCCACCTTTCCCTGACCGGCTACGTTGAGGGGCAGACCGGTGTCCCACAACAGGCGTTGGTTACCGTGCTCGATCACGTAGCACGGCACGAACAGTTCGCGTACCGCCGTTTCGTTCGGCTGCAGGCCGAACATCGTGACGTTCGTCAGCTGGATCGAACCGCAGTCGAAGACATAGAGCTTCGGCCCGGCAAGGGCGACGCCCGACAGCAACAGCAATGCGACCGCGGTGAGGCCCTTCATCGGACAACTCCGGTTGGCTTCGGTGATTCTCTACGTTTTACGCGCGCTGTGCTGCAGCGCTAGCATCCGAGCACACGACTCAACCGCTCACAACTACAACCTGGGGGAAGACATGGCCGAATCCGTCATCGACCCGGAGGCGCTGAAGCGCTATTCGTTCAGCGTGTGGAGCTACAAGCAGGGCGAGATCGTCTCGCTGATGATCCACCTCGGCGATCGCCTGGGACTGTATCGCGCGTTGAACGGCGCGGGTCCGGTGACCGCGGCGGAACTCGCGGATCGCACCGGATTGAAGGAGCGCTGGCTGTTCGAATGGCTGCGCGGGCCAGGCGGCCGCACGGTTGCTCGACTATCACGATCCCGACCGCTTCGAACTGACGCCGGTCGGGGCGGCCGTGCTCGCCGACGAATCCGGCAGCCTCGCATTCGCGGCGGGCGCGTTCGCCACACCGACGGCACCCGAGATCGTCGACAAGCTGTGCGATGCGTTCCGCACCGGCATCGGCCTCAGCTACGAACAACTCGGCGCGAATGCCGCGCATCGCACCGAGCGGATGCTCGGCCCCTGGGTGCGCCAGGCGCTGGTACCGCAGATCGTGCCTGCGCTCGAAGGCGTGCAGCAGAAACTCGAACGCGGCTGCACCGTCGCGGACGTCGGTTGCGGCAGCGGACTCGCGCTCGCCAGCATGGCCGCGGCATTTCCGAACTCGCAGTTCCACGGCTACGACCCGAGCAGCCACGCAATCGCCAACTGTCACGCAAAGGTGCGCGACATGAAGCTGACGAACATGAAGACGCTTCGCGGCCGGCGGCGAAGCGTTGCCGAACACACCGACGTACGACTTCGTCATCACGTTCGACTGCCTGCACGACATGACGCGGCCCGCGACGGTGATCGAAGCGATTCGCCGCGCGCTGAAGCCCGACGGCACGTGGCTGATCAAGGACATTCGCAGCAGCGCCGACTTCAAGAAGAACATGCGCAATCCGATGCTGGCGATGTTCTATGGATTCTCGGTGTCGGCGTGCATGTCGTCGGCGCTGTCGGAACCGGGCGGCGCGGGTTTGGGCACGCTCGGGTTCAATCCGGAAGTCGCAGAACAAATGGTGCGCGCGGCCGGGTTCACCCGCTTCACGCTGCACGACTTCGAAGACCCGAGCAATCTGTACTACGAAGTGCGGCCCTAGCGCGGGCGGCGCGAGCGCTCTAGAACGTACGCGCCGCCGGCACGTCGGCCACGCGCGGTCGAACACGCCTTCGTCGGCAAATGCCATCTCCGGCGGCATCGTGCCCGGCGCGCCGGCCACGAACTTCGGCGGTGCGTAATAGCCGAGCCCGAAGTTCGCCATCGTGTAGCCGAGCAGCGCGCGCAGTTCCGGATCGAACTGGCCCGCGATTTCCGGCGGACATGACATGTACTGGTTCTCTTCCTGGCGCAGCCACGCGTTGCTGTACGTCAGATTCAACGCGATGCGATCGGCGTTCGAACGATTCTGTCCGCCGCTGTGGATGATGCTGCCCGTGTAGAACATCACCGAACCGCGCGGCATCACCGCCTGAGTGATCTCGTTGTCGCGCGCGGTGCGTTCCCAATCCCAACGATGGCTGCCGGGCACCACCCGAGTGGCGCCGTTAGCGGCGGTGAACTCGGTGAGCGCCCAGATGGTGTTCAACTGCGGCTCCACTTCGCGCGGCAGATACTTGCCCCAGATGAACCGGTCGCGATGCAGTTCCTGCGCGCCCTGCCCGGGCAGCAGGCGAATGATCTGCGTGAGGTTCAGCTGAATCTTGTCGGTATGCGGTTTCAGAAATTCGTTTGCGGTTCCAAGCACCACCGGATCGACCAGCAGATCGCGCACTTCTTTCGAACGGCCGACCAGCCCGCCGGTGCGCGTCGTCTGGTGTCCTGAAAAGTCGTCGGCGACCGGAACCGTTCGTTCGATGAAGGTGCCGAGCTCGGCCAGCATGTTGTCGACACGATCCGCCGAGAGGAAACGCTCCACGATGACGCCGCCATCGCGGTCGAGCACCTCGATGATCTGTTCGACGCGGGCATTCACCGGCAGACGGGTCAGTTCTACGGCCATCGACGATCGCTCCACTACTTCGGTAGTGTACGATCGTACAATATTTGGTGGACCTTTCGAACTACCCGGCGTTTAAGACGATGCCGCGAACGCCTCCGGCAATCCGTACAGTTCGAGCTTCGCCTGATGCGCAGCGACGTCGAGGCTGAGTATCACCAGGTCGAACTTTTCACCGTTGGCATCGCGCACGTGGTCGCGCAACAACGCTTCCACCCGAAAGCCCAGATCTTCGAACACAGTGATAGCGGCCTTCTGATCCGCCGTCATCTGCGCGGTGACTTTCTCCAGGCCCATCGACAGCGCGATGAGGAAGCTCTCCTGCACCAGCGCACGACCGAGACCCTGTGCGCGCGCCGCCGGCGACACCAGCACGCGCAGATCGCCGACGTGCGGTGAGAACGAACGCGCATCGCGCACCACGGCCGCGCAGCCGACCACTTCGCCGCCGCGCCGCGCCAGAACGCTGACGATGTTCTCGGCGGTGATTTCGCGCACCCAAGCGGACAGCACTTTTGCGTTGGTGATATCACGCCGCATGAACAACATGTCGTGCGGCGGCAGTGAGCGGGCAAAGCGCAGCACTTCGGGTTCGTCTGTGGCGTGCATCACCGTCAGTTCGAACGATGCGCCGCCGCTCTGGATCGTACGCGGATAACGCGCCATGACGTTGCTCATGTCGACCTCACCGCGAGCCAGCGCTCGAGCCGTGGCCACATTCGTCCTATCGCGTTTGGTCCGGCGATCAAACTGACGTGACCGCCCTTCAGCAGGATTTCCTGCTTGTCCGTCGAGCCGACGAGATCGAGTAACGGTTTCGTTGAGTCGCGCGGCGCGAGGTGGTCGTGCTCGGCAACCACCGACAGAATCGGTACACGAATGTTCGCGAGATTCGCGTCGCGACCGCCCACGACGAGCTTGCCGGTGAACAGCTTGTTGTCCCAGCTCAGCTCCTTCGTGGTCTGGCGCATGTATTCGCCGGCAAGAGGCAGCGTCTCGTCACCCCAGCGCTGAAATGCCCGATAAGAACGCACGAATTCGTCGTTCCACATCTGTTCGCTGGCGCGCAACTGGCCTGCCAACCGCTGCGCCGGCTTCTGCATCTCGAACATCTGCCGCACGAAATCAGCGGGAATGACGCCGAGCGTATCGGCCACCTGATCGACGTCGAAGTAACGCGGATCGTTCCACATGGTGGTCAGACCCATCTGCTTCCAGTCGACCGGCGTGGTCAGGCAAACGAGATTCTTGAGGGGACCATCGGTGTGCGTCGCCGCGTAGATCAGCGACAGCACGCCGCCCATGCAGTAGCCGATTACCGAAACATCGCTCTGCCCGGTCTCCTGCTGCACTTTGCGGATGCACGTCGGAATGAAATCCTGCGTGTAGTCTTCGAGCGTGAGTCCACGCTCTTCCGGCTGCGGTGCATTCCAATCGACCACGAACACGTCGAAGCCGCGCTTCAACAGAAATTCGACCATGCTCTGGCCCGGCAGCAGGTCGAATACGAATGCCTTGTTCGTGGTCGCCATTACCAGCAACACCGGCACGCGATACAACTCGTCGACCAGCGGCTTGTAGTGGTACAGCTGCAACGTGCCGCGCCCATACAAAACCGTTTTCGGCGTGAGTCCCACCTTCGCGGGACCCGACCTCGCATACTCGATGCCTTTCACGCCGCGTTGAATCGCGCGCTCCACCATGCCGCGCACGCGCGTACCGATGTCTTCCGGGGCTGCTTCGCCATTGTTGGTCATCGCGGTTTCTCCTCGTTCAGATACTCCGCCGGCGGCTTTCGCGTGCGACGCGGCGCCGTTGGCGGAACTTCGGCGACCACCGTCTTCGCGGCATCGTCGTCGAGCGTCGCTTCGATGCGTGCCAGCCGGCGGTCTACGTCGGTGAGTTTCTCGGCGAGCCGAATGATGTCTTCGCGAGTGGGCATGTTCAGTGCCGCCAGGCGGCGCCCCATCGCTTCGGACGTCGCCTGCTGCAACGTCAGCTGCATCTTCTGCGCTTCCTGCATCAGGCGACTGAAGGACTCGGTGCCCATCACCTGATTCGCGACGTTGTTGATGTTGCGTTCCCAATTGGTGACGAAGTCACGAAACATCGCCGCCGGATCGGGCGGATTTTCGTTCGCCATGGTGTCTCTCTTTCTCACTCCCGGTTGTCGACCATACTCCTTTCCCACGCCCGGCTTCACGTTCTGGCGGCGCTTTGGCAATACTTCAGTGACACCGCGACGCGGAGGTCGGTTCGATGCTCTTCACGCGGCCCTTCTTTCCCCGCAGTTCTACGCACTCCTTGGTCGCGCCGTTCCACCACAGGCTGCCACGATCATCATTGGCCGGCTTCTGCATTTTGAAACCCATTTTGCCCAGCTTCTTCTGGGCATCTTCGCGGTCGGTACCAACGAGGCTCGCGTAGCTGCTTGGTCCACCGCCTGAATAACCGCTGCCCGCATCGCTGTGTCCGGATTTGCTGGCGGGGCTCAGCGCAGATGCCGCTACTGCAACGCCCGCCGTAAGCCACACACGCAATCCACTACGCTTCATCGTGTCTTCCCTCGGATTCTCTGATTGTCTGGTCGATGCCGAATCTCGGCGAATCCCGGACACCAGTCAACCGACGAGCGGGACACGCTGCGCGATCAGTCGCGCACCGTGCAGGTCATCGCGGCGGCGCCGTAGCCCCACGTAACGGTTGCTTCGCCCGCGTGCTCCCACAACGTTTCGTTGCGGCCGGCATATTTGGCACCGCTGCCGCTCGGCTGCAGGTACATCAGCGAAACGCTGTCGCCGTGCTCCGCGACGAGCGTCGGCGGATCCGTGGCGAAATAGTTGGCGACCACTTCGTTGGCGCGATTGCCGTCGCAGACGTAAGTGACCGGACCCTTGGCCGGCAGCAGGCGATACATCGCCTGCAACTCGGCGATGCGCCGCCGATACTCGTCTTCCACGCACGCACGCGGCGCATCGTTCTTCCAGCATTCGTCGCGACCTTTGATCCAGCCGCGCTGCTCGGCTCTGAGCGTCGGCGGCTGTTGCGTAGCGGCGATCTTCAACGCTTCGCCGTAGACCGCTGCCAACTTGCGATCAAGCATCGATAGCCCCGCATCGTTGCAGATCATTTGTTCGATGCTGCCGTCGATGACGTTCGCGCAGCTGTATGACGGACCCGGCACCGGATCGGCAGCGGTCGTGGAAACCAGCGCGAACGACAACGTCGCAACGAAAATTCCTGGAACAGACGCAAAGATACGCATCGCCATTAACCGTTGATGAGCAGATCGAGCACGCCATCGAACATACTCTCTCCGGCGCGGATGGACATCGACGCGGCGCGACTCCAGTATTTCGCGGGCGGACGGGCGGCCCAACTGAATCCACGGAGAGCGAATGCGCAGCATCGGGTCGCCAACCGGACATTCCGCATGAGCCACGTCGAAAACAAGCGGGTTAACCGAGCGCTCTTGTTCGCGCTCGCGACACTCGCTGGCACCGCCATTGCGTCGCCGGATTCCCGCGACCCGGCACCGCCGGTCGACACCGTCACCGTGCAGCGCGCCGAAGTGCCGGTGGTGCGCACGCTGAACGGCGTCGTCGAGGCCGTAAACGAAGCGACGGTGTCGGCACAGACTTCCGGTCGCGTCGGCGAAATCCTGTACGACGTCAACGACGTGGTGCCGGCGGGCGCGGTGATCGTGCGGTTGCGCGGCAAGGAACAGCGCGCCGACCTCGACCGCGCCGAGGCTGCACTCGCGGAGGCGTTTGCCCGCGACGCCGAGGCGCGGGCGCGTTACGAACGGTTCAGCGACATGTACGAGCGCCGGGTGGTGCCGAAGGCGACGTTCGAGGAAGCGCTGGCGGCGCGCGACTCCGCTCGCGCACAGGTAGCTGCGGCGCGCGCGGCGGTCGAGCGCGCTCGCGAAGGCGTCAGCTACACGGAAGTGCGCGCGCCCTATGGCGGCGTGGTGACGAAGCGCTTTGTTACCGTAGGCGAATCGGTGAGCCCCGGTACGCCGTTGATGAGCGGATTGTCGCTCGACGACCTGCGCGTGGTCGTAGACGTGCCGCAGTCGCTCGCCGACGCAGTGCGCGGGCGGCAATCGGCGTGGGTCGACGTCGACGGCACGCAGGTTCCGGCCGAAACGGTTACCGTCTTTCCGATCGCCGACGCGCTGTCGAATACCTTTCGAGCGCGCGTACTGCTGCCCAAAGGCACCGCAGTCGCGCGGCCGGGAATGTTCGTTAACGTGGTGTTCGCCACCAGCACCTCGGAGCAACTGCTGGTGCCGCAGCAGGCCGTCATCGAACGCGGTGAACTGATCGGCGTCTACGTGCTCGATGCCGATAATCGTCCGCAGCTGCGCCAGGTGAAGCTCGGCCACCGCCTGCCCGACGGGCGTGTGGAGATCGTCACCGGCGTCGACGAAGGCGAGCGTCTGATACGCGACCCGGCCGCCGCACTCGCGCAACTGCGCGCGGCCACGCGGCCCGATGGCTGAACCAACGGAATCGAACCGCCTCGGCTTCGCCGGACGCGTTGCCCGCACGTTCCTCGGCAACACGCTGACGCCGGTGCTCGGCCTTGGCGCCGTTCTGCTCGGTCTGCTCGCAGCGCTGATCACGCCGCGCGAGGAGGAACCGCAGATCGACGTCACGTTTGCGACAGTGCGGGTGCCGTTCCCGGGTGCGAGCGCCGAGCGTGTCGAGAACATCGTGGTGTTCCCGATGGAACAGATACTGAGCGAGATCGACGGTGTCGATCACCTCTACTCGGTCGCGCGGCCCGGCCTCGCGATTCTCACCGTTCAGTTCAAGGTCGGCCAGAAACGCAACGACGCGATCGTGCGCCTCTACAACGCCGTTTACTCGAATCGTGACTGGCAACCGGCGGGGCTCGGCGTCGGAGAAGCGCTGGTGTCGCCGAAGGGCATCGACGACGTACCGATACTCACCCTGACACTGTGGAGCCGGGCGCCAAACCACAGCGCGATCGACCTCGCGCACGTCGCGCGAACGCTGCAGGCCGAGCTCCAACGCGTGCCCGGCACACGCGACGTCTACAGCATCGGCGCGCCGGCCGATCAGGTGCGCATCGATCTTGATCCGGCGCGGCTTGCCGGCTACGGGTTGACCGTGCTCGAACTCGCGAAGACGCTCGAACACGCGAACGTCGTGCGGCATCTCCACGGTCTGGTAGGCGACGACCACGAGACGCCGGTACAGGCGGGAACCCTGGTGGCGAATCGCGACGACATCGCCGGCCTCGTCGTCGCGGCATACGACGCCCGGCCGGTGTATCTGGAGGACGTCGCGAACGTGCACGACCATGCCGATGCCGCCGACCAGTACGTGTGGTTCGCGTCACGCAACCAAGCGGCGTTCAAGACGCCTGCGGTGACGCTCGCGATCACGAAGAAACCGGGCGAAAACGCGAGTGCGATCGCCGACGAAGTGCTGCGGCGGGTGCATACGCTGCAAGGCAGCCTGGTGCCCTCCGACGTCGAAGTAACCGTCACGCGCAACTACGGCGTCACCGCGCGCGACAAGGCGACGCAGCTGATCCACAAGCTCGTCTTCGCGACGCTGTCGGTGGTGGCGCTGGTCGTGTTGGCCATCGGCTGGCGCGAGGGCGTGATCATCGGCGTGGCGGTCACCATCACGCTGTCGGCCACGCTATTCGCCTCTTGGGCAGCCGGCTTCACGATCAACCGCGTGTCGCTGTTCGCGCTGATCTTCGCCATTGGCATCCTCGTGGACGACGCGATCGTGGTCGTCGAGAACGTAAACCGGCGCCTGCGCATGGATGCGCGCTCGCGCGCCGCGGCAATCGCGGCCGCCGTCGACGAAGTGGGCGGGCCGACGATTCTCGCGACGTTCACCGTGATCGCGGCGTTGCTGCCGATGGCGTTCGTCAGCGGGCTGATGGGCCCGTACATGAGCCCGATTCCGATCAACGCGAGCATGGGCATGCTGATCTCGCTCGCGATCGCGCTGGTTGTGACGCCGTGGGCATGCGCGCGGCTACTCTCGAGCGCCGCGCACGAGGAAACCGCCGCGCCGCGCGTTTACGCATTCTATTCGCGCGTGATCGGGCCGTTCGTCGGCGGTACTGATGCCCGCAAGCATCGACACCGGCTGTACGTGGGAATCGTGCTCGCGATCGTCGTCGCCGTCGGAACCGTGTTGGTGCAATGGGTGGTCATGAAGATGCTGCCGTTCGACAACAAGTCGGAGCTGCAGCTGATGCTCGACATGCCCGAAGGCACGCCGGTGGAACACACCGCGCGCGTGCTCGACGAACTCGCCGTCGCCGCGCTCGCAACACCGGAGGTGGCAAACGTGCAGATCTACGCCGGCACAGCGGCGCCGATCAACTTCAACGGGCTCGTGCGGCAATACGATCAGCGGCAGGCGCCGGAGTTCGGCGACATTCAGGTGTCACTGGTGCCGAAGGACGCGCGCAAGCGCACAAGCCACGCGATCGCTGTGGCGATGCGGGACGCTCTAGCACCTGTCGCTGCGCGCCACCAAGCAACGCTCGTCGTCGCTGAAGTGCCGCCAGGCCCACCGGTGCGTGCACCGATCGTCGCCGAGGTGTACGCGCCAACGACCGCACAACGGCGCGAGCTCGCCGAGCGCATCCGCATGGTGTTCGCGGCGACGCCAGGCGTCGTCGATGTGGACACCAGCCTCGTCGCGCCGAGCCCGCGGCTCGCCGTCGAGGTGGACCGCGAAAAGGCGATGCAGTTCGGCGTAAGTCAGAAAGATGTCGTCGATTCACTCGCCATCGCACTCGACGGCAGCGACGCGACATATCTGCATCGGGGCCAGGAGCGCAACCGGTACCGGTGCGTATCGAACTGCCCGACGCCCGCAAGGTGCGCATCGACGACGCGCTGTCGCTCGAAGTGCGCACCCTCAAGGCGGCCGCATTCCCCTGAGCCGAACTCGTCAGGGCCGAGCAGACGCAGTGGGACGCACCGATCTGGCATAAGGACCTGCAGCCGCTCGAATTCGTGATCGGCGATGCCGTGGGTAAGGCGGACAGCCCGCTGTATGGCATGTTCGCCGCTGCATCGCAGATTACGAAGACGCTACCGGACGTCGATCAGCACTACTTCTCCGCGCCGTCGGATCCGGACCGGCAGGCGATCAAGTGGGATGGCGAATGCAGATCACGTACGAGACGTTCCGCGACATGGGCATCGCGTACTCGGCCGGGCTGGTGCTGATCTATCTGTTGATCGTGGCGCAGTTCCGCTCGTACGTCGTGCCGCTGATCGTGATGGCGCCGATCCCGCTGACGATCATCGGCGTGCTGCCGGGCCACGCACTGCTCGGCGCGCAGTTCACCGCAACGTCGATGATCGGCGTGATCGCGCTCGCCGGCATCATCGTGCGCAACTCGATCCTGCTGGTGGACTTCATCCGCGCCGAACAGGCGAGCGGAACGCCGCTCGCCGAAGCGGTGATTCGCGCCGGCGCCACGCGCACGCGACCCATCGTGCTGACGGCGCTCGCTGCGTCGCTCGGCGCGTTGTTCATCCTGAACGATCCGATCTTCAACGGGCTCGCGGTGGCGCTGCTCTTCGGCAACATCGTTTCGACGCTTCTGACGCTGGTGGTGATCCCGATCCTGTATTTCGCCTACGAGACGCGAAGAGCCCGTTGAACTGTTCGCAGCGCCAGTCTTTCCGCCGCGAACTCACGTGCTCGTTGCGCTCTCTTCGCCGAGTCTTTCGCGCTCTACTCGGACGCAGACGAGTAAGCTCCGGCACGCATCAATTTCTCGAGGCCGACGGCGGCCTGGAGGAAATGCGTCGCCGCCCAGAAATAGAAGCCGAGCGTAATGAGAATGCCGTGGCGCGTTGTCGCATGCCGACGGTGTTCTGAATCACGCCGAAACTCGGCCCGAGATACAGCGAGCCGAGGATGGCCGAGACGGCGCGCTGCTCGCAGTGCTTCATGAAGACTCCCAGGAGATTGGCCGGCCGACTCTGATCCCCGATTGCCGGCAGGCACAATGCGGCACTCTATCGTGGATCGAATCAAAAGGCATGCCGACGACACCATTGAGGTACACCGGCGCCACGTCGACAGTCACGCCGCCGCCGTGTCGACTAGATGCGTTCAATGGAAGCCAGCCAACACAACTCCGAACTCGGCCAATGGCAGACGGTGCAACGCGCCGCCGATCCGCGCCTGCGCGCATACGTGCATGGCTACTTCGCGAGTTCGAGCACGCTTCGCGTCGAGGTTCAGGAGCGCCATCTCCCTTCGATCGAAGTGCCGCTTCTGGTGAATTTCGGCGCGCCGCACTTCGACTCGATGCCGCGAATCACGGCCAATTGGTACGCGCGATGGCGCCTGGGTCGTCGGGCTGCACACGCGCCACCAGCTCACTCGCGCGGTGGGCGAGCGGCACTTCATGGTCGTGCGATTCACGCCGATCGGCGCGCACCTGTTCCTCGGGCTGCCCATGCACCTGATCGCAAACGACGCGATCGATCTCGAACAGATCGATCCGGCGCTCGCTCGAACACTCAAACGTGCGCTCACACGCGCACGAAGCTGGACCGAGCGGTTCGCCGCGATGGAAGAGCTGATTGCGCAACGCATCGCGAACGCGGAGATGTCCGGCGCGGTCCGCGTGTGTGGCGAGCGCTCGTGTCCACCGACGGCCGCTTGGCACTCGGCACGCTCGCCGACGAACTGGATTGCAGCCATCGTACGTTGATTGCCCGATTCCGGACGTGCATCGGATTTTCACCGAAGACCGTCGCAAGACTGTTGCGCTTCAATCGCGTCATGCGCGCGCTCGATCGCGCGAGTCCCGGCGCGCGCCAACGAATCCGTTGGCAAGCCGTACATCGAATCCACGCAGGCGGACGAACAGCGCATGGATTCGATTCGCTGGGCCGACATCGCAACCGACTGCGGCTACTTCGACCAGGCGCATCTCATCAAAGACTTCCGCGAGTTCGCCGGCCGCACACCCGACGCGTTCTTAAGGCGCGTGTCCAGGTGGTTTGATCGTCGATTGAGCGATCAGCCGTCGCGATCAATTATTTCCAATACGCGGCGCCGCGTGCGCTGTTTGATGGCGACCCCGAAACGAGGAGCCATACACATGCAATCCGCCACCCATCAGCCAGGCCGAGATCGACGCCCGAATTCATCCTCACATCGACGAACTGCTCGCGTTGTGGTGGGCCGAACAAGGCGCGTCGAAGCCCAACGACCTGGCGCTGATCGCTTCGGCGATCCCGTTCCGCGCGACCAACCGATTCGCGTGCTCGACCTCTGCTGCGGACCCGGCGACGTGGGCCGCGCCATACACAAGCTCTACCCGAACGCACACGTCGACGGTGTCGATCGGGACCCGTTCTTCATGTCGATCTGCAGAGCGGCAAATCAGCGCGAACGCATTCAGGGCAAGCTCGTGTGAAGGATCTGGAACGCGACGGCTGGCGCGACGAACTGGCGGACGATTACGACGTTGTCGCAACGGTGAACGCACTGCACTGGTTCGACGCGGCGCGGTGCAAACAGCTCGTCGCTGACGTTTACGGAGTGCTGCGGCCGGGCGGCGTGTTCCTGATCGCCGAACCCGTCGCGGCCGAAGCGCCGTTCGCGGCCGGATTCGAGGCATGGAAAGCGACGCAACCGCCGCGCTACTCGCAGGAGAACTGGGAACGGTTCTGGTTGCGCGCCAACGCACTGCTCGGATACGACCATGTCGCGCTGTGGGGTCCGCGCGATGAGGAGCGCATCGGCGACGAGATGACTTCCGCAGGCTGGGCGCCTTGTTGGAGGAAGCCGGCTTCGAACGGCCGGACGCGTTGTGGAGAGACGCCGATCAGGTGGTGCTCGCCGCGCTGAAGACGGGGCTATGATCTGCCCGCCGGGCTCACGCTCGCCATCGTCGCGCGCTACATGCATGCCTTCAACAACAAGCGTCTCCCCCAAGCGATTCTGTTCGCGTTTGCCGCAGTGCTCGCACACACGAGCGCTGCGCAGTGCGATCCGAAACCGGGCCTGACTCGCTTTTATTCCGACGGCTGGGGTATCGAGCTCAACAATCAGCGGTTGCAGCGCGACACGACGATCGATCGCACGAACGTAAGCCGGCTGAAACTCGCGTGGTCGTATGGATTCGCCAACGACAAGCCGCGTTCGTGGCCGCTGATCACCGAAGACACGATTTTCATCGGCGATACCGGCGTGGGCGTAGTGGCGCTGGACCGTGCGACAGGGTGTACGCGTTGGGTGCACAAACACGATGGCGAGATCGGCAGCGCGATCCTGAGCGCGCGAATCGGCGAGCGCGACGCTCTGTTGTATCTCGACCGCACGAAGGGGCTTTATGCCATCGATGCGGTCACCGGCGCCGACATCTGGCAGGCGCAGTCGGCTGACTCGGTGGTGCCGTTCTATTCCGGCACACCGGCAATCCACAACGGCGTGGTGTATGTGCCCTTGTCGTCGTTCGAAGTGGGTCTCGCGCTGATTCCGTTCTACGGCTGCTGCACCACCCGCGGTGGCATGGCGGCATTCGACGTGCAAAGCGGCAAACAACTCTGGTATCGCCCCACTATCGAAGAACCCGCGAAGAAGGTGGGTACGCACTGGTTCTTCGTCGGCCGATACGCACCGAGCGGCGCGCCGGTGTGGGCCGCCCCGATGCTCGACCCCGAGCGCGGCCTCGTGTTCTTCGGCACCGGCGAGAACTACAGCCGCCCCACCACCGACACCAGCGACGCAATCTTCGCGGTGGATGCGAAGACCGGCGAACGACGCTGGGTTCACCAATTCACCGAAGGGGATGCATACAACGTTGCGTGCGACATTCCCGGCATGCCGAACTGCCCCGACCCGCGCGGGCCCGACCTCGACTTCGGCGCGCCGCCGATTCTGGTGCACGACGCGCAGGGCCGCGCGCTGCTGATCGTGGGACAGAAGTCGGGAGACATCTACGCACTCAACCCCGACGACGGCGCCATCGTGTGGCACCAGGACATCGGCCGGGGTGGCGCACTGGGCGGCGCGCACTGGGGATTGGCTGCAAACGAACAGAAAGGCCTGCTGTTCGTGCCGATCAGCGACATCGAAACATGGAGCGACAAGACCATCGCCCCTGCAACGGGTATGCACGCACTCGACATCGCGACAGGCGAGGTTCGTTGGGAACATCCGCGCGGGAACCGCTGTCCGGATCGTAACTGTTTCGGCGGCTTGTCATCCGCCATCACCGCTACGCCCGATCTGGTGGTTGCCGGCAGCCTCGACGGCTATCTCGAAATTTACGACGCCGACACGGGCGCCACGCTCTGGTCCGACGACAGCTGGAAGCCCTTCACCACGGTGAACGGAGTGAAAGCATCAGGCGGCGCCTACGACGCGCACGGCCCGATGGTGGCGGGCGATCAGGTAATCGTCTCGTCCGGCTACGGCAGTTTCGGCCAGAAGCCCGGCAACGTACTGCTGGTGTATCAGCTCGAAACAGGGGAGCGCGCCATGACACAGCCGTTGGAAGAACGACTCGCCGGCCGCGGGCGCCGCCTGGTTGCAACGCTGATCGACATGCTGCTGGTGCCGATGCTGACTGCACTATTGATCATGATCACCGGTGTGATGGAACACGCCGAGGCGTATCGCAATTCGACGTGGATGCTCAACGTGTTCCTGCTGGCGGTTTTGAGCTATCTGATTCTCAACGGCTATTGGCTGTTCACGCGTGGCCAGACCATCGGGAAACGTGTGATGGGCGTGGCAATCGTGACGACTGCGTCGGGCGAACGCGCGGCGTTCTGGAAGCTCGTCTGCATCCGTGCGCTGTTCTTTCCGCTGCTGTTCACGGTGATCAGCCCTGTGCTCGCGCTATTGCCGATAGCAGATCAGGGCTTCGTGTTCAGGAAGAACAGACGCTGCCTGCACGACCTCGCCGCGGGCACTTCGGTGGTTAGGGTTTGATGAGCGGCGCTTACCGCCAATCGTTGCCGCTCGGCGGCGGCATCTGCGAATGATGGCTCGGCTCGGGTTGCGCGTCGGGACGCGTCCAGAAGAATCCGGTGTGGCCGTTGTTCTTCCGCCGGATGCTTACGGTCTTCGGGTCGAGCGTCGGAATGTTGCGCACGTTGATGCCGTAGATCTCCTGCGTGTCGGCGGCGCTCATGTGCGTGATGCACCCGCACGACTTACAGCGATGGAACTCGAGCTCGCGATCGCCCCACAGATACTTTTCGGTGGCATCTGCGCCGGCGACGATCTTCACCTGTCCCGGTTGCGGGTACGACCAGATCGCGCCGTAACGTCTGCACAGCGTGCAGTTGCAGTCGAGCACCCAGTCCGCGAGTTCTGAGATTTCGAAACGAACGGTAGTGCAATGACAGGCGGCGCGGAGCATGGCGGCGATTCTCGTGCGTGGGCGGGGATGCTTATCCCGAGTACGTTGGAGATGAGCCGAAGTCTATCACCCCGTTCCGTGAATCCGACCACCAGGTAACGCCCGCCTTTGCTGCGGCCAAAGATCACGAAGCTGCTGTTCACCGTGCGATTGAACCTGTTGAGGAGTTCAGCTCTTGCTCACTCAGAGCTTCAAGTGATCGGCGAGCTCTTCGAAGTCGTATTGCCAGAGACTGCCGCCGTGCTGGCGGAACTGATGGAACGAGCGGAACCCGGTGATCTGCTGCAAGCGCCGGCGACATTGTTCGCGCAAGCTCTAACGGCACCGAGAAGGGGTGGGCGTCTTCGGGCATCAGGAAGCCCGGGTTGAAGCCCGTGCTCAACACGCGTCGCTTCACGTTCGTCGTGGTGTTCGCGCCGCCGCCGTGAATCGTCTTACCGCTCATCAGCAACGCCGAGCCGGCTTTAAGTTCCGCAGCGATGGTCATGTCAGGTTTGCCGCGTTCTTCGAACGGCCACTTGTTGCTACCGGGGATCACGCGCGTGGCGCCGGCTGCTTCGGTGCTGTCCACCAGCGCGAGCAGATAGTTCACCGTCACTTCAGGCGCCTTGTCGGACCCGAAGCGGCGGAACACCGGATAGTTGTCCATGTCGCGATGCAGCGGCTGCAATTTCTCGCCGGGGTGGATCTCGATCGTCTGCGACGACTGCAGCCAGAACGCATCGCACATGTCTTTGAACAGTTCCGTCACGTAGCCGAGCGTGATCGGATTGCCGATGAAGTCTTCACGCGCGACGCGACTGCGCGAGATCGTGTTCGTCAGCCGCTTCGTGCGATAGCCGTGGAACACCTGATAGTCGACGTTCTCCTTGGCCGAGCCGCTGCGAGTGGCCTCCATCGGAACGTCCAGTTCCGCGTTGATCTCCGCGAGCTGCGCGGCGTTCAGCACGTCGCGCAGGATCACTGCGCCGTCGCGCTGGACGAACCGAACGACATCGGCCGCCGGCGCACCGAACGGGAGCGCCTCGAGGCTCATGCGCGATGCACCCGCACGGGCACGTGCGAATAGCCCTTCATGAAATTCGAACGCACGCGCATCGGCTCGCCAACCACTTCCACCTTGTGGAAGCGCTTCAGGATCTCTTCCCAGACGACGCGCAGCTGCATCTCGGCGAGCCGGTTGCCCATGCAGCGGTGAATGCCGAAGCCGAACGACAGGTGCTGGCGCGCCTTCGGCCGGTCGATGATGAACGCGTCCGGATTCGTCGATCGCCGTCTTCGTCGCGATTGCCCGAGACGTACCACATCACCACCTTGTCGCCCTTCTTGATCTTCTTGCCGCCCAGCTCGGTATCGTCCAGCGTCGCGTGCGGCGCATGTGCGCGAGCGGCGTCTGCCAGCGGATGATCTCCGAGACCATGTTCGGGATCAGCGACGGATCGTTGCGCAGCTTGTCGTACTCGTTCGGGGTTCTGATTGAGCGCGACCACGCCGCCGGTGATCGAGTTGCGCGTGGTGTCGTTGCCGCCGACGATCAGCAGAATCAGGTTGCCGAGGTACTCCATCGGCGGCATGTTCTTCGTCGATTCGCCGTGGCGAGCATCGAGATCAGGTCGTTGCCGCCGGTCGTGTTCACGCGCTCGTTCCACAGCACGCGTGAAATACTCGAGGCACTTCGAGCAGTTCGGCCTGGCGTGCTTCTTCGGAGTCGTACGACGCCGCTGACGGTTCGTCCGCGGTGATCAGCGTCGGACCAGTACGTCAGCTTGCGGCGGTCCTCCAACGGGAAGTCGAACAGCGTCGCAAGCATCTGCGTGGTCAGTTCGATCGACACCTTGTCCACCCAGTTGAACGTTTCGTTGCGCGGCAGCTGATCGAGGATCCGGCCCGCGCGTTCGCGGATCGTGCCTTCGAGCTTGGCCAGATTCGGCGGAGCGACGACGCCGCTCACCGTCTTGCGCTGCAGGTCGTGCTTCGGCGGATCCATCGCGATGAACATCGGCAGTCTCGAAATCTTCGGCGATCGTCGTCGATCGTGATGCCGCCTTCGGACGAGAAGATGTCGTGGTGCGTGTCGACGTACATGATGTCTTTGAACTTCGTGATCGACCAGAACGGCCCGTACGGGCTCTCCGCCGTGTAATGCACCGGATCTTCTTTGCGCAGCCGCTCGAAGTACGGCCAGAACGTGTTGTTCTCGAACCGGTGCGGTTGCCAGATCTCGATGCGATCGAGCGGCACCGTGGCCGGGTTGGAATCGCGGGCTGGTCCGTCGTCTTCAACGCTTCGCTCATGTCGAACTCCTGGTAAGTCGCTCGACTGCAGATCGTCGTTCGGAATCGCGCTGCGTTCAATGACCCGGCGGTGGTCCTTGTTAGCAGACCGTGAGAACCCTCGTGGTCACGCGGTGTGCGGCCGGATGAACATGTTGGGGAGAAGCGGATTCAATTCACCCCGGACCGATCCGCCGTATCCGACGCACCATCGTGTACGCGGCGAGCAAGCCGATCAGAACCGCCGCGAACCCATCCGTCGCACCTCCACCGCCACCACCTGAACTCGCCGTGGTCGACGGCGTGATGGTGACCTGCGCGGAGGAACTGATCGTGGCTTCGGCTGCCGACACCGCAGTGACACTGACGAGGGTCGAGTTCTTGGCCGCCGCGGGTGGCGTGTATGCACCCGATGAGGAGACGGTGCCCACTGCCGAATTGCCGCCTGCGATACCGTTGACCTGCCAGGTGACGGCCGCGTTCGCGGAATTCGCGACGTATGCGGCGAATGACTGTCCCGCGGTTCCCGCTTCGAGCGTCGCTGTAGCAGGACAGACGGCCACTCTCACCGCAGGCGGCGCAGTAGTGGGCACGGCCGGCGTAGCGTTGGCCGGTGCCGTTGTGGTGGCCGAAGTGGGCGTGATCACCACGTCGGCGGTGTCGTGCCGCCCGGCATTGTCGGTGACGGTCAACTGCACCGTGCCGATTCCACACGCGGGCGATGTGACGGACGCCGTTGCCTGATCGGCATTTGCGATTGCGAGCGCGAGGCTGCCTACGTTGCGTCCATGCGTAGTCGTTGATCACACCGCCGTCCGCCGCGGCGCTGCCACCGCCTTGCAACGGGACGCTTTGCCCGGTATTGAACGAAGCAGTCGGCAGCGACACTGCGGCGATCGGACGCAACGCCTGGCTAATCGCCGACCGATGCGTTCGCCATTCCGGCGCCGCACGTTTGGCCGTCGTTGGTGCAGATGCACTGGCCACCCGAGTTGGTCTTCGGGCAGGCAGGCGGCTGCGGTGAAGTGTCGATGCGACGATTGCGGGAAGGCGCTGGCGCTCGCCTTGATGCGTTCGGAAATCTCCCCTGGGCTCAAATTGCCGTTGACTGACGCCATGAGCGCAGCGATGCCCGCGACCATCGGCGCCGAGAAACTGGTACCGACGTTGTTGGTGCGGTATTGGTTGGCGCCGATGCTGCAGTTCGGATAGCTGCCCGGCGCGGAGCCGCCGGTGCTGTCGGGATAGCAGTAGTACTGGCCGGTGTAGTCGTTCGTGCCGGGGCTCTGTACGCCCAGATTGGTGGTGGTGGTGATGGTGTAGAGGCAGGGCTGCTGTGCGCCGGTGTTGACGCAGTTCCCCGCGGGCGCCGAGACCGCCACCTGTGAGCCGAAGCTGCTGTAGCCGACCTTGGTGCCGTCTTCACGCACACCTCCCACGGCGATCACGCCCGCGCAGTTGGCGGGCGCACTTACCGCGCCGGTCTCGTTGCCCGCAGAGGCGACCACGACCACGCCCTTCGCAAGAATCTGATTGATTGCATCCTGATAGCTCGCGGGACAAGCGCCGCTGCCGCCGAGGCTCATGTTGATGATGCGCGCGGGGTTCGGGTTCACGAGGTTTGACCATTGACCGTGACCGCGATGCCGGCGGACCACAACATCGCGGTGAGAATGTCGGAGTCGGCGCCGCCGCATTTGCCGAGCGCACGCACCGGCAGGATCAGCGGATCCCACGAGACCCCCGCAACACCGACGGCGTTGTTGCCCGCTGCAGCCGCGATGCCCGCGACGCGCGTGCCGTGCCACGAACTATATGACGGAGACTCATTGCCACATTCCGCCGGATGAGCACTGATGTCCGCACTGGTGACCCAGTCGCCCGGATCGGACGCATCGGCGCCGGGACACGTGGCGTTGTTGGCAACGAACGCGTTGGAGATGAAGCAGTAGCCCGGCACCAGTTTGCCCGCGAGGTCGGGATGATCCGGGCGCACACCCGTGTCGATGTCGGCAATGATCACGCTGCTGGTGCCCGTTGTAGTAGTCCAGGCATCGGTTGCGTCCAGTGCTGCCGGCGCCGCAGCGCTTACCGCCTGCAGGTACCACTGCTCGCTGTACAGCGGATCGTTTGGCGTGACGGCCTGGACATAGCGGCGCTGATCCACCACGGCGTACTCCACCTGCGGGTCCGCGCGCAGCTGCGCGAGCATCTCATCGCCGTAGTTGCGCCCTCCGCCGAGCGAACCTGAAGAACATGTATGCGCGAGGTGATCGGCCGCTGCTCCTCGAGCCCGAGCTCCTCGTCGGCCCGCGAGCGCCTCGATGCGAGCGTCTTGCGTGTGAAGGTCGCCGGACTTGCGCAGTTTGACGATGAGGCGCGGCTGTTCGACAACACCCTGCGTCGCAGAAGCAGATTGGCTGTGGCGCACGCGATTGAGTTCCGTCGAGCCATCCGCGGCGCGCGGCCGAGGTGCGATGGTGAGGAACGCGGCGATGGTGAACATCGCGGTGATCAAGCTACGCATTCATGGCCTCGAGCAGTGTGAGAGGTATTGAGCGGGCGACTGGGCGCGGGACCGTTTACTGCACATGGCGCCGCTGATCGAGATCCACGGAGCGGACGCGCTCGTCCCGGCGTAAATCCGCCAGCGCCTGACTACAACGTTTCATCGCTGTCGTCCGCATCCAACTGAAACACGTACAAGCCGGGTCCGGCGGCGCGCACGAACACGAGCGCGACATTTGCCGCACGAGCGATCTCCATCACGAAGTCGTCAGCAGGACGTTCGCCCACGCTCTGCGCAAACGTTATGACCACACGCGCGTGGCAGGCGTTCACGTGGTCGGCCGGAACATTCGCGGGCGGATCGACATGAGAGGTGCAACCGAAACTCGTTAGCAGCATCGATGCTAACAGTGCAGCCATCCCACTCGGGTAACGATCGCTTCGATTCCACATCGTGATTTCTTTCGGCACGCAACGCGCGCGTGTTGTCTGATCTGAATGGCTCGACGTCCAGTGTAGGCCGTCCGCTGCGACCGCCGGTAACCCGGATGCCGGCTGTCAGACACGCGTCGCATGCGACCTTGTTACCCTGGAACGCTCAGTCTGCATACGAGACGAACGCGAAGCGGTCCGAACTCGGCGCCCAGCTGTTGACGTTGATGGTGCCCTGCCCGCCGAACAGCGGCATTCGCCACAGCGGCCTAGTCCAGTCGTTGGCGACCAGGCACAGCTCGACGTGAAGTCCCGTGGGATGACCGCGAGTACCCGGCGGGAAGCTGAGGTATACGGCGTGCGCGCCGTCGGGCGCGAGGTGCGGAAACCAGTTCACCCGCTCGTCGAACGTGAGTTGCTCCAAATCCGGAGCCGTCACGACGCATTCGTGCGATCTGCGCGTGGCCGGCGCTGAACGCTTCGGTGTTGAAGTAGATCACACTCGCCGTCGGGCGCGTATTCGCAGCCGTCGGATGGATCGGTGCCGTGGGTGAGTCGGCGTTCCTCGCCACCCATAGACGACACCGTGAATACGTTCGCGCGCGCCCACCAGTTTCCGTCCTTCGGCTCGAGACCAACGAATGCCAGCTCCGCACCATCCGGGCTGACGCCGTGCAGGAAGTGCATCACCCCGGTATCGACGGTGATTCGCTTCGCGGTGCCGCCGACGAGCGGAGCGCGATAGATGTGTCAGTCGTTCGCCGACAGGTAGATGTGCTCACCGTCGGGATCGAGCACGTGGTCGTTGTTGAGTTTCGGAACGCCGTCGATGCGTATCTGTTCCAGTTCGCCGCCATCGACCGGCAGCCGCCACACCACACCGTTGCCGGAGTAGGAGGGAGGGGCCGAGGATTCAGGTACATCGGCTGTTTCGCCACTTAGCCAACCAAGCGCGATCAGACTCTCTTCTGGCTGCGCCGATTCGTACAGCGTCCTTATGCCCAGGTAAGCCGACGTGCTCGAACCGAAAATCCGAGCCGCCGGTCGCTCGTGCAATGCGCTACTTAAGCTACCGTGTTCCTATCACTTCCGCGGGTCATGGAGTGACGTTACGGACAGAAACTCGCCACCGGTTGTGATGCCACCACTACGAAATCGTCAGGCGGTGACGAGTAGGCGCTTTCGTTCCCTCCCTGCGAAGCGCTGCCGGTATGTGCCGCGAGACCCCACGGATAGGCGCGCCGAACAACATCGGCCTACCAGGATTGGGCCAAGACCGAAGCCTGCGAAGGTCCCGGTCCCAAGAACACCGCCGCCACCGCTGGTTCGATCGATGGATTCGACCTGCCAGCCGGCTTCCGACCCGCCGCAGCGGTACCAGACCTCCTGACTCGTCGTTTTGTTGCTCGTGGAGCCATAGCGACTCACCCCGAGGAAGATACTGCCATCGCTCGCTTCCGCAACGCCGGCAAGCACGCGCCTTGAGAGGTCCGGATCTGTGACGGACGGGCTCACGCTCTCCCACGCGTCGGCGCGCTTGCTCACGAACGCAGCGCTGCAGCTCGATGGTGGCGGCCCGATTTGCCACTGCGGCGAAAGGTCGGCGTGACTGATCTGAATCGTGCCTCCCAAATCGGTCTGACGGGCGAGCAAGGGGGTGCCGACGCCATTGAAACTGACGCGCGTGACCCACTGCGCTCTGTTGGTTGTTGCCACGGCGCCCACATCCCAGTACCGCCATCCTGCAGCATCACGTTCCGCATAGATGAGGACGCTGCAATGCGCTGCCACGAAGCCAAGCTTCCCACTGGGCGCCGTGAACAGCTCGACACCTTCGAACTGCGGCCAGCCATCAACGAGTTCGAGGCCGGTACTCTCAGCTAGCCACGTACCGTCGACTCGCTCGATGTGTTCTCAACTGGGTCCGGTTTACGGTTCGATTGCCGCCGATTTTCGTTTGTCCGATGACCGCATCAACGGCAATCACCGGGTTCCAATCACCGTCGCGCTCGATATACGTGATGCTGCTATCGGGCGACCCCGCAAGGCCACCCACCATTTCAGCGCCAGAGACGATGGATGTGATGGTCGGAGACTGCGAGCCGCCAGCCTCCACCAACTGGTAGTGAACCGTCCACGCGCGATCCGATCCCCGGCCGGCTACGACTGCAGCGACTCTGCCGGATCCGTTGGGGATCGCGACCATGCGGAACGAATCGATGCGGCTGATGGGATCGGCAGCGATCGGGGGGATCGGCCCCCAACCCGGCGCCGCAAATTCTACGTGCGTCTTGGCCGTTCCACCGGCGAGCACCCAGCCGAGTACGGGCAAATCGGGGTTCGGGAATGCAAGCTGGAGGCTATTCGCCGCCGCTTTGTTGGCCACCCGGAAGCGCGCCCCTAGGTCCCAGTCACCAGCGGCGCCGAGCGTCGATGCTTCGATGAAGCTCCAAGGGCCGTAGTTCGGCTTCTCGTCACGCGCACGGATCGCGAAGCAATAGGTCATGCCAGCCGCGAGGCCGTCGCCGTCCACCGGATCACCGGCGTGGACGTTGAAGTAGTCGACCGAGCCGGAGGTGTAGGCGGTCGTTTCCGCGCTGCGTGGCGCAAGGTTCCAATTCTCCGCCGGCAGCGTTCCGCTACATTCACCTGCTCCACCTTCTCTGTAGTAGACGTCGTAGCCGGCGGCACGGCCTGCGGACCCCGTCGTCTCCCGGCACGACGAACCTCAACGTCACCGCGCGCGCCGCCGTAATCGCGGACAGGTTCTGGATTGGGCCGGGCAGCGTTGTGTCGGTCCCGCCGCCGCTCGGAGGCTTCGCCGCGAATGCTACAGGCGATATCGCAAGGGTTGCGCAGAGAGCGTATCGAACCGCCAGTCTCCAACAATTCATACTGGCCTCAGTCCTCGCCGATCCCGCCGAATGTGATCGTGCCGCGTGGAGTTGCATCGATGAGTCCTCTTTACCGTACCGGGACCAGCCGTCGAACAGAGTGCAGCTTGGTAACACGGCTCCGTTGCGTTTCATTCGAGATCCCCATTCGGTTCAGAGGTCGATTGCCTTTGAATCGTGCCGCAAACGCGATAACCCATTTCTTCCTTCTTTCTTCCTTTTTTCTTCCCGTCGAGGTAAGAACAACAAAAGGGGATTCAGTTAGGAAGCGAGACAAACACCTCCGAGAAGGTTTGCGTCGGGGAAATCGAATTAGATCCGAGCGGCTGCGCTCTGAAACGCGGCGGAGTTACGAAGAAGATCAGCCCGCGGGCAATGAACGTGCTGACGTATCTCGCCGCACGTCCTTTGACAACCGTCACGCATGACGAACTGCTCGGTGCGTTCTGGCGAGGTTCGATCTCTTCTACCAATGCATTACACAAATCCATCTTGGAACTCCGACGAGCGTTCGACGAATTCTCGAACGCTGACGCGCGGATCGATACGGTGCCAAAGCGCGGATACCGGCTCACTGCAAATGTCAGTACGGCACAACTCTCGACGACTCCACAACCCGCAACCATCGTCCGAATCGGTTCGAGATCAGCTTTGATCCAACCGTCCAGACGGAATCACTCCCCTATCGAACATGAACTCATAGAACAGATTCACCGAGAGGTCGCACTGCGGGTCGCGCAGGTCACGGGTGCTTCTGCTCATTTCATCGTCGCCGAGACAGCCGCCAAACCCGAGTGCGACTACAAAGTAGATGTCGACGCACGTGAGATCGCCGGACGACTCCTCTCCACCGTGCTGATCACACCCATATCAAGTGAGCTGCCTGGACACGCTGAGCGAATTGAGTCACCAGAGTTCAGTGCGGCAGAGGTATTGAACACCGCCGTGTCGCGGGTAGTGGACGTTCTGCTCGTGCTACTCGATGACGAGCAACTGCAGCAGATGCGCGCGTGGGGCACGAAGAGTGTGCGGGCCTACAAATACGCGCGCGAAGGTGACACCTTCTGGCGGTTTACTTCGACGGAGTCTATGGCGCGAGCGGAAGAGTGCTTCCGTCTCTCCATAGAGGCTGATCCTAGGTTCGGCCATGCGTACAGATCGCTGTCCAACGTCTACGAGCAACTCGCGCAAGATGCTCCGAACTCGTCGGTACGCGAACAACAACGGAAGAAGCTACAAGCGCTGGTTCGAGAAGCAAGCCATGCGTGCGTTGATCAGCAGGTTTTGCAGGCGATTGGTCGAACCGCTCGGTACGCCATGATATCAAGCTCATTTGATGCGGAGGCGTTCTGGCACGAAGAGTTGGTCAGCAATCCAAATGACGCGGAAGCGCTGATGAATTTTGGCCTTCTGCTCATGGGATCGAAGCTGTTTGACGAAAGCGCGCGGTACCTGGAATGCGCCTTAGCACAGGAAATCCCTGCCGAAACCAGAGTGTCGATTGAGACGTGGTACGGCGCGCTCGCGAACGCACGCGGCAACTTTGAAGAGCAGCTCCGCCTGAACAAAGAGATGCTAACGGTGCAGCCCGATCTGACGTTGGCTCTGTATGGAACAGTGCGATGCTTGGGAGCGCTCGGGCGCTTCCAGGAGGCCGAAACGTACGTAGAGCGCCTCGACGGCAACGACCCTGCCTGGGGTTGGGCGGCAGGAGCCATTCTGCAGGCAATGCGCGGCGATGCTCCTCTAGGAAGTCAAAAGCATCAGACGATACTTACCGAGCCCGAAGTTTCGAACGCTTTGAGGGGCGAGATCTGTTTTCTGCTAGGTGATATCGACGAAGGCGTTCGTGCTTGGCGACGCGTAGAAGCCACATTCCTTCGGCTCTGGTGGTCACACGGTCCCTGCAACGAAGCGTATTACGCTCGGGCGGTTGTACGCGATCCGCGCTATCAAGCCTTGCTTGAACAGCTTGGAATCGGAAAGACGTGGCGGGCATATACGCGACGCCAAGCCCAGGCCCTCGCGCAAGTCACCGGGATCGAGGTCACGACTCCTCCACCACCCGAAGACACTGCGAACGAGTAAGAGGTCGAGAGGGCTTGCGTGCCCACTTAGGTGCCCAATCTACGAGCACCCAGCGACACTCAGCATGATCTACGGTGATAAGAAACCGCCGCCTAAACGCTTGTTTCGATCACGTCGAGTTCACGCTGGATCTGTTTTTCCGCCAAGCATCCTCATGGGGTAAGCGGATCGACGTTCCACTGCTCGATAAGCGAGGTGCCTTGGTTTGGATCAGTCAGGCCCGCGCGTCTATGTCGTTTGAGGGGCTCAACTGCCGCTCAGAATCCTTGCAGTTCACTCTCCCTCAAATCTTAGTCCGCCATCGGCCTTTACACACCGGAGCCTTTGCAAAATCGCAGTCGCCTGATCCGTTCAGACCAAGCCGCCACCGCAAATCCAAATCCCTAGCCGCCTTCACATCATCCAACCTTCTCACCGGCATCGTATGCGGCGCACCCTTCACCAACTCCGGGTCTTCCTCCGCTTCCTTCAATATCGCCACCAGCGCCTCAACAAACCCGTCCAGCTCTTCCTTCGCCTCCGTCTCCGTCGGCTCGATCAGAAAACACTCCGGCACCAGCAACGGAAAATACGTCGTCGGTGAGTGATAGCCGTAATCGAGCAACCGCTTCGCGATATCCATCGCCGTCACGCCGATCGTCTTCGCCTGCTTGCTGAACGTCACGATGAACTCGTGCCCCGCGCGCCGCTGCGGATACGCGAGCTGAAACCCTTCCTTCGCCAACCGCGCGGCCATGTAGTTCGCATTCAACGTCGCGTATTCGCCAACGCGATGCATCCCTTCGCGCCCGAGCATCAACGCATACGACAGCGCGCGAACCAGAATCCCGGCATTCCCCATGAACGTGGACAACCGCCCGATCGTCTGCGGCCGATCCGCTTCGGTCAGCCACCGATACCGCTCGCCTTCCTTCCCAACCATCGGAATCGGCAAGAACGGCACCAGCCTTTCACCCACACCCAACCGGACCCGCGCCCGGCCCACCGCCGCCATGCGGCGTCGCGAACGTCTTGTGCAGATTCATGTGCAGCACGTCGAAGCCCATATCCCCGGGCTTCACCTTGCCGAGGATCGCGTTGAGGTTCGCGCCGTCGTAATACAGCAAGCCGCCGGCGGCGTGCACGATCTTCGCGATCTCGACGATCTGCCGGTCGAACACGCCGCACGTGGACGGGTTCGTCATCATCAATCCCGCGGTGTGCGGGCCGACCGCGGCGCGCAGCGCTTCGATGTCGACGTCGCCGTCGGCCTTCACCGGCACTTCGCGCACGGCGTAGCCGCACATCGTTGCAGTGGCCGGGTTCGTGCCGTGGGCGGCGTTCGGAATGAGGATCTCGGTGCGCGCGTCGTCGTTACGGCTTTCGTGATACGCGCGGATCATCGCGACGCCGGCGAACTCGCCCTGGGCGCCGGCCATCGGCGTGAGCGATACGGCGCGCATGCCGGTGACGTCTTTCAGGATTTCCTGCAGCTCGTAGAGGCAGCTCATGAAGCCCTGACTGTGCGACTCGGGCGCGAGCGGATGGCGGCCGAGGAAGCCCGGCAGGTTCGCCGCGCGATGCGTGCCGCGCGGGTTGTACTTCATCGTGCACGAGCCGAGCGGATAGAACTGCGTCTCGATGGAGAAGTTGCGGCGCGACAGATTGGTGTAGTGGCGCACGGCTTGAAGTTCGGAGACTTCCGGCAGCACCGGCGGCGTCGCTCGCAGCAGCGACTTCGGAATTTCGGACAGTGAGCCCTCACCCGGAAGCTGTGCGCGGGCGCGATCGGCCCGGCTTGGCCGATGTCGAAAATCGTCTGTTGGTTCTTTTCTTGTTCATCGTGCACCCCCGAGTGCAGCCGTCAGCGCTTTGGCCGCGCGCTCGATCGCCTGCGGCGCCGTACTTCTCGGTGGCGCAGACGAGCAGATGGTTCTTGAGCGCCGGGTATTCGGTCGCCGAGCGGATGGCCGATGAGGATGCGCTCGTTCGCGAGTTTCTCGACGACGCGCCGCCGCATCCACCGGCAGCTTCACGACGCGTTCGTGGAAGAACGGGCCGTCGAACTGCGACCGACACGCCCGGAATTTTCGTCAGCGCATCGGTGAGCGCTTGCGTGTTCTCGTGGCGACGCGCTCGCGACCTGGCGCAGCCCTTCGGCGCCGAGGATCGCCATATAGATGGTGCCGGCGGTGACGAGCAGACCCTGGTTCGTGCAGATGTTCGACGTCGCCTTCGCGCGGCGGATGTGTTGTTCGCGCGCCTGCAGCGTGAGCGCGAAGCCGGTCTTGCCTTCGAGGTCGACGGTGCGGCCGATGATGCGGCCCGGCATCTGGCGCACCCAATCCATGCTTGCAGCACATGAAGCCGAACGACGGTCCGCCGGACGCCATCGGAATGCCGAACGGCTGGCCGTCGCCGCAGACGATGTCGGCGCCGTGCTTGCCCCACTCCGACGGCGGCTTCAGCACGCGCGAGCGACAACGGGTTCACTGAGGCGATCAGCGCGACGCCGTTCGTCGGCGGCCCAGTCGGCCAGCGTGTCGACGTCTTCGAGGCGGCCGAAGTAGTTCGGATGCTGCACGACGAGCGCGACCGGCATGTCGGTGAGGCTTCTTCAATGCGGCGATATCGATGCGGCCGTCGTTCGTCATCGGCACGCGTCGTCAATTCGATCTGCTGGTTGCGCACGATCGCGTGCGTGGCGTCGCGGATAGCGCGGGTTGCACCGTTTCGGGCATCGCGACGTGGCGCGACTTGTTCTTCTTGTTGGCGCGCACCGCCATCAGCACCGCTTCGGCGAGGCCGGAGCCGCCGTCGTAGACCGACGCGTTCGACACGTCCATGCCGGTGAGCGCGGTCATCATGCTCTGGTATTCGTAGATCAGCTGCAGCGTGCCCTGGCTCGCTTCGGCCTGATACGGCGTGTACGCGGTGAGGAATTCGCCGCGCTGCGCGATATCCCAGACGGCGGCCGGAATGTGGTGGTCGTAGCTGCCGGCGCCGACGAAACACAGATCGATGCGGTCGCGTTCGGCGCGTTCGCCGAGCAGCGCGAGCATGTCCATTTCGCTGCGGCCTTGCGGGACGTGCTTCAGCGTGCCGGCGCGCAGCGCTTCGGGAATTTCGTCGAACAGGTCTTCGATGGCGCGGACGCCGATGGTCTTTAGCATCGTGTCGACGTCAGTTGGCGTATGCGGAATGAATGGCATTGAGGGCTCGATGTGGGTCTGACGGGTGCGCGCCGGGGACCGCGCGCAAAGCGCGTACTCTACCTTAGCGTTGCCGGAAAATCGTAAGCGCTATTGGCGGGTTTCCGCGCGGCGCGTGCCTCGCTCACGCCCTGCCCGATTGTCGCGAACTCTGCATGGGGATTGGCCATTCGGCTTCTTTGGCGATGCGCGTGATGGCCTCGTTGGTGTCGAAGAACACCTGCCAGTAATGATCGGTGTGGGCGTATGGCCGCACCGAGATCACCGGGCCGCTGAGGTTTGCATCGAGCAGGTTTACTTCGAGCGCGGGCGACTCGGCCACGTTCGGAATCATCTGCACCGCCTCGCGCAAGCGCGCCATCGCATCGGCAACGTCCACGCCGGCCGCGAGTTGCACAGTGCGATCGACGCGCCGCACCGGCAACGCCGAATAGTTCTGGATGGTGTCGCTGAACACTTTGCCGTTGCCCACGGTGGTGAGCACGTGATCCGGCGTGATGAGGACGGTGCCGAACAGACCCAGCTCGTGCACGGTGCCGGTAACGCCGCCCACCGACACGAAGTCGCCCACCTTGAACGGCCGCAACACCAGCATGAATGCGCCGGCCGCGAAGTTGCCGAGCATGCCGCTCCATGCGGCGCCGATCGCAAGACCGGCACCGGCGAGCAGTGCCGCAAAAGACGTGGTCTGAATGCCGAAGTAGCCGAGAATGCCGATGACGAGCGCGACGTTGAGAATCACGCCCACGATGGAGCCGAGATACTGCGTGAGCGTCGCGTCGACCGCGCTGCGGTTCATGCCGGCGCGCACCACCGACACCACACGATTGATGATCCACCGGCCCACCACCCAGAACAGGATGGCGGCGGCGATCTTGATGAGGATGTCGAGCGCGGTGGTACTCAGGAATACCCGAATCGGTTCGGTATCCACGCAAATACCTCCGCGGTTAGCCCTTCTAGTGGGCGTTCATTGAGCGAGTGCAGTTCGAACGAGTGTTCTTCGAATCAGTGCTCTTCGCTCTCGCACACCTCGGCATAACCCTCGGCGTCGAGCAACGAGTCGAGGTCGGCCACATCGGTGGGCTGGATGCGGAAGAACCAGCCGTCGCCGTACGGATCCTGGTTGACGGTCTCCGGCGCATCTTCGAGCACTTCGTTGATGGCGATGATGGTGCCGCCGATCGGCGCGTAGATGTCGGATGCGGCTTTCACCGATTCGACTACGCCCGCTTCTTCGCCGCCTTCCACCACCACGTCGAGTTCCGGCAACTCGACATACACCACGTCACCGAGCGCGCCCTGCGCGTGGTCGCTGATGCCGACCGTTACCGTGCCATCTTCCTCGAGCCGCGCCCATTCGTGCGATTTCGCATAGCGCAGCTCGGTGGGAAACTCGCTCATCAAAAACTCCCTTTCAGTTTTATTCGAAGACTTTCTTGCCGTTGCGAACGAACGGCGGGCGCACGATCCGGCAGGGTAAGAGTTTGCCGCGGATGTCGACTTGTGCAGTCCCTTTGGCGGCCCGAGGCAGGCGCGCCAGCGCGATACTGTAACCCAACGTCGGCGAGAAAATACCGCTGGTGACCTCGCCTTCACCCGCCTCCGTAACGATGCGTTGGCCGTGGCGAATCACACCTTTTGCATCGAGCACGAGGCCGGTGAGCTTGCGCGGAACACCGGCGGCTTTGCGCGCTTCCACCGCTGCGCGGCCGATGAAATTTCGATCGGCGGGTTCAAGCGCCACGGTCCAGGTGAGGTTCGATTCGAACGGATCGTTCGTCTCGTCCATGTCCTGGCCGTAGAGATTCAAGCCCGCTTCGAGACGCAGCGTGTCGCGCGATGCGAGGCCGCACGGTGCAACGCGCGCCTCGGCGAGTTTTTTCCACAGCGCGATGCCTTCGGCCGCAGGCAACATCACTTCCACACCTTCTTCGCCGGTGTAGCCGGTGCGCGCCACCATCCACTCGCCGCGCTCCAGCGCTTTGAACGGCTTCATGTCGGCCGCGCCGGTGATGCCGCTCACCTGTTCGAAACGGTCGATCGCTTCGGGACCTTGCACCGCGATCATCGCGAGATCGCCGCGATGCTGAATCTTCACCTCGAATCCGGTTGCGTGCTGTTTGAACCAGGCGAGCACCTTCGCGCGTGTGGCGGCGTTGACGACTGCGCGCCAGCCGCTCGCGCGGCGATACACGATCAGGTCGTCCACCACGCCGCCTTTATCGTTCAGCAGCACGCCGTATTGGGCGTGGCCCGCTTCGGTGAGTTTCGCGGGATCGTTTGCGGTGAGGTTGCGCAGATACGCGAACGCGCCGGGGCCGTCGAGATCGATGATGGTCATGTGCGAAACGTCGAACATACCGGCTTCGCTGCGCACCTTGTTGTGCTCTTCGATCTGCGAGCCGTAGTGCAGCGGCATTTCCCAACCGCCGAAGTCGACCATCCGCGCACCGGACGCGACGTGAGTATCGAAGAGAGGTGTGCGCTCTAGCGCCATCGGAGTGGTCCAGTCACGGGGGTTGGCATTCTAACGAGACGGCCGCGGCGCTGTCAGTTGCACGGGCACCATCGGCTAGCGAGGCGGCGCAAAGATGCCGAAGCCGAGCGCTTCCTTTATGAGTTGTCGCTTCAGCGCCGGTGCAGCATTCAGTAGATCAACCGCAACATTGCGCAGCCAGTTGAGGCCGGGATCGGACAGCCGATACGCAGCGGCGAACGCATCCATCGCGCGCACCATCACTTCGGCGCGCAAACGGCGACGGCGCGCAAAGCCTTGCCACAGCTCGTCGTTGCCGAGATCGGCCGCTTTAACGTGCGTCGCCACGCGGAGAATTTCGTTGAGATCTTCGAAGCCGAGATTCACGCCTTGCCCCGCGAGCGGGTGCAGCACGCGCGCGGCATCGCCCACCAGCAACACGCGCGGCGCCGGCTGGAAGCTGCTCGCCACGAGTTGTTCGAGCGGGAAGCTGAAACGTTTGTCGACGGCGCGGATGGCGCCGAAGCGGGCGTCGATGCATTGATTCAGGCGAGCGATGAACGCCGCGTCGTCGAGTGTCATCAATTGCTGCGCCACGGCGTCGGTTTGCGACCACACGACGGAGCTGAAGAAGCGGCCGTCGCGGCTCGGCAGCGGCAACAGCGCGAGCGGGCCATCCTTGAGGAAACACTGCCACGCCATGTGGCCATGGTCGCGCTCGGTCTCCACCACCGTGGCAATCGCCGATTGCTGCGTTTCGAACCGGCCGGCGCTTACGCCGAGCTTGGTGCGGATCGAGGAGTTCGCGCCGTCCGCCGCGATGAGCAACTGGGCAGTGATGTCCGTGTCGCCGGCACGCAGCTTCACGCCGGTGGAGCTCGCATCCACCGACTCGATGCTGCCGGTGACGAGCGTCGATGTCGTTCTGCCGTTTGATGGCGGCCCACAGCGCCGCCACCGACGGGCTCACTTCGATGATCCAGCCGAGTTCGCTGCGATCCACTTCCGACGCGAGGAATTCGATATGCCGCGTGCCGCGCTCTTCGCATGCATACACCGACGTGAACGGACACGGCGCGAACGCGCGCCACACATCGAGTTCAGTGAGCAACGCGACGGACGCCGGGTTCACTGCAACGGTGCGAACGTCGAAACCCAGGTTGCCCTTCATAACCGGCGGTTCGCCGCGATCGACGAGCGCCACCTTGAAGCCGCGGCGCGACAAGGCGAGCGCCGCGCTGGCGCCGATCAGGCCGCCACCGGCAACGAGCACATCACATGTCAGGTCGCCCACTGCGGCGCAGGCTTGATCGGTTTACGCATCACCGCTTCGATCTCCTTGACGGTTTTCGGCGCCGCGGCGGTGAGCACTTCGTGGCCCTCGCGCGTCACCAGCACGTCGTCTTCGATGCGGATGCCGATGCCGCGATATTTCGCAGGAACCGAATCGTCGTCGGGAATGTAGATGCCCGGCTCGATGGTGAGCACCATGCCGGGTTCGAGCAGCCGCCACGCGTCGTCCACGCGATAGTCGCCTACGTCGTGCACGTCGAGGCCCAGCCAGTGCGAGGTTTTGTGCACGCAGAACCGTTTGTAGCTTTCGTTCGCGACCAACTCGTCCACTTCGCCGTCGAGCAAACCGAGTTCCACCAGGCCTTCCGTCATCACACGCACCGCGGTTTCGTGCGGCACGTTGAAGCCGGTGCCCTTCTTCATCGTCGCGATGGCGGCGAGCTGCGCCCGCAACACCACTTCGTACACGGCCTTCTGTGTGGCGGTGAACTTGCCGTTGATCGGGAAGGTGCGCGTGACGTCGGAGGCGTAGTACTGGTACTCGCAACCGGCGTCGATCAGCACCAGGTCGCCATCCTTCAGCGGCGCGTCGTTGCGCACGTAGTGCATCACGCAGGCGTTCTTGCCGGCGCCGACGATGCACGGATAGGCCGGGATGGCGCGCGCCGTTGCGCATGAATTCGTAGATGATCTCCGCTTCGAGACCGGCTTCGGTGCCGCCCGGCCGCGACGTGCGCATGGCGCGGATGTGCGCGCCGGTGGTGATCTCAGCCGCGCGGCGCATCAGCTTCAGTTCGTGAGCGGACTTGTACAACCGCAGATCGTGCAGCAGATGCGACAACACCAGGAACTCGCCGGGCGGCATCGCGCCGTGCACCTGTTTGCCGCGGATCGTCTTCACCCAGCCGAGGATGTCGCGATCGAATTCGGGATGTTCGCCGAAATTCGCGTACACCTTTTCGCGACCCTCAAGCAGGCCGGGCAGGATGTCGCCGAGATCGCCGATGGGGAAACCGTCGTCCACGCCGAGCATCTGCGTTGCGCGGTCGGGCCCCATCCGTTCGCCGGTCCATTGTTCGAGCCCGGGTTCGCGCTCTTCGCAGAACAGAATCACCTCGCCGTGCTCGCGGCCTGGTGCGAGTACCAGCACGGCGTTGGGCTCTTCGAAGCCGGTCAGGTAATAGAAGTCGCTGCTCTGACGGAACAGGTGTTCGGTGTCGCGGTTGCGGATCAGCAGTTTCGAAGACGGCAGCACGGCGATGGCGCCCGGCGCCATCAGCTTCATCAGCTGCTGCCGTCGGCGCTGATACTCATTCTGACTCATCGTCGTCCGGCTCTTCTTCCTCGGCGTGGGTCGTATCGTGGATCAGCAGCACCGCAACCCTGAGGTGTTCGACGACGTTGAACAGGTCGAACTCGTCGTCTTCGTCGTCGCCGTCCACTTCGGCGATCCGCTCGATGTCTTCGAGTGCGTCGGCTGCGTCGTCGTCCAGTTCACCGCCCGTTTCTTCGAAGGCGTTGAGGAAGCCGTCGCACCACTGTCCCAGCCCTTCGATGCGGTCGCTCATCGCGAACTCGTCGCCGGGCAGCAACGGTTCGAAGCTGATCTCCGGCGACGCGAGGTCATCCGCGGCGAATTCGATGAAGCGGTCGAGCTCGTCTTCGTCCATCCGCGACGCGTCGTCCAACAGGTCGGTGAGGGCGCGCCGATAGCCGGCCGACGAATCCAGCGGGGAACCGCACAGCAGGCCGCAAACGGCGCCGTGCAACAGCGATTCGCTCAAGCCCGCGGGCAGGTTCCAGAGCTGTTCGGAGAAGGCGCTCACGCGATGATCGGCCGTGCAGATTCGTCGGGCATGCTATCACCAAACGCTTGAATTGACGGGCTTTCACGGCCCGGCCCGCGTTGACCGGCATTTGTGCAGTCTCTATAGTCGCAACCGTCCGTCGATCGCAATCACGCCCCCAAATGTCCGTAGCAAAATGTCAGTAACCGAATTGGATGCGCTCGAGCGCAAAGTGTCCGAACTGATCGAGCTGTGCCAGGTCTTGTCGCGCGAAAATCGCGCGCTGCGAGGCCGGCAGAACACCTGGAGTACGGAACGCGCCAAGCTGATCGAAAAGAACGAATTGGCGAAGAGCAAAGTCGAATCGATGATCAGCCGTTTGAAGTCACTGGAGCAGGACTAATGCCGCAACCGTCCACGACCGTTAGCGTGCGAATCCTCGAAAAAGAATACCAAGTGAATTGCCCCGAAGATGAGGTCGACGAGCTGACTGCGTCGGCCCGTTATCTCGATGCGCAGATGCGCGGCATTCGCGATTCAGGAAAAGTGTTGGGGCTCGACCGCATGGCGGTGATGGCGGCACTCAACATCGCCAACGATCTGCTGCGCATCCGCAACGAGAAGAACACGGTTGCGACGACGATAGAGCGGAAGGTGGGTGAACTCGCGCAGCGAGTGGACAGCGCACTTACCGAAGCGAAGCAACTCAGCTTCTAGTCGTCTTCGACGCACGCGTTGCGTCGAATGATTCACAAACCCACACCTTTAAACCCCTCGCGCGTTCGGTGCAACGGGATCGTTGCGTCATCGCATCGGATATACTGGCTGCGTCTCCTGGGGTGTTCGCCAGTCGGGGTCGTCCTTGAGCCGTTATAGTAACTAAGGAGACTTTGACGTTGGCGTCTGTGCGCACATCCGCTCACGCGGGAAGCCTATGACGTCGCTCGGGTCTCCGCCTTGGACCAATACGGTTCAGGGCAAACCGTACAGCGGCACCTCCGGGAGATTTTTTTATGACTGCTGCGTCTCGCGCTTCCGTGCGGCGGCGCTTTCGTACTGCGCGTCGAGCACTCTCCCGTTCAGAACAACAACTGCATGCCGAGGCCGCGGCGCGGAATTTCGTTGCATCGCGCGTGATGCTCACGTTCAAACGCTTCGCGGTGTATGCGCCGAGCGACGGCGAACTCGATCCGAGCCCGATCGCCGAACGATTGCTGGCCGTGAACAAGATCGTGGCGTTGCCAGTGGTGGAGCGTGGACGTCAGCTCAGCTTCTATGAGTACGCGTCGGACACGCCGATCGTCCGAAACCGTTTCGACATTCCGGAACCCGATACCGCATCGGCCACGCAAGTGCCCACGGCCGTTCTCGACGTGGTGCTGGTGCCGCTCGTCGCATTCGACGATGCCGGCATCCGGCTCGGCCGTGGCGGCGGTTACTACGACGCGACGTTCGGTGCGAATCGGCGCGCATTGCTGATCGGCCTCGCCCACGAACTGCAGCACCACGAAGGTCTGGCACACGAGCCGTGGGACGTGCCGCTCGACGCCGTGATTACCGAACGCGCCGCACGCGGGTTTACGATACGCGGACGCCGCTTCATGGCCGAAGGATCTCGTTGATGGCAGTACGCAAGATCATCCGTATGGGTCACCCGACGTTGCGAAAGGTGGCGCGCACGCTCACGCCTAGAGAACTCGCGAGCGACGAGATCAAACGACTGCTCGTCGACATGGTCGACACCCTGAAGGATTCGGGCGGCATCGGACTGGCAGCGCCGCAGGTGGACGAACCGATCCGGCTCGCAATCATCGATGTGCCGGGCGGACCCGGCCGCTATGGCGATATGCCTTCGATGCCACTCACCGTGTTCGCGAATCCGAAGATCGAAGTGGTGAATCCCGCGAGTGCCGGATATTGGGAAGGCTGCCTGTCGGTGCCGGGATTGCGCGGCTACGTCGAGCGCCCGCAACACGTGCGCGTGACGTATCAGGATCTGAAAGGCAAACAGCACGTGCTGGAATTGAAGGGCTTTCTCGCGACGGTGTTCCAGCACGAGTTCGACCATCTCGACGGCGTGCTGTACATCGACCGGATCACCGATACGAAGAAGCTTGTGTTCGAAGACGAGTACTTCAAACACCTCTCGCCGGACGAAGAGGCCGACGACGCCCTAGTGTGATTCGGCAAACGGCGCCTCAGCGGAGCGCCGTTGGTTGTTCACTCAAGTCGCCAGTACGCCTGCCCGCAGCGTTTGCGCTTCGCTCGGCAGCGTAGCTGTCCATTCCGTCAGCAAGCGCACAAACCGGTCCGGTTGCAGAACGTTCATGACGTGCGGCGCGTCGGGTAAGGATACGTATGTGACCGGTTGGCCCGCCGCGGCGATCAGTTGGCAGACTCGCTCAGCTTCGTCGTCCAAGATCGCGCCCGCGGCGGACCCGGCCTTCTCGTCGCGCCAACGGAAGTGGTGTGTGAAGAGCACCGGGCATTTCACCGCAGCAAGCATCGCGGCGTGGTCGAGACTACCGCCTGCGGAACCGGATGCGATGGCGCCGCCCCATTCGGGATCGTATTCCCTCAAATGCTGCTGCATCGGGCCGAAGAATCGCGGATCGGGCGGCATCATTTTCGCGAGCGCCTGCGCGACATCGGGACCGGCCGACTGGAACATCTGACCCATCGCCTTGGCGAGCCCCGCCTCATCGCCGATCGTCCACTGATTTCCCAGATACCGGTGCTGAAGGGCGGCCGGATGAAGTTGTTGGCGCATGTCCGGCCCGCGATCCGGACGTCGTTCGGCGGAGAAGAGCGGCGGATCTTCATAGTGCGTGCCTCGCACGAGGCCCGGCGGCGCATACGCGGAGAGCCACGCGGCAATGAGGCCGCCGGAAGAACAACCGCTGACCACGACCGGCCTGCGAATGTGGAATGCGATGAAACGCGCCAGATCCTGGCCGCAGTTTTCGAACGTGTATCGGCCGGGCGTACGGCTGGAACGTCCCTGGCCCCGCAGATCGACCGCGAAGATCTGGAAGTGTGCCTTCAGCAGATCCATGGCGGCTTCATAGCTCCACCACGAGTGCGTGTTGCCGGGAATGAGCAGCAGCGCCGGCAGGTTTGGCGACCCGACGGTTGCGTAGTTGAGCGTGACCTCACCTGTATCGAACGTGTGCTCGGGATACGCGTGCGGGATGTACGTCCTCTCCGGAACGTGCGGACCGTATTTCCCCACCGCCATGCTCTCCCCCAATGTCCGGCTCCGCAGGAGCGAATTCTTGCCGAGCGAAGGTGTGCTGTGTCGTGAAACGTTGTGAAATATCGCGATGCCGCGTTCCAACCAGATCTTCGTATTCGGCGACTTCAAGGTCGATGCGGGGCGACGCGTTCTGCAGCGTCGGGCCTGCGGTACGCCCATTGAGCTATCCACGCGCGCCTTCGAAACCCTGTTGTGCCTGATCGAACAGCCGGGCTCGGTGGTCGATCGCTCGACGCTGCTGGCGCGGGTCTGGCAGCGTGTGAGAGTGGTGGACAACAGCGTGAGCCAGACGATCGCTGCGCTGCGACGCGCGCTGGGCGACGAACCGTCATCACCGCGCTATGTATTCACCGTTCCCGGTCGAGGCTATCGGTTCACGCCTGACCTCACGGCGCGGAGTCATACCACCGACGACGCGGCTGCGTATCAGCTCTACGTCACGGGCTGGTCGGCCTTGACGCGACCGGGCAGCCGCAATCTGCCGCAAGCACTGGAACTGTTGCAGCAGGCGGTGCAACGGGATGCCGATTTCGTACTGGCACACGCGGCCATCGTCGAGTGCTGCGTTCTGCTTTGTACACACGGATTGCTGTCGCGATCGGAAGCGCTTCGAACGGCACTCGCAGCGGCGAAGCGCGCGTATGAACTTGGTCCACAGACAGCCGAAGCGCATACGGCATTAGCGAAAGCCCGGCATCTGGAAGATCTGAACCTGCCTGCCGAAGCGAACGCACTGAGACGCGCAATCGAGCTCGATCCACGCTGCTATCAGGCGCACAGATGCCTCGGCCTCAACCAGCTCGTCTGCGGCGACTTCGACGGCGCACTCGATTCGTTCCGGTGTGCACAGGCCATCGACCCACTCGCGGTCAACATCAACAGCCACATCGGCATGGTTCACTACTTCGCCGGTCGATACGCCGACGCCATCGCACAGTTCGAGCTGACGCTGCGGATGGACGAGCAGCTCGAAATCGTGCGTGCATTCCTCGGGCGTTGCTACGTCCGACTCGGTCAGTACGATCGCGCGATCTCCGAATTCGAACGCATTCCAACGACGATGAATGCACGTCAATCCGACATACCCGTCGTACACGCAATGAGTGGAAGGCTCGAGGACGCGCGAGCCGCCGTGACGGATCTGCTGCGCCGCGCAGAGCTGGGCGGCCCTTACTGGTACGACGTCGCGAACATCCATATGGCGCTCGGCGGGGAAGACGCTGCGCTCACGTGTTTGGAACGTGCCGTGGATGGATATACGCAGGCGTTCTTCACGGTGGATCCGATGTTCAGCCGGATTCGGGAGCACCCGCGGTTTCGCGCACTTCGAGGGCGATTCGGGTTGCAGTGAACAGCGCGTATGCACTCATCAGCGCGATCGCTGAATCGAGTCCAGGTATTTCAGCACGTCGGCGTATCCCGGCAATTCCTGCAGTCCGGGAAACTGGTTTGGTATGCGTAGCACGGATGTCACGTAGTATCTTCCATCGATGACGCGTCGCAACCAAATCAGCGCATCGTCGTACTCACCCAGACCGTAGTACGTGAGGAATACCCAGAACGGGTCCACGTTTGCCTCGCGACTGAGCTTAGCCGCCAGCTTACGCGCCTCACCTTCGTAGCCGAGCTGAGCAAGCTCACGCCCGAATCGCTCAGGGTGCGTGTAGCGTAACGAGTCCCACAGCGGCGCGAACTCGGCCTTGGCTTCCTCGATTCGTCCGAGCCGAATGAGCAGATTCACGTGTAACTGGGCGATGCCCCACGCCTCGCCGCGCGGCGCAAGTCGAAGCATCGATTGGAGCTCGCGCTGCGCGCCGTCGAGGTCGCCGATACCAATCAACACCAGGGCGTATTCAACGTGGGTCGTTGCGTTGTACGGCGTGATTTCAATCTGGCGTGTCAAGTAACCACGCGCGTCCTGCGCGTTGCCTCGGAACATCGCCAACGAAGCAAACGCTTCGTTGATGCCGCCATTCGTCGGATCGATTTGCTGTATTCGCTCGAAGGTTGCTTCCGCCGCTGCGGGATCCAGTTCGTCGAGCAGCTGAATCAGGCCCAGCGACATCAGCGCACTCGGATCGTCGGGTCTGAGTGCGAGTGCGTGGTCGATCGATCGACGCGCCTCGACAATGCACCAGTTCCCACATGCTGCGCCTCGACCCATCTTGCCGAAGAAGGCGTTCGTACGTCGGATGTGGGCGTAGAAAAAATCCGGATCGAGCGCGATCGCTCGATCGAGTTCAGCCACGATCTGGTCCGACGGCTTCTCCACCGCAGTCCCACCGGTAACTTGCTGCCAACCGAGTCGCCGCGCGTTTGCGTAATGCTCAAAAGCCTCGGGGTTATTCGTCGTCGTGCGCGCGCGCTGTAACGTCTGCTCGAGCATCATGTACGAACCCGCATTCAATGCCACGAGCGCGGCCGTCTGATCCCACGTCACGGCATCCGCTTGAGCCACGTCGTAGGTTTCCGACCACAAGTGCAAACCGTCCTCGCCGCGCACCAACTGAGTCGTCAAGCGGACTTTGTCTTTACTCGGGCGCACGCTGCCTTCGAGCACATACGAGACGCCGAGTGCCCGCCCGATCGCGACTGCGTCTTTGCCCGTTTGCTCGAACGCAGACGTGCGCGATGCGACACGCAGTTCCGACCGCCGCGCGAGTTCGTTCGTGATCTGTTCGGAGAGCCCTTCGCCGAGATGGCGCAACGAGACATCCTCGCTCATTGCCACGAACGGCAGAACCGCGATGGATGCATCCTGGACTGCGCTCGCGGTTTGCCGAGGTTCGCTACGCCAGACGAATGTCGCGGCGAGCGCCGCGAGCAGCAAAACGATGATTGCAAGGTCGAGCTTGCGACCTCGGCTCAGTCCGTTTGTCCCGGCCGAGCTAGCCTTCACGATGCCTTCCGGCGTTACGTCGAAGATCCACGCCAGCACCAGAGCAATCGGGAAGCCGAGCGCTACGACGATGATCAATACGCGTTGCGACCACGCGGGGAAATCGAGCGGAACGAACACCACGCTGCCGATCTGAAGCAGCAGCCACGCCGTTACCGCGTACATGGCCGCTACGCGGAACACATGACGCTGCTTCAGCTGTGCAAAGAACGAGTCTTTCTCTTGCGACACCGGGCTCCCCTCCCGACTGCGCAACGTTAGCGCAGCAGGTGCCCGCCGCGAAGTGCTTTCAGTGTGCCGATGAGCGCTCGTTTCACCGCATCGAAGTCTCCCGATTCCAGCAAACGCTGGTTCACCTCGATTTCCACTCCGACGTAGCGGGCGGCCGAGTGGCGGCGCCGCAACGCGGTCGTCAGACCGTCGGCGTTCCCCCGATAAGGCGAGTTGCGTCGCAACGCGAGCCACGGCAGTTCGACTTTCAGCTTCCCGAGCCACTCATCGCAAAACGCTTTCTCGATCTTGCGCGAAGGGTCGTACAAGAGCGCAACGTCAGCGGTTCGCCGTACACGGTCGAGCACCGGTACGAACGAATGCGCCGACAGATGCAGGACTCTGCCGCGCGCGATCGCGCCGTCGACGAACTGAGTAACCCGAGTGCGATAAGGACGATAGAACTCGTCGACAACACGTTCGCGTTCCGCTTCCGAAAGCGCACGTGTCAACGGCGAAAACAAACCACGATGGTGTTCCGAGCGATTGAGATCGACGACCAGCCGCGACGTGGTGCTCGCAATGAGCGGTGCAGCCATTTTCTTCGACAAGGCACGCGCAAGCGTCAGCGCGCCGGGATCCCAGCCGCGGTGCGAGTCGAGCAAAGCCCGGTGCGGCGCAAACAACTTTCTATACCGGGGCGGTATTCGATTGCCGCCGTGTTCGCACGTGATGAGCAGGCGGACGTCAGCCGCCGGCATGGAACATCCGTCCCTCGGCGAGGCAGTCGCAAAGGCGCCGGTACGTCGAGAGCAGCGCAGCGGCGGTGACGTTCGGACCAACGGATCGTTTGAGGCGCGTCGACAACGTACCTTCACCGAGGATTACGTCGAGCGCTGCACGATGCGGCGTGAGTTTCTGCTGTTCCATTGCAGCGAGTGCGCGCCACGCTTCACCGGCGGTCTGCGCACCTTCGATCCCGAACACGCGTAGATAATCAGTGTTATCGATGCGAGCAGCTTCGCCGTGCTTCACACACTCTTGCAGGATGGCTGCGAGTGCGTCGGTGTCGAGCGCGTCGGCTGCGTCGAGTGTGGCGCCTCGATAGAGGCGTTCTACGGTGGAAATCACGAGCTGCGCGATCGCGAGGTCGGCGCCCGGATGTTCCTGCGCGTCGAGCACGCGGATTTCAATCGCGTGGCGGTCGAAGCGTGCAATAGCGCCACGCGAATTCAACCACTCGAACTGCAGAATGTTGTCGATGTCGTGCGGCGCGATGGCGCGGAACATCGGTTGCAGAATGACGTCGTGATACTGCGCTTCGGAACGCACCGGTTCCGGAATGACGCGGCCGGTGATCAAGGGCACGGAGCGTTGATTCCCCGCGTACACGTCGATGCGTGCATCGGCGAAGCCGGTGTCGCGCCCATCGAGAAACGGCGTGCTGGCGGCGAGCGCCGGCAGGATCGGCAGCAACACTCTGATCGCAGCATGCAGACGACCGAACTCGGCATCGTCCTTGAACGGGAAATTGATGTGCATGCTCTGCAGGTTCGACCAGCCGTGTCCCTGGCAGCCGAAGATGCGGTCGTACGCGCGATACACCGCATCGTTACCGTGCGGCCATAGATGGGTGTCGCGATCGGGATTCATCCACGGATGTGCGCCGCCCGGCATCAGCCGCGCGTTCCACGGCTCGAGTATCGAGTTGATGCGTTGCACCGCAGCGCGGAAGTCGCCAACCACTGCGTCAAGGCGTGGCCGCGGTCCGTTCGTTTTCACTTCGATCACGTGCAGGGCGAGCTCGTTGCTCCACGCGATGTCGCCTTGCTCGGTTTCTTCGGTGAGTTCGCCCGCCACCTCGGTGAGCAGACGATCGGCCAGCGGCGCAACATCGAGCGTCGTGCGGTCGACGATCATGTATTCGATTTCGATGCCGAATTTGGAGAACGCCGAGAGGAACTTGCTCATGCGGGCGAGCGTCCGCGCTTCTTCGCTTCGATGCGCTGCAGGAACACGCTCATGATTTCGCGATACAACGCCGACTTCAGCACCGCATCTTCGTAGCCGGTGTCGATGCTCGGGTTGTCGTTCACTTCGATGATGTAAGGCTGATTGCCCACTTCCTTCAGATCGACGCCGTACAGACCGTCGCCGATCAGGTTCGCCGCTTTCAACGCGGTTTGGATTACCTCTTTCGGTGCTTCACCCACCGCTAGCGTTTCGCACGCGCCGTAGTCACCCTCGCCGCCTTCGGCGCTGTGGCGAACGATCTGCCAGTGACGACGCGCCATGAAGTACTTGCACACGTATAGCGGCCGGCCGTCCATGATGCCGACGCGCCAGTCGAAATCTGTTGGGAGAAATCCCTGTGCAACGATCAGTTCGGATTGCGCGAGCATCTCCTTCACCGTCGCGCGCATCGCTTCTTCGGTTTCGACCTTCGTCACGCCCTTCGAGAACGCGCTATCCGGCTGCTTCAGTACGACGGGCAGGCCGAGCATCGGCACGATGTCGTCGATGTTGTCGGCGTGCACCACCAGTGTTTTCGGGCATGGGATCTTGTGCCGCGTCAGCAGTTCCGCCAGATAGACCTTGTTCGTGCATTTCAGAATCGAGTTCGAGTCGTCGATGACGACCAGACCTTCCGCTTCGGCGCGGCGCGCGATGCGGAACGTGTGGTGATTCACCGCGGTGGTTTCGCGAATGAACAGCCCATCGAATTCCGCCACGCGGCCGACGTCGTCTTTCGTGATGAACTCCACGCCGAAGCCGAGCCCCTCCGCCGCATCTTCAAAGCGCTCGAGCGCTTTCTTGTCCGATGGCGGTTCGGCTTCCGCGGGGTCGTGCAGGATGGCGAGGTCGTAACGCGACTGCGGACGGCGCCGTACGCGTCGACGCTTGCCGGAGAAATAATCGGCGGCGGCCGCGAGCAGGAACTCGTGGTCAGACTCCTGCACTTCGCTTGCGCCGATGGCGCGGATCGATTTGAGCTGCCATTCCTCGTCGCGCAGTACGAAGTCGGCGCGCAGCAACGGCGTTTCGAAAATGCCGAACAGATTCCACGCAAGCGTGTCGTACGCCGCGTCGCCGCATGCGGCCGAAGAAAATGTTCATCGAGAATTCGTGAACCGTCAGCGGCTTCAACGTCCGCTGCATCAACTCTTCGAGATCTTCCGACAGCAACCGCGCCACGCCGGGCGAGCGCAGATCCTGAATAGTGGAGAGGCTTGGCAACGGATGTTGCCCGCGCGCTGCGGCGAGCAACGACACGTAGTAACCCGCGCTCTGATATTTGTACGACCGGCACAGGTTGAACACCTTCGCCGAGCGGTCTTCGAAGTACTGCGCGTCGGTGAGATAGCTGCGCGCGGGCACAACGGTGACGCCGGGAATTTCGAGCGGCCAGTCCTTCGGATTATTGACGACGAACAGCAGGTTCACGAGGCGTCAGCTCCATTGCGCGGCGTGATCAACAGAATGTTGGCATCGAAAGTGAGGTTGCCCAGAAGCACCGATGAGATCAATCGATTGATGTTCACCCAATAGTGCACGTCGGCCGAAACGGGATTCGCGAGATAAGGATCGCTCACGCGCACCAGACGATCCTGCCGGTGATAACCCGACAGCACCACGAAATGCCCGGCCGGTTCGCCGCGCAGATCGTCGGGTTTGTCGTTCGGACCGAACTCGCGGCGCATCCGGTACAAATAGGTAGAGCTGAGCCCAGCGAGCATCGGCACGCTGCGTCGCAGAATGCCGCGCAGGAACGGCGCGGTGAGATCGCGGAATCGGATAGAACCGCCGAGCTCCGCAAACTCACGACACGCGCGCGATGCCACGCGCACGCGCGGGTCGGTTTTCAATTCGGCTTGTTGCGCCAGACGATCGACCAGCGGCGGCGCATCGGGTGCGAACCAGCTCGGGTCGAACACCATCAGGTCCCACGTGTACATCGTGGCGACGTAACCGCGCTTCAGCGCGTGGCAACCGAGGAACGGTGCATAGGTGCCGCCGTTGTCGATGGTCGGGGTTTCGGCAATCACCTGTTCGAGCGCGATCGAATCTTCGTAGTAGTCGTAGATTGCGTGCAGGCACGTAGGGCCGCACGTCGTTTCGTTCGGCTGGCGCCGCATCGTGACGTCGAGTTCGATATCGAGAGGCAGCCGCGGCATCAGCGCAGGAACATTTGGTACGCAGAGTTATCCGTTTCTTCTGAGTAACGGTAGCCGATGCGATCGAGAAAGCGAGCGAGTTCGCGCCGCGCGCTGCGCGGCGCTTCGAAGCCGATCAACACGCGGCCCCATGCGGCGCCGTGATTGCGGTAATGGAACATGGTGATATTCCACTTCTCGCCGAGTTCGAGCAGGAACGTGAGCAGTGCGCCGGGACGTTCCGGAAATTCGAAGCGATACAGGATTTCCGACTTCCCGCTGGTGACGCGCCCGCCGACCATGTGCCGTACGTGCATCTTCGCGAGTTCGTTGTCGGTCATGTCTTCGACCGGATAACCGGCCTTCATCAAGCTGTCGATCAGTTCGTGTCGATCGCCGTTCGGCACGATCTGCACGCCGACGTAGACACGCGCCTGCGTTGCATCGGCGTAGCGATAGTTGAACTCGGTGACGGCGCGTTTGCCGAGCGTGCGACAGAACGTGCGGAAGCTGCCGGGTTTCTCCGGAATGGTCACGCCCAGGATCGCCTCGCGTTTCTCGCCGAGTTCGGAGCGCTCCGAGATGTGGCGCAGGCGATCGAAGTTCACGTTCGCGCCACTGACGATGGCAACCAGGTGTTGATCGACCACTTTCGTCGCCGCGAGATACTTCTTCATGCCGGCCACGGCGAGTGCGCCGGACGGTTCCGCGATGGAGCGTGTGTCGTTGAAGATGTCTTTGATCGCGCCGCAGATTTCGTCGACCGTTACGACGATGACCGAGTCGACGTACTCGCGGGCGATCTTGAACGTTTCCTTGCCGACCTGCGCCACTGAGGTGCCGTCAGCGAACTGATCCAGCGTTTCGCGCGGCAAGGTCACCCGCCGTTTCGCGGCGAGCGCCGCGTGCATGCACGCCGAACCCTCCGCTTCCACGCCGATGATCTTCACGTCGCTGCGCAGATACTTGACGTAAGCGGCGATGCCCGAGATCAGCCCGCCGCCGCCGACCGGAACGAAGATCGCATGCAGCGGCGCGCTGTGCTGGTTGAGAATTTCCACTCCAACAGTGCCTTGCCCCGCGATGACGTCGGGATCGTCGAACGGGTGCACGAAGATGTAGCCGTGCTTGGCCATCAGTTCGTTCGCGTAATCGCGCGCTTCGTCGAAGTTGTCGCCGTGCAGAATCACCCTCGCACCGAGATCGCGCACCGCAGACACTTTGATGTCGGGTGTGTTGCGACCCATCACGATGTGCGCCTTCACGCCCAGCCGGTTGGCCGCCAGCGCAACGCCTTGCGCATGATTGCCGGCCGACGCCGCGATCACGCCGCGCGCGCGATCCTCGGCCGAGAGCTGCGCCATCTTGTTGTATGCTCCGCGCAGCTTGAACGAAAAAACGCTTTGCAGATCCTCGCGCTTCAGGAACACGCGATTGTTCACTGCACGCGACAGCGAACGCGCCTCGTGCAATGGCGTCTCGATCGCAACGTCGTAAACGCGCGAAGCGAGGATTTTCTTGACGTATCGTTCGAGCATCGGGAGGGCCGGGCGACGAAGCCGCGTCATACTAAAGGGGGAGTGCTATGCCGTCCACACGGCTACCCGTTCAATCACGAGCGATAAGACGATGAGCGCAGACGCTTTCAAACGCGCCGCGGCAGAAGCGGCAGTGGCAATGATCAAGCCGCGCTTGCGCAATGACAGCATCGTCGGCGTAGGCACGGGATCAACCGCCAACGCCTTCATCGACGCGTTGGCGTCGCTGCGCGGTCACTTCGACGCAACCGTCTCGAGTTCGGAAGCCTCGGCCGCGCGCCTGCGCGGGCATGGTTTCACCGTGCTCGATCTGAACGCCGTGAACGAAGTGCTGGTGTATGTAGACGGCGCCGACGAAGTGAACCGGCATAAACAACTGATCAAAGGCGCCGGCGGCGCGCTGACGCGCGAGAAGATCGTTGCGGCCGCTGCGCGCGAGTTCATCTGCATCGTCGACGACAGCAAGCTGGTCGACATACTGGGTGAGTTTCCGCTGCCGGTGGAGGTGATACCGATGGCGCGTGGACTCGTGGCACGCGCACTCGTCGCGCTCGGCGGTACACCCGTGTATCGCGAACACTACGTCACCGACAACGGCAACATCATTCTCGACGTGCACGGTCTCCATATCATCGATCCACCCGAGTTGGAGCAGCGCATCAACAACATCGTTGGCGTGGTGTGCAACGGCATCTTCGCGGCGCAGGCGGCGGACGTGGTGATCGTGGCGGGGGCCAGCGGCGTTCGGCAGATCTGAACGCAGGAGGGTGTGCGATGCCCGGACATAAGATCTTCGCGATGCCATTCGCAAAGGTGTATCCGCTGTACTTACAAAAGGCGGAGCGCAAGAACCGAACGAAAGAGGAGGTGGACCGCGTGATCTGCTGGTTGACCGGCTATACCCACGCAGGACTGCAGCAACAGATTGAACAGGGAAGCGACTTCGAGCGCTTCTTCGAGAAGGCACCTCTCCTCCACCCGAACAGCCCGCTCATCAAAGGCGTGGTGTGTGGCGTTCGAGTAGAAACCATCGACGATCCCTTGATGCGGAAAATCCGTTACCTCGACAAGCTGATAGACGAGCTCGCAAAGGGGAAGGCAATGGAGAAGATTCTGCGGCAATCAACCACCTGACATCCGATCGGGACCTGAGCATGTCACCCATCGTCGTCGCGTCAGCTTTCACCCTTGCGCTCATCGCGCTGCGTGCGCTCGATCTGCTCGTACTGAGGGCAGATTCGTGGCCCGACCCCACCATTTTGTCCAAGGCGCTCGGATTGTTGCTGGTGTTCCTTTTCCTGCGCACGGTGCGGGAGCGCATCGGCAGCGTCGGCTTGCACACACGCAATCTCGGTTATGCGATCGGGATCGGCGGAGTAAGTCTGCTGGCGATGTTCGCGTGCTTGTACGCGATCGAGTTCTACCTGCTGCGCGCGGCCGGCGAGGACCCGCACGTGGTGGTCGGCATTGTCGACAAGAACGGTGCGTTGATCGCGGGCACGATGTTCGTGTCGTTGTACTTTGCCGGACAGGTTCTCAACGCGTTCGCGGAAGAGAGCATCTTTCGCGGGATCATCCTGCCGCGCTTCATGCGGACGATGTCGTTCTGGAAGGCCAACCTCGCGCAGGCATTGCTGTTCGCCGTTGCGCATCTCATTGGGCCGTTGAGCAGCTTTGCAATCGGCCAGGCGACGCTGGCCGACGCATTGATACAAGCTGCCATGCTGCTCGTGTTCACGACGATGGGCGGTCTGCTGTTCGGATACCTGTACTACCGCACGAACAGTCTGTGGACGAGCGTACTGGCGCACCTCATCGACAACTCAGTGTGGCTGTTCATCCACATCGAGACATCGACGCGTATCAACGCGGAAACCGACGTCTCGATGTTCGCGCGTGCCGGGTTCCTGTCGCTCGCGCTGATTGCGTGGTTCGTAGCGAAACGCGCAGGCATCGCGCCGCTCGCGCAACGCGCTTGAGCGCGCACCCCTCCAAACGACGCGTTATATCGTCAGGTCGTAAGCGTCGTTGACCTGGCCACGCGTGCTTGGCAACTTTCCCAGTCCAACGACCGCCCTTCACAGGAAGGAATGCCATGACCCAATCACAGGCGAAGACTCCACCCGAGCGGCCCAACACGTCCGCGTATGTCCCCCCCTTCCAGCTCACTGCCGGTCAACCGCCGCCGATCGCCGCACACGGGGGCGTTTCGTACATGGCGTTCGACCGCAACGGTGATGCGGGCACGGCGCTCGCGACGGAGGATGCGCTGCGGTTGCTCGACACCAGCACCGGGCAAGCGGTGACCGACATGATCGAGAACGCACCGCCCGGTCCGATCCAGACGCAGTGGGGTTTGGGCTTTCGGAGCCACGCAGAGTGCGTGGAGTACATTCGCGCAAAGGGCATCGTTGCGCCGGAAGGCGGCGTCGCGCTGCCGCTGCGCTACTCGGTGCACGAAGAGCCGTCGTATTCGATCGTTTCATCGAACGCGCTGTGGCGCGACCCTTCGCGTGAGGCCGATCAGCTGCGGTTGCGCAAGGAGGAACGCGATACGAGCCGACGCGCGCTCTACTTCCCGCAGGTGTTGCGCGACGCACGACGCATCGGCGAGTACTACCCCGGGCTTTCGCCGTTCAGCGCGGAGTGCATGGATAAGCTGGGCGTAGCCCTCGCGCATTGTGATTCGAAGTGCACGAACTTCTACGACGCACACGAAGTGGAGCGTGTGTTCTATCCGGAGATGGAAAAGCTGCTGCTTGAGTTCTATCCGGATGCCACCGACGCACTCGTGTACAACCACGACGTGTTCAACAAGGATTACACCGGCGACCGGCGCGAAGACCAGGCGAACAAGAACCCCGGCGTGAACGCGAACTACGCGTACCTCGTGCACAACGATCTGAACGACAACAGCGGCCGCGTGCGTTGCCGCGAACTGCTCACTAAAAATCTGCGCAACTTCGGTCGCGAGCAGCGCTACACGGAAGCTGAAGCAGACGCGAAGATGTCGCGGCGTTTCCTCTCGATCAATCTCGCGAAGCCGATGGAGACGGTGCAGCAGAATCCGTTCGTGCTCTGCGCGTGGCCCTCATTCGCCGATCAGCCTTACATCACGAACTACCGAATCTATGACGATCGCGTGGGCGAAACGACGCGTTTCACGTATCGACCGAACCACGAGTGGTACTGGGTCCCGCAGCAGAAGCCGAACGAAGTTTCGATGCTGAAGTGTTACGACTCGATCACCGACGGCTCGGTGTCGCGCTGGTCGTTCCACTCGGCGTGCGTCGATCCCACGGCGCCGGCAGATGCGCCGTGTCGCAAGAACCTGGTGGTTAGAGCGTTCGTGTTCTTCTAGCGCGCGAATCGAACGGCGTGATCACACCAGCAGTTTGCCGGGGTTCATCACGCCGTTCGGATCGAATATCGCCTTGAGTGCGCGCATGGCGCTGATTTCGTCGGCGCTGCGGCTGTACTGAAGAAAGTCGCGCTTCAGCAAACCCACGCCGTGTTCGGCGGAGATGCTGCCGTCGTGTGCAGAAACGACTTCGAAGAGGCGCGGGCTGATGTGGTGGCACTGCGCGAAGAAATCGTCGATCGGAAGCGCCGCCGGTTTCAGGATGTTGAGATGCAGGTTGCCGTCGCCGATGTGGCCGTACCAGCACACTTCGAAATCGGGATACGCGTCGCTAACGATGCGATCGACCTGCGTCAGAAATTCCGGCATTGCCGAGATTCGCACCGACACGTCGTTTTTGTACGGCGTGTAGGGCGAGATGCTCTCCGAGATGCCTTCGCGCAATTGCCACAGCTCTGCCGCTTGCGCGTCGCTCTGGCTGACGACGCCGTCGCTCGACCCAGCCGTCTTCGACGCACGCTTCGAACGTCTGCAGTGCGACGTCGATGTCGCGTCGCCGTCGAATTCGAGCAACGCGTAGAACGCCGCGGCGCCATCGAGTGGTCGACGCAACTTGCGATGCGCGGTCACCTTCTGCAGCGCGAGTTCGGAGAAGAACTCGAATGCCGACAACGTCAACGCGCTTTGGAAGCGCGCCAACACTTTCAGAATGTCGGGAAAGTGCTCCACGCCGAGCACCATCACCATCTGCGGCGGCGGAATTTTCGCGAGCCGCATCTGCGCTTCGACGACGAAACCGAGCGTGCCTTCAGAGCCGATGAATAGATGGCGCAAGTCGTAACCGGTCGCGTTCTTCACGAGGCCGTGATTCAGATCGAGCACGGCGCCGGTGCCGGTGACCACTTTCAGTCCGGCGACCCAATCGCGCGTGAGACCGTGGCGGATCACGCGGATGCCGCCGGCGTTCGTCGAGATGTTGCCGCCGATCTGGCTCGACCCGGACGACGCGAAGTCGACCGGATAGAACAAGCCGCGCTCCGCTGCGTAATGCCTGCAGCGTTTCGGTGACGACGCCCGCCTGACAGCGCACGATGCGATCGGCTTCGTTGAAATCGAGAATGCGGTTCATGCGGTCGAACGACACGACGATCTCGCCGTTCGATGCAACCGCGCCGCCCGACAATCCCGTTCTGCCCGCCCGACGGCACGAGAGACCAGCGCCGCTCGTTTCGCGGCACGCACCAGCGCAACCACCTCGTCGACGCTCTCCGGAAAGACGATCGCCGACGGCGCAACGGAGAAACTGCGCGTCCAGTCGCGGCCCCACGATGCCAGCGCTTCGCGTCTGTGCGCACGCGCTTCGGTGAAAGCAATTCATTCAGTGCTTCGATCATGTTCGATGTGAGGACGAACGCGAGGCGCTAGTATAGGCGCCTTTTTTGCGGGCACCTCCGCAAGGCAATCCGTTCATGAGCCAGACCTCGTTCGACAAGGACAAGATCAAGATCCTGCTGCTCGAAGGCGTGCACGATTCCGCGCTCGAGACGCTTTCACGCGGCCGGCTACGAGAACATCGAACGCAAAGCGGGCGCGCTGCAGGGCGACGAACTTGTCGCGCGCGCTCGCCGACGTGCACATCCTCGGCATCCGCAGCCGCACGCAGCTCACCGCGCAGGCGCTCGCGCGAAGCGCGGCGGCTGATCGCGGTGGGCTGCTTCTGCATCGGCACGAATCAGGTCGCGCTGAAGGACGCGATGTTGCGCGGCGTGCCGGTGTTCAACGCGCCGTTCTCGAACACGCGCAGCGTCGCGGAACTGGTGCTCGCCGAAGCCGTGCTGCTGCTGCGCGGCATTCCGGAAAAACACGGACTGCTGAAACAGGGCGTGTGGCAGAAGAGCGCGACGGCGAGTTTCGAAATTCGCGGCAAAACGCTCGGCGTGATCGGCTACGGCAACATCGGTTCGCAGCTCGGCGTGATGGCCGAAGCGCTCGGCATGCAGGTGCAGTTCTACGACGTCGTCAAACGCTTGAACCTCGGCAACGCGCGGCAGCTCGATTCGCTCGACGAATTGCTGTCGACCAGCGACGTGGTGACGCTGCACGTCCCGGAGCCGCCGACCACCCGCAACATGATCGGCGCGCGCGAACTGGCGCTGATGAAAAAAACGGCCGTGTTGATCAATGCATCGCGCGGCAACGTCGTGGATCTCGATGCGCTCGCCGCGGCGCTGCAAGGCCAACGACTGCTCGGCGCCGCGATCGACGTTTATCCGGAAGAGCCGAAGTCGAACGACGATCCGTTCGTGTCGCCGCTGCTCGACGTGCAGCAACGTGATCCTGACGCCGCACATCGGCGGCAGCACCGCCGAAGCGCAGGAGAACATCGGTTCGGAAGTGGCCGACAAGCTGATCCGTTACAGCGACAACGGCTCGACGCTGTCGGCGGTGAACTTCCCCGAAGTGTCGTTGCCGCCGCATCCGTCGAGCCACCGGCTGCTGCACATCCACCGCAACATTCCCGGTGTGCTGTCGCACATCAACCGGGTGTTCGGCGAAGGCGGCATCAACATCGCCGCGCAGTATCTGCAGACGAATGCCGACATCGGTTACGTGGTGATCGACGTCGAAGCGGAGCACAGCCAGACTCGCGCTGGAGAAGCTGCGCGACGTCGACGGCACGATCAGAACCCGCGTGCTGTTCTGAAGCAGCGCAGTCGCGGGTTCGATCGCGGACGTTCTATTGATTCAGCGGAATGCTCGCGGCCGCGTCGAGACGTTCGCGCAGGATGGTCGCCCATTGCGTTGCGGTGCGTTGTACTGCCTCGGCCGCGGTCGTCGGCGGCGCGCCCGCCTCGTGCTTCGCCGTCACGCGCTCGAGCGCGCGCACCACGATCGCATCGGACATCGAATCGTAGAGTTCCATCACGAGCGTTGCTTCGCCGACTTCCGGCACGCTGCAGCAGATCGCCTTTGCCGCTGGCATCCGGCGGCACGAACGACACGACGTCGAGCAGATCGCCGCGAATGAGCAGCACGTCGGGGCCGGGTTCCGTCGTCAGCTGGAAGAACTTGTGCTCTTCGCGAGTTCGGTCTGAAACGCCTTGTTGACGATCTCGATAGAGCGAATCCTTCTGCCGCTGCGTCAGCGGAAATCCGGCCGCCGTCGGTCGCCTGCCTGTCCCTTCATGACCGGCCGATACTCGATGTGCGGCGCCTTGAAGATGATCTTTGTGATAGCTGCGCACGTCGAAGTACTTGCGCACCCACAGGTGCTCGAACACCTTGCTGTCGCGACGCTGCAGTCCGTCGTAAGACAATCTCGTCCGCTCGGCGGCGCGGCATTGGCGCCAACATGGCCGCACGCAGAAAACACGCGACACAGACGCAAACAGAACAGGGATACGCATCATCTTCGATCCTCCACTGAATTGCACGAATCCTTAGTATCGGCATCCATTCGGTCGATCGCCGCGAACATCCGCGCACGCAGATGCCGGCGATTCGTTGACGAGGTGGTGCCGCGCCTCGGGCATATAGAACGACTGCGGTGCGAACAGGCGCTCGATCACCTTCACGTTGTAGCGCCAATCGACGGTCTTGTCCGCCTGACCTTGCATTACGAGCGGGCGCGATGTCCGTTGGGGTACGCGTCTCGAAACGTCGCATCCACTGCACCATCGCAGTTACCCATTGCACGGGCAACGTGCGGCCTGCAGCGGGTCGCGCTCGCGCAGGAACTCGAGGAACTCGGCGTTGTCCGGCGTTGTCGCTCGCGCCGCGCGGGCGCTCCTTGATCGTGCGGCGCGCGATCTGGTAGACGATCCGTTCGAGCGGCCACGGTCGCGGGCCGCACGAGCGGCGCGAGCAGCACGACTTTGTCGAACGGCGACGTCGCCCGCGTCAACCCGTTCGCCAGCAGCCACTCCATCGCAATTGCGCCGCCGGTGCTCTGGCCGAACAGATGCCACGGCTTCGGCAGATGCGCTTCGAAGGCGCCGGAAGCAGGCATCGAACGCGTCGACGTAGTGATCGAACGTTTCGATCGTCGCCGGTTCGCCGCTCGACAGTCCGTGGCCCGGCAGATCGAACGACAGCACCGCCAGATCGACGGTCGAGCAGAAAACGGATCAGGTGACGGTACAAGCCGACGTGATCGTAGTAGCCGTGGATCACCACCGCGCTGCCTTTCGCATCGCGCGGCGTCCACAGATGTGCGGCGATCGCGTGCGTAGGCGTTTCGATACGTGCCGAGCTGGTGCGCGAGGCCTTCGACGGATTCGCTGAAGTGGATGCCGTAGTGGCGCAGATAAGCGTCCTCGGCCGGTGTCAGGACCGTCGCGTTCGCCGGGCACCAACGGCTTCAGTGAGGCGCGGACAGACGCCGCGGATCGAACGCGCGCCGACTCACGACGGACCTCAATTGACGACGGGGTCCAGCGTGCCCTTCTCGTACAGCTTGAACATGTCTTCGAGTTGCAGCGGCTTGATCTTCGACGCCTTGCCGGCGGTGCCGAACGCTTCGTAGCGTTCGATCGACGACCTTCTTCATCGCCTTGGTCGTCTCCGCGAGATATTTGCGCGGATCGAATTCGCTTCTTGTTCATCGCCAGGAACTTGCGGATCGCCGCGGTGCTGCGCCAGCCGCAGGTCGGTGTCGATGTTCACCTTGCGCACGCCGTGTCTGATGCCTTCGCAGATTTCCGCTGAGCGGCACGCCGTACGTTTCGCCGAGTTCGCCGCCGTATTCGTTGATGATCGCGAGCAGATCCTGCGGCACCGACGACGAGCCGTGCATGACCAGGTGCGTGTTCGGAATGCGCCTGTTGATTTCCTTGATGCGGCCGATCGCGAGGATGTCGCCGGTCGGCGGGCGCGTGAATTTGTACGCGCCGTGCGACGTGCCGATCGCGATTGCGAGCGCATCCACCTTGCGTCTTCTTGACGAAGTCGGCGGCCTGCTCCGGATCGGTCAGCAGCATGTGCATGTCGACAGCGAGCCTTCGTGGCCGCCGCCGTCTTCTTCGCCGCCCATGCCCGTTTCGAGGCTGCCGAGGTTGCCGAGCTCGCCTTCCACCGACACGCCGCACGCGTGCGCCATGTCGACGACGCGCCGCGTGACGTCGACGTTGTATTCGTATTCGGCCGGCGTTTTCTGGTCGGTCTTCGAGCGAGCCGTCCATCATCACCGACGAAAAGCCGAGCTGAATCGAACGCTGGCACACCGACGGCGACGCGCCGTGGTCCTGGTGCATCACGATCGGAATCTGCGGGAACTCTTCGATTGCGGCGAGGATGAGGTGACGCAGAAACGTTGGGCCGGCGTATTTGCGCGCGCCGGCCGACGCCTGCACGATGACCGGGCTGTCGGTCGCCGCGGCGCCTTCCATGATCGCGCGCATCTGCTCGAGGTTGTTGACGTTGAACGCCGGCACGCCGTAGTCGTGTTCCGCGGCGTGATCCAACAGTTGGCGCATGCTGATCAATCGAGCATCGATGGACTCCTGCAGCTTCGAGCGTATTTCGCCCGCGCGCGGGCTTCGAGTATTTCCACCGCGGGCAGCTTCTTTCCTTCGACGAATTCGAGGAACGCGCCGCCGCCGGTGGAGATGTACGAGATTCCGTCGGTGACGCCGTACTTGTCGATTGCGGCCAGCGTATCGCCGCCGCCCGCGATCGAAAACGCCGAGCTCGCAGCAATTGCTTCGGCGAGCACGCGCGTGCCTTCGCCGAACTGATCGAACTCGAATACGCCGACGGGGCCGTTCCACAGAATCGTGCCCGCGCTCGCGAGGCGTTTCGCAAACCGCCGCGCCGTCTCCGGGCCGATGTCGAGGATCATTTCGTCGGGCGCGCACGTCGCCGATCAGCCGCAACGTCGCCGCGCGCGGATTCGTCGAAGCTCGGCGCCGTCATCACGTCGACCGGCAGCGGAATTTCGACCTTCTTCGCGATCCGGCGCGCAGCATCGAGCAGTTCGGCTTCGTACAGCGATTTGCCGACGCCATGACCTTGCGCCGCAATGAACGTGTTGGCGATGCCGCCGCCGACGATGATCGCGTCGGCGATTTCCGACAGCCGGTCGAGCACTTCGAGCTTCGTCGATACTTTCGAGCCGCCGACGACCGCCACCATCGGCCGCTGCGGATTGGCGAGCGCCCGGCCGAGCGCGTCGAGTTCCGCAGCGAGCAGCGGGCCGGCACACGCGACCGGCGCGTACTTCGCGATGCCATGCGTCGACACCTGCGCGCGATGCGCGGTGCCGAATGCATCCATCACGAACACGTCGCACAGCTTCGCCATGCGCCGCGCCAGCGCGTCGTCGTCTGCGCCTTCGCCTTCGATCCAGCGCACGTTTTCGAGCAGCTTGATCTGGCCCGGCGCAATGTCGACGCCGTCGATCCAGTCGGCTGACGAGCGGCACGTCGCGCTTCAGCAGCTCGCGCGAGCCGCGTCGGCGACCGGCGCGAGGCTGAACTGCGGCTCGCTGCTCTGCGTCCGCACCTTCGGTGGGCCGTCCCAGATGCGACACCACCATGCACCGCCGCGCCCGCCGCGAGCGCGCGTTCGAGCGTCGGCAGCGCCGCGACGATGCGCGCATCGCTGGTGACGACGCCGTTCTTCACCGGCACGTTCAGATCTTCACGGATCAGCACGCGCTTTGCCGGCGAGCGGCAAGCTCGCGTCATTGCAAGCACGCTCATCGTTTGCCTCCCTCAATGCAGCCGCGAACCGCGGCGACCACGTGGTCGACCGTCATGCCGAGTGCTTCCATCGCCTTCGCGCCGGGCGCCGACATACCGAAACGGTCGATGCCGACCACCGCGCCGTCGAGGCCGACGAAGCGATACCAGTAGTCCGGATGCGCCGCTTCCACCGCGACGCGCGCGCGAACGGCATGCGGAAGCACCGACTTCGCGGTACGCGTCGTCCTGCGCAAGGAATACGTCGGCGCTCGGCATCGATACGACGCGCACCCCAATGCCGCTCGTCAGCGAGTTGTCTTGGCCGCCGCGACCGCGAGCGCCACTTCCGAACCCGTCGCGATGACGATCGCCTGCAGCTTCGCCGATTCTTCCACCAGCACGTAACCGCCGCGCTGCGATCGCCGTTGAATGCGGCTTCGGATGCGCGGCTGCGCCTTCGTCTTCTGACGCGTGAACACGAGCGCGGTCGGGCCGTTGTCGGCGCGCAACCGCCGCGCGCCACGCAACTGCGCGTCTCGACCGTGTCGCACGGACGCCACGTCGACAGATTCGGCGTCGTGCGCAGGTTCGTCAGCTGCTCGATCGGCTGGTGCGTGGGGCCGTCTTCGCCGAGCGCGACGGAATCGTGGGTGTAGACGAGCACGTTGCGCGGATGCCCATCAACGCCGCCAGCCGCACCGCATTGCGCGCGTATTCCATGAACATCAGGAACGTCGCCGAAAACGGCACAAAGCCGCCGTGCAGCGCGATGCCGTTCGTGAGCGCCGTCATCGCGAACTCGCGCACGCCGAATTGCACGTAGTTGCCGGCCGCTCTCGCGCGTGAGCGTCTTGCAGCCTTTCCAGTCGCGTGTTGTTCGAACCGGTGAGGTCGGCCGAACCGCCGATCAATTCGGGCAACGCCGGCGCAATCGCATTGAGGCAGCGCTGCGACGACTTGCGGGTCTCGAGATCTTCGAGCGTGTCCTGCGCGGCGCGCGCGAGCACCGTCGAGCGCATCGCTCCAGCCTGTCCGGCAGTTCGCCGCGCGATGCGCCGGTCGAGTTCGCGCGCGAGTTCGGGGAACGCGGTGCGATAGCGAGCCATCAGCGCGTTCCAGCCTGCTTCGCGCTTTGCGCCTGCCGCGCGGCAGTCCCACTCGTTATAGATCGCTTCGGGAATCTCGAACGGGCCGTAGCTCCAGTTCAGCGTGCGCCGCGCCAGACTGACCTCGTCGGCGCCGAGCGCCGCGCCGTGCGCCTCGGCGGTGCCCTGCTTGTTCGGCGAACCGAAGCCGATCACGGTGCGGCAACGGATCAGGGTCGGCTTGTCCTGCTTGCTGCGCTGCGGCCAGCGCAGCGGCGACCGCCGCCGGATCGTGGCCATCGACGTGGCGGATCACATGCCAGCCGTACGCCTCGAAGCGGGCGCCGACGTCCTCGGTGAACCAGCCTTTCGTTTCGCCATCGATCGAGATGCCGTTGTCGTCGTAGATGCAGATCAGTTTGCTCAGGCCCTGCGTGCCGGCAAACGAAGCCGCCTCGTGCGAGATGCCTTCCATCAGGCAGCCGTCGCCGACGACCACCCACGTGCGGTGGTCGATCACCTCGTAGCCGGGGCGGTTGAACGTGCGCGCGAGTTCGCGCTCGGCGAGCGCGCATGCCGACGGCATTGGCGAAGCCCTGCCCCAGCGGGCCGGTGGTGGTTTCGACGCCGGGACATTCGTGATACTCCGGGATGCCCGGCGGTCTTCGAGTGCAGCTGACGGAACCGCTTGATGTCGTCGATCGACACCGCGTAACCGGACAGGTGCAGCATCGCGTACAGGAACATCGACGCATGACCGTTCGACAGCACGAAGCGGTCGCGATCGAACCAGGCGGGATTGTTCGGGTTGTGCTTGAGCACCTCGCGCCAGAACACTTCGCCGACGTCCGCGAGCCCCATCGGCGCCCCGGGGTGACCGGAGTTTGCCTGCTGTACCGCATCCATCGCCAACGCGCGGATCGCGTTGGCTCGTTCCGTTCGGGAAGGCATAGGTAATTAGTGGAAGCGAAGGGGCGGCTATTGTCGTTGCTTCACTTGGGCAACGCAATTTTTTACACCATCGCGCCGCGTTAAGCCCTTAGAATTCCGAGCCTTTGGGCTAAGGGAATACCTCATGGCGGATTACAGCGTATTTACATCCGAGTCGGTCGGCGAAGGTCACCCCGACAAAATGGCCGACCAGATTTCGGACGCGGTGCTCGATGCGATGCTCGCGCAGGATCCGAGTCGCGCGTCGCGTGCGAAACGCTGATCAAGACCGGCATCGTCGTGATCGCCGGCGAGATCCGCTCGAACGCCGACGTGCACCTCGACCGGCTCGTACGCCAGGTCATCAAGGACATCGGCTACGACGACATCGCGTGCGGCTTCAATCCTGACGACTGCACTGTGGTGAATGCGCTCGGCCAGCAATCGGCCGACATCGCGCATCGGCGTCGACGAAACCGGCGATCACGAACAGGGCGCGGGCGACCAGGGTCTGATGTTCGGTTATGCGACGAACGAAACCGACGTGTTCATGCCGGCGCCGATCACGTACGCGCATCGTCTGGTGCAGAAGCAGGCCGAGGTGCGCCGCAACGGCAAATGCAAATTCCTGCGCCCCGACGCGAAGAGCCAGTTGACGTTCCGCTACGGCGAAGACGGCAAACCGCTCGGCATCGAGGCGGTGGTGCTGTCGACCCAGCACGACCCGGACATCTCGCAGAAAGACCTGCACGAAGCCGTGCGCGAAGAGATCATCAAGCCGACGCTGCCCGGCAACTGGATGACGAAGAACACGAAGGTGTACATCAATCCGACGGGCAAGTTCGTCATCGGCGGCCCGGTCGGCGACTGCGGCCTGACCGGCCGCAAGATCATCGTCGACACGTACGGCGGCATGGCACGCCACGGCGGCGGCGCGTTCTCCGGCAAAGATCCGTCGAAGGTGGACCGTTCCGCTGCATACGCGGCGCGCTATGTTGCGAAGAACATCGTCGCATCCGGCATCGCCGATCGCTGCGAAATTCAGGTGAGCTACGCGATCGGCGTGGCGGAGCCGACGTCGATCAGCGTGAACACGTTCGGCACCGGCAAGCTGTCCGACGAACAGATCATGAAGCTGATCCGCGAACACTTCGATCTGCGCCCGCGCGGCTTGATCCGCATGCTCGAATCTGAAGCGGCCGATCTATCGGCAAGACCGCCGCGTACGGGCACTTCGGCCGCACCGAATCGCAGTTCACCTGGGAGCGCACCGACAAGGCCGCGGCGCTGGCCGAGGCGCTGCGCGCCGCATAAGCCATGGCATACGGCACGGCGGTTCCGGCTCAGCTTCGAGTTCTTCCCGCCGAAGACCGACAAGGGCCAGATCGCGCTGCTCGAGACCGCTGCGGCGCTGTCGAGCGCAATCGGCCGGTGTTCTACTCGGTGACGTACGGCGCCGGCGGTTCGACGCGCGACCGCACGTTCGAAGCGGTGGCGGGACTTTCGCAGCCGCGGGGCACGAAGTGGCGCCGCACCTGTCGATGGGCGCGACGACAGCAGCGCGGTCAAAGCGCTGGTCGATCGATATCTCGCGCCTCGGCATCGACCGGATGGTCGCGCTGCGCGGCGACATTCCGTCGGGCTTCGGCAGTCCGCGTCATGTCAGCTACGCGATCAATCTGGTGAAGCTGCTGCGCGAGCACGCGGGTTCGCGCTTCGAAATCGAAGTGGCGGCCTATCCCGAAGTGCATCCCGACGCACCGTCGCCCGATCAGGACATCGAGCACTTCCGCCGAAAGTCGCGGCCGGCGCGAACGGCGCGATCACGCAGTATTTCTACAACGCCGATGCCTACTTCGACTTCGTCGACCGCGCGCGAGTCGCCGTGCCGATCGTGCCGGGCATCATGCCGATCACCAGCTACGCGAATCTGGTGCGATTCTCCGACGGCTGCGGCGCCGAGATTCCGCGCTGGATCCGCAGCCGACTCGCCGCTTATCAGAACGACGAAGCATCGCTGAAGGCGTTCGGCACCGACGTGGTCACGACGCTGTGCCAGCGGCTGGTCGACGGCGGCGCGCCGGGCTTGCACTTCTACACGCTGAATCAGGCGGCGCCGACGCAAGCGGTGCTCGATCGGATCGTCGCTGTCCGATCGGCAACTAAGTCCGATGGCTAAGCGGCGGCTGCACGTCGAACGTGCAGCTCGCACCCAACAGTTCGCTGACGCTCGATCCCGACCGCTCCCACTACCTGTGCCGCGTGCTGCGGCAGCGCCGCGGCGACCATGTGCTGCTGTTCAGCGGCGACGGCAACGGCTACGAGGCCGAAGTGCAAGACGCCGATACGCGTGCGTGCGAAGTGCGCGTCGGCGCCGTCATCGCGAGCACCATCCGCCGCCGCGCCTGCGACTGCATCTCGCGCAGGCGCTGATCAAAGGCGAGCGATTCGATTTCGTGATGCAGAAGGCGACGGAACTCGGCGTTACCGACATCTGGCTCGCTCGAAACCGAACGCACCGAAGTGCACATCGAAGGTCCGCGCGTGGCACGACGCGAAACGCACTGGCAACGCATCCTCGAAAGCGCCGCGGAACAATGCGGCCGACTGCGCCTGCCCGTCTTGCACGCTCCGTTGACGCTGCCCGCGCTGTTCGACAGCATCGCTTGGCGCGCAGACTGTTGCTGCTCGATCCGGGCGCGCCGCGCGCTGCCCGGCGACGCCCGCGTGGTCGATACGCTGCTGCTGGTCGGCCCTGAAGGTGGTTTCAGTGATGCCGAGCGCGCCGCTGCACAGGCGCGCGGCGCGATACCGATGGGGCTTGGTCGATCTGATTCTGCGGGCAGACACCGCGCCGCTGGCGGCGCTCGCGGTGCTGCGACAATCGTGGGGGTGGGACGCGCCTTAGGTAGGCTCCGTTGGACGCGCCTCAGACCAGCTACGGCAGCATCGCGAGTTGTTCTTCGATGAACGACAGGTTCGGCACGACCGCGGTTTCCGTTCCGACGTGCAGCGCGGCGACTTCGGCCGGCCCCAGGCGCACCGAACGATTCTGCAGATCGTCGTCGGACAGATGCACGATGCGCGGCAGGCCCGACGACGCGAGACCGTAGAACGCGCGACCGGTCGAACGCCGCGCGCGGTTCATGATCAAGCAGACAACGGCTGCGGCCGCCGCCGAGAAATTCTCCGCCATTCAGCGCTTCGAATTGAATGACCGGCACCGTTTCACCGCGCCAGCCGAGCAGACCCAGACACCATTTCGGACCATCGGGCAACGGCTTGATGCGGCGCCACGGCAGAATCTCCGCGATCGTCACGTTGGGCAGCAGCAGGTGTGTGTCCGCGAGCGGAATCATCACACATGCAAGTTCCTTTGCGTCCGCGGTGCCAAAAGCGCCGCCATTTACTGATGGTTTCCTAGTGTACGAGCTCTGCGATCGTCGCGAGCAGCTCGTTCTCCTGGAACGGCTTGCCGAGGAAGCGATTCACGCCGAGTTCTTCCGCGCGTTCCTGGTGCTTGCTGCCGGTACGCGAACTGATCATCACGATCGGCAGATCCGACAAACGATCGTCGTGACGAATCTGGCGCGCCACTTCGAAGCCGTCCATGCGCGGCATTTCGATGTCGAGCAGCATGATGTCGGGGCGTCGTTCCTGCAGCATCGCCACCGCTTCGACGCCGTCCTTCGCGAGCATTACGTCCATGCCCTGCCGCTCGAGCAGGCGCGAGGTGACCTTGCGCACCGTGACCGAATCGTCGACGACCATCACGCACGTCGGTCGATCGACTGCCGCCGCAGGTGTGCCATTCGCGTAGATCGGCGCGGTCTGCGCGCGAATCAGCGCGAGCAGGTCGAGAATCACCACGACGCTGCCGTCGCCGAGAATCGTTGCGCCCGAAATTCCGCCGACGCCGGCGAACTGCGGGCCGAGACTCTTCACCACGATTTCGCGGCTGCCTTGTACGCCGTCGACGTGTACCGCCACGGCGCGATCGCCCGAGCGCACGAGCACGACCGGAACCGAGCCACGATCTGACAACGCCACATAGTCGCGGCCGATGAAGCTGCCGAGATAACGCACGCGATACGGCACGCCGGCGTATTCGAAGCCACCGCCGTCGGGGCGATAGAGTCTTTCGAGTTCGGCGCCGGAAACGCGCACGATGCCTTCGATCGTGTTCAACGGGATCGCGTACTGATCTTCGCCCACCGACACCATCAAGGCGCGGTTCACCGATACCGTGAACGGCAACCGCACCGTGAAGCGCGTGCCTTTACCGGGCATCGACATGATCGTGATGCTGCCGCCGAGTTGCTTCACGGCGCTGTGCACGACGTCCATGCCGACACCGCGGCCGGAAATCTGCGTGACCGACTTCGCGGTGCTGAAGCCGGGCGCGAAGACGAACTGCAGCACTTCGTCGTCGCGCAGTCGTGCATCGGCCGCCATCAGGCCGCGCTCGATCGCTTTCGCGCGAACCGATTCGACGTCGATACCGGCGCCGTCGTCGGAGATCTCGATGACGACATCGCCGGCTTCGCGCGACAGTCGCAGATCGATGCGCCCGACATCGGGTTTGCCGAAGCCGCGGCGGAATTCGGCGCGCTCGATCCCGTGGTCCACCGCATTGCGCAGCATGTGTTCCAGCGGCGGCACCATACGCTCGAGCACGTTGCGGTCGAGTTCGCCTTCCGCGTTGTACGCATGGAAGTCGACTTCTTTGCCGAGCTCGCGCGCCACCTGGCGCACGGTGCGACGCAGGCGCGGCAACAGGCGGTTGAACGGCACCATGCGCGTGCGCATCAAGCCTTCCTGCAGCTCGGTGTTCACGCGCGCCTGCTGGATCAACAGCGTTTCCGATTCGCGCGCTTTGAACGCCAGCGTTTCTTTCAGGTCGAGCATGTCCGACGCGCTTTCCGACAGCGAACGCGACAGTTGCTGCAGCTGGGAGTAGCGGTCCATCTCCAGCGGGTCGAACTCTTCGTAGTCCTGACCCTGGTTGATCTCGTGACGGAACAACACCTGCGTTTCGGTCTCGATCTCGAGCCGGCGCAGCTGTTCGCGCACGCGCTCGATGGTGATCTCCATCTCTTCGAGCGACGTGCTGAAGTCGTTCATTCCCTGCTCGACGCGCGAGCGGATGATGCTGGCTCTCGCCGGCGAGGTTGACGAGTTGTTCGAGCAAGCCGGCCGACACGCGCACCATCTCGCGCGGTTCCTGAGCACGCGCGGCTGCGTGCAACCACTTCATCGCGTTCGGTGTCCGCCTTCGACCGCTTCTTGCAGGCTCTACCGGCGCGCGCGGTGGAACCGCAGCAACCGGTGCGGCAGGCGCAACTGGCGCGCGGCGGTGCAACAGGTCGCGGTCCCGGTTCCTGCACTGGCGTTTTCAGTACCGGACGTTCCGGAACTACCGGCGTGCGGTTGCGGTGCGTCATCACCTGCTGCGCATGCGCAGTGCGTTCACCATCGCCACCATTTCGTCGTGGCGCAGTTGCAGCCCATCGAAGAACCCTGCCGGCAGCGACGGTTTGCCCTGAACGCCGATCAGGAACGATTCGAACGTGTGCGCGTCATCGCCGAGCGCACTACAGTCCCGCAAGACGCGCGCCACCTTTCAGTGTGTGCAGCGCGCGCAGCAGATTTTCGAGGTGAACGCGGTTGTCCGGCGTTTCGAGCCACTCGTGAATGCTCTGGTCGATCGCCTCGAGCAACTCTTCCGCTTCTTCGAAGAAGATCTCGAGAATTTCGTGGTCCGCGTCGGGCGGCAACGCGACACCGGGCGCGGCAGCCGAGGCGCTTTCGACAGGCGCGGGCTCGACGACGCTCTTCGAGCAGCGGCACGTCCGGCTCCGGCACTTCGACCGGCGCAGTCGGGCCGCGGTTCCATTCGCGGCTTCTGTTCTATCGGCGCGTGCGCGACCGGCTTCTGTTCGACCGGTTCTGCTGCGCCGGCTTCTGCTCAACCACAGGCGGCGCAACCGATCGCTTCGGAGGCCGGTTCCGGTTGCGGTCGCACGAACGTCGGGAAATCGACGACTTTTGCCGAACGCGGCGCGCGTTCCTCCGGTTCGACAGATCGAGCTCTTCTTCACGGCGCTTCGGCAACGTGCGCGTCTGCCAGTGCCGCGATCTCCGCCGACGGGTCGGGCAGTCGTTGTTCCGCCGCGATCGCATCGAACATGCCGAGCAGGCGTCTCGTGCGCGTGTGCAGCGCGCTGTGAGCGGCGTCGTTGAGCGGGTGGTCTTCGAGACGCTCGTATGCGCGATCAGCGCATCGCACAAGTTCGTGATCGGCGCCTGGCCCTGGCTTTCGGCTTCGTTGCGCAGTTCGTGCAGTGCGGCAACGATATCGGACAACGCACCGAGATCCATGGCGCCGCCAGCCAGCCCGACAGGAATTCGCTCGCGCCGAGCAATACCGGCGCGCCATCGAGGCTCAGCAGCGCAGATGCAGACGCACCCGCGTCGCCCAGACCCGCGATGATTCGTTCCGCCTCCGCTTCGAACGAAGCGAGATCCTCCTGGGGCTCGCGTGCCTTCCGAAAGCGCATTCAGCGTACGGCGCAGCGCAAAAACGCCCTGCTGGACGAAGTCGACGATGTCCGAGCCGATTCGCGAGCCGCGATCGCGCGCCTCTCTGACGACCTGATAGAGGGGACCCGCAACGCGCGCGATGCTGTCGACACCCGCCATCGACGCGCTGCCGCGCAGCGTATGCAGCGCGCGAACGGCATCGTCGCTCAGCGCATCGGCGCCGATTTCATCCGCACTCAGGAAACGCTCCTCGAGCACCTTCAGATGTAATCGCCGCCTCCTGTTCGAACAACGCGAACGTTTCGGCGTCTTCCGTCGCTTCGACAGTCCATCGCCGTTCGCGTGAGGTCTGCCGTGGGCAGCTCATCGACCGTGATCTCTTCGACGACCGGCGGGCGTTCGAATCGGAACCACAGTTGCTTCTTCGGCCGCCGGGCCGTCTTCGACGAGCTCTTCGAGTCGGCCGCCCGACGCGAGCACGTCGGCTTTTTCCATGATGCCCGCGACCTGGTCATCCGACACCGGGCGGCGGTTTTCGAACGCGTGACACAATGCCGGAACCGCAGCGCGCGCTTCGCGCACGACGGCGGCGATCTGCTGATTCGGCTCCACTGTGCCGTCCATCACCCGGTTCAACATGTTTTCGACCGACCACGCGAGTTCACCGATGACGTTCGCGCCAACGATGCGGCCGCTGCCTTTCAACGTGTGGAACGCGCGACGCACTTCGGTCAGCGCCTCTTCGTTCGAGAATTCCGTCGCCCACTGCGGCAGCCATTGGTCGACGCGCTCGAGCACTTCGCCGACTTCCTCGACGAATATTTCGAGAATGTCGTCGTCGATGTCGGACGCTGCATCCGCTTCCTGGAGCACGGGTGCTTGACGCCGCGGTGCCTGGGGCGGTGGCGCTTGACGTACCGGAGGTGGCGTCTGGCGCGCGGGCGGCACTTGCGGCGGTGACGCTTGTCGCGTCGGTGCTTGCGGCGTCGGCGTCTCGAGGCGGCCTTCGCGCAATGGCGGTTCCGCTGTGACGTCAGCGCGCTTCGGCGGCTCGCTAACGGGAGCCGTGGGCTGCGGATCGCTCTTGAAGTTCATCGGAGGAGCCGGCGTACGGCCGAACACAGGCTCCGACGGCGCGGGTGTTTCAGGCTCTTCGTCGAACAACTGCGCTTGCTCAGATCGAAGGCTTCGTCTTCCAGCTCTTCGACGCTGACCGCACCTGTCGACATCTCGTCCGGATCTTCGATGACCAGATCGAACTCGGCAGTTGGCGCTGCACGTTTCGCGGCCGGGCTCGGTGCCGCGACGCGGCGCCACTTCCATCGACGCGATTCATACTTCGGCGCAGCAACCGCGTTCGGGCGCCGTCTCCGGCACCGCGTCGATCGACTCTTCTTCCGCGAACTCTTCTTCGTCGACGTCTTCGCTCGGCAGTCTTTGCTCTGCAGGTCTTCCGCAGTTCATCGACGACGACGTTCCTCTTCGTCATCGACGGTCGTCGCTATCGAGTTGCGGCGGCGGCTTAACGACCGCGGCGGCGGGGCCGGCTCGAGCTTCGCGACCGGCGCAAGCGGGCGCATCGCGAGTTCGCTGCCCTCGCCGTAGCCGAGTTGAGTCAGGCTGCGCTCGACGACGCTCAGAATTTCCTCGCCCGGCGCCGCTGCGTCGTCACACAGGCGTTCAAGGTAGTAGTCGATGCCGCTGATCGCATCGGCAAACGCATCGAGCGCCGCCCAATCGGGCGTGTTGCCCGGCAATGAGTTCGTTTTCGACATAGCGCGCGCAACGGCCGAGCTGTTCCGCCGGCCGCGCGAGCGGAACCATCGCGAGCGCGCCGCGCACCGCCGACAGCAACGCCGGAACATCGGCCAGACGATTCGTATCCCACTGCGCCGACACGTAGTCGACGACGGCCTGTTTGACCTGCTCGAGTACCCGTGCGGGCTTCGCCCAGCACCGCGACCTGCGCTTCGCTGATCAGTCCCGACGCATCGGATGTTCCGCTCAAGACCGCCGCGTTGCTGCGCGATGCCGGCGAGATTTTCATCGACCTGCAGCAGCGCGGACGCGACGCCGAGCAGCAATACGTCGTCGCACTTGCCGCTTTGTGACCGCGAGTTGATCGCCTCGACCTGATCGGCAATCACCGCGCGCGAACTTTCGAAGCCGAGATATCGACAACGTGCTGCCGATTTGTTTGAGGGGCGCGGCGAGCTGCAGCAGCGTTCCGTGGAACGCGTCGTCGCTGCGCACGAACAGATCGAGCGCATCCTTGACGGACGCCAGTTCTTCGCGCAGCGCCGCAGCCGCGGTATGGATCGCTTCGCGCTTCGAAATCGCAACCCGTTCTTCCGCCGGTTCCTGTTCGATCGCTTCGCCCAGCTGTTTGATGTCCGGACTGTCGTTGCCGTGTTCGCGCGCCGCATCGACGAGTTGTTTGACGAGGTCGAGCGACAGCGGCCGCGTCAGCGCGTCCGCACCGCTCTGCGCAAGCGCCTTGATCTCCGCATCGACGCGACGCAACAGCCGGACCACGTCGCCGGTCAGCTCCGCTTCGTTGTCGGAAAGCGCTGCGACGAATGCGGAAAATGCGCGCCACAACGACGGTGTACGGCGTGCGTTCACAGATGCGTTCGAGACCGACCGCGACCTTTGCCAGCGTCGCGAGCGCCTTGTGCGAGTCTTCGCCCTTCAGCACCGACAGCAGCACCTGCTGATACGCCGCGCGAATCCGGCGGGCCTTTTCGGTGCCGTCGATCTGATCGAATCGCTTCAGCGTTTCGTCGGTCGCGGCGACGTGCAGCGCCACGCCCGCGCGCGATGCCGGCATCCGGGAATCGTTCGACGCCGCGCGCCCCACGCAACTCGTTGGCGAGCGGCAGCACGGCGCGGCGTGAGTCGGGGAAGCCTTTCTGAATCTCTTCGAGGAACGCCGGCAGTTGCAGGATGCCCTGCATCAGCAGCTGCTGCGCGTCGTCGACGTTCGCAATCGATGCCGCGCAGCAACGCCTGGGCGAGCTGCTCCATTTCGTCCGTGAGCACCGTGACGCCGGTGAGCTCCAGCATCAGCAACGTGCCGTGCACCTGGTGCAGATACGTCAGGCACGCGCGCATCCGCGTTTCGTCGCGGTTCGACTCCGCATAGGCTTCGAGCGCCTGGCGCGCTGCCTTCAGCGTTTCGTCGATCTCGCGCTTGATCCAATCCAGCGCGAAATGTTCTCGGCTTTCGGTCATTCGCCCATCCAGTCAGGCTGCTCAGCGCGCGGCGCTCCGGCGCCGACCGTATGTTGCGCGTTTCAAAGATGCTCAACGAGACTTCGAGTCGCCCGGCAGCTTGAAGAACTCGACCGACACGCGCATCTCGTTCGCCATTTCCGCGAGCGCGCCGACCGACTTCGCCGTCGCCTCGGTGCCGTTGGCTGTCTGCGACGTGATTTCCTGAATGACACCCATCGTGTTCGACACGTGTCCGGCCGATGCCGCCTGTTGGCGCGCGGCGTTGCTGATGTTCTGAATCAGTTCCGCGAGCGACGTCGACACGCTTTCGATCTCCTCGAGCGCAACGCCGGCGTCCTGCGCACGCTTCGCGCCGTTGACCACTTCCGTGGTCGTCTGCTCCATCGAGATGACCGCTTCGTTCGTGTCGGTCTGAATCGTCTTGACGAGCGCTGCGATCTGTTTCGTTGCGGCGGATGAACGTTCTGCCAGACGCTGAACTTCGTCGGCAACGACCGCGAAGCCGCGGCCCGCATCACCGGCCATCGACGCCTGAATCGCTGCGTTCAGCGACAGAATGTTTGTCTGATCGGCGATGTCGTTGATCAGCGAAACGATGTCGCCGATCTCCTGGCTCGACTCACCGAGTCGTTTGATTCGTTTCGACGTTTCCTGAATCTGGCCGCGAATCGTGTCCATACCGCCGATCGTTGCCTGCACGACGTCAGCGCCCTTGTTGGCGATCGCCACCGCGCGCTCTGCGACGGCGGCGGATTCCGCTGCGTTCGACGACACGTGGTCGATCGACACCGCCATTTCGTTGATTGCGGTCGACGCGGCGGTGATTTCGCGCGCCTGGTTATCCGATGCGTTGGCGAGGCTGCGTGCAGTCTGCTGCGTTTCTTCTGCAGCGCGCGCAACGCGTACGGAAACGCGGTTGATGTTCGATACCAGCCCGCGCATCTGGTCGATGGCGAAGTTGATCGAGTCGGCGATGGCGCCCGTGAAGTTCTCGGTCACCGATGCGTGAACCGTCAGGTCGCCTTCGGCGAGGTCGGCCAGTTCGTCGAGCAGCTGCAGAATGGCGGCCTGGTTGCGCTCGTTCTGCTCGGCCTGCTCCGACAATCGTTTGCGCGCGTCGCGCAGCAGCAGCATCGCGATGATCGCAACCAGCACCATGCCGCCAACGGCGAGCATCAGCGGGTTGTTGCCGGTTATGGACCGGTCGTCGGTGACGATGACGAAGACCATCGCGCCCAACGTCACCGTGAGCAAGCACGATCAGCGCGCTCAACAGCGGACTCGCCGACATCTTGTTCGTCTTCATATCCCTTTTCCGTTATTCCGCTACGTTTAAAAACCGTTCGTCCCGAACGAGTGCCGCCAAACTGACGACGTAGAACACTCGACCACCATGTCGATACGCGCCCTTGATGAAAGGGTGAATCGCATCGACAGTCCTTCAGGCAGCCGCTTTCGAAACTGTCTTCCTGAAAATGCTGCATGCCGAGCGACTGCTCGACGATGAGACCCACGCTGATGCCGTCGCCGTCGACGATCAGCACCCGCCACTGCAGACGCTGCACCGTCGCGGTGACGCCGAAGTATCGGTGCAGATCGACGACCGGAATCAGTCGACCGCGAACGTTCGCGATCGCCGGCCACCCAGTCGCGCACGCGCGGCAACGCCGTGACGCGCGGCAGCTTCAGGATTTCGCCGACCTCACCGAGCGGCGAGACGAGCCGCACGCCGCCCAGCTGGAACCCGATGCCCTGCCACTCCGGCCGCGTATCGCGCTTGTGCGGCAATGGCGCTGCGTTTCGAAACGTATCCGCTTCGATGTCGCGCAGGATCTGCAGTACCTGACTGCGCTGCCATCGGCGCTACCCTAGTTCGTCTTCCAGCACGCCGTTGACCGCCGAGATCAACGTCTTTTCGTCGACGGGTTTCGTCAGATATCCGGAGGCGCCCTGTCGCTCACCCCAGACGCGATCGGTGTCCTGATCTTTCGACGAAACGATGATCACCGGGATGTGGCGCGTCTGCGTGTCGCGCGTCAGCTGGCGAGTCGCCTGGAATCCGTTGATGCCCGGCATGACGACATCCATCAGGATGACGTCGGGGAGTTCTTCGTTCGCGAGATCGATCCCGTCGGTGCCGGATGCCGCGGTCAGCACCTGATGACCGTGCTTCGCCAGTACGTTGACGAACTGATGCGTTTCGGTGGGGGAATCGTCGACTACAAGAATACGGGCCATTTCGTCGCTGCCTCGAATCCGTTGCCTAGCTCACCAACGTACGGATGGTGCCGAGGAGCTCTTCTTTGCTGAACGGCTTCGTGATGTAGCGGTCCGAGCCGACGATGCGGCCCTTGGCCTTATCGAACAGACCGTCCTTGCTCGACAGCATCACGACGGGCGTCGATTTGAACTCGCTGTTGTTCTTGATCAGCGCGCAGGTCTGATAGCCGTCGAGGCGCGGCATCATGATGTCGACGAAGATGATCTCGGGATGCGAATCGGCGATCTTGGCGAGCGCATCGAACCCGTCGGTCGCCGTGATGACGTCGCATCCGGCCTTCGACAGCAAGTTCTCCGCACTGCGTCGGATGGTCTTACTGTCATCAATGACCAACACCTTGACGCCCCGAAGTTCCTCTTCCATGGTACGGTCCTTGCTGTAACCCTGTTACGGGCACCATTTGCGGTGTCTGAATTACTGCGCCGGGATGCCCGGCCAACAGAACATCCGCGTTGTAACACGATTTCTGGGGTCGATCTATAAGTCGCCGACTGTAAAGGGAATTCTGTCTCATTCTGCTTGCTCGCCAGTACCCATGTGAGTACTTTTGGCAGCCGTCACGCGAGGTCCCGTAGTCCGATGCGCAAAGCTCGTCGTTCGTCATCGATCCGATCGACGAACTCAATCTGAAGAAAGATAGCACCCTGGCGATGATTCGCGCGGCGCAGCGGCGTGGTTGGGACGTCCGCTTCGTGCGGCAGGCGCGATCTCTTCTATCGCGACGAGCGATCCGTGGGCGTTCCTGCGCACAGTCGCGCTCAGCGATGCGTTCGCAGAACGACTCGACCCGGCCGCGCGGCTGTCCGACTGGTACCGCGCTCGGCGAGGAAGTCGCCCGAGCCGCTCGCCGACTGCGACGTGATCTTCATGCGCAAGGATCCGCCGTTCGACATGGAGTACATCTACACCACCTACCTGCTCGAACGCGCCGAGAACGAGGGCGTGCTGGTCGTGAACCGGCCGGCCAGCCTGCGCGACTGCAACGAGAAGTTTTTCGCCACGGCGTTCCCACAGTGCGGTCCGCCGCTGATCGTGACGCGCCGGCGCCGACGTGATCCGGGAGTTCTGCAGCGCAACCACAAAACATCGTGCTGAAGCCGCTCGACGGCATGGGCGGCGCCATCGATCTTCCGGCTGATGGAAGGCGACCCGAACCTGTCGGTGGTCATCGAGACGCTGACGCAACACGGCAGCCAACAGATCATGGCGCAGGTGTTCCTGCCCGGAGATCAAAGACGGCGATAAACGCATCCTCATCGTCAACGGCGAACCGATCCCCTATGCGCTCGCGCGCATTCCGAAAGCCGGCGAAGCGCGCGGCAACCTCGCCGCCGGTGGCACCGGCGAAGGCCGGCCGCTGTCGACGCGCGATCGATGGATCGCCGAACAGGTCGGCCCCGAACTGGTGCGCCGCGGTTTGTATTTCGTCGGGATCGACGTGATCGGGGACTATCTGACCGAAGTGAACGTCACCTGCCCGACGTGCATTCGCGAACTCGATGCACAGTTCGGCCTCGATATTGCCGCTAAACTCATTGATTGCATCGATGCAAAGCTCAACGAGCGGGCGCGCCGCTAGCGGCGCTGAAGCGACTCGAGAAGATAAGAACATGGATGCGGTCATCACCCCGCGGGACCGGTTGTCCTTCACCGTTTTCCTTGCGGCCTCCCTGCATGCAGCGCTGATCCTCGGCGTCGGGTTCGCCTGGCACGTGGACCATACGCGGTCGCCGACCATCGAAGTAACGCTGGCCCAGCACGACGACCGCACTGACGCCCGACAAGGCGGACTTTCTGGCGCAGTCGAACCAACTGGGCAGCGGCGATGCCGCCGAGGCTCGCGAAACCACCACCACTGAAACGGCAGACTTCCACGACAGCGCAGTTCACCAGGTCGCTTCGGACCCGACGCCTCAGGAAGAGCGCAGTTGCCGCGCGCGCGACGCTGACCACCTCGTCCGCTCGCGACGAACAAGCTCCGATCGACTCTCCGCAGGACGCCGTGGAACCGCGTCTGTCGCCAACTGATCAACGACGCCTCATGGACCTCAGCCAGGAAATTGCGAGCCTCGAAGCACAGGTCGATCTCGAGTCGAACACCGAAGCGAAATCACCGCGCGTGCGCCGGCTGACGAGCGTTTCGGCGCGCGCGGCGGTGGACGCGTATTACCTGCAGTCGTGGCGACGCAAGGTGGAGACGGTCGGCAACCTCAACTACCCGGAAGAGGCGCGCCGCGATCAGCTGTACGGCAGCCTGCGGTTGATGGTGTCGATTACGCCCGACGGCGGACTGAAAGACGTGCGCATTCTCGATTCGTCCGGTTTCAAAGTGCTCGACGACGCGGCCATTCGCATCGTTCGCCAGGCGGCGCCGTTCGCGCCGTTCCCGGAAGAGATGCGGCAATCCACGGACGTACTCGAAATCATTCGCACTTGGCAATTCCGAAAGAACCACTACTCGTCGTCCTAGAGCAGGTCCCGCCACCTGCTATGATCCGCGCGCCATGGCACTCGATACCTGTCTGAAGCACCACTTTCTGCTCGCGATGCCGAGCCAGCGCGAGCGACTACTTCAGCAACACCATCACGTACGTGTGCGAACACAACGAAGAAGGCGCGATGGGGTTCATGGTGAACCGGCCGATGAAACTCAGCGTAGCTGAACTGCTCGAACAACTCGGCATCAGCGGAACAGTCTCATCGGATCAGCCGGTTATGGAAGGCGGACCTGTAAAGACGGAGCGCGGCTTCATTCTTCACAGCGACGAGGTGCAGTACGACGCGAGCCTGCCGTTAGGCAATGGGCTGATGCTGAGCACGGCGCGCCAGACACTCGAAGCCATCGGCGGCGGCAATGCGCCGAGACGTTATATCGTGGCGCTCGGGTACGCGGGCTGGGGCAGCGGTCAACTCGAAAACGAGATGCTCGAAAATACGTGGCTCAGTTGTCCCGGCAGACGTGAACATCCTGTTCGACGTACCGTTCGACCAACGGGTGAACAAAGCCGCGGCGTCGCTCGGCATCGACTTTCGGCTGATTGCGAACCAAGCCGGACGCGCGTGACCGCGAAGCGTCCGTCGACCGTTCTCGCCTTCGATTTTGGATTGCGCAACATCGGCGTTGCGACCGGCCAGACCATCACACACACGGCAAGCGCACTGGGCACCGTGCGCGCGCGCGACGGCGTACCGGACTGGGATGCCGTCGATGCACTGATGCGGGAATGGCAACCCGGAGTGCTGCTTGTCGGATTACCATTGAACATGGATGACACGCTCAGCGACATGGCGCTGAGGGCGAAACGCTTCGCTAAGAAGCTGGAAGCACGCTATGGGCTGAACGTGGAACTCGTCGACGAGCGATTGACCAGCTTCGAGGCCCGCGGGCTGTCGCGCGATATCGACGAACAGCACGCGATTGCGGCGCGGCTCATAGCCGAAACGTATCTTAGAGACACGACGGGATAGCGAGAGATATCCGGCTGGCGTTGCTCAGCGACGATAGTTGAACGACGACTCGGTATCTTCGAGCGTCAGGTTGCCCGCCGCTGCCGTCAGCGACTCCTGCCCCGCGGCATCCGCACCAAGTTTGATCATCAGGCGCAAGTCGTTTGCCGAGTCGGCGTGCGTGAGCGCCGCGTCGTACGAAATCTCGCCGGCGCTGTACAAACGATAAAGGCCCTGGTCGAACGTCTGCATGCCGAGTTCGGTGGACTTCGTCATCAACTCTTTCAGCAGATGCACTTCGCCTTTGCGAATGTGGTCGGCCATCAACGGCGTGTTGATGAGCACCTCCACCGCCGCGCGGCGACCCTGACCGTCGATGGTGGGGATCAGCTGCTGCGCGATGATCGCTTTCAGGTTCAGCGACAGGTCCATCCAGATTTGATCGTGCCGATCACTCGGGAAGAAGTGAATGATGCGGTCGAGCGCCTGGTTGGCGTTGTTGGCGTGCAATGTGCACAAGCACAAGTGGCCCGTTTCGGCGAACGTTACCGCCTGTTCCATCGTTTCACGCTGACGCACCTCGCCGATCATGATGACGTCGGGCGCCTGTCGCAGTGTGTTCTTCAGCGCCACTTCGAAACTGTCAGTGTCCATTCCGACTTCGCGCTGCGTGATGATGCAGCCGCGATGCTGGTGGATGTACTCGATCGGGTCTTCGATGCTGATGATGTGGCCGCTGGAATTTTCGTTCCGGTGGCCGATCATCGCGGCGAGCGACGTCGACTTACCGGTTCCGGTGGCACCCACGAAAATGATCAAGCCGCGCTTCGTCATCGCGAGCTGTTCGAGAATCGGCGGCAAGCCGAGCTCCGCGACTTTCGGAATGTTCACTTCGATTCGACGCAACACCATGCCGATCAGGTTGCGCTGATAGAAGGCACTGACGCGGAACCGGCCGAGGCCGCGCGTGTTGATCGCGAAGTTGCATTCGTGATCGCGTTTGAATGCGTCCTGCTGGTCTTTGTTCATAACGCCGAGCACGATCTCGCGCGACTGTTCGGGCGACAACGCGTTCTTCGATGCGGCGAACAATTTGCCGTTGATCTTGATCGTTGGCGGACGACCGGCGGTGATGAAGAGGTCGGATGCCCCTTTCTCGACCACCAGCTTCAGTAACTTATCGAACTCCATCGGTCACCTCAGAAGCTCTCTGGAATTTTCGCGATTTCGCGCGCCGTTTCGCGGCCGATGACGCGGCGCTGCACGAGCCCTTGCAGACACTGGTCGAGCGTCTGCATACCGGTGGCGGCGCTGGTCTGAATCGCCGAATACATCTGTGCGACTTTGCCTTCGCGGATCAGGTTACGAATGGCCGGCGTCGCAATCATGATTTCGTGCGCAGCAACGCGCCCGCCATTCACGCGCTTCAGCAGCGTTTGTGAAATGACCGCCTGCAGCGATTCGGAAAGCATCGACCGCACCATGTCTTTTTCCTCGGCCGGGAACTGGTCGATGATCCGGTCGATGGTCTTCGACGCCGACGTGGTGTGCAGCGTAGCGAACACCAGGTGTCCCGTTTCTGCTGCAGTGAGTGCGAGGCGTGTCGTGATCAGGTCGCGCATCTCGCCTACGAGAATGACATCGGGGTCTTCCCGCAACGCCACCCGCAATGCTTCAGAGAAGCCGTGCGTATCTCGGTGTACTTCGCGCTGGTTGACGAGGCACTTTTTGCTCTCGTGAACGAATTCGATCGGGTCTTCAATCGTGAGGATGTGCTGGTAGCGGTTGTCGTTGATGAAGTCGACCATCGCCGCCATCGTCGTGCTCTTACCGGAACCGGTCGGACCCGTAACGAGCACGAGACCGCGCGGCGCCATCGACACGTCTTTGAAGACCTGACCCATGCCGAGGTCTTCCATCGTGAGTACCTTCGATGGAATCGTTCGGAACACGGCGCCGGCACCGCGGTTCTGGTTGAACGCATTGACGCGAAACCGCGCGACCCCCGGCACTTCGAACGAAAAGTCGGTCTCGAGGAATTCTTCGTAGTCCTTCCGCTGCTTGTCGTTCATGATCTCGTAGACGAGCGCATGAACTTCACGGTGTTCGAGCGGCGGCAGGTTGATGCGTCGTACGTCGCCATCGACGCGGATCATCGGCGGCAAGCCCGCCGACAAGTGCAGGTCAGAGGCGCCCTGCTTGGCGCTGAAAGCGAGAAGCTCGGTGATATCCATAGCAGTAGCAATCCCTTTCTGCGCGTGCTCTCCGTTGGTAAGAGAGTCCGTGGAGAGTGACCGTATAGTATTACCTCCCCCCACGGTTGCACATGGCCGATGGATGACGCTCCCACCCTGCATCGCTAAACTGCGACGCCGTTTACACAACCACCATGCACTCGATCAGCAACCACGTCACCGCCGTCCAGAAGCGCATTGCAGAAGCCGCCCAACGAAATGGTCGTGTACGCGACTCGATCCGGCTGGTGGGCGCATCCAAGACGCAATCTGCCGAGACGATTCGAGCGGCCGTGTCCTGCGGCATCACTGAATTCGGCGAGAACTACCTGAACGATGCATTGCCGAAGATCGACGCACTTCGCGACCTGTCGTTGCAGTGGCATTTCATCGGCGCGATCCAGTCGAACAAAACGCGCGACATCGCGCACCACTTTCAGTGGGTGCAGACGCTCGATCGCGCCAAGATCGCACAGCGTTTATCGGATCAGCGCCCTGACGACGCCGACGCTCTCGACGTACTGATACAGGTCAACATCGACGACGAACCACAGAAGGCGGGTATCGCACCGGACGCTCTGGCAGAATTTGCGCCGCATGTACTGAAGCTGCCGCGCATCCGTTTGCGCGGGCTCATGTCGATTCCACGCCCTGAAGTCGACCCCGAGGCGCAACGCACTGCGTTCCGCCGGATGCGCGAGTTGTTCGAGCGTGCAAAGCCTATTGGCGCAACGCATTGGGATACATTGTCGATGGGCATGACACAGGACTTCGAAACCGCGATTGCGGAAGGCGCGACCATGATCAGAATCGGCACGGCATTGTTCGGACCGCGCGGAGCACGCAGCGATGGCTGACAAAATCGCTTTTATCGGCGCCGGCAACATGGCGAAGAGCCTCGTCGGTGGACTTCTGCGACACGGCTATCCTGCGGCTGCGATCGTTGCGGCCGACCCCGACGCTTCCCAACGAGCCGGCATGGCCGCGCTCGGTGTCGAGGTCGTCGACTCCAACGCGCGCGCGGTGGAACGAGCCGCATCGATCGTGCTGGCGGTTAAACCGCAAGTGATGCGCAGCGTGGTGCAGGATCTGAACAACGCTCTACGCTCAGACCAGCTGCTGATCTCGATCGCGGCGGGAGTTCCGAGCAACGCGCTTGCGCGATGGTCACCAAAGGGAGTGGGCATCGTTCGTTGCATGCCGAATACTCCAGCGCTCTATGGCGCCGGCGTTACCGCGTTGTTTGCCAACGAGCACGTCACGGCGCAGCAGGCAACGGCAGCGGAGTCTATTCTCGCGGCCGCCGGCCACGTCATCTGGGTGAAGCAGGAATCGGCCATCGACGCCGTTACCGCGGTTTCGGGAAGCGGACCCGCGTACTTCTTCTATTTGATGGAAGCGATGATCGATGCGGGTATCGCGCTGGGTCTCGACGCAGAGACTGCGCGCACGCTGACACTCAAGACCGCCTACGGCGCTGCGGTTATGGCGAACGAAAGCGCCATCGCACCCGCAGAGCTGCGTCGCAACGTCACCTCGCCTGGCGGCACAACCGAACGGGCGATCTCGGTTCTAGACGGCGGGCAGGGTCGAGCCCTGATCGAGCGGGCGGTATGCGAAGCGGGGCAGCGGTCGGTTGAACTGGCAAAGGAGTTCGCCGCTCAGTGACACACGCCGCATCGTTAGACAGAATCGACAGCAGCAGCGGCATCTCGAAGTCGAGTCAGGATTGTATTGAATGAACCCACTTGTCTTCATCGTCGACACAGTCTTCGACGTCGTCTGCTTTCTGTTTCTCGCACGCCTGATCCTTCAAGCGAGCCGCGCCGATTTCTACAACCCGATATCGCAGGGCATCGTAAAGGCCACCGATCCGATTCTTCGCCCATTGCGCATGGTGATACCGGGTTATCGCAACCTCGACTTTTCCGCATTCCTCGCCGCTTGGCTCATCAAAGTGCTCGCACACACGCTGACCATCGGCATTCAGTCGCAATACATGCCCGGCATGGTTCAGCTGTTCGGCATCGGGCTCTTCGACACGTTGCGGCTGCTGCTCACGGTGTATTGGTTTGCGTTGATCGTCGTGATCGTGCTCAGCTTTCTCGCGCCCGGTTCCTATCACCCGGCCGCCGCATTGCTATCGCAGGTCACGGAGCCAATCCTCGCGCCGGCTCGAAGACTCATTCCACCCCTCGGCGGTCTCGATTTTTCGCCGATTCTCGTCTTCATGATCCTGATCTTAGTCCGCGACTACTTACTGCCGGCAATCTTCACCAGTTTGCTGATGTAGCCGCGCGGCGGCGCGCCAGCGACGATCTGTTGCTGGCGCTTCCATCGTTCTTGTACTGACCGAAATTGATTTAGACTCCGCCGTCCTATGCACGACCGTATCCCTGCCGATTCCGTTGGGCTCGTTACGCCGCAGCACCTGGCTTTCGAAAAGCCTGTTTCGCTGCTTTGCGGGCGCGTCCTGCCGCGCATGGATCTCGTGTATGAAACGTACGGCCAGCTGAACGCCGCGCGTTCGAACGCGGTGCTCATCTGTCACGCGCTGTCGGGACATCACCATGCGGCCGGCTATCACAGCACCGACGACGAGCGGCCCGGCTGGTGGGACAACTGCATCGGTCCCGGCAAGCCGATCGACACGAATCACTTCTACGTGGTGAGCCTCAACAACCTCGGTGGCTGCAACGGCAGCACCGGACCACGTTCGATCAATCCGGAAACGGGCCGAGTTTACGGACCTGACTTCCCGGTGGTGACGGTGCGGGACTGGGTCGCCACGCAAGCCCTTTTGGCGGACGCGCTAGGCATCGTTCGCTGGGCTGCGATCATCGGCGGCAGCCTCGGCGGAATGCAGGCAATGCAGTGGGCGATCGACTTTCCGGATCGCGTCTCGCACGCGGTGTTGATTGCTTCGGCATCGCGCCTCTCGGCACAGAACATCGCATTCAATGAAATTGCACGACAGGCCATCGTCTCCGATCCCGAGTTCCTCGGTGGACGTTATCTCGACACTGCGAACAATCCGGCGCGTGGTCTCATGCTGGCTCGCATGCTCGGACACGTCACGTATCAATCAGACGATGGCCTGCGCGACAAATTCGGCCGCGAGTTGAAGTCAGGCGATCTCGCGGCGGCAGGCGACGTGCAGTTCCAGGTAGAGAGCTATCTGCATCATCAGGGCCGTTCGTTCTCGCAGCGCTTCGATGCAAACACCTACCTGCTGATGACGCGCGCGCTCGACCATTTCGATCCGGCACGCGATTTCAACGATGACCTCGTTGCCGCATTGAGGCGTGCACAGAGCGACTTCCTGGTGCTCTCGTTCACTACCGACTGGCGCTTCGCGCCGGCGCGCTCTAAGGAAATCGTCGACGCATTGATCGCAGCACGGAAGAATGTCGTCAGCGCGGTCATCGATACACCACACGGACACGACGCTTTCCTGCTGCAGGTTCCGCGCTACTTCAGTGTGCTGAGCGCGTATCTGCGACGCGTGGCCGAACGAGTGAACGCGTGATGCGACCGGATATATCCATCATCGCCGATCTCGTTACCGCCGATTCGCGCGTGCTCGACCTCGGCTGCGGCGACGGCGAACTGCTCGCGCATTTGCGGCGCACCAAGGGCGTCAACGGCTACGGCCTCGAGATCGATCCGGAGATGATCACGAGTTGCATCACCGCCGGTGTCAACGTGATCGAACAGGATCTCGACCAGGGTCTGACGAATTTTCCGAGCGACAGCTTCGATCTCGTCGTCATGACCGACACGTTGCAGAGCGTCAAGCGACCCGACGTGATGCTCGACGAGATGTTGCGCATCGGGCGCGAGTGCATCGTGACGTTTCCCAACTTCGCGCACTGGCGCTGCCGGTTGTATCTCGCTTCGCGAGGCCGGATGCCTGTGGCGAAACACCTGCCGCATCGGTGGTACGACACGCCGAACATCCATCTGTGCACGTTCGCCGATTTCGAGGCGTTGTGCGCAATGAAACGGTTGCGCGTGATCAAACGTCTCGTCGTCGACAGCGACTACGTGAACCACTCATTGATGAGCCAATTCCCGAATCTCATGGGAACCACAGCGTTCTATCACCTGGGACGTCCGCAATGATTCGCCGTGCATTCATGTCGATGGTCCTGCTTTTCGCGCTACCGGCGGCAGCCGATCAGTTCAAGTCGTTCAACGGCGTTAATGTTCACTACATCGTAGTGAACACGTTGTTCCTGGAGCCCGACATCGCAGCTCGTTACAACGTGGTTCGTGCCAGCGATCGCGCCATTCTCAATCTGTCGGTTATTGACGAGAAAGGGGTGGCGCTGCAGGGAGAGGTTACGGGGACGACGATCAATCTGCTCAGCCAGACCGCGCCATTGCAGTTCACGGAGACCAAGGAAGGCGATGCGATTTATTACATCGCGCCACTGCGATACACGGACCAGGACGTGTTGCGCTTCAGAGTGACGATCACGGTGCCCGGTCGCGCGCCGATGGAGTTGCAGTTCCAACAGCAGGTGTTCGAAGGCATAGCTCCGTGAATGTGGTGCTCGCGAGCGGCAACGCGGGGAAGCTCAAAGAGCTGAATGCGATCATGGCACCGCTCGGAGTAACGCTTTGCGCGCAGGGACAACTCGGTGTATCGGATGCCGACGAGACCGCCATCACGTTCGTCGAGAACGCACTGATCAAAGCACGGCATGCGGCGGCAGCGAGCAAGCTGCCTGCCATTGCCGACGATTCCGGTCTGGTGGTGGCGGCACTTGGCGGCGCACCGGGAGTATTGTCGGCGCGGTATGCGGGATCGCCATCCGACTCGGCTGCGAACAACAGGAAGCTTGTCGAAGCACTACGCGGTGTGACCAACCGAAGCGCCTATTTCTTCTGCTGCCTGGTATTCCTGCGCAACGCGGAGGATCCGGCGCCGCTCATTGCGTCCGCGACATGGAGCGGACGCATCGTCGATCAGCCGATGGGCGACTTGGGATTCGGATACGACCCGCACTTTCTCGTGGATGGTCTCGATCAGACTGCCGCGCAGTTGCCGCCGTCCGTGAAAAATCGCATCAGCCATCGCGGTAAGGCCGCCGCGCTTCTGGTCGACGAGGTTCGCTCTGTCCTGGACGAGATGCGTCGCACCTAGACCATGCTGCAAACGCCGCCGCTGTCGCTGTATGTCCACTTTCCGTGGTGCGTACGGAAATGCCCCTACTGCGATTTCAATTCGCATCCGGCAAAGGGCGCCTTGCCGGAATCGAGCATACCTTGACCAACTGCTGCGCGACCTGGATATGGATCTGAAATCCGTGCCGCAGCGAACGATTGAGACGATCTTCATCGGTGGCGGCACACCGAGTCTGATTTCCGGTCGCACCATTGCAGCAACTGTTGGACGGCATTCGCAATCGAGCGGCACTCGCCACGGATGTAGAAATAACGCTCGAAGCAAACCCGGGCGCCGTCGATGAAGAGAACTTCGCTGCCTATCGAGCTGCGGGAGTCAATCGGCTGTCAATCGGTGCACAGTCGTTCAGCTCAACGAATCTCGAGGCGCTAGGGCGGATCCACAATCCCGACGACATCGAGCGTGCTGTCGAAGCGGCAAAAGCTGCGCGGTTCGATCGCTTCAATCTCGATCTGATGCACGGTCTGCCGGGACAAACCGCAGATGACGCAGTGAGCGATCTGCGAAAAGCGTTGGTGCTTGGCGCTTCGCACGTCTCGTGGTACCAGCTGACTATCGAGCCGCGTACGGAGTTCGCTCAGCATCCGCCACCGCTGCCGGACGAGGACGAACTCGGTGCGATCGAATCGGCGGGATTCGCGAGCCTCGCCGCCGCCGGCTTGCGACGCTATGAAGTGTCGGCGTTCGCGCGCGAGGGTGAGGCGGCACGACACAACGTCAACTACTGGATGTTCGGCGACTATCTCGGCATCGGTGCCGGCGCGCACGGCAAGATCACATTTGCCGATCCGCGGCACGATCATCCGCACCAGCAAGCCGCTCGCACCGGCGCGCTATCTCGGCTCTGAATGCCAAAGCGACTCCGTTCGGAGGCCAGACGTTTCCGTTGAGGCGCGACCTGGCGAATTTCTGCTGAACGCGCTTGCGCTTGATCGACGGCGTAGATTGCGCCTGTTCGAGCAACGAACAGGATGCCGTTCTCGGAGATTGATGCAACGTGGGAGAAGGTGCGTGCGCAGGGTCTCGTGCAGCGCGATCGCCTCGCGGTAACCGAACTCGGTCTCCGCTATCTCGATACCGTCGTCGGCGAGTTCATCTGAGCTCACGCTTACGATAGGCCAGATCCCAAACGTGGTGGCCCAGCCGAACGCCGCGCGCCTCGAAACGGGTCGTTGGACGCTCTTCGTTGCGGGTCGCAAACTGACCTGTCCCCCGCGAGATTCTCCAGGCCCGGCTCAGCATCGAGAACCTCACGCATCGCCTCGGCGTAATGCTCCCAATCCGTCGCTGCGACCTGTAGTTCGCCGTTCGAACTCAGCCGGCGTGCAACCAACGCCGCGAACTCCGCGTTGATCAATCGGCGCTTGTGATGTTTGGACTTGGGCCATGGGTCTGGGAAGAACACCATGACCCGCTGCAGCGCCCCCTCTGTGATCATGTTGGCGAGTACCGCCCGCGCGTCACCTTCGATGACGCGCACGTTCGACGAGCCCCGCCGTCTTCGACCGCGTTGAACAAAGCGCCGATGCCGGGGCGATACACTTCGACACCCACACAGTTCCAATCGGGATGACTGCTGCGCAGTTTCCAGCAACGCGTGGCCCATGCCGAAACCGATCTCGAACACGAGCGGCGCGCGTCGACCGAAATGCGCGTCCCAGTCTTGCGCATCCGTACTGACAGGGATCTGATAGTGCTCGAGCAGTTCCGCAGCGCCCGCGATTGCGCGCGCGTCATCCGGCCCTGCCTGCCGGATATAGACGCGGCCCGTTTCAATTCGCCGTCAATTGCGCCAGGCGCTCCAAGCGAACGTCAGCCAGCCGACGATGAATGCGAGACCACCCAGCGGAGTGATCGGTCCGAGCCATCGTCGGTCCGCCCAGCGATAGCGCGTACAGACTGCCGGAGAACAGCAGCGATCCCGACGACGAACGCGATTCCTGCAATCGCCTGCGATCACCCCACGCGTTTCTTCTCTCGCCAGTTGCCGCAAGCCATAGCGCCACGACGACACAACGCAAGGCTATGGAAGAACTGATAGGTAACACCGGTTTGAAACGTGCTGAGCGAGGCGGCATCGAGTCGCGCTTTCAATCCGTGAGCGGCGAAGGCGCCGAGCACCACCGCGATGCCGCCACTGCCGGCACCCGCGTGAGGAATAGTCGGGACAACTGCACCGGTCACCCGCTGAAAGTGGTTTGTCGCCACCTTAACAGTTAGACCGTGCGACGATCGGTCAAGCCGCGACCACCGTCTCCTGCATCGCGTTCTTCAGCTTCTTGAGCGCGTTCTTCTCGAGCTGACGGATGCGCTCGGCCGATACGTCGTAGCGCGCCGCCAGTTCGTGCAACGTCGACTTCTCGTCGCTGAGCCAGCGGCTTTCGAGGATGTCGCGGCTGCGCGCATCGAGCGCTCGCATCGCGACCGCCGAGGCTATCGCTCGAGGCTCGACGACAGTTCGCTGATCGGCAACCACCTCGGCCGGATCCGCGCCGGTCGATTCGAGATACTGCGACGGCGCCGTCCACGCATCGTCTTCGTCATCGGACTCGCCGTCGAACGCCATGTCGTGCGCCGACAAGCGCCCTTCCATCTGCGTGACGACTTCCGGCGAAACGCCCAGATCTCGCGCGACTGCTTCGGTCTCGGCCTGGCTCAGCCAGCCGAGCTTGTGCTTGCTGCTGCGCAGGTTGAAGAACAGCTTCCGCTGCGCCTTCGTCGTGGCGACTTTGACGATCCGCCAGTTGCGCAGGATGAACTCGTGCATCTCGGCCTTGATCCAATGGACCGCGAACGAGACCAGGCGCACCCCGACCTCCGGGTTGTAGCGCTTGACGGCCTTCATCAGGCCGACGTTGCCTTCCTGGATCAGGTCGCCGTGCGACAGGCCGTACCCGGCGTAGCTGCGCGCCAGGTGCACGACGAATCGCAGGTGGCACAGCACCAGCTTGCGCGCGGCATCGAGGTCGTTCTCGTAATAGAAACGCTCGGCCAGGGCCTTCTCTTCTTCGGCGCTCAGGATCGGGAACCCACTCACCGTCTGGACATACGCGTTCAAATCCCTGCCCGGCGAGAGACTGTTGAAAGCCAGTAAGTTGTGTCATCGTTGCTACCTCCAGTAACACGTCTGCGATATTAGCAGTCTCCGTATTAGAGTGCTAACCAGCCGTTGGGTTCCCGGATCAGAGGATCTCTTCGTGGATCTGAGGGTCAAACGACCTGGAGGTGCGCGAGGCGTTGGCGCGCCGCGAGCAGCGCCCCGGCAACCCCGAGTACGCCCCCCGACTACCACCAGGACGGCGAAAAACAGCACGTTCGAACGCCGCTGGGATCGAGACGTCTGACCGTAACTGCCGAGCAGCGCCGCGAGCGGCGCCTCGAGAATGCCGAGCACCGCGCTGATCAGCATGGCGCCGGCGATCGCCGCCGCCGAGACCGATAGAGCAGCCCGAAATAGAGAAACGGACGGCGGATGTAGGCTGTCCGTGGCGCCGACCAGCTTCATCACCCGCAGCTCCTCGAGCCGGGCCTCGATGGCCAGCCGCACCGATGTCGCCGTCACCAGGACCGCCCCGACCGCAAACATCGCCGCCAGCACCCAACTCAGCCGTCGCACGCACTGACCGGTCATCGCCTGTACACGTTCGAGCCAGGTTTTCTCGACGCCCACCTCGTCAACACCCGTCTCGTGCCCGCAGTCGTGCGGCAAGCGCCTCGTAGCGCTGCGGCGTCGGTACCGACCTTCAGCACCACCCGCAGCGAGGCCGGCAACGGATTCTTTTCAGGTGCGCCAACGCGTCGCTGACATCCGGTGAACTTTTCGAACTCCGCCAAGCGCCGGCATCCGCGGAGATCAACGTCACGCGCTCGCACCGTCGGGGTCGTCCGAGAGCTGGTCACGCAGTGCTCGACCGATCTGACGTCTGCGTCCACGCGCAAGATAAACCGTGATTCCCGGCCGACCCTCCCAACTGTCGCTCATCGCCGCGAGATTCGTCTGCAGCAGATACAGGCCGCCCGGCAGCGCGAGCGCAATGCCGATCAGCAGCCAGACCAGCAAGCTGGTCCAGAAACGCTGGCTGACGAAGATCAGGCTGTCTCGCGCCACGCGCCGATGGTCCCGCGACCAACGAGCCGTCCGGCCGCGGTCTTGCGTCCCGCGCCGCGTCCCCACGGATCAGTCGCGGCGTTCGTCGCGTCGCCATCGGAGTCGTTGGCCGCGTCTGCGAGCGCGCCATGGGACAGCTCGACGATCGGCTTCCCCATCGCTGCGATGAGCTCGCGTTCATGACTTGCGATGATCACGGTGGTGCCGACCTCCTGGAACTGCTCGAACAGCCGCATGATGTCGCGCGACAGTTCCGGGATCGAGATTGCCGGTTGGTTCGTCCGCCAGCAGCAGTCGCGGGCGATTGACGACAGCGCCGCGCAATCCCGACTCGTCTGCTGCTCGCCGGTCGACAGGTGCGGCGGCAGCATGCGTTCTTTCTCGAGCAGCCCGACTCGCGACAGCGCGGCCCGCGCCCGGCGCGACAACGTCCCGCTCAGGCATCCCGCTCACGCGCAGCGGCAACGCGACGTTGTCGTAGACGGTTGGTGCGCCAAGCAAGTGATGGTCCTGAAACACCGCGCCGATGTTCTGTCGATACATCGGGATTCGACGGTCCGGAAGTTGCGCGATGTTCACGCCGTTGACGAAGATCTGCCCGCGCGTCGGCGCGTCGAGACGCAACAGCAGACGCAAGGAACGTGCTCTTTGCCGGCACCCGAGTGGCCCGTCAGGAACGTCATCGAGCCCTCTTCGAAGCTGCAACGAAACGTACGCAGCGCCTCGGTGCCGTTGTCGAATCGCTTCGTCACGTCGCGGAATTCGATCTGCGCCATCGATCAGTCCGCGTCGCGGGCCAGCAATGCGTCGACGAAACGCTCGGGTTCGAACGGACTCAGATCATCCGACGCTTCGCCGACGCCGACGAAATGCACGGGCAGTCGGCTGGTGTTCGCAATGGCGAACAGCACACCCGCCTTCGCCGTCCCGTCGAGCTTGGTCACCACGAGCCCGGTCAGCCCTACCGCGGCGTCGAACTCCTTCACCTGCGAAAGCGCGTTCTGCCCGACGCCGCCGTCGAGCACCAGCAGAACGGAATGCGGCGCGCTCGCGTCGAGCTTGGACACGACGCGTTTGATCTTCGCGAGTTCTTCCATGAGATTGGTTTTCGCCTGCAAGCGTCCCGCCGTATCGGCAAGCACCACGTCACGCCGCGCGCCTGACCCGACCGCACCGCGTCGAACACTACCGACGCGCTGTCGGAACCCTGTTGTTGCGCCACTGACCGGAATGTCGTTTCGCTCGCCCCACCGCGTAAGCTGCTCGACCGCCGCGGCACGAAACGTATCCCCCGCCGCCAACAAGCACGGACTTGCCTTCCGACTTGAGCCGCTGGCCCGAGTTTGCCGATCGTCGTCGTCTTGCCCGCACCGTTGACTCCCACCACCAATATCACGAAGGGGCGTTTCGCAGTCTCGATGACGAGCGGCCGCGCGATCGGCCGAAGCTGTTCGACCAGTTCCGCGCGCAGCGCGTCGAACAACGCCTCCGTATCAGCAAGTTGTTTGCGTTTTACCCTCTGGGCAAGCGCATCCATGATGCGCTGGGTCGCCTCGATGCCGACATCGGCGCGCAACAGACTGTTTTCGAGCGCGGCGAGAACCTCGTCGTCGATGGCCTTCTTGCCGAGCAACAGATTGCCGATCCCGGCCGCCAGTTGCGGTACGGGTCTTAGCGAGTCCACCGCGCAAACGGCGAAGGAACCCTCGCTCGGTGTTCTCGTCGTTTTGGCCCACAATCGCTCTCTTTGATCCTGTTGCACGTGCTCGACCTACGAGGCAAGCGGTGAACGAGGTGCGCATTATCAGCGGTAAGTGGAGGCGACGAAAGCTCGCATTCCCAGACCGCCCGACGCTGCGCCCCACACCCGATCGCGCGCGTGAGACCGTGTTCAATTGGTTGGCGCCTTGGATCGACGGCGCACGTTGTCTCGATCTGTTTGCCGGGTCCGGTGCGCTCGGATTCGAAGCGCTGTCTCGCGGCGCAGCGGAGGTGACGCTCATCGACGACGATCCAACCGTTGATCCGCGCGTTACAGGAAAGCGCGCGCGCACATCGGTGCAACCGACTGCACCATCCGCGCGCCTCGGCGCTCGACTTCCTGCGCAGAAACAATCGCTCTTGGGATATCGTGTTTCTCGACCCGCCGTTCGACTCGAACTTGCTCGAACGAAGCCTCGAGTCCTGCGCGAAGGTGCACATCTGCACACCGAATCGATCGTGTATGTGGAATCGAGTGCCCATCGATTCTGCCGCATCTCGACCGCTGGACAGATCGTGAAGACCACCCGCACTGGCGACGTTCAGTCCCGATTGGTGAACGCCGGTTTGAGGTTGCGATCGATTTTCCGATACCATCGCGGCCTTCCTCGTGGGGACGGGAATCTTGAAAACAGTGATCTATCCGGGGACTTTCAACCCGATCACGAACGGCCATACGGACCTGGTGAATCGGGCGCTCAACCTTTTCGATCAGGTGATCCTGGCGATCGGAACGTCGGCGCAAAAAGCCGGATCGGATCAGCTGCTCGACCGCATCAGGCTATGCGAACGCGTCCTGGCCCCATTCGGCAAACGAGTCAAGGTCGACCGTTTCCATGGCTTGCTGGTCGACTACGCGAACACGATGGGCACCCGCTTCATCCTGCGCGGCTCTGCGCACGATGGCGGACTTCGAATACGAGTTTCAGATGGCGGAAATGAACACCGAACTCGAACCCGTCGATCGAATACGTGTTCCTGCTCCCGTCGAAGAGTTGTTCTTTCATCTCTTCGACCCTGGTACGGGAGATCGCGTCACTGGGCGGCGATGTATCGAAGTTCGTCGACCCGATCGTCGCCGAAGCGCTGCAGAGCCAACCGGGCAAACAACCCGGCCGAAAGCCCTAGTCACCTACGTCTATTGGCCGACTTCGTTCGGATCCTGGTAACGGCCGCTGTTGATGCAGCCGAGGCAACGAACGAACGTCTCTTTGGCCGGCCCGACGACCAGACGTGTCGGCCGCTTCTTTGACGTTGCCGGCCATCGCAGTAAACGGCAGGCTCACGATGAAAATCGCCGACTCCCTGCAACCGTCCAGACCAGTCCGAACGGCCGCGCAACCAGCAGGTCTCCTGCCATCGCACAGTCGTTCGGATATTCCGCCGGGTCCGCGAATGCAGGCACACTGTCGCGCCGATCGCCGCAACGACAAGAACCGTCAACGCGCGACTCTTGATGAAATTCAGCATGGCGAAACGTCTCGAATCTCCTTGGGACGCCGAACTGTAACACCAGGCCAGGGGCTTTTTCGCGTCATTGTTGGCACTTCGGACAGTAGACGGTCGCCCGTTGCCCGATCCGTAACCCCTTGAGAAGGCTCCGCATTGGTAGCAGGGCTGGTCTTCGCGACCATAGACGTTCAGCGATTGGCTGAAATAGCCACTCCTTCCCGGATCCGTCGACGAAATCCCGCAGCGTTGTGCCCCCCTGCGCGGATCGCCTGCGTCAGCACGTCCCGAACGGCGCAGCGAGCAACTCACAACGATGCCGACTGACGCGACCCGCCGCGAGCGCGGCCGAATGCCTGACCGGAACAGCGACTCGTTCGCATATATGTTGCCGACGCCGACGACGACGTGGGCGTCCATCAACAGCATTTTTGATCGCAACGCGCCGACCCCGCGCGGCGCGGTGCAGGAAGTCACCGTCGAACCCGGGGTCCAGCGGCTCGATACCCAGGTCCTTTATCAGCCAATGCTCCCGCCAGTCGCCGTCGTGGCAGTGAATGCTGCCGAACCGCCGCGGATCGGTCAGTCGCAGCACCCGCGCTCCGTCGAACTCTATATCGACGTGGTCGTGCGGCCCCGGTGGGGTGTCCGCGCGCATCAGCCGCAAACTCCCGGACATCCCCAGATGCATGATAGACGGCTCGATGGTTGGTTTCGAGCACGAGGTATTTGGCCCGCCTCAGTACACGTACGACACGTTCGCCGCGCAGACTCTGCGGCAGCACAACGGGCCAACGAAAGCGCGGCTGCCGCAACTGCCAGCCGGTGATCCGCCTGCCGACGATCGCGGGTTCGATACCGCGCCGGGTCGTCTCGACTTCTGGGAGTTCGGGCATCCGCTACAATCCGGCACTTCACCATCTGGCAACGCTTTCGATGTTACTCGGCGTCGACACCGGAGGCACTTTCACCGACTTCGTGCTGTTCGACGGCGCGACGCTTCGCCTTCACAAAGTTCTGTCGACGCCCGAGGACCCGTCCGCAGGCCATTCAACGGGGCATCGTGGAGCTCGGCTTGAGCGCCGATGTCGCGGGCGGCCGCGTGACGATCGTGCACGGAAGTACGGTCGCGACGAACGCGGCGCTGGAAGGCAAAGGCGCGCGCACGGCTTACGTGACGAACCGCGGCTTCACCGACGTGCTGCGGATCGGCCGCCAGGCGCGCCGCGACTTGTATGCGCTGGCCCCGCGCGCGACGTCCGGACCCCGTTCCGGCAGAGTTGTGCATCGGCACCGGCGGACGGATCGCACCGACGGGCGACGTGATCGACGCGCTGACCGACTGCCGATCTCGAAGCGCTGCGGCGACAGATCGTCGCGCTCGCGCCGGAAGCGATCGCGATCAATCTGCTCTACAGCTATGTGGACGACGCGTTCGAACGCGCGATCGAGGTCGGCTCTGCAGGACCTTGCATTCGTCTGCCGTTCGTCCGAAGTGCTGCCGGAATACAAAGAATTCGAACGCGGCATCGCGACCTGGCTCAACGCGTGGTTGGGACCGGTGGTCGATCGATACCTGCAGAAGTTGTCTCGATCGGTCGCCCCGTGTCCCGTGGTGGTGATGCAATCGTCCGGCGGCACGATCGGCGCCGCGCAAGCCCGCCGGCGCGCGGTGAATCTGCTGTTGTCCGGCCCCGCGGGAGGCCTTGCCGCCGCGCGCCATGTCGGCACGACGATCGGCCAGCGTAACCTGCTGACGTTCGACATGGGCGGAACGTCCACCGACGTCGCGCTCGCGGGCGATCGCCTGCACGATCACGAACGAAGGCTCGATCGGGCCCTACCCGGTCGCAGTACCGATGGCAGACATTCACACGATCGCATCGGGCGGCGGTTCGATTGCATACCTCGATGCTGCGGGCGCACTGCACGTGGGTCCGAGATCGGCCGGTGCAAGCCCGGGCCCGGCGTGCTACGGCCGTGGCGGCATCGAGCCGACCGTCACCGACGCCAATGTCGTGCTCGGACGTTTGCCGGCGACGCTGCGTTTGGCCGGAACGCTCGCGTTGCGGAAAGACCTCGCTATCGCCTCGATGGAGCGGATCGCGGCGCCGCTGGGAATCGGCCTCCACGACGCGGCCACCGGCGTCGTGGACATCGCGAATCAACACATGGCCCGGGCGCTGCGTCTGATTTCACTCGAACGTGGCCACGACCCGCGCCGCTGCTGCCTCGTTTCGTTCGGCGGCGCCGGCGGACTCCACGTCTGCGCGTTGGCCGAGGCGCTCGAAATTCCGGCCATCATCGTGCCGGCGTACTGCGGGGTATTTTCGGCATTGGGTATGTTGGTCGCAGACGCCACGCGACTGCTGATCAAGACGATCAACCATCCCCTCGAGTCGATCTCGGTGGCAGGAATCGCCGCACACTTCGACGCATTGTCGCAGACAGGACGACGCCAGCTGATCGACGACGGCGCAAGTGCCAACGACATCAATGAGGCGCGGTCGGTGGACCTGCGCTATCGCGGACAGAGCTTCACGCTGACCGTCCCATGGAGCGCGCCGGACGAGGCCGCACAAACGTTCAACACGATGCACGCAGCCAGGTACGGGCACGCGCTCGACCTGCCGGTCGAACTGGTCAACATCCGCAGCGAGTTGACGGCTCCGAGTGCGACAATCGAGTTGCCCCGATTGCCTGCGCGTCCAGCAGGGCAGCCTCGAACGCGGGTCGGGGTTGCCGGTCACGGAACTGTAGCGGTCTATGAACGCGATACGCTCACCGCGCACCAACGCATCGACGGACCGGCAATCGTCGTCGAAACGATGGCGACGACGTTCATCGACCCGCTCTGGCAGGCGACGGTGGATCCGTGGGGGCACCTGCGTCTGGCCGCAAAACGCGCAGCCAACGAGGCAGTCGACGTGTAACGGGTTACTTGATCTTCGCTTCGCGGTAGATCACGTGTTTGCGTACGACCGGGTCGTACTTCTTCAGTTCGAGCTTGTCGGTCATCGTCCGTTTGTTTTTGTCGGTCGTGTAGTAATGACCCGTACCGGCACTCGAGACCATTTTGATTTTGTCGCGCATTGTCTTAGACCTTCTCGCCGCGTTTGCGCAGATCGGCAATCACTGCATCGATGCCTTGTTTGTCGATGACCCGCATGCCGGCCGCCGAAACGCGCAGGCGTACATAGCGCTTTTCACCGTCGACCCAGAAGCGGTGGTAATGCAGATTGGGCTCGAAACGACGGCGTGTTCTGTTCTTGGCGTGTGACACGTTGTTGCCGCTCATCGGGCGCTTACCGGTCACTTGGCACACTTGAGTCATGGCGATTTCGCCTTTGCCCGAAAAAAAGAGTCGCGTTTTATACCAGAGGGGTCCCTCTACAGCAAGCCGCGCTCGGCCATCGAGACCGCTTCCGTGCCGCTGACGACGATGTGGTCGAGCACCCGCACGTCGATCAGCTGCAGCAGCATGCCGCAGACGTTCGGTGATCCTGACGTCGCTCGTGCTCGGTTCGGCAACGCCTGATGGATGGTTGTGGACGAAGATCACGGCCGCCGCATTCAACGCGAGTGTCTCCCGCAGCACTTCGCGCGGATGGACCGTGGCGCTGTCCACCGTGCCGAGAAAGATCTCGCGAAACGTGATCAACCGGTGCTGCGCATCCAGAAACAATGCGCCGAACACCTCGCGCGGGCGCCCGCCGAGCCGATGGCGCAGGTAACGCCTGACGTCGGCGGAAGCGCGAAAAGACCTCTTCGCGCGCGACGGCACAGGCGAGATATCGCTCGGCCAATGCCACGGCCGCGACGAGCGTGGCTGCCTTCGCCGGGCCGATGCCCTCGAGGTCCACCAATTCCTCGATCGGCGCATCGAGCAGCGCGCGCAGACGAGCTGTAGCGGCGGAGCAGGTCGCGCGCGAGTTCAACCGCGTCGCGGCGACCCGCTGCCCGTGCGAAGCAGCAGGCCAGCAACTCGGCATCGGACAGTCCGTCCGCGCCACGCGTCAGCAGCCGCTCCCGCGGTCGTTCGCTGGCGGGCCATTCTGTGATCGTCATGCGTAGAATCCCGTGAACGCTGCACGGCGCGGTTAGTGTGTGCTCGCCACGAAGTGGTATCGTAAGCCGCCCGACACATCGGGCTCGGACGAATGCCACTCGCACGGCAAACACATCCTATTGGGGATCACCGGCGGTATCGCCGCGTACAAAACCCCTGAACTTGTGCGACAACTGACCTCGCGCGGCGCGGTCGTGCAGGTCGTGATGACGCACAGCGCCGCGAAGTTCGTCACGCCGACGACGCTGCAGGCGGTTTCCGGAAGACCTGTCCGCGACGATCTGTGGGACAGCCGCCGCAGAGGCCGCGATGGGGCACATCGAACTCGCGCGCTGGGCCGACTGCATCCTGGTCGCACCGGCAACGGCGCATAGCTCTGGCGCGCCTGGCCAACGGGCTCGCGGACGATCTGCTCACCGCGATCTGTCTCGCCGCAACGTGCCCCATCGCCGCCGCGCCCGCGATGAATCATCAGATGTGGAAGCACGCCGCGACTCGCACGCAATCTCGCTCGCCTCGAAAGCGACGGCATGCGAATTCGTCGGTCCCGGCGACGGCCCCCAGGCGTGCGGCGAATTCGGGCCCGGGCCGCATGCTCGAGCCGGAAATGCTGTGCGCGCGAGCTCTCCGCCTCTTCGGCCCACGCCCCTCGCCGGCAAACGCGTCCTCATGACGGCCGGCCCGACGCGAGAACCGATCGACCCGGTGCGCTACATCAGCAACCACAGCTCCGGCAAACAGGGTTTTGCGCTCGCCGAAGCGGCGCGCGACGCCGGCGCCGACGTCACGCTGATTTCCGGCCCGGTCGGCACTCGCAACGCCGAGCGGCGTCAAGCGTATCGACGTTATCGACCGGGCAACAGATGCACGACGCCGTTGCCGCACGACTCGACGCGTGCGATGTCTTCATCGGCGTCGCTGCGGTCGCCGACTATCGGCCCGCCCAAGCGCCTCGCAGAAGATCAAGAAGACGTCCGACGCGGGAATTTCGCTGGAACTCGTACAGAATCCCGACATCATCGCGACGGTCGCTGCGCGCGAGAGCACGCCCGTTCGTCGTCGGCTTCGCCGCAGAAACCGAAAACACCACGGCCAACGCGCGAGCAAATTGATCCGCAAAAATCTCGACATGATCGTGCTCAACGACGTGTCTGATCATCGCATCGGATTCAACAGCGACGACAACGCCGTTACGGTGATCACGAGCGACAGCGAAGATCGCATCGATATCGGCATCAAGTCGGAAATCGCACGCGCAGATCATCGATCGCATAGCGCGTGCGATCGCACGCCGCTCGTCGCATCGCAGCGTGTCGATCGAAGCACGCGAACGACTCCGGCAGCGGCTTCCGGCTAGCCAGCATTCGCGCTCGGCCTTACCATCCTGAAGCTATCAAGAAGAACTCCAAGATAGTGGCGAAAGAGCACCCGACGACACCACCGAACCGCTGAGCACGCCCGATCGCGGGCCGAAGAGTTCTCCCTCTAACGGAGGGCCTTTGGTCGTACCCGCTGCTCGCCATCGGCATTGCGCTCGTCGGAGTGATCGTGGCGGCATTGCTGGTGTGGTCGACGATCATTCGCCCCGCCAATGCAGATCACCGCGCGCAGACTCAAGCACTTCAGGCACAAAGCTTCGCAGACTTCTTCAACGTTCGGCTCGCCGCGCTGCAACGCGAATTGAGCGACGCTGCGGCGGCGAAAGAAACGATCGCGACGCTGGCAACGTACGACCCCGCGACCATCGCCGCGCAGAATCAACGCCTGACTGCATCTGATCTCGACGGCCGAACGTGTCGACATCATTCCGAAAGGAAAAGCCGAGGTCGATCTCAGCGCGAAGATGCCGATTTCTTTCGCCGCGCTCGATGTGATCAAGCGCGCTGAAACGCAGGAATACGTTGGCCCGGAAGCATCGCAGGTCAATCAGCGCCCGATGTTGTATGCGGCCAGGCCGATCACCGATGCGGGCACGGTTACCGGCGTGCTGTTTGCGGCCGTCTCCATGGACTTTTTCCTCGAGCCGCTGAAGATCCTTCCCGACAACCTCGGACTGGTGACGGTCGAACAGCAGTTCGAAGGCGCGACGCGCGCGTACCGTCATCCAGTACGGCAACGAGCCGGATGGGGCGGAGCCCGCGGTACGCATCAAACTGAACGCACCGACGTTGGACGCTCGTCTTCAAGCCCAGCGAGTCCGCGACCCCGAACATCGTCGGCATCGCGTGGACGTGGACACCGCTGCTCGTCCTAATCGCGTTGATCCTGGGTGGCGTGTATCTGAGTTATTCGCGGTTGTTCGGCGCGCTCGAGCGTGACGGCGTAACGCTGCTCGACTACGTCACGCGCATCGTCAGAGGTCGGGGCGGCAACGTCGATCGCTACAACCTGTCGATGTTCCAACAGATCGCTGTGGCCGCGAACCGGTACGCGAAGCGTGTGCCGCCAGAGAACGACCAACCGCGCCCGCCACCCGTTCGTAAGACGCCGCCGAAAGCGGTAACGCCCAAGAAGAAATCGGGCGCGAAGGCGATCGACGTGCCGGAGCCGGTCGACGAACCGCAAGACGACGAGGACGACTTTCTCGACGTCCGCGATCAGGTCCGGCCGACAACAACTTTGGAATCGAAGTGTCAGAAGAAATCTCGCCGCGCGACTCGGGTTTGAAGCTCGACCCGTTGATCTTTCGCGCGTACGACATCCGCGGCATCGTCGAAACGAACCTCACCGAAGAGGTCGTCTACTGGATCGGCCGCGCATTCGCGGCTGAAGCGAAGCAGCAGAACGTTGCCGCGCGCAGTCGTCGCCTGCGACGGTCGTCTGTCGAGCCCGGCACTGAAGAAGTCGCTGGCGCGCGGCATGACCGAAGGCGGCATCGACGTCACCGACATCGGCGAGGTGCCGACGCCGCTGCTGTACTACGCGACCCATGCGCTCGACACCGGCACCGGCGATCATGATCACCGGGTCGCACAATCCGCCCGAATACAACGGGCTGAAGATGATGATCGGCTGGCGTGACGCTGGCCGAGGAGCGCATCCAGCGCCTGCGCGAACGCATCGAAGGAAACAAGCTCAGCCATGGCGAGGGCGAGTACGACGAAATCGAAATCGTCGAGCACTATCTCGATCGCGTGCTGAGCGACGTTGCAGTGGCGCAACCGTTGAAAGTCGTAGTCGACTGCGGCAACGGCGTGGCCGGCAGCGTCGCTCCCGCCTCATCACGGAACTCGGTTGCGAAGTGGTTCCGCTGTACTGCGAAGTAGACGGCAACTTCCCGAACCACCACCCGGACCCGGCCGACCCGCACAATCTCGAAGACCTCATCACGGTCGTCAAGGCGGAGAAAGCCGATCTCGGCCTCGCGTTCGATGGAGACGGCGATCGCATCGGCGTCGTCACGGAGAACGGCACGATCATCTGGCCCGACAAGCTGCTGATGCTGTTCGCGCACGACATCGTCGGCCGCAATCCCGGCGCCGACATCATCTTCGACGTGAAGTGCAGCCGTCATCTCAATTCGCTCGTCAGCGAATATCGGCGGCCGACCGATCATGTGGAAGACCGGCCACTCGCACATGAAGGCCAAGCTGAAGGAAACCGGCGCGTTGCTCGCCGGCGAGTTCAGCGGCCACATCTGCTTCGGCGAGCGCTGGTACGGCTTCGACGACGCGCTGTACAGCGCCGCGCGCCTGCTCGAAATTGTTGGCGCGGAATCGATGCCAGTCAGCAGACTGTTCGACGAGTTCCCGGTGACGTTCTCGACGCCGGAAATCAAAGTGAATACCACCGAGGCGGCGAAGTTCGCGGTCATGGAGCGGCTGTCCAAGGAAGGTAAGTTCGGAGATGGGACGCTCACTACCATCGACGGCATCCGGGTCGACTACCCCGACGGCTGGGGGCTGGTGCGCCCGTCCAACACGAGTCCGGTGCTGACGCTTCGTTTCGAAGCCGACGACCAGAGCGCGCTGGACCGGATCCAGCAGCGTATTCCGCGACCAGCTCAAAAAGATCGATCCCGAAACTGAACTTCTAGGTAGAAACCGATGCCGATTTCCATCGACCGAAGCGGTGAACGTCGCCAGCGTACTCACGCGAGTCGCTGCCGTACATCCAGCAAATTCCACGGCTCCACGCATCGTCGTGAAATACGGCGGCAACGCGATGATCACAGATGAGCTGACACAGACGTTCGCGCGCGACATCGTGCTGATGAAGCTCGTCGGCATGAATCCGATCGTCGTCCACGGCGGCGGGCCGCAGATCGGCGAGCTCCTCGAGAAGCTGAACATTCCCGACCCGCTTCGTCGACGGCATGCGCGTCACCGACGCCGCGACAATGGACGTCGTCGAGATGGTACTCGGCGGATCTGGTCAACCAGGACATCGTCTCGCTCATCAACGCCGTTGGGGGGCGCGCGGTCGGTATCACCGGGAAGGACGGCAACTGATCCAGGCGCACAAACTGCGCATCCAGCGCGACTCTGCCGAACTCAAGGCGCCGGAAATCATCGACATCGGCCACGTCGGCGAAATCGAGGCTATCAACCGCGGCGTGGTCGATACGTTGATCGGCGCCGGATTCATTCCGGTGATCGCGCCGATCGGCGTAGGCGCCGAGGGCGAGTCGTACAACATCAACGCGGACACGGTGGCCGGAAAACTGGCCGAGCATCTGGGCGCGGAGAAACTGATGTTGCTGACGAACACCGCCGGCATTCTCGACAAAGCCGGCAATACGCTGACCGGCCTGGCGCCGGAGGACGTCGATGCGCTGATTGCCGATGGCACGATCCACGGCGGCATGCTGCCGAAAGTCCGTTGCGCGCTCGACGCGGTCAGGATGGTGTTCGCAGCGCACACATCATCGACGGACGGATCCGACATGCGGTGCTGCTCGAAGTGTTCACCGACACCGGTGTCGGCACGCTGATTGCGCTCCAAGGCGTGAGCCGTCCGTCATGACGCGCACGAATCGACGCCAGGAAATTCTCGAAGCCTTCGCGATGATGCTCGAAGAGAGCCCGGGCTCGCGCATCACGACTGCAGCGCTCGCGCGGCATGTCGGCGTTTCGGAAGCGGCGCTGTATCGCCACTTCCCCAGCAAGGCCAAGATGATCGAGGGCCTCATCGAGTTCATGGAAGCGAGCGTTTTCACGCGCATCAGCCGAATCCTCGAAGAAGAACCCACGGCCGAAGGACGTTGCCGCAATCTGGTGTGGCTGCTGTTGTCGTTCGCCGAACGCAACCCCGGCTTTGCACGATTGCTGGCCGGCGACGCGCTACAGGGAGAGACCGAGCGGCTGCGAACGCGCATGCGGCAGTTCTTCGATCGACTGGAAACACAGCTGCGGCAGATCCTGCGGGAAGGTGGCGCACGCGGCGACTTCACCGAGAGCGCGCCGCCGCACACGGTTGCGAACCTGTTGCTCGCAGTGGCCGAAGGACGGATCAATCAGTTCGTGCGCAGCGAGTTCAAAGCGAAGCCGACGTTCGAGTGGACCAATCATTGGTCGATCATTTCCGGCGCGGTTTTCCCCGCGCCGCGATGAATCAGTTAGCGGCCGCGCTCTTCGCGGTAGCGGTGGCCACCGGCGTTTCACCCTTCGATGCGGGCCCCTACCGACGTTCCGCCTTTGGATGTATCCGACGGCAGGCCGTAGAGCAGCTTGATACGTTCGAGGTCGAGCTCGAACTGATCGATCACCTGCTGCCGTTCTATCTTGCGCGCCGCGACTTCCTGTTCCTTGTCGCTGATCTGAGTCCCGAGACTCTGAAGGTTCTCGAGGATTTCCGGAGACGGGGCAAGCCCTTCGCGCTCACGGCTCGCGGCCTGTTCCTCTGCCCGCTGCTTCTGCAGCTTCAACCGTTCGATGTTGGATTTCGTCGTCGCAATGGCCGTGTCGATCGACAATACCTTCCGGTCGCGCGCCTCTTCCACATCGCGAGGTGACGCATAGAGTTTGGTCAGCTCCTGATCCTTACGCTTACGCGCTGCACCCGCCGCTTCCGCCGCCTTCTGTTTGTTGACCTCGGCATCGCGCTTCTCGATTTCTTCCGGCGTCAACTCTCGCTGCACCACCTTCACGGTCTCGCCATCTTTGCCGATGCACGTGTAGCCCTTGTGAACGAGGTCGGCGGGTATGGAATAGGCGATCACGGGAACGCCGTCGTTACCCTCGAACTTGTACCACTCGCACGGCATCGCCTGCGGCTTCGCTTCCGCGAACGCGACGCCGGTGAGGAGGGACAACAGGATGGTGGGCAGTGCTTTCACGCGACGCAGTAGTTCCGCTGATAGGCACGAATTTGCGCCAGAGAATCGGCATACCCCCCTCGACTGTCAAGGTACGCGATCACATCTGTGAGAGTCGCGATCGCGAAAACGGGCGCGCCCAACACTTCCGCCATCTGCTGCACGGCCGTGCGACCCGGCGCCACGGATTCCTGGCGATCGAGTGCGACCAACACACCCGCCAGTTCACCCTCGGATTGCCGCACGAGATCAGCGGCCTCCGTCACCGCAGTGCCGGCCGTCATCACGTCATCGACGATCAACACCTGACCACGCAAGGGATGGCCCACAAGACTTCCACCTTCACCGTGGGTCTTGGCCTCTTTGCGATTGAACGCGACTCCGACGGATCGGCCATGCTCGCGGTGCAACGCAAGCGCCTGTGGCCACCGCGATGGGTATGCCTTTATATGCAGGTCCGAAGATCACATCCGGAACCGCGCGCCCTGACGACATGATCGCGTGCGCGTACGCACTTCCAAGCATCGCGAGCCCCGCGCCGTCGTCGATCGATCCGAGGTTGAAGAAATAGGGGCTCTTGCGACCCGACTTCAGCGTGAAGTCGCCGAAGCGCAGCACGTTGCGCGCGATCATCTCGCCGACGAAGTGCGCGGCCACGGTCAGGCTTTCTCCAGCGCGGCGCGCTGGTGTTCGAACAAGCGTTGCGTCCCACGTCGCGCCAGATCGAGCATGGCCGTCAGCTGTGCATCGGCAAATGCATCTCGCTCAGCGGTTCCCTGAATCTCGACGAAGCCGCCGGAGTCGAGCATCACCACATTCATGTCCGTGTCGGCAGACGAGTCTTCAGCGTAGTCGAGATCGAGCACCGGGATGCCGGACCACACGCCGACGGACACCGAAGCAACGAGACGTTTAAGCGCCTTCGAGGTGTCGACTCCCGGCAGCGAACGCACCGCATCGATCAATGCAACACAACCGCCGGTGATCGACGCCGTGCGCGTTCCACCGTCGGCCTGAATGACGTCGCAGTCGATGCGGATGGTCCGCTCGCCGATTGCTTTGGGTTCGACGGCCGATCGCAACGCGCGTCCTATCAGACGTTGGATCTCCACCGTTCGGCCGTTTTGTTTGCCGCGCGCCGCTTCTCGATCGGAGCGCGTATGTGTTGCGCCGGGCAACATGCCGTACTCCGCAGTTACCCAACCACGCCCTTGTCCGCGCATGAACGGCGGCACGCGATCTTCGACGCTTGCTGTGCAGATCACCTGCGTATCACCGAATTCGACCAACACCGAACCTGCTGCGTGCTTCGTGAATCGGCGCGTGAATTGGATCCGGCGAAGTTCATCCGGTGCACGACCGCTCGGTCGCTGCGAACCTGCCATGTCGTTCTCCCTTTATCGTGCGACCGCGGATTATACGCATGTCGTTCGACGAGTCGTTCGACAATGCCGGGCTCGAGAATCCTTGGAGTAGAATGCGTTCCTGCTCCCCTTTGAGGTTCGTTGATGATTCGCAGCATGACCGCATTCGCGCGTGTGGACATTCCGCTCGCATCCGGCTCGCTGCAGTGGGAAATCCGTTCCGTCAATCATCGTTACCTCGAAGTTCAGTTCCGCTTGCCCGACGCATTTCGCGAGCTCGAGTTTCCGCTGCGCGATCAGGTTCGATCGAAACTGAAGCGCGGCAAGGTCGACGCTACGCTGCGCGTTGCCGCTACGACGGCGGCGGCGCATCTCGAAATCAATCGGCCAACGCTGCTGCATCTGCTGGCAACGCTCGAACAGTTGCGGCGAGACGCACCGGAAGCCGCGCATCCGGATCCGCTGGAACTGCTGCGCTGGCCGGGCGTGCTGGTCGAATCCGTTCACGACGCCGAAGCCGTGCGAGCGGCCGTTGTGACCGGCTTTCAGCGCGCGCTCGACGCGCTCGACGCTCACCGCACCCGCGAAGGGGCGATGCTGGCGCACCTCATCGGCACGAAGCTGGGCGAAATTCAGCAGATTGTCGGCGACCTGCGCCAGATCGTTGCCGGTCTCGCACACACCCAACGCTCTCGCTTGAAGGCACGCATCGAAGAGCTGTCCAGCTTCGGTCGACAGCGATCGGCTCGAGCAGGAAGTGGCGATCCTCGTGCAACGAGCAGACGTGGCTGAAGAACTCGACCGCCTCGAGATCCACATCGTCGAGGCGCGCAAGAACCTTGCGCAACCCGGCCCGCACGGCCGCCACCTGGACTTTCTACTGCAGGAATTGAATCGCGAAGCGAACACGCTCGCTTCGAAGTCGATGCTGGCAGAGACGGCGCAACGCGCGGTCGACCTCAAGGTCATCATCGAACAGATCCGCGAACAGGCTCAGAACATCGAATGACCGGCCAATCCGTCGAACCCGGCCTCTTGCTCGTGGTTTCGGCGCCGTCCGGTGCCGGAAAGACGAGCCTGGTCAACGCGTTGGTGTCGAACGACGAGAACATCCGAGTCTCGGTTTCGCACACCACCCGTGCCCGGCGCGGCAACGAGCGAGAGGGAGAGAACTACTTCTTCGTCGATCGCGCGCAATTCGCCACGATGGTTGCGGCCGGCGCATTCCTGGAACACGCCACCGTGTTCGGCAATTCCTACGGCACCTCGCGCGCAACCGTCGAGCGCGAACTCTCGTCCGGCCGCGACGTTTTGCTCGAGATCGACTGGCAGGGCGCGCAGCAGATCCGACACTCCTTTCCCGCCGCGGTGTCGCTCTTCATCCTGCCGCCATCGCACCAGGCGCTCAGCGAGCGCCTGCGCCGCCGCGGCGAGGACAACGACGAGGCGATCGGCAAGCGCACCGCGGAGGCCGTCATCGAGATGTCGCATCACGACGAGTACGACTACCTCATCGTGAACGACCGTTTCGACGATGCCGTCGCCGACCTTCGCGCCATCATCCGGGCCGAGCGCCTCCGAGCCTCGCGGCAAGCGCGGCGCCGCGCTCAGCTCCTGCACGATCTCTTGTCACACGGCAAACCGATCCAGTAAACTCCGCCGCCCTCGCGACCCACGGATTTCCGTCAATGGCCCGCATCACCGTCGAAGATTGCCTCGATCACGTCGATAACCGCTTCTCGCTGGTCATGGTGGCGACCCGCCGCGCCCGTCAGTTGGCTCGCGGCGCCGATTCGCTGGTCGCTGAAGAGAACGATAAGCCGACCGTGATCGCGCTACGCGAAATCGCCGACGGTCTGATCAACGACGAAATGCTTGACGCCCAAGATGCGAGAACTGAGGATGAACGGCTCGACATACCGTTCACATTCGCGCATGAAGGAAGCAGCGACCTATGACTCGTACTTCGGGTCGCGGCTAGCAGCCCAGGCCGCAGGCGACGATGTCGCCGCACCGGCCACGATCGAGTCCCTCTCCGAAACCCTTTCGTCGTACTTGACGTCCGAACAGGTCGAACTGGTTCGCAGCGCCTACGAATACGCGCGCGAAGCGCACGAAGGCCAGTTTCGACGCACGGGTCATCCCTATATCACCCATCCGCTCGCGGTAGCCGGCATCCTGGCCGAGATGCGCATGGACCATCCCACCGTGATGGCCGCGCTACTGCACGACGTGATCGAAGACACCGGCATCGCGAAGCGCGCGCTCGGCAAGAAGTTCGGCCGCGAGGTTGCCGAGCTCGTCGATGGCGTCAGCAAGCTCACCACGATGTTCCGCTCGCGCGCCGAAGCCCAGGCTGAGAACTTCCAGAAAATGGCCATCGCGATGGCCAAAGATCTGCGCGTGATTCTCGTAAAGCTCGCCGATCGCCTGCACAACATGCGCACGGTCGGTGTGCTGAATCCCGAAAAGCGACGTCGCATCGCGCGCGAAACGCTGGATTTCTACGCGCCTATCGCAAATCGACTCGGCATTCACACGCTCAAAGTCGAGATCGAGGATCTCGCCTTCAACGCGCTCTATCCCCTGCGGGCCGACCGCATTCGTCGCGCCGTTGCTGCATCCCGCGGCAATCGCAAAGCGCTGATGGAGCAGATTCATCGCTCGCTCGGTACCGCCCTGCGACGTGAAGGCATCGACGCGATCGTCACCGGCCGCGAGAAGCACATCTATTCCATCTATCAGAAGATGAAGACGCAGCGAAAGCCGTTCAACGAGATCATGGACGTGTTCGGCTTCCGCATCGTCGTCGACCGCGTCGACGCGTGTTACCGCGTACTCGGCGTCGTGCACAACCTGTACAAACCCGTTGCCGGCCGCTTCAAGGATTACATCGCAATTCCGAAGGCGAACGGCTACCAGTCGCTGCACACCACGTTGTTCGGCATGCACGGCGTTCCGATCGAAGTGCAGATCCGCACGCGACAGATGGAGTCGGTGGCCAACAACGGCATTTCCGGCCACTGGCTCTACAAGGCCGACGAAGCATCGTTCGCGGGCAGTCAGGCGCGAGCGCGGCAATGGCTGCGCGACCTGCTCGATCTGCAACAGCGCGCCGGCAGCTCACTCGAATTCATCGAAAGCCTGAAGATCGATCTGTTCCCCGACGAGGTATACGTGTTCTCGCCGAAAGGGGAGATCTTCGAACTCCCGCGTGGCGCGTGTCCGGTCGACTTCGCATACGCGGTGCATACCGACATCGGCAACAGTTGCGTTGCCTGTCGTGTAGACCGCGATCTCGCTCCGCTCAGTTCGCAACTGCAGAGCGGGCAGACCGTCGAGATCATCACTGCGAAGGACGCGCGCCCGAATCCGGATTGGCTGACGTTCACCGTTTCTGGCAAAGCCCGCACCGCCATTCGGCAGGCGTTGAAGGACCAGAAGCGTTCGCAATCGATCGCGCTCGGCCGACGGCTGTTGAATCGGTCGCTCGCGAATGCCGACACGTCGATCAACGACCTCGACTTCCGCCGTCTGCGTAAGGTACTCAAAGAGTTCAACGTGCGCCGCCTGAACGATCTGCTGGAAGCGATCGGTCTCGGCAACTACATGGCGTACGTCGTAGCACAACGTCTGCTTGCGCCCGACAACCCAGCCGCCGATGCGATCTCCATTCAAACCGGCGGCCCGGTTGCAATCCGCGGGACCGAAGGTCTCGTCATCAGTTACGGACGCTGCTGTTACCCGGTCCCTGGCGATCCGATCGCCGGACACATGTCTTCGGGCAAGGGCTTCGTCGTTCACATCGAAACGTGCAAGAACATGGCCGAGATCCGCCGCCGCAGTCCCAACGAAATCATTCCGGCGCGATGGGCGGCCGACGTCGAAGGCGAATACGTCACCGCGTTGCGCATACAGGTCGACCGGCAGAAGGGCGTCATCGCAGAAATTGCGGCGACGATCAACGAAGCCGACGCAGGCATCGAGAACATCAAGGTCGATGAACGCGACGCGGAGCTCTCGACCATCGCGGTCGAGTTGTCGGTACGCAACAGGACGCACCTCGCCCGCATCATGCGTCGGCTGCGGGTGCTGACCAACGTGCACGGCATCAGCAGGATCATCGAATGAGCGATTCGCGTTCCGATCATCGCCACGACCAACGCTCCAGCGGCCATCGGCACCTATTCGCAAGCCGTGCGCGTCGGCAACACGGTCTATCTCTCCGGCCAGATCGCTCTCGATCCGGCAACGACACAACTCGTCGGGCCCGACATCGATCTGCAGATTCACCAGGTGTTCAAGAATCTGCGCGCGGTGGTCACCGCTGCCGGCGGCGCCTTCGAACATGTGGTGAAACTCACGGTGTATGTCACTTCGATGGCGTACTTCCCCCGCGTCAACGAAATCATGGCGCAGTATTTCAGCACGCCCTATCCGGCACGCGCCGCCGTCGGTGTCGCCGAACTGCCGCGCAGTGCGCTCGTCGAAATCGACGCCGTTATGGTGCTGCCCGCGGGCAAGTGAGCAGGCACACGCCGTCTGCCTCGATCGAGACGCTGCGCGGAGTCGGTCCGGCGCTTAGAGACAAGTTCGCGAAGCTGCGTATCCACACGCTGCTCGATCTGCTGCTCAATCTCCCGCATCGATATCAGGACCGTACGCAGGTCGTACCGTTGATCGGATTGCGCGCCAACGTCGAAGCGTTGGTGATCGGGCAGGTGATGGAAAGCCGTGTGGTATTCGGCAAACGGCGCAGCTGGCTCGTTACGATCGGCGACGATACTGGTTTCCTGCGCCTGCGCTTCTTTCACTTCAGCGAACGTCAACGCGCCGGGATCTCAGCCGGGATGCACTTGCGTTGCTTCGGTGAAGTGCGTGCCGGGGCCAACGGATTCGAAATGGTACATCCCGAGTACAAGGCGTTTCCCACCAAGCCCGACGCACCCGAACCGAGACTCACGCCCGTCTATCCCGCGACCGAAGGTTTGACGCAGACCCGCATCGCCGGTCTCGTCGATCAGGCGCTGGTTGCGCTGGATCAGTGGGTGCCGCCGAACATCGACGAATGGCTCGATTCGAGCGAGTCTTCAGACCTGCGATCCGCCTTGAAGCTTCTGCACAATCCGCCATCGGGATTTCTTCGACATCAGCTTCGCGAAGCGCGCAATCGTGTCGTGCTCGACGAACTGATCAGCAACATCATCGTACTGAAACGCCGACAGCGCGAACGCGCGACGGAACAAACGCTGGCGTTGCCACGCTCGCAACAGCTCGGCCGCGTGTTGCTGAAGCGGCTAGGCTTCGAGCTAACGTCCGCACAAAGGCGCGTGACCACGGAAGTGTTGCTGGATCTCGAGCAGAGCACTCCGATGCTGCGCCTCATCCAGGGCGATGTCGGCAGCGGCAAAACGGTGATCGCGGCGTTCGCGGCCGTTAGAGCGGCGGAACATGGTTCCCAGACGGCGATCATGGCGCCCACGGAGATTCTTGCGGAACAGCACTATCTCAATTTCTCGTCGTGGCTCGAACCGCTCGGTGTTTCCGTCCGCCTCCTCACCGGTCGTATGTCCGCCGCAGAACGCACGCGCGAGCGAAAGTCGATCGCAAGTGGCGAAGCGCTCGTCGTCATCGGAACGCACGCGCTGTTTCAGAAGGACGTCGAGTTCGCAAAGCTCGCGCTGGTGATCATCGACGAACAACACCGCTTCGGCGTTCACCAACGCATGGCGTTGCGCTCGAAAGGTGTGTTGCCGCATCAGTTGATCATGACCGCGACGCCGATTCCCCGGACGCTCACGATGGCGCTCTACGCCGACATGAACGTTTCGGTGATCGACGAGATGCCGCCGGGACGCCAACCGATCGACACGGTCGCGGTGGGCGACGCGCGCCGCCCGGAAATCGTTGCGCGCATCGCCAAGGCGTGCGCGCAAGGGCAGCAGGCCTATTGGGTATGCACGCTGATCGAAGAGTCGGACGTACTCGACTTTCGCGCCGCCGAGTCCACGGCAACGGAACTCGCGGCCGCGCTACCTTCCTTGCGGGTTGCGCTGTTGCATGGGCGTCTCTCCGGGCGAGAGAAAGCGGAGGTCATGGAATCGGTTCAAAGCCGGCGAGATCGATCTGCTGGTGGCGACCACCGTGGTCGAAGTCGGCGTCGACGTGCCGAACGCAACGCTTGATGGTGATCGAGAACCCGGAACGGCTCGGGCTCGCACAACTGCACCAGTTGCGCGGTCGAGTCGGGCGCGGACGCGAGCGCAGCCACTGCGTGCTCCTGTACAAGGCGCCGCTCGGCGAAGCAGAGCCGCGCGCGATTGAAAGTGATGCGCGAGACGCAGGACGGCTTCCGCATCGCCGAGGAAGATCTGAAGCAACGCGGTCCGGGCGATGTGCTCGGCACGCGCCAGACCGGCGAGCAACAGTTCCGCGTGGCCGATCTAGCGATCGATGCCCACTTGGTAGGACGGGCCACCGACATCGCAGCGCGGATCATCGCAACTCGTCCCGACGTCGCCGACGCATTGTCGCCACCTGGTCGCCTCCGAACGCCGACTACACCCAGGTTTGACGTCGTCCTGCCCGGGCAAATTTCGCGCACCTTCTATACTTCAGCGATTCGGTCACCGCGGTAGGCCTCCATGGACGGAAAGGCTCTCGGCGACAATCCGCGTCGCGCACGCGCGCTGATTGTCGGCGACGATACGAACAAGATGCATCTGATCGCGCCGGACGCCGCGATCGTCGACCTCACCGTGTTGAACAATGGTCCGGTCGGCAACTTCGCACCGAGAGCTTCGAACCGATCGCCGCAATCCCGGGCTTCTACGAACATCCATGGTCGTCGATCGGCGCGTCGCGGAATGGGAACGGCTCGCGCTTGCTACGGAACGTCCCGACGAATATGTGACGTTGAGTCACGCCGAGTTCAATCGTGACGCCGCAAGAGCCATCCGTTGTCGACTTCTGCATCGATATCGGCGCGGAACCGACACCATCGCAACCGCACGACGATCGCGACCGCGTCATCGCCAGCATCACTGCGTTCACCGAATTGCGAATCCGCCAGCGTCTCGATCAAACGCTGACGATTCCGCCGCTGCCCGAAGCGACGCGGCGCATCCTGGAACTGAAAGCCGACCCCGACTTCAACCTGCGCGACCTCACGCGCGTCGTCGAGGCGGATCCGAGCCTTTCAGCCCGCATCATCGGTTGGGCGAACTCGGCCTATTACGGTCTACGCGAACCGGTCACGTCGATCTCCGATGCGATCCTGCGCGTCATGGGTCCGCAGGCAACGCTGAACATGGCGCTTGGCGATCGCCATGCAGCAGGACCTCAAGGTGCCGAAAGCGCACGTGCGCGGCTTGTCACCCTACTGGCTGCAAGCGATGTACACCGCGGCGACGATGGAAACGCTCGCGACGCTGGCCGACGTACCGAATCGACCGTTGCCCGGCTATTGCTACCTCGCCGGTTTGCTCGCGAACTTCGGAACACTCGTCATCGGCCATGTGTTCCCGCCGTTCTATGCGTCCATTTGCCGCGAACAGGAAGCGAACCGACACCTGCCGCACACGTATGTCGATCAACATGTGCTCGGGCGTACCGCGTGAGTTGTTTGCGAGCGCGTTACTCGAGAGTTGGTCGGTTCCGAAGGCGGTCTCGGACGCAGTGCGGTATCAATACGTGGCCGATCACGACGGCCCGAACGCCACGTACGTCAACCTTCTACGATTGACCCATCAAGTGCTGGCAACGCGGGATCTGTCGGATCTGCCGAAGGGTCCGGTGGACGCTTCGACTGGTCGCAGCGCTGAATCTGGAGCAGAGCGCCATCGACAATGTGTTGGAGGTTATCGCCGAGTCGGCGGATCAACTGGATGGAATGGCGCGGGCGGCAACGTGCTGAACGGATCAGCCGACTTCGATCATCTCGAAGTCTTCTTTACTGACGCCGCATTCGGGGCAGACGAAATCGTCGGGAACCTTGTCCCACGGCGTTCCCGGAGCGATGCCTTCGTCCTGGTATCCTTCGGCCTCGTCGTAGATCCAGCCGCAAACGATACACTGCCATTTCCGCATCTGCGTGCGCTCTCAACCGGTCCAATTTCAAGGCGGCGTACGCTACTTGCGTCACTACGAAATTGCAAATCGAGCGGCCGCGCGCTCGACCCACGCGCAATCCGCTCGAGTCAGTGCCCGCGTTGTTTCGTCGAAGTGGCAACACGGTAGACTCTGCTGCGCTCGACGCGAGTGACCTGCGTGACCACTCTGACCCACCGCTTCTCGCTCTACATGCGCCTCATGCGCTTCGACCGGCCCGTTGGGACTTTGCTGCTGTTGTGGCCGACGCTCGCAGCGCTTTGGATCGCCGTGCAGGTCGTCCGTCGCTGAACTCGTGGTCATCTTCACGCTCGGCACGGTGGTGATGCGCGCGGCGGGATGTGTGATCAATGACTACGCGGACCGCGATCTCGATGCGCACGTTGCGCGTACGCGCGACCGCCCGCTCGCTCGCAAGCAGATCACTGAATCGGAGGCGCTGTCGCTCTTTGCGCTGTTGCTTGCGATCGCGCTGTTCTCGTGTTCTTCCTCACCGCCAGTTCACTCAGCGACTCGCAGTGGGCGGCGCCGCCATCGCAACGTTGTATCCGTTCATGAAGCGCTGGACCTACCTTCCGCAGCTCGTGCTCGGCGCCGCGTTCAGCTGGGGCATCGTGATGGCATTTGCCGCCACCGGCGCCGGTTTGCCGATCCGGCCTGGTTGATGTTCATCGCGAGCCTTCTGTGGATCGTCTCGTACGACACGCTTTACGCGATGGTCGATCGTGAAGACGACCTGCGCATCGGCATCAAGTCGACCGCCATCCTGTTCGGCAACGCCGATCGCGCGATGGTAGCGATCACTGCAAGTATCGACGGTCGTCACACTCGCGCTACTGGGCCTGCGAATGCACTTCGGCATTGGCTATTTCACTCGGCATTGGCGTCGCGGCGGGTATTGTTCATTATCAGCAGCGGCTCATCCGCGATCGCAAACCGGCGCATTGCTTCGCAGCGTTTCGCAACAATGTCTGGGTTGGATTTGCGCTTTTCGTCGGAACGGTCATCGAACTCGAGTTTCGTTCCGGTTGTCTTCGTTTGGGGGAGCATGATGCGCCGCCATTTGCCTTTCATCATCGTCATCATTCTGTGGCTGTCGACGACGTCGGCCATCATGGCCGGCATGCCGTGGTGGCCCTCGATATTCCTGTTCGCGCTCGTGCTGCTCGGCAGCTGGGATCTCCTGCAGCGCAAGCACAGCCTCTATCGCAACTATCCGCTGACCGGACACTTCCGCAACATCGCGGAAGAAATGCGCACGCAGATCCGCCAGTACTTCATCGAGAGCGACACCGACGGCACGCCGTTCGATCGCGAGCAACGCTCGCTCGTATATCAGCGTGCGAAGAACGTCGTCGATACGATGCCGTTCGGCACCGAGCTGCGCGTCACCGACGTCGGCTATGAATGGATCAATCACTCGATTGCGCCGCGGCCGAAAGGCTCGAGCCGTTCCGCACGCTGGATTGGTAACGCGCAATGCGCGCGAGCCGTATTCCTCGTCGGTGTTGAACATCTCCGCGATGAGTTTTGGTTCGCTCAGCGCGGCTGCGATACGCGCGTTGAATCGCGGCGCGAAGCTCGACAAGTTCGCGCACGACACCGGCGAAGGCGGACTCAGCGATTACCACCTCGAAGGCGGCGGCGACATCATCTGGGAAATCGGCACCGGCTATTTCGGTTGCCGAGAGCCAGCGGCCGATTCGATCCGGCGAAGTTCAAAGACCGCGCCAGCGCAGATGTCGTCGCATGGTCGAGATCAAATTGTCACAGGGCGCAAAGCCTGGACACGGTGGATTGTTACCCGGCGCAAAAGTGAACGCCGGAAATCGCCCGCGTGCGCGGCGTGCCTGAGGGTGAAGACTGCGAATCACCGCCGTATCACAAGGAGTTCGATTCGCCGCGCGGGTTGCTGGAATTCGTCGCGCGATTGCGCGAACTCAGCGGCGGCAAACCGGCCGGCTTCAAACTGTGCATCGGACACAAGTGGGAGTTCCTCGGCATCTGCAAAGCGATGCTCGCAACGGGTATCTATCCCGACTTCATCGTCATCGATGGAAAGGAAGGCGGTACAGGCGCGGCGCCGGTCGAGTTCTCCGATCACGTCGGCATGCCGCGACGTGATGCGCTGTGGTTCGCACAGAACGCGCTCGTCGGCTACGGTCTACGCGAGCACCTCAAGATCGGCGTGAGCGGCAAGATCATTTCGGGATTCGATATCGCAGTTGCGATGGCGATGGGCGCCGACTGGTGCAACTCGGCGCGCGGCTTCATGTTCGCGCTCGGTTGCCTGCAATCGCAGCATTGCCACACGAACCATTGTCCCGTCGGCATCGCAACGCAGGACCCTGTGCGCCAGCGCGCACTCGACGTCGGCGACAAAGCATCGCGCGTCGCGAATTTCCATCGACACACGGTCGCCGCACTGATGGAATTCGTCGCGGCAGCGGGCCTCGATCATCCTTCGGAGCTACGGCCACAACACATCAATCGCCGAACTTCGTCGCGCGCGGTCGCCACGCTCGATCGCGCATACGAATGGTTGGCGCCGGGCCAGCTGCTGGAGAGATCGAGCTGAGCCGGAATGGACAAGCGAATGGCATCTCGCGCGCGCGGATAGCTTCAGGCCCGCGTAGCTCGCCGCTCTATTCTCACTCGTTGGGGCGATGCCACGCTCGGCGGGCGCTTTTCGGTGAACGCCGCAACCCCTTCCGCATAGTCGGGCTCGCGCATCATCGCGTTGAGCAGCGCCTCCGAATCGCTTGCACCGAGGTTCGCGACGTCGCGATGGAGATCCCGGTAAACCTGCCAGCGCGTCTGGCGCAGCGAGTTCGGAGAGACGGTTGCAATCATGTTGCGTGTGAACGCGTATGTTTCGGTCGAGCAACTCTTCCGCCGCATAAACGCCGTTCACGAGTCCCCACGCGAGAGCTTCTTCAGAAAAAACGCTCGGCTGGTCAGCAACAATTCGTTCGCGCGCGTCAGTCCGATCATTCTCGGCAACAGCCATGAAAGTCCGTATTCGGCCGGAAGATTGAGCTTGCCGTGCGCCGTCGTCATCTTGATTCCGGCTGCCGCGAAACGAAGATCGGCAAAACACGCGAGCGCTAGACCCACACCGGCCGCGGGTCCGTTGATCGCAGCGATCACCGGCTTCGACAACCCGAAATGGTACGCAAAGCTCGCGTCGAACTCCGGAGACTGTTCCGATAACCGGGTTCGCCGAGCTTGCGCGGCGTGCCCGGATCGTAGCCGCCTTTTTCGACGTGACCTTGCAGCGCCTCGGCATCGCCGCCGACGCAGAAGCCGCGACCGGCGCCGGTTACGACGATTGCACGCACGGCCGCGTCTCGCTCCGCGAGGTCGAGGCAGTAGCGATATTCGGTGTGCATGCGGCCAGTCCACGCGTTCATGCGTTCGGGTCGATGCAACGTGATCGTGGCGATGACCACTGTCGACCGCATAGCGCGTTGCTTTGTGTTCCATTCCGCCCCTCTGTCGGCCCGTTCAGTCCAGTGGCTGCAGCTTCGCGTAGGCGAGCATCAGCCACTTCGCACCATCGCGCGCGAAATTCACCTGCACGCGCGCGCGGTCATCGTGACCTTCGGCTTGCAACACAACACCTTCGCCAAACTTGCCGTGCGACACGCGTTGGCCGATTCGCAGCACGCCGTCGTCTGCCGGGATTCGCTTCACCGTCGAGCTACTGCTGTACTGCCACTGTAGCTGATTCCGACACTGCCGCGCGATTCGTAAGGGCGCGCCACGGCGCCGCGCATGCGGACTTCCTGCAGCAGCGCGCGCGGAATTTCCGCGATGAAACGCGACGGACGATTGTACGAGTCGGTGCCGTGCAGGCGGCGCGTTTCAGCAAACGTGAACGTGAGCTGACGCATCGCGCGCGTGATGCCGACGTAGCAGAGGCGCCGCTCCTCCTCCATACGTCCGGGTTCTTCTCCGGACATTCGAGACGGAAACAAACCTTCTTCCATGCCCGGTCATGAACACGATCGGGAATTCGAGGCCTTTCGCAGTGTGCAGCGTCATCAACTGCACGGCAGTTGCCGTCGTCGTCGCTCTGCTGGTCGCCGCTTTCGAGCGCCGCCTGATCCAGGAATTCGTCGAGCTGCGAACCTGTGTCCTTCGCGCACCACACCGGCTTCATCGAGCGGCAAGCACGACTTCGCCGCTGAACTGTCGGCACGCGGAGATCAACTCTTCGAGGTTTTCCTTGCGCGCCAGCCCGCGCTCACCGCGCTCGCGCGTATGGAACTCGAACAGGCCGCTCACCTCGATGCAGTGCTGCGCGAGTTCGTGGAGCGGCAGCCCTTCGACCGCGGCGAAATCTGTTCGATCAACGTCAGGAACGCCGAGAATCGCGTTGCCTGATCGGCCGTACGAGCCGTCCGCAACGCCTTCTTTCGACGCCTGCCACATCGATATGCCGCGCTCGCGCGCGCGTGCCCGAATCGCCTCGAGGGTCTTGTCGCCGATGCCGCGCGTGGGCGTGTTGACGACGCGTTCGAACGCCGTGTCGGAATGCGGCTGCGCCGTCATGCCGCATGTATGCGAGCGCGTTCTTCACTTCGAGGCGTTCGAAGAACCGCACGCCGCCGTAGATGCGGTAGGGGATCCGAGATCGCAGCAATGCCTCTTCCAGCACGCGGCTCTGCGCGTTCGATCGATACAACAGCGCCACGTCGATCGGATTGCCGCCCTGGCCGACCCAGTCTTCGATGCGATCGGCGATGAAGCGCGCCTCATCGAGCTCGTTGTACGCCGCGTACAACGCGATCGGGATCGCCTTCGACGCCGTTCGTCCACAGCTGTTTGCCCAGCCGGTCGGTGTTGTGATCGATCAGCGCGTTTGCCGCTTTCAGAATCGTTCCGGTCGAGCGGTAGTTCTGCTCGAGCCGGATGATCGCAACGTCGCCGAAGTCCTGCCGGAAACGATGGATGTTTTCGATGCGCGCGCCGCGCCAGCCGTAGATCGATTGATCGTCGTCGCCGACCGCAACCACGCGCCCGGTCGTGCCCGCGAGCACCCGCAGCCACGCGTACTGGATCGAGTTGGTGTCCTGGAATTCGTCGACCAGCAGATGCTGGAAACGCCGCTGATAGTGCGCGAGCAGGTCCGGCGCTTCGAGCCACAATTCGTGGCTGCGCAACAGCAACTCGGCGAAGTCGACGAGCCCGCCGGTGAAGCACAGTTCCTCGTACGCTTCGTAGATGCGCCGATGCGTGATGCAGGAACAAGTCGTCCCCGGCGACGACTTCGCGCGCGCGACGGCCTTCGTCCTTCTGCGCATTGATGAACCATTGCGCCTGGCGCGGCGCCCAACGCGCTTCGTCGATGTCGAGCGCTCGCATGACGCGTTTGACCAGGCGCAGCTGATCGTCCGAATCGAGAATCTGAAAGCTCTGTGGCAGCTTCGCTTCGTTCCAATGCGTGCGCAGCAGCCGATGCGCGATGCCGTGGAACGTGCCGACCCACAGTGCGCGGCCGGACATCCGCAGCAACGCTTCGGTGCGGTGGCGCATTTCGCTCGCGGCTTTGTTCGTGAACGTCACCGCGAGCACGCCGTGCGGCGAAACGTCTTCCGCTTCGATCAACCACGCGACGCGATGCACGAGCACGCGCGTTTTACCGCTGCCCGCGCCGGCGACGATCAGCAGATTGCCGAGCGGCGCAGTGACGGCTTCGCGCTGCCGATCATTGAGACCGTCGAGAATGTGGGAGACGTCCAACCGATTGCCAGATCCAACAGCGCGCGAGTCATTCGAGCGGGGTTGGCTTTATACATCAACTCCCGCCTCGAGCGCGCCCGAAGGACGACGAAAAAACGTCAGCGCGCCGGCGCGCCGAACGATTACTCGACGGTGACCGACTTCGCGAGATTGCGCGGCTGATCGACGTCGGTGCCTTTCAGCACTGCGGCGTGATAAGCGAGCAGCTGCAGTGGAATCGTGTAGACGATCGGCGCGAGCATCTCGTGCACCGACGGCACCGGATCACCGTGACACCCGGTTCGTCGACGAAGCCTGCGTTGCGATCGGCAAACACGTACAACTGGCCGCCGCGCGCACGAACGACCTGCAGGTTCGATTGCAGCTTGCTGAGCAGATCGTCGTTCGGCGCCACCGCGACGACCGGCATGTCCTCGTCGACCAGCGCGAGCGGGCCGTGTTTGAGTTCCCCGGCCGGATAGCCTTCGGCGTGAATGTACGAAATCTCTTTCAGCTTCAACGCGCCTTCGAGCGCAACCGGATACAACGAACCCCGGCCGAGGAACAGCGCATGGCGTCGATCCATGAACTGTTCGGCAAGCTTCGCGGTGACGGGATCGAGTTTCAGCGTTTCATCGACGATGCCGGCGAGCCCGTGAAGCGCGGAGACGAGCTCGGCTTCGCGTTCGTGCGACAGCCCGTGGCGCCGCGCGAGCAGGATCGCGAGCAACGCAAGATCGACGAGCTGCGCGGTGAACGCCTTCGTCGACGCCACGCCGATTTCGGGGCCGGCTTCGAGCGTCAGCGCGAGGTCGGATTCGCGCACCAGCGAACTGGTCGCAACGTTGCACAACGTCAGCGTCGCCGCATAGCCGGCCGTCTTCGCCATACGCAGCGCCGCGAGCGTATCGGCCGTCTCGCCGGACTGCGAAATCGTCACGAACAGACAGTCTGCGCGGCACGGCGACGCCGCGATATCGGTATTCGCTCGCGATTTCGACGTGACACGGCAGATGCGCGAGGCCTTCGATCCAGTACTTCGCGATCGAGCCGGTATAGAAGCTCGAGCCACACGCGACGATCGTCACCGCCTTCACGCGGTCGAAGATCGGCCCGGCCTTCACGCCGAACGCGGGCTCCAGCACCCGCGTCTTGGTCATGCGGCCTTCGAGCGTGTCGCGAATGACTTTGGGCTGCTCGTGGATTTCCTTGAGCATGTGGTGGCGATAGTTGCCCTTGTCGACATCGTCGCTGTCCAGCTGTACGCGCACGGTCGTACGAACGACGTTTTCGTTCGCGACGCTCCACACGGTCATGTTCGTTGGCGGTGATTTCGACAAGGTCGCCTTCTTCGAGAAAGACGAAGCGGTCGGTGACCGGGCGCAGCGCGAGCACGTCCGAGGCGAGGAAGTTCTCGCCGATGCCGATGCCGACCACCAGCGGACTGCCGACACGCGCACCGATCAGTCGATCCGGCTCGTCGCGCGACATCACGCCGATCGCATAGGCGCCTTCGAGCTGCTTGATCGCCAGCCGCACCGCATCGATCAGGACTTCGCCCCGGCGGTCTGCAGTGACTCGATCAAGTGAGCGATCACTTCGGAGTCGGTTTCGGAGTCGAACCGATAGCCTTTTGCCTGCAGCGTCTGCCGGATCTGTTCGAAGTTCTCGATGATGCCGTTGTGCACGACGCAGATGCGGTCGCGCGACATGTGCGGGTGGGCATTGCGCTCGACCGGCGCGCCGTGCGTCGCCCAGCGGGTGTGCGCGATGCCGATGTTGCCGATCAGCGGTTCGGCGATGCAGGCTGTCGGTCAGCTCCTTGACTTTGCCGACCCGCCGGCGTCGATCGATGCGACCCGTGCCGTGTGGAATCACCGCCAGACCCGCGGAGTCGTAGCCGCGGTATTCGAGCCGCCTCAGTCCTTCGATGAGAATTTCTGGAACGTCCCGGCGCGCGATGGCGCCCACGATGCCGCACATAGGTTGAGCGATTCCGGTTATTGAGTATGTTTGGTGCGCTTGGCGGGCGGCACCCAGCCACCGATGTTGCGCTGACGCGCGCGACCGACCGCGAGCTCACCCGCGTCGACTTTGGTCGTCACGGTCGACCCGGCGGCGATGTATCCGCCGTCGCCGATTTCGATCGGCGCAACCAGGGTCGAATTGGAGCCGATGAACACATCGTTGCCGAGACGGGTCGGTGCTTCGCGAACCCATCGTAGTTGCACATGATCGTGCCGGCGCCGATGTTGCAGTTCGCGCCAGTGGTCGTGTCGCCGAGATAAGCGAAGTGATTCGACTTCGTGCCAGCGCCGAGGCGTGTCTTTTTCGTTTCGACGAAGTTGCCGATCTTCACGTGATCGGCGAGTTCCGTGCCCGGGCCGCAAACGCGCGAACGGCCCGAGCTCACAGCCTGCGCCGATGACCGCGCCGTCTATCACCGTGTGGGCATGGATGACCGCGCCGTCACCGATGCGCGCATCCTTCATCGACACAGCCCGGCCCGATTCGCACACCTTCGCCCAGCACCACTTCGCCTTCGAACACCACGTCGACGTCGATTACGCAATCGGGGCCGGCAGAGAGATCGCCACGAACGTCGAACCGCGACGGATCGCGCAGCGTCACACCCGATGCCATCAATCGCTCGGCTTCGCGGCGCTGGAACACGCGCTCGAGTCGGGCGAGCTCCGAGCGATCGTTGACGCCGGAAACATCGTCCGGACAACCGCGCCTTAAGGCCTTCTACCTTGTGGCCACGCGCGACCGCAAGACCGACTACGTCGGTCAGATAGAACTCGCCCTGCTGATTGTTGCGCCCCAGCTGGCCGAGGAGTTCCCGCAGCATTTGCGCCGGAGCCGCCATGATTCCCGAATTGATCTCGGTGATGGCGCGCTGCTCCGGGTTCGCGTCGCGCTGCTCCACGATCGCCATCATGCGACCGTCAGCACCGCGAATGATCCGGCCGAGCCCGGTTGGATCGGGCATGTCTGCCGTCACGACAGCGAGCGCACCCGCACGGGCCGCGGCAACGCAATCGGACAACGTATCGGATCTGACGAGCGGCACGTCGCCGAATGCGACCAGCACCGTTGCATCGCCCGCCACGGACGGGAGCGCTTGTGCAACTGCGTGGCCTGTGCCCAATTGCTGCGTTTGCTCGACCCAAGTGAGATCTCGCGCATCGGCAAACGCGGCGCGAACCTGTGCGCCGGCGTGACCGATGACGACATGAATGCGTTCGCGGATCGAGAGAGCGGGCGGAGCGAAGGACATGGCTGAGCAGCGGACGCCCTGCGAGGTCGTGCAGCACTTTAGGCAGCTTCGAACGCATCCGCGTCCCCTGACCCGCCGCGAGCACGACGATTTCGAGGCTCATGTTTGGGCGTCCATTCCGGAATCTGCGGAATTATAGGGGCGCACATAAAAAAGGGGTGACCATAGTCACCCCTTTCATCGCCACTATGTAATCGACGCGCTCGTAATCAGACGCCCTCTCGAACTAGCGACGGCGCTTCTTCAACTCTTCGACGGCGCGCAGCTGCGCCGATGCTTCTGCGAGCTGCGCAGCCGCCTTGGAGAAATCGAAGTCGCTGGCGCGATCGGCCAACGCGCGCTCCGCATGCTCCTTCGCCTGCTGCGCTGCGACCTCGTCGAGGTCATCTGCGCGCAACGCGGTGTCCGCCAGCACCGTGACCTGCCCGGCTGTACTTCGACAAGCCGCCCGATGCGAAGAAGACGCGCTCTTCGCCATTGTCGAACTTCAGGCGTACCGGACCCGGTTTGATTCCGGTCAGCAACGGCGCATGGCCCGGCAGGATGCCCAGCTCACCGAGCGTGCCGGTCACGATCATCATCGTCACGCGCCCCGAGAAGATCTCCTTCTCGGCACTGACGATGTCGCAGTGCATGGTCATTGCCATGGTTTACTTCTTCTCTTCCAGCTTCTTCGCCTTTTCGACGGCATCTTCGATGGTGCCGACCATGTAGAACGCTTGTTCGGGCAAGTGGTCGTACTCGCCGTCGAGAATCGCCTTGAAGCTGCGCACCGTATCTTCGCGCGGGACGTACACGCCGGGGTTGCCGGTGAACGCTTCGGCGACGAAGAATGACTGCGAGAAGAACTGCTGGATCTTGCGCGCGCGGTACACGAGCTGCTTGTCGTCTTCCGAGAGTTCGTCCATACCGAGGATCGCGATGATGTCCCTCAGCTCCTTATAGCGCTGCAGCATCTGCTGCACGCACGCGCGCGACTCGGTAGTGCTCCTCGCCAACGACCAGCGGATCGAGCTGGCGGCTGCGTCGAGTCGAGCGGATCCACGGCGGGATAGATCCCGAGGTCCGTGATCGCGCGCGACAGCGTCATGGTCGAGTCGAGGTGCGCGAACGTGGTCGCGGGCGACGGGTCGGTCAAGTCGTCCGCCGGAACGTAAACCGCCTGCACCGACGTGATCGAGCCGGTCTTGGTCGTCGTGATGCGCTCCTGCAGCATGACCCATCTCTTCCGCGAGGGTCGGCTGATAACCCACCGCGGACGGCATCCGGCCGAGCAGCGCGGACACTTCGGTTCCCGCCAGCGTGTAGCGGTAGATGTTGTCGATGAAGAGCAGCACGTCGCGACCGTCGTCGCGGAATTTCTCGGCCAGCGTCAGACCGGTCAACGCCACGCGCAACCGGTTGCCCGGCGGCTCGTTCATCTGACCGAATACCAGCGAGATCTTGTCGAGAACCCCCGAGTCTTTCATCTCGTGGTAGAAGTCGTTGCCTTCGCGGGTCCGCTCACCGACGCCTGCGAATACCGACAGACCCGAGTGCTCGGTCGCGATGTTGCGGATCAGCTCGAGCATCGTCACCGTTTTGCCCACGCCGGCGCCGCCGAACAGTCCGACCTTGCCGCCGCTTCGCGAACGGGCAGATCAGGTCGATGACCTTGATGCCCGTCTCGAGAATTTCGTTGCCGCCTTGCTGATCTTCGTAGTTCGGCGCCTTGCGGTGGATCGACATCTTTTCGCGCGCGTTCACCGGACCCTTTTCGTCGATCGGCTCACCCAGCACGTCCATGATGCGGCCGAGCGTTTCTTCGCCGACCGGAATCATGATCGGGTTGCCCGGTGTTCTCCACTTCGAGGCCGCGCGACAATCCGTCCGACGAACCCATGGCGATCGTGCGCACGACGCCGTCGCCGAGTTGCTGCTGCACTTCGAGCGTCAGGCCTTCGCCGGTCACTCTCAGCGCGTCGTAAACCTTCGGCACGTCCTCGCGCGGGAATTCCACGTCGATAACCGCGCCGATGATCTGAACGATTCGTCCGCTACTCATTGTTCGCCTCACCTCTCCAAATCTTTGACTGTTCGATCCGTCATATGCGTCACTAAACCGCTGCCGCGCCGCCGACGATCTCGGCGATTTCCTGCGTGATCGCCGCCTGGCGGGCGTTGTTGTAGATCAGCGTCAGCTCATCGATGATCTTCTCCGCATTTTCCGTCGCGTTCTTCATCGCGATCATCTTGGATGCCTGCTCGCACGCATGGTTCTCGACGACCGCCTGGTACACCTGGGACTCGATGAACCGGCTTACCAGGCCTCGATCGAGGTCCGCGCTTCGGGTTCGTACAGATAGTCCCAGCGATGCTTCGAGTTCGTCGTCGTCGCCCGGTTCGAGCGGCAGGAGCTGAGGGATCACCGGGCTTTTGCGTCATCGTGTTGACGAACTCGTTGCTCACCATGAACAACCGGTCGATCCGCCCTTCTCTGTAGGCGTCGAGCATCACCCGGACCGCCGATCAGCTCGCTCATCGCTCGGCACTTCGCCGATGCCTGTTGCAACATCGCCGGCACGTTGCCGCCATACGCACGGAAGAACGAGGCCGCCTTGTTGCCGATGAGGCAGAATTCGATGTCGACGCTCTCGCCGTGCCACTGCTGCATGTCCCGCAGCACCACGCGGAACATGTTCACGTTCAGGCCGCCGCAGAGACCCTTGTCGGTGGATACGACGATGTAGCCGATGCGCTTGATGTCCCGCTCGCCCATGTAGATGTGGCGGTATTCGGGATTCGCGTTCGCGAGATGCCCGATCACCGAACGGATCTTCTCGGCATAGGGCTTGCCCTGCCGCATCCGTTCCTGGGTACGGCGCATCTTGCTCGCCGCAACCATCTGCATGGCGCTCGTGATCTTCTGCGTACTCTTTACGCTGATGATCTTCTTCTTGATCTCTTTTCCGGCGGCCACTGCTGCTCCGCGGTCCTCTAGAAGTCTCTGTCGCCTTGTACTCCTCGATCGCCGGGCGCATCTCCGCGACGATCTCGTCGTTGTACGCACCCGTCTTCGTCGACCGTCGCGCATGAAGTCGCCGTGGTCGTCTTGCATGTACGCGAGCAGGCCGCGCTCGAAGTCGAGCACTTGTTGACTCGAACGTCCTGCAGGAAACCTTCGTTCGCCGCGAACAGCACCACGCCCATTTCCGCGACGCTCATCGGCGCGTACTGCTTCTGCTTCATCAGCTCGGTGACGCGCTGGCCGTGTTCGAGCTGACGCCGGGTCGCTTCGTCGAGGTCGGATGCGAACTGCGAGAACGCCGCGAGCTCGCGATATTGCGCGAGCGCGAGCTTGATGCCGCCGGAGATCTTCCTCATGAACGGCACTTGCGCCGAACCACCTACCCGAGATACCGAGATGCCGGGGCTCATCGCGGGCCGGATGCCGCTGTTGAACAGGTCGGATTTCAGGAAGATCTGGCCGTCGGTGATCGAGATCACGTTGGTCGGCACGAACGCGGACACGTCGCCGCCCTGCGTTTCGATGATCGGCAGCGCAGTGAGCGATCCGGTGCTGCCCCTTCACTTCGCCGTCAGTGACCTGCTCGATGTATTCGGCGTTCACCCGCGCGGCGCGCTCGAGCAGCCGCGAGTGCAGATAGAACACGTCGCCCGGATACGCTTCGCGGCCCGGCGGGCGCTTGAGCAGCAGCGAGATCTGGCGATAGGCCCACGCCTGCTTGGTCAGGTCGTCATAGATGATGAGCGCGTCTTCGCCGATGTCACGGAAGTACTCGCCCATCGCGCAGCCGGAGTACGGAGCGATGAACTGCATCGGCGCCGGGTCGGAGGCGCTCGCCGTGACGACGATGGTGTATTCCATCGCGCCGTGCTCCTCGAGCGTCCGCACGATGTTCGCGACCGTCGACATCTTCTGGCCGATGGCAACGTAGATGCATTTGATGCCGCTGGATTTCTGGTTGATGATCGCGTCGATCGCGATGGCGGTCTTGCCGATCTGGCGGTCGCCGATGATCAATTCGCGCTGACCGCGGCCGATCGGCACCATCGCGTCGATCGTCTTCAGCCCGATCTGCACGGGTTGGTTGACCGACTGGCGGGAGATTACGCCCGGGCGCCACCTTCTCGATCGGAGAGTACAGCTCGGTGCTGATCGGCCCTTTGCCGTCGATCGGATTGCCGAGCGCGTCGACCACGCGGCCGAGGAGCGCCGGGCCGACCGGAACCTCGAGGATCCGGCCCGTGCAGCGGGCCTTCATGCCTTCCGACAGACTCGTGTAGTCGCCGAGCACCACTACCCCGACCGAGTCGCGCTCGAGGTTCATCACCATTCCGTACAGGCCGCCGGTGAACTCGATCATTTCACTGAATTTGGCTTCGGCGAGGCCGTGTACACGAACGATACCGTCCGAAACGCCAACGATCGTGCCTTCGTTCTGAGCTTCCGCCCGGACATCGAGGCTCTCGATTCGACGCTTGATGATATCGCTGATCTCGGAAGGATTCAGTTGCTGCATGTTGGATTCCTCAATTTCTCCACCGCGAGCAGCATGCTCGCCCTGGTGCGCCTCAGGCCCGTTGCAGGGTCTCGCGAGCTTCGCGCAAGCCTGCCTCGGACAGTACCGTCGATCACCGTGTCGCCCGCTCGTATGAGGGCGCCGCCTATCAGGCGGGTCCATACACGGCTCGTCATGTTCACTTCGCGCTGAAACTTCCGCGCCAGCGCCTCCGCAGCATTCCCGCCTGCGCTTCGGTCAGCTCGAATGCCGATATGACCTCCACGTCGAGTACCTGCTCTTCCAGCGCCTTCAGCGCCTCGAACTGCTCGCGGAGCTCGCCGATCAGGCCGAGGCGCTTGTTCGCGGCAAGCAGGTCGATGAGCTGCGCGCCCGCGGTCGTCGATGTCGTCGGCGCAGATCTGCGCGAGCTGCTGGGCTTTCGCCGGCTCCGGCAGATCCGGCGCTTCGAGCATCTGCCGCACGGATTCGTGGCTCGCGACCGCGGCGATCATGTCGAGCATGCGGGCCCAGCCGTCGAGTCGGCCCTGCGATTTCGCGAGCTCGAACACCGCCTTGGCGTAGGGTCGAGCCAGATCGTCGCCATTCCGCCATGGTCTTCTGCCCCGTTCACAGCTCTGCCACGAGTCTGCTTCGAGCAGTTCGTCGTGCGCGTGCGGTCGATCGACGCCCGCGAGAATCTTCTCGGCGCCCGCTGAGCGCCAGCGTCGCAACCTGGCCGCGCAGGACTTCTCCTTGGCGCGGTTGACGTCCTGGCCCGATCTCGGCGCGCTGCGCCTCGCGGAGGCGCTCACCTTCGGCCCGGGCTTCGTTCTTCGCCTCTTCGATCATCAGCACCGCCCGGCCGCGCGCCTGTTCGATCATTTGGCGCGCTCTTCCTTGCCTGCGCAGCTGCTCGGCCGCCCGCTCCTGCGCCAGCTCCAGGTCTCTTCTCTGCCCGCTCGGCGATGCGGCAAGCCTTCGCCGATCGCTTCTGGCGGTCACGCATGGCCTTGATCACCGGCGGCCAGATGAACTTCCAGCAGAACCAGACGAACACGAAGAACGTGATGCTCTGACCAATGAGTGTCAGTGTGAGATTCATGCTCTGACCTCAATCCGTTGGCAACGGCAGTCGCCGCGAAGCGGTCGAGGCCAGCCGATTGCGGCCGCCGACCGCGAAGATCACGTAGAGCGCGATACCGACCGAAATCATCGGCACTGCGTCCACCAGGCCCAGCACGATGAAGAGCTGCGTACGCAGCATCGGCAGCAGCTCGGGCTGGCGGGCAACGCCTTCGAGAAATTTGCCGCCGAGCACGCCCACGCCGATGGCTGCACCGACGGCGCCGAGACCCATCATCAGATCCGCCCGCTACGTAAAGAAGAACCGCCAGTTCCATGATCACTCCCAGTTTCAAGTCACCTGCTATTGCAGTCCGCAAGTGCGTCTTCGTTGCGACGTCGTGGGCCTGCGCCATGTACACCACCGTCAGCACGGCGAAAATAAACGCCTGCAGCGTGATGATCAGCACGTGGAACACCGCCCACGCCCACTGCAGCACCCCGCCGAGCACACCCAGCCAAGGCCGCCGGCGAACATCAGCACGATGAGAATGAAGATCATCTCGCCCGGCGTACATGTTGCCGAACAGCCGCAAGCCCAAGCGACAGCGGCTTCGCCAGCAGCGTCACGCCTTCGAGCACGAAGTTGAACGGCGCGAGAAACTTTCGGAAGCGGATGAAACGCCAGCTCACCGAGGAATCCGCCGACGCCCTTGCTACTTGACGCTGTAATAAATGACCAGGACGAACACCGCTGAGCGCCATGCCGAGCGTGATGTTCGGGTCGGTGGTCGGCACGACCTTCATGTGAGTGAATCCCCATGGCGCCGGCGATGCCTCGGAATCCAGTCCACCGGCAGCAGGTCCATCAGGTTCATGAAGAACACCCAGACGAAGATCGTCAGCGCCATCGGCGCGATCAGGCGTTCTTGTGGTTGAAGATGCTGCCGGTCGATGTCGTCGATGAAGTCGATGATCATCTCGACGAAGTTCTGCAGTCCACCGGGTACGCCGGCCGTCGCTTTGCTGCGCCGCGCGCCCGAACAGAACGATGAAAACGAGCCCCAGAAGCAGATGACCAGACCATCGAGTCGACGTTGATGGACCAGAACCCCATCTCGCTGCGCCTGCTCGGCGCGATGGGCAAATCCCCAGGACCGTCCGGCATCTGCCCATAGACCAGATTGGGCAGGTGGTGCCGGATGTACTCTGCCGGTCGTCAGCCCTTCGCTGCGCCATTGAACTTCCTTCTACCTCACTGTCTGAGTTCTGCCGCACTTCAACGGCGCGCCAACACCGGCGCCAACCAATACACGGCCTGCAACGCAATCATCGTGACGAAGAACGCCACCGGCTCGCGGACGAAACCAGGCAAATGCCACGACCAGCAACCCGAACGTCAGCACCAGCTTCGCGATGCCGCTGCCGAGCAGTCGTCGCGCCGCGTCCAACTCCTGCCTGCCGGCACGTCCGCGCCGCCACGCGCCAGGCAAATCCGACGCTCGGAGCAATCACGACGACGCCGGCCAACAGACCGGACATCGCCTGTGCGCGGCCCAACAACAGGAACATCGTCGCGAGCAGTGCGGCAAGAACGCCTTGCACGGCCACGATCCGGAACGCCAACGGCAACACTGCCGTTGCCGGATCCTTCTGCGCGGCCCGAATTCCGAATTCGTTATTCTTGGCGGGGCTTCTCGCGGTGATCCACCTGAGCCCCCGTACGCAAGGCGCGCGTAGTATAGAGAGGGCTATGGTGCCGTGCAATAAATCCGCGGCTAAGTAGATCAACGTAGGTGCGTGAGAATTCCTTCGAGTTCGTCGACGGTCGTGTATCGGATGACGACCGTGCCGTTGCTCTTGCCGTCGAAGTTGATCGACACGGGCGCGCCGATCCGCTCCGATAGTTCCAGCTCGAGCCGCTCCGGTGTCCGGGATCCTTGCGTCGCACCGCAGCGAGCGGTGTCAACGCGCGCGGGGCGCATCCGCTGGCGCACCAGCGCTTCGGTCTGCCGAACCGAGAGCCCTGGCGCGATCACCTGACGCGCCGCCTGCTCCTGTTCGAGCGGAGACAAGACAGCAGCGCGCGCGCGTGACCCATTTCGAGTTCGCCCTCGCCGAGCATTTCGCGCACGGCCGGCGCGAGATTCAGCAGACGCAGCAGATTCGTGACGGCGACGCGCGACTTGCCGACCGCGTCCGCGACCTGCTGCTGGGTCAGATGGAACTCCTCCGACAAGCGCTGCAGCGCGAGCGCCTCTTCGAGCGGATTGAGATCCTCGCGCTGGATGTTCTCGATCAGCGCCATCGCCAACGGCGCGTTCGTCGCTGACTTCCTTGATGACCGCCGGAATTCGCTCGAGACCGGCGATTTGCGATGGCGCGCCAGCGGCGTTCGCCGGCGATGATTTCGTAGCCGCCGATCGGCACGATGGCGCAACACGATCGGCTGCATGACGCCTTGCGCTTTGATCGACGCGGCCAGTTCCGCGATGCCCTCGTCGCGAATGTTGCGACGCGGCTGATACTGACCGGGATGGATCTGATCGATCGGCGATCTCCGCCAGGTTCGTGCCTGAGCGACCGCCGACCTCGTCGTCCTGCGTGCGATCCGCCCGAACCCAACAAGCGCGTCGAGCCCGCGTCCGAGGCCTCGCTTTTTGATCACGCGACGCCCTCCCCACCCGATGCTGTGTCGTTTCAATTCTCCGGCCAGCGCCATGTACGCGACTGCGCCGCGCGATTGCCGGTCGTAGAGCACCACCGGCAATCCGTGGCTCGGCGCTTCGGCAAGCCGGATGTTCCGCGGAATGACCGTTCGGAACACTTTTTCCCCGAAGAATTTCAGCAGTTGCCGCGAGACGTCGCGCGTCAGACTGCTGCGCGGATCATACATCGTGCGCAAGATGCCCTCTATTCGCAGCCCCGGATTGGCGCGCTGCTTGACGCCCTCGATCGTTTCGAGCAGCGCCGACAAGCCCTTCGAGCGCGTAGTACTCGCACTGCATCGGAATCAGCACGCTGTGGCTCGCAACCAGCGCATTGAGCGTCAGCATGTTGAGCGACGGCGGACAGTCGATGATCACGTAGTGGTAACGCCCATCCGCTTCCGCGAGCACGCTCTTCAAGCGTTGTTCGCGCTGGTCGACCTGCAGCAGCTCGACCTCCGCTGCGGTGAGATCGATGTTCGACGGCACGATCTCGAATCCGGTCGGACAACGTTGTACGACGCTCGCAAGCGGAACGCGTTGACCAGCCAGTCGTACACGCTGCGTTCGAGCGCGCTTTTTTCGACGCCGCAGCCCATCGTCGCGTTGCCCTGCGGATCGAGATCGACGAGCAGCACACGGCTTCCCGACAGCGCAAGCGATGCCGCGAGGTTGACGCTGGTCGTCGTTTTGCCAACGCCTCCCTTCTGGTTTGCTACGGCAATGATCCGCGTCATCGATCGGCGTCCTGTGGTACCAAGTTGGGTGTCACCGCGTCGCGTCTCACGCGCAACACGCGATGGGGCTGCGCGAGCCCCGGGATAGGAACCCGACACGCTTTCCACGTTCGTCTCGGGCAGGTTCGCGTCACGCTCCAGCGCGCCGACCTGAAACAGGGCGATTCCATCCGGCGCGAGCAGATCCGCGGCGGCGCGCCACAATTCTGCCGGTTTCGCGACCGCGCGCGACACCACGGTATCAAACAAGGTGGCGGGCCGGAAATCAGCGTAATCGTCGCACTGACGGCATCGACATTCCCCAGACCCGAGCTCGAGCGTCGCCTGACGAACGAAACGTATACGTCGTTCGCTGCGATCGAGCAACGTGAACGCGCATGCTCCGGTCGCGCGATGGCCAGCGGAATTCCCGGAAGCCCCGCGCCGGTCCCGAGGTCGAGTATTCGCCGCCCGAGCATGAGCGGCACGAGCGACAACGCATCGAGCAGATGGCGCGCAGCGAGGCGCGGTATATCCGCGCGCGAGACGAGATTGAACGCGTTGTTCCAACGACGCAGCAGAGCCGCGAACTGCGGACGAGACTTTCGATCTGCGACGCATCTGCAGGCCCGACGCCCAACGCGAGCGCGCCGGATTCGAGCTCCTCGGCTTCCGTCACGCGGAGGCGCGGACTTTCCGACGTGCACGAGCAGTATCGACAGCGCCGCGGGTGTGATCCCCGGGAATGCGGGACGCACGCGCGAGGTTGTCCGGGCGCGTCGGCGTCAGCTTCTGCTTGAGCTCGGTCGACAGTCCCGAAATCGACGTGTAGTCGAAGTCGGCGGGCAGCGCGAACGTCCTCGTGCCGCTTAAGGCGATCGATGTCCTCCTGCGCTCGCGCAATGTAGCCCTCGTACTTCGATTTCGATTTCGATCTGATTCGCTGCGGCATCCGCGGCTCGAGCTCCGGCAGCAGGCCCGCCAGCGTCGACATCGTGATCTTCGGTCGGCGCAATAACGTGAGCAGGTCTGTCGGTTTGCTGATCGGCTCGCCGCAGCGCTGCTGAATTTCCAGCGCCACGCTGTCGCCGGGCATCACCTGATGGCGCGACAGCGACTCGCGCAACGAATTGATGCGCTCCCGCTTCGCGCAATAGGCCGCCCATCGCTCGTCGCCGACGAGCCCCAGCTCGCGCCCCGCTTCGGTCAGGCGCAGATCGGCGTTGTCTTCGCGCAGCACGAGTCGGAACTCCGCGCGGCTGGTGAACATTCGATACGGTTCGTTCGTGCCGTTGTTGACCAGGTCGTCGACCAGCACGCCGATATAGCCTTCGTCGCGGCGCGGACACCAGGCGGGTTCTGCCCGCGACCTTCAACGCCGCATTTGCGCCCGCAAGCAGGCCCTGCGCCGCCGCTTCTTCGTAGCCGGTCGTACCGTTGATCTGTCCCGCGAAATACAATCCCTCGACCGCCTTCGTCTCTAACGAATACTTCAAGTCGCGCGGATCGAAGAAGTCGTACTCGATCGCATATCCCGGGCGCGTGATGTGCGCGCGCTCGAACCCGCGGATGCTGCGCACGAGATTGACCTGCACGTCGTACGGCAGGCTCGTCGAAATACCGTTCGGGTATAGTTCGACGTGGTCAGACCCTTCTGGCTCGACGAAGATCTGGTGGCTCGTTTTTTCCGCGAAACGCACGACCTTGTCTTCGATCGACGGACAGTAGCGTGGGCCGATCCCCTCTATGACCCCGGTGAAGAACGGCGACCGGTCCAGCCCGCCGCGGATGATCTCGTGAGTCGTGCGCGTTGGTGTGTGTGATGTGACACGGCACCTGACGAGGGTGCTCAGCCGCGCTGCCGAGCAAGCGACATCACCGGCACCGGCTCGTCGCCCGGCTGCACCTGCATCACGGAGAAGTCGACGCGTGCGGCCGTCGATCCGCGGCGGCGTTCCGGTCTTCAGCCGATCGACCCGAAACGGCAGCGCCCGCAGTCGCTGCGCGAGCGCATTCGACGGCGCGTCGCCGGCGCGTCCGCCCGGATGATTTTCCAGCCCGACGTGGATGCGTCCACCGAGGAATGGTGCCGGTGGTCAGACACCACCGCGCCGGCTAGCGAACGTGAGCCCGATTGCGTCACGACGCCGCGCACGCGATCGCCTTCTACGACGAGGTCGACGACCGATTGCTGGAACACGCGCAGGTTGGCTGTGGACTCGACGATCTGCCGCATCGCCTGACGATATAGCACGCGGTCGGCCTGCGCGCGAGTCGCTCGCACGGCGGGACCCTTCGACGCGTTCAAGACACGAAACTGAATCCCGGCGCGATCCGTCGCGCGCGCCATCGCGCCGTCCAGCGCGTCGATCTCGCGGACGAGATGACTCTTGCCGATGCCGCCGATCGCCGGGTTGCACGACATCTGACCGATCGTCTCGATGCTCTGCGTGAGCAACAGCGTGCTGCGCGCCGATGCGCGCGGCGGCCAGCGCGGCTTCGCACCGGCGTGGCCGCCGCCGACGACGATCACGTCATAACTTTCTGAATGTGTACCCATCACGGGTCCCTTTCAAAAGGCGTGCAAGTATAAGCCAATGCACGCATCGCCCGATTCATTTGCCGATGCAGAAGCGCGCGAAGATCTCTCCTAGCAACGCGTCACTCGTAACTGACCCGACGATCTCGCCGAGTTGGTCATGGGCTCGACGCAGATCGTCGGCCAGCAACTCGCCCGCCGCATCAACGCGCAATACCTCTAAGCCGCGCTCGAGAATTTCGTGCGCGCGATTCAAAGCCTCGAGGTGTCGCCTCCGCGCGGAGAACACGCCCGCTTCGTCGTGCCGACCGACCGCGTGCAGGATCTGGTGCTTGAGTGCGCCCATCCCTGCTCCCGTCAGCGCGGAGACCGCTACTTCCGGCGGGGCTCCAGCCACCAGACCCGCCTCGCGATTCGTCAGATCGATCTTGTTCGTGACCACAATCATGCGGTGCGTCTGCAACGACTGCTCGGCTACCAGATGGTCGACGCTTTCGAGCGACGCGCTATCGCGGACGAGCAGCACCAGGTCCGCGTCTTCGATCTCCAGATCGAGCTCGTCTAATGCCCTCGCGCTCGATCGCATCGCCGGCAATCCGAAGCCCCGCGGTATCGATGACCCTGATCGGAACGCCGTCGAGATCAAAGGATTCGGACAACGTATCGCGCGTCGTACCGGGCGTATCGGTGACGATTGCGCGCTCGAACCCGAGTAGGCGATTCAGCAGACTCGATTTGCCGACGTTCGGACGGCCCGCGAGCACCAGTGTGACGCCCTCGTTCAGGATGGCGCCTTGCGTAGCGGTCCCTATCAACGCGACCAGGTCGCCGACCAATCGTTGGAGGCGTTCCTCGACACGACCTTCGGCCAGAAAGTCGACCTCGTCTTCCGGAAAATCGATCGCGCCTTCGACGATACACGCGCAGGTCGAGCATGTCCTGGGCCAGCGAGCGCACGCGGTCAGAGAACGCGCCGGAAAGAGAACGCAGCGCACCCCGCGCGGCTGCTGCCGACCCGCTCGCGATCAGATCGGCTACTGCCTCCGCCTGAGCGAGGTCCATCTTGCCGTTCAGAAATGCTCGCTCGGTGAACTCGCCAGGGCGCGCGAGCCGCGCACCGAACTCGAGCGAGCCTTGAGAAGCAGGTCCATGACCACCGGACCACCATGCCCCTGCAGTTCGACGACGTTCTCGCCGGTGAACGAATGCGGCGCGGCGAATGCGAGCGCGATGCCTGCATCGATCGATTGGTCCGGCGCATCGCGGAACCGGGCAACTGTGGAGGTCCGCAGTGGAATTTCTCGACCGCACACGTTCGCGAGAATCTCCAGAGCACGCGGGCCCGAGATCCGGACTATCCCAATGCCACCGCGGCCCGGTGGCGTTGCAACGGCCGCGATGGTATCGCGTTCGAGGCTGCTGCCGTCGCGATCAGGACTTGGCAGTGTTTTCGCGCCTCCTTCATCTGGCGCATGATGTACCACTGCTGCGCGAGGGAAAGCAGATTGTTGACCAGCCAGTAAAGCACCAGCCCTGCCGGGAAGAACAGGAACATCACGGTGAACATGATCGGCATGAACCGCATCACGCGCGCCTGCACCGGATCGCCCACCGGTGGACTCAAGCTTGCGGCAGGAACATCGCACCGCCCATCAGAATCGGCAGAATGAAATAGGGGTCCATGGCGGCGAGGTCTTCGATCCACAGCAAGAATGGCGCCTGGCGGAGCTCAACGCTCTCGAACAACACCCAGTACAGCGCTAGGAACACCGGCATCTGCAGCAGCATCGGCAGGCAGCCACCCAGCGGATTGATCTTTTCCTTTTTGTAGAAGGCCATCATCTCCTGCGACAGCTTCTGACGATCGTCCGCATAGCGTTCCTGCAGACGCTTCATCTGCGGCGCAACCCGGCGCATGTTTGCCATCGATCGATAGCTCGCGGCCGACAACGGAAACAGCACCAGCTTGACGATCACGGTCAGCAGGATGATCGCGACACCCCAGTTACCGATGAAGCCGTGAAGCCATTGCAGCAGCTGGAACAGCGGAACCGCCATCCACCAGAAGAAGCCGTAGTCGACGGTCAGATTGAGATTCGGAGCGATCTCTTCGAGGCGCCCCTGGTCCTTCGGACCGGCATAAAATCGCGAGGTGAAATGCCCTATCGCTCCGGGAGCGACGGTTTCGACTGGACCCTTAAAGCCGACGACATAGTCGCCATCCTCGAGCTTGTTACCGTAGTAGCTGTTCTTGTCGCCGGGATTCCCAACCCAGGCGCCCAGGAAGTAGTGCTGCAACATCGCGATCCAGCCACCCGCTACTTCATGTTCATAAGGGCCCTCGTCGAGGGTGGTGAACTTCAGCTTGTGGTAACGCTCGTCGTTCGTGGTCAGTGCCGCACCGAGGTACGGGCGTGGTCCGAGCGTGAATGAACTGCCGCCACTCAAGTCGCGGCTGTCGCGCTTAAGCTGCGCAAACTGGCGTGCCTCGAACGAGTGTTCAGATTGGTTGGCGATTTCGTAGCCGACGTCGACTACGTATTCCCCGGGTGCGAACTTGAATGTCTTGTGGATGTCGACACCGTTGTCAGTGGTCTTGAGTTGCAACACGCCGCCGCTTCGAAAGTCGAATTCGGTGTGGGCGCTTTCATACATTGGTCGCACTGATTTGCTGTCGGGGCCGTCGCGTCCGATCAAACCGCTCTGCGCGACATAGACATGATCTGCGCGGCGATCGAGCAGCAAGAATGGATCGTTCGGCTTCTCGATGCTGACGGGATAGCGCGGTAACTGCACTCGAACGATGTCTCCCCCGAGACGATCGATCCACACCTCCATCGTATCGGTGGTGACCTTCACCAATCTGTCTTCGGTATCCGTCGCGGGCGCCCTGCTCGGCTCGGACGTGTCGTGACGTTCTGATGCGGTCGTGTCGTTCGGCACATCACCCGCCGCCTGCCGAGCACCGTCTGCTCCCGGGTTCGAATCTGTAACCGGCGCTGTGGTGACGACCGGTGCGCTCGATGCACCTGAGGGGGCGCGTCCTTTTATGTAATCATCGTTCCACGCCAGTATCAGTAGATAGGCGGTCGCCGCGAGTCCAACCAGCAGCAGCACTCGCTGCATCTCAGCAGTGATCATCGGTGGTTTCCTGGTGTGGGAACTGGATCGAGACCCCCTTCTGAAAGCGGATTGCAGCGTCCGATCCGGCGCAACGCGAGCCAAATTCCTTTCGCCGCGCCATGTTGTTCGATTGCCTCGATCGCGTACGCCGAGCAAGTAGGGTGAAAACGGCAGTGCTGACCGAAGAACGGACTTAGGAAATAGCGATAGCCTCGGACGAGCGAGATAGCCGCCCTTTCAGGCAGATCGTTGGTCATTGGTCGTTCCGAATGCTGAGAGGAGACGTGGCCAGATGGAGGCGGCTTCTCCTGATACGGATTCGCCACGTGGCCGATCCGCCAACTGCACGACGATGTCGTACGCGGGCAGAATCGCTCGACGCACACGAAATGTCTCGCGCAGCACGCGCTTCACTCTATTTCGGTCCACCGCGCGCTTCAGCTGGCGTTTGCCGACGATGAGCCCCAATCGCGCCCCTGCTTCTTTATTGCTTGTCGCGTACAACCGAAAGCTGCCGGATCGCAACTGGATGGTTCGAGCCGATAACACGGCATCGAACTGGCGCTTCTCGGTTAGACGGTACTCACGCGGGAAGCGATCGATCGCAGCGTCCTCGTCAAACCGATAGACGCTTTCGGCCCTTCGCTCTTCGCGCATTGATGACCTTCTGGCCGTTGCGAGTCGCCATCCGGGCACGAAAGCCGTGCGTTCGCTTGCGCTTCAGCACGCTGGGTTGGAAGGTGCGCTTCATGATGATTCGACCGCGGGAACCGAAAGGGAGCGGGATTCTAAGGAGCACAATCCAGAGTGTCAATTTAGTAGAAAGAGGTCTTGTTCTTGGGAAAGGAAGGATTGTTGTTGCTTGTTGGGGAGGTCGCGGCCTGTGAACAACCACCGCCTGCCTCGTGGCTGCGCGCCGCGCTCGCGCGTCTCTTCCTGTGGATATGCACGATGGAAACGTAGTCGGATGAGCCGTATTTCAGTGAGATGAATCTGTCGCGAAAGTTATCCACAAGCTATACAACGACTCATGCACACGTTTCTCACAACGCGTCTACGTCATAGCGACCTTGAGTTGAACATTGTTGTTAACCGTAAGCAGTTGATTGGCAACGCGGTTGGCTGGGACGCGCGCGTTGCTGTCGAAACTCTTCGTGGCGATGGGATTGCACGAGCCAGTAGAATGTGTCGAAAAAGCGAAGCCTAAAAGAATTACTACTAGGGGGCTCACTCGGTGGCTAACTCGGTTTGGCAGCAATGCCTATCGCGACTCGAAGAAGAAGTACCTTCCGATCAATTCAACACTTGGATCAGACCGTTGCAGGCTCGGCAGCATGAAGAGCAAGTTGTGCTCTTTGCGCCGAATCGATACGTACGAGACCAGGTCGAGTCTCTGTTCTGGGGACGTATCAACGAGCTGATGAATCAACTCGGTGATCCGACTAGTCCGCTCGATGTCATGCTCGACGTCGGTAGCGTTGCGGCGGATCCGTTGCCCATGCGCGCAGAAGCGCAGAAACGAGGTTCCGTCGATCTGAACAGAGCTTTTACGTTCGAGACGTTCGTCGAAGGGAAATCTAACGAGATCGCTAAGGCGGCGGCACAACAGGTAGCGGAAAACGCTGGTAAATCGTACAACCCACTGTTGTTGTACGGCGGCGTTGGACTTGGTAAGACGCACCTGATGCACGCCGTTGGAAATCAGATCCTCAAGAAGGATCCTGACGCGAAGGTCGTCTATCTTCACTCGCAGCGATTTGTACAGGACATGGTCAAGGCATTGCAGCTCGGCACGATGCAGGAGTTCATGCAGCACTATCGTTCTGTCGATGCGTTGTTGATCGACGATATTCAGTTCTTTGCGAACAAGCTGCGTTCGCAGGAAGAGTTCTTTCATGTGTTCAACGCGTTGCTCGAACGCGATCACCAGATGGTGCTGACGTGCGATCGCTATCCCAGCGAGATCGGGGGGCTTGAGGAACGATTGAAGTCGCGATTCGTGTGGGGACTAACCGTAGAGGTGGAGCCGCCCGAACTCGAGACGCGCGTAGCGATTCTGATGAAGAAGGCGGCCATCGAAGGTGTTGATCTTCCGCCGGATGTCGCGTTCTTCATTGCAGAGCGCGTTCGGTCGAACGTGCGTGAACTCGAAGGTGCGTTGAAGCGCGTCATGGCGAACTCGCGGTTCACCGGACGACGGATATGTGTCGAGCAGGTACAGCGTTCGCTGCGCGACTTACTGGCGATCCAGGACCGACAGGTCAGCATTGAGAACATCCAGAAGACTGTCGCTGAGTACTACAAGATCAAGATCTCGGATCTGCTGTCGAAGCGACGTAGCCGTACCATTGCCCGTCCGCGTCAGATGGCAATGTTCCTTGCAAAGGCGAACACTAATCATTCATTGCCGGAGATTGGCGATGCGTTTGGAGGGCGTGATCACACGACCGTCCTGCACGCGTGCCGGAAAATTGCCGAACTGAAGGAGTCCAGTGCGGACGTCTCTGAGGACCATAGAAACTTGACGCGCCTTCTGACCAGCTGAATCGAGGAGTCGGGCCGGGATGAAATTCACAACGAACCGAGACACGCTGCTGCGCCCGTTGCAGTTGGTAACGGGCGTCGTAGAGCGACGGCAAACGCTGCCGGTGCTTTCGAACCTTTTCGTCAGTGCGACCGAGGGCGGAGTGTCGCTGACCGGAACTGATCTTGAGGTTGAACTCGTCGCTCGTATCGAAGACGGCATTGACGTGTCGAGGAGTGGCGAAGCAACGATACCCGCCCGAAAGCTAGCCGATATCTGGCGTTCGCTTCCCGAGGGCGCGACCGTTACGGTCGAGGTTGAGGACGACAGAGCGACCGTTCGTTCGGGTCGCAGCAGGTTTACTCTAGCGACGTTGCCGGTGGCGGACTTCCCGCGGGTCGAGGGTGCCGCGAGCGATCTCGACTTCTCGTTGTTGCGCTCTGAAATGCAGCGCCTTTTGGACCAGACCGCGTTTTCAATGGCGCAGCAGGACGTTCGCTACTTCCTCAACGGCATGCTGCTGGAAGTAAGCTCAAGTCACATCCGTTCCGTCGCAACGGATGGCCATCGGCTGGCGATGTGCACTTTGGACCGTGGGATCGCGTCAGCTGAGCGGCGCCAAGCCATCGTCCCGAGGAAGGGCGTGCTCGAACTCGGGCGACTTCTCTCTGAGGGTGGTGAGAGCGTTTCGCTGGCGATGGCACGAAACCACTTGCGGGCAACGCACGCCGGATACACGCTGACCACGAAGCTGGTGGACGGACGCTTTCCCGACTATGAGAAGGTCATTCCCAAGGAGAGCGCGAACCGCGTTACTGCAGACAGAGACACCTTGCGGCAGGCTTTCGCTCGCGCCTCGATTCTTTCCAACGAGAAATACCGCGGCGTTCGAATTACTTTGGAGCCAAACCAGATGACCATCCGGGCAAACAACCCGGAACAAGAGGAGGCTGAGGAAGTTGTCGCGGTCGACTACGCAGGTCAAAGGCTCGAAATTGGGTTCAACGTAAGTTATCTGCAGGATGTGCTCGGCGCATTGTCGACCGAATTGGTCCACCTATCCGTGTCCGACGCCAATAGTAGTGCGTTGGTAGAGGGACCAGGCGCAGAGGACTCCGTTTACGTCGTTATGCCGATGCGCCTTTAGGGCGGTCGACGCGAGCCTCAATGCGTCTAACCCGGTTGGAGATTTCCGGCGTTCGAAATCTCACGTCTGTAGCCATCGACTGTAGCCCTGCCCTGAATCTGTTTACCGGCCCCAACGGGGCAGGCAAGACGTCTTTGATCGAGTCGGTCCACGTCTTGGCGAGGGGCCGTTCATTTCGGTCGCCCTCGATTGCATCCGTGATTCATCACGACAGGGAAGCACTGATGGTCTTTGCGGCCTTCGATGACGAGCATCGAGGAAGACTGAACGCAGGCGTGGTGCGACACCGAAACAATCGAAGTGAGCTGCACCTCAACGGCGCCGTCGAGCGTCGGCTATCGGAAGTAGCGCGGCTGATGCCGATTCAGCTCATTCTTCCCGACTCCTCGGAGCTGATCCTGGGTGCGCCAACGGAGCGTCGCCGATTCCTCGATTGGGGAACGTTTCACGTGGAACCTGCATACCTCGACCGCTTGAGGGATTACCAGCGCGTGCTTCAACAGCGCAATGCGCTGCTGAAGTCGCGACGCGACGCCATTCCAGACTTCAGTAGGCAGCTCCAGAGCTGGACGAGCAGGCTGGTCACGCTCGGCGATCAGGTTGATGCCTCGCGACGCAATTACCTGGATGCCCTCGGCCCCGTGATTTTGTCGAAGCTCAACGAGCTCGCGTCGGGCTTGGCGGTGGCGCTCTCCTATCGACCTGGCTGGCGCGAAGGTGAGAGCCTCGAGAATTGTTTGGGCGAAGGTGAGGCGCGCGATGTAAAATTCGGCGTCACGCACTACGGCCCCCATCGCGCTGACCTGCGCGTGATGATTGGCGAGGAACTGGCGGCAAGTACGCTGTCGCGAGGTCAGGCGAAGATCGTAGCGAGTGCGTTTCGATTGGCCCAGGCTGCGCTGACGAGTGAAATCGCTGGTCGACAGAGCCTGTTCCTCATCGACGATATCGGCGCCGAATTGGATGCGGACCACAACGCGCGGTTCTTCCGAGCGCTCGAGGCGATGAACAGCCAAGTGTTCGCGACGGCTACCAGCGACATGACGTTAGGCCTTGCATTTGCAGGGTCGGAGAGAAAATTGTTCCACGTGGAACAGGGCGCGTGCCACCCGATTGGCACTGAGGGTTTGTGATGTCTGAGGCGAAGTATGATTCCGACAGCATTAAGGTGCTCAAAGGCCTCGACGCGGTCCGCAAGCGACCGGGGATGTATATTGGAGATACAGAGGATGGAACCGGTCTCCATCATATGGTCCAGGAGCTCGTCGACAACAGCATCGATGAGGCACTAGCTGGATACTGTGACGAAATAGAGGTCGTAATTCACCCAGGTGAAGCGGTGACGGTGAGGGACAACGGCCGCGGGATTCCGGTGGACATCCATAAGGAAGAAGGCATCTCGGCGGCGGAAGTGATCCTCACAACGCTGCATTCCGGCGGTAAGTTCGACGAAGACAGCTACAAAGTCTCCGGCGGACTTCACGGCGTTGGGGTATCGGTCGTCAATGCTCTCTCCGAGACGTTTCGCCTCACGGTGCGCCGGGATCAAAAGGTCTATCAGCAGACCTACCAGCACGGCGTGCCGGAGGAGCCCCTCAAGGTCGTTGGTGAGACTGAACGGCGTGGCACGGAGTGTTACTTCAAGCCATCTGCTGCCACCTTCCGCAACATCGAATTCCACTACGACATTCTCGCCAAGCGACTTCGAGAGCTCGCGTTTCTAAACTCCGGCGTGAAGATCCACCTGATGGACGAACGATCCGGGAAGGAGGACCACTTCGTCTATGAAGGCGGCCTTCGGGAGTTCGTTAAGTACTTGAATCAAAACAAGAATTCGCTCAACGAGGTGTTCTACTTCACGCAGGAGCGTGACGATCGAATCGGCGTCGAAGTCGCCATGCAGTGGAACGATAGCTTTCAGGAGCAGGTGTTCACGTACACGAACAATATCCCGCAAGGAGACGGCGGCACCCACCTCGCGGGCTTCCGCTCCGGACTTACCCGCACGTTGAACCAGTACATCGAGCGCGAGGGCCTAGCCAAAAAGCTCAACGTCGCGACCACGGGCGATGACGCGCGCGAAGGGCTCACGGCCGTCGTGTCTGTGAAGGTGCACGACCCGAAATTCTCGTCGCAGACAAAGGACAAACTCGTCTCCAGCGAAGTCAAACCCGCAGTTGAGCAGGAGCTCACCCGATACTTCACGGAGTACCTCGACGAGCATCCGCAGGACGCGCGTAACGTGGTCACCAAGATGATCGACGCCGCGCGGGCGCGGGAAGCGGCGCGCAAGGCTCGAGAGATGACGAGACGAAAAGGCGCGCTCGACATCGCGGGTCTTCCGGGAAAGCTGGCGGATTGCCAGGAGAAGGATCCGGCGCTCTCGGAGTTGTATCTCGTGGAAGGAGACTCCGCCGGCGGCTCGGCCAAGCAAGGCCGGGATCGGCGCACGCAAGCCATTCTTCCGCTGCGTGGAAAGATCCTGAACGTCGAGAAAGCGCGCTTCGACAAAATGTTGTCGTCGCAGGAAGTTGGCACCTTGGTAACGGCGCTCGGTTGCGGAATTGGACGCAGCGAGTTTGATCCCTCGAAGCTGCGTTATCATCGCGTGATCATCATGACCGATGCGGACGTGGACGGCTCCCACATCCGTACCCTGCTGCTAACGTTTTTCTTCCGTCAGATGCCTGAGCTGATCGAGCGTAGTCACATCTATATCGCGCAACCTCCGCTGTACAAGGTGAAGAAGGGCAAACAGGAACGCTACGTGAAGGACGATGAGGAGTTGAGCGAACATTTCCTTCAGCTCGCACTCGACGATGCCGAACTGTTCGTCAACGCAGAAGCGCCGCCAGTGAAGGGAGAAGCGCTCGAGTCCTTGGCGCGCAACTACCGCGCGGTCCTGGCGCGACTTGAAGCACTGACGCGAATTTATCCATTGTTCCTCACACGACTTCTGCTCGACGGTGCGCCGTTGTCGCCGGATCAGCTTCGTGACGAATCGGTGGTATCAGGTTGGGTCGCGGCGTTGAATCGCCGGTTCCTCGCGAGCGCGGGTCACGACATCAGCGTGGGCGTGACGTTTGATCCAGAGCATCAGGTTTATCTACCGACAGTGGTGATCAAATCGCGAGGCGTGGAACAACACGTTACGTTCGGCCAGGACTTCTTTCTCTCTGCGGATTATCGAGGTATCTCGAGCTTGTGCGAGCGCCTTTATGAGCTCGTTGGGGACGGTGCATACGTACGCCGCGGAGACAAACGGATAGCCGTCGAGCGGTTCGGTGACGCGCTGGACTGGTTGATGGAGCAGGCTCGGAAGGGCGTCGATATTCAGCGCTACAAGGGACTCGGCGAAATGAATCCCGAACAGCTTTGGGAAACGACAATGGATCCCACCATTCGCCGGATGTTGCGTGTGACCGTGGACGATGCCATCGCGGCAGACCAGATGTTCACTACGCTGATGGGAGATCAGGTGGAGCCGAGACGCGACTTCATCGTGTCGAACGCGTTGTCAGTGGCCAACCTCGACGTCTGAGTGCGCCCTAGGCTTTGCATGGCGGAGGACATCGCATCCTCCGCTAGTGCGTTGATTTCTTTCCGCTTTCTTCCCTTCGAATCGATCGGCGTGCATACCTCTACGATGATTGTGCCTGGCTGCTTGCCGAGCTGGTGAGCAGGCCAGAAATTGCCGGCGTTGTGCGCTACGACGAGCACGGGTCGGCCGCTTGATTCAGCGAGGGCCGCGCCGCCGATCTGAAATGCACGGACCTCGCCTGGTGGAACGCGCGTTCCCTCGGGAAAAAGTGCGACCCAGATGCCCTGTTCGAGACGCGCCTTGCCCTCTTTGATCAGCGTTCGTAAAGCGCCGCGCGGATCGTCCCGATCGATTGCTATCGGGCGCAGCAAACGAAACGCCCAGCCGAAGAACGGGATGTGGAGTAACTCGCGCTTTACCAGTGTGGCCTGGGGCGCGAACAGCGTTTGGATGAACAGCGTCTCCCACGTGCTTTCGTGTTTCACGAACACAATGCAGGGCTCGTGTGGAATGTTCTCGCGGCCGTTGACCTCCACCCGAATTCCGCAACACACGCGCAGCCAGAACAACACCATGCGCGTCCAGCATCCGATCACGAAATAGAAGCGGAATCGGAATGGAAAGACCCAAGCGACCACCACCGACAACGATCCCCACAGGACCGTCACAACGACATAGCCGAGGTAGAAGGCAATTGCCCGAACGTTTGCGATGGCGCGATTCATCGACCCAAGTACCAATCAGTCGCTGCAGCGAGATCGTCGAAAACGAGATCGACGCCCATTTCGCGCGCAGAGTTTTCCGATCTCGCACCGTTCCCGGTGCGAACGAGGACGGGAAGACAACGCGCTGCCAAAGCGGCCTGCATGTCTCGCAGAGAGTCCCCCACAAATGTCGTTTGCTCCGGAAGATGATTCAACTCCGCCATCGCTTGTGTCAAAAGACCGGGCGCTGGTTTTCTGCAACCGCATTTCTCATCGGGTCCGTGGGTGCAACAGAAGATTGCATCAACATGCCCACCGTTCTCCGCTAGCCGCAGCCGCATCACTTCGTGAATAGCATGCAGCGTTTCGAGCGACAGGATCCCGCGCGCGACAGCGGCTTGATTGCTGCAGATTGCCACCGTGCTGCCGGCGCGATTGAGGCGCGCGATTGCCGCGAGGCTGCCATGGATCGGCAACCATTCGGAAGGACTCTTGATGTAGTTCGGAGAGTCCTCGTTGATGACTCCGTCCCGATCGAGCAGCACGAGCGGCATGAGATGTTCGTGAGTAAGATGCCGGCAATGTTGAGGTAAATCGCGGGCATGGTCAAAAGCGCGGGCGGTGAGTATTGAGCGATCGCATAGCAGGCTTCGGGCTGAAGCTTCTGCTCCGAGCGCTGAACTCATTTTCGCTCGCGGGCGCGCAGCGCCTCGGCAGATTTGTTGGGGATGTGGCTTTTTTTGCGGGAGGTCGGCTCAGGAAAACTACGCTGACGAATTTGCGCTTGTCATTTCCGAACCTGTCGCGGCGCGAGGTCGAAGACGTGGCTCGTTCGAGTTTGAGGCATACCGGGTGCTTTGCTGCAGAGTCCGGAATGATCTGGAGTCGCGACGAGCGTTGGAGAAGCTCCATTGTCGCGATCGAGGGGGTCGAAACGATGGATCGCGCGCGGCGAGATGGCAGAGGTGTCTTGCTGCTCGCTCCGCACTTCGGCAACTGGGAGATTCTGAGTCTCTTTCTCGGCGCCCACTGCGGGCTCACCGCTCTGTACGATCCACCGCGTTTTCGTGGATGGGATCCTATCGTTCGAGAGGGGCGCGCGCGCACCGGAAGTGTCTTGCTTCCGGCGACCACGGGTGGCGTTCGAAGCTTATATGCAGCATTGAAGAGCGGTGGTGTGGTCGGATTGCTGCCGGATCAGGTGCCTGGAACGGCGGCGGGAGAGTACGCCCCCTTTTTTGGCCAACCGGCACTCACCATGACACTTGCGTACAGGTTGGTCGCGAAGCTGCGGCCGAGCGTGGTGATGGCGCACACACTTCGCCTTCCGCATGCCGCGGGATTTTCGCTGGGCTTCGAGGCCCTACCGCAGCTCGAGACTTGTACCAGCCAGAACGAGTTCCTGGCCCTGATGAACGGCGCGATAGAGCGCCTCGTCCTCACCGATCGGGCCCAGTATCAGTGGGAGTACAAACGCTTCAAAGGGCGGAAGCACGCACCTGAAAAAGTCTACTGAACGTCTCGTTTGGTGAGCAGCGAAAAATAGAAGCCGTCGGCTCCGTCGGGACGCGGAACAATCTGACGACCGTGTCGGGTCGCCAAGCCCCAAGTGGCGTCGATGGGATTCACCTTGGCATCGGCGGTCCACGTTAGAAATCGGTCGATCACCTGATCGTTTTCCTGAGACAGGATCGAGCAAGTGCAATAGACCAGCCGCCCACCGGGCTTGATCACCGTCCACAGGTTGTGCAGCAGGTCGAGTTGAATGCGCTGATACTGGTCGATGTCGGATGCGCGCTTCAGCAACTTGATATCAGGATGCCGGCGCAACGTTCCTGTTCCACTGCAGGGAACATCGAGCAACACGGCTGAGTACGGCTGCTGATCCCACCACTCGAGGTTCGTCGCATCGCCTTGCAATACTGCCACGTCGACGCCGACTCGCACGCACTCGGCGCGTATGAGGTCGCACCTCTCGGGATCGACCTCTAACGCAGTGAGATGGATCCCAGGCGCTCGCTCGAACAGATGCATCGCCTTGCCGCCCGGTGCCGCGCACGCATCGAGAATACGTTCGCCCGCCACCGGAGCGAGTACGTGTGCTGCGTGCATCGCGCCCGAATCCTGCACGCTCGCGAGTCCCGATTTGATCTCAGGAATGCCGGACGTCGGCATCGGGTTGGTCAGTACAATGGCCTCTTCGATCTCGCCGGAGTGGGCGCTCACACCTGCCAAGGCGAGTGAACCTAGTAGTGCCTCGCGTGTCGTCCGCGCGAGGTTGACGCGCAGCGAGAGCGGCGCGCGCGTCTGGTTCGCGCGCATGATTTCCTCACAGGATTCCGGATAGTCCGAACGCAGCAGGTCGACCAACCATTGCGGGTGATCGAACGCGGCTTCGTCGGAAGTCGCCGGTGGCGATGGCTCCGCGACGATTCGCCGCAGTATCTGATTGACTAGCCCGCGTGCCCACGGTCGTCCTATTTGGCGGCTTGCGTCGACGGTCTCGTTGACGGCTGCGTAGCTGGGTATGCGCGTATGGCGCAACTGATACGCGCCGACGACGAGCAGGCAGAGCACGATGGAGTCGCGCGGCTTGAGCGAAGTCGTCAGCCGCGAATTCACTTCATCGAGCAAGGAGTAGAAATATCGCGTGGCTCCGAAGGTCAGCTCGTGCACGAGCGCGCGGTCGCGTTCGCGGGGACGAGCTTCTCCCAGGACGCGGTCGAGCGAGCGACCGTCGTTCACTACCTGATGCAGCAACTCGGCAGCGTAGCCGCGCGCGTTAGGTCGGTGCGTCAAGCATCTGCCCCGGTCGAATGAGCTCCGGATAGCCGTTGATCAGAGAGGCAATATCCATCGGCTTGCCGCTGCCTCGGGTGAGCGCAAGGCGCGTCACGCGCAGTCGCCCTGTACCGCACGCAACAACGAGTCCATGCCGATCGATCGCGACGACCGTTCCCGGCGCGCTGCCACTCTGGGCACCGATGGCCTCGGCAAACAACAGTCGAACACGCTCTCCGTCGATCAGGCAGAACGCAGGCTGTCGCGCGTTCAATGCACGAATGCGGTTTGCTAACTCGATAGCGGGGGCCTCCCACCTTACGAGCGAATCCGCTGCCGTCAACTTCTGCGCGTAGGTCGCGCCAACGTCAGTTTGGGGGGTGGCCTTGATTGTTTCGAGATGATCGAGGCATTCGATCAGCGCATCCGCGCCTAGGTGGGCGAGACGTCGATGCAGCGATTCACCGGTGTCGCTTGGTTCAATCGCGCATTCAACTTGGCTGAGCACGGGGCCGGTGTCGAGGCCCGCGTCCATCTGCATGATCGAGACGCCTGTAGTTTTGTCGCCGGCCATCAAGGCGCGTTCGATGGGCGCAGCGCCCCGCCATCTCGGTAACAGTGACGCGTGGACGTTGATGCAACCGTGCCGCGGCGTCTCGAGTATGGCTGCCGGCAACATCAGGCCGTACGCGGCGACGATCAGCGCGTCGAGCCGATAAGAGGCCAACCGCTCGGCCTCCGCCCGCAGCGACTTCGGCGTGTGCACTTCAAGACCACGCGCGCGCGCCAACGTCTCAACGGCCGAGGGTTTTACCTTGCGTCCCCGGCCGGTCGGTTTTGGCGGCTGGCAATAGACCACGCCGACGTCATGACGCTCGAGCAGCGCAACCAGAATGGCGGCGGCAAACTCGGGCGTGCCGGCGAAACCCAAACTGAGCCTCGACTGTGGGAGCGGTACCAACGGGTCAGGCGCCAACGCGATGCTGTTTCTCGAGCTTCTTGCGGATGCGCTGCCGCTTCAGACTCGACAGGTAGTCGACAAACAGCTTGCCCTCGAGATGGTCACACTCATGCTGGATGCACACGCCGAGCGTGCCATCGGCTACCAGTTCGAACGGTGCTCCGTTTCGATCGAGGGCGCGCACCCGAATCCGGTCGGCGCGCGTCACCAGTTCATAGAATCCCGGGATCGAGAGACAACCTTCCTGGGTCTCTTGCTCGCCCTCGAGAAGATCGATCTGCGGGTTGATGAAAGCGTAGGGCGTGTCACGTTTGTCGGAGACGTCCACGACGATGATTCGCTTGTGCACGTTCACCTGGCTGGCCGCCAATCCGATACCCGGTGCGGCGTACATTGTCTCCAGCATGTCGTCGATCAGGCGGCGAATAGAGCCGTCGACTTTCTCCACTGGAGTCGCCTTCGTACGCAATCGAGGGTCGGGATACTCGAGGATAGTTAGCAGTGCCATGACGGTGTGATGTATCTCTAGTATTGGTGCAATTTGTGCTGCTAAGATTCAGAACGCTAATGATTTTCTGCTTGTGGAACAGCCGCGCCCACCGTGCTGCCCGCGTATCATAAAAGGATTCAAAACATGTGGAAATCGGTCCCTGTTTTGCTCGGTGCTGCGCTGATCGCAGTCACAGCGTGGGCACAGTCTACGGGCAATCTCGAACCCTATTTGAAGGCGGACCATCCGGATTCCTATACCGTTCAGAAGGGCGACACACTCTGGGACATTAGCGGCCGGTTCTTGCAGAAGCCATGGCAGTGGCCGGAGCTCTGGCGGTCGAACCCGCAGATCGAAAATCCGCACCTTATTTTCCCGGGCGACACGGTTCGGTTGGTCTACATCGCGGGCCAGCCTGCGCTGGTTGTCGATCGGGGTGATGCCGGGCGAACGTATAAAGCGTCACCCTCTTCAGACACCAAGATGTCGCCGCAGATCCGTGCAACGCCTCTCGAGTCCGCGATACCGGCCATCAACCTCGATGCGATTCAGGGCTTCTTGGTTCAGAACAGAATCGTCACGCCCGCTGAGCTCGACGCTGCGCCATACGTGGTGCAGGGCGACAGTGAGCGCTTAGTAGTGGGTGGTGGCGATCGCCTCTATGTGCGAGGCGCGCTGCCCGAAAGCGAGTCGTACAGCTTCGTGCGTCGGGGCGAAATGTACCGCGATCCCGTGACCCAGGAGATGCTCGGGCTGGAAGCGACATATATAGGCTTGGGTCGGGTCGTCGCGAGCGAAGGAGACATTTCGACCTTCTTCGTGAACAGCTCACGCGAAGAAGTGCAGATCGGCGACCGTGTGCTTCCGACTGAAGAGCGCAAAGTCGATTCGACGTTCTTCCCGAGCGCGCCGGCGAAGCCGATCAATGGGCAACTCATTTCCGTGTTCGGTGGCGTCACGCAGGTTGGTCAATACGACGTCGTGGTGATCGACCGCGGCGAACGTGAAGGCCTCGTATCGGGCAACGTTCTGGCGATCTATAAGCGCGGTGCGTTGGCGAAAGACCGAATCGCCAGAGACACCGTTCGGCTCCCTTCGGAGCGCGCCGGTATTCTCATGGTGTTCCGCGTGTTCGAGAAGGTCTCGTACGGTCTCGTTCTGGCGGCTGAGCGGCCGCTGGCGATTCTCGACGAAGTAAGAAATCCCTGATGCTTAGCGCCGCGATGTCGCGGCGCACGTCCGGTTCCGTTTCGTCCTACATCCCGTAGCGCACAGGCGCGCTCCAATGCGCGGTTTCGACCGAGAAGCTGCGCGTGTCACCTCCAGAACTGCGGTCCTTGCTTTCCGCGCTGATGGGTCGCGGCACAAGTCATGCGACCGTGCGGCGATCAGTTACTGCGGCTTGGCGAACGGGCGGTACCGCGGCTGACGCGGTAGGCCGTCTGCAAGTCGAGCGCAGACTAGAAGTGCCGAGCGCCTCGGAACTCACCCGAGAGATTCGCGAGATCGATCGGCTCGGCCTTGAGGTGATCGATCTTCGCGAGGAGTCATACCCGCCGTTGCTGGCTGTAACGCCGGATCCGCCGCTCGCATTGTTTCTCCAAGGCGAACGCGCTGCGCTGTGCCGGCCGATGTCGTTGGCGATTGTCGGCAGTCGGCGTTCATCTCTATCCGGCCGCGAAGTTGCGAGGTCGCTGGCGTTCGATCTCGGCCGCGCGGGGTTTGCGATCGTCAGCGGTCTGGCAGCGGGCATCGACGGGAGCGCACACCGCGGAGCGCTCGAAGCGGGCGCCGTCACGGTAGCGGTGATGGGCGGCGGGCATGGTCGTATCTATCCGTCGACACACTATGGTCTGGCTCGAGAACTCGTTGCCGCATCGGGTGCGCTGGTGTCCGAGTACCCGCCATCGGTGGCCCCGCTCAAGGGCCACTTCCCCGAAAGAAATCGGATCATCAGTGGCCTTTCGGCGGCGGTGGTCGTTGTCGAGGCAACCGTGCGAAGCGGCAGCCTCATTACGGCGCGCATGGCGCTGGAGCAGGGTCGCGATGTGCTCGCCGTACCCGGATCCGTGCATGGAGGTCGCAACGGAGGCTGTCATCGGCTGATCAAGCAAGGCGCCGCGCTGGTCGAAAGTGCGCTGGACGTGCTCGAAGCATTTGGACTCGAGGCGTTGCCCTCTGCGGAAGCGGAAACGAGCGGGCCCTCGAGTCCGGTTCTTGCGCGTGTTCTGGCGGCCGTATCCGTCGAAGTAACGCAGCTGCACGACATCGTAAAGTCGTCAGGAATGCCCGTCGAAGATGTGTTGGGTGCATTGGTGGAGCTGGAGCTCGAGGGATTTGTGGAGACCAATCGCGACGGTTATATTCGGCGCCCACGCACGACTAGAGACACATCATGACCTGGGTTGCGATCCTCATGGGCTCCGAGAGCGACTGGCCGGTCATGCAAGGCGCTGCCGAGACGCTCGAATCGCTGGGGGTCGGTTGTGAAGTGCGGATCACTTCGGCCCATCGCACGCCGCGCGCTACGGCCGACTACGTCGCCGATGCGCAGAAGCGCGGATGTCACGCGTTCATCTGTGGCGCCGGAATGGCGGCACACCTCGCCGGCGCGGTTGCCGCACATACGATCAAGCCCGTTATTGGCGTGCCCATTGATTCGGGCCCGTTGTCTGGATTCGATGCGCTGCTTTCGACCGTTCAGATGCCGGGCGGCATTCCCGTTGCGACGGTCGCCGTAGGTAAGGCCGGCGCGAAAAACGCAGCGTATCTCGCTGCGCAAATGCTAGCGCTCAGCGATTCTGCGCTGGCGCAACGGTTGAGCGCCGATCGAGAAGCGAATGCATCGCGGGTCGTGGAACAGAATGCGCGCCTTGCGCAGCAGCGTGCTGGAAAGAGCTGAAACGCGGTTGCTGATCAACGAAGCATTTCATCTGGGCGTGGCGGCCGATGTGCTGCGATCAGGCGGTATCGTCGCGCACGCGACCGAAGGTGTCTGGGGGTTGGCTTGCGATCCCTTTGATACGGCCGCCGTTTCGAGACTGCTAGATCTGAAAGGTCGGTCGATTCGCAAAGGGCTGATTCTGATCGGTGCCGACGAGTCCGATTTCGCACCCGAGCTGGCAGCACTCAGCGAGCTCGACGCGGCGCGCGTGCGACGCAGTTGGCCGGGTCCGGAAACGTGGCTGGTGCCGAATCGCCAATTCCCGTCGTGGATCACCGGCGGTCGCGCGTCGGTGGCTGTTCGCGTTCCCGGCCACGATCAGGCGCGCACCCTATGTGCAATCTTCGGTAGCGCGCTCGTCTCAACCTCAGCGAACCCGGCCGGCCGTCCGGCCGCGCGAACGGAGTTGGCGGTGCGACGTTATTTCGCCGATTCCGTCGACCTTGTGTTGCACGGAGAGTTGGCGGGCAACTCATCTCCAAGCCGCATTCGTGACGCGGTGTCCGGAGCGCGCTTTCGATGACGCGCCGGTTCGTGGTTGTCGGCAACCCCGTCGCCCACAGCTTGTCGCCGCGCATCCACCGAATGTTTGGCCTGCAGACCGGCCGCGATGTGCAATACGAGACGCTGCTCGCGCCCCTCGATGGATTTGTTAGGACGCTCCACTCGTTCTTCGCGGCCGGTGGCAGCGGCGCGAACGTAACATTGCCCTTCAAGGAAGCAGCGTTCGATTGGGTAACATCCTGCGACGAGTACGCCGGCTCCGCCGGCGCGGTCAACACGATTGTGGCGTCCGGCGGAGAGTACCGCGGCTACAACACCGACGGGATCGGGCTGGTACGTGACCTAACGACCAACCTGGGGTGCGATCTGAAGGGGAAGCGCGTGCTGATTCTCGGTGCCGGTGGCGCCGTTAGAGGAATCATTGGCCCATTGCTTGGAGCGAGTCCGAGCTGCGTGGTCGTTGCGAATCGAACCAACGCGAAGGCGCAGGCGCTGGTCGATCGATTCGAAGATCCGCGGCTTAGTACGGTGAGTCCGGATGCGCTCGATCGTCCTTTCGATATCGTCATCAATGGAACATCGGCCGGACTGGTGGGTTCGTTGCCGAAGGTGGGGTCGCGCGCCATCGAGCAGGCTCTCGTATACGACATGGTGTATGGCGAAAACGCAGCGCCGTTCTGTGCATGGGCGCGTGAGCACGGTGCGGCGCAAGCGGTCGACGGCCTTGGCATGCTGGTCGAGCAGGCGGCTGAAGCGTTCGCGCTGTTTCATGGCGTGCGGCCGGATAGCGGCGCGATCCTGGCCGAGCTGCGCAGCTCGTGAAGCGCGCGCGGTTCATTGCCGGTGCGCTGTGTCGTGCGTGCGGCGAGGTCGACCGGATCGTCGTCGAAGAATCTCCTGACGGTCGTACACAGCGGTGTGTAGCGTGTGGCCACCGCGAATCGATGCACGATGATGAGCGCGAGCAAGCCGCGACGATCATCCGGATTTCGAAGCGCGACAGTTCGGATACGAAGACCGGGTGATTGAGCGCCGAATCCGAGCCCTCTTTGGTCGATCGACTGTCTGATGTGTCGTGGCACATAGGGGTTATATCGAGGTTCCAAACCGCGCCGCTATCGCTATAATCACGCCGTTTTTTGCGGCTTGATTTCCGATTGCATGTGCTGCAAGCCGCGGCGGGCTCAAGAGGTCGTTACGAACCCCGAGCCAAAACGATGGTGGTGCGCATTCCCTGAGTGAATACCGGCCTGTCCTGCGGTTCGGAGTCGATCGGTGGATTCACCCCAATAACGAAGTGATGCTCGATCGAGACGGGCGCCGTCGATTGTTTGCAATCCAAGAGCAAGGTACCAAGGTGAACATGAATCTTCTTATGCGCGTTCTGGTGGGGTTTTCCATCGTGGGCTGCGCCAGTGGCGTTTGGGCGGACGAACTCAATCTGACGCCTGGCGCGACAGCCATTAGCCATGACCAGTACGGCCTGCACATGCTCGTCTTGTACATCTGCATCGCCATCGGCATCGTGGTGTTCAGTGTGATGGGCTACTCGATGTACACGCACCGGAAGTCGCAAGGCGCCGTTGCTGCACACTTTCATGAAAACACGCGCCTCGAAATCCTCTGGACGATCATTCCCGCGCTGATCCTCGTAGGAATGGCGTATCCCGCCACTGTCGCGCTGATCAAGATGTACGACACCGGCGGCGAAGATCTGATCGTCGAAGTACGCGGCTACCAGTGGAAGTGGCAATACAAGTATCTGGACGAAGACCACAAGAACGCGCTGTCGTTCTTCAGCAATCTCTCTACCTCCCAGGACGAGATCCACAACAGGGCCCCTAAGGGCGAGTTCTACCTCCTCGAGGTCGACAAGCCCCTAGTGATCCCGACGAAGAAGAAGGTTCGTTTCCTGATCACCGGTAACGACGTGATTCACGCCTTCTCGGTGCCGGACTTCGGCATCAAGCGCGATGCAATCCCCGGGATCCTCAATGACGTCTGGGCGTATGTGGATGAACCGGGCGTCTATCGCGGTCAGTGCTCTGAATTGTGCGGTAAAGACCACGGCTTCATGCCAATCGTGGTGAACGCGGTTCCCGAAGACGAATACAACACGTGGTATGCGAAGGAACAGGCCGCCTACGCCGAGCGCGAAAAGATGGCCAGCCAGACCTTCACGCCGGAACAACTGATGACGCTTGGCGAGCAGGTCTATACGAGGAACTGTGTGGCGTGCCATCAGGCGAATGGGCAGGGTGTGCCGCCAGTCTTCCCGGCGTTGGCGGGCAGCAAGATCGCAACCGGTGACCGGGCGCAACACATTCATCGCGTCTATAGCGGTGTTGCCGGAACGGCGATGCAGGCGTTCGGTACTCAGTTGAACGCTGCGGAGATCGCCGCGGTAGTCCACTACGAGCGACATTCGTGGGGCAACAACGCGAACGACATCACCCAACCGATCGACGTTCTGAACCTGGTTTCGGCGCAGTAGGGGCTAAAGCATGAGCGCAGTCATAGAGCATCACGACGATCACGGTGACCACGACCACGGCCCCGCGAAAGGGATCACGCGGTGGTTGTTCACCACCAACCACAAGGACATCGGCACGCTGTACCTCTGGTTCAGCTTCACCATGTTCTTGATTGGCGGGTGCTTGGCGCTGGTGATACGCGCCGAGCTTTTTCAACCCGGGCTGCAGTTCGTGGACCCCGCGTTCTTCAACCAGATGACGACCAACCACGGTCTCATCATGGTGTTCGGCGCAATCATGCCGGCGATGGTTGGACTCGCGAACTGGCTCATACCGATGATGATCGGCGCGCCGGATATGGCGCTGCCGCGTCTCAACAACCTCTCATTCTGGATCCTGCCGTTTGCCTTCGGTCTGCTGATCTCCACCCTCTTTATGGAAGGTGGCGGTCCCAACTTCGGCTGGACGTTCTACGCACCGCTGTCGACCACTTATGCGCCGAGCACGGTCACGTTCTTCATCTTCGGCGTCCACATGATGGGCGCGTCGTCGATCATGGGTTCGATCAACATCATCGCGACGATTCTGAACATGCGCGCGCCGGGCATGACGCTGATGAAGATGCCGCTGTTCGTATGGACATGGCTGATTACCGCGTATCTGTTGCTCGCGGTGATGCCGGTGCTCGCAGGCGTGGTGACGATGATGCTGTTCGATGTGCATTTTCACACCAGCTTCTTCAACGCCGCGGGCGGCGGTGACCCGGTGATGTTCCAGCACATCTTCTGGTTCTTCGGGCACCCCGAGGTGTACATCATGATTCTGCCGGCGTTCGGCGTCGTATCGCAGATCATTCCGACGTTCGCGCGCAAGCCGCTGTTCGGCTACGACTCGATGGTGTACGCGGTTGCATCGATTGCGTTCCTTTCATTCATCGTGTGGGCGCACCACATGTTCACCGTTGGCATGCCGCTGGCGGGTCAGCTCTTCTTCATGTACGCGACGATGCTGATCGCGGTTCCGACGGGCGTGAAAGTATTCAACTGGGTGGCGACCATGTGGCGTGGCTCGATGACGTTCGAAACGCCGATGCTGTTCTCGATCGCGTTCGTCATTCTGTTCACCATCGGCGGATTCTCGGGCCTCATGCTCGCGATGACGCCGGTCGACTTCCGTTATCAGGACACCTACTTCGTCGTCGCGCACTTCCACTATGTGCTCGTGCCGGGCTCGCTGTTCGGCATCATCGCGGCGGTGTACTACTGGTTGCCGAAGTGGTGCGGACGCATGTATGACGAGTCACTCGGCAAGCTGCACTTCTGGTTGTCGTTTATCGGCGTGAACGTGACGTTCTTCCCGCAGCACTTCTCGGGTCTTGCGGGAATGCCGCGACGGGTCCCCGACTACGCGCTGCAATTCGCCGACTTCAATATGCTCTCGAGTATCGGCGCATTCATCTTCGGGTTCTCGCAGGTGTTCTTCCTGTTCGTCGTGATCAAGACGATCAGAAGCGGCAAACCGGCAACCGCTCGTGTATGGGAAGGTGCGCATGGTCTCGAATGGACGGTGCCGTCGCCCGCGCCGTATCACACGTTCACGCATCCTCCGGTAGTGACCGAAGCAGAGGCGCACTCGTAAGGCAATGACCGCGGGTCGTTCAACTCCCTGGAAGCTGCTCGCTCTCGTTGTCGGGATGTTCGGCTTCGGGTTCGCGCTGGTGCCCATGTACGACATGCTGTGCAAGGTCACCGGGCTTGGCGGCCGCACGGGCGACCTGTACGTGTACGACCCTGCGAAGGTGTCACCGGACGAGTCGAGACTCGTGAAGGTGACGTTTCTCACCAACGTCAACGACGGCATGACGTGGGAGTTCCGCTCGGAGCAGGGTTCGGTGCGGGTTCATCCCGGTGAGTTGAGCGAGGCGAAGTTTTTCGTCCGCAACACCACCGATCGTGTGATGGTTGCGCAAGCGGTGCCGTCGTTGGCACCCGGTAGCGCAGCCGAGTACTTCCACAAGACCGAGTGCTTCTGCTTCACGCGGCAGGTGCTCGAACCGGGGCAGAGTCTCGAGATGCCGATGCGCTTCTTCGTGTCGCCGGATCTGCCGCGGGGACAGGATTCGATTTCTCTTTCGTACACCTTATTCGACGTCACTCAGCTTGCAGCCGACGGACAGATCGCAACCGGGGCGTGAGCGCTCACGGCATTAATGGAGCAACCGCGTAATGGCCACACAAGAACACTCTAAAGACTCATCGGTCTACTACGTCCCGCACAACGGTTGGTACCCCGTCTTCGCGGCGCTCGGCATCTTCCTCTCGCTAGTGGGCGTCGGGCATTGGCTCAACATGCTGAAGGCAGGCCAAGCGCCGAGCCATGCGACGCTGTTCGTCGGCGCGACGGTACTCGCGCTCGTGTTGTTCTTCTGGTTTGCGAAGGTGATTCAGGAGAACCACGCCGGCATTCCGAATGCGCAGGTGAAGCGTTCGTACGTCTGGGGAATGAGCTGGTTCATCTTTTCCGAAGTCATGTTCTTCGCCGCATTCTTCGGCGCGCTGTTTTACGCGCGGCACTTCTCGGTGCCGTGGATCGGCGGCGAAGGCGACAAGGGCATCACCGGCGAATACCTGTGGCCGAATTTCTCGCCGACGTGGCCGGTCATCAACAATCCCAACCCAGAGATTTTTCCCGATCCTCACGAATCGATGGCCGCGCCGAAGCTCTCGGCCTGGGTCCAGTACCTGCCGTTCTGGAACACCGTGATTCTGCTGTCTTCGAGCTTCACGGTTCACTTCGCGCATACCGCGGTCAAAGAGAACCGACGCGGCGCGTTGAAGTTCTGGCTTGTTCATCACGGTCGCGGCCGGCGTGCTGTTCCTCGTTCTGCAAGGCTACGAATACCACCACGCTTATACGGAGCTCGGATTGACGCTGGGGTCGGGCATCTACGGATCGACGTTCTTCATCCTGACCGGCTTCCACGGTTTTCACGTGACGCTCGGTGCGTTCATCCTGCTGGTTCAGTTCCTTCGGGCACTGCGCGGGCATTTCAAGCCGGATGATCAGTTCGGCCTCGAAGCGGCCTCGTGGTACTGGCACTTCGTCGATGTCGTGTGGGTGTGCCTGTTCCTATTCGTCTACGTGCTCTGATCGAATGCCGGCGCGCTAACGCCCGTACCATGGCGCGTGCAGCGCAAGCTGGCCGGTAGCAAGACCGTATCCGACTGCGGCGAGTAGCGCCGCGGCAAAACAGATCCGTACGCCGAGCGCATATAGCGTGCGTTTCGAGTCGGGTCTGTTGCTGTCTTTGAAGAGAAAGCCGAGACCGGTGAACAGGCTGACCAACACTCCGATGAGCAGAAATACGATGAGCGCCTTCAGAAACACGCGACGACCCGGAAAGATGGAGTGCGATCACTCTAACCCAGGCGTCCGGTCGCTGTAAGGATCGTGCCGCGCTTCCGTCCCGGTGTGAGGATGACGCTGCTGGTGGCGGCTCTTCTGCCGTTGACCGTCAGCCTCGGCTTCTGGCAGATCGACCGCGGTGCACAGAAGCGCGCTATCGAAGACGCACGACTCGCGAGTTATGGCGCACTCCCGGTCGATGAGGCGCACTTGATGGATGCTCCGGCGTTCTCGAGCGCGCGCGTTGAGGGTCGTTACGATGGTGAGCGGCAATTTCTCGTGGATAACCGTTCGCAACGCGGTTTGGCGGGCTATGTGGTAGTCACACCATTCGACAGCGTTGGTGGAAGGCGACTGCTGGTCGATCGCGGTTGGGTTGCGGCACCCACGTCTCGCGGCGAGCTACCCGATGTCCCGCCTCCGAGCGGTGTGGTGAAAATCGTCGGCACGTTGTGGGCGGCGAGCGCGGCAACGAACGATAAGAGTGTGTGGAGCGACGGTTGGCCGAAGCGCATCGAACAATTCGATGCGGGTCGTATGGGTGAGGCATTGGGTGACGCGGTGCCGATGGAGTTCAGACTCGAGGAAGATCAACCCGGTAGTCTCGAACCGATCCTGCTCGGTGAGGAAATGTCGTCGACCCGGCACATCGGTTACGCGGTGCAATGGTTCGCAATGGCTGCGGCGCTGGTCGTCGCGTACGTAATTCTGGGTGTGCGACGAGGACGTGAGCAATGAGCACAGAAGCCAATCAGATTCGGCGCAATAGAACGTTGCTGGTCGGTCTCTTCGCCATTGCCATCGTGCCGTTGCTCGGCGCGTCCTGGTTGTACGAGTCGTCGCGCAGTTCGAAGCCGTGGGGTACGACGAATCGCGGCGAACTGCTCGATCCGATCGTCTCCGTCGAGACGTTGCATTTGACCGCCGCTGACGGCGCATCCTCGATGGTCGACAGCGGAACGTGGTGGTTGGTGACGGTATCGAACGACGGTTGCAGCGCCGATTGTCAGAACGCGGTTCACCAGCTGCACCAGCTACATATCTTGCTCGGTCGCGATGCTTCTCGGGTGAAGCGCGGGCTGATCGAACTCGGCACCACACCGGTGGCCGCAGAGTTGTCGCAGTATCCCGAGGTCGCTCAATTCAGCGGTGAATCGCAGTTGCTGAAGTCCGGCGTGTACATCGTGGATCCGTTGGGAAACCTGGTACTGCGTTACGGCTTTGGCGACGCCGGCAAACCGGTCCTGCAGGATCTCAAGCAGCTTTTGAAGGTGTCGCACATTGGCTGAACAAGCGGCTCGCATTCGACTCCGCCGCGTCGCCGCGGTCGGTGTGGCGCTGGCGCTCACGGTGGTCGTGCTCGGCGCATACACACGGTTGAAGGATGCCGGGCTCGGGTGTCCCGATTGGCCTGGCTGTTACGGCTACCTCTCGGTTCCTGGAGCGGCGGCCAACGTCGAGACCGCGGAGGCGCGCTTCCCACACGCACCGTTTGAAGCGCACAAAGCGTGGCCGGAGATGGTGCACCGATACTTCGCGGGCGCGTTGGGCCTTCTGATATTGGCCGGTGCCGCGCTTGCAGTTCTCCATCGCAAGGAAGACGTGCCGCTGCGATTGCCGCTGGCGCTCCTGCTCCTCGTCGTCGTGCAGGCTGCGTTTGGCATGTGGACCGTGACTTTGAAGCTATGGCCACAGGTGGTCACCACTCACCTGCTCGGCGGGTTCGCCACGCTGAGTTTGTTGTGGCTGCTGTACCTGCGGTTGACGCCGACTACGCCGATTCCTGCGAGCCTGCGACCGCACGCCGCTGTCGCGCTGGCGGCTGTCATCCTGCAAGTGATGCTGGGCGGATGGACGACGTCGAACTACGCGGCGCTTGCGTGTCCCGACTTTCCGACATGCCACGGCGTGTGGTGGCCGCCGATGGATGCCGCGGACGGCTTCGATGTTTTCCAGGACATTGGCCCCAACTATCTCGGCGGTCTGCTCGACAACACCGCGCGCACCGCGATTCACATGGGTCATCGGATAGGCGCGATGTTGGTGCTCTTTGCCGTGGGCGGTCTGGCCCTGCGGCTGCTCTCGATTGAATCTGCAAGGCGGTTGGGAATTGCAGTCGCGGCACTGCTGCTGATTCAGATTACTCTCGGTGTCATGAACGTCGTGCTGACCTTGCCACTGCCCGTCGCAACCGCCCACAACGGCACCGGTGCGCTCTTGTTGCTCGGGGTCATTACAGTAAACTATCGCTCCTTCCGATCTGGGGTCCCCCGATGAGCGAGCTGGCAGCGCCTATCGCACGCGCGACTTGGCGTGATTTTCTCGAAATGTGCAAGCCGCGCGTCGTGTTGCTGATGCTGTTGTGTGCCATCGTCGGAATGTTCCTCGCTACACCGGGGATGGTGCCGATCAGCGCGCTCGTTTTCGGCACCCTGGGAATCGCGTTGGTCGCAGCATCCGCGGCAGTGGTCAATCACATTGCCGATGCGGAGATCGATGCGCGAATGGCGCGCACGCACGATCGCCCTGTTGCTACAGGTCGCGTAACGGCGAAACAAGGTTTGCTGTTCTCCGCAGTGATGGGCATTGCGGGAACTGTCGTTCTGTATCAGCTGGTCAACCCTCTAACAGCGTGGCTGAATCTCGCCTCGTGGTTCGGTTATGGCATCGTCTACACGCTGTTCCTGAAGCGGGCGACACCGCAGAACATCGTAATCGGGGGGTTGTTCGGCGCAGCGCCACCGTTGTTCGGTTGGACGGCTGTGAGCAACTCGGTCGAGCCCGGTGGATTGTTGCTGGTGCTGATCATCTTCGCGTGGACGCCGCCGCACTTCTGGGCGCTCGCGCTCGATCGCAAGGAAGAGTATCGCCACGCCAACGTGCCGATGCTGCCGGTGACGCACGGTGAGTCGTATACGCGCTGGCACATCCTCATCTACACGCTGATTCTCGTCGTCGTCACGCTGATGCCGTTTCTCATCGCCATGAGCGGTGTGATTTACCTCGTGTCCGCGGCAGCGCTAGGCGTCGGCTTCCTGTATTGGGCGATCGAATTGCTGCGTGCTCGCAACCCACGAGCACCGATCGAAACGTTCCGATACTCCATCCTGTATCTGATGCTGCTGTTCATTGCATTGCTGATCGATCACTACGTGCCCATTGGCGTTCCGACACTGACTAACGGAATTCCTGGAAATCCGGCGTGACGAGCGGAGTCCGCACGACCGTTCTGCTTTGCGTCGCGTTCGTTGCAGTCGTACTCGGTGCGCTGGTGTACAAAACCACGCGCGAACCGCTGCTCGATGAGGCGGCTCTGAAGGAACAAGGCACGTTCCTATTGCCGGCGCCCCGCGACATCGCGCCGTTCAGTCTCACCGATCAGAACGGCAACACATTCGACAACACGAATCTCAAGGGCCATTGGTCGCTGCTGTTCTTCGGATTCACGTCGTGCCCCGATGTGTGCCCGGTGACGTTGTCGGCACTGGCTCAGGTCGAAAAACGCCTCGCCGAATCCGGGCGCAAAGATTTACTCGACAAGCTGAAGATCTACTTCGTCTCAGTCGACCCGGACCGCGACAGCGCGGCGGTCGTCGCGAAATACGTCGAAGCGTTCTCGCCGAACTTCACCGGTGTCACCGGCACGCACGATGCGCTGGCCGCTTTTGCGCAACAGGTCAATGTGGCGTTCATGAAGGTGCCGGATACGAACGGCGCTTACACCATCGACCACACAGGCAACATCGTCATCATCGATCCGAATGGACGCTATGCCGGCTTCATGAAGCTGCCACATCAGCCCGATCGGATACTGATGGCGTACAAGTCGATTGCCGGAAGGATCTGACGCAATCATGCCAGCAGGCGAGCATCCAGATAGTAGAAGTGCGCGAAGTGCTGTTCTACGATCCGCTGAAACTCTTCCGGATTGTTGACCCGAACCTGCGCGTCGGCGCGCCGCCTCATCGAAACCGTTAGTCTCGAAAGCCAGAAGGCGGTCGCCGAGTACAAGGCGAACATCGGGAAATACCAGATCTCGCCGAGTGTCAGCGGACGGATTGCGTGGTATGCGCGCAACAGCGCCATGGTTCGATCGGAGTCGAGCACACCGCTGCTGTCGTTGCACCAGTCGTTGGCCACAACCGCGAGATCGTAGATCCAGTAGCCGGTGGCGGCGTGATGAAAGTCGACGACCCCTGTCAGTCCGCGTTCCGAGAACAGCACGTTGTCACGAAACATGTCGCCGTGAATGACACCGCGCGGTAAACGCCGCACGTCTTCGCGACGGAGCATCGATCCGATCGTCTCGACCGCGTCACGTGCCAGCCGATAGTCGTCGTAGGGGATCTGTCCGCGCACTGACTCAATGTTCTGAACGAGCCACGCCTCGTTCCGCGGATGGTCGGGTGCTTGTTTCGCAAGTGACAATGTCGCCTTGTGAAATCGGGCGAGAAATCGCCCAACGGATTCACAATGGCGCATGGTGGGATTGACGACATGCCTTCCCGATAGTCGCGGCGACACCATTGTCGGTTTACCGTTGATCTGATCACTTGGCGAACCATTCCGATTGCGAATGATCGGTGCGACGGGCAATCCGGCTTCGGCGCACGCGTCGAGAAGCTGCACGATGAGGGCGCCGGAGTTCGGTGGACGCTCGAGCATCGTGACAACCACTTCGTGCGGACCACGTTGCGATGCAACGCGGACGAAGTAGTTGGAGTTCTCTACTCCATTCGACGCGGGCCAGTAGCGCTCCAGGCCCCCGAGTTCGTATTTCGCGAGCAGATCTTCGAGATCCGGCTCGTTGAGAGAAGTAATCGCAGCCACTGCTTCCCTAAAACTCGATGATCTTCCAACTGGGAATCAACATGTCGGCCTGTTCGAGATCGCCGAACCCGCGCGTGCTGTCGCGCGGGACGAGGTAGTACGGCACGCCTCGCTTGGGGACGATCTTGATCATGCGAAGTTCGCCCGCTTGACGATATTCGTACACCGTTCTTTCTTCGCCGACGACAATCGTGACTTCGGGACCGGAGGACTCACGATCCGCGTCGGATGCGACTGCGACCGCAGCAACGCTTGCGAGCATTGCCGCGATCAACCAACGATGCGCATTCCTGTTTCGAGCCACGTGAATTACGTGCTGTGATAGAGTCCATAGGATTCCAATCTTGACCCAATTCATGACCAACGACAAACCCTTGGTTCTCGTCGACGGTTCGTCGTACCTGTTCCGCGCGTTTCATGCACTTCCATCGCTGTCGACTATCGACGGTCATCCGACCGGCGCTGTGCGGGGGGTCATCGGAATGTTGAAACGACTCGCCAAGGATTACGCCGGTAGCCCGATCGCCGTCGTGTTCGACGCGAAAGGTCGCTCGTTCCGCAACGAAATCTATTCGGAGTACAAAGCGCATCGCCCGTCGATGCCCGATGACTTGCGCGTTCAAATCGCACCCATCCACGACATCATTCGCGCGATGGGATTGCCGCTGCTGATCATCGACGGCGTCGAGGCGGATGACGTGATCGGCACACTGGCGAGCGAAGCGACACAGAAGCAGCGCAACGTAGTGATATCGACGTCTGACAAGGATCTTGCGCAACTGGTGAGCGATCACGTGACGCTTGTCGACACAATGACCGACACGCGTCTCGATCGCGATGGCGTGATCGCGAAGTTCGGGGTGCCTCCCGAACGAATCATCGACTACCTCGCGCTGATGGGCGACACGTCGGACAACGTTCCGGGCGTTCCCAAGGTAGGACCGAAGACGGCCGCAAAGTGGATTGGCGAATACGGCTCGCTCGAAGAGGTCATGGCGCAAGCGGCAAACATCCAGGGAAAGATCGGCGAAAACCTGCGCGCAAGCCTTGCGATATTGCCGATGTCGAAACAACTGACCACGATCAAGTGCGACGTCGATCTCGCGGTCGGCGTCGAAGAGTTGATTCCCGACGCGGCCGATCTTGCGAAGTTGCGCGAGTTGTACACGCGCTTCGAGTTTCGTCCGTGGCTGGACGAATTGCTTGCGGACGGCAGTGCAGCGCCGTCGCCCGACGCTGTGGTAGCCGCAGACAGGCGCTATGAGACCGTCGTGGACTGGGGTGTATTCGATCAATGGCTCGAGCGCATCCGCGAACGCGGCAGATTGTCGCTCGACACCGAGACGACCAGTCAGGACTACATGCTGGCCGAGTTGGTAGGCATCTCGTTTGCGGTTGAATCGGGTCACGCCGCGTACGTACCGCTCGGTCACGATTATCTCGGCGCACCGGAACAACTGCCGCGCGATGAAGTCATTGCACGACTGAAGCCGCTACTCGAAGACGCGACGCTGGTGAAGGTCGGGCAGAACCCGAAGTACGACAAGAACGTGCTGAAGTCGTATGGCGTCGAACTGGAGGGCATCGCGTTCGACACGATGCTCGAAAGCTACGTGCTCGATAGTGTTGGATCGCGCCACGACATGAGCGACCTCGCCGAGCGTCACCTCGGTTTGAAGACGATCAGCTTCGAAGAGGTCGCCGGAAAGGGCGCCAAGCAGGCGACGTTCAATTCGGTGCCCGTTGAACGAGCCACCGAGTACGCAGCGGAAGACGCCGATTATTCGCTGCGCCTTCATGAAGTACTGTGGCCGAAGCTCGTCGCCGAGCCGCGATTGCGGTCCGTATTCGAAGACATCGAGATGCCGCTGCTCGGCGTTTTGTCGCGAATGGAGCGGACCGGCGCGAAAGTCGACGGCAAGCTACTGGCGTTGCAAAGCGACGAGCTTGCGCGGCGTATCGCGGAGCTTGCGCAAGAGGCGTATGGAATGGCCGGCGAAGCCTTCAATCTCGACTCGCCCAAACAGTTGCAGTCGATCCTGCACGACAAACTCGGCTTGCCCGTGCTGCGTAAAACGCCTGGTGGGCAACCGTCGACGGCGGAACCGGTGCTGGCGGAACTTGCACTCGACTATCCGTTGCCGCGCGTGATCATGGACTACCGCAGCCTTACGAAGTTGAAGTCGACGTATACCGACAAACTGCCGTTGCAGATCAATCCGCGCACGGGTCGTATACACACGTCGTATCACCAGGCCGTTGCGGCTACCGGGCGACTGTCGTCTGCCGATCCGAACCTGCAGAACATTCCGGTGCGCACCGCAGAAGGACGCCGCATTCGTCAGGCGTTCGTGGCACCGGAGGGGCGGACGTTGGTCGCCGCTGACTACTCTCAGATCGAACTGCGCATCATGGCGCACCTTTCTGCGGACGTTGGGCTGCGTCGCGCGTTCTCGGAAGGTCTCGACGTGCATCGCGCGACCGCTGCCGAAGTGTTCGGCGTGCCGCTCGATTCGGTCACGGCGGATCAGCGGCGAAGCTCGAAGGCTATCAATTTCGGGCTGATTTACGGCATGTCTGCATTTGGTCTCGGGCGTCAACTCGGCGTCAGTCGCACCGTCGCAAATGAATACATAGAGCGCTACTTCGCCCGCTATCCGGGTGTGCGCGACTACATGGATCGCGTTCGCGCCGACGCGGCGAAGCAAGGCTATGTCGAAACGGTGTTCGGACGGCGTCTATATCTCCCCGAGATCAACGCAAGCAACGCAATGCGGCGACAGGCCGCCGAACGCACCGCAATCAACGCGCCGATGCAGGGGACCGCCGCCGACATCATCAAGCGCGCGATGATCGCGGTGGATGAGTGGCTGCCGAAGTCGGGGATTGCTGCGTCGATGATCATGCAGGTTCACGACGAACTCATCTTCGAAGTGGACGATGCAGACATCGAGCGACTGATCCCCGGCGTTGTGCAGCGTATGGAAGCGGCGGCTTCGCTCGATGTTTCGTTGGTAGTCGACGTTGGTCGAGGCTCCAACTGGGACGAAGCACACTGAGCTCGATCAGGGACCTGGCGGCGTCAACCAGGCGCTGAGTTTTTCGATCGCCTCGTCGCGCCCGACGCCGGTCAGCGCGGAAAAGAGTTGAAGCGAGAATTGCGGTGACGCTAGGCGTTGCTTTGCCGCGCGTAATGCCGACGTCGCGGCGCCGTGGCGAAGTTTGTCGGCTTTGTTCAGAAGGACGTGCATGGACAGCTGCGTTTCTCGAACCCAATTGATCATCATCACGTCGAACGGCTCGAATAGATGACGTATGTCCATCACAAGCACAACCGCGATTAGGTTCTCGCGCCGCGCAAGGTACTCTTCGACGTTGTCTTCCCAGATGTGTTTCTGACTCTTGGCCACGCGTGCGTAACCGTAACCCGGGAGATCGACGAGGCGACCACCTTCGTTGGTCTCGAAAAAATTCAGTAGTTGTGTGCGCCCCGGTGTCTTACTGGTGCGCGCGAGATGGCGGTTGCGCGTGAGTTGATTGAGCACGCTCGACTTGCCGGAGTTCGATCGACCTGCGATCGCGATCTCCGGAACGACCGGCGGTGGGCACTCTTTCAAGGTCGGCGCGCTGGTCAGAAAGTGCGCCACGATGCGGTCGGGGTGACCACCCATTCCAGTCACGTTGGTATATAATCCGCGCGCCTTTAATGAGTCGTTAAGTTTAACAAAGCTATGCTCACGAAGTGGTTCCTCCTCGGTGTATTGGTGCTCGCCCCGACCGCAGTGCTCGCGGCGGGAGACGCGGAAGCAGGTAAAGCGCTGGCTGCACCGTGCGGCGCTTGTCACGGGCAGAATGGTGTCGCGATGGTTCCGGGTGCACCGAACCTCGCGGGTCAAAACGCACGCTATCTCAACACGCAGCTCGAGATGATCAAATCCGGTGTCCGATCGGTGCCGTTGATGGCAGGTCAGCTCGACGCGCTTTCGACGCAGAACCTCGCGGACCTCGCCGCCTATTTCGCCGCGATGCCTGCCACGGTGGGACAGGCGAGCGGCGACCTCATCGCGGTGGGTGAGCAGATCTATCGCGGCGGCATCGCAGACAAGCGGGTGCCCGCATGTACCGCCTGTCACGCGCCGACCGGCTCCGGCAACTCGCCGGCGGGCTTCCCGCACATCGGTGGGCAGCGTGCCGACTATGTGATCGTTCAGCTCGTCGCGTATCGTGAGGGCATCCGTCAGACCGACGACAGCTATGGCGCTGCCATGCGCCAGGTCGCAAACGGACTGACCGACCGCGAAATCAACGCCCTCGCGAGCTACATTCAGGGTCTGCACTAAACCGACCCGGCCGCTGTCGAACCGGAGTCGGACTGGGTGACATTTCCCCGTGCTGAGGAAGGTGAATGAATAAAGTCATTGCGGTGCTCGCCATTGTCTTTGGTTGCTATGCGTCAGTCGCAACCGCTGAGGGATTCGAAGTGGGCGTTAACTACGACCTGCTTCCGATCGCGGTAGAGACAGCCGATCCGAGCAAGATCGAAGTCGTCGAAGTGTTCTCTTACGGGTGTCCGCACTGCTTCGAGTTCGAGCCTTCGATAGAGGCGTGGGCCGCTCGGCAACCGTCCGACGTGCAGTTCCGACGTATCCCCGCTGTGTTCCGCAAAGATTGGCAGATGCTGGCGCAAGCGTTCTATGCGGCCGAGGTGCTCGGCGTCACCAGCAAGGTGAACATGCCGATCTTCGAGGCGATTCACCTGAAGGGCTTGAATCCGAATGATCCGGCGGTTCTAGCGGCGATCTTCAAGGATTCGGCCGGCGTGGATGGAGAGGAGTTTCTCAAGGTTCTGAACTCGTTTGGCGTACGCAGCAAGGTGTTGCAAGCCGACGCTCAGGGCCGCATGTACAACCTGGCTGGGGTACCAACATTGATCGTCGCCGGGAAGTACACGGTGTATGGTCAGAACTTCGTCGGCGGTAACGTCGATCGGTTGTCGGTTGTGGACTTTCTCGTAGCCAAGGAGCGGGCTGCGCGCAGTCAAGTTAAAGGAGCTCATGCCCAATAATCGAACGCCGGAACTGCCGGCCACGCCTCAGTCGAAGCGAAACCCGCTTGCTAGACTGCCGGCATCCATCATCGAGCGTGGTCTTGCGACAGGTATGAGAGGCGCCGGTGCACTTTCGAACTTCCGCTTCAATCGACGCTTCGAGCCGCAGTGCGAAGCGGTAGAGCCGCTGGTCAACCCGCGCGGTATTCCGATCGCGGACCTCGATGGCGACGAACTACGCCTGCTCAGCTTCAACATTCAGGTCGGTATCAGCACGGGCCGTTATCGCCACTATCTGACGAACGGCTGGAAGCATCTGCTCCCGCACGAGGCGCGGGCCGACAACCTTCGGCTGATCGGCGATCTCGTGGCGGACTACGACGTCGTTGCGTTGCAGGAGGTCGATACCGGCAGCATACGCAGCGGCTTTGTGAACCAGGTGGAATACCTCGCGTATCGCGGCAACTTTCCGTACTGGTACGCGCAGCTGAATCGCGATCTTGGTCCGATCGCGCAGCATGGCAATGGTTTGCTGTCGCGGTTGCAGCCGAACACGCTCGAAGACCACAAACTGCCCGGCACGTTCGCGGGCCGCGGCGCCATCGTCATGCGTTTCCGTTTCGCCGGTACCGAAGTGCTGGTGGTGCTGCTGCACCTGTCGTTGGGCGAACGTTCGCGACATCAGCAACTGTCGTACGTACGTACGCTGATAAAGGACGAACCCAACGTCGTGGTGATGGGTGACATGAACAGTCACCTGAGTGGATTACTGTTCGACTCACCGCTCGCTGATACCGCGCTCGTTCCGGCTGCCGATACGAAGCCGACCTACCCGAGCTGGCGTCCGGCGCTAACGCTCGATCACGTGCTAGTTACGCCGGGTCTCGCTATCCGCAGTTGCGACGTTCTCGATTGCAACCTCAGCGATCACCGCCCGGTGGCCGTTCGCGTGTCAGTGAATCGGCCCGCCGCACCGCGGGCGCTTCAGTAGAAGACCTTCAGTAGAAGACAGGGGGCGAGAGGACGTTTGATCCTCCCGCCGACGCTAGACCTCAGTTCGCCGCGTCGCGTTTCACACACGCCGTTTCGAACAACTCCGGATACTGCTTCGGATAGTCGGTCTTGCAGAACGCGATGCTCGTGTTCGCCTGGCTGACGATGTACGCATGAACCGACTTCGCCTGCTCTTCGTCGAGTACATCCGCGAAGCTGACCATGCCCTTACCTGTGAAGGCGCCGCCGCGAACGATGGCATCGAAAGCTTCGTGGGTTGCAGGCGCCATGTAGCGCAGGTCGGGTAGTACGCCGCTGCTTGTCGCGCCCGGCCCATGGCAGGTCGAACAGTAGGCGTGGAACAGATGCTCGCCTTGCGCAATTTGCTCAGGGGTCGCCTTCAGGTCCGGCGGAACCGGGATGTTGATAGGTGTTACCTTGGGTTCCGGCATCTCTGCCTTGCCGCCCAACTTGAAGACGAGTATTCGCCCCTCAGTGAGCACGTTATCACGATGCTTCGGAACGCCGGACGCGAGCGCGAATGCGCCGCCCCAACCCGCTGCGACGGCAATGTACTGTTCGCCGTCCACCGAATAGGAAATCGGCGGCGCGATGATGCCGCTGTGAACCGGCATCGACCAGACGAGCTTGCCGGTGTCGGCGGTGTAGGCCGCGAACGTGCCGTCGGACAGACCCTGGAAAACGAGATTACCCGCAGTGGAGAGCAAACCGCCGTTCCAGGACGTCTTGTGATCGACGCGCCAAACTTCCTTCTGCTTCACCGGATCCCAAGCCGACAGATGACCACCAACGTTGTGCAGCGCCTGTATCTGCCCCTCTACAGTTTTGGCAGGGATCATCAGGTCGGTATCGACTGCGAGGTTCCATGAACCGGGCTGGTACTTGAACGCGTTGTTCTGACCGTACTTGAACTCGAGGTCGAGCACGGGGATGTAGACGAGACCGGTCATCGGGCTGTACGTCATCGGATGCCAGTTGTGTCCGCCATAGGGCGAGGGACGAAGCGTCTTCGGTTCGTTCGCATACTGGGCGTCGGGATTCTCGACGGGTCTGCCGGTCTCCTGATCTACGTGCGTTGCCCACGTCACCTGCACGTACGCTTCTGCCGATATGAACTCGCCGTTGGTTCGGTCGATAACGTAGAAGAAGCCGTTCTTGGGCGCCTGCATGATGACTTTGCGTGTGACGCCGTCGATCTGCAGATCCGCAAGGATCATGTGTTGCGTGGCGGTGTAATCCCACGTGTCGCCCGGAGTGGTCTGGTAGTACCACGCCATAGTGCCGTCGTCGGGATTGACTGCGACGATCGACGACAGATACAGGTTGTCGCCGCCGCCGGGGCTCCTTATGTATCGGTTCCACGGTGATCCGTTGCCAACGCCGATGTACAGCAGATTGAGTTCGGGATCGTAGGCCATCGAATCCCACACCGTACCGCCGCCACCGACTTCCCAATAACGAGTACCTGGCGCGCTGCCTGCCTCACGCCAAGTTGTGGCTGCTTTCGCGAGATGAGGACCTTCGTACGGTTTCGATGGGTCACCCGGAACCGTATAGAAGCGCCACGCTTGATTGCCGGTCGCCGCGTCGTACGCGGTGATGTAGCCGCGCACACCCAACTCTGCGCCGCCGTTACCGATGATGACTTTGTCGTGAACGACGCGCGGTGCACCCGTGATCGTGTAGGGGCGCGTCTTGTCGATCGTGAGTTGCGACCACACTTCCTTTCCGGTGCCAGCGTCGATCGCAATCAGGCGTCCATCGATGGTGCCGATGAACACGTTGCCTTTCCAAACGGCGACGCCACGGTTGACCACGTCACAGCACGCGTACTTACCCCACTCCTTCGGCACCTGCGGATCGTATTGCCACAGCAGTTCGCCGGTTTTTGCATCGTGCGCAAACACGACGCTCCATGGTCCGCTTGTGAACATCACGCCATCGACGACGATCGGCGTTGCTTCGATACCGCGCGTCGTCCCCGTGCTCCAGGACCACGCCAGTCCCAGGTCGCCAACGTTCTTGTCGTTGATCTGGTTCAACGGAGAGAAGCGTTGCTCGGAGTAGTTGCGGCCATGCTCGAGCCAGTTACCCGGCTCCTTGTCGGCGTCGATGATGCGTTGTGCATCTACTGTCAGCGTCTTCTTGCGAATCTCGTCGGCACGCGGGTTCGGGGATGCAGCGGCAGTCGTCGGAGCCGCGGCCGCGTTGGCAGTCGCATCAGGTGCCGGCGATTTCGAGCACGCACAGACAAGAAGCAGAACAACGGGCGCCAATGAAAGGCGTCGCAAGAAGCGCAGCATGGTTTCCCCCCCGCCGGACGATTTGTAGTTTTAAGCGGCCGCCGGCGAGTGTATCAAAAGTCGCGAGAGGCGCTCAGGCGAGGTTCGACTTCGAAGGATCGGTTTCGACCACTGGTTCTGAGAGATGCGTTTCCGAAACGTCCTTGTGCACTTCGGAATCGGGCGCGGAGGTTGCCTGACTCGTCGTCGCGCCGAGACCGATGCCGCCGGGCAGCAACGATCGCAGGAAGTTGATGTTCTGATCGGCCAGCCGTTGCATCAGCTTCAGTGGATTCGCGTTCAACACTTCGCGCATGCGGCGCTGATAAAGCTCCTGCTGCTCGAGGAACGTCATGATGCTCTGCTCGAGATAACGGCTGAGCACGCTCTGCATGCTGTCGCCGTAAAAGCGCACCACTTGTTCGAGCACGCGATTCGTCAAAAGCGGTTCGTGCCCTTCGGCTTCCTGCTCCGCAATGATCTGCAGCAACACCGAACGCGTGAGATCTTTGCCCGTCTTTGAGTCGAGCACTTTCACGGGATCCTTGCCGAGGATCATCTTGCGGACATCGTCGAGGGTGACGTATTCGCTTTGCTCGGTGTCGTAGAGCCGCCGATTGGGATATTTCTTCAGAATCCGCACCGCAACATGCTCCTCTCAAATGGGATCTCGATTAAGATCAGGACGCTCGGCGCCTGCGAGTACTGCGATGTTATACGCTTTGACGCAGTGCGGAAAAGCGGTGACCGATTCTGCAGCGTGAGCACTTGCAGCAATCAAGGAGACGGGTCGTGAAAGTATCGGTGGACGTCGATCTGACCCCGGAAGAACTGCGCCGTTTATTCGGCCTTCCAGATCTGACGCCGATTCAGGCCCTCGTGGTCGAACGGATTACGCGCCAGGTGGAGAAAGGCATGGACAGCAATCTGTTTGCCGGCATCACACGGTCCATCATCACCGGTGGCGTACAGTCGTGGGAGGCGTATCAGAAATTGCTGACCGGCATCCTGAGCGCAGCAAAACCGAATGAAGCCAAGAAGGAAGTGCCCGGCGGCCCCGATCAGACCGAGTGAGCGAACCCCGTTCTCGGACGACGCGCGGCATAAATCGCGTCGGGGTAGATGAAGCATCGCACGCCGCTGCGCTCGAACTTCCGCCACTTATCGGCGGGCTGCACGAGGCGATCGCCGATCACGTAGTAGATCGCCGGATTGAATCCCATACCGCAATGGCTCGCATACACCTCGACGTTATCGGTGTACGGCGTTTCTTCCTCTATGCAGGTCTTCCAGTGAGCGATGCCGTCGGTGCGGCTATAGATCGCCGTCGATGGCACTGGAGCCGGCCGTGAGATGTCGCCCATCTTCTGCTTGAGGTCGTCGGGTTTCTCGCCGGTCGCCATCTCGAATAAACGCCGCACCGCAGGTGCGGTGCCATCTGTCTCCGTCTGCCTGAAGGGTGAGCCCTAGCGTGATCACCTGCCGGATCTGTTCCGGAATCACTTTCGCGATTTCGCGAGCATAGACGCCGCCGAGGCTTTGTCCGATGAGCGACACCGGTTGGCCGTGTTCGCGCGCGAGGTCGCCAACAGTCACGATGAGGCGTTCCATGAGGATGCCGCGCGGACCCAGATTGCGACCGAAGCCCCAAGGGATTGCGTTGTACCCGAGGTTGTCGAGCCAACGCCGTAACATGGCCGTGGACTGACTGTCGGCCATGAAACCCGGCAATAGGTACACGGGATGACCGTCGCCTCGCGGCATGCTGCGAAGGAACGGCATGCTCGGAAGCAGTGCCGACGCCTCGAGTAAGGCGCGCCACCCCTCCGACAACGCAAGCAGCGTTGACGGCGGACTCACTGTCGTCGTGTCGACTTGTACAGCCACGGTGGGCTCCGAAATAGTTCTGTCACAAGTAGCACAAAGCGGTTGGCACTGTAAATGCGTCTTTTGGCCGGGGTTGTGACAGCGTTCCAACGCAAAGTGGCATACCTGACGCGAACACAAAGGGGGTGCGGATTCCTACGCACCCTCGACCGACCGTCGCGGCCGTGCGAAGGTGCGCGCCACCCAATTTGAAGAGGCGCCCGCGTGATGCAGCGTAAGCAGTGGTTGATCGTCGTCCTGCTTTTCACGGTCGGCTGCGGTCCGACAAAACAAACCGCGGACCTGGTGCTGCACCACGGCGCGATCTACACGATGAATACCGCGGCGCCGGAGGCCCAATCGATGGCGATCATTGGTGGTCGCATCGTCGCTATTGGCAGCGACGAAGAGATCGCGCGTCAGTACGCAGCGAAGGCGGACATCGATCTGCAAGGGCAGATGGTGTTGCCGGGATTTCACGATTCGCACGTGCACCCTGTATCCGGCGGAACGGAACTGGCGCAATGCGTGCTGAACGAGCAAACGTCCGTTGAAGGAATCATCGCGACCATCAGCGCGTGCAACAAAGCAACACCCGGCACGGGTTGGCTACTTGGGTCTGGATGGAATCTGTCGTTGTTCCCGCAAGCGAATCCGAGTAAGTCGTTGCTCGATGCAATTTCAACGGAGCGGCCAATTTTTCTCGGCGGCGCCGATGGACACTCGTCGTGGGCGAACTCCTCGGCGTTGGCGGCGGCCGGTATCGAGCGGGAAACACCCAATCCGAAGAACGGCATCATCGAACGTGACGCGAAAGGCGAGGCGAGCGGTGTGTTGCGAGAGACCGCGCAGGGGATCGTGCGTGCCGTCATTCCACCGATGTCCGCAGCAGAACGCGAAGAAGGCTTGAAGCGCGCGTTGCTGCTCGCGAATCAATTCGGAATTACGTCATTGATCGAGGCTGCTGCGAACAATGAAACGCTCGACGCTTATCGCGCGGTAGATGCGCAAGGTGCGTTGACCGCGCGCGTTGTCGCGTCGGTCGAAGTGAACCCGAGCAATGAAGCCGAATCGTTCGCGTTGATGCAGCCGAAGGACCGTGGGAACGGCGCAAGGCTGCGGATCGACTCCGCGAAAATATTCATCGATGGTGTGCTGGAAGGCGAAACGGCCGCACTGCTGAAACCGTATCTCGACAATCCGGGCTTCAGCGGGAATCTCAAGATGCCGGCCGAAACATTGAACACGATGGTCACGGACCTCGACAAGCGTGGGATTCAGGTGCACATGCACGCGATTGGCGATGGCGCAGTGCGAGCGGGCCTTGATGCCGTTGCGGCCGCGCGCGCGGCGAATGGCGCTTCCGACAACCGTCATCACATCGCGCACCTGCAGCTCATCGATCCGCTCGATCGACCGCGTTTCGGCGAACTGGGCGTCATCGCGAATTTCCAAGCGCTGTGGGCGTTCCCGGATCAGTACATCACCGACGTGAACCTGCCGCAGGTCGGTCAGGCGCGAATCGATCAGATGTACCCGATCGGCTCGACATTGAAGGCAGGCGCACGAATCGTCGGCGGCAGTGACTGGAACGTGTCGTCGATGAATCCGCTGCTCGCGATCGAAACTGCGGTGACGCGCAGCGATCCTGCCGGCCGCATCGCCGGCGTGTTGAACGAAAGCGAGCGTGCTTCGCTGCAGGACATGCTGGCCGCTTACACCATCAACGGCGCGTACCTGATGCACCAGGAAAAGGACACGGGCTCTCTGGAGGTGGGCAAGGCTGCCGACTTCGTCGTGCTCGCCCGAGATCTGTTTGCGATTCCGCCGCAAGACATCGGCGAAGTAGCCGTAACGCGTACGGTTCTCGAAGGCGTTACCGTCTTTCCGCGCTGACGCTCAGCCGAGGTCGTTCACGGCGCGGTGGGCCGCATCGATTGCGGAATAGACGTAGGCCTTACCCTGCGCGTCCGAGCATGCGATCGAGACCGCGCCGAACGGTTTGCGTGCGCGAACCCAGAATGGCGCCGCGACCTTGGGCGACTGATCGAACAGCTCGTTGTATTCACGCGCGTAGCCGTGAGGCCAGCGGTTGATCGTCAAGCCAACGATGTCGCGCGTCGGATCGAAGCCGTAGCCGCCCAGCATGTCCGTCAGCTGACGGCGCGTCTCGCGTTCCATCTCTTCGAAGTTCGTGCCGAGCAGCTGGTATCGTCCGGCGCGGAACTGATCGACGTCGCGGCTGCCGTCCCCCGGCACGGGTGCACGCGACATGTGCACCACAATAGGATCGTCAGGCGATCGCGGGAACTGGTAGGCGCCGAGCGACACCGGAAAGTCGAGCATGCCGGATGCGTAGTAACCGGTAGGGTTGTAGAAGCGCGCAACGCCGGCCGCCGCGAACGACTTCCAGTTGCGAAGCACCACGTTCGTGTACACCAGCGGCGTGCGCACCGCTTCGGCCAGCGCGGCGCGCTGTTCTTCTGCGAGCTCCGGCAGCAGATAGGGAATCATCGCGTTGTAGCAGGCCAGCACACACTTGTGGCCGCGCACTCGTTCGAGCACCCCACCGCGCGCATACGTCACGGTCACTCCTGCGTCGTCCGGTTGCACGCGCAGCGCAGTGCTGTTCAGGCGGATGCGTATCGGCGAAGCGGTCTCGTCGAGACGGGCGTAGTCGAAGCGCGCGGTCACGACGTCTTCCATCGTGTTGCCAGGAGCAACGGAGGGAATGAGCTTGCGCACCAGCAGCCGCGCGACGCTGGCGTTACCGTCGGGGAAGTGAAAGATGTACGGCTCGTCTTCCGGATACGGATCGTCCACGGCATCGAATGGAAGGCCCGTGAATCCGGGTTGTCCTAACCGATAGCCTTCGAGCGCCGACAGCGCATCGTAGTTGAGACCCCAGAACGGATTGGGGATGTTTTTCAGCAGCGTGACGGTCTCATCTCCAACGCCTACCGTTTTGCGCAGGTAACTCTCATACGACGTTCGTCTGAGCAACTCGAGACGCTCGTTGGTGGTGCGGTCTGGCAGGAAGTCGGTTTCCGAGAAGAGTCGGGCCAGATCCGCCTTGCCTTGCGGCGTGAACGGCAGCTCGTCGAGTGCAGCCGGTGTCGGTGTGCCTTCGGAAAACTGATCCTTCAAGATCACGTTGCGCGTGAAGGGCCCCGCCGCAAAGTGAATGCCGCGCGACATGCCGTATTTGTTGTAGAAGCTCTGGTCGTACGCCTGATAGAACTTCTGCACGTCGATGCCGAGCGTCACCAGCATCGCCTTGGCGACTGCGCTGTAGTGTGCCGGACCGTCGATCGACTGACTGCCGCCGTACCCGATCAACGGTCGACCGGGGCCGTCGAACTCGTTGCGCTTGGCGTGACCGCCGAAATCGTCGTGTGCGTCTAACAACAGCACCCGGGCGCGCGGATGCTTCTCGCGAAAATAGAACGCCGCCGCGAGGCCGGAAATTCCGGCGCCTACTACGATCAGGTCGTACTCGCCATCGATGATCGGAGAGTCGGTTGCGAACTGCTTGTGCTCGCGCGCGAGCGCATGTGCCGCTTCGAACGAGCCGACATGACTGCCGCGCAGTCCCGTCAACGCCGGCGGATAGTAGGCATTCTGCGCGTTTTGTTGAGCAAACACTGGTCCCGCTGCGAGCGCTGCCGAACCGATCAGCACGCCGTTCAGAAAGTCGCGGCGCGAGATGGACGCCGACATGCCGAGGTCTTTGTCGTCGTCTTGCCCGCGCATGTCTTTGGCTCCCATAAGACGCTAAGATCCGGCCACAGCGCGCACAGCACACATGACCAACGGTGCGCGATAGTGCCTGATCGTTGGTGGCTTGCCCACATCGGTCGGAGCACGCGACCAGCCGAATCGAAGGAGCACATTCATAGACGCCTTTCGTTCCATGCGACGCCGGTATGTTCTCCGTAGCGTCCTGATCGCGGTGTCGTTCGGAGTTTCGCTTCCGCTGATCGCTGCCTCCAGCGACGTCGTCAACATCTTCAGTTGGACCAACTACATCGACGCGAAAGCGATTCCCTCGTTCGAAGAGAAGACGGGCATCAAGGTCGTGTACGACCTCATGGACTCCAACGACGTGCTCGAAGGCAAGTTGCTCGCTGGAAAATCCGGTTACGACATAGTGGTGCCGTCGGCTAGTTTCTTCGGCATGCAGGTGAAGGGCGGCCTGTATCAACCGATACCGAAGGCGAAGCTTTCGAACTACGGCAACCTCGACCCGCTCTTGCTGAAGCAACTCGATCTATTCGATCCGGGCAACGTGTACGGCGTGCCTTATATGTGGGGCACCACGGGCGTTGCGTTCAACGTCGACGCGATCAAGGCACGCATGCCCGACGCGCCGGTCGACAGTTGGAGAATGGTGTTCGATCCGGCTGTCGTATCGAAATTCAAAGACTGCGGCGTGGCGATGGTCGATGCCGGCGACGACGTACTTCAATCGGCGCTGATATACCTGGGTCACGACCCTAATTCCGAGTCGCCGGCGGATCTGAGAGAAGCGACCGAGGTCATCACAAGGGTTCAGCCATACCTGCGTTACTTTCATTCGACGAGTTACATCGACGATCTCGCCAACGGCGAAATCTGTCTTGCGCTCGGCTACTCCGGAGACGTGTTCCAGGCGGTACGCAACGCGCGTCCAAACGTGAAGATCGACTATCGAATTCCGAAGGAAGGCGCCATCGTTTGGATCGACGTCATGGCGATCCCGAAGGACGCACCGCATCCTGACGCAGCCGCGAAGTGGATCGACCACATTCTCGATCCAGCCGTGGTCGCCGGAATTTCCAACGCAATCATGTACGCCAATCCCAACAAGGCTTCCCGACCATTGCTCGATCCGGCGCTGCGCGATAACCCCATCATCTATCCGCCGGCCGACGTGATGGCTCGGTTGGTCGCGATCAGCCCCAAGTCGGAGCGCTACGTACGCATGCGCAATCGGGCATGGACGCAAGCCAAAGCGGGCGACTAACCGCCGAACCCCTGGTTCGGTTCGATCGCGTCAGCAAGCGCTTTGGCGATGTCGTCGCCGTGGACGACGTTTCGCTCGATGTCGCGGAAGGTGAATGCTTCGCACTGCTCGGCGGATCCGGCAGCGGCAAGACCACGTTGCTGCGCTTGCTCGCCGGCTTCGAGCGTCCGACTTCCGGGAAGCTGTTCATTGGCGGTGAAGACATCACCGAAGTGCCGCCGCACCGGCGACCTGTGAACATGATGTTCCAGTCGTACGCGTTGTTTCCGCACATGAACGTGGAGCGCAACGTCGGCTTCGGCCTGCGCCAGGAAGGCATACCGAAGCCCGAGATCCGCGAGCGCGTAACAGCCGCACTAAAACTGGTCGAGATGGAGAGCCTGATCCATCGCCGTCCGGATCAACTATCGGGCGGCCAGCGGCAGCGGGTGGCGTTGGCGCGTGCTCTCGTCAAACGCCCCCGAGTGTTGCTGTTGGACGAACCGCTGGCGGCGCTCGACAAACGGTTGCGTGAGCAGACGCAGTTCGAGCTGATGCGGATTCAGGACGAAGTAGGCGTCACGTTCATCGTGGTGACGCACGACCAGGAAGAGGCGATGACGCTGGCGACACGCATCGGCGTGATGAACGCCGGCAGAATCGTGCAGACCGGCTCGCCGCGGGAAATCTACGAGGCGCCCGCAAATCGGTTCGTGGCGGATTTCGTGGGGTCGGTGAACCTGTTCGAGGGTCGCGTTGCGGAGCAATCGAACGGCACGGTCACGCTCGACTGCGCAGACGTGCCGGGTGGAGTGAGGGTGCATCATGAGCACACGCTCCAAGTCGGCACCGAATGCGCGGTAGCGCTGCGTCCCGAAAAGCTGCACATCTGGCAGGTCGATCCGGGCGACGATGCTGTGAATCGCGTGCACGGCGTCGTCGCTGAAATCGGCTACCTCGGCGCCTCCTGCATCTTCCGAATCCGCACCGACGGCGGCCGCATCATTCAAGTCATGAAGCCGAATCAGGCGCGCGACCTTTCGCTTGCGTATCAATGGGACGAGCCGGTGTGGGTATCGTGGGCGCCGGAAAGCGGAGTGCTGATCGTTGGCTGACGTTTCCGCGCGGCGGATGGGGTCGACGTTTCGTCATAGGCGTGCCGTATCTGTGGCTCGCGCTGTTCTTCCTGGTTCCGTTCATTCTCGTTCTGAAGATCTCGTTCTCCGAGCCGATACTGGCGCAGCCGCCCTACGGCCCGCTGTGGGAGACCGACGCCAACGGGCAAACAGAGGTGACGGCCACCGCCGCGAATTTCGCGTTTCTCGTCGAGGATCCGTTCTACAAGGATGCCTATTTCAAGGCCGTCAAGACCGCCTTCTTCTCCACGTTGATAGCGCTGCTCATCGGTTATCCGATGGCGTACGGCATCGCTCGCGCAACGCCGAAGTGGCGCAACACGATGCTGATGCTCGTCGTGTTGCCGTTCTGGACCTCGTTTCTGATACGGGTGTACTCGTGGAAAGTGCTTTTGCAGGGCTCCGGCCCAATCAACGCACTGCTCATGTATTTCGGCTTCATCGATGAACCGATGCAGATCCTGTACACCGACGTCGCGATCTACATCGGCATCGTCTACTCGTACCTGCCGTTCATGGTTTTGCCGCTTTACGCCGCGATCGAACGGCTCGACCTCACGTTGGACGAGGCGGCGGCCGACCTCGGCGCACCGCCGTGGCGCGTGTTCATTTCGGTCACGCTGCCGCTGTCGCTGCCGGGCATCGTCGCCGGTTGCGGGCTCGTGTTCATTCCCGCGGTCGGTGAGTTCGTCATACCGGAGATGCTCGGTGGACCCGATGCGGCGATGATCGGGCGTGTGTTGTGGAACGAGTTTTTCGCCAATCGCGACTGGCCGGTTGCGAGTGCCGTTGCGGTTGCGATGCTGGTGTTCCTGGTCGTACCGATCATGTTTTTCCAACGCTATGAAGCGCGAGCGGACGCGCCGATGAAGGTGCGCCTCTATACGGTCGTCTCGCTCGGGTTCGCGTTCCTGTATCTGCCGATCGTTGCGCTGGTGGTGTATTCATTCAACGCGAGCCCTCGAGTCACCGTGTGGCAAGGCTTTTCTACGCATTGGTACGCGGCGTTGCTGCAGAACCAGCAGATCATCGATGCCACGCTGCTCAGCTTGCGCATCGCGGCGATGAATGCGACCGGCGCGGTGATTCTCGGCACGCTCGCGGCGTTCACTATGGTCCGTTACAAGAAGTTCCGCGGCCGCACGCTGTTCACCGGGCTGGTCGCCGCGCCGCTCGTGATGCCCGAAGTCATCACCGGTCTTTCGCTGCTGCTGTTGTTCGTGGCATCCGAGTCGCTGTTCGGATGGCCGTCGGAACGCGGTACCACCACCATCACCATTGCGCACATCACGTTCTCGCTCGCGTTCGTCGCGGTGCTGGTACAAGCGCGACTCTCCACATTCGACCGATCGCTCGAAGAAGCGGCGCTCGATCTCGGTGCGCCGCCGTGGAAAGTGTATTTCGTAATCACCTTGCCGCTGATTGCACCTGCATTGATCAGCGGATGGCTGCTCGCCTTCACGATGTCGTTGGACGATCTGGTGATCTCGAGTTTTGTCTCCGGTCCGGGTTCGAGCACGTTGCCGATGGTGGTGTTCTCGATGGTACGACGCGGCCTGTCACCGGAAATCAACGCACTCGCGACATTGTTCATCGCCGCGATCGGCATCGGCATCATCGCGTCGGTGTCGATTGCGCGCAGAGGCTTGGCACCGCCGCGCTGAGCCGTCAGATGCGGTCGCGCGCCGCGAAATACAGCATTCCCGCGACCATTCCGGGCCAGCGCAGCCAACGCCCGCCGGGGAACGGCCGCGTTGGAATCGTTGCGAATGCGTCGAAGCGCGACGAGTCACCGTGCAGCATCTCCGTGATCAGTTGTCCGGCGAGATGCGCAAGCCCCACGCCCTGCCCCGAGTAACCATGTGCGAAGTGCACGTGGTCGCTCAGATGTCCGAAGTGCGGCATTCGATTCAACGTGATCGCCAGTGTTCCACCCCACGCGTAGTCGATCTTCGCGCCTTCGAGCTGCGGGTAGATCTTCAGCATGTAGGGCCGAACGAAGCTTGCGATGTCGTGCGGAAATCCGGTGCGATAGTTCTCGCCGCCACCGAACAACAGGCGGCGATCGGGCGTCATTCGAAAGTAGTTGATCACGAAGCGCGAGTCGCCTACCGCAACGCGCCGCGGATTGATCTCTTTGGCGAGGTGCTCGTTCAGCGGTTCCGTGGCGATGATGAAGTTGTTGATCGGCATCATGCGTCCGGCGAGCCTGGGCGCGAGATATCCGAGATGACCGTTTGCGGCAAGTACCAGTTGATCCGCCGTGACGCTTCCAGTTGTCGTTCGCACCGTCACGGTACCGCCGCGATCCATGAACGCGGTTGCTTGCGTGTTCTCGTAAATCGTCACGCCGAGTTCCAGGCAACGCCGTGCCACGCCCAAGGCAAGATTCAATGGATGCAAGTGAGCGGCGTCCCAGTCGACATAGCCGCCGAAGTAAACGTCCGTACCCAACAGCTCGCGCGCTCGCTTCGCGTCGATTTTCTCCAGCCCCTGACGACCGTACTGTGTCGCAAGCTTGTCGGCCAGTGCGTGGTATTCGGCAACATAGCGTGGTTTGTGCGCAACGCTGGCAATACCGGGAGTCAGATCGCAATCGATCGAGAGTTCGCTTATCAGGCGTTTGACCAGATGCTTGGCGGCCTCTCCAAGATCCCACAGCCGTCGCGCTTCCAGCTTCCCGATGCGTGCTTCCAGCCAATCCACGTCCTTGCGCTGTCCGCCGTATAGCTGTCCGCCGTTGCGTCCGGACGCACCCCAGCCAATACGTTGGGCTTCGAGGATCACTACATTCGAGCCCCGCTCCGCCAGATGCAGCGCCGTGGACAACCCCGTGAATCCTGCACCGATGACGCAGACATCTGCACGAATCGATTGCGCACCCAAAGATGGCTGTTCAGGCAGCGGGTTGGCGGTGGCCGTGTAGTAGGAGTTCGGATACATCGAAAATTCGTTACTGATTTCGCAATGCGCGCAGTGTTGGCATGAGCCACGTTGGGGGTCAATGCCGTTCCGCTGTAGAATTACGGCCTATTTTGAATCCCTCCGTGAGTTATGTCGAGTGATACCGAAAAGTGGCTGATTGAACACAAGATCGACGAAGTCGAGGCAATCGTTCCCGATATCGCAGGAGTCGCAAGAGGCAAGTTCTTTCCGGCCAGCAAGTTCCTCAAACACAACCTGCGCATTCCGGAATCGATCTTCATTCAGGGCGTCACGGGCGACTATGGCGAGGTGGATGACGATCGATTCGACATCGACCGCGATCTTCTGCTGATGCCCGACTTCAACACGATGCGCTCAGTTCCATGGGCATCGGAGCCGACGGCAAGCGTCATCGTCGATTGTTATCGCCAGGGCATGGTGCCGCTCGAACATGCGCCGCGGCAGGTACTGAAGCGAATCCTCAAGATGTACGCGGATAAGGGCTGGAAGCCGATCATTGCGCCCGAGGTGGAGTTCTACCTCGTGCAGCAGAACAAGGACCCGGACTATCCACTCGAGGCACCGATTGGTCGGGCCGGCAGGAAGGAAGGCGCCGGTCGCTCTTACAGCATCGATGCGGTGAATGAATTCGATCCGATCATCGAAGACATCTACGACTATTGCGAAGCGATGGAAGTCGACGCGGACTCGCTGTCGCATGAAGACGGTGCAGGACAACTCGAGGTCAACTTCCTGCACGGCGATCCGTTGGAACTCGCCGATCAGGTGTTCCTGTTCAAGCGAATCGCGCGCGAAGCGGCATTGAAGCACGGCATCTATGCAACGTTCATGGCGAAGCCGATGGAAGGAGAGCCCGGCAGCGCGCTGCACTTGCATCAAAGCGTCGTCGACGCGAAGACGGGTCAGAATCTGTTCGTGTTGCCCGATGGCACGGACAGCCCGATGTTCCGCTCGTTCATCGGGGGCCTGCAGCGCTATGTACCCGAAGCGCTGGTGATATTCGGACCGTACGTGAACTCGTATCGCCGATTTACGCGGCATCTCGCGGCGCCGATCAATGTGCACTGGGGATACGACAATCGAACGGTGGGCCTGCGCGTGCCGAATGCAGATCCGGAAAACCGCCGCGTCGAAAATCGAATTCCCGGCGCCGACGTGAATCCGTATCTCGCCATTGCAACGTCGTTAGCGTGTGGCTACATGGGCGTAGTCGAAGGTCTGACGCCCAGCGAGGCAACAACGGGCAGCGCGTATCTTTCAGAGCAGGGATTCGCGCGTGACCTCTTCGCCGCACTCGACCTGATGGAAGCGTGCTCGCCGTTGCACGACATCCTCGGCCACGGATTCGTCGAGCTCTATTGCGCGATCAAGCGTGTCGAGCACGAGACGTACTTCCAGGTGATCAGCCCCTGGGAGCGGGAACACCTGCTCCTGAATGTCTAACGGGTGTCGCAATGAAAGAACGCACGTTCGAAGAATGGCAACGCGCCGATGCGGCGCATTACCTGCATCCGTTCACCGACAGCAAAGCGTTGGCGGCAAAAGGCACGCGCGTCATCACGCGCGGCGAAGGCGTGTACATCTACGACGCGAACGGCCACAAGATGCTCGACGGAATGTCGGGGCTGTGGTGTGTCAACGTCGGCTACGGCAGGAAAGAACTGATCGAGGCGGCTACGCGGCAGATGTCGGAGTTGCCGTTCTACAACAGCTTCTTCCAGTGCGCGCATCCGCCGGCCATTCGATTGGCCGAACTGCTGGCGGAAGTGACACCGCCGCACATGAAGCACGTGTTCTTCACGAGCTCCGGTTCCGAGGCGAACGACACCGTCATTCGTATGGTGCGTCACTATTGGGCGAGCGTCGGGCAACCCAACCGCACCGTCATCATCAGCCGCGAAAACGCGTATCACGGCAGCACGATGGGCGGCGGCAGCCTCGGCGGCATGACGTACATTCATAAGCAAGGTGGCATGCCGATTCCCGGCATCGAGCACATCGCGCAACCGTATTACTTCGACTATCGCGGCAACCTTTCCGCAGAAGAGTTCGGCGTTGAACGCGCGCGCGATCTCGAGCGTCGCATCGAATCTGTCGGCGCGGAACGAATCGCCGCCTTCATCGGCGAGCCCATTCAGGGTGCGGGCGGCGTGATCATGCCGCCGGCGAGCTATTGGCCCGAAGTGCGACGCATCTGCGAGAAGTACGGAATTCTGCTCGTGATCGATGAAGTGATCACAGGTTTCGGCCGCACCGGCCGCTGGTTCGCGTCAGAATATTACGACTTGAAGCCTGACCTTCTGGTGATGGCGAAAGGCATGTCGTCAGGCTATCTGCCGATCGGTGGAGTGATGGTTGGCGACCGCGTCGCGGACGTCATTCGAAACGGCGGCGATTTCAATCACGGCTTCACGTATTCCGGTCATCCAACGTGTGCGGCGGTCGCTGCGCGCAACATCGAACTGCTGCGCGACGAGCGTATCGTCGAGCACGTGCGCGACGTTGCGGCGCCGCATCTCGCGAAACGCTGGGCAGAACTCGCGGAACATCCGCTGGTCGGCGAAGCGCGCACGCTCGGTTTGCTCGGCGCGATCGAGCTCGTCGCCGACAAGCGCACGAAGGAGCGCTTCCAACCGAAGGGGCGAGTCGGCGAAATGTGCCGCGACCTCGCGGTGAAGAACGGCGTGGTGATGCGGCACGTCAACGAGTCGATGATCATTGCGCCGCCGCTTGTCATCACAACGGCGCAGATCGACGAGCTGGTCGACAAGGCGCGCAAGACGCTTGACGCAGCGGTAGTCGCGCTGCGCGCGTGACGGTCAGCCCGGCTCGGACTCGTCGCCGGACTGACGTCGAATCAATCCTCTGAATGCCTGCCGCGGGGTGCCGCCTTCGTGCACCACGCGGTAGACCTCGCGCGCGATCGGCATCTCTACGCCGTGCGCTTCGGCCAGCGCGATAACGGCCGGTACGCTCTTCACGCCTTCGGCCACCATGTGCATCTTCCTGACGATCTCGTCGAGCCGCAGACCCTTACCGAGTTGCTCGCCGACGAAACGATTGCGGCTGTGCGTGCTGGTGCACGTCGCTACGAGGTCACCCATTCCGGCAAGGCCGGCAAACGTTTCGGGGCGGCCGCCGAGCGCGGTGCCGAGGCGTGTGATTTCAGCGAGTCCGCGGGTGATGACCGCGGCGCGGGTGTTGTCTCCGGCACCGAGTCCATCGCCCATTCCTGCTGCGATCGCAACGACGTTCTTCAGCACGCCGCCCAGCTCGCAACCGATCACGTCGGTGTTGGTGTACACCCGGAACAAGCCGGAGCGGAACAGCTCCTTCAGGCGGCGCACGATGGTGTCGTCGTCCATCGCGAGAACGCTGGCGGCCGCATCACCGGCCATGATTTCGCGCGCCAGGTTCGGCCCGGTGAGCACTGCGGGCGGGTGGCCCGGCAGAACCTCTTCGATGATCTGCGTCATGCGTGCTTGTGTGCCGGCCTCGAGCCCTTTCGCAAGGCTGATCACCGGCACCCACGGACGGATGTAGCGGGCGATGTCGGTGGCCGTCGCGCGAAACGTTTGCGACGGCACACCCATCACTATCACGTCGGCGTCGCGAACGGCTTCGGCAAGATCAGCAGTGGCGGTGAGCCGTGCCGAAAGACGTGCGTCAGGAAGATATCGGTGATTGGTGTGGCGTTCGTTGATTTCGCCGACAGTGGCTGCGTCGCGCGCCCACAACACGGTCGGCGTGTTGCGCGACACCATCGACGCGATCGTCGTGCCCCACGAACCGCCCCCCATCACCGCCACGCGTAGCTGCATCGTCGTCCCCTGCGATCGAATCGGGCCTGACGAGCGATACTACGCTACGCAGCGCTCGCCGCGTGCGTCAGTGTACGTCGCCAGCTTCGTTGAACTGTGCGCGGCTGAGATCGTCGATGCGTTTGGCAGCTTGCTCTGCTGCACTCGCGGCTTCGCGCGCTTGTGCCTTTGCAACCCTGGCGTCTTCGTCGACGCCGCGAACCGGCTCACCGCAACCGGTGAGCAGCAAGGTGGCTGTGAAAATGCTCACGAGGCATCGTTTCATGGGAAATCTCCGTGCGATGCAAAATCGTAGCATTGCGTTTCGATCTAGAATCGAAGGTGAGCCGCAGTTGCGACGATCACGCGGTCCGAATGAAGTTTGAAATGGATCACAAAGCCGCCCGAGCGCGATGAGACTTGCCTAACCGAATTCGCGCGGCAGATCGGAGAGGATTGTGCCGGCGTACGCCTGATGGCGCCCGCGGGGAGCATCGGTTGCCCGCCCGCGAACACGAAGCAATGGATTGCGATGCAGATGTGCCCCACCACTCACTCTTCCGCCTCCGCCCGTCGCGATGGTGTCGCGCGTGACCGAGCCCGCTGTTCGATGAATCGGGTTCGATGGACCGGGTTCGATGGACAGGGTTCGATGAAGGAGGGGACGCGTTGACGCTGTCGATTGCGCAACTGATCGCGGTGTTCATCCTCGGCGTCTCGAGCTTCCTGAGCGGATGGATGCTGCGCCGCATCCAGGCGAAGAGTCGCGAAGCACAACTGCAGAAACACCTGACCGACGCGAACACAGCGATTCCCTCGCTCGAAACGAATCTGCGCAACCGCGATCAGCGCATTGCTTCGCTGTTCAGCGAGTTGACCGAGGCGAAGGCAAAAACTCCCTCATTGGAGGCGGCGGTCAAACGCAGCGAACTGGATGCACTCGCGAAGGAGCGGGAATTGCGGATTGCGCGCGTCGAGATCGACGCACTGAAGGCGACGCTTGCCTCGGCGCCGGACCCCGCAAAGCTCACCGAACTCGAAACCGCGCTCGGCTCGCTTCGCGAAGCGCAGGCGCGCTGTGCCGAAGCGGAGTCGAAGTGGGCAGCGGCGCAGGCAAGCAACGCCGAATTGACCGCGGCGCTCGCCGAGCGTGACGCGCGGCTCGCATCGGCGGCGGTGGCGCCGTCGTTCATCGCGCTGCCGGTCGCGCCCGCGACCGAATCCGAAGCGACATTGAATGCACGCGTCGACATGCTTCAGTCGAACATCGATGCGCGTGACGCGGTGATCGCAGCGCGCGATGCGAACATCGCTGGGTTGCAAGGCACGCCTCGACGCTGAGCTCGAAACGGCGCGCGCCATTCGCGCTGAACTCGAGCAGCGAACCGCCGATGTCGAACGCGAGCGTGCCGAAGGCACCAAGTGGCAGGCCCGCGTTCCGAAGCTGGCTGCAACCATCAAGGCGCGCGACGTCGCGCTGGCCGAACGCGAAGCGACCATCGTCGAGCGCGACACAGCTCTTGCAGCTCGCGATACATTGATCGCCGAACGCGATGCCGTAGTTGCCGCGCGCGATGCAGAACTCGCGGAGCGCATGACGCAGCTGCAGGAAACGCAAGCGCGTGCAACGGACCTCTCGGGCCAACTCGCCATAATGTCGCAACAGCTCGAAGCCGCGAGCGTGAACCACGCGACGAAACTCGCAACGGCGTTGCGATTGAGCCGCGAAGAACTCGATGCCCATCAACAGAACCTCGAACGAGTGCAAGCAGATCGCGACGCGCAGTCATCGCGCTCGCAGGCGCTCGAAAGCGAACTGGCGTCGATGCAGACGCAGCTCGAGCGGCAGGCGCAAGCCGCTGTCGAGGAAGCCAAACGGCACGCGACCGTAGAGGCAGAACTGCAAACGCGCGGCAATGGATTCGAACAGACAATCGCTCGCCTGCAGCAGCTGTCGCTGGAACAGCAATCGGCGCACGAACAGCAGATGACTCGCGCGGCTGACCAGCACGTGCAACTGCAGAAGCAGCTGACCGCAGCAAACGAGCAACGCGGCCAAGTCGACAAACGTCTCGCGGAAGCTGGCGAAAGAACGTCGGCGCTCGAAAAAAGGCTCGCCGACGCACACGCGCAGGCGGCGCAGCTCGAACAACGTATGGACGTCGAGCGACAGCGCCACGACGCCGCTGCTGCGAACGTGACGAAACTGGAAGCGGCGCGGACGGAACTCGAAAGTCAGCTCGCGATGGCGCGTCAGACCCATGTTGAACTCCAACAGCAGATCGTAGCGCTCAACGGCGAACTGGAGGCCAGCGAGCAACACGCGCAAACGGCGCAACTCGAAGAAAAAGAGCGGCTTGCTCAAGACACCGAAGAGCAGGCCATCGAGCTCGTCGAACTGCGCGAGGAAGTTCGTACGCTGCACACACGCGTCGCGCCGCTCGAATCGTTGTTGAAGCAACGCGACAGCGCGCTGTTCGAACGCGGTGAGCGGATCGAGGCGATGAACAACCAGATCCAGGCGCTCGTCGCGCAGACTGAGTCGCTTCAGGCAACGCTGCGCCAGCGCGGAGAGAAGATCGCAACGCTCGAGCGCAAGCTCTCAGATCATCCGGCGCCGCCGGTGGTCGTTGCCGCACCCGCCGAATCGGCGGATCGTCGCGACGAGCATCATCGAACAACGCCTCGTTGCGCAGATCGAGCGCAACCGTGAACTTGCGAAGACCCTCGAGGAGCGCGATCGCGACATCGCCGCGGCGGCGAAGACGAACGAGCTGAATGGCAAGTCGATGCTGGTGCTGAAGCAGCAACTCGACGATGCGCGACAGCACGGAAGAGCGGCTCGCCACGCAAGTGCGCGATCTGAAGTCCGCTTCGCAGCGCGCGCCCGAAGCAGAAGCTGTGCCGGTAGCGCGTCCGGCGATGTCGAAGCCGAACGGTCTGTTCGAATTGCCGCCGGAGCACGTCGACGAACTGCAGCAGATTCGCGGCATCGGCGATGGCTTCGAGCGTGGTCTGAACAAACTCGGCATCTATCAGTTCAGTCAGCTGGCAGGACTCTCAGCGGCCGAAATCGTCTGGATCGAAGCACATCTGCCCACCTTCCACGGTCGCGTCGAACGCGACGATTGGCCCGGACAGGCCGCGGCATTGATGGCGGCCTCCGAACACGCGGAGTGGTCGTTGCGCGCGCGGAACGCCCCCGCGCTCTCACCGCGAATCAACTAAGCGACTCGCGTAGACTCTTCCCGGTCAATAGACCGGATTGACTCGTGAGCATCTGACCCGTTCGACGTGTTGGATTGATCGGCGACGTTCATGCCGAGCATCGCCGGCTGGACGCTGCGCTCGCGCATCTGGTTCGTGAAGGCGTCGATCTCATCTGTTGCACGGGTGATGTCGTGGATGGAAACGGCGATCCCGATGCCTGCTGCACCCTGCTCGCCGCGGCGAACGTCGTGACCGTTGCCGGAAACCACGACCGTTGGATCCTCGCAAACCGCATGCGCAACGTGCCGTTCGCGCATCTTCTCTCGGATCTCGCGCCGTTCAGCCGCGAATACCTGGAATCGCTTCCGCCGACACGCGAGATAGAAACAGTGCTCGGTTCGGCGCTGCTTTGTCACGGCGTCGGCGAGAACGACATGCGCAAGGTCTGGCCCGGTACCACGCGCATGCCGATCGAGCGAAGCCCCGAGCTCGATTCGCTGATCGAGCGCGACGACACTCACTTCGTACTCAACGGTCACCTGCACTATCGCGTAATCGTGAACTTCGAACAGCTGACGTTGCTGAATGCGGGCACGCTTAAAGGGCGAACATCGCCCCGGCGTGTCGATCCTCGACTTCGAGGCACAGACAGCCAGCCGCGTTCGAGTTCACCAACGACCTCGCAGCTGGTGCGCGTCGCCGAACGGCGATGCGGGACGAAGACGCCGTCGCGTCTGGCGCGACACGCAGGAATTCGACAGCGAATGGACGCCGGTAACGCTCTACACGGCTTGAGCGCTTCTTCACGAACCTGTCAGTAGGCGACGCCGGCTGCGTCGAAAAACGCGCGCAGCGCGTCGAGCTTCGCGGCCGTATCGCTTCCAACGATCGACTGAAGTCGTGTACATCGGGCTGCGCACTTGTACCGAACTCGCGGTCGCAACCGGTGCGGCGTTCTCGTGGAAGTCCAAACAGGCGTCGTGCCAGGGCAAGCCGCAGAAATCCACGAGGCGACGCGACTCGCGCTCCTGGTTGCGACCAGCGCTTCGTATTCGATCTTCGATGAACCGTTCCGCCGGCAATGCGTTGCGCCATGCCGCGATGAGCGCGTCGAAGCGCATGTAGTAGCGAGCGGTATCGAGCAGGTCGTACGCGTAGTCGTAGTACGGGAAGCGCGTGGCGAAGAGCTGCCGGAAGTTGCTGAGGCATGTGTCCATCGCATTGCGCCGCAAACAGATGATTCGCGCGTTCGGAAATGCCGCGTGGATCAGCGCCGCATAGAAGAAGTTCAGCGGCATCTTGTCGATGAAGCGACGCGGTGTGACCGGTGCGTGGACGCGTGCCGTCGAGATAGCGAACAGCAAGCGCGGCGAAGTCGAGCGATGCACTGGCGGCAAGCGTCTCGCATCGAGCACCTTGTTCGACGGCGTCGCGGACATGCGTTTCACCGCCAGCGCGAAGTCGGTCAGTTCGCCGGCCGAGACACGTCGGGATGGCTCGACAGAATCCGATCGACCAGCGTGGTGCCGGTGCGCGGCATGCCGACGACGAATATCGGCTCCTCCGATGCGATTGCCTGTCGTCGCGCGCGCAGCAGCAGTCGCCGGCTGCAGCGGCAAACAATCGACGCGTCCTCGTCCGCCGTCGTAGTCGATCGTGCCGTTCGCTTCAGCGACTTGGCCCGCACGAGCCAGTCGAACGAGCGCTCGTACTCGCCGAGATCTTCGAACTCCTTAGCGAGTGCGTGGCCGATGTGCAGCTTCGCGTCGGCGTCGTCGCCGAGCCGCGCGAACAGACGCTTCGAGTTCCGCAACGTGATTGCGGTCAGGCGTCGCGCGTTTCAGCTGCACGCGTGACGAGTGCGCGCGATACAGGTCCGGCGCCGAGTTCCAGCGCACGACGGTAAGCGAGCTCGGCGCCGTCGAAGTCGCCGCTGAATTGTCGCGCGGCGCCGAGGTTATAGAAGTAGCTGCGCGTTGCCGGCGTCGATACGACGGCGCGCTCGAACAGCGGTACGGCGTCGGCATGGTCGCCCGTGCGGCTGAACACCACACCGATCGTGTCGAGCGTCAATGCATCGTCGCGGTGCGAGCGCGGCCGCGTACGCGCGGCGTTGCGTGCGTCGAACTGGACGGTTCAATGCGATCGAAACACCGACGCGAGGTGGGCGTGATAACGCGGATCATTGGGATCGAGTCGGATCGCGCGCGCCAGCACGTCGGCCGCCTTGGCGAAATTGTCGTGGTCCGCGGCAATGAGCGCGAGAAGGAAGAACGCCGTCGGCGTAATTCGGGTCGCTTGTCGAGGATCCGCATGCACCATTCGTGTGCGCGCTGATACGATCTGCCCGCCAACGCGCGCTCGGCCTCGCGATACCAGGCGGCGCGGTCATTCGGCGAAGGCGTCAATTCGGGCATGTCGGCCATCCTAGCCGCAACTGCCATGAATGGTCGATCCGGCGCTGGTTTTGCATGGGGAACATCGCATCGTCACGTCGGGTCGCTCAATCGGGCATGGGGAGTTCGAAATCATGAAAGACCGCGAGCATTTCGCCGGAAGCCGCTTGCGGCTGCGATCAGCGCACTAACCGTACCGCTATGCGGCGCCTGGACACCGCGCGGCGCATCGGCGCCAACGAAGAACAGATGTCGAAGAGATCGTCGTGACCGCGACGCGCCGTTCCGAGAGCGTGCAAGAAGTGCCGATCAACATTTCCGCCGTCACCGGATCCGAAATCGAGCAGCAGGGTCTCACGAACCTGGCCGAGTTGGCGGCCTGGGTGCCGGGCCTGCACATCGTCGATCAGGGCGCGCGCGGCACCGGCCGCATCGTTGCGCGCGGTCTAAACGCCGATCCGCTCGGCAAGCGCGGAAGCGCTCAGCAACGATGGCGGCGGAATGGTCGCGACTTACCTCGGCGAAATTCCGATCTACATCGACCTGCAGCTGAATGACATCGAACGGGTCGAGGCGCTGCTCGGATCCGCAAGGTACGCTTGTACGGCGCGGGCACCATGGCTGGCGCGATTCGGTACATCCCGAAGCGGCCGGAGTTCGACGCGACCGACCTCAAGCTGCGCGGCAGCACTTACGGCTACACGGACGATTCGTCGCTCGGCGGCGACGGCGGCGCGACGCTGAACCTGCCGATCAGCGACACGCTCGCATTTCGCGGCAGCTACGACTACCGCAGCGATCCGGGCTTCATCGACTACGTCTATCTGGTTCGCGACATCGGCGTGTCGAACCCCGATCCGGACTTTTCAGCGACCGGGCCGATGTTGCGGCGAATCTCAAGCAACACAAAGGTGCCAATGATGTGCAGACCCGATCGGGCCGCGCCGCGTTGCGATGGGCGCCGACCGACTCGGTCGACGCGACGCTGACGTACTACCTGCAGCTGCAGGACGCCGGCGGTCGCAACGTCAGTTCACACGACGCGCTCGGTATCGGCAAATACGAAGCCGGCATGCGCGTGATGGAGCCGAACGCGCGCGACAACGAGTTGCTTGCGCTGGAGGTCACCGCCGATCTCGGCTTCGCGGATCTGACGTCCGCGACCGGCTATGCGAAGTACAAAGAACACGGGCACCGCGACCAGACCGACCTGCTGATCACGCTCGAGTACAGCTACGAAGCATTTCCGTCGTTCACGGCGTTCACGCACGAGAAGCAGGAAGACGACACGTTCACGCAGGAGCTGCGCCTCGTGTCGAACTCGGCCGGGCCGCTGAGCTGGATCGTTGGCGGTTTCTACAAGAACTTCGACTCCGACGGCTACAGCAAGGAGTTCACGCCGGGCTTCGATCGAGTTCGCGGTCGACGAATCTCGGCGGCGTGCAAATGCGGCCCGACAGCCTCGAGTACATCTCGAAGCTGAAGCAGAAACTCGAAGGATACTGCGGGCTTCGGCGAGGTGGCCTACCAACTGACCGAGGCGTGGCAGGTGACGTTGGGCGCGCGCTGGTACAAATATGAATTCGACACGCGTCTGGCCACCGATACTCCGCTGTTCAATACCGTCTACGACGGCGATCCGCCGGATCAGATCATTCTCGACTACGAGCCGGCCGACCAGAGCGATGACGGCGTGCTGTACAAATTCAACACCTCGTATCAGATCACCAACGACGTCATGACGTACCTGACGATCAGCGAGGGTTATCGGATCGGCAACACCAACGGCCTCGAGCTGTGCCCCGAACCGCAAACCACCCGGCAGAACATCTGCGCGCAGCCGGACGAACTCGAGTACAAATCCGACAAGACGATGAACTACGAGATCGGCGCGCACACGACGCTGGCTCGACGGTCGGCTGACCGTCAACGGCGACATCTTCTATATCGACTGGCAAGACCCGCAGGTGTTGTCGGCCACGCTGGTCGGTGCTGCAGCCGATCATCAAGAACGGCAACGGCGCGCGCTCCCAAGGACTCGAAGTGGCGGCCAACTGGCGCGCGAACGACGCCTCGACGTGCGCGCGTATTACTCCTACGCGAACGCCGAGCTGACCGACGACGTCAGGCGACCTGATCGGCACCATCATGCCACCGCGCCGCCCGGTTTCACATTAGATCACGTATCTGCCAGGCGAATCCGGCGACCGGCTGCCGGGCGCACCGGAGCATCAGGGCAGTCTGTTCGTGTCGTACGAATGGCCGCTGAGGACGGCTACATGCTCGAACATCAACTATGGTGTCGCTGCCATCAGCAATGTGCTGACGCGAACCGGCAACAAGGGCTATGGCGAACATCTGAGCGGGTACGCGATTCAGGACCTTCGGCCATGCTCTCGCGCGATCAGTGGACGCTGACGGCTGTTCGCGAAGAACCTGTTCGACGCAGTATGCCGAAACCAGCGCCAGCGCAGACGCGCGCCTACATCCAGACCGTCGCCGACATCAATGGCGACCCGGTCTACGTGCGCTCCTACAGGCACGACGTGTTGCCGCCGCGGATGGTCGGACTGCGATTTACCTGGGAAATGGCGCACTAGAGCGCGACGTCGCGTCGCAGTTCGGCACTGAAAACGGGCATTTTGGCGCAGAACCCCGATATACTGCTGCGTCATTCCATCGACGAGAACTCCCATGGCGATCAAGCCGAAGACCCCGTCTTCCCCGGAAGCACGCAAACAGATCGAAAAGGATGTCGCGGCGTTTCTGAAGTCGGGCAAGAAAATCCAGCGGATCCCGTCGGGCGTCAGCGGCCAGGACGGCCTTGGCAACCGAAAACAGCTCGTGCTCGGGCCGAGCAGCTCCGAAAGCGAAGAAGTAGCCGCGCGGCAGCCGGCGCATGGACGGCATCAAGGACTACGACCGATACGACGCGCTGGAACTCGCGCGGCTGATCCGCCGCGGAGAGGTCAGCGCGGCCGAGGTGCTCGATGAGGCCATCGCCGGACCGAGGCGGCCAATCCGCGGCTCAACGCAATCGTTGCCAAGTGGTACGAAGCGGCGCGTGCGCGCGCGCAGCAACCGTTGCCGGACACCGCCGCTCGCCGGCGTGCCGTTCCTGATCAAGGACATCACGTACCTGAAGGGTGTGCCGATGCACGTCCGGCAGCCGGCTGTTCGCCGACCGTCGTGCCCGACCACGATTCCGAAATCGTCACGCGCTACCGCGCCGCCGGGCTGGTGCTGTTCGGCAAGACCAGCACGCCCGAGTTCGGGCTGAACGTCACTACCGAATCGGTGCTGCTCGGCGCGTGTCGCAATCCGTGGAATCTGCAGAAGACAACCGGTGGATCGAGCGGCGGTGCGGGCGCGGTGGTTGCCGCCGGTGATCATTCCGGCGGCGCACGCCACCGACGGCGGCGGTTCGATCCGCATCCCGGCGTCGTGCTGCGGTCTCGTCGGACTCAAACCGACTCGCGCGCGCAACGCCGCACGGACCGGATGTCGGTGAAGGCTGGGGCGGCATGTCGACCGGACACATCGTATCGCGCACGGTCCGCGACACGCGCCGCGTTTCTGGATGCGACGCACGGGCCGCGCGCCGGGCGATCCGTATCACGCGCCCGCGTTCGACGGTTCGTTCCTTGCGCAACGCGCGCCGCGCCGCATCGCCTGCGCATCGCGCTCGACACCGACGCCGCTTACCGGCATGTCCGACGCATCCCGACTGCATCGAGGCCGCGCGGCATGCGGCGGCAGTTGTGCGAATCGCTGGGGCACGTCGTCGAAGAGGCATCGCCGCAGTTCGATCGGCTGAACTTCCGAATGGCGACCGGCGTGGTCGTTTCCGCGAACGTCGCGAACTCCGTCGACACGAGGCTTGCGGCGCTCGGCCGCAAACTCGCGCGGACGACGTCGAAGCGAATACGCGCGCCAACGCTCGAATACGGCCGCAGCTCGCGGCGCCGCGCTATGCGGCAGCGATGCAGACGATCCATCAGACCAGCCGCGCCGTCGCGCGCTTCCATCAGAACTACGACGTGATGCTGACGCCGACGCTGGTGGCGCCGCCGGTGTCGATCGGCTGGCTCGATACGGTGAATCTCGACGTGAACACGTTCAGCGATCGATTTTCACGCTTCTGGGGTTTCACCAATCTGCAGAACGCCACCGGGCAGCCGGCCATTTCGCTGCCGCTGCATTGGAACGCGGAAGGGCTGCCGATCGGCGTGCAGTTCGCCGGCGCATTCGGTGACGATTTGCTGCTGTTGCAACTCGCTGCGCAACTGGAAACGGCGCAACCGTGGTTCGACAAGCGGCCTTCGGGAACGGCCGCCTGACGCGGACGGTTCGATCGCGCCGCGTCAGCTGACGCCACTGAGAGTCAGACCAGCCGCTCGATCATCACGTCGATCAATCCCGCAGCGATCCACGTCAGCGGTGGAATCACCAGATACAGCACGAGCCGCGTTGCAACGCCCGCGTTGAACGGCCACTCGCTGACCTGCGTGATCTCCCGGCGGTAGATCAACAGTTCGTTGAGCGGCGCGACGCGATTCGTCACGTCGACCGTGCTCTGCATCGAGCGGAGCTGTTCGTTGATCCGCTCCAGTTCCCTCGACTTCGCCGCTGCAAGCGCGCGGTGAACGGGCCAGATCGGCAACGCGAACAGGAAGAACATCGGGGTGGCGGTTGCGAGAAGCCCGGGAATCATCGCAACTGCATTGTTGGCCGGCGCAACCCATAGCACCGGGAATGCGGCTTGCGCGCCGATCAATGCGAGCGTCGATGCAACGGCCACCCGGGCGAATGCCGTCAGTGGGCTGGTATCGATCAGGATTATCTGGGTGTATGCCGCCAAGCGGTTGAACAAACGCGCGTTGTCGAGCAACGCGGGGACCACGCACATCATCACGATCCACACGAGTTCGGCGCCGAGCACCGTCGCCGCGGCGGGTAACGACTGCAGCCGCTGCAACAACATCGTTGGCGATCCCGCGAGCAGAATGTTGTGCGCTATGCCGGCGGTGGCGCCGACTGCAAGCGTCGACCATGTCCACAGAGGGGATTTGTGGACGATGCTGTCGCGCCAGCTTTCGATTTGATCGGGATCTGCCTTCAGCTCCGGCGCGATTTCGCCGAACGCGGCCAGTGTGTGATCAGTGATCAGGTGATACACGCGGCACGATGTAAGCAATGATGATGCTGAAGAACAGCGCTGCTGCCTGTGCCGCTTCGTCCGCTTCCTGATACACCCGCGCCATGCGGAACGAACCGTACAGTGCCGCAAACAATACGAACGCGGTGATCCATCGCCCGAACTTCACGTTCGGCACGAGTGAGAGAAGCCACACCGACCAACCGCGACGCGAAGCCACGCGACATCCATGAAAGGGTTCGCCGAATACACTGGGCTATCGGTTGCGCGCGGTCAAACCGCAAGCCGTTGAGTTGAGCCGCAGGGTGTATTATAACGCGTGTTACACAAAACGGAGGCTGCATGAAGCTCGACGTCTTTTCCGAGATTCAAAAGCGCGACTGCGATGCCAATGGCGGCTTCGCCAAGCTGTTCGAAGAATCGATCGAGCAGGCGCGCGTGGCCGACGAGGCCGGGTTCGACTGTTGGTGGGAGGTGGAACACCACTGCACCCCCGACTTCAGCTACAGCTCGTGCCCGGAACTGATACTCGAAGCAATCGCGCTGAACACGAAGCGGCTGCGGGTCGGGCACGCCGGCATACTGGTGCCGTTCAAGATCAATCATCCGCTGCGGGCTGCGGAGCGCGCCGCGATGCTCGATCACATCAGCGGCGGCAGGCTCGAGGTTGGGCTCGCGAAGTCCGGCGGCAAGGAATGGGAGACGTTCGGAATCTCCGAGCAGCAGGCAGCCGAAGATCTCGTCGAAGCGACGCAGATGCTGCCGCGCGCGTGGACTGACAGCGCGTTCTCGTGGGACAGCCCGCGCTGGAAAGTCGACGCACGAGACGTGCTGCCGAAGCCGGTACAACGCCCGCATCCGCCGTTGTGGCATACGTGCTCCAGTCCGCCGTCGTTCGAACGCGCCGGTCAGCTCGGCGTCGGCGTGCTCGGCACCACGCTGTTCGCGCCCGTGGATGCGCTCGACGGCATGATCAAGGGTTATCGCAAGGCAATCGCGCAGCTCGGTAAACCCGCTGGGCGTTTCGTCAACGAAAGCGTTGGCGTGTTCACGTTCGTGCACGTCGCGGATTCGATGCGCGCGGCGATTGCGAGCGGCGCGCCCCGCTCGGCGCTGTGGTACGTCAGTTCCGCGCCACGCGTCTTCAACGTGCCGCGCGACATCTTCTATACCAACATCCGCGGCAACACCGACCCGCGCTCGCGGCCGACATCGAACGCGCCCCTGGCGGCGGCGGAGAAACCCGATCCGAACTCCGTCGACGATCCGAATCCGGTAGTAGCGTTGCTGAAGCGCGAGTTCGCCGGCGAGGAAATATCGAACGAAGAGATTTTCGAGGTGATCCGCAATCTCGATTCGGTGATCATCGGCGACGTCGCCACATGCAGGAAGAAGATGGAGCGTTTCCGCGACATCGGCGTAGACCGCCTGATGTGTCTCGTACAGATGGGCGAGGTGCCACACGCGCAGGTGCTGTCCACATTGCGTTGCATCGGGCGGGAACTGATCCCGTACTTCGCCCGATGAATCGCGCCTGACGCTCTTATCTGACGAATACACAGTGCCGAAGGTAGTCGACCACGATGCCCGACGCCGCGACTTCATCAAGGCCGCGTACGAGACCATTACCGAAAACGGCTTGGCGAATACCACTGTGCGCGCGGTGGCGCGCAAAGCCGGTTACACCACCGGCGCGCTGGTGCATTACTTCGGCGACAAAGACGAACTGATCCGTCTCGCGCTCGACTACTCCGGCGAAGTGGTGCGCGATCGCATGGTGGCCGCGCATCAGCGACAACGTGGCCGCAAGGCGTTGCGCGAGATCATCATCGAAGCATTGCCGCTCGATAGGGAGCGCGACGCGAACTGGCGCCTCTGGCTCGCGCTCTGGTATCACTCGGAAGACAACGCGGACATGCGCAAAGAAGAGAAGCGCCGCTATCGCGAATGGACCGGTCGACTCGCTCGTGCGCTCGAGGAATCCGTCAGCGACGGCGAACTCGCGAAGTCGACCGACGTGAAAGTCGAAGTGCAATCGCTGGTCGCGTTCATCGACGGCCTCGGCGTTCAACACCTGATGTCGTCACGCGGCATGTCCGCAAAACGTCTGACGACTCTACTGGATCGCTATCTCGAACGGCTGTATGCGGCCAAGCGCGAGCGCTTGACGAGCCGAACGGCGAAGTAATATAACGCTCGTTATATTTTGCTCGTGCGCTCAGGGGTTCCGGTTTCTTTTTGGGGTTGTCTTTCGGGGGATAGTTCGATGTCGAATGCACGTGGCCGCTTCCGCGGCGTCGCGATGTTGTCTGTTGTATCAGCCGGCTTGTCTTCTGCACCGTCGTTCGCTGCTGATAGTCCGGCGATCGAAGAGATCATCGTCACTGCCGAAAAACGCGAGACGACGGCGCAGGAAACGTCGATTGCGTTGACTGCATTCGATGCGGAGCAGCTGCAGCTGCGCGGCATCCACGACATCACGGATCTGCAGTGGTCGGTGCCGAACCTCGTCATCAGTCCGAACTCGCAGTCGCCGGTGACGTACGCCTACATTCGCGGTATCGGGTCCGACCAGCTCGTTGCCGGTTTCGATCCGGGCGTGTCGTATCACCTCGACGGCGTCTATATCGGTCAGCCGTCGTCGATGCCCGGAGACTTGTGGGACATGCAGCGCGTCGAAGTGTTGCGCGGCCCGCAAGGCACGTTGTACGGCCGCAACACGACGGGCGGATCGATCAACGTGATCACCGCAGATCCATCGCAGGATTTCGAAATGTTCGGCGACGTCACCGCCGGCAACTACGACGACATTCGCGAACGATTCGTCGTCAGTGGTCCACTCGCAGACGACATATCGGCGCGATTGGCGGTCGTCAACGAAAGCAACGACGGCTATCAGGACAACAAGATAGGTCACAACGGCGACGTCGTGGACTACACGTCGGTGCGCGGCAAGCTCCGGTTCGATCTCAGCGAGAACGCGAACCTCGTGTTGACGGCGCAGAACTTTCAGAACAGCGGCAATCAGAGCCAGCGCCGTCGCGAACCGTTTGCGCCGGCCGTCTACGACCTGGGGCCGCCGATCGGAACCGTTACGGTCAACATCTTCGACGGCGCGATCCCGAACCCGAAGAACGTGCGCGAGGTTGCCAAGGACTATCGCGAGTATCTGCGACCTCGACAACGACTTTCTCGGGGCGCGCCTCACCTGGGACTTCGATGGAGGGTTTCTCGGCCCGGTAACGCTGGTGTCGAACACGGGATACATCGACAACAGCTGGGCCCAAACGGCCGACATCGATCAGTCGAGCAACCCCGTGCAGTCCCAGCGCTGGACGATGAACACGAATCAGGTGACGCAGGAACTCCGGCTGGTGTCGGCAGGCAAGGGGCCGTGGGAGTGGATCGTCGGCGCTTTCTATTTCAACGAGAACCTGTCGAGCGACTACGCCTTCCAGGACACCACGCCGCTCTTCGGTTTCCAGTTCTTCAACGGAGGCAGACTGAAGACGGAGTCGTCTGCCGTGTTCGGACAGGTCGGCTACGACATGCGTGACGGCGGTCTGCCGCTCAAACTGGTCGTCGGCGGCCGGTACACGAGCGACGAAAAAGAGATCGACGAATACCAGCGGATTCCGGCGTTCCTCGTGAACAGGGCGAACAACGACCAGCAGCAGTGGGACGAGGGCACCGGCAAGGTCGAGCTCGACTGGTTCATCGCCGACGACGTGCTCGGCTACGTGACTCTGTCGCACGGCTACAAAGGCGGCGGCTATTCGCTCGGTCAGTTCGACGCCTACGATCCCGAGAAAGTGGATTCGGCCGAGACGGGATTGAAGAGCCAGTTCTGGAGCAATCGCGCGCAAGTGAACATTGCGGCGTTCTACAACGACTACAAAGATCTGCAGGTGAACTTCCTGCAGGGCATCTCGTTCACCACCGACAACGCGGCCGATGCGACGATCAAAGGCGTGGAACTGGAAGCAGTCGTGCTGCCGTTCGATCAGTTCACGTACGGCTTGAACCTGACCTGGCTGAGCGCGCAGTTCGACAACTATCAGTTCACGCCGACGATCAACCTCGACGGCGACACGCTGAATCGCGCACCCGAGTACACCGTTTCGACGTACGCCCAATACGACTACTCGATGGGCAATCGCGGCACGATTACCGCGCGCGCGCAGTACTACTGGCAAGACGACGTCTACTATCGCGTGCAGAACATCGATCGGCATAAAGAAGGTGCATTCTTCACCGCCGACGCGCGCCTGATGTGGACGAGCGCGGATCAGCAGTGGACGGTCGATGCGTTCGTGCAGAACCTCACCGACGAAGACAACCTGCGCAACATGACCGTGAACGACGGCCTTGCGAGCGGAACGCCGACCACGTTCGACTCTTACTATCCGCCGCGCACGTACGGCCTGCGTCTCGCGTGGAAGATGGTGAACTAGAGGACTTCCAGATGGCCGACTGGCACATACGTTCGATCTTCCATTTCATCCTGCCGTGCTCGAACGTCGAGCGGTCGACGGAGTTCTATGCGCACTTCGGTTTCGAAGTGATCAAAGACAACCGCAACGTGAAATGGCCCGACTATGTCGGCAGCAACTTCAACATGGTCAAAGGCGCGCAAGGTCGGGCCGTGCAGCTGGTGTTGCCCCAGGACGATGCGCTGCAAACGCGCATCGACCTGATCGAATGGGTGAGGCCGAAGTGGACGAACCCCGAAGATGCCAAGCCTGCCGCCGAACGCGCGCCGCGTGTCATGGCGTTGCTCACGCACAACATCCGCGCCGCAACCGAAGCGCTGAAGGCGAAGGGTCTCGTGCCGACGCAGCCGCTGCGCGATCCGGATGCGGTGATCGGCGTTCAGGGTGTCGTGTGCTTCCCCGATCCCGATGGCCACATCGTGGAACTGATCGAGTACTTTCCCGGCCAGCTCGGAAGTAAAACGGACGGTCTCGCCAAGCTGTCATAAGCAGGGTCGTAAGCAGAGTCGTCAGCGACGACCGGCGCACTGCGTGAGTTGCGCGCTGAATGCTGAACTTGACTAATAGTAAGCACTGCTTATTATTAGCCCGAATTAATTCGGGTGAATCACTTTGGGCGACGGCAATCAGGGCTCCACAATGCGACGTTCGGGTTTCTGGTCTCCGACGTCAGCCGAATGTTGCGGGAGAACTTCCGTACCACCACGCCGGAGTTAGGGCTCACCCTCGCACAGGCCCGCGTACTCCTGCATCTGTCCCGGAACGAAGGCATCAGCCAGGTCGCGCTGTCGGCGATTCTCGAAGTTCAACCGATCACGTTGCTGCGGCAGATCGACCGCCTCGAGAAGGCGGGTCTCATCGAGCGCCGCGCACATCCGAGCGACCGGCGCGCTCAGCAGCTTTACCTGACGCCGCGGTCGCAACCGCTGCTGAAGAAGATCTTCGACAAGAGCGCCGAGCGTGCAGGACCAGCTGATGGCGGGCTTGAGCGAAATCGAACGCGACGCAACTGGTGTCGTCGCTGTTGCGCATCAAAGCGAACCTGTCGCAGATGGCGGCCGCGACCGAACTGGACGCCGCGCCGCGCGCCCGATCCAAACCGCGCAGGGTCAGGTAGCCGCGATGTCGGAAATTCGAAAAATCGGCAACGAGAGTCGAGTTGCCCCGGTCACCGAACTGCCGCCGCAGCCGCAGGCATCCGCTGCGCCGCCGCCCGGCACCGCCATGAAGAAACACCGTGGTCGCTTCACGCGGCCGCTGCTGTTGTTCGGCGTGCCGCTGCTCGTCGTGTTGTTCTCGTGCTACGCGTATCTGCATGCGGGTCGTTTCGTCGACACGAACAACGCCTACGTGAAGGCCGACAAGGCGATCATCGCGGCCGAGGTCAACGGCAAGATCGTCGAGGTTGCAGTAAGGGAAAACGATCACGTTGAAGCCGGGCAGTTGTTGTTCCGACTCGACGATACCCCTTACAGGTTCGCGCTCGATCGCGCCGAAGCGGCGCTCGCGCAGACCGCGCAGGACATCGCCGCCACCAAGCTGCAGTACAAACAGGCGCTCGCGGAAATCGAGCTCGCGCAGAACAACGTTGCGTATGCGCGAGTGACGTACGACCGGCAGGTGGGTCTCGTCGATCGCAAGATCGGCTCGATCTCGGATCTCGATGATGCAAAACACGCGCTCGATACCGCGTTGAAGCAACAGGAACTCGCCAGTCAACGCGCCGCGAAGATTCTGGTCGACCTGAACGGCAACGCCGACGTCGCGGTAGAGGCACACCCGCGCTACCAGCAAGCACGCTCCGATCGCGATCAAGGCCGCGCTCGATCTGCAGCGCACGAACGTGGTCGCGCCGTTCTCCGGTATAGCCAGCAAGAAGCCTGAAATCGGCACGTACGTCGAACGCGGTAACGCCGTGATGAGTCTGGTCTCCGACGGCGATATGTGGATCGAGGCGAACTTCAAGGAGACCGACCTCACCTTCCTGCGCCCCAACCAGTCGGTTGAGGTGCGCATCGACACCTACCCCGGTTTCGAATGGCAGGGAACGGTACAGAGCGTCAGCGAAGCAACCGGTTCCGAATTCGCATTGCTTCCGGCGCAGAACGCGACCGGCAACTGGGTGAAGGTCGTTCAGCGCGTGGCCGTGCGAATCACGCTGCGATCACGGCGCCGATGACCCGCCGCTGCGCTCCGGCATGAGCGCCACGGTGACGGTCGACACGGGTCATACCCGAACGTTCCGGGATCTGTTGCCCGGCTAGAACATCACGGTCGCAGCGCGACCAAAGATCAGTCAGTGCGATGAGTCAGCTCGAATCCGGCACGCTACGCGCCATCATCTCCGCGACGATCATGCTCGCGACTATCCTGCAGGCGCTCGATTCGACGATCGCCGCGGTCGCGCTGCCCGACATGCAGGGCACGTTCTCCGCAACGCAGGATCAGGTCGCGTGGGTGCTCACTTCGTACATCGTCGCCGCCGCGATCATGACGCCGATGGCGGGTTGCCGCGATGGACGTTGAGGCAATAGGTCAGATGAACCGGGGGCTGTTGTCGGATGAGCATTTCTGTACGTTTCTCGCGCAAAGGACGCAAAGCACGCCAAGTAAATAACCTCAAGACCTTGGCGTGCTTTGCGTCCTTTGCGCGAGCCTCAGTTCTACAATGGCGGATTTCATCGCGGGCAGGTCGATCTCATGGACCTCGTGGCGGCTGCCGATTCCGAGGGGAAACGTGACGCATAATTCGCCTCCGAGATGCTCCTGAAACTCGCGCAGGCCGTCGAAGATTTCGGGCCGCTCCAGAAGCACGGACCAGACGGGCAGACCGCTCGCGAGGAGGCTGGCCCGTAATTTTTCAAAGTCGTCCCGCTCCAGCCAGCCCTGCCAGACTGCGTAACACGAATCCAGCAGCATGCCGACGGCGACCGCGTCGCCATGCGAGATGGCGAAGTTCGACATCGTCTCCAGCTTGTGCGCCGACCAGTGCCCGAAGTCGAGCGGACGCGCGCGACCGAATTCAAACGGATCGCCGCTTGTGCGGATATGATCGAGATGAAGTTCCGCGCAACGGGTGACAAGCTGCTGCATCACTGCGGAATCGCGTGCATGAAACTTCGCGGCGTTGCCGACGAGAAATCGAAAAATGCTTGTCCCGAATCACGGCCACCTTGAACGCTTCCGCGACGCCCGCGCGCCACTCCCGGTCGGGAAGCGAGCCTAGAAAAGCGAAATCATTGAGCACCGCGAACGGCGGCGCGAAAGTTCCGAGCGCATTTTTTCCCCCTGCGAAATTGATGGCGTTTTTCACGCCGACACCTCCGTCAGCCTGCGCAAGAACGGTGGAAGGCAGGCGGACGACGCGCAGACCGCGATGCACGAGCGAGGCGGCGAAGCCCACGGCATCGAGCACCGCGCCGCCGCCGACGGCAAGGACGAACGCGTGACGGCCGAGACGCAAGGCAAGCATCTGCGCCGCCATTTTTTCGATGCGAGCGAAATCGTTCTTCGCCTCCTCCCCGCCCGGAACGATCACAGGCCCGGCAGCCAGCTCGATGCGGGCGGAATGCGCAGCGAACTAGTTCCCGATCTGCGCGACCAACTGCGAGCTGGCAGCCGCGAGATTTGAATCGACGAACACCACCGCGCGGTGCCTCCGGTTTTCCTGAAGGCGATCAAGCGTGTCGGCGAGAATGGGGTTGTCCGCATCGAACACGCGATGCGTGAAGACGACGGGAAAGTCGAACGAGACCGTCAGCCTTTGATGAATGGTTTTTTCCGTTAGTCACGAGTCGACCAGCTCCGGGTTGCCTGGGCGAGCTCGACAAGATTCGCCGGGGCGTTTGGAAAATCAATCGAGGAACTCCACGCGATCTCCGCGCCCTTTCCCGCGCGCCCGTGCGAGCCCCGGATCGCGACGTGTCCATGCTGACGCTGAGCGGCGGCCAGCCGAAGAACAGCTCGCACGGATCGTAGCCGGGCTTGTTGTGGATATCCACGTGGGTGGCGTAATCGGGCGCCTCGTGCTTCTCGGTCCACCACGGATACGCGAACCACGCGCCCGGCTTCGCGACCAGCACGAGATCGCCGCTGCGCGGATGGTCGATGCCGCCATTCCTTTTGGGCCTCGCGGTCGAGGATCGCTCCGACGCCCGGCAGGCCGGCGAGCACGGCTTTTGCGCGCTGCGCGTGGCTGCGTCGACCGGCGGTGTAAACGTGCGCGACCTGGTGATCGGCCACGGCGAACGCGCGGCTGGCGAAGAAATCGGGGTAGGCTCATTCTTTTGACGACGCGCGACGCGAAAAGCCCGCCTCGCGCAGCGCGCGGTTCGGAAAAACCGCGCCGCTGGTGACCGGCTCGATCGCGTAGTCGCCGAAGAACAGCAAGTCGTAGCCGGCGCGTCCGCTTCGCTTTCGCAAGCGTTCGAGATAACCGAGCAGACTTCCAGCGCCGGGCCGGCTTGTTGCTGTCGGGGCCGTGGCGCTGCAGATCGTAGTCGAGATGCGGGCAGGTAGGTGAACAGCAGGTCGGGCGCGAGGTCGGGCGTCGCCCATGACGGCGCACGTCGCCTCGACGATCCAGTCGCTCGACTTGCGGGACGCCAGCGGACCCCAGTAGTGCATGAGGTTGAACGGCCGCCCGACCGCTTCGTTCAAGCCGGTTGTCGAGTTCACGCGGCTGGGTGTAGCAGTCCTGGATCATGCCGCCGCTGTGCTTGTGGATCGGCGCGGGCGAGAGCGACGAGGTCGACCTCCTCGCCCAGGCTCTGCTGCCAGAACATCATGCCCACGCGGCCGCCGCGGGCGCGAAACGTTTTCCAAATGCGCGCGCCCTCCACCAGCGCGGCCGATTGCTCCCAGAACAGCACCTTCCGCAGATCGCGAAAGAAAAGCCCGTTGGCCACCAGCCCGTGAGACTCCGGCGAGGAGGCGGTGCGGAAGCTGGCCTGGGCGGTGCAGGTGAGCGCGGGAAAAACCGGACGCGATTTTTTGAAATGTGAACGGGTGCTGTTTCCGCGCAAGCTCCCAGCCGAGAGCGGCGACCTGGACGATGAGCAGCTTTTTTTGCGACATGCGAATGGGAGAGTAATCTGGAAATCCGGAAATCTGGAAAGGAATTGTTCTCTGCTCACTGGCGTAAAAGCGTTTGCCGAAGCTGCGGCTGACCGGCCAGAGCGCGATGAGCACAAGTGCGGCGATGATGCCGGCTGCGCTGCGCGAGGCGAGGCAGAAAGCGGCCTGGAGAAAAAGCAGGCCGCGAATCAACGCTCCGACTAAGGGAGGGATGCGGGGGTTCTCTGTCTCGCGACGGGCGAAACTCGCGACGGCGAAAATGTAAACAGTCGGTCACTAACGCGGCAAAGAGCGCCCCAGCCGGGGATTGTATTGCACGAGATCGTTCTGCGGCAGGCATGCGGCTGCACCGAGCAGGACGCTGAGGCCGCGGCAGAGCCCCATCGCGAGCGGGCCGGCGATGGACAACTTTTTCAGCCAGAGATTGTATCCGAAGATTGCGGCAAGAGCGCCACGCCGGGCAGCAGCATCGTTCCGTGGATTGCGCACAGCGACAACCCAAGCACGAACAGCCCGACTGTGGCCACCCACACAACTACCGGCTTCACCGCGCCGCATGGCAGCGGGCGTTGCGGGCGGTCGCGCCGGTCTTCTTCGAGGTCGGCGAGGTCGTTCAACAAAAGCCCGCCGAGTAGAAACAGACGCTCGCTCCATCGCGAGGAAGGCGCTGGACGCGACGAATTCTCCCCCGGATGCGAGCAGGAAACCTGCAAGCGGATCGCCGGGAACCGTGAACAGATTCGGCGCGCGAAGAAGTTGGAGCCAGTTCTTAAGAGCTTGTTTCGACATGGATCGCGAGCGCAATGAAAACGATTGGCAGTCAAAAAGCTAACTGGATTCCGACACCAATCGCAGGGTTATTTCGGTAAAATGTCCGCCTGCACCTGCACTTGCACCTGCACTTGCTCCAATGCGTGCAAGCTCAAGTTTAAGAGCAGGAGTATGAAACCGCATTCTACCGAATTGACTGTGCGAATGGTATGAGCAGCGGACGGCAAGTGCGGAGGGCATCGCAGGCGTACATGAAAAAACCGGGTTGCATGCCGAGACGACACGCAACCCGGTGTGGAGTGTTTTATTCTAGCCCGTGAAGTAGAGGTAGGCGCCGATGATGAAGACCATGACCACGCAGGAGGCCGCCACGTCCTTCCAGTCCAGCTCGCGCGGGTCTCGGCGCGGTCTTCGGCCGTGGCGGTGGCGAAGGTCAGGCCCTTGATCTGCGCTTGGTCGGGCTCCGCGGTCATGTAGCTGACGACCACCATCACGACCGCCGAGATGAGGGTGATGAGGATGCTGAAGTACTGGAAGTTGATGTTGTTGACGATCCAGAGGAACGAGCCTTCCGGATAGCTCTTGAACAGCCCGAGCGTGACCGGCGTGTCCACCAGCATGCGGAAGAGCCCGACGACGAAGCCGACGATCATGGCCCAGAAGCAGCCCTGGGCGTTGAGCCGCTTCCAGAACACGCCGAAGAAGAACACCACGAAGATCGGCGGGGCGAGGTAGCCCTGGACGGACTGCAGGTAGTCGTAGAGGCCGTGCGCGCCCTTGACGACCGGGATCCACGCCATGGCGATGAGCACCATGACGGCGGTGGCGATGCGGCCCATGCTGACGATTTCGTGCTGCGAGGCCTTGGGGCGCAGCTTCTCGTAGATGTCCACGGTGAAGAGGGTCGAGCAGGCGTTGAACACGCCGGCCAGCGAACCCATCAGCGCGGAGAGCAAGCCGGCGACCACGATGCCGCGCAGGCCCGGCGGCAGCAGGTGCTGCACCATCAGCGGGAACGCGCCTTGGGACGCGTTCGGATCGGCGGCAAAGGCCTCGGTGACAGGCCGGGACCTTGTTGCTCTTGACCAGCGCGAAGCAGATCAGGCCGGGAATGATGAACAGATACACCGGGAAGAGCTTGAGGAAGGCGGCGAAGATGCTGCCGTGGCGGGCGACCTTCTGGTTCGGGGCGCCCAGCGCGCGCTGGACGATGTATTGGTCGGTGCACCAGTACCAGAGGCCGATGACCGGCGCGCAGATCGCCATGCCGAGCCAGGGGAAGTTGGCGTTGAAATACCAGGCCTGCTTGACGATCGTCGCCGGCGGCATCCTTCTCCAGCACCGGCGCCCAGGTGCCTTCGACGCCGGCCGGAACCAGCGGCTTCCAGAGGTTGAACATGTCGGAACCGCAGAGCGTCGCGCAGTTACGCCCCAGCCGCCCAGTTTGATGCAGGCCGTAGATCGTCAGCAGCGCCGAGCCGATGATCAGGACGACGACCTGGACGGCGTCGTTGTAGGCCACCGCGCGCATGCCGCCGAGCATCGTGTAGAGACCGGTCAGCACGATGACCAGCATCGAGCCGATCCAGAAGCTGTCGATCACGATGCCGCCGACGGTGATCTGCATCTCCGGCAGCAGCGTGCCGAACACCACGCCGCCGGCGAAAATGCCGACGGCGATCTTCGAGACGATGAACGTGATGATGCGAGACGATCGAGAGCACGTAGCGCGACTTGGTGCAGAAGCGGCGCTCCAGAAACTCCGGCATGGTGAACACCATGCGAGCGCGCGTAGAACGGCACGAACACCCAGGCCAGCACCAGCAGGCACCAGGCGTGCAGTTCGTAGTGGGCCATGGCCACGCCGTCCTTGGCGCCGGAACCGGCCAGGCCGACGATGTGCTCGGAGCCGATGTTCGACGCGAAGATCGAGGCGCCGATGACCCACCAGCCGAGGTTGCGGCCGGCCAGGAAGTAGTCGGCGGCGGTGTCCTTGTTCTTGCTGACGACCCACCAGGCGACGCCCAGCAGGAGCCGAAATAGAGCGCGATCGCCAGCCAGCTCAGCGATGCCTGTGCGTGGAGACCGCGAGCAGCGGAGTGAAGGATGAGAGGAGTGGCATCATTGTTTGGTTGTG
>CAWGGQ010000023.1:0-59121 GCA_963822125.1 uncultured Gammaproteobacteria bacterium | reverse complement strand
CGCGCGTTACGGAAGTGAAATGGATCGAAGACAACGGCATGACGACCGGCTGACGTTCGCACGATGTTCGCGCGTGTAGCGGCCGACGCTGTTGTGCTGCTGCACTTCGCGTTCATCCTGTTCGTGTTGTTCGGCGCGTGGACCGTGCTGCGCTGGAAATGGATGGCCTGGCTGCACGTGCCCGCGTTCGTGTGGGGCGCGGCCGTCGAGTTCTTCGGCTTGATGTGTCCTTTGACGCCGCTGGAAGGGCACTTGCGTGAGGCAGCCGGCGAACAGCGTTATGCGGGCGGCTTCGTCGAACACTATGTGATGCCGCTGATGTATCCGGCGGGGCTCACCCCAACGACTCAGCTATGGCTCGGCCTGATCGTCGTGCTCGTGAACGTGGCTGTTTACGCGTTTGTCATCGTGCGGGCGCGGCGCGGGCGAACCAGTCGATAGACCGGCGTGGCGATGTTATCTTTGCGCCGCATTTCGCTATCACCATATGTATTCACGATCGACGCTGGACATGAAAGCCTACGCCGTTGCTATTGCGCTATTGCTGGTCCTCTTCGGATCGATCGGCGGCTATCTGTACAAACGGTTCAGCGCGTTCGCGAGCATGGATTTCACGCCGCCGCCGGTAACGATTGCCGCGTCGGTGGCGAAGCTCGAAACCTGGAACGAGACGCTGAGCGCCGTCGGTACCATTCAGGCGGTTCGCGGCGTGGAACTCACGTCGGAAGGCAGCGGCGAGATCATCGAAATCCGCTTTGCTTCCGGCGATCACGTGAAGGCGGGGCAGCCGCTGGTGGTGCTGAACAACAAGGAAGAGCTGGCGAGCCGTCGTAATCAGGCCGCGGCACTCGAGCTTGCGGAGCTGTTGTTCGAGCGGGACCAGAAGCTGGTGGAGAGCCACTCTATTCCGCAGACGCAGTTCGATCGCACGCGCGCCGACCTCGAACGGGCGCGTGCGCAGCTTTCCGAAACCGAAGCGCGGATCGCCAACAAACGTATTGAGGCGCCGTTCGACGGCACCATCGGCATCAAGAAGGTGGACGTGGGTGATTATCTTTCGCCCGGCACCGTGATTGCGACGCTGCAGGATCACTCGGAGCTGGAGATCGACTTCACCGTGCCCGCCCGCTACACGCCGCAGTTGCGCGCGGGGTTGCGCGTGGATGTGCGCGTCGACGCTTACCCGGGCCGGGCGTTCAGCGCGGTGGTTACCGCCGTGGACGCCCGCATCGATCCCAGCACGCGTAACGTGCTGCTGCGCGCGCAGCTCGAGAAGGACAGCGGTCTGCTGCCGGGCATGTTCGCGGAGCTCGCGATGGACCTCGGTGAGCAGCAACAGCTGGTCACCATCCCGGAGACGGCGATGACGTATTCGCTGCAGGGCAACACCGTGTATGTGATCGAGCCGACGGAAGACGGCGCGCTCACGGCCAACGCACGGGTGGTGCGCGCGGGCAAGGTGCGCGACGGTCGGGTCGCGGTGCTCGACGGCGTAAGTGCAGGGGACAAAGTGGTGAGCGTCGGGCAGAACAAACTGTTCCGCGGCGTACGCGTCGTCATCGATGAGAGCGTGGCGCTGTGAAGGCGCGTTTCACCGACCTCTTCGTGCAGCGGCCGGTGCTGGCGCTCGTGCTGAGCGCCGCGATGCTGCTGGTGGGTATTCAGGCCGGCACGCAACTTTCGCTGCGCCAATACCCGGAGGTCGAGAGGAGCGTCATCTTCGTCAACACCGCCTATCCGGGTGCCAGCGCGGAAACCGTGCAGGGGTTCGTCACCACGCCGCTGCAGCGCCGCATCGCGGCCGCAAAAGGGGTCGAGTTCGTCACGTCGCAGAGCGACCCCGGCGTCTCGCAGATCGAGGTGAACGTGCGCCTCGGCGAGAATTCCACGGACGTGCTGGGCGAGGTCATCACCAAGGTGAACGAAGCGCGTTTCGAACTGCCGCGCGACGTGGAGGATCCGGTCGTCAGCAACCGTTCCGGCGGCGACGCGATGATGTACATGGCGCTGCTCTCCGAAGAGATGAGCGTGCAGCAGCGCGCAGACTATGCGATGCGTTTCATCCAGCCGGTGCTTTCCACGGTGGAGGGGGTGGGTGAGGCCCGCGTGCTCGGCAGCGGCAACTTCGCGATGCGCATCTGGCTGAACCCCACGAAGATGGCGGCGTTCGGCGTGACGGCCACCGACGTGGACGACGCCGTGCGCCGCGACAACTACATATCGGCGGCCGGCACCACGCGCGGCGAACTGGTGCGCGCGAGCGTCGATGCGAAGACCGATCTCGAGGATCCGGAGCGGTTTGCGGCAATCGTGGTGCGCCAGGACGGTGATCGGCGCGTCACGCTCGGCGACGTCGCGAAGGTGGAGCTTGCCAGCGAAACGTACGAGTCGGCCGTGTACTCGAGCGGCAAGGAAACGGTGTTCATCGCGATCACCGAGGCCCCCGGCGCCAATCCGCTCGAGATGACCGCGCGGGTGAAGGAGAAGGTGAAGGAGCTCAACACCCAGCTTCCAGCCGACCTGACGATCTTCATGGACTCCGACGGCTCCATCTACATCGGCGAAGCATTGAGGGAAGTGATGCGCACGCTGGTCGAAGCCTCGATCATCGTCGTGCTCGTGATCTTCCTGTTCCTGGGTTCGCTGCGGGTGGTGGCGATTCCGATCGTCGCCATACCGCTGTCGTTGGTCAGCGTGCTGTTTCTGATCTGGGTGATGGGGTTCTCGATCAACCTGCTGACGCTGCTCGCGATGGTGATCGCGATCGGGCTGGTAGTAGACGATGCGATCGTCGTGGTGGAGAACGTGCACCGTCACATCGAAGCGGGCAAACAGCCGCTCGAAGCCGCGCTGTTGGGCGCGCGCGAAGTCGCGATGCCGGTCATCGCGATGACGCTGACGCTGGTCGCCGTGTATCTGCCGATCGGCTTCCTCGGCGGCCTCACCGGTGTCCTCTTCAGCGAGTTTGCGCTGACGCTCGCAGGCGCAGTGGTGGTCTCGGGCGCGATCGCGCTGGTGCTGAGCCCGATGATGTGCGCGTACCTGCTGAAGGACCACGACCACCAGGGCAAGGTCGCCAGCTGGCTGGACGCACGGTTCCAGATGCTGCATCAGCGTTATGAAAGGTGGTTGGCGCATTGCCTCGACAACCGCGGCGCGGTGATGCTGTTCGGCGGCGTGGTGCTTGCGAGCCTGCCGGTGTTCTACCAGCTCGCGCAGCGGGAGCTGGCGCCGGAGGAGGACAGCGGCAATATCTTTGCGATGGCGACCCCGCCCGACTACGGGAGCCTCGAGTACACCACCTATTTCCTCGACCAGACGGTCGCGGCCTGGAAGACGGTGCCCGAAGTGGTGCATTCGTGGCAGGTGAACGAGCCCACGTCGGTGTTCGGCGGACTGCAGCTCAAACCCTGGAGCGAACGGGAGCGCAGCCTCGAGGAAATCCGGCAGGAGATCCAGCGCAAGTACGACGGCATCAGTGGCCTGGAGATCTTCACGTTTGCCGAAGGCGGATTGCCCGGCGCGTCAGGCGGATTGCCCGTGCAGTTCGTGATCTCCGGCAATGTCGGCTATCAGGACCTCGACCGCGTCGCCGACGAGGTGCTTGCCAAGGCTCGACAGTCCGGCGTGTTCGCGTTCGTCAACAAAGACCTGCGGTTCTCGCGGCCGGAAGTAGGCGTGAGCATCGACCGCGAGCTTGCGGCGCGTCTCGGCATCTCGATGGAAGACATCGGCCGCACCTTACAGATTATGTTGGGCGAGGTGGAAACGAACCGCTTCAGTATTGAAGGGCGCAGCTACAAGGTGATCCCGCAGGCCGACCGCGGCTTTCGCCTGAGCAAGGAATGGCTCGAGCGCTATTACGTGCGTACCGAGAACGGCACGCTGGTGCCGCTCAGCACCGTGATCACGCTGACGCAGGAGGTGAAGCCCAACACGTTGCGGCAGTTCCAGCAGCTCAACAGCGTGACGATCGGCGGACTGATGCTGCCGCCGAATTCGCTCGGCGATGGCCTTGCGTATCTCGATCGCGCGCTGCACGAAGTGGCGCCGGCCGGATATCGCGTGGACTACGCGGGCGAATCGCGGCGCTTCGTGCAGGAGAGCCAGAGTTTCCTGCTGCTGTTCGGAAGCTCGCTGGTGTTCATCTACTTGGTGCTGTCGGCGCAGTTCAACAGCTTCCGCGATCCCCTCATCGTGCTCGTTAGCGTGCCGCTGTCGATATTCGGCGCGCTGGTGCCGCTGGCCATGGGCATGACGACGCTGAACATCTACACGCAGGTGGGCCTGCTGACGCTCATCGGGCTCATCAGCAAGCACGGCATACTGATCGTAGACTTCGCGAACAACCGGTTGCGCGAAGGTGTGGACCGGCGCACGGCGGTGCTCGAAGCGGCCGGGCTGCGGCTGCGGCCGATCCTGATGACTACGTTCGCCACGGCGCTGGGTGTGTTCCCGTTGCTCACCGCATACGGCGCCGGTGCCAACGCGCGTTTTGCGATCGGGTTGATGATCGCGGCGGGGATGTTGGTGGGCACGCTGTTCACGTTGTTCGTGCTGCCGACGTTTTATCTGGTGATGGGCAGACGATCCGCACCTGCCGCCGCGCCGGGATTGAGTGGAGAGGAGAGCGCAGCGAGGTCGTTAGCGCATGGCAGCCAAACGTAATTCGCCGAAAGCGAAAGTCGAAGCAAAAGCCAAGGCTAAGCCGAAAGCGAAACCGCGCGGGAAGCTTGCACCGGCGCGTGAACGGCGCGGGCTCGCGGCCACCGAAGTGGCGTTGCCGCTCGATCAGCCCGAGATCGCGGCGCTCGCGGCAGAGATCGTTGCCGCGGGCGGTGCACCCCTCGGCGCCTATCGTGATCCGTTGGGTGGGCGACCGTTGTTGCTCGCGTCGTTGCCGCTCGCTGCACTGCAGCCGACGCCGTTCCAGCGCGATCTGTCTCCGGCGCACACGAAACGACTCGCTACGAAGATCGATGAAGCGGGCGCCTTTCTCGATCCGTTGATCGTCGTGCGCGGCGCAGACGGCGGGTTTGGACGCCGAATGGCCGCCATCGTCTGGCGGCGGCTAAGGTACTCGGGCTGCGGCAGATCACCGCACTCGTTTCGCCCGACGAAACGCTGGCGTATCGCATCCTCGCGCTGAACACCGAGAAAGCGCACAACCTCAAAGACAAAAGCCTCGAAGTGATCCGCATGGCGCGCGCCCTTGCAAAGAGTGACGGCAGCAAGCGCGAGTCGGACTATGCGGCGGAGTTCGAGGCGCCGGAACTGCTCACCCTCGGCATCGTTTACGAACGCGATTCGCGATTCGCCGGCGGCGCGTACAACCCGTTTCTGCGAAAGGTCGACCGCTTCGGCGACAAACCGCTCGTCAAGACGTTGCAGGATCGCGACGCGTGGGCCGCGCGTCTGCTCGAGATCGACGGCGAAGTGAAGCGCATCGTCGCGAAGCTGCAGGCGCAAGGGCTGCGCTCGCCGTATTTGCGCAACTACGTCGTGGCGCGCATCAACCCGGTGCGCTTCCACAAGGTGAAGAAGGGCGACACCACGCCTCCGATGAAGGTCCCGCAAGCATTGCTGCGGATGAGCGCCGCAGCGAAAAAGTTCGACACGAAAAAGGTGTCGAGCGCCGACCTCGCCTGGGTGGCGGCAGGGGCCGAATCGGCCGACTGAGCCCTTTTTTTCGTCCGGCTGTAATTTTCCCTGCGCTCGCTCGTATATCAGCTTAACGACGGTAATCTCAGGTCTCACGTGCGTGCGGCGCAGGGAACGGGTTGAAGGTCGACTTCGAAGCGGAATACCGCAGCTGCTACGGCCGAGTGTTCGGTTTGTGCCTTCGGCTGCTCGGAGGCGCCGTGCTCGCTGAAGACGCCGCGCAAGACGCCTTCGTGCGCGCCTATCGCGGCCTCGACCGGTACGACCCGGCGCAACCTTTTGCGGCTTGGGTCATGGGCATTGCACGTAATCACTGCATCGACCTGTTGCGACGCCGCCGCCACGGCGCACTGCGCCTGGGTGACGAGGCGGCGGAACGCGCGGCTGCGGAAGCCGAATCGGTAGAGGGAGTGGATGCGTTGGTGATCAACGAGCGCAGCGACAAGGTGCGCGCTGCGCTGGCCGCGCTGCCGGAAAAGTACCGCCTGCCCATCGTGCTGGCGTACTACGACGAGGCGAGTTACGAGGACATCGCCGAGGTGCTGGGTATCTCGCGCAATCATGTCGGAGTTCTGCTGCTGCGCGGCAAACAGGCGTTGCGCAAGACGCTCGCGCGGTCCGAGGAGGGTTCGCAGTGAAACACCCCTCAGAACTGTCGCTAGCGATGTACGTCGATGAGGCGCTCGCCAGACATGACGAGCAGCAGTCGACGAGCATCTCTTCGCTTGCGAGGTATGTTCCGCGCGCGTTGCGGCGCTGCGCGAAGAGTCGCGCGTTCTCGCTGCTGCGCTCGCTTACGAAGCAGCGTCTGCGTCGGTGCCGGAATTCGTGAAACCGACCAGCGTTCGCGCGATGGTCGATCGGCGCGGCGATCGTGCTCGTGATTGCCGCGTTGTTGTCGATGGTGCGCGGGCTGCTCGATGTCTCCGTGCCGGAGGCGGTGAAGTGGTTCAACCCGTTCAATGCCGGCGGCGCTGTGAATCTGTTGGTGCGTGCCGCCACGTTCATGCTGTCCGGCCGCGGTAGTGCAATGGTCTCTTCAATCGTAGAAACACTGGGTGGAGTGATAATCATGGCTCTGTTGTTGTGGATCGCTTCGCTTGTCGGCCGGCGCATCCGCGGTCCGATGATGATGGCGTGTGTGGTGTGCGCTCTTGCGTTGCAGAGCGCGCCTCGCACGCGGTGGAGGTTCGTCACAACGAAAAGGCCGCGGTGTTGATTCCGGCGGAGGAGACGATCGACGACACGCTGATCGCGCTCGGCGACACGATCGAGGTCAACGGCAACGTCACCGGCGACGTCATCGCGTTCGGCCGGCGCGTGGTGATTCGCGGCAACGTCGGTGGGCTCGTGCTCGCGGGCGGCGAGAACGTCAGTCTGGAAGGCAACGTCGATGGCAGCGTACTGGCCGGGGCGGAAACGCTTTCAAGTGTCGGCGCCCAGGATCGGCCGCAACTTCTTCGGCGGCGGTGAGACCGTAACGGTGACCAGCGCAGCGAACATCGCACAGAACGTGCTCGTGGGCGGCCAGAAGGTGATGCTCGCGGGGCAAATCGGGCGCGACGTACTCGTGGGCGCGGAGGAAATCGAAGTAGCGAGCATGGTGGGTGGCGGGCTCACCTCTTACTCGAAACGAATGACGTTGCTGGCGCCTGCACACATTCGCGGCGATGTGCGTGCGCACGGGGTGGAGAAGAAGGATCACGTCGTGGTGTCGCCCGGCGCGGTGATCGAAGGCCAGTTGATCACCGAACTGAACGAAATGGACATCGAAAAGAACCGCTATCTCACCGCGAGCTTCTACGGCTGGCAGCTGGTGTGGCTGGGCGCCGCGTTCGTGGCGGGTTTCGTGTTGCTGTGGGTGGTGCCGCGCGCTGCAGCGCGTACCGTTCAGCGGCGTGGGCGATGCAATGCGCGCCGGCGGCTACGGGCTGGTCGCGTTGATCGCCACGCCCGTCATCGCGCTGCTCGCGTGTATCACCATCATCGGCATTCCGATCGGCGTGCTCGCGTTCATGGCGTGGGGTGCGGGAATTTATCTCTCGAAGGTGGTGGTCGCGCAGTTGATCGGTGTACGGGTGCTCGAAGCGATGTTGGAACGCGAGGAACACTTCGCGCTGTCGTTGCTGGTCGGTCTGCTGATTCTCACGGTTGCCGTCAATCTGCCTTTTGTCGGCGGCCTGATCGGCTTCATCGTGGTGGTGGTGGGACTGGGGCTGCTGGTCTTGTACGTGCACGACGTGATCTTCGACGCGGAGCCGGAAGAGGTCTAGGTCCCTAACAGATCCGTCGAGTCGCGGGTTCGCCCGGCGCGTAATACGGTTTCGCTGCCGGGCGAACTGCGTCTACCTGTTACCGCGCGCGTTCCTTGATCGGGCGGAAGTTGTGCTCCACCACCCAGTCCGCAACCGCTCTTCCGAGTGCCGCACCGTGTCGGGTCGATCCCCGGTAGTGCATCCCGCCGTAGATCCGCGCGACCCGCATGTCGCGCACGAACGTTTTGGTCGACTCGTAGTGTCGGGTCGTGCCCGTGACTGTGCTGTCGACGTCGAAGTCGATACGTGATGTGCCGAAATACGAGTTCAGCACTTCACCGGCCGCGGCGGCCGCGCACCCGTGTGCAGCCGGATACTCGGGATGATTCGGGGTCGGTAGGAACGGAGTCCATGTCGGATCGGCGGTGATGGCAGGATTGCCCGCGGTGTCTCCCGCCGGAATCGCCGTGCGCGGTCGCCAGAATGCGTAGGCGTATTTCGCGTCGAAGCAGCCGATGGTCGTATCGGCCTGCGCAACCCACAGCATGGCCTGCAGTCTCACGTTTTCGAGCACGCTCCGCTCGGGGACTTGCAAACTGCGCAAGTTACGCGGCCAGAATGACGGCGGCGGTTCGGTTGCGAAGCGCGCGAGTTCTTCCTGCTCGGCAGTGCGTTCCGTGCTCACCGTCTCCGCCGAATGCCTTCACTTCGTTGAAGTCCCGGGCGAACGCGGCGCTGCCGAGCCCCGGCGGACCGTACGAGCGGAATTGCGATGGGCCGGTCAGTGTGAATGGCCTGACGTACGGTCCGAACACGTTCACCGGTGTCGTCGTGGTTGGGAACGTCACGAAGTTCCCGGGCGCGCCGGTCGACGTGTAGGTGGCCTGGGTGGATCGACCGTCGTTGGCGCGCAGCGCGATGACGCCTTCCGCCACCTCGATGCCGACCACCACACCGCGCGAATGCGCGGACGTACCGGGGCTCGAAATCTGGTATCCGGTACATGCGGTCGAATAGACCGTGGCGCGAGACGGATACAGCGCCTGCAACACCCTGCACGCCGCCGCACCCGCCGCGGAGTCGACCGATGCGCCCTGAGTGGGTGAGGTCGGCTTTATCGCAAAGGGCCGATATCTGCCCGCGATAGCGGTAACTGCGTCGTACATTGCGACGTTCAGAGTCGCAAGATCGAGCTGGTACTGCGGACGCTGTTCTTCCGGCGTGACTGCCGGGAAGCCGGTCGCGTTGATCGTGTTCGCAGCGAGTGCGTTCCAGTCGGCGATCGGGTTCGCCGCGGTTGCACCCGCAGGAGCCGCAAGCACTGCGACGGCGGCAAGCAGCACGCAGCGGGCCAGGTTGATTCCGTTGAGAGTTTGCATGGACGTTCTTCCCCAAGTTGCGAAAGGGCGCGTCGATCTTGGGTCGGCGCCAAGCCCGCGCGGAGTGAAAACGGTGGTTTCACAGTGAAATCCGTTACTTTCCGACGAGTTGGGTGAGGGGATAGGCTGAGCTATCCTGCAACTCGGCCGTTGGGAAGCGGCTGGCATGAACGACCTTGCCGTCAATCCGGGCGTTTCGAATACCGGCTTCGATGCCGCGCGGTGTATGCACAGCTCGATCGCATCGGCCGCGATCCTTCGTTTGCGGCCGCACCGTTGCTCGTTCGACTGTTACGGTACCTCGTCGAGCACGCCGTGAAGGGCGATGTGCGGGAAGTAAAGGAATACGCATTGGGCGTGGAGCTGTTCGAACGCGGCGCGTCCTTCGATCCCAAGAACGACACCATCGTGCGCGCAAACGTGCGGCGGCTACGCTCCCGTCTCGAGGAGTACTACGCCGGTCCCGGGCGCAACGATGCGGTCGTGATCGAGATTCCGAAAGGCCACTACCTCGCAACGTTCCGTGCCGGGGTCGCGCCGGAACCCGCTTCGCAGGTCAACGGTGTCCACCGCCACAGCCAGGCAAGTGGGTAGCCGGTGCGGTGGCAGCGAGCCTGGTACTCGCGGCCGCGGTGTATCTATTGAGAAGCGAAGAAGGAACCCCGCAAAACCAGCCCGACCGGATCGCCGTCTTTGCTTTTTCAGCCCCGAACGGCGATGCCGATGCCGCGCGGCTGGCGGACGCCTTGCCGAGCAGATCTTGAACACGATGAGTCCGCACGGGCTGCTCGTCATCGAACCCGGCGAGTTCTCGGCGCTTTCAACGGCAGCCCGCGCAGTGCGCGCAACCGAGCTGCACGCGGCCTATGCGATCGATGGAACCGTCAGCCGCGATGCCGACAACCGATGGTCGGTGTCCGCGCGAATCGATCACATCAAGTCTCGTACCGCACTTTGGTCGAAGACGTACACCGCAACCGACGAAGCAACGCTGCGCCTGCAGGTGGCAACTCAGCTAACGGATACGTTGAGGGCCGCTGATCCGGACCCGCACGTGCGCGGGTTCGGCGGTTGGTTCGAGATTGCGCCGGACGACGTCGACTCGCTGCGTATGTTGCTGGAAGCGTGCTTTCGCATCCGCACGGGCAACCCGGCGGACAATCGCGACATCTTCCGCACGCTGGTCGCCCGCTATCCCAATTCTTCGGAACTGTACGGCGCTTTGGGATTGACGCTTGCGAACTCGTTGCCGGCCGTTCCCGCCGAACACCGCGCCGCGCAATTGGCGGAAGCGGATCGCGCCGCGCGTCGCGCGATAGAACTCGATCCGAATCGCGGACAGGGCTACATGGCGCTGGTCGACGTGAAGGAAGCGCAAGGTGCGACCGGTGCGGAAGTCGAATCGGTATTGGAGGAAGCACTGCGCCGCAATCCGGAGCACGCCAGCTTGAACTCGTACTACGCGAGATTGCTCGACACCACCGGCAGGAGCGCGGCGGCCGAGGTTTATGTACGCCGGGCGGTGGCGGGCGACCCGCTTTCGCCGGCCAAACAGTTGAATTTCGTCAACGTCATGCTGAATGTAGGAAAGCCCGATGAGGCGCGACACGCATTGGAAGACACGGCGGCGCGGTGGTCGTTGGCGTCGATTTGGTGGATGAAGGTCTACTTCGCGTTTCTGGAAGACCCGCGTCAAGTTGCGTCGCTTTTGGATAGCCCGAATAGCGCCGCGAGCGCGGTCGAATTGGATTGTTGGCGTACCCTTGCATCGACGGCGCAGCAATTCGACGGTGATGATCGGCGAATTCGAGGTGCTGCAGCCGTTGATCGCTGCGTTGCCGAGCGAGTACTACCCGCCGGTGTCGAGATCGAAGTACGGATGGCCTTCGGCGACATGGAAGGCGCAATGACGACACTGCAGCGTTTGACCGCGTGGAACGAGCCCGGTGTGGACGCTGCACTGCACGCGCGCGCTGCGGCGCTCCAGCACGATCCTCGCTTCATGCCCGTTATGCAGCGGCTGGGATTGGTCGACATGTGGCGTTCGAGCAATCGGTGGCCCGATTTCTGCGCGCTTGCGACACTGCCGTATGACTGTCAGGCCGAGACGGCGCCGTTGTAAGGAACTAGGGATCTGTCATGACGAACAAACAACTCTACGCTGGCGCGAGCGGCTACTCCTACAAGGAATGGAAGGGTACGTTCTACCCGAGCGCGATCAAACCCGACGAAATGCTGGCGTTTTATTCCGGGCGCCTGCCCACCGTCGAGATCAACAACACGTTCTACCGGATGCCGAAGCGTACGGTGCTCGAAACCTGGGCAAGCACCACGCCCGCGAACTTTCGCTTCGCGATCAAGGCGTCGCAGCGCATCACGCATATGGCGCGTCTGAAGCCGGAAGCGGCGGAATCGCTCGGCTACCTGTACACCAACCTTGCATCGCTGGGCGATAAACGCGGCCCGGTGCTGTTTCAAACGCCGCCGAACCTGAAGCTCGACGTGCCGCGGCTGACGGCGTTTCTCGAACTCTTGCCCGAGGATCATCGCGCCACGTTCGAGTTCCGCAACGACACGTGGTTCACCGATGAGGTGTACGCGCTGCTCGAATCGAAGCACGCGGCGCTGTGTCTTTCGGAACGCGAAGACGCCAAGCCGCCGCCGCTGGTGCAAACCGCGCCGTGGGGTTACGTGCGTTTGCGGCTCGAACAGTATTCCGAAGCAGATCTTGCGGCGTGGGTGGCGAAGCTGAAGGACACGCAGTGGCGCGAGATCTATGCGTACTTCATGCATGAACCAACTGCACCGCCTTACGCGCAAACCCTGATGCAGCTCTGGTAACGAACACAGCTCTGGTAAACGACGCTGCTCTGGTGAACGAATCGAAGGGGATCCGATGGACGCCAATCAACTGATTTTCCCGATGTTCGCGATGGTGCTGTTGACGTTCTCCACGCTCGCGAGGCTGTTTCTCGCGCGGAACAAATCGGTGGCTGAAGGCAAGGTGAACCCGCAGTACTTCAGGGTTTATCAGGGTGGCACGGAGCCCGAAGCGTCCGCCAAGCTCGCCCGCCACTTCGCGAATCTGTTTGAGGCGCCGGTGCTCTTCTATGTCGCGTGCGTTGCAGGCATCGCGTTGCATATGGCTGGCGCGCTGTTTCTGGGGCTCGCGTGGGCGTACGTGGTGTTGCGCGTGGTCCACACGTTCATTCACACCGGCGCGAACAAACTCTATCCGCGGATCGGCGCGTACTTCTCGAGTTGGATCGTGCTGCTGGCGATGTGGGTAGTGCTGGCGATGCGCGCGGCGGGAATGATGTAGCACTGCAAAGTCGGCGGTCTGGGCCCTACAAACCTTCGCCGCTGAACATCCGTTTGCTCAGTTCTTCGATGCCGTCGGTCCACATCTCCTGCGTGATGTTGCCGGCAAGCCACAAGCTCGCGAGGCCATGTGCCACCGACCACGCGTGCAGCGTGAGCACGTCGAATGCCTGCGCGCTGTTCCTCCGCTTCTTCTTGTCGTCGCTGTGTACCGCGCTGATGGCCTCCTGCAGCACGCGGCTCGCGTTGTCGCGCGCGGTGACGAGCACCGGGTCGTCGTTGCGCAGCAGTTTCGGATGGAACATCACTTCGAAACAGGCGGCGTTCTCTGCGGCGAACATCACGTAGCCCTGACCAGCGGCACTCAGTCGCGCAGCCGGCGTATTCGCCGCCGCGGCTATGGCCTGCGACATCCTTGCGTGCAGCCCGTCGAAGCCCGCTGCGGCGAGTGCGGTGAAGAGCGCGATGCGATCCGGAAAGTGATGCGCAGGAGCGCTATGCGATACGCCGAGTTCGCGCGCGAGTTCGCGCAGGCTCACCGACGCAACGCCGTTGCGCGCGATCGCGGCTAGCGCGGCCGTCATGAACGCCTCGCGCAAATCGCCGTGGTGATACGTGCTGCGGCGCGGTGCGCGTTTGCGTTTGGGCGTGCCGTTGGGTTTCGCGGTGCTCGTCATGTTCTGCTCATCAGGGTTTGCTCGTCAGGGTTTCGTTCGTCAGCGGAAGCGTCGCATCGAGGTTCGCCTGATGGCGTGCGGCATCGATGCGGTAGAAGCGCACCGCGTACCACGAGGCCGCGTACAACGCGATCAGCACCGGTAGATAGACGAGAATCAGCGCGCTCGTCACGGCGGCATCCACTTCACCCGGGCGTGCGTTTTCGGGGAAGCCGACGATCGAGAGCACCGTGCCCGCGAGCATCACGCCGATGCCGGAAACGGATTTGCTGGCGAAGCTGCGCGCCGCAAGGATGAGTCCTTCGTTGCGGGCGCCTTGTGTTTCGGCGCTGCGGTCTTCCACCACGTCGGCATTCATCGACGAAAGGATGATCTGTGCGGTGATGATCGCGGTGGTTTCGATCAGGTAGTTCGCCATGATGAAGGGCAGAAAAAGCCCGCTTTCCGGCGACGGAAACCATCCGGCGAGTTGCGCCAGATAAGCGATCGGCAGAAAGACGATGGCGAAGCCGTACACGATCATCGCGGCGCCACGTTTTTCCCAACGCGCCGCGAGTCGCGGCGCAAGGTAGAAGGCGAGCGGCACGGCAATGAACGCGAGCAGCGGAATCACGCCGATCTTCGTGGTGTCGAGTTTCCAGAAGAACGTCGTGACGTAGAGCGACAGCGCTTGTGAAAAGCCGGCCGCAGCCGCGAACAACAGCGCGGAGATGAACATCGAGTTGAACGACGTGTTCTGAAACAACCCCCTCACCTGATCGACGATGGGGCGCAGGCCATGTGTGTCGCGCTTCGGGGGTTTGTAGAACGTTGGAATCTGGTGGTGCGTGCCCAGCGACGAGACGATCATCGCCGCGAACATCGTGCAGCCGCCGATGACGCCGAGCCATTGGTAACCGGTCGGGCCCATCTGGCCGTTAGGGTCGAGATTGAACAGCACCATGAACGTGAGCACCGCCATCGCGAGCCCGCCGATCCAGCCGAACAGATGACGAAATGCCATGAGGCGCGTGCGGTCGTGATAGTCGGTGGTCAGCTCCGGCCCCTGCGCCGCGTTCGGTACTTCGAAGAAGGTCAGGCACAGGCGAACCAGCACGGTCATCGCGAGCAGATACGTGAACAGACTCGTCTCGTTGGCCAGCGCGCTCGCGGGAGGATTCCATAGAAAGAAAAACGAGACTGCGGTGGGCAAAGCCGCCGCATACATGAACGGATGCCGGCGGCCCCAGCGCGAGCGCCAATGGTCGGAGACATATCCCACCGGCAGATCGATGGCGGCATCGAGCACGACGGCGAGCGCCAATGCCAGGCCCGCCATGAATGGATCGAGACCGAGCACCTGGTTGTAGTACAGCAGCAGGAAGGAATTGAACGCAGTGTCTTTGACGCCGAACGCTGTGGCGCCGGAGCCGTAGAAGATCTTCGTCGCGAGTGTGGAGCGACGGGTTTGCGTCATGCGCTTCGTTCCGGACTTTAAACTGGACAATGCCTAGATCGACACACTACGCTACGATGCCGATGCAATGTAGGCAGTGCCTAGATCATACGCTCTAACCAGGAGGCGCGTCATGGCAGAAGCAAGAGAGCTCGACGTTTTACCGGAAGACAACCCGTTCCTGCGCGGCAACTTCGCGCCGGTGGACGTGGAGACCACCGCATTCGATCTTCCCGTTAAGGGAACGATTCCTGAATGCCTGCGCGGCACGCTGATGCGCGACGGCCCGAACCCGATTGCGCCCGGTCCGAACCATCATTGGTTCACCGGCGACGGCATGGTGCACGGCATCGACATCGCCGGCGGCAAGGCCACGGCATATCGAAACCGTTGGGTGCGAACGCAGCGCGTGGAAGAGCTGAAAGGGTTGAAGGCCGCGCCCGTGAGCCCGCGGCAACCGATGCAGCAGGGTTCCGGCAACGTGAACGTGATCGGCCACGGCGGCAAGGTGCTCGCGCTGCCGGAAGTGGGGCTGCCGTATGCGCTCGATCGAAGCCTGAACACAGTCGGCCAGTACGACTTCGCAGGTCAGCTCGGCAGCAACATGACTGCGCATCCGAAGATCGACGGCAAAACCGGCGAGCTGCTGTTCTTCGGTTACGACTTCGGTCCCGTTTCGCTGCGCTATCACGTAGCTGATCGGAACGGTGTGCTGCAAAAGAGCATCGACATCGCAAAGCCGTATCCGACGATGATGCACGACTTCGGCGTGACGGCGACGCGGGTCATCTTCATGGACTTCCCCGTGGTGTTCGACATGCAGATGGCGATGAAGGGCAGCATGCCCTTCAGCTGGCGCGACGACGTGCCGGCGCGGCTCGGCATTCTGCGTCGCGACGCAACGCGCGACGACACGCAATGGATCGAGATCGATCCGTGCTTCGTCTATCACCCGTTGAATGCGTACGACGATGGCGAACGGATCGTGTTCGACGTGGTGCGACATCCGCGTACATTCGTTAAGGGGCGTCTCGAAGGCAGTGGCGGATCGACGCGGCTGGAACGTTGGACGATCGACCCCGCTGCGGGGCGCGTGCAGCAGGAGATTCTGCTCGACCGCGCTGTCGAGTTTCCGCGCGTCGACCCGCGTGTGGAATGTCATCGCCACCGCTACGGGTACATGGTGGAGGTCGATGTGGGCACCGATCCGCGAGGTCTGTTGAAGCACGATCTGCAGACCGGAAAGACGCAACGGCACGACATGGGTGCGCGCGGCGCAACCAGCGAAGGTGTTTTCGTGCCGGCAGCGCCGGGAGCCGGAGAAGACGAGGGCTACGTGCTTTCAGTCGTGTACGACGGCGCGAAGAACAAGAGCCACGTGCGCATCATCGATGCGCAGCGCTTCGAAGGGCCGCCCGTTGCGACGATCGAGTTGCCGGTGCGCGTGCCGTTCGGTTTTCACGGGAACTGGATTCCGAACTGAAGGTACGGCGAGGCGCGGCGGAGGACTTCCGCCGCGTTTCGCGTGCTACTTCAGTGCGAGCTTCGCGACCCACTCCATGAGTATCTTCACGTACTGGGTGGGGTCTTGCTGGTGCATCACGTGTCCCATCATCGGCAGCGAGACGTAGTCGATCTGTTGGCCAGCGGCCGCGACGAGTTCGAGCACGCGCTTCGCCTGCACGTCCGACAACGCGCCCCTCACACCGCCCGTCTGTCTCGTCGTTCATACGAAAGTGGTGCGTGAGTAATACCGGCACCTTGACGTTCGACAGCATACGTTCGTGATCGCAACTCGCGGCGACGGTGCCCGTCCAGAACGCACGGCCCCATTCCGGATCGTATTCCTTCAGGTTCTGCGGCGGTCCGCCCGCGGCGGAGAACGGCCCGCCTTCAGCCATCAGGAATGCGATCGACGGCGGCAGTTCTTTAGGGCCGGCGGCGCGCATCGCTTCGTAGTTGCCGATGCTCCACTGATCGCCGAGGTATTTGTTGAACAGCGCGAACACGGGACCGATGCTCTGACGGATCGACGCACCGGTCGAGGTGTTCACTTCCGACGAGAAGAGCGGCGGATCTTCGTACAGCGCTGCACGCACCTGACCCGGCTTGGCATACGCCGACAGCCACGCCGACAGCACGCCGCCGGAGGACAGACCGCTGACGATCGTCGGCCGCTTGATCACCAGGTCGATGAATCGGACGAGGTCGTTGCCCATGTTGTCGAGCGTGTAGCGCCCCGGCGTCCATGTGGAACGACCCTGGCCGCGCAGGTCCACGGCGAATGCCTCGAAATGTTCGCCGAGCAGGTGCATTGCGGCTTCGTATCCCCACCACGATTCCGTTTGACCCGGAATCAGCAGCAGAGCGGGCTTGTTGGGGCTGCCGACGCGCGCGTAGTTCATGCGCACCTCGCCGAGATCGACGAGGTGCTCTTCGAAGGCATGCTGAACGAACGTGTCCGCCCGATCGCTCGCCTCGTATCGTTTCGTCATGACAACTTCGCGGGTCCGTACAGCTGCGTGAACTCGTTCTTGCGCGGGCCAGCGTAGCCGAACAGATACGCGCCGACTTTCCGCATCTGAATTTCCTCCGAACCTTCGGTGATGCGATAGCGGCGGTGGTGCCGGTAGATGTGCTCGAACGCTTTGTGGCGCGAATAACCCATGCCGCCGTGCGTCTGCATCGCCTGGTCGGCTGCGTCGCAGCACAGGCGGTTGCCGATGTAGTTGCACATCGACACGCGGTCCGAAATCGTCCGCTCCACTTCTTTGTGCGGCATCGAATCGATGGCGATTGCGGTTTCCCAGATCAGCAGCCGCAACATCTGCGCTTGCGTGTGCAGTTCGATCAGCGGCCACTGAATGGCCTGGTTGTTGGAAAGCGGCTTGCCGAACGGTTTGCGCTGCCGCGAATACGCAACGCTTTCGTTGATGCAGTACACCGCGGCGCCGAGTGACGAGGCGGCCTGACGGATGCGGTTCTGGTGCACGAAGCTCTGGCCGATGGCGAGGCCGCCGCCGATTTCGCCCCAGTAGCTGTCTTCCGGAATCCACACGTCCTTGATCGACACGCGCGGGTGGTCCGTCGGCATGTTGAAGGTCCACAGATACTCTTCGACCTTCACGCCGGGCGAGTCCGCGGGAACGATGAAGCAGGTGATGCCGCGTGCGTCGCCGTCCTTGCCGCTGGTGCGAGCGAACGTCATGACGTAGTTGGCGTGGTGCATGCCGGTGGTCCACATCTTCTCGCCGTTGATCAGCCAGCCCGGCTTGCCGTTCTGCGTCTGCGGCACTGCCTTCGTTTCCATGAACGTGGCATCGGAGCCGTGGTTCGGTTCGGTGAGGCCGAAGCCGGTGCGCAGCCGGCCGTTCAGCAGGTCGTCGCTGTAACGCTTGTACTGATCGGGCGTGGCGAACTCTTCGAACATCACGATGAACGGGTTGTTGCCCACGATCGAGTGCTCGGTTTGCAGATCGTTGAAGAGGCCGAGCCCCTTCGCGGCGAGGTGTTCGCGGATCACCGCCATCGACAGGTTCGAGCCGCCTTTGCCGCCGTGTTTCTTCGGCCAGGCAAAACGCAGGTGGCCGGCCTTGTCGGCAACCGCGCGTGCTTCGGCGAGCAACTCCTCCCATTCCTTGCGCGGCAGACCGTTGTTGTCCCAGTCGGTGCGGGCGTGTTCGCGGCGATGATCGAAGAACCGGATGTTATCGTCGCGGTTCTGGATCGGCATGATCTCCTTCTCGATGAACTGGTCGAGTTCATCGAGATAATCCTGAAGCTCCTTTGGAATCTTGAAATCCATCGTCTCTCTCCCTTCGATTTATGAGTGGGTGCGTTTTCGAGTGGTGTATTACGCGGCCAATGACTGTATCGGGTTCGGTCGTGCGTAGGCCAGTGCGGGTCCTACTTACCCTCGGGCCGATGGAGCGGTGCGGATCTTGACGCAGATCATCGTCATGGGTGTTTCCGGCGCCGGCAAAACCACGCTGGCGGTTGCGCTGGCGGCGCGATTGGGTTGGCCCTTCCAGGAAGGCGACGCGCTGCACCCGCAGGCGAACGTCGAAAAGATGCGCGCGGGTGTGGCCTTGGACGATGCCGACCGCATGCCGTGGCTCGTTGCCATCCGCGCCTGGATGGACGCGAATCGTGCTGCCGGGCTCTCAGGCGTCGTGAGTTGTTCGGCACTGAAGCGTCGCTATCGCGAGCTTCTGGTCGGAGATGCGTCCGACGTTCGTTTCGTGTTTCTGGCCGGAGATCGCGAGTTGTTGGCTGCGCGTTTGGCACGGCGCGTCGGCCACTACATGCCAGCCGCGCTGCTGGACAGCCAACTCGCAACGCTCGAGCCGCCGTCGGTAAACGAAGCCGCTGATCATCGATGCCGACGTTGCCGACGGACGCGCAGTTGCTACGGGTGCTGACCGCTTTGCACTTGGGTGAGATCGGGACTTAGCCGTACGTCGGACGCTGCGGCCAACCGGCCGGCGAATCCTCGAAGTCTTCCTGCCGGCCGAACGGCGTGAGGTCGAGCATGCTCACGGCGCTGACAATGCCCTCGGTGCCGCGCGCGAAGGTCGAGTACGTGTGGAAGATCGCGTCGTCGATGCGGAAGAACACGCTCATGCCGTGGTTCTCGCCTTGTGCGAAACGCGCCTGGCCGCGCCGCTCGAGCTCGGCTTTGTCGTGATAGTTGTGCTCCACCGGCGCGATGCTCTCGTCTTGCGTCGCGTGGAAGTCGTAGTTGAAGTCGGTGCGGTTCGACGACACGAGTTCCTGCTTCCAGCCCTTCATCGCGCGATAGCGCTGCAACTTTTCGAGCGGCGCGCGGGCGATCACGGTGAATGTCGTATCGCGCGCGTTCAGCAGCGATGCCGTGTCGCCCATGGAATCGACGAAGCCGGTGCAACCCGGGCAGCCTTTCTCCCAGCTCGGGTCGAACATGAAGTGATACACGACCAGTTGGCGACGGCCGTCGAACAGGTCGAGCAGCGACTTCTCGCCGTCTCGTCGAATCGAACAGATAGCTCTTGTCGACCGGCACCATCGGCAAGCGTCGGCGCTGTGCATTCACGGCGTCGCGCGCTTTGGTGAGTTCTCGTTCCTTCGTCAGTAACGCCTTGCGGGCGACGAGCCATTCGGCGCGGGAAACGATGGGTGGGTGAGCGGTGGTGTCGGACATCGGAGAATCCTCTTGGCTTTGTGTCTCGTAGACGTTTGGACTCGCGCGGAATCGACACTGACCATACCCCATGGATCAAAACCGGCCTCGGCAAATTCTCGTTGGAAACCTACATCAATTGACGAGGCGTCGGCGCATTGCGTGATCCGTTCGCCTGCACCGATGATGGCGTTATGACTCCTCCACCTGAACATCCACTCGAAGCTTCGACCGACTCACCGCGGCACAGCCGACATCGGCAATCCGGTTGGCAACACTGGTTGCCGGGATTGACCGCGTTTCGTCATTACCCGATCGGTTGGTTGCGGTACGACCTCGTCGCGGGTCTCGTGCTGACGAGCTTGCTGATCCCTTCCGGCATTGCCTATGCGGCGGCATCGGGAGTGCCGGGCATATACGGCTTGTATGCGACGATCGTGCCGCTGCTCGTGTATGCGCTGTTCGGTCCGAATCGTGTGCTGATCATGGGACCGGACTCGGCGCTTGCCGCGTTGATACTGTCGCTGATCCTGGCGCAGTCGGGTGGCGATCCGCAGCGCGCCGTCGCACTGGCCGGTGCGATGGCCATCGTTTCGGGGATCGTGGGCGTGGCCGGCGGGTTCGCGCGTTTCGGCTTCGTCACTGAATTGCTCTCGAAACCGATTCGCTACGGCTTCATGAACGGCATCGCGTTGACGCTGTTGCTGAGCCAGTTGCCGAAGCTGTTGGGCATAGACGTGGACGCGTCGGGCGTGTGGCTGTCGACGCTCACGACGGCGAAAGCGGTGCTGGCCGGCGGCACCAATGTCGCCAGTCTCGTGCATCGGCGTTGCGTGTTTCGCCGTGATCATGGCGCTGAAGCGCCATCCGAATGTTCCGGGAACCCTCATTGCGATCGGTGGGGCGACGATCGTCGTCGGCTTCTTCGATCTCGGCACTACGGTGGGCGTCGTCGTGCTCGGCGAGATGCCGAGCGGCCTGCCGTCGCTGACCTTGCCGTTGATCGGTGTCGACGACATCGTGCCCGTGGTGTTGGGCGGCATTGCGGTGGCGCTGGTGGCGTTCGCCGACACCAGCGTGCTATCGCGCACGTATGCGGCGCGTCTGAATCTGAAGGTCGATCCGAACCAGGAGATGGTCGGGCTCGGCGCTGCAAACCTCGTCACCGGTCTATTTCAGGGGTTTCCGGTCAGCAGCAGCGCCACGCGCACTCCGGTTGCGTTGGCTGCGGGTTCGCGCTCGCAGCTCACCGGAGTTGTTGGGGCCATCACGATCGCGGTTCTGTTGATGTTCGCGCCCATGCTGTTGAAGAACCTGCCGATGACAGCGCTCGCCGCAGTGGTGGTTGCGGCGGCGATCGAGATGTTCGAGATCGCCGATCTGAAGCGCATCTATCGGATACAGCGATGGGAGTTCTGGCTGTCGATGGTGTGTTTTGTCGGCGTGGTGACACTCGGCGCGATCGAAGGCATTGGCCTCGCCATTGGCATTGCGGTGCTCGAATTCCTTTGGGACGGCTGGCGACCGCACTCGGCGGTGCTCGGGCGAGTCGATGGTGTGAAGGGTTATCACGACGTGTCGCGTTATCCGAACGCGCGGCGCGTGCCTGGCCTCGTGCTGTTCCGCTGGGACGCGCCGCTGTTCTTCGCCAATGCCGAACTGTTTCGCGATCGTGTGCTCGATGCGCTTGCGCACGCGCCGGATCCGGTGCGCCGGCTCGTCATCTCGGCAGAACCGGTGACCAGCGTCGACGTCACTGCGGCCGACGTCCTCTGCGATCTCGACGAAACGTTACGAGAACAGCACGTCGAACTGGCGTTCGCGGAGATGAAGGATCCGGTGAAGGACGACCTGAAGCGGTTCGGAATGTTCGAACGGTTCGGTGCCGGACGGTTCTTCGCGACCGTGGGTGAAGCGGTGAGGGTTTACGTGGCCGATTTCCATGTCGAATGGTCCGACTGGGAAGACGAAGTGCGGAAACAAGAAGCGCCGCGCGCGGGATTCATTGATGCGGCACCGCGCGCGTAGAGTGATCGATCTGAACAAGACGGAGAGGTAGCGATGGCGGGTGTAACGATTTACGGCGACTGCGATGCGCGTTTTTCGAAAGTGCGCGAGGGTTTCGCGTCCAACTTCGCCGCGGGCAAAGAGATAGGCGCGTCGGTTTGCGTAACGGTGGACGGCAAGCGGGTAGTGGACCTGTGGGCCGGTCACGCCGACAAAGCACGCACGAAGCCGTGGCACAAGAACACGATCGTCAACGTGTACTCCACCACGAAGGGGCTCGGCGCCGCCTGTGCTGCGATTGTTGGTCGAGCGCGGCAAGCTCGACCTCGATGCACCGGTTGCGAAGTACTGGCCGGAGTTTGCGCAGGCCGGCAAAGACAAGTTGCCGGCGCGTTACTGCCTGACGCATCAAGCCGGTCTGCCCGCGATCAGGAAGCCGCTTGCGGCCGCACGACATGTACGACTATACGAAGATGTGCGCGGAGCTTGCGGCGCAGGAACCGTGGTGGACACCCGGCACCGCGCACGGCTATCACGCGATCACCTATGGTTGGCTCGTTGGCGAACTGGTTCGTCGCACGAGCGGTCGCAGCGTCGGCAGGTTCTTCCGCGAAGAGATCGTGCATCCGCTGGCGCTCGATGCGTTCATCGGCAGCGGCCCGGAACTCGACGAACGCATCGCCGAAATGAACCCTTCGCCGCCGCCGGCTCCGGGTACGCGCGATCTGCTTGCGGAGATGATGGCCGACAAGGAATCGCTGCAGGGCAAGACGTTCGGCAATCCGCCGGCGCTCGGCCCCGGCGTGGTGAACAGCCGCGCGTGGCGCAACGCGGAAATCTGCAGCGCTAACGGCCACACTAATGCGCGCTCGCTGGCAACGTTCTATGCGGCGCTCGGCGCATGGACGCGCGGCCAACCGTTCCGCGGCGTGCAGCTGATATCAAAGGCCGGAATGGAGCGCACGCGCACCGAGCAGGCCGCGGGCATGGACAAAGTGCTGCAGCTGTCGAATCGCATCGCGCTCGGCTTCATGCTGCCGAGTCCGATGCGCCGCTTCTCGGACAACACCAAAGCGTTCGGTCACGGCGGCGCGGGCGGCTCGCTCGGCTTCTGCGATCCGGAGAACGGCATCTCGTTCGGCTATGCGATGAACCAGATGAGCGCGGGCGGCCCCGGCGGCGATCCGCGCTGGTGGCCGATGATTCAGGCGATGTACGACGCGATCGGAGTGAAGTACACGCCGCCGAGCGCGAATGGCGAAGGCACCACGGTAGGCGGCTGAACGCGTGCGGCCGAGTTGATTTGTTGGCGAGTTAGTCGATGTGAACGTGCGGGAACGACTTCACGAGATCGTCTACCGCCTTCACCTGTGTGAGGAATGCTTCGAGTTTGTCGAGCGGTAACGCGCTAGGCCCATCGCACTTCGCGTTGTCGGGATCGGGGTGCGCTTCGAGGAACAGACCCGCAATGCCTACCGCAACCCCGGCGCGGGCAAGATCGAGCACCTGGCCGCGCCGGCCGCCGGAGGCGTCGGGGCGATTCGCGCCGCGCGATGTATCGATGGCGCCGCGCTGCTGCAACGCGTGCGTAACGTCGAAGATGATCGGTGCATCGTTCGATACTTGCCTCATCACACCGAAGCCGAGCATGTCGACGATGAGATTGTCGTAGCCGAAATTCGTGCCGCGGTCGCACAGCATGATGCGTTCGTTGCCGACCTCGCGGAATTTTTCGACCACGTTCGCCATCTGTGAAGGGCTCAGGAACTGCGGCTTCTTCACGTTGATCGGCCGCTTGGTTTTGCCGAGCGCCTCCACGAGATCGGTCTGCCGCGCGAGGAATGCCGGCAACTGCAGGATGTCCACCACTTCCGCAACCGGTGCGGCTTGCCACGGCTCGTGCACGTCCGTAAGCACCGGTACGCCGAATTCCTTCTTGATGGTGGCGAGCATCTCGATGCCTTTCTCGAGGCCGGGACCGCGGAAGGAATGAATCGACGAGCGGTTTGCTTTGTCGTACGACGCTTTGAAAATGTACGGAATGCCGAGCTTGCGCGTGACGCGCAGATACTCGGTACACGCCTCGCGGGCGAGGTCGAGCGATTCGAGTACGTTGATGCCGCCGATGAGGACCATCGGACGGTCGTTGGCGATGTCGATCTGGTCGTTGATTTTCATGCGCGCATGCTACCAGAGACCCGTCGGGAACCCTTCGGGAACCCGTCTGGCGTCGTGACGGCGCGTGAATTAACGTCCGGTTGCGGCTGGAGAACACCATGACACTGCAGGATCTGCGGATCGATTGGCGAAGTGATCGGCGCGATCGGCGTCGTAGTGACGCTGCTGTATCTGACGAAACAGATCCGGCTCAACACGATCGCGATGGAGGAGGCGCGCAAGCTCGCGCTCGCGCAGACGTATCAGATGCGCTCGGATGCGCTGCAGGCGATGATGGTCAACGCGGCCGACTCGGATCGCATCGGTCCGGTGATCATCAAACTGACTGAACTCGGTTATCCGGAGACATCCGAGGCGCTCGAGCAACTCACCGGCCGACGAACGGCGGCCACTTCCGGCTGTGGCAGATCGCGCAGCAGACGCACTGGGACAACATGTTCTTCCAGTATCAGCACGGCTACCTCGACGAAGAGTCGTACGCGGATTCGTTCAAGGTGCGCGTCAAGCGCCTTGCGCCGACATGGCGGGCGCTGGGACTCACCGCGGTGCGGCGCAGTTTCCAGGACGAAATCGAACGGTTGGAGCGCGAAGCTACGGTTGAAGATCGCAAGGCGAACGAACCCAAGCCCAACGAACCCAGTTAGGTTTCGGCGGATGCGCGTGGCACCATGGTCCGGGGAGTAGACCGTTCCGAGTTTCCGGGAGCCAGACGCATGACGGACGCCGCCGAGCCGAAAGAGCGCTTTTCGGCCGTATCACATCGTACTGCTCGGGTTGCTCGGCATCGCGACGCTGTACGAAGGCTTCGACGCGTCGATGCTGACGCTCGCATCGGTCGATGTGCGCGCGACGTTGCACATCGGCCTCGACGAGTGGGGCACGATTTACGCCATCACACGCGGCGGCATGATCGCGTCGTTCTTCTTCCTGATGTGCGCCGACCGGTTCGGCCGCCGCACGCTGTTGCTGATCACCGTCGGCGGTTTTGCGATTGCCACGGCGGCAACGGCCTTTGTGCAGACGAAGTTCGAGTTCACCGTGTGGCAGACCGTGGCGCGTCTGTTCCTGACGGCCCAGTACGGTCTCGCCATCATCATCGCCGGCGAAGAATTGCCGGCGCGGCTGCGCGGCACCGGCATCACGATCCTCACCGGCTTCGCTACAGTGGGCACGGTGGCGATGGCGAAAACGTCGCCGTTCTTTCTGCTGCTTGCGGATGCCGAGGGCAATCCGGCGCACGACTTCGCAATGGAGTGCGTCGCGATCATGTCGGGTTGGCTCGGTATCGCGAACGACGGCGCGCACTGGCGCGGGTTGTATCTGATCGGTTTGTTTCCGCTGTTTCTGCTGCCGTTTCTCGCGCTCGGCGTGCGCGAGACCGCGCGCTACAAAGAGATCGCCGCCGGTCGCGAGCGCACTTCGATAGCTTGCCACCATCCGCGCGCAGTTCGGCGAGGCACGCCGGCTGATCGAGCCGCAGTATCTGCCGCGCTTCCGCATCGTGGTGCTGCTGTGGAACTGCGTGTATCTGGTGATCGCACCCGCCGTTGCGTTCTGGTCGATCTACGCGCGCGAGGAAGTGGGCATGACGCCGGCGCAAGTCGGCAACGTGGTGATGTGGGCCTACATCGCCGGCACCTTTGGACATCTGTTAGCGGGCCAACTCGTCGATCGCATCGGCCGCAAGTACACGTGCGCCGGGTTCTACAGCATCGCGGCCGTCGCGATCATCGGGCTGTTTCACACCAACACGGTGTTCGGGCAGTACTTCTGGCACATCGCCACCGTGTTCTTCTTCAACTGTGCGATCGGCGCCACGCACGTCTATGCGTCGGAACTCTTTCCAACGGAACTGCGCGCGACCGGTTACGGCTGGACGACCAATCTGTTCGGCCGTGTCACCGAAGTGGCCATTCCATATCTCATCGGCCAGCTGATTCCGGTGATGGGCATTTCGTGGGGCATCACGTGGGTGGCCATCGGGCCGATCATCGGCGCCATCCTGGTGATGAAGTACGCGCCCGAAACGCGCGGACTCACGCTGGAGCAGATCCAGGAAAAACTCGGCGGAGACGCCAAGCGCGGCGCGCAGCGCGCCGCGGCGTAGCCCTTTCAGGTAGCCCTGCCTGCGGCGGCTCGCACCGCGGCTTCCGTCCCGGTTGAACACCCGTCCCTTTATACGTGCCTGACTCGCTCTCGGAATGAAAATAGGAACGATTCGCATTTACATTCAACCATTGCTTTCATAGACTGCCAAGCGCTCGTCGCCCTGCGCGACGAGCGGAATTCAACGCTTGCGAGCAGTGGGGACGGCAGTGGGAAAAATGATGCGTTCGGTGATGGGGTGTTTGCTGGTTTGGGTGTTCGGTTCGGCAGCTGCGGTAAACGCCGCGGAAGGTGACGTCGCGAGCGATCCGGCACTCGCGAATGCGGGCGAGAACCGGGTCGAGGAAATTCTGGTGGTCGGCCAGCGCGAGAATCGCGAGAGCCGCGGGGCGCTGGTGTTGCCGATGTCGCTGTTCGAAACGCCGCAGGCGGTGTCGGTGGTGGACGCGGGATTCATCGAAGACTTCGGTCTCGACGACGTGAACCAGTTGTTGAATCTCGTCACCGGCGTGAACGTCGAACAGGTGGAAACCGACCGCACGTACTACAACGCGCGCGGCTTCGACATCAAAAGCATGCAGGTGGACGGCATCGGTCTGCCGTTCAACTGGAACGTGGTCGGCGCACTCGACACCTACGTTTACGACAAGGTCGAAGTGATTCGCGGCGCGAACGGACTGCTCACCGGCATCGGCAATCCGTCCGGCACGATCAACTACATCCGCAAGCGGCCGACGAACGACACGTTCTTCAAAACCGAAGTGACTGCAGGTTCGTGGGACAAGCGACGCGTGGAGGCGGATCTGTCGGGGCCGCTCACGGCGAGCGGCTCGTGGGCAGGTCGTCTGCTCGGCGCGGCGCAATCGGGTGATTCGTATCTCGACAACTACGAAAACGAACGCGCGATCGTCTCCGGTATTCTCGAAGGTCAGGTGGGCGACCATGCCACCGTGACGTTCGGCTACACGCAACAGAACAACAACTCCCAAGGCGTGCTGTGGGGTGCGCTGCCGATGCTCTACGACGACGGCACCCAGACCGAGTTCCCGCGCTCCAGCAGCACCACCCAGAACTGGACGAAATGGGACACGCAGATCCGTACCGGCTTCGTCGAAGGAACATACGCGTTCTCGTCACGATGGAATTTGCAGACGACGCTGACATACAACGACTACGACGAGCCGTCGAAGCTGTTCTACACCTATGGCGCACCGAACCAGCAAACCGGCGAAGGTTTGTTCGGATATCCGGGCAACTATCGCGCGGAGTCCGATCGTGTGCTCTTCGACAGCACGTTGACCGGCGCGTTCGACGCGTTCGGGCGCACCCACGACGTATTGTTGGGAACCAGCATTTCGCATGCGAACGAGAAGGCGAGACAACGCGCGGCACCGGCCGATGATCCGGCGTGGGGTGCGATGCCTGCGTTCCCGCGCTGGAATGGTAACGAGGTTACACAGCCGCAGTGGGAAGAGAGTGTCACATCGGCGGACTGGGACACCGATTTCCGGCGTGTGTTCGGTGTTGCGCACCTGAACGTCACCAACGCGTTGTCGTTCATCCTCGGCTTCAACGGCATCGACATGCACTCCAGCGGATTCAGCTATGGCGAGTCGACGAACTCGGACGATCAGGAGATCAGCCCGTATGTCGGCGTTACGTATGCGATCACCGATACGGTGAACGCCTATGCGAGCTACAGCGACATCTATCAGCCGCAGTCCGAGTTCGACATCAATTCCCGTCAGCTGGGCGCAGCCGAAGGCACGAGCTACGAAGCCGGATTGAAGGCGGAGTTCTTCGAACGCCGCCTGCTCGCATCGCTTTCGTTGTTCCGGGCCCGACAAGACAACTACGCCGAATACGCGGGCTTCAATCCGGACACCGGCGTGTCGTACTACGCGGGCGTCGACGTAGAGTCCGAAGGCTACGAGCTGGAATTCCAGGGTCGTATCACCGACAACTGGTCATTGCTCGCGGGCTACACCAACCTCGAGCTCACCGACCCGCACGGCGGCGACGACGTACGCACGTTCGTGCCGACGCAGACGTTCAACTTCGGGACTCGCTATCGGTTCGACCAGCTGCCCGGATTGGAAGCGGGCACCACCGTGAAGTGGCAGGACGACACGCACCTCGACAACGGCGTCGGCGTGATTCGCTCCGACGCGCACGCAGTTGTTTCCGGATACGTCAGCTACGAGTTCCTCGAGAAGTACGAGATCGCGGTGAACGGCTACAACCTCGGCAACGAGAAGTATCTGACGAGCCTGTACTGGGATCAGTCGTTCTATGCCGCGGGTTCGAACGTGACCGCGACGTTCCGGATGACGCTTTAGGACCAGATTCAGGGAGCATCCGCGGGATGGATGAGTCCGTGTCGGCGCCAGGCGGTTTGCAGGAGCCAGGTTCGTGCGGGGGCGACTTCGGGGGTGTCTGTAGGGTTCGGAGGGGCGGTGGCGATGCGCCAGCCGTCGAACCAGCGGCCGGAACTGGCGGGATCGGGTTGGACTCTCACGCGGTCGATTGGATGGCTGGGTCTGCGCCGCTGCGCGGCGTGATGCCGGTGATTGAGCAGCACATAGCGCAAGGCACGGTGGACTTCGAGCGGCGTGCGTAACGGACGCAGGTGATAGCGACCGTCGAGCACTTTGCCCTTGCGCTGGAAGAGCCGGTTAGCGAGCTTGCCGATGCGGGCGCCGACACTCTTCATCCCACAAGCGATCGAGTAATTGGTGTGTGCTTCGATCAGGAGATGCACGTGATCGCGCTGGATCGAGTAGTGCACCACCCGGAAGCCGTGCCGGACGCAGGCTTCGCTCAAGGAGGAGCGGAACCGTCGCACGAAGCGGGGTTGGCGTAACGTCGGGTATGCCGCTTCGCAAGCGGATCGTCACATGGACCGGAACACGGGCAAGGATGCGCTCTCGATACCGGTGCATGACCCGCGGCCGTATCCCGCGTGGCCGACCGGCGCCATGGCGTGGTCCGCCACGGCCCGAGTGATATCGCACTGAATCGAGCGTGAGCTGTTCGGGTCTCTTCCTGTTTGTTGATCGCGCCATGGATCAAAGAATGGGGCCATGGTGCAAGTGCCGATGCCGGGTAACGTCCCTCGATGTGGTGCGAGATCGCGTACGGCCACACGTCTCATCGGGCTCGATCCATCAATCGAGCCGGCGCCGGCAGCGCATTTCACATCGCCCCTATCAATCAACGCCCACGAGTGCGAAGTGGGACCTACCCGTGAACCGCGCCGAGTCGATTCGTTCTAACGGGCTTGGTTTAACAATGAAGGGGCGGTGATGCGATCAGCGCCATCGTCACATTGACGTGTCGCGTCGGTTGGGCCGTGGGTGACGCGCATTCGAACCATCGCCCGAATCAATCCGGGTTGTCGGATCGAAGGGCTCGAGCCGATGTGTCTACCGGATGATCAAGAGAACGCGAGGTGCCGGACTTCGGAACCGATTGGGGCGACGCGTCCCATCACGCTCGGCGGCAATTGATATGGGACTACCTGCATTCGACTCCTCTCGCCGCCCGCGACCGTCGGCAACGGCCCAACCCGCGCGACATCTCCCACGACGCCGCCGCTCATCGCGCCACCGTCCCTTCCATTGTTAAACCCAGCCCGCTTGAACAAATCGATCCGGCCCGGAGTTCACCTGCGACATCAACCAATTTCTCAACCACGCGCCCCACATTGATTGGGGCCATGGTTCGGATGCTGTTGCCGAACAGCGGTGGGCCTCCGCGTTAGCGGAGTTTCAACGACGACGTCTTAGATCGTGCCGGGGCGTCCGCACTCCGAGTCGCAGGCGGCGGCGCCACACGAGCCGGAGTCGGTTGGATAGAACACCGGTGCGAAGCCGCCGCCCGGCGTGCGGAAGTTGGTCGTCTGTCCCTGGTACAGACGCGCGGCGATCAGCAGCACTTCGCCGTCGTAGACGTAGTTTCGAAGATCGACTTTGAGTACCGGCGTCGCGTTGTCGTCGGGCGCGTTTCGTTCGCTCGGCGGCACCAGAGCTTGCGCCACGTACTGTCCTGCCAGGATTTCGGCGAACACACGGCGCGTCAGTTTGTCGCCACGATATGCGCCGCCGCTGCCGAAGCCGCACGCCGGCTTGAAAAACAGCCGCTTGCGATCGTGCCACAGCGTTTCGGCATCTTCGGGCTTCACGACGGTCGTCCGGGGAATGTTGCGCAGCAGCTGTTCCGAGATGGACGGTGCGATGTGCCAACGAGCCAACGCTGTCGCGTCGCTGAGCAATGCGAGATTGCGCTTGTCGGCGAACAATGCGTGGCTGTGCGGATGCGGCGTAATCACCGTCGACATCGGTTTCGTACGCGCGAGCTAAGGCGGCGTGTTCGGGTCGTTCGAAGTAGAAATCCGTCAGCCGGTTGTATACGAGATCGATCGGGCCGGATGCATGCCAAAGCAAGCCGTCCTGTAGTTTCAGTTCTGACGGATCCGCAATGGTGGTGCGGATGCCGCGCGCCTCGAACAGCCGCTGAAAGAGTAAGAACTCGGGGTAGAGGTATTGCGTAGCCGGCGCCGTATCGACGATTGCGATGTGGCGCAGCGGCGCATCACCGCGCGCGGCTCGCCAATCGGCCATGAACATCGCGAACAGCCGTTCTTCGATGCTCGAGTAGTCGCTGGGGCCGCTCACCAGATCGGCCACTTCGCGGCAACACGCCTGCTGAGCCCGGCCCATCTCGGCGTTCAGCATCACGCCGCCCGCGTTGGTGTTGATCTCGATCAGCTGCGGTCCGTCCGCACCCAGATGAAAGTCGTAGCCCTGCAGAACGCCGTGCGCAGCCGGACGCCGCACGGCAATGGTCGGTGCTCTTGCGAGCACTTCGCTGCGGTATGCATCGGTGCCGACCACCGCATGCACCGCCCGGATCACCTGTTGCATTTCGAGTACGTGCGAACGGGACACGAACACCGGCAGCGACGAAAACAGGTGCGGGTGCGATTCGTGCAACGAACGGTCGAGTCCGCCGGGTGCCAGATCCGCGTCGAGCCATTCGCGCAACGCGGTCACGTCGGTGCCGATGCAGAAGCACTCGCGATTCAATCGATCGGCGGGAGAGAGCGACGGGCTGACGGCAGACATGTCGGTTGGAGTCTCTATTCCGGCAATTCAGACGTCCGGTAGATTGCAGCGCGCCCCGGCAATTGCAAGGGGAGCCTTGTGGTAACGTCGCGGCCATGACGGTTCCTCTGCATCTCGGCCTCACTCCCTGGCTCGCGCCGATCGGTCGCCGGGCCGATGAGCTGTCGCGCCAGGCAGAGTTGGCGGAGCAGTGGGGCTACGAGTCGTTCTGGCTGCCCGAAAACCATTTCGGCGAAGGTGCGATTCCAGAACCGATGATGCTGCTCTCCGCGGTCGCCGGTGCAACGCGAACGATCCGGCTCGGTACGACGTCGTATCTGTTGCCGCTGCGCCATCCGCTTGCAGGCCGCTGAACAGGTTGCCGTGCTCGATCAGTTGTCGAACGGCCGCGTGATTCTCGGTGTGGGCCGCGGCTATCAACCTGCGTTGTTCGACGCGTTCAACGTGGTGCGTTCCGAGAAACGAGAGATCTTTGCCGACAGTCTCGCGACCATGCGGCGTGCGTGGAGCGGCGAAGCGATCGGCGGCGACGCCAACGTTTCGCTCTGGCCGCGACCGGTGCAGACGCCGCATCCGCCCATCTGGGTAGCGGCGTTCGGTCCCAAAGCGCTGAATCAGGCCGGTACGCTCGGTTTGCCGTATCTCGCGTCGCCGATGGAATCGTTCGAGGTGCTCGTTCGCAACTACGCGCGCCACGCAGAAGCGTGCACGCAAGCCGGGGTTGCCGTTCCGAGCATCGTGCCTATCATGCGCACCGTGTTCGTCAGCCGCGATGCCGCGCGGCTCGATCGAGTGCGCGACGCGTTGGCAACACAAGTGGCGACGATGCGCGCGCAGGCGAACGACGCGATGCGCACGCGTATGCCGGAAACGGTCGAAGAATGGGGCATCGTCGGCACGCCGGAGCAGGTGCTGGCGCGAATATCCGAGTACCGCAGCCGCCTCGGCATGACGCACCTGATTGCGACGCGCCTACGCATCGGAGGCATCGATGCGCAGGCGCTCGAAGATTCGATACACACATTGGCCGAGATCGTCGGCTGAGGGGGAGCAAATGACGTTTCGTGTTCTGTGGCCGGTCATGCGCTGGCCTGACGACTGGCGTATCGAGAGCGAAGCAGTCGGCGAAGGTGTGCGTGCCGAGTTCGTCGACCGATTCGAGAACGTGACGGACGATCAATGGCGCAACTGCGACGGCATCGTCGCCGGCGTCGACGTGCCCGCCCAATATCGCGCGAAGCTCGGGAAATGCCGCATCTTCGTGAAGCCGGCGGTCGGCTTCGACAACATCGACCTGAAGGCGTGGGGCGAGCTCGGCATTCCGGTATGCAACGTGCCCGACTACGGCACGATGGAAGTGGCCGATCACGCGATGGCGCTGATGCTGACGCTGATGAAAGGTATCGAGTTCCACACCTTCGAACTTCGTGCGAATCCGAAGGGCAACTGGCGGCCAGCGCTGAATCCGTACGGCAAACGCTTGTCGGCATGCACGTTCGGTGTGGTGGGCATCGGTCGCATCGGCACCGCCGCTGCGCTGAGGGCCAAGGCTTTCGGCATGGACGTGGTGTTCTACGACCCTTACGTGAGCAACGGCGTCGATCTGGCGTTGGGCATCCGGCGCGTGCATTCGCTCGAAGATCTGTTCAGCCAGAGCGATGTCGTTAGCGTGCACGTTCCGTTGTCGGATCAAACGCGCAAACTCGTAGGCGCCAAAGCGTTCGCCGCTTCCAAGCCGGGATTGATTCTGGTGAACACCGCGCGTGGCGAAGTCATAGATCTCGACGCGCTGTACGACGCGATGCGCGACAACAAGGTACAGGCAGCAGGTCTCGATGTTCTGCCGGTGGAACCGGCGGACCCGAACCACCCGCTGATCAAGGCGTTTGCCGCGCACGAAAAATGGATCGCTCACCGCCTTGTAGTAACGCCGCATTCGGCGTTCTTCACGCCGGAGAGCGTGTTCGACATGCGCGCGAAGAGCGGCGAAGTGGCGGCTACGTTCTTGCGTGACGGGCGCTTGCAGAACTGCGTCAACGAGCGGTTCCTGCGCCGCAAGTAGAAATAACCAACGACTGATTCAAGGGGCCGCCGAATTGATCGGGTCGGCCCCGTTCTTTCAACGATTGGGGGATGAATGAAACGCGCTTTTTGGTGGACCTGCGTCTGTGTGTTGGTGTCGTTTGCGTCTGCCGCGCGAGGCGCCGACGTCGATCGTACGGTTTTACCGATTCCAGAACCCGAAGTACCGATCTATCACGGAACTCGACGCGCGCAACGCTAAGCCGCCGCCGCGGTTCGAAGTCAAAGCACCGCAAGCAGCGCGCCGAACGTAGTGATCGTGCTGCTCGACGACATCGGCTTCGGCCAGTCGAGCGCCTTCGGCGGGCCGGCGCGTATGTCGGCGCTCGATGCGCTTGCCGCAGCAAGGTATCCGCTACAACAATTTCCACACCACCGCGCTGTGCTCGCCCACGCGTACTGCGTTGCTGACGGGGCGCAATCACCACGTCAACAACGCCGGCGCCATCATGGAACTCGCGACTGCGTTCCCGGGTAACACCGGCATCCGTTCGCAAAGCGATCGCGCCGCTTGCAGAGATGTTGCGCATGAACGGTTACAGCACGGCGGCGTTCGGTAAATATCACGAGACGCCGCCATGGGAAGTGTCAGTGTCGGGTCCGTTCGATCGATGGCCGACGCATTCGGGTTTCGACAAGTTCTACGGTTTCATCGGCGGCGAAACCGAACCAGTGGGCGCCCGCGGTGTTCGACGGCACCGCGCGGGTCGAGAACCGCAGGACCCGAACTACCACTTCACCGTCGACATGACGAATCAGGCCGATCAATTGGATGCAGGCGCAGCACTCGCTGACGCCCGACAAGCCGTTCTTCGTCTACTTCGCGCCAGGCGCGACACACGCGCCGCACCACGTACCGAAGGCCTACATCGACCGCTATAAGGGCGAGTTCAATCAAGGCTGGGACGAGCTCAGAAAGGAAACGTTTGCGCGCCAGAAGAAGATGGGCGTGATTCCGAAGAGCGCCGAACTCACGCAGCGTCCCTCACAAATTCCATCGTGGGACTCGCAGAGCGCCGCAGCAGCAGAAGGTGGAGGCGCGTCAGATGGAAACGTTCGCCGGGTTTGCCGAACACACCGACGCACGAGGTCGGCCGACTGATCGCCGCGCTCGACACGATGGGCGTGCGCGACAACACCCTGTTCATCTACATCGTCGGCGACAACGGCGCGAGCGCAGAAGGAGGGCCGGAAGGTTCGTACAACGAGATGATGAGTTTGAACGGCATCATCAGCGACCGACGCGATCAACGCGCCGCACATCGATCACTGGGGTGACCCGACGACGTTCCCACACTACGCGATCGGTTGGGCGTGGGCCGGCGATACGCCGTTCCAGTGGACCAAGCAGATCGCTTCGCACTACGGCGGCACGACGAACGGCGTGGTCATCCGCTGGCCTGCGCACATCAAGGCGAAGAACGAGTTTCGCTCGCAGTTCACCTACGTTACCGACGTAGCGCCCACAGTGCTGGAAGCTGCGGGGATTCCGTTTCCGACGTCGGTCAACGGCACGAAGCAACGGCCGTTCGACGGCACTTCGATGATGTACTCGTTCGACAATGCAAAGGCGAAAAAGACGCATACGACGCAGTATTTCGAGATGTTCGGCAACCGCGGCATCTATCACGACGGCTCGACCGCCGTGCACGCGGCACTCGATTCCGTGGCTGCTGGTGCGAGAATCCGCCGCTCCAGAACGACGTGTGGGAGCTGTACCACGTTGCCAACGACTTCAGTCAGGCGCATGACCTCGCGGCCAAGAAACCGGCCAAGCTGAAGGAGTTGCAGGACCTCTTCATGAAAGAAGCCGTGAAGAACCACGTATTGCCGATCGACGACCGGAGGTCCGAGCGGTTCGATCCGATCATCGCGGGACGTCCCGGACCTGATGGGCACACGCACATCACTGACGGTCTTCCCCGGCATGATCGGCATCAATGAAAACGCATTCATCAATATCAAAAGCCGTTCTTACACCATCACAGCACCGGTTGAATTGACCGACTCGAACACGCACGGAGTCATCATCGCGCAAGCCGGCAGGTTCGGTGGCTGGACGCTATACATGAAGGACGGGCGGTTGCACCACGAGTACAACTTCTTTGGTGTGGAGCGCACCAGCATCGCCTCTGAAAAACCGTTAGTTGCCGGTAAGCACGAAGTTCGGTACGCGTTCATCGCCGATGCGCCGAAACCCGGAACAGGCGGAAAGTGCGAACTCTACGTAGATGGGCAGAAAGTGGCGGAGGGGACAATTCCGAAAACGCAGCCGTTCATGTTCTCGGCAGACGAAGGCGTCGATGTGGGCCAGGACCTGGAGACGGCAGTGTCCAACGACTATGCGCAGGGGAACAATGCGTTCAGCGGACGCATCGAACACGTCACCATCGACGTTGCGCCCGGCGCGACGGCGGTCAGTGCTCGATCTGACCCAGATTAGCGTGCAGCACCGAGCCGTTGACCACCGGGTTGTGTGCAGCCCAGTGCAACATCTCCGCGATTTCTTCGGGTGCGATCAAGCGGCCGTAAGCGGACATTGATCGCACCTGGTCTCGCGAGTCCGCCGGCACGTGCTCGCGGAACATTTCGGTGTCGGTGAAGCCGGGGCAGATGCACGCCGTGTGAATTTCTCGGCCGACGAGGTCTTGGCACATCGCGCGCATCATTCCGACCATCGCATGTTTGCTTACGACGTAGCTGAAGCTGTGCGGCACTGCCTTTTCCGACAGCGTCGAGCCGACGTACAGCACCGAAGATCCGCGGTGCATGAAGGGAAGTGTGAAATAGTTCAGCGTGTTCGGCGCAACGAGATTCACTTCGAACACTTCGCGCAATCGATTGCTCGGCGTTTCCACAGCGGTGTCGTTGTCGAGGCGTGCGGCGTTGTGGATCAGTACGATCCGTTCCGCGTCGCTCAACAACTGGCCGAGCTGCCCGGAGATGTTGTCCAGGAAGCGCGGCGTGGCGAGATCGCAATTGATGTGCGTAACCTTCGCGAGCGGACAACGCCGGCGCGACAGATTGACCACGTCGTAGCCGCCGTCGGCAAAACGCCGCGCGGTGGCGAGGCCGATGCCGGCACTGGCACCGGTGATCAACAACAGTTTCATGGGCGACTCCAGCGGCAAGAGGCCCACTGACCGGGGCCGGAGGAAACGCGTACGTTCATGGATTCGATCGGTTGCCGGCGCAGTTCCGCGTCGGCGCCGAGACGGATCGCGAACCATCGAGCGAATTCCTCGACGGTGGCGTTGCGAATCGGCAATAGCAGTGCGTCGCGTTCGAGGAACGGAATGCGTTCATCGGCGAAACACGCGATCAGATAGCCCGCTTCTTTGGTGAACGTGAGGTGCGGCGATTGCGCCGGCAGCAGCACGCGCTCGTCGAGTTCGTCGCATAACGCCATCAATCGGTCTTTCACCACGTTGTAGTCGAACGCGAGTCCATTCGGGCCGACGGTGGTATCCAGCGAGCAACTGACATCGAAGTTGTGACCGTGCAGGTTCTCGCGTTCGGTGGCCGAGAAGATCGTGAAGTGCGCTGCGGAGAAGTGCAGGTAGTCCTTCGTAATCTCGATGGTCGTTGCCATCGACGGCGACGGCGACTGTGCGGGTTGCGACTTCGGCGTAGTAGCGGGTTTAGACATGACGTTTTGATGCTACTCAGCTTTGTATTCGATGAACAGCAGCGTGAACCGCCGGAGAAGCGGCATGAACCGCCTGAGAAGCGGCTGACGCCAGATGAATGGCGGTTGAATCAAAAGCGTGCTTGCGTAGAGTGGTCGCGTTCGCGGGGAGGGGGAAAGAACAATGCGTATCGACGCGGCCGCCGCAGGTATGTCTGCGCGTGCTCTCGGCAGAATCAGCGACCATCTGATGCAGCGCTACATCGAGCCCGGCAAGATCGCGGGGGCGTTGCCGGTGGTGTTTCGGAAGGGTTCGCTCGCGTATTGCGAACCGCTGGGTCGTATGGACATCGAGCGCGACAAGCCCATGCGCGAAGACACGATCTTCCGCATCTATTCCATGACGAAACCGATCACCAGCGTTGCGCTGATGATGTTGTACGAGGACGGCCGGTTTCAGCTGAACGACCCGGTCCACCGGTTCATTCCGCAGTGGCGCGATCTCGCGGTATATCAGGCTGGTGTGGTGCCGAACTTCGTCACACGTCCCGTCGAACGTGCCATGACGGTGAAAGATCTGTTCACGCACATGTCCGGCCTCACTTACGGCTTCATGAACAGGACCAACGTCGACCACGCCTATCGCAAACTCGGTGTCGGCGCAGGCGAGGGCGTGACGTTGCGCACCATGATCGATACGTTGGCGAAATTGCCGCTCGAGTTCTCGCCGGGTACGCGGTGGAACTACTCCGTGGCGAGCGACGTGCTCGGATATCTCGTCGAGGTGATGTCCGGGATGTCGTTCGATGCTTATCTGCGTACGCGCATCTTCGAACCGCTCGGCATGAAGGACACCGGGTTCACCGTTCCGGAGAACGACGTAAGTCGCTTCGCGGCGAACTACAGCCGCGGCGCGGACAAGACACTGCGGCGCGAGGACGACCCTCGAGACAGCATCTATGTGCGAGCCGCGGACGTTCTTCTCGGGCGGCGGCGGATTGGTGTCTACGGCGCATGACTACCTGAGGTTCTGCCGCATGCTGGTGAACGGCGGCGAACTCGACGGCGTGCGCATTCTCGGCCGTAAGACGATCGAGCTGATGACCTGCAATCACCTGCCCAACGACGACGATCTGACGCGCTGGGCACTCGGCAGCTTCTCCGAGACCGCCAACGAGGGTTATGGATTCGGCCTCGGCTTTTCCATCAACTTGGGCCCCGAAAGAACGGCCACGATCGGTTCGAAAGGCGAATACGCGTGGGGCGGCGCGGCGAGCACCATCTTCTGGGTCGACCCCGCCGAGGAACTGGTGGTGATTCTGATGACGCAGTTCATGCCGTCCGCGACGTTCAACTTCCGCGGCCAACTGAAAACGTTGGTGTATCCGGCGATTGTCGATTGACGCGGCCCTCTATTTCAGAAGGCACGCGTACCTCGTAAACTCGCCGCAATGAAAACGTTAGTTCGATTCGCTCTGGCTGTCGCTGTTCGGACGCTGTTGCCCTCGACACTGTGCCTCGCGGCTGACGTGCCCACGTTCGAGAGCGGGGAATACCGGGTGACCACCAGTTTCGGCGACAGTCAGGCGCTCGAGAAGAAAGTCTGCCTCACCGACTATGCCGACTGGTTCGGCTCGCTGCGCGACGACTTCAAGGAACGCGGCTGCAATCTGGTTGCGGCCGGCCAGGAAGACTCGGTGTATCGCTATCTTCTGGACTGCACGAACGGAACTACGGGTGCGCTGGCGGTGACCAAACTCAGCGAATCGCATTTCGAGTCGCGCGCCGAAGTGGAATTGCCGATTGCCGGTTTCACTCAGACGATCTCGATGCGCGACGTCGCGACGCGAATCGGCGAGTGTCCGCCGGAATAATGCGCGTGGCCGGTGCGAACCGCGTTGCGTTCGCCCCAATGCTGTGCGGTTTCGGGGCGCGGTGTGCTGCATTCCGTACAGTTGCTCCGTCGTTCCTCGCGAGGCACTGGCTCGCAACCCGCTAAAATGCTGATGTTTCCTGCATCGCACGAGTCGTCGAGCAGAGTTGGCCCGGACCTTGCAATTCCTAGGACAGGCGGCAGTGCACGACGTGACTCTCTCCCCCCTCGTCGGCACGTCTTGCGTGCTCTCACCCCAGGCGTCGTGCCTGCCGCCTCCCCTCAGATCGATAACCAGATTCTGATGAACTAGATCGCTGATGGACTTCGACGGAGGCAACGATGCACAAACTGGGAATCACCGATGCATCGTTCCTCTACATGGAAAGCCCGTCGAATCCGATGAACATCGGCTCGGTGCAGTTGCTGGACGTGCCGCAGCGCGATGGCTTCTTCAATGAGCTGAAGCTCTATCTCGCCGATCGCGTTCGCGCGATCCCCTTCATGTGCAGACGGTTGAAGTCGACGCCGTTCACGCTCGATCAACCGGTGTGGGTCGATGATCCGACGTTTTCGATAGACAACCATGTCACGCGTGTCGTGCTCGGTGCGCCGGGTACGTGGCTGCAACTCGAAGCGATGGTGGCGCGTCTGCACGAAACGCCGTTGCCGCGCGACAAACCGTTGTGGGCGTTCTACTACATCGAAGGACTCGAGACGGGTCAGGTGGCGTGGTTCTGCAAGTACCACCACGCCTGCATCGACGGCATGGCAGGACAGGCGATCATCGACGTGCTGTTCTCGCGCGATGCCGATACTGATCCGCCGGTTGCGCCGCCGGCCGCGGCCGAGCCGGAGCCGGGTGCTCTGGATCTCATGTTTGACGCGGCACGATCGTTGATCGACCAGAGTCTCGGCTGGACGTCGCGGCTCGAAAGCCAGCGTAAAGCGATCGGCCGCCTGTTCGACCGTGTGATGAAGGGCCAGAACGGTCTCGGCGCCCTTTATGGCGATGCGCCGCGCACGCCGTTCAACTGTGCGATCAGTCCTTACCGCGCCTGGTCCGCCGCTTCGTTGCCCTTGCCGGAGTTGAAAGCCGTCGCGCGATCGAAAGGCGCGACACTGAATGATGCCGTCATGGCGGTGTGCGCGGCCGGGCTGCGTCGTTATCTGCTTCGCCACAATGCGCTGCCGGACAGCGTCGTTGCGTTGCGGCGTTCCGGTGTCGTTGCGTACGCCGGGCGATACCAGCATGAGCAATCAGGTGACGATGCTGGTGGCTTCGCTCGCCACCGACGTGGCGGATCCGGTCGAACGAATGCTCGCGATCAAAGCGTCCATGCAGGTCGGCAAAGGTGTGGTCGCCGATACGGGTGCGTTGCAGCCGGAAGACCTGCACATGCCGGGACTGCCGGCGATGATGTCGACCGCCTCGCTGTGGGCGGAGCGACTTCGGCTCGCCGACTTCATGGCACCGATGGTGAACGTGGTGATCTCGAACGTGCGCGGCCCCGCGCGCACGATGTATCTGCACGGCGCGGCGATGCGCAGTCACTTTCCGGTGTCGATCCCGTCGCACTCGATCGCGCTGAACCTCACGGTGCAGACGTATGTCGACCGGGTGGATCTCGGCGTGACCGCGTGCCTGGAAGCGGTTCCGGACGTCGGTGCCTTGCGCGACGACATCGTTGCGGGCTGGCTCGAACTGAAAGCGGCGGCACTGCCGCCGCTGCAGGTGCCGACCAAGGCCGAGAGTCCGCTGCTGGAAACCGTGCTGATCGATCCGAGTACGATCGGCGCGCGTGCAGCCTGAGAAGCGGGCTCTCAGGAAAGCGCTTCAACCAATTCGCGGAGATTGCGGAACGTCCATTTCGGCGTCGCATCCGACGCAGGCGTTGCACCGCTGCCGTGGCCGTCGTGCCGATCGATCCACACCGTGTCGAAGCCCATCGCTTTTGCGGGCGCAATGTCGTGATACAGGCTCTGTGCCACGTGCAGGATCCGCTCTTTCGGCACGCCGATGCGTTCGATGGCCGCCTTGAACACGCGCGGATCGGGCTTGTACGCGCCGACCTGCGCCGCCGTTATGACGTGATCGAAGTTGACGTTGAGGCGTGCTTGCGTGAGGTCGAACAGGTCGTTGTCGATGTTCGAAACGACCACCAGCTGGAAGCGCGAGCCGAGCGCTTTCAGCGACTCGATCGTATCCGGGAACGGCAGCCAGTCGCCGATGCTGTCGGGAAATGCCGCCAACGCATCTGCAGAGGGGTGGAAGCCGAGTCGCTCTGCCCAGCGCAGTCAGCACGCCTTCGAGAATCTTGCGGTACGAGTGATAAGGGCCGGCCTGCAGTTTGCTTTCGGTGCGGCCGTAGAAGTCGAGCAGGAAACTCGTCACCGCGTGCGCGTCGTGCGCCACCAGCAACGGCTGGATGTAGCTCATCAGGCCCGCTTCCCAGTCGATCAACGTGCCGTAGCAGTCGAACGTGATGGCGTCGTAGGCGTTTGCGTCGATCTTGATCGTCATGGGTCCTCGTCAGTCATTTTTCTTCGGTACGAATCCGGTCGGTGATCAATCCGAAGAACGAGTGATCGCTCGCCATGAGCGAACAACCAGCCGAGATGGATCGCACACGCCTCGCACTGAGCGAGCCGCCACACGTGCTTGGGAAACCAGGTGTCGGCGGCGTTCGGCGGGCCGCTCACCGTGCAGCCCAGTGCTTCACGATAGCAGCCCAGATGGAAACGGTAACCATGCGGGTTCGTGAAATGGTGATCGTGGCTGCCGCCGACCTCGATGCGGTGATCGATGTGGCTGATCACGTTCCCGCAACTGGTGCAGTAGACGTAGCCTTTTTGCGAGTGAGTTGCCTGGTCCAGAAGCGCCTTCAGCTCCGGATGAGCGTGGCTTGACTGGGTTTGTCGACGACGTCGATCATCGCGCTTCGAACCATCGGGGCGGGCCGTGCAGTCATTTTCCGCGATCTACGACAAAGCCGCAGCACGCAAAGGCGGTGCAGAAGAGTTGGAGGCGTTGCTGCCAAAACCCAAAACGGCCGCGCAGCTGAATCGCATCGCCGACGATCGATATCTCGCCGAGATGACGAAGTGTGTTTTTCGGTCGGGTTTCGTCTGGCAGATCATCGAAAACAAGTGGTCCGGTTTCGAGGCGGCATTCGATCGCTTCGACACCGCGGTTTGCGCGATGTTGTCCGATGAAGATCTGGAACGGCTCGGCGAAGACGAGCGCATCGTGCGCAACGGCAAGAAGATCGCGTCGGTGCGCGGCAACGCGCAGTTCGTGCGCGCAGGTGCGCGCGGAACACGGCGGCTTCGGCCACTACCTCGCGGCGTGGCCCGCAGACGACGTAGTCGGACTGTGGGACGAATTGAAACGACGCGGCCAGCGGTTCGGCGGTAACTCCGGACCGTTTTTTCTGCGCTTCGTCGGCAAAGATACGTTCATGCTTTCGGCCGACGTGGTGACCGCGCTGATACGGCAGAAGGTTGTCGACAAAGCGCCGAGCAGCAAAAAGGCGCTCGCGGCGGTGCAGGCCGCGTTCAACGAGTGGCGCGCCGAGAGCGGCCGCTCGTTCGCCGAGATCTCCCGCACGCTCTGGCGTATACGGTCGGTTAGGAGCTCCGACAATGACGGCAGATACCAAACACGACGTCGATCAGTTGCTGGCTGCCGGCCGGATCGTGCGCGAAGCGTTCGAGCGGATGAAGGCAGCGGCCGCCGCCCGGCGTGTACGACCGCCGAACTCGACGCGATCGCCGCGCGCGTATTTCGAAGACGCGCGGCGCGCGCTCCGCGCCGCAGGCGATGTACGACTTTCCGGGCGCGACGTGCATCAGCGTCAACGAAGAGGCCGCGCACGGCATTCCCGGTCCGCGCCGGCTCGGGCCGGCGACATGGTGAACATCGACGTATCCGCGGAGTTGAACGGCTACATCGCCGACATGGGCGAATCGTTCGTACTCGCGCCGGCCGCGCCGGTGCGCGCGCGCATCTGCCGCGCCGTCCGGCACGCGGTCACCGAAGCGTTACGGCGCGTTCGCGCCGGCCGCTCGCTGAACGTGATCGGCCATACCGTGCAGCGGGTCGCCGACCGTTACGGCTACCGGATCGTCGGCAACCTCGCGAGCCACGGCGTCGGCCGCAGCCTGCACGAAGAACCGAGCTACGTGCCGCACAACAATCCTCGTGAACGCCGCGTGCTCGAACGCGGCATGGTGCTGACGATCGAACCGTTCTTCACGACCGACGCCGATGACGTGGTCGAGATGGACGACGGCTGGACGCTGACGTGCGGCGTGGGCGAACTCGTGGCGCAGTTCGAGCAGACGCTGATCGTGACCGACGGCGCGCCGATCATCGTTACGGCCTGACCGCGCTACATCAACTCTTTCACATCAGCTCTTTTAGAGGCACCGCCGGGTCTGCCAGCTTCGCGGGATCCGGTTTGGACCGCTTGTCGACCATCTGCCTGCACGCCATGAATTCGCGCGGACTGTTCACGGCGTCCACTGCGACGAGCACACCGTCCTTCAGGTAGAAGGTCGCGAACTGATTGGCGGCGGGATCGCCGCGCACCACTGCAGTGTCGCCGTCGGACGAGAAGCCCACCATCTGCAGTTTCAGTTCGTACTGATCGGACCAGAACCACGGAATCGATGCGTACGTTGCGTCGCCGCCGTTCATGTTTGCGGTGGCGACGCGCGCCTGTTCCATCGCGTTCGGCACGCTCTCGAGGCGCAAACGGCGTCCGAGCAGCTTGTTCGGATGGTTGGTGCAGTCGCCGGCGGCGTAGATGTCGGGATCGGACGTGCGGCAGTGATCGTCCACGACGATGCCGTTGTCGCAGGCGAGTCCGCCTCCTGCGCGAGTTCGATGTTCGGAATGATGCCGACGCCGACGATCACGAGATCGGCCGGAATACGTTCGCCGGTTTCGGTAACAACCGCTTCGACGTGGCCGTCTTTGCCCGCGAACCCTGACACTTTCGTGCTGGTGCGGATTTTCACGCCGCGCCCGGTGTGCAGGCCGTGATAGAACGCGCTCATGGCGGGCGTGGTTACGCGTTTCAGGATGCGCTCTTCCATTTCGAGCACAGTGACGGAGAGGCCTGCAGTGGCGGCCACCGACGCAACTTCGAGGCCGATGTAGCCGCCGCCGGCGATGGTGATGTTTTTGCCGGCACCGAAGCCCGCGCGGATCGCATCTACGTCGGCAACGGTGCGCAGGTAGTGGATGCCGGCGAGGTCGCTACCCGGAATGTTGAGGTGCCGGGCGCGGCTGCCGGTGGCGATCAGCAGTTTGTCGTACTGAATGGTTTCGCCTGTAGAAAGCGCCACCGTGTGTGCCTTCGGATCGATTCGCGTTGCACGCACACCGAGGTGCAGCGTGATTTTGCGTTCCTGATAAAACGCCGCCGCGCGCAGATACACGCGGTCGAGTGTGTGTTCGCCGGAGAGATACTGCTTCGACAACGGCGGGCGCTGATACGGCACGTGCGGCTCGTCGCCGACTATGACGATCTCACCTTCGAATCCATCCTGGCGCAGGCTCGCCACGGCTTGCCCTGCGGCATGCCCGCCGCCGATCACGACAAATCTCGACATCAGTTCACTCCGTTTGCTGCGGCCGCCATTCTGAATCAGCGGGTGCGTCTTTGGCAGATGCGATTGGCTTCGGCAGATGAATTGGCGGGCGGATCGCTGTCGCGTTTCCAGATTCCGCCCGCGCTGAAGCCGATCCAGCCCCACCGCACCCAGCGCACGACGGCGAACGCGAGCCATAGCGACCACGCCAGCATCACCACCCGATAAACCCACATCGGCAGCGAGAGGACGATACGCCGTGGGAAGCTGGTTCGCCGCCTGATCCTGGAACCAGTGGTAGTCGTACGCCGAGGAGTTGTTGCCGGACGATGTGCATCTCGGGCGTTCCGAGCAGACCCATCGGCACGCTCGCCGCGAGCGCGATCAACGCGGCCGCCGAAATACCGGCGACGACGATCTGCACCAGATGGAACGAGTTGCGTGTCGCGCTGTTGCAGGCGCTCGGCGTATCGCAAGCGTGCCAGAAGCACCAGTAGCCATGCAGCGACCAGCACGGTGCTCGGCAGATTGGCGAGACTCATGCCGAAACCGAGCAACACGCCGTCGAGTCAGCGAGAGCGGCATGCCGGGTATACGCGAGAGCAGCAACGCAACACCGAGCACCACCAGCATCACACCCCAGTACAAGACGGCCGGACCGAGGCGCGGCCCGCCGACGAACAGCGGCCAGCGATCACCGGGAAGCGTGAGGTTCAGCGCGATGTTGTAGGCGCGGCCAGGCAGCTCGATCGCGCTCGTACGGATCATTCCGGCGACCGAGGTCGGCGCTTCCCACGTGATCTCGATGTGTTGTTCGCCCGGCACGACCGGCAACGGCAGCGCGCCGGTGGAGGTTGGTATCGGTTGCGGCTGGCCGTTGATGGAGATGCTCAGAACCTTCGTGTCGTCGGGAAGGCGTACTGGAATAGTTGCCGCCCTGGCTGCTGAGCAATTCGAGCTCGAGCGTGGTGCGGCGCGCGCGGGCGCCCGGCACTTCGGTGATATCGACGCGTTCCACGGTCATCGTCTCGCCCGGAACCGGCACCGGCCGCGTCAAACGCACGTTGCAGTGTTTCGCCGGTCAGCGGTTGAAAGCGTGGCCCGGCTGCGGCGTCCGTCGCGAGCTTCATCGGCGCAAGGCCATCGTAGTCGACGTGCCAGTAGTTTGACGGCACCAGCGTCCATTGTTCGGCCCATTGCGCGAGCGGCGGACCGATGAGTTGCAGGGTGTCGGCGTGTCGCCAGTGCGCTTACCCAGTCGATCTCCTGTTGGTCGGGCGGCAACACGCCGATGATGCGTCCGTTCTCGACGCGCACGCTGCCGCTCAGCAGCGACTCGCCAGTTACCAACGGAACCGCAAAGGGGATGCTGCCGGCTTCCGGCGCGACGCGGTCGAGCGTCGTGTGAATGCGCCACTCGAGGCCGAATTCGAATGTGCGGCTCAGGCGGAAATACGGTGCGATCGGTTCCGGTGCGAGACTCGCGGCGGTTCGTCCTGCTGCGGCAGGTGACTCGCGCTCGAACTGCAGCGCGCCGCCGCGCAAGTGACCGTTCTGTACGCCGTATGCGCGCCAACCCTTCAAGTCGAGCGAGACGCTGCCCGGCGGCATCGGAAACGGCAATTCGAAGCGATCGACGTGCGTGACCGGCCCCGACAGTTCGATGCTGTGCGTGCCTTCTTTCACGCGCGATCGACAGTTGTCCCGCGTCGTCGCGCGAAACCACCGCCGGGCGTCGCCGTCGCGCGCCATGAGCGGCCACCATTGTGCGGTGGTGGCGGGCAGGGGGATCGCGACGGTGGCTGCGGCGTTCACGTTCAACTGAACGCTCAACACGTCGCCGCTCAGTTTGACCGTTGCGCTGTTCGACGGCAGCGCACGCCGGCAAACAGGCCGGCGGTTTCGTCAGCCGCTTTTCGAGTTCGCCGAGCATGTCGGGGCCGGGAATATCGGCGCGCGCATCGGGTGGAACGAAGGCCGAGACGACGAACAGCACGACCGCGGCCGGCGCGATGAACCGTTTGATCCATGCCGGCAACGGCGTGGCCGGCGGCAACGTGGCGCCTCCGAACACCGCAATCAGCAACAATAGCAACAGCGGGCTGACGACATGGATGCTGCGCGTCAGCCATGGCGGCGACAGCACGAGGTCGCATCGGTTGCGCGGCAGTCACCGGACCGTCCCAGATCAACTGTTCCGTGCGCCACCGCCACGTCGGCACACCCGGCCCCGTCTGCACCTGAGTGTTTGCCAGGAACTGTTTGTCGGGTTTCGAACTCTTTCGTTCGGCCGTTACGACGACTTCCTCCATACGCGCCGAGATTGCTTGCCTGCTTGACGAGTGGTGCCTCCATCGCGGGCGCGGGTGTGTACGCATCCATCTGATACGTCGTGTACCCGGCATTTTCGAGTTGCGGATAGATCGCCATCCGGAAGTTGTCGATGGCGAACGCCAACACGCCGATGACGGTGAACGCGAATACAACGAAGTAACTGAGGCGCGCGAACTGGCCGAAGCGGCCGCGCCCGATGCGCAGCACCGCGAGCAACAGCAACAATACGATCCACATCAACGTCGGCGCGCCGGTTTCCTGATACACGAGCACCAGCGTTGCTGCGACGAGCGCCGCCGCGGCGCGACCGAGCAGGCGTAGCGCAAGCACCACGCTGATGACGACGAGGAAGATGTCCCACAATGTCCACGACGGCAGCCAGGCGGTCGGCGCGCGATCGACACCGTGCGTCCACAGCAGACGCCAGCCGGGCGGTAGATTCAGCTGTCCCGAAAGCGAACGCACGTCCGTCTCCCAACCCACGGCCGTATCGAGGCCGGATCGAGGCATCTCACTCACCGCAGCAATGGTGTGCGATCCGCTCGGCAACTCGACGCCCGGTTTTGCATCGCCGAGACGAGTGATCAGCTGCGGCTCGTCGTCCACCGTCATACGACCGGGTACGAAGTTCGCGGCGAGGCGGCTCGGCAATGCGAGCGTGCCGTTGAGTGTGTCTTGCACGGTGTAGCTCGACCCGTCGAACGACAGCCAGATGCTGCGAGCCAGCGAAAAGTCGTTGGGCGATGGGCTGGGATCGCCGCGAAATTGCTCGACCAGCTTCAAGTCGCTTTCGGCGGTGACGACATACGCGGGCAAATCGCTGAACGGCGCGTTCGTCTGGCTGAGGTCGATCGGCGTGGCGCCTTCGAGGTTTACGACGCGAAGTGCGCGATCGGCGCTGAATCCCCAGACCTCTTCTTTCGGCCAGTTGTCCGTTTCGGGCGTTGCATGGAACGTTGTCGGCGTGCCGAGCGCACGTCCGGTCAGTTCTACCTGCCACTCGCCGGGTTCGACCTGCACCTTGAGATGCCCGTTAGCTTCGAGGCGCGCCGGCAGGTCGCTCTTGATCGCAATCGTTTCGAAGCCTTCCGGCATCGCACGGCCCGAGGGTCACGATCCGATGGCTGCCGGCCACCGATAGATCGACGAAGGTGGTCAGCATCATCGGCACGCCGTCGTCGATGCGCCGGTACACGTGCGCCGTGAGAGAGTCGTTGGGCACTTCGTTCGCGGCACCGGGGGCTTTGCCGAGCCACAGCCGTTCGCCGTCGATCAGAGGTTGCGCGACGGCTGCGCCGTCGAGGGTCAGTCGCAGAATTCCGTGCTGACGCGGCAACGAGATGCCGTCGGGCATTTCGCTCCAGTCGAAGCTGCCGTTGATGCTGTAGCGGCCCGGTTCGAGGTGTACGCGCGGTCTGTCGTCGAGCCGCGTCACGATTGCGGGCGCCGAATTCAAGCGCACGTCGCGTGGCCATTGATCGGGCCGCCCGGCAGCGTTACGTCCGCTTCGCTGAACACCTCGACGTCGATCGTGAACCGACCGCCGCGTGTGGCCGAGGTCGAGGTTCAGCGTGCTCATCCACACGCAGGGCCGGACCTGACCGTTGTCGTAGCGGGGCGGACATTGCTGTTCCGGATGGTGCTCGATCACCCAGCCGCGCCACGGCTCGAGCACCGGCGGAATGTTCGGGTCCGCCGCGCGCGCGAGACCGCTGCTCGCGCCGCCGACGATGGCGGTGATCAGAACGAGCAGCGACAACCAGCCATCGCGACGTCGGTTCATGCAGCGTCCCCTCCCAAAAAAGGAAAAAAACGTCGCCGATTCTTTCACTTTACGAACTCAGTGCACAGGCGCTGTCTTGTACAAGCGCTGTCTTGTAACAAGCATGTCGCAAGCGCGGAGCGCGCGTTACCATCGCCGCCTCGCGGGGAACAACTCATGACGCAACTCCGAACGCTGCACGACATCGTTAAGGCGGCACGCGCCAATCTGTCGCGTAACAACTGGGACTATCTGATCGGCGGCGCGGATACCGAAACGTCGCTCAAGCGCAATCGCATGGCGATCGATTCACTCGCATTCCGTCCGCGCGTGTTGAACGACGTGACGTCGGTGGATGCGAGTATCGAACTTCGCCGGACACCGCTTGCGCATTCCGGTCGTATTGCCGCCGATCGGATCTATTCAGGTTTTCGATGCCGGCGGCGGCGCGGCGGTTGCGCAGGCGGCCGATGCGTTCGGCACGATGATGATTCTGAGTTCGGTGTGTCTACCGGATTTCGAGACGGTTGCGCGCGTGGGATCCGCGCCGAAGGTATTCCAGCTGTATCTGATGGGCGATCGCGGCTGGATGGACGATCACATCGAACGCGCGATCGCGGCGGGATACGCCGGCTTCTGTCTCACCGTCGATACGGCCGTTTACAGCCGCCGCGAGCGCGACATCTCGAAAGTTCTACGTGCCGGCGTCGGGCCGGCAGGCCGGCAGCGGCGACTTCATGCATCAGGTCGACGATGACGTGGGAAACGGTCGCGCACATCAAGAAGAAGTTCACGCATTCCGTTGTGGCTGAAGGGCATCAACACCGCAGACGACGCGCGGCGCGCGGTCGATCTCGGCGTCGACGTCGTGTACGTGTCGAATCACGGCGGGCGTCAGCTCGATCACAGTCGCGGTTGCATCGATGCGTTGCCGGAAGTTGCAGCGGCGGTAGATCGCCGCGTGCCGATCGTCGTCGACGGCGGATTCATGCGCGGCACCGACATCATCAAGGCGCTCGCACGCGGCGCGACGGCCGTCGGTGTCGGGCGTCTCGAAGCGCTGGCGATGGCGGCGGGCGGTGCCGCGGCGGTCACGCGCGCGCTGGAACTGCTCGAAGTGGAGATTCGCACCAACATGGCGTTGTTGGGCGTTCGCAGCGTCGAGGAACTGAACCCCTGCGTTGCTCGAACCGGCGACCGCCGATCGTCACGCCGCACGTGCTGTCGGCGTTTCCGCTGCTGGATGAAGGGTACTGAGCAGCGATGGCGGAAATTCGGTCGCGGATCCTGAGGGCGCTCGAGCATCCGGGTGCTGAAGTGCGAGAGGGGGTCAGACCCCTTCGGGACAGGAAGGGGTCTGACCCCTTTTGTCACGCGATCGTCTTCTTACGTTTTGCCTTCGTTGCGGGGAATCGGCATCGGGAAGTGGGCGATGTTGGTGCCGCCTTTGCCGTCGCTGATCTTTGCGACGCCTTCTTTTTCCACTTCGTCGATGCGGATCATTGCGTGCATCGGGATGAAGCTGCGCTGCACGCCGTCGAACTCGGTGCGCAGACGGTCCTGACCCGGGATCGATCACGACTTTGGTTTTGTCGCCGAAGATGTAGTCCTCGACCTCGATGAATCCGTACAGATCGCTCTGATAGATCGCGCGCGCATAGACCTCGTAGATCTGTCCCTGGTTGTGGAACAGGATCTTGTAGATGTGCTGCTGATCGGCCATGCCCATTCCTTCTGCTGATGCGCGATGGATGAAGTTCCGCCATATATAAAGGTCTGACCCCGGAATTCAAGTGCCGTTATGATCCGCGGCCCGTTTTATTCGATTGCCGCACGGAAAATGCCTGGAAAAGTTTTCATCGAGACGCAAGGCTGTCAGATGAACGAGTACGACTCGGCACGGATGCTCGATCTGCTGCGCGCGAGTCACGGACTCGAAGTCGTCGCATTCGCGCCGAAGAAGCAGACGTGCTGCTGCTGAATACGTGCTCGGTTCGCGAAAAAGCGCAGGAAAAGGTGTTCTCGCAGCTCGGCCGCTGGAAGCCGTTGAAGCTGGCGAAGCCGGCGCTGCTGATCGGCGTCGGCGGTTGCGTGGCAAGCCAGGAAGGCGAGGCGATCCAGCGGCGTGCGCCGTACGTCGACGTCGTGTTCGGTCCGCAGACGCTGCATCGGCTGCCGGCGCTGCTCGATGCGGCGCGTGCGCAACGCGTTCGCCGAGCGCCGTGCAGGTGGTCGACGTCATCTTTCCGACGATCGAGAAGTTCGACGCGTTGCCGGCGCCGAAGGTCGATGGCCCCACCGCGTTGATCTCGGTCATGGAAGGCTGCAGCAAATATTGCTCGTTCTGCGTGGTGCCCTATACGCGCGGCCCCGAAGTGAGCCGGCCCGTGGCGGACGTGATGCGCGAAGTCGTGCAACTCGCACGTCAGGGCGTTCGTGAAATCACGTTCCTCGGCCAGAACGTCAACGCCTATCGCGGCGACATCGACGGCGATCACGCCGATCTGGCAGAGCTGTTGCACTACGCCGCCGATGTGCCGGGTATCGATCGGTTGCGCTACACGACGTCGCACCCCGTCGAGTTCGGCAACAGTCTGATCGAGGCGTACGCGACGTTGCCGCAGCTCGTCAGCCATGTGCATCTGCCGGTTCAGTCGGGCTCCGATCGCGTGCTCGCGCTGATGAAGCGCGGCCACACGATTCTCGAATACAAAGACAAGATCCGGCGTGTGCGCGCGGTGCGGCCCGACGTATCGCTGACGTCCGACTTCATCGTCGGCTTTCCCGGCGAAACCGACAAAGATTTCGAAGCGACGCTGAGGTTGGTCGAAGAACTCGCGCTTCGACATGTCGTTCACGTTCGAATACAGCCCGCGGCCCGGCACGCCGGCGGCGATCGCTGCCCGATCCGACGCCGCCCGAAGTCAAACGACGAGCGGCTTGACGACGTTGCAGGCGCTGATGCGCAAGCAGGGCGATGCGTTCAGCCGGGCGATGGTCGGCACGACGCAGCGCGTGCTCGTGACCGGGCCTGCGAAAAAGGATCCGGGTCAGATGCAGGGCCGCACCGAGAACAACCGGGTCGTCAATTTCAGCCGGCGGCCGCGCCGAGATGCAGGGACAGTTCGTCGACGTCGTCATCACCGAAGCGATGACCAATACGCTGCGCGGCGCGGTGAGCGGAAACTTCATTTGACAGGGCAACGCCAATTGCGGCAGCCGATAATGCTAGCCCCCTATGCCAAATCGCATCGCAGTTTGACGGACCAGCCTAATCGCGTCGTTGCGCTGACCAGCAGCGTAACGCTCGAACCTAACGATTCCCGCCGCCTCGCTTCCCTGTGTGGGCCGTTCGACCAGAACCTGCAAGTTCATCGAACGTCGGATGGGCGTGCGGATCCGCAACCGCGGCAACGAGTTCCAGCTTGTCAGGTCCCGCGCAGCGGGTCGAAGCGTCCGAAGCGCTGCTGAAGGCGTTGTACGAAGACATCGTCGACGACAAGCCGCTCGAGTCCGAAGCGATTCACCTCTATCTGCAGGACTCCGGCGTCGAAGCGCTGATCCAAGGCGGCGGCGAAGACGGCGTCTGCTGATTCACACGCGCCGCAAGACGATCAAGCCGCGTGGGCCAATCAGACGCAACTACGTGCGAGCGATCCAGCAGCACGACGCGAACTTCGGCATCGGCCCGGCCGGTACCGGCAAAACGTATCTGGCGGTTGCGTGCGCGGTGGCGGCGCTCGAACAGCAACGCGTCAGCCGGATTCTGCTGGTGCGTCCTGCGGTCGAAGCAGGCGAGAAGCTCGGCTTTTTGCCCGGCGACCTCGCGCAGAAGATCGATCCGTATCTGCGTCCCGCTGTACGACGCGCTGTACGAAATGATGGGCGTCGAACGCGTGCACAAATACATCGAGCGCAACGTCATCGAAGTGGCGCCGCTCGCGTTCATGCGCGGCCGCACGCTGAACAACGCCTTCATCATTCTCGACGAGAGTCAGAACACGACGATCGAGCAGATGAAGATGTTCCTGACGCGCATCGGTTTCGGCTCGACCGCGGTGATCACCGGCGACATCACGCAGATCGACCTGCCGCGCGGCATTCGCTCCGGCCTGATCCACTGCATCGGCGTGCTCGAAGGCGTCGAAGGGCCTGTCGTTCACGCATTTCACGTCGAAGGACGTCGTGCGCCATCCGCTGGTGCAGCGGATCGTCGAAGCGTATGCGGCCACGACGAAGCGACCGTGCGCGCGAGCGAGGCTCGCGGAGCGATGACCACTCCAAGACCCGAGATTCAAAGATCAGACGCGAACTCAGCGCTCACCGACGCGCGGCATTGCTGCGCCGCTGGGCGCGCGCGGCGCTCGACGGCATCGGCGAGGCGGGCAGCCTGTGCATCCGGCGTCGTCGACGAAGACGAGATGACCGACCTCAACGTCGCGCTATCGCCATAAACAAGGTCACGACCAACGTGCTGTCGTTCGCCGCCGACTGGTCGCGCCCGACAGTGGCGAACGATTGCTGGGCGACGTCGTGATCTGCGCGCCGGTCGTCGCCGAGGAGGCGGCGCAGCAGAGGCAAATCGCCGAGCAGACCACTTCGCGCATCTGGTGGTGCATGGCGTGCTGCATCTGTGCGGTTTCGACCATGAAACCGAAGCGGAAGCCCAGGTGATGGAAGGTCACGAAGTCGCCATACTGAGGACCTTGGGCATCAACGATATCCGTATCGATGAGTGATTCCGAAGTAGACGACGAAGGCACCGGCCGGCGCTGGATCGAGCGGGTCGCCGACATGTTCTCCGGCGAGCCGACGTCGCGTCCGGAGTTGATGGAAACGCTGCGTTATGCGGCCGATCGCGACCTGATCGACGTCGACGTGCTCAACATCCTGTTCGGCGCGATCGCCATTGCGGACATGCACGCGCGCGACGTGATGATTCCGCGTTCGCAACTCGTCTTCGTGAAGGCCGACATGTCGCCGCGCCAGTTCCTGCCGATCGTCATCGAGTCGCAGCATTCGCGTTTCCCGGTGATCGGCGAAGACGTCGACGACGTGCGCGGCATCCTGCACGCGAAAGACATCCTGCCGCTGTTGTTGAAAGACGACTGGGACGACTTCGACATCAAGGACTGCATGCGCCCGGCTGCGGTCATTCCCGAGAGCAAACGCCTGAACGTGCTGCTGCAGGACTTTCGCGCGAACCGCAATCACATGGCCGTGGTCATCGACGAGTACGGTCACGTCAGCGGCGCGGTGACGATCGAAGACGTGCTCGAGCAGATCGTCGGCGACATCGAAGACGAACACGACATCGACGAAAAATCGGACATCAAGGAACTCGGCGGCGACAACTACACCGTCAAAGCGACCACGCCGATCGTCGACTTCAACGAACGCTTCGGCACCGACTTCGAGCGACGCCGAGTTCGACACGATCGGCGGGTCTCGCTCATGCAGACATTTCGGGCACCTGCCGAAACGCGACGAATCGATCGCCATGGGTGACCTGATGTTCGAAGTGCTCAATGCCGACAGCCGGCGAATTCGGCTGATGCGCGTGTCGCCCGTGGGCCGGGATCATTGAGTCGCGGATGAATCGCAGCGCTACGAGAACTCGCCGCAAGGCGCACGCGTGAAGCGCGCCCGCACGTTCTGGCTCGGCGGGCTTGCCGGCGCGGCGTTGCCGTTTGCATTGGCGCCGTTCGATCTGCTGGCCGCTGTCGCTGGTTTCAGCGTCGCGGTGTTGTTTCGCGTGCTCGACGAAACGCAACCCTCGCGCGCAGCGTTGCTCGGTTGGGCGTTCGGCGTCGGCAAATACGGCGTCGGCGCGTCGTGGATCTACGTCAGCATTCACGACTACGGCCCCGCGCCGGTATGGCTCGCCGGTTCGCTGGTCGCGCGTCTTCGTGGTTGCGATGGCGTGGTTTCCCGCGGCGTTCACGTTCGCTTATGCGCGTTGGGTGCGAGGGCCGAATCGTTGGGTGAACGCGATCGGCTTCAGCGCGTGCTGGGTTGCGCTCGAGTGGACGCTGACGTGGTTCCTCACCGGTTTCCCATGGCTGTTCCTCGGCTATGCGCAACTCGACAATCCGCTGCGCCATTGGGCGCCCGTTGGCGGTGTGCTGCTCGTCAGCTTCGTTGCCGCGCTCAGCGCGACGATCGCGGTCGCGGGGATCGCGCGGCATGCGACGCGCCTCGGCGACTGACGATTGCGGCGTTGGCTGCGCTCGTTCCGTGGATCGTCGGCGTCGGCCTCGGCTACGTGCGTTGGGTGGAACCCGCCACGCCGGGCACGGTTGCGCTCGTGCAAGGCAACATTCCGCAGGACGTCAAATGGCGACCGGAAAGCGTCGCAGCCGATTCTCGACGCGTTATCAGCACGCTGTCGGAACCTTATTGGCAGCGCGATCTGGTGATCTGGCCGGAAGCCGTCGATCACGCTGTTCGAACAGCAGGCGGCGCCGTTCATCGAGGCGATGGCGGCACTCGCAAAAAGCGGCGGATCGCGCGCTGGTGTTCGGCGTGCCGGGTTACGAACGCTTGCCGGACGGAAGCGCTGCGTTTCGAAACATGGCAGCGGTCGTCGGCAACGGCAGCGGCCACTACGTCAAACGCCGGCTCGTGCCGTTCGGCGAATACGTTCCGCTCGAAGGTCTGTTGCGCGGCGCGATCGAGTTCTTCGACCTGCCTATGTCGCACGCCGAATCGGGTCCGTTGTCGCAGCCGTTGTTGCAGGCGGGACATTGGAAGCTTGGCCACCGCGATTTGTTACGAGGTCGTTTACCCGGACCTGGTGCGTCGCGACGCGCGCGATGCCGATGTCATCGTGACGATCTCGAACGACTCCTGGTTCGGTCATTCCATCGGCCCGCACCAACACCTGCAGATGGTGCGCATGCGCGCACTGGAAAACGGCCGCTATGTACTGCGCTCGACCAACAACGGACTGACCGCGATCGTCGCGCCGACCGGCGTGGTGATTTCGCAGGCGCCGCAGTTCGAACCTGTGGTGCTCGACGGAACGTTCAGCGGCATGTCGGGAGTAACGCCGTACGGCGCGGCGGGCGATGCGCCGGTGCTTGCAGCGCTGGTCATCGGGATAGGGATTTCGCTGTATTTCCGCCGCCGTCGCAGGTAACCGCGAGCGCCCGATCACGCGTCGCCGGGAACGCACCGGCAGACGCGTCGTATGCGACGCGCCAGGTGGAGACGCGTCTTGCGACGCGCTGTGGAGACGCGTCTTTCGACCCCTGTGTTGTCGTTTGAAGGCCAGTCGATTACCGTGCGCGGTTTCCAATCACGCACGCATCATGAGCACCAACGCCGACCGTTACGACGCGCAAGCCATTGAAAACAAATGGCAGGCGGAGTGGGTACGTCGCGGTACTAACACCTTTACCGAAGCGCAGATTCGCGCCGCGAAGGATCCGTTTTTCAACCTGATGATGTTCCCGTATCCGTCCGCGGAAGGGCTGCACATCGGCAATATCTATGCGTTCACGGGCGCCGATGTGCATGGCCGCTACTGGCGCTTGCGCGGCAAAACGGTGTTCGAACCGATCGGCTTCGACGCGTTCGGCATTCACTCCGAAAACTATGCACTCAAGGTGCAGACGAATCCGAACGACCTGATCCCGCGCAACGTGGCGAACTTCACGCGGCAGTTGAAGCGCGTCGGCGGCATGTTCGACTGGAACCACACCGTCGATACGACCGCGCCCGAGTACTACAAGTGGACGCAGTGGATCTTCCTGCAGCTGTACCGGGGCGGATTGGTGGAACGCCGCGACGGCGCGGTGAACTGGTGTCCGTCGTGCAAAACCGTCTCGCAAACGAGCAGGTGATCGCCGGGTTTGTGCGAGCGCTGCGACTCGATGGTGGAGCAGCGTCGTTTGCCGCAGTGGTACTTCAAGATCAGCCAGTACGCGGGGCGCTTACTCGACAACATCGAGGGGCTCGACTGGTCCGATACCACGACGGAAGTCGCAGGCGAACTGGATCGGCCGCAGCGACGGCGCGGAGGTCGACTTCGCCGTGGCCGGATCAGAGGCATCCGTGCGCGTATTCACCACGCGTCCGGATACGTTGTTCGGTGCCACCTATATGGTGCTTGCGCCGGAACATCCGCTCGTCGATGCGATCACTCGCGACGCGCAGCGTGCCGAAGTCGATCGCTACCGCGAGGAAGTGTCGAAGCGCGACGTAGTCGACCGGAAAAAGGTCGAGAAGGAAAAGACCGGCGTATTCACCGGCGGCTACTGCATCAACCCCGCGAACGATGCGCGCATTCCGATCTGGATCGCGGACTACGTGCTGATGGACTACGGCACGGGCGCAATCATGGCGGTGCCGGGCCACGACGAGCGCGACTTCGAATTCGCGCAGCGCTTCGGATTGTCGGTCGTGCGTGTGATCGCGGGTGCGGGTGATACCGCTGCGTCGCCGTTGCCTGAGGCGTATGCGGGCGACGGTTCGTTGGTGAACTCGGGGCGATTCGATGGGAAGAGCGTTGCGGACGGCAAGCGCGCCATCGTGGACTGGTTGGCGCAACGCGGTGTCGCCGAAGCGAAGGTGAACTATCGATTGCACGATTGGTGCGTGTCGCGGCAGCGCTATTGGGGTCCGCCGATCCCGATCATCTATTGCGCGAAGCACGGCGCGGTGCCGGTTCCGGAGGCCGATCTCCCGGTCATTCTGCCGCGTGTCGAGGATTTCAAACCGGACGACTCGGGAATCAGTCCGCTGGCGCGGGTGCGCGAATGGTACGAAACGACCTGTCCGCAATGCGGCGGACCCGCGCGGCGTGAAACCGATGTTTCGGACACGTTCCTCGACAGCGCGTGGTATTTCCTTCGCTATCCGAGCAGCGATCGCGACGACGTCGCATTCGACCCCGAGATCACGCGCAAGTGGTGCCGGTGCATACCTACATCGGCGGCAACGAGCACGCGGTGTTGCACCTCATGTATTCGCGTTTCGTCACGATGGCGCTCAAGGATCTCGGCCTCATCGACTTCGAAGAACCGTTCGCGAAATTCCGCGCGCACGGTCTCATCATCAACGAAGGCGCGAAGATGTCGAAGAGTCGCGGCAACGTGATCGTGCCCGACGCGCTGATCGAGAAATACGGCGCGGACACCGTGCGCTTGTACCTGATGTTCCTCGGCCCGTTCGAACAGGGTGGCGACTATCGCGACCAGGGCATTGCCGGCCCGCACGGATTCCTCACGCGGCTCTGGCAGAGCGTGTCTGGAGGCGCAGGACGGCGCGCCCGACGCGAACGTCGAGAAAAAACTGCACCAGACGATCCGCCAGGTCACCGAGCAGGTGCCGAATCTGCTACAACACGGCGATCGCCGCGTTGATGGAATACCTCAACGTGGTACGCGGCGGCGGACGCACCGCGCGGCGCGCCGAAGTGGAACCGTTAGTAGTGATGCTCGCGCCGTTTGCACCGCACATCGCCGAAGAGCTCTATCAGCGGCTCGGCCACAGCGGCGGGTTGTTCGATAGCGCGCGTTGGCCCGAATTCGACGCGTCGAAGGCTGCGGAGAATTCGGTCGAAATCGCTGTGCAGGTGAACGGCAAACTGCGCGCGCGCCTCGTCGTTGCCGTTGGGGCCAGCGAGGCCGACGTCAAATCTCAGGCGATGCAGCTCGAGAACGTCGCGCGACACGTGGACGGCAAGACCGTGCGCAAGCAGATCTACGTTCCCGGCAAGTTGTTGAACCTGGTGGTCGGATGATCCGCGTTGTCGCAGCTGCTGCTTGGCGCAATGTTGCTGGCCGGATGCGGTTATCACCTGCGGGGCGCCAGCGTCGAGACGTCGATTCCTTCCGCCTATCTGATCGGCGCGCAGGGCGTCGAAATCACGCCGAGCTTGCACGCGCACTGCGTCAATCGGGTGTGGAGCTGCTGGACTCGGCGACAAACGTCAGCGGTCGTCATCGACCTGATGCAGCAGACGCAGGCCACGCGCACGTTGTCGTATACCGACAGAGCCACCACCGCAGAATCGCAGCTCGAACTCGCGGTTCGCTTCAACATCGTCGGCGCCGAGGAGAGACCGCTCGTACCCGAACGCTGGGCGCGCGCCACACGCACGTATCTCGTCGACACCAATAACCTCGTCGGCAGCAACCAGCAGCAGCGACTGATGGACTCGGAGCTCAAGAGCGACGTGGTTCAGCAGATCATGCGCAGCGTCGGCGCGGCCGGCCGACAGTTGAAAGCCGGGCACTGATGCCTCTGCGACCACAGGATCTGGCGCGCGATCTCGAACGTGGATTGAAGCCGGTATATCTCGTTTCAGGAGACGAGACACTGCTGGTGCAGGAAGCGTGTGATCAGGTGATCGCGGCCACGCGCGCGAACGGCTTCGACGAACGCGTACTGATGCAGGTGGAAGCCGGGTTCAAATGGCATGAGCTGACCGAACAGGCGAACACGATGTCGCTGTTCGCACAGCGTCGGTTGCTCGATGTGCGAGTGCCGGCAAAACACTTCGATAAAGACGCGGTAGAGACGTTGCTCGC
>CAWGGQ010000022.1:0-7571 GCA_963822125.1 uncultured Gammaproteobacteria bacterium | reverse complement strand
TAATGTCGTTGTAGCCGCCGCACCAATTGTCTTCCGTCGCGCCGCAGGCTTGTGTAGGATCGAAACATCGAACGCCCGCGGTGAACCGAACGTCAGATTCGATCGCTGCGGAACGGGGGCCGCAGAAACAGCGTTCGTAACGCGGTCTGTGAAAAAATTTCCACGGTGTTCGGACAAACTCCATGGTCAGGTGCCGCTGGCGCGGCGTAGGAATTTTCGTTTCCTTCAGGAATCTCACATGCGATCGAAGAAATCGGGTTTTTCAGCGTTCCTTTCATTCGGGCTTCTCGCCACGCTAGGGGTGTGGCTGTCGGCGTTCGCTCTCCCCGCCAGCGCCCATAACTCAAAGACCATCGCTTTGTCCGTGAACCCCACGACGCTGTCGCCCGAGATAACGACGGTTACGCGAAGATCACGAATACCGGTAACTCGACGGCTAACTCGTTCGAGGTCGACTGGAAGACGTCTCCCAACTTCACCGTCATCAGCGCTACGGTCCCGGGTTCCACGGGAACTTGTTCCACCTCCGGGCGAAGAGGACAGGGCTATTCCGGATGCGTTTTCCTCAAGCAACTGCCGGTCAAGACCTCGATTACCATCACGTTGACGGTGCAGATCAAGCCCCAGTGCGCCGCGTCGTCGATCTCACTGGTATGCATATGCGTGGACCGGCGCGCCGGGATCGGTTAGTCAGTCGTTCAATCTCAATTGCGCAATCCCCGTCACTTCCTTCCCGCGTCCAGCTGCTCAGTCAAGTTCGAGACGCAGCCGGCGGACGCGTTCCCGAACTCGACGATCACCAGCGTGCCGTTCAACTCGGCCGGCGCGCGGGTGACTGTGCAGTTGCTCGGCGGGCAAGTGTCCGGGCAGACCGTGTCGCTGAGCACGTCACCGGACATGTGTGCGACGGGCCCCAGCAGCGCGGTGACCGACGGGTCCGGCATCGCAGTGTTGGAGTTCGCTGCGGGGGCTCCCGGTCCCTGTGAATTGACAGTGTCCGGATATGGGTCCCCCGTCGATTCGCTACCATTCAATTCGGTGGAACCCACCGGCGAACTCGGATGCACAGCATTGAACCAGAACACCGAGACGGTCGGTGACGGAACGACTGCGGCCGAAGTCGCAGGGGTTAGACACGGGAACCTCGACGACAGTACCTGTGTTCCGGTTCCCTACACGTTGACCTCGACGTGTGGCGCGGATCAGGCGTGCAGCATCGACTTCGTCTACGATCCGCTCGAGCAGCAGGCCGACCAGCTGAACTATGTGTTCCACTTCGAGTGGCCGCCCAGGGACATTCCGCCCGGCGGCATCGAAACCATCGAGAACACCGAGCAGTTCTTCGTCAACGGCACGACCAGCTTCGAGCTCGACTTCTGTCCGGGGATCGTTCCCGTATACGAGAGCGGCGTTTTGGTCGGGATCGATCCGGAATTTCCGCTGACCTACCCGATAGACGATCAGGACAGTGACGTCGAGGGCCTGCAGGCAGGGTGCCTGATTCAGCGCGTGACGAAACAGCTGGAAGACCCGCTGCTTCGCGGGAAGGTCCAGCTCATCGAAGATGCATATGTTCAGGGCGACTACGCCGCGCGTCGTAACTGACGCGCGGTTCAGCCTCCGGCTGCAACCATCGGATTTTCCTCGGGCCTCGGCGTGCGCTGCACACCCAGGCCCGAGCATCTGCGCGGCAAAACGCGGTGTCCTCGGCCTCGCGCCCGTCTGACGCGATTTCGGATCGCGCCACCAACAGCAACGCTTCGTCATAGCGCAACGCGTGTTCGCGCGCCGCAAACAGGCGGCTGGCTATCTCGTTCTCTGCCTCCGCTACACGACCGAGCAAGGCGAGCGCGCGTGCCCGCACACGTGCAGTGCCTGGGCGGATCAGGTTCGCGTCGGATCCCGCCGCTTGCGCAGCGCGGTCCAGGACGTCGAGTGCCGCTGCAGCGTTCGCCTGACCGAGACGCGCTTCGGCGAGCACGACACTCGCTTCCAGCGCAAACGCGTGCCTCCTGCAAACGCGTGCCTCCTGCAAACGGGTTAACTCGGCCGCGCGCGACGAACTCCAGCGCAGCGGCTGTGTAATGTTGTTGTAGCGGCTGCTCGCGTCTCCTTCCGTCGCGTCGCGCGGTTGTGTAGCATGCCGATCATCGAACGCCGCGCGAATCGCCTCAAGAACCGATCGTGTGGAGGGAAAGGCCGCAGAAACAGCGTTCGTAACGCGGCCTGGTGAAAAACGATCTTCCACGGTGTTCGGACAAACTCCCTGGGCATTGGCACGGCGGCATGAGCAATCTATTTCTGCTTCAGAAGTTTGATCACAGTCCCCGGACGAGTGTGACCGCCTAAAGAACTGGACCGACAAAGCGATTAGGAAGGATTCATGAATAGTGTGGGCAAGTACTGGCTTTCTGACGACAACAGTCATGTTGGCGGCGTTGGCACTGCCGGCGAACGCTGCGAAAACGATCCGTTTGACGGTCACGCCAAACCCGCTGCCGAGCGAGACGACGACCGTTACCGCGACGCTGACCAACACCGGCAACTCGACTGCCAACTCATACCAGTTCAACTGGACGACGCCCGACGGTGTCACCATTACTCCCCCGCCCGGGTGTTCCAGCTCCAGCTGCGTCTTTGTAAAACAATTGCCGACGAAGACCAACAACTCTGTCTCGATCCAGCTGGTCAGTCAGGTCACAAACCCATGCGCTGCGTCGGCCAGATCGGGTGGTCTGCGTACGCGTGGACCGGCTCACCCAGCAGCCCGAGTCAGTCGTTCACACTCGAGTCGGGGAGTACGACGTCGACCGGCTTCTCGCTGCCCAGTTGCACGATCCGGATGGCAACGCAGCCGGCGGACGCGTTCATCGGCTCTCTCATTACGCACTCGGCGCTCAATGAGGGTGGCCCCAGCGTGACTGTGCAATTGTCGCCGCCACCGGGGGCCGGGAAGACGGTGTCGCTCGACAGCGACGCGTGCGATATTCATGCCACTGTGCCGGTGGACCCGAATTCCGGTGTGGCGACGTTCTCGCCATCCTCGACGCTCAAGTCGATGCTCACGACCACCGCTGCCGAAACGACATGCCAACTGACGCCGCTGACACGGCAACTGGCTATCAACCTTTACCTCAGTCCCGCTTTGACTCAGTTCAAGGTGGTGTTGAAGGCGCACGCCGTCTGGACTGCAGTGACCCTACCATCGAGGCGAAAGATCCCATTACAGGTGCCGAAGCCGAGCGGTACGCGACTCAACAACGTCGAGGGCGATTGCGGGGATCCGATTCCGTATGCCCTGTACTGGGCTCGGAGTTGAAGTTGGACTACCGGGCGACCAACAAATCACAACGCGCTTGAAGTTACCTGGCCGAGTGAGTCTGCCCCCGACGTCCTTGCCACGGATGCTCGATCCCTCTCATATGGAGCGCTCGGTCGGATCCCCAGGTCGGAACAGGATCGTTGTCGGCACCCGCGTCCATCGACCTGTGTTTAGGAATCCCGACCTATGATTACCGACGGCAATCTCGTGGCTTCGGCCTGGCTCGCCGGACGATCCATTTCCGATCTCGCGCCTCCTCCCGGGGATTCAATACGGCTGCGCCTACGATCAGCGCGTAACGTACCCCAACCCGGCACCGGGATAGGAACGGGTAATCGTGCTTGAACAACTACTCTACGTTCAGGGTGACTACGCCGCGCGTCGCAACTGACGCGCGGTTTCAGCCTCCAGCGGCAACCATCGGTTCGGACCTCGGCGTGTGCAGCACGCCGAGGTCTTTCAGGATCTTCTCCGAAGCCGCGCGGTCTTCGTCCGCGCGTCCATCCGATGCGACTTCCGCGCGGATCGCCAGCAGCAGCGCTTCGTCGTAACGCAACGCGTGTTCGCGCGCTGCAATCAGGCCGCTGTCTATTTCGATTCTGCGCATCGGCGATCGCGGCCGAGCAAGGCAAGCGCGCGCGCCCGCACACGTGCGGTGCGTGGGCGGATCAGGTTCGCATCGGATCCGGCCGCTTGCGCAGCGCGGTCGAGGACGTCGAGTGCCGCAGCGGCGTTCGCCTGACCCAGACGCGCTTCGGCGAGCACGACACTCGCTTCCAGCGCGAACGCGTGCTTCTGCAAACGAGTGAACTCGGCCGCGGTGTGAGACATCGCGGCCTCGGCCTGCGGCGAACTGGCCTCGCTCGATGAGTATTCGCGCGAGCTGGATGTCGATCACCGCCACGCCTTCGTCGAATTCGGCGGCCTGCATCGCGCGACGCGCCTCTTGAAGCAAGCTCTCGGCCTCGCCGAAGCGGCGTTGATTGACGAGGATTTCGCCGATGTTCAGCCCGGCATAGGCGCCGCCTACCGAATCGCCGGTGCGCAGATCGAGTTCCCGTCCCGATCGTAGCCACTCGACCGCTTCGTCCCACCGGCACGCGTGTGCGTTCAGGAAGCCGAGATTCGCCCGGGTGTTCGCCTGCATACGCAGGTCGCCGATCGCTTCGAATATCGCGAGCGCTTCCTTCAGGTAAGCGCCATCGCCGGGACCTTCGAGAGCGGTATGCGCGAGGTCCAGCACGATCAACGCGCGCCCCAACGACAGCGGTTCGTCCGCGCTGCGCGCTTCGGCCACTGCGACCTCCGCGCGTGCAAGTGCGCGGCGCGGTTTATCTTGTCCGAACTGCACCATCGCCGCGAACGAGCGCAGGCGCGCGCGTGCCTGCGCGGCTTGCGGCGTAGTGTGGTCGTTCAGCAGGCGCAGGCCGATGGTGAGGTCGCGTAACGCGGCAGAGAACTCGCCGGCGCGTTCCTTGGCGCGGGCGCGGCCGAACAGCAGGTCCGCGCGCGTTACCGCATCGTCGCCGGCGGCGTGCAGCGCGCGCCGATAAGCGTCGAGCGACGCAGCGAACAACCCTGCGAGTTCGCGCGCATCACCGAGTTCGGTCCACGCGGCGACGTGTTCCTGCCGATCGAGTGCCGGCATACGTTTCGCCGCTGCCAGCGCAATTTCGTAGTAACGCGCCGCGTCGATGTTCGCGTAGCTCTTGCGTGCGCGTTCGGCGGCGACCCTGGCGTAGCGCCACGTTTGCTCCGCGTTGCCGGCGCGAGAGAAGTGCAACGCCAGCGCATCGGCGCTGTCTGCATCGCGGCGTTCGATTTCGGCTGCCGCAACCGCGTGCAGTTGCGTGCGCAGTCGAAACGCCACCGATTCATACGTCGTGTCGCGCACGAGGCCGTTCCGGAAGCGCAACTCGTCGCCGTCGTGCTCGATGAACTCGTCCAAACGGGATAGCGCGGCAAGGTCTGCATCGGCGTCGTGCGTGCGTACGATGGCTTCGAATACGGCGCGCGGAAAGACGCGCCCGAGCACCGAGGCATAGCGCAGCAGCTTGCGCGCGGCGACGTCGAGCGCATCGATCTGTACGGCCAGCGTCGCTTCCAGCGACAACGGTACGGCATCGAGCGAGCCCACGTCACGGGCCGTGCGCAGGATCTCGGTCGCGAACAGCGGGTTGCCGCCGGACCGACGTATCACTTCGTCGACGTCGTGCGCGCGCAGCGGCGCCGCTTCACTGGCGAGTTCGATGAGGCGCCGCGATGTCGTCCGCCGGTAGCGGTCCGATCGGCAACTCGATGTCGGGTCCGGGCCGAAAGCCCGTGTCGACGTTGCGCCGCGAGACCAGCATCAACCAGCCACGGTCGTGGCAGCTGCGCGCGATGGACGACAGCAACTCGGACGAGGCCTCGTCCGCCCACTGTGCGTCGTCGACGACGAACACGAGCGGATCGACGATGCGCGCTGCGATCAACGCGACGAACGCGGCGCCGCGGCGCTCTGCGCGAAAACCCGGTTGTAATGCGCTGACTTCCGGCGACGGTTCGATCTCGATATGCAATGCGTCACCGATCAGCGATGCCCATGGCAGCTGCTCTGCATCGGATTCGGCAATGCGTTCGAGCAACTCGGCCGCGCCGTCCCGATCGCTAGTGTCGACTGCCGAGCAACCGGCGCAGCGGATCGCGCGCCAGGCGGAATGGCGCGTTCGCGCCGTACGGCTCGGCGCGCAGCGACACGATTCGGTCCTCGGGCAGTGACGCGATCGCTTCGCGCAGCAGGCGACTCTTGCCGACCCCGGAATCGCCGACGACGGACAACACCGCACCCCGACCTGCGTGCAACGAGTCGATCGCGTCGCGCAGCAAAGCGAGTTCGCCGGCGCGGCCGATGAACGTCTCGACTTCCAGCCCTTCGCGGCGGCGCGGTCCCATCTCCGCACCGACCTCGTACACGAGCATCGGCACCTTCTTGCCCTTGAACGAGAACGGCCCGGCGGCGCGAACGTCGAACAGCGTCAGCGACTGGTCGAGCACGGAAGGGTGCGCGTAGATCGAACCCGCCGGCGCCTTCGAAGTGATACGCGCCGCGGTGTTCGTGGTATCGCCCATTGCGGAGTACGCGGCACGGTCGGGCGCGCCGACCTCGGCGGCGAATACGTGCCCGCGATTGACGCCCATCTGCAGCGGCAACGGCAGTTGCGCGTCGGCGATTCGACGCAGCGCGCGCAGCATCACGCCTTCGTCGTCCTCGTGGGCGAACGGCACGCCCGACGCCGAGGAAGAACTTGCCGCCGTCGCGGTCGATGTCGATCGCCAGCAGCGTCACGCCTTCGGCGTCGAGATGCTTCTGAACCGTGGCGACCGTCGTCTGCAGCGCCTCTGCGAGCTCGTCGGGGCCGTGCTGCTGCAGCAAGCGCATCGGTGCCCGAAAAACGGATGAACGCGATGCACGCCACCCGATGTTCGGGTTCGGGCGCCGTCGAGAGGTAGTCGCCCAGTTGCCGCGGAAACAGCGAGGCGATCAATGCCGCATCGTCCGCTGCGACCGGCCTGCGCTGCGCGGCTACCGGCGAGCGCCGCCAGCGCAGCAGATGCATGCCGTCGGGCGCGCGGATGGCTGGCCGACTGCGGCAATGCCGCCGCGGTTGCGGCGCTGAGCAGAATTTCGCCGGAGTTGGCGGCACTTTCGACCGCAACGACCGCAGTTGCGGCGGGACCGAGCACGATCAGTTCCCGATGCGTGTTCCGACCAGGAAGAAGTGCACATCACCGCTGTGGATACCCACCGACATGGACAGATCGCAGCGGTCCAACGGAACGTGGGCATCTCGGCCGCTTTGCGCAACGCGCGGCGCATCTCGACGGCGGCACCTGCGGCGCGGCGTGCGTGATCGTCGCCGTCGAAGAACAGCAGCAGCGCGTCGCCGCCGAACTTCAGCAACATGCCGCCGTGATCGTGCGCGATCTCGATCATCGCCGCGAATACGCGGCTGAGCGTTTCGACGAGTTCCTCGCCGCCCGAACGGCCGCGCAACGCCAGTCGCTCCGCAAGAGCGGTGAATCCGGATATGTCTGCGAAGCACAGCGATCCGTCGACGACGCGCCATGCACGGTCGGGTTCTTGCAGCGCCCATTCGATGGCGAGTTCGGGAATGTGTCGGCGTAACGACATGGTGCGCTATTCAACACTGTCCTGGGAAACGTTGAAACAGCAGAATGACCTCGACGTATCTCGGACACGACAATG
>CAWGGQ010000021.1:0-3148 GCA_963822125.1 uncultured Gammaproteobacteria bacterium | reverse complement strand
TCCGCGGCGGTACGCGCAATGTTCGACACACACGTGTTCGGCAGCGAGCGCGTTACGCGCGCCGTGTTGCCGACGCTGCTCGCACAGAAGAGCGGCGTGGTGGTGAATTTCGCGTCGACCGTTGCATGGGTACCGATGCCGGGGGCCGCAGCCTATTCCGCAGCCAAGGCCGCCGTAGTCGCAATGTCCGCGTCGCTGCGCGCCGAGTTGAAGGAGTCCGGCATCGACGTGCGCGTGTTCTCGCCGCCGCACACCAGCACCGCCGCGGGCAACGACTGGCCGCTCGATCTGCCGAAGATCTTCGAACCGGAATGGGTGGCGCAACAATTCGTGCGCGCGTTGCGCAGCGATACTGCGCGCGCGACGCCGGGCGGCAACGGCATGCTGTTGTTGATTCAGCGCATCTTTCCGGCGCTCGCCGTTCGCATCATGAACGGACTTGGCTTCCGCGCGCTGGTCCAGCCTGCACTAGTCGAAGCCATCCACGCGGCGCGCGTATCATCCGGCGATGCCGCGCCTGAATCATCTGCATCTGCACGTTCGCTCGGTGGAGCGCGCTCGCTCGTCGACCTCGACCTACTTTGGCCTGCGCGATCACGTCTCGCACGGCGAAATACTGTTCATGCGCGACGCGAGAGATGGCCTCGATCTCGCATTGGCGCCGGCGGAAACGCTCGACGCGTTTCCACCGTGGTTTCACTTCGGCTTCCGTCTGAATAGTCCCGACGAGGTGCGGGCTATGCACGAACGCATGCCGCGAGACGGCGTCGAATCGACCGCCTGGATCAAGTTCCCGACTTCGGTTCCGTTGCCGCGACCCCGACGGCCACCAGATCGAGGTGTATTGGGAATAGCCGCGTTCAGAACCGTTCGACGAAGCTGAACGTACCGTGCTCCTTGATCTCTTTCGCCGCGCCGAGGAACCCGACCATCGCCGCGCGATAGAGCGTTCCACCCAGGCTGATGCGACGCACACCCGCAGCTTCGAGTTCGGCAATGCTGAACGAACTGCCCTTCATGCCGATCATGAAGTTGACCGGCTTCGACACCGCACTGCATACCGCGCGCACCGCATCGAGAGTCGGCAGAGCCGGCGCGAACAACACATCGGCGCCAGCCCCCTCGAATGCCTGCAACCGCCGAATGGTGTCGTCGAGGTTCGGATTGCCGCGCAGGAAATTCTCGGAGCGCGCGGTCAACGTGAACGTGAACGGCAGTGCTCGTGCAGCCGCCACCGCCGCCGCTACGCGCTCGGTTGCCTGGCCGATATCGAACAGCGGCTTCGACTTGTCCTGTGTCGCGTCCTCGATCGATCCGCCGACTACGCCGGCCGCGGCGGCGAGACGAATCGCTTCGGCGGCGGCTTCGGGTGAATCGCCGAAACCTTTCTCCAGATCCGCCGACACCGGCAGGTCCGTCGCCGCGGCAATCGCGCGCGCATGCGCAATGGCTTCGTCGCGCGTGATCTCGCCGTCGCGCCGGCCGAGCACTCCGGCGGACGCACCGCTCGAAGTGGCGAGCGCCTGAAATCCGAGGCCCGCCAACGCGCGCGCCGATCCCGCATCCCAGGGATTCGGAATGACGAACGCCTTGGCGCCACGGTGCAGTTCCGCGAACCGGTTCGCTTTCTCTTGTTGGCTGATGGGCATCGCAATGTCTCTTTCGCAAAGACCAAACATGTTCGAGGAGCTACCCGGCAATTCAACCGCGCCTCAACTTGTGCTTTCGCGTCGCTACGCAATGCGCATCCTGATGTGCAACGAAAGCGTAACGCGCGTGCTGAACAATCGCGCCGCGTCATTACCCTTTCGAGGCACCACTCATGCAAAGCCACAAGCTGCTCGCCCCCTTCGTTCTGTCGATGCTGCCGTTTTCGCTCTCACACGCCGAACCGACTTTGATCGCAATCGGGCAGATCGACGGTAGCTACGAAGACTTCGCTACGGAAACCAAAGCGCCGCTCGAGAACGGTGTGTCGGGCAACATACTGGGCGGGATCGGATCGGGTCTTGCGTACGCGGGTTCGAACACGTTTCTCGGCATTGCCCGATCGCGGACCGAATGCTGACGCCGTACAACAGCGCGATCGACGACACCACCTCGTACATCCCGCGCTTTCATACCCTGCATCTCAGCCTTTCTCCCAGCCCGAGCGGCGCACTGCCATTCACGCTGACCCCGTTTGTCACCGATACGACGCTGCTCCTCGAGCACCATGCCCCTCGTCTACGGCAGCGGGCAGGGCTTGGCTCGGCAGCGGGGCGCCGTCTTTGAATACGCGAACGCACCAATTACTTCAGGGACGCTCCGACAACTTCGACCCGACCCGACTTTCGTCGAATCCGATGGTCGCTTCGATCCGGAATCATCCGCGTCTCGAACGACGGCGACACCGCGTACGTCAGCGACGAGTACGGCCCCTTCGTGTACCAGTTCCAGCGCAGCACCGGTAAACGCTATCCGCGCGTTCGGGTTGCCCGATAATTCGCGATGAACCTGCGATCCAAGGGCGACGTGGAGATTTCCGGCAACACGCAGGGCCGAATCACGAACAAGGGCATGGAGGGGCCTCGCGATCAGCCCCGACGGAAGCACGCTGCAATGGAGCGATGCAGGCCCTCTCCAACAGGACAATGGAACCGATGTCGCTTCTACGCGCATCGTGGGCATCGACATCGCACCGGCGCGGTCTCGCAGTTCGCGTATGAGCTGACGAACATCGGCACCCCCAGCAAGCCCAAGCACCCGACCGTCAGCGACGTCGTCGCGATCAACGACCACGAACTGCTCGTCGACGAGCGCGACGGCAAAGGTCTCGGCTATGGCTCCAACGCCGTCGTAAAGCTCGCTTATCAGATCGATGTTTCCAGCGCCGCCGACGTTGGTGCAGATTACGGGTGCCGCAAATCTCGCAGGCAAGGCCGTTGCGAAAACGCTGTTCCTCGATGTGGTCGCCGCATTGAACGGTGCTGGCATCACCTGGCTACATATATTTCCCGCAAAACTGGAAGGCTTTGCGTTGCAATCTCCACCTGGAGGTCTGATGAAATTATTATTTTTATGTTGTTCATCGCAAATGATACCAGAATGATGCGAGCAGCGTTTCAGGCAAGCCGAATCCGAACCAGTTCTTCGTGTTCGCCTTCGA
>CAWGGQ010000020.1:0-344458 GCA_963822125.1 uncultured Gammaproteobacteria bacterium | reverse complement strand
AGGTTGCGGACGCCGTGTACGCATCGCCGCCGGACGAATTGCGCGTTGGCGCGGCCGCCGAATTGCCATTGTGCGGTGGGCGTCATGGTGTTGTAGGTCATGCCGAGCGTCGTCGATCCATAGTCGAAGTCGTTCAAGTCGCTGTAGCCGCGATAGTAGGCGAGTGCATCCGCACGCCAGCCACGCTCAACGTTGCCCTGCACGAAGTGGCTTGCGCTCGCGAAGGCTTCGGCGAAATAGTCGACTCGTTGCTGACGTCTACGAGCGACTGATCGTTCAGTAGTACGACGTTGTCGTCGTAACCGGCGCCGAGGGAGACCAGCCCGAACCAGTCGTCGTTATCGTGGTCCGCTTCCGGTTGGCCGATCTTGCGCGCCGCGAGCTCCTTGAGTTTGTCGGATTGCGCAGCGTCGTACGCGACACGGTAATGTTGTTGGGCCCTGTCGACGTTGCCCAGCTTGTCTTCGATGAGACCGAGGTTGTATTCCGCCAACGCACCCCATTTCGGATCGTTCGCGATGGTTTGGAACGAACGCCGTGCCGCAGAGTAGTCACCGAGTTTGAATTCGGCCGAACCCAGGTTGTAGAACAGCGTCGGTTCGCGTCCGCCGGCATCGTACACACGGACAAAAAGCTGCCGCGCTTCTTCGTAACGCCCTTGTTTGAAGGCATCGATACCCAGCCGGTAGTCATCGTTGCTCGCACACCAGGAGTGCATGCTACATAGCAGGAGCGAGGCACAAAGTACGCGGCAAGCTATTTGCGAGGCAGTCTGTCGCACGTCTACTGGAAGATGTTTGCCAGCACCTCGGCGACGACTTGCGTCGCGACCTGAACCAGCACGAGATCGGTGCCGCAACGCTTCCACTCGTAGTCGGGGTACGTCGGCAACCGTTGAACGAATTCGGAGCGAGGCGTCTTTTTGGCGATCCCCGGAGGCAACGGTTTGCCGCGTGCAAGGTTCTTGGCGATTCCCGGCGGCAGTGCCTTGTAGCCGGTGTAGTGCTGCTCGATGGCGATGCGACGGATGTCATCGTAGCGGAGCTCTGGACGGATCAGAGTGGCGCTCGGCTCATCCGGGAGTTGTTGTGACGACCCTTTGTCTGGTTTGCCTTTGCCGTCGGGAGGCGCCGCATGCGCATCGTGCGCAACCATACAGCCGAGCACGCAGCCGAACAGAATCGATATCGTGACATTCGGAACGCGAGCGCTGATCAATGTATGACCTCCTGCGCGATGATGGGTGGCGAGCGGGCACTTGTAACATCTCATGTAAGGCATTGCGATCCGGTTCACCTTTTGCGACTCACAGTGGAACCTTTCTGCCGTGGGCATCGTGTGACGCTGTAATGGCGCATGTTCCGTTCATCGATCTGCCGCAGGCTCGATCCAAGCGATTCGAAGAGTTGGTGCGCCCGCACGTTCTCGCGCTTTATCGGTTTTCGCACCGATTGCTCAGAAACCGCCCCGATGCGGAGGATCTGGTCCAGGACGTTCTCGCGAAACTGTACCCGCGTACTAACGAAATGGCGCAGGTGCGCGATCTCAGACAATGGCTGATGCGGGTCGTTTACCACCAATTCGTCGACCTGATGCGGCGGCGCAGCCGGGCTCCCACGGTGTCCGAACCGAGCCATCTGGAAATCGCGGACCCGGCGCAGGAACCCGAACAGCGTGCAGGCGCGATGCAACTGTCGGATCGGGTGCGGTGGGCGGTGGGCCGATTGCGCCGCGACCAGCAACTGCTAGTGGGGTTGCATTTGATAGACGGCTTCACGCTGGAAGAAGTGGCGCAGATGCTGGATGTGCCGCTGGGAACGATGAAGTCACGTCTCCACAGGACGAGAGCGCAGTTGAAAAAGCTCCTCGAATTGGAACCTTTCCCCCGCATCGGAGCGTGTGAGCGACTATGAAATGTGAAGAAGCCAGAATCGCGATTCGCGCGTTGGTCGATAGCGATGGCCCGCTCGACGCGCGGACGCAGGCGCATCTGGCGATCTGCGATGACTGCAGCGAAGACCTGGGCGACTGGCGGCTCGACCGCGCGCTGAGCCTGCAGCCGGCGGAAGTTCCGGACGAAGACTTCGTCGATCGGGCCATTGCGCACGCCATCCACGAGAATTCGATCGCGCACCGACGGCGTATGGCGTTTGCCGCGTCGATCGGTGTCATGACAGTCGCGTTCGGCTTGATGTTCGGCCAGGTGAACCACCCGCGTCCGGTTACGGCGGTCGCACAGGTCACCTTGACAGCGCATCAAGGCAAGACGGTACGCGTTGTCATCGACAGCCCGGAAGAGCAGAACGCGGCGACCGTGATCATCCAACTGGCCGACAACCTGGAACTCGCCGGTTTTCCGAACGAGCGAAGGATCGAATGGCGCACCGATCTCTCCGAAGGGAAGAACCTGCTCGCACTGCCGCTGACTCTGATGGATGAAGCGGAAAGCCATTTCGACGTCGCATTGTGGTACGGGCAGACGAAGCAAGACGTGCGCGTTGCCGTTTACCCGGCGACGAACAGTTCCGAGGCCAAACGTGCTGAAGCGTAGCGAGAGGGCGTGATGACATCCAAATCGATCTTCCTGTGCCTGAGTCTCGCCTTGTTTGCGTCGTCGATGGCGCGCGCGGACTCGGGAGACGAAGCGACCATCACGGTCGTCGACGAAGGGGCCACGCCTGACGATGTCGTTAAGGTGATCGATCTGCCCGATCGCGCTGCATCGAACGCATCGAAGACGACGGGTGCAGACGCAACCAGCACCGGAAAGGACAAATCTGCCGAGTCCGGCCGGGAGTTCGGTCAGCAGGTGAGCGAAGAGGCGCGCAACAAGGACTTGACGGATCTGGCGCGAGACGAGGCGAAGCAGCAGGGAAAGGGCAATTCGCGCAATGACGACCCTGGCGGCAACCGCCACGGTCCTCCGCAGTAACAGATTTACAAAGGGGTTCTTCATGAGCAGTACCAAATGGTTCTTCGCGCTTTTCCTCTCGTCGCTGATGGCGGCGTGCGGCGGCGGTGGCAGCGGTGGGTCGTCGACGCCCAGCGCACAGACGGGAACCGTCACCATTACGATGGCAGACGGACCGATCGACGGTTATTCGAAAGTCGTGATGGTGATCAGTGAAATCCGCTTCCTGTCGGATGGCGGCCAGGACGTTCTGGTTCTCGACACGCCGAAGGAAATCGACTTCCTCGCGCTCAGCAACTTTTCGGAACTGCTGATCAAACGTGAGGTCGTTGCTGGTACATACAGCAAGATCCGCTTGATTCTTGACAGCCTGACGCTGATTAAGACCGACGCGGCCGGCAATGTCGTTCAGAGCGACGAAGTGCGGCTCAACGGACTGCAGAAGGTCGACATCAACCCACAAGGCACGTTCCAGGTTCGCGGTGGCGAGGAGATCATCGTCAACGTCGATCTCGATCTCGATCGCTCGATCCACATCGTTACGACGGGCAACGGCGGCGTACGATTCCGGCCGGTCGTCTTTGCAACGATCAGTGCGCAGCCCGCGTTCGACAAGCTGTTTCGCGTAGAAGGCACGATCGACTCGATCAACTCGGGTGCAACGACGCTCGATGTCTGCAACATCCGGCGCGTATCCGACGATACGCATGCTCCGAATCCGCAGGACGTCTGCGTGTTCACCGATCCCGATGTCGATACGACCTATTTCGATGCCCAGGCGAGTCCGCTCAACGATGGGTTCGCTGGGCTGACCGCGAACGATCCTGTCGTCATGTACGGAAAATTCGACCCGTTGGCTTCGCCCGACAAATTCATACCCGCAGTTATCGCCATCGGCTCGCGCGATACGTTCAATCGCGAGCGTGGCATCTCGTCCGACTTCGTTCCGGACCCCACTGTTGCGACCGATCCGGGCACGATGAATCTCGACGAGGTGAGTGCCGTTTGCCTGTTGAACCCGGTGCCGCGAGAAGTGAGCGTGGCGCAACAGACCGCGGTGTTCTCCGAGAACGCCGAAGGCGCCGCCACGCGGATCCCGCGCACCGACATCGAACGTTGCCGCGCAACCGAAGCGGAGGGTGCGGTGGTCAATCCCAATACCTCTGATGAATTCCTGCGCTCGTTCGTGGTGCTGCAAGGTGCGGCGGTGGTCGTGGAAGAGGAACTGGTCGGTTCACTCGCGACGACGACAACCGCCGGAAAATACACGCTCACGCCGGCACCTCCGGCATCCGCGCAATGTGTCGTCGTGAATGGCGACACGGAGATCACGCAGATCGAAACCGTTGGCGGCGTGGCGACGATTACTCACCCGAGCAACGTGCCGCTGGGTGTCGAGATCAGCGCAGTCGGTACGCGCGACATCGCGAACTGTCTGGTCGCTACTGAGATCATCCGGGAGATCTGATCGGATTCGGCGCCGCTCGCGGACTCGTCGCGAGCGGCGCTTGGGATCTGCCCGATCTGCTTCACGATCGACCCTGCCGAGTTGCATTCACGGTCACCGGCCCCAGTGCCGACGTGCTTCGCTTCGACTTTGACTAACGGCTGATATCTGCCGATGAGCGGTGCGTGTCGTTGCATCACCGCTACACGTTGCGCCTAACGTCGCGATGCATCGCGCGATACTGTCCCGCTCATGAGCTAACGGTCACACTCCTGGGGTAGGAACGCGCGGATTGCTGGCGTTCCTGTGACAATGCTCGACGGACTAATGGCGGAATGGGCGAAGAATGCGTCAAAAGATTGACGTGCGGCATCGTCGCGACACCTCACACCGAATTCGCGGTTCGATCGCGATCCTGTTGCTGACGAACGCTTCGTTCGTACACGCCGCACCGAGCGGTAGCGAAGTGACGGCGGGCAGCGGCGCGATCACGCAGAGCGGCAACGCCGTCACCATCGATCAGTCGAGCTCGCGGCTCGCCATCAACTGGCAGAGCTTCAACATCGGCAGTGGCGAGTCGGTGACGTTCAACCAACCGTCGTCGCAAGCCATCGCGCTGAACCGCATTCTCGGCCAGGACCCTTCGACGATCCTCGGTTCGTTGTCCGCCAACGGACAGGTGTTCCTGCTGAATCCGAACGGCGTGCTGTTCGGCGCCGGCGCGCAGGTCGATGTTGGCGGCATCGTTGCGTCGACCCTTCGCTCTCCAACGACGATTTTCTGGCGGGCCGCTATACGTTCGCCGGAGACGCCGCCGGTGCCGGGAATGCTGAACCAGGGCAACATCACGGCCGCGCAAGGCGGCTACGTCGCGTTCATCGCGCCGTCGGTTGCGAACGAAGGCGTGATCCGCGCAAACGGCGGACGGTGGCCCTCGGTGCCGGCAGTCAGGTGACGCTGAGCATCGCCGACAATCAGCTGGTCGGCTTTACGGTGGACAAGGCGGCGCTGGGCGCGCTCGCGCAGAACCGTCAGCTCATTCAAGCCGACGGCGGCACCGTGATTATGTCTGCGCGGGCGAAAGATGCGCTGCTGTCGAGCGTGGTGAACAACGACGGCGTCATCGAAGCGCGCAGCGTCAGCAGCCGCGACGGCGTGATTCGCCTCGAGGGCGGCGACAGCGGCGTGGTGTCGGTCAGCGGGAACGCTCGATGCGTCGGGAACGGGCGCAGGCGAAACGGGCGGGCGAATCAATGTGACCGGCGACAAGGTGGCGTTGCTCGACGCGCGCGCCTCGACGCCTCTGGCGCCGCGGGCGGCGGCGCGTTCGTGTCGGCGGCGGCTATCAGGGCGGCGATGCCGACGTGCAGCAACGCGGACGCGCACCTTTGTCGGCTCGTCGGCGAGATCCATGCCGATGCACTGACTCCGGCAACGGCGGCCAGGTGGTGGTCTGGGCCGACGGTGACACGCGCTTTCACGGTGCCATCAGCGCGACCGGTGGCGCAGCGGCGGCGACGGCGGCTTCGTCGAAGTGTCGGGTAAACAACAGCTCGGTTTCGATCGGCGCGTCGATACGTCGGCACCGCAACGGTGCCATCGGCACGCTGCTGCTCGATCCGAACGACCTCTATATCGCTGCGGCACCCGTCGGCGGCGCGCTGCCGGATACGACGAACCCATTCCAATCGAACAACGGCGTCAACGACTTCTACGTGCTCGGCAGCACGCTGACGGCGTTGCCGGTGAACAACGCAATTCAGTTGCAGGCGAACCGCGACATCATCTTTCAGACCAGCCTCGCGATGCCGACGACCACGGGATCGTTGACGTTCAATGCGCTGAACACGGATCCAGATGAATGGCTTCGATCTGTCGACCGCGGGCGGCGCGGTTTCGATGACCGGTGCCAACGGCATTTTGAATCTCGGCACGATCAACCTCGGTGCGGGACGCTCACGTTGAATTCGTCCGGCGCGATCACGCAGAACCTGGCGATTCGATCGCGGGTTCCGGCGCGTTGATGAAACAGGGCATCGGCACGTTGACGCTGTCGGCGCCAACACATACACCGGCGCCACGCCGTCAACGCAGGCACGCTTGCGGTCACGGCAAACAATGCGCTCGGCACGAGCGCGGGCGGAACGACCATTGCTTCCGGCGCAACGCTGGATCTGCGCAACGTCGCCTACAGCAGCACGGAAGCGCTGACGGTAAACGGCGGCACGATTCTGGCGAGCGCGGGCACGAGTTCGCTCGCGGGCAATGTCGCGCTCGGCGCCAACAGCGCGGTCAATGTCACGGGTACACAGCTGACGCTGTCGGGTGTGATGAGCGGCGCGAATTTAGGTATCAATAAACAGAGCGCCGGCACGCTGGTGCTGGCCGGTGCGAACACCTATACCGGTGCCACGAACGTGAACGCCGGTACGTTGCGTCTGAGTGCGGCGAACCGCATTGCCGACACCAGCGCGGTGACGGTGGCGAGCGGCGCCATGTTCGACATGAACAACTTCTCCGACACCGTCGGCTCGCTCGCGGGCGCAGGCAACGTCGCGCTCGGCAGCGGCACGCTGACGGCCGGCGGCAACGGCGCATCGACGACGTACTCGGGGGCAGCGACCGGAACCGGTGGGCTGACGAAAGCGGGTGCCGGTGTGATGACACTGAGCGGCGCGAACACGTACACCGGTGCCACGACCGTCAATGCGGGCATGTTGCGTGCGTCGGGCGGCAATGCCATCGCCGATACGTCGCAGGTAACGCTTGCGAACACAGCGGGCGCGACGCTCGATCTGACCAACGCGCGAAACGATCGGCAACCTCAGCGGCGGCGGCACTACCGGCGGCAACGTCACGCTGAATGCGAACACTCTTACGGTGAACCAGGCTGGCACCACCACGTACTCCGGTGCGTCAGCGGAACCGGCGGCCTGATCAAGAACGGCGCCGGCGCGCTGACGTTGTCCGGCGTGAACTACGTACAGCGGACAAACGCTGATCAATGCGCGGAACGCTGGCGGCCGGTGCCAACAACGTGTTCGGCAATTCGACGAACCTCGTCGTGAACGGCGGCACGCTGTCGATGACCACGCGCAGCGACACCGTCGCGGGCGTGCAGTTGCAGTCGGGCTCGATCACGGGCACCAGCGGCATACTGACGTCGACCAGCGACTACGATCTGCAATCGGGAACCGTCACCGCGGCGCTGTCCGGAACCGTGGCGCTGAACAAGTCTACCGGGGGGACGGTACTGCTCTCCGGTGCGAACGCCTACACCGGCGCCACGAACATCAATGCCGGCACGCTGCGCCTCGGCGCAGCCGCACGCATCGCCGACACCAGCGCAACGACGGTCGCCGGCGGTGCCACGTTCGATCTCAACAACTTTGCCGAGACGGTCGGCTCGATCGCCGGCGCCGGAAGCATCACGCTGGGTTCGGGAACATTGACGGCGGGCGGTAACGGCACCTCGACGACGTATTCCGGCGCGATCAGCGGCACGGGCGGTTTGACGAAGGCGGGGGCGGCGTGCTTACGCTGAACGGCGTCAACACCTACACCGGTGCAACCACGATCAATGGCGGAACGCTGCGGGCGTCGGGCGGCAATGCGATCGCAGATGCGTCGCAGGTAGCGCTCGCGAACACGGCGGGCGCGTCGCTCGATCTGACCAACAACGAAACGATCGGCAATTTGACCGGTGGCGGCGCGACCGGCGGCAACATCACGCTGAACGGCAACACGCTCACCGTGAACGCAGCGGCTGGTACGACCTACGCAGGCATCCTCAGCGGAACCGGTGGTCTCACCAAACAGGGTGTTGCGTCGCTGACGCTTTCCGGTTTGAACACCTACACCGGCGCTACCACGGTGACTAACGGCACCCTGGCGCTGGGTGCGAACAACGTACTCGCGAACGGCACTCAGGTTGTGGTGAACGGCGGCACGTTGGCGCTGACCACGCGCAGCGACACGGTTGCCGGCGTGCAGCTGCAATCGGGTTCGATCACCGGCACCACCGGTGTGCTCACTTCGGCCACCGACTTCGATCTGCAGTCCGGCACGGTAACCGGCGTTCTCGGCGGCGCCGTTGCGCTGAACAAGTCCACTGGGGGGACGGTGCTGCTCTCCGGCGCGAACACCTACACCGGCGCCACCAACATCAATGCCGGCACGCTGCGCCTTGGCGCTGCGAGCCGCATCGTGGACACGAGCGCGGTAACTGTGGCCAGCGGTGCACTGTTCGATCTCAACAGCTTCTCGGAAACGGTGGGTTCGGTAGCGGGCGGCGGCGACATTACGCTGGGCAGCGCGACGCTGACGACCGGCGGGAACGGTGCCTCCACAACGTACTCCGGCGCGATGAGCGGCACCGGCGGCCTGACGAAAACCGGCGCCGGCGTGATGACGCTGAGCGGCCTCAACACGTATTCCGGCGTCACCACGATCAGCGCAGGAACGTTGCGCGCGTCGGGCGGCAGCGCGATCGGCGACGCGTCACAGGTGACGCTTGCGAACGTGGCAACGGCATCGCTCGATCTGACCAACGACGAAGCAATCGGCAACCTGAGCGGCGGCGGCACCACCGGCGGCAGAGTCACGCTGAACGGCAATACGCTGACCGTGAACGAAACGGGTACCACGACATACTCGGGCGTGATGAGTGGAACGGGAGGACTGACTAAGGCGGGCGCGGGCGCGCTGACGTTGGCGGGCGTCAACACGTTCACGGGCCCGGTTACGATCAATGGCGGCTCAGTGGCGTTGTCAGGCGGCTCCGCGCTCGCCGATACCGGCGCGGTCGCACTCAACGGCGGCGCTCTGCTGGTGAGCAGCGCCGAAACCATCGGCAGTCTCAGCGGCGCGCTCGGTACGACGCTGACGCTCGGCGCAGGACTCACATTCGGCGACGCGGCCAATACGACGGTGGCGAGCACGATCGGCGGAGCCGGCACGTTGACCAAGCGTGGTGCCGGCACGGTGGTGCTGAACGGTGCGAACACGTATTCGGGCGCTACCGCGATCAATGCCGGCGTATTGGTTGCCTCGAACTCGACGGCACTGGGAACGACCGCCGCGGGTACGACGGTGGCGAACGGCGCGCAGTTGCAGATTGCCGGGGTGAACGTCGGCGCCGAAGCGGTGACGTTGAACGGTGTCGGTCCGACCGGTAACGGATCGTTGACCGGACTCGGCAGTGCGTTGCTCGCCGGCCCGATCACGCTGGCATCGGCGAGTACGATCGGCGTGCCGAACTTCGGCAATTCGTTGACGTTGAACGGCGCCGTGAACGGTGCTCAAGCCCTGACTCAAACCGGTTTCGGTACCGTGACGTTCGGTGGCGCGGTCGGCAACACCACGGCACTGACGTCGTTCGCAAGCACCGGCGGCAGCACCACCGCGATCAACGGCGGTCTCATGCGCACCACCGGCGCGCAGGTTTACGGCGGCGCGCTCGTCGTCGGTACGCCGGCAACCCTGCAGACCACCAACTCGTCGATCACCGCGCTGGGACCGGTCAACGCGTCGTCCGGTGCGCTGACGTTCGTCGCGGGTTCGGGTGCCGTCACGATGCTGAATCCGCTGAACGACCTGGGTAGCGTCCGGTTCACGAACGCAGGCGCAGTGAATCTCGTCGACGCTAACGGCCTATCGTTCGCGAATTCGAATGTCGGCTCGTTGCGTGCGCAGACGTTTGCCGGCGACATCACCTTGAACGGCCCCATCGCAACCACGGCGTCGGGCGACGCGCTGGTGCTGGTTGCGGCGAACAACTTCGTCAACAACGCGGGTCCTTCCGCATTGAGTGCGGCCGGCGGCGGTCGTTGGCTCGTGTGGTCGTCGAATCCGGCCACGGGAAACCGCGGCGGCCTCGCGTACGCGTTCAAGCAATACAACGCGAACTACGGAATATCGCCGGTGTTGGGCAGCGGCAACGGCTTCCTCTATTCCGTCGCGCCCGCAATAACGCCGACGCTGGTGGGCACCGTGACGCGCGCGTACAACGGCAACGCCGTAGCGACGCTGACGCCGTCGAACTATGCGACGGTCGGTGCGATCGACGGCGACGTGGTGACTTTGAACAATCCGGTGAACGGCACGTTCGACAACCGCAACGTCGGCACAGGCAAGAACGTGAGCGTCTCGGGGCTCGCTATCACGAATGCGAGCAACGGCGGCGCGGCGGTTTACGGCTATCAGATGTCCGCCACGACGGCGAACGCCAACATCGGCAGCATCACGCCCGCGGGTCTGACCATCACCGCGACGACGAACACCAAGACATACGACGGCACCGTGAGCGCTGCGGCAATCCCGACGGTGACGGGTCTGTTGGGCGGCGACACGGTCGGCTCGTTGAGCCAGGCGTACGCGGACCGCAACGCAGGCGTCGGCAAGACGTTGTCCGTTGCCACTTATGTGATCAACGACGGCAACGGCGGCAACAACTATACGGTTGCGTTGGTGAACGACCTCACCGGTGTCATCGATCCGGCGACGTTGATCGGCAGCATCGCAGCCGCGAACAAGGTCTACGACGGCAGTAACGTTGCGGCAATTACCGGCCGCACGCTCAGCGGTGTCGTCGCGGGCGACGACGTCTCGTACGTTGGCGGTGTGGCGACGTTTGCGGACCGCAATGCCGGAGCGGGCAAAGCCGTCACTGGAACCGGCTTGTCGTTGACCGGCGCGGACGCCGGAAACTATGCGGTGAACACTACGGCCTCTACCACTGCGACGATTACACCTGCAGCGTTGACGATAGCCGCCACTACCAATGCCAAGACGTACGACGGCACGGTCAGCGCGGCCGCAACGCCGACGGTAACGGGCCTGGTGGGGGGCGACACGGCGACCAATCTCGTGCAGACCTACGCGAACAGGAACGCCGGCACCGGTAAAACGCTGTCCGTCGCGGGCTACACCGTCAACGACGGCAACGGCGGCGCCAATTACGCGGTAACGCTGGTCGACGATTTCACCGGCGTGATCGATCCCGCTGCTTTGGTTGGCGCGATTCTGGCGTCGAACAAGACGTACGACGGCACTGTCGCTGCGACAATCACCGGCAGAGCACTCACCGGCGTAGTGGCCGGTGATTCGGTGAGCTATGTCGGCGGCACGGCGACGTTCGCAGACAGGAATGTCGCACCCGGAAAAACGGTGACGGCAACCGGTTTGTCGCTGGCCGGTACGGACGCCGGAAACTATACGGTGAACACCACCGCGACCACGACGGCGTCGATCACGCCGGCGTCGCTGACGATTGCCGCGGCAACCAACACCAAAACGTACGACGGCACGGTGAGCGCGGCTGCAACGCCGACAATAACGGGCCTGGTGGGGGGCGACACCGTAACCGGTCTGAGCCAGACCTACGCGGACCGGAACGCAGGCACGGGCAAAGAACTCTCGGTTGCAAGCTACACCGTCAACGACGGTAACGGCGGCGGCAACTACACGGTGGCGTTGGTGGACGACTTCACGGGCGTCATCGATCCAGCCGCGCTGGTCGGTGCAATTCTGGCGGGGAACAAAACGTACGACGGCACGGTGGCGGCGACGATCAACGCGCGCACGCTCACAGGTGTACTCGCGGGCGACTCCGTGACGTATGTCGGCGGTACCGCGACATTTGCGAACAAAAACGCAGGCTTCGGTAAAGTCGTGACGGCAACCGGGCTGTCGCTTGCAGGCACCGAGGCCGCGAACTACACGGTCAATAACACCGCAACCACCACGGCCGATATCGCAACGCTGGGTATCACCGGTGCGATTACCGCTGCCGGCAAGGTATACGACGGCACCAACACCGCGACAATTGCGAATCGAACCCTGACGGGCGCGATCAGCGGCGACGACGTGACGTATGTCGGCGGCGCAGCAACGTTTGCCGACAGAAACGCCGGAACCGGCAAGACGGTGACGGGCACAGGCCTGTCACTCGCCGGGACGGATGCCGGCAACTACACCGTCAACACCATTGCGACCACGCTCGCCGACATCACACCCGCGTCGCTGACGTACGTTGCCACGCACGATCGCATCGCGGTGAACACCCCGTTCCCCACGTTCGGCGGAAGCGTCGTCGGCTTTGTCGGCGCAGACACGGAAGCGTCGGCCACCACCGGTACGGCGGTATTCGAAACCACCGCGGCGGATTCGAGTCAGGTCGGAATCTACGCGATCAACGGATCGGGGTTGTTGGCGAACTTCGGCAACTACACGTTCACACAGGATCCGGCCAACGCGACCGCGTTGGTCATTACACCGCGCGCCGACCCGGCACCGCCCGAAGATGGGCTCGAGGGTCTTGCAGGCGCCATCGCTACTGCCTTGCAGACGCAAGGCTCGTGCACAGGACTGCAGGAAGCAGAAGGACAGGAATGGTGTTCTCAGAACGCACTTGGCCCGCAACCGATAGAAGACGCAGCGTTTACACGCGAAGGCGCCGGCATCCGGCTGCCGGCCGGCGTATCGGTTCAGTAACCGTGACCAACACATTCAGATGCGCCGCGCTGCGCGCGGCCGGCGCCTTTGCGCTGACGGTTTCACTCGCGTGCGGCGCGGCTGAACCACCGCCCGATATCGGAACTACGCTGCGCGAACTCGAACAGAAGCGCCCCGTAGTGCCGCCTAAAGCGGACCCGTCGTTGCAGGTCGACAAGTCTTCCCGACCCGCGCTCGAAGCGGGCGCCGCTACGAAATTCGCCGTCAGCAGCGTTCGCATCAGCGGTGCCACGGCATTCAGCGATCTCGAATTGCTGCCGCTGATCGATGGCGTCGCCGGACACCAGGTCACTCTGGCCGACCTGCAGGCCGCGGCGGAACGTATCACCAGGTTCTATCGTGCCAACGGATTCCCAGTGGCGCGCGCCTATGTGCCTGCACAGAGCATCGATCGCGGTGGCGTCGAAATCGCGGTGCTCGAAGGCCGCTACGGGGAACTCGATGTACGCAATCAGAGCAGGCTCTCCGAGAGCCTGGTTCGCGATACGTTGCGCACGCCTGCCACCGACAGCGTCATCGAAACGGCGCCGCTCGATCGAGAACTGTTGTTGCTCAGAGATCTCTCCGGTGTTGCAGTGTCGGCCACGCTCACGCCGGGCCAGCGTGTGGGCACCGCCGATCTGATCGTGAACGTATTACCGACGCAGACGTACAGCGGCACGCTCGAAGCAGACAACTACGGCAACCGGTACACCGGCGAAGGTCGTTATGGCGGCAGCGTTGCCGCGGCAAACCTCGCGGGGCGCGGCGATCTGTTGACCGTGCGGGGACTCATTTCGCAAGACAGCGGCCTCTGGTACGGCCGCGCTGCGTATCAGCTGCCGTTGTCAGGCAACGGGCTGCGCGTCGGCGGCGCGGTTTCGCATACCTATTATTCGCTCGGCGAGAAGTTCAGCGCGCTCGATGCAGACGGCGACGCGAACATCTACACGCTATTCACGCAGTATCCGCTGGTGCGCTCGACGCGCGGCTCGCTCGACGTGCAGTTGGCGTACAACTACTTCGACCTCGAAGACAAAATCGATTCGACGAACTCGGTGAATCCGCGGCGGCTGCAATCGGGCCTGCTGAGCGTCTCGGGCAGCTTGCGCGACGACTGGTTCGGCGGCGCCATCAACGCGGCATCGCTGACGTACGGACACGGCGACGTGCATCTTCAGAACGGTCTCGCCGCGCAGATCGACGCGGCCACTGCCGAAACCGAAGGCAACTTCGATACGGTCATCTATTCGCTGCTGCGTCTGCAGAACCTGACGGGTTCGCTGCAGTTGTATCTATCGATGCAAGGGCAATACGCGAGCAAGAACCTCGACTCGTCGCAGAAGTTCGTACTCGGCGGACCAAACGCGGTGCGCGCGTACGATCAGGGCGTCGGCATCGGCGACGAAGGATTACTCGGCACGGCCGAACTGCGGTATTCGTGGCCTTCGTACCGCTGGTTCACGCATCCGCAGGCATTCGCGTTCTTCGATGGCGGCAGCGTGCGCGTCAACACCGACCCGTTTCTGCCGACGCAGAATCACGTCGAACTCTACGGCGCCGGTGTTGGCCTGAACGTCGACATCGTTCACGGCTTCACGCTGCGAGGCAGCGTCGCGTGGCAGGTGGATTCCGACGACGACGTCGCCGGATCGAACTCCGGTGCACAAGGCTGGATTCAGCTGGTGAAGTCGTTCTAGCCGACGAGTTCACTCGGTTGCGCCTATAGCAACCGGTGTTCGACGAGGTACCCTCGAAGACTCTCCGTGCTTTGAAACCGATGGCTGTCGATGCCGAGCGCGCGGGCCGCCTCGACGTTGGCGGGGTTGTCGTCGATGAAGACGATATCGTTCGTCCGTAGGTCGAAGCGTTCGATGAGAATGCGAAAGATCTCCGGCGAAGGTTTGATGACGCCCTCGACACCCGACACCACGATTCCGGAGAACCATGCGAGGAAGTCGAACCGCTGTTGGGCATACGGGAACGTTTCGGCCGACCAGTTCGTCAGACCGTACAGCGGCACGCCTCGGCGCCGGAGCTCATCTGCTACGGCAACGCTCCCGGCGATGGTGCCGCGCATCATCTCGGGCCAGCGTTTCCAATACGCCTCGATCAGCGTTCGATGGTGCGGCACACGCGCGCTGAGTTCGTCGACCGCCTCCGACCACGGGCGGCCTGCGTCCAGCTGTTCGTTCCATTGAGGTGTGCAGACCGTCGACAGGAACGTCTCGATGGATGCATCGTCCGGCAGCAACTTGCGATACAGATGGCGTGGATCCCAATCGATCAACACGCCGCCGAAATCGAATACGACCGACGTCTTCAATGCGGCGCGGGCCCGTTGATGAACCCGACCAGCAGCGGCAGCACCTGATCGGGCGCCTCTTCCATCAGCCAGTGTCCCGATCCCTTGATGATCACGCCGTTCACGTCGGTGGCCACCATGCGGCCTTGCTCGATCAGGAATTGGCCGCCCGCTTTCTCGCCGCTGAGTACCAGCATCGGCATCTTCAGTTTTGTTTTCGAGAACGCTTCGAAGTCGACGGCATCCTGCGGGAACGCTTTGAAGTACTCGAAGCCGGCGCGCATGCCGCCCGGTTGCGCGTACTGCGCGGCGTAGAACGCGCGATCGGCTTCCGGTACGGAGTGTTTCGGGTCGGCGGCGAAGTCGTTCCAGAAATGTTCGAAGTAGATTCGCTCTCTGCCGTCGACGAGCTTCAGCGGCGTCTCGCCGTAGAAATGAAAGTGCCACAGATCGCGCAGCAGCCAGACGCTGGTCCAGTCGCCCACGCCGGGCAGGAACGCGTCCATCAGCACGATCTTGTTCACCTGTCGGGGTATTGCGCGGCATACGCGTAAGCGACCATCAGACCGATGTCGTGACCTACGATGATTATCTGCTTCGCGCCTAACGACTGAACGAGGGCGTGAATGTCCTGTGCCATCGTCTTCTTGTCGTAGCCGGATTCGGGTTTCTCCGATCCGCCTGCGCCGCGCAGGTCGGGCGCGATGACCCGATGCGTAGCGGCGAGTTGCGCCATCAACGGCAGCCACATCCGGCTCGTCTCGGCGTAGCCGTGCAGCAACACGACCATCGGCACTTTCTCCGATGCGGAACTACCGGACTCGAGATAGTGCAGCTTGAAGCCGTTGACCGTTGCGAAGCGATCTTCCGGCGTGGCCGCCGCGTGTGCGAATGCGGTCAGCGCCAGCAGCAGCACGCCGAGACAATGCGATATGGCACTCGGACAGAATTCGGTAGGGCGACGACTCATGAAGGGGTACTCCGCATTCAATCTGCTTCAAAAAGGTGCGTGCAAACGGTGTGTCGGATCAAGCCGCGTTGTCCGTATGGTCGCCGTTGGCCGGTTGGTGCATTCTGAGGCACCCGCAATTCGAAGTAATCAGGAGAGCATGCGATGTACAAAACCCGTATCGATCTGTCGCCCAACATCCGCGAGCAGAGCATCGCGTTGCTGCAGAAGCGACTCGCCGACGCCATCGACCTGTTCACTCAGATCAAGCAGGCGCACTGGAACGTGAAGGGTCCGAACTTCATCGCGTTGCACGAACTCTTCGACGCGATCGCGACGATTGCGGCAGATCAAAGCGATCTTCTCGCCGAACGTATCACCGCGTTGGGTGGACGCGCGGACGGCACCGCGCGCGTCGTCGCCAAGCAGTCGTCACTTGCGGAGTTTCCGCTCGACATCAACACCGGCGTGGCTTACGTAGCGGCGGTTGCGGATCGGCTGAGTGCATACGGCGCTTCGATGCGCGCCGCAATCGACAGTACCGCGCAGTTCGGCGATGCGGATACCGCAGACATCTTCACGGAGATCTCGCGGGAGATCGACAAGCAGCTGTGGTTCATCGAAGCGCACCTGCAGTCCGACAAATAGACTCACCTGACAAATCAAAGAAGGCGCCACATGGTGGACCTGATCGAACCGGTAATGCCGCCGATCATCAGATCGGCCCCGCAGACGCGCGCGTAGTGGTGGTGGAGTACGGCGACTTCGAATGCCCGAACTGCAAGCAGGCTGCGCCGGCGGTCGAGATGCTGCTCAAGCGCTTCGAAGGGAAGGTGCGTTTCGTGTATCGGCACTATCCGCTCGAGCAGGTACACCGGCACGCCGTGCAGGCTGCCGAGGCGGCGGAATGTGCGGCGGCAGAAGGTCGCTTCTGGGACATGCACCGGCTGCTGTTCGACAACCAGAACGCGCTGGAGCTCGATGATCTGCGGGGATACGCGCAGCGCATCGGGCTCGACATGGTGCGTTACACACGCGCGATGGCGGACCACACCCATCTCGATCGTGTTCGCCAGAACATCGACAGCGGCATGAAGAGCGGTGTGCGTGCTACGCCGGGCTTCTTCATCGACGGCAAGCGCCAGGACGTCTCGTTCGGATTGCACTTGCTGTTCGATGCAACGGAAGCCGCGCTGAAGCACGGCTGACCAATCACTCACACTTAGCGAGGACGCTCGTGCAGCCCGAACGACCGATCATCGATACGCGTCGCGATCAGATGTTCCCCACGCTGAGCGATGCCGACGTTGCGCGCTTGCGTCGCTTCGGCGACGTGCACACGTATCGCGCCGGTACGTTCGCGGCAAAAGCGGGCGACGTGGCGCCCGGCTTGCAGGTGATTCTGCGCGGTGAGGTGCTGGTGGCGCCGCACGAAGAACACATGCGCGACTGACCCGATCGTTACGCACGGTCCCGGCGGCTTCATGGGCGAACTCGCGCAATTGTCGGGACGACCGTCGCTGGTCGATGCAACGGCCGTCGGTGATGTGGAAGCGATCGTAATCGCGTCGCCGCGGCTGCGCGATCTGATGGTCGAAGAGGCCGATCTGGGTGAGCGCATCATGCGTGCGCTGATCCTGCGTCGTGTCGGTTTGCTCGAGCGCGGCGTCGGTGGGCCGATCATCGTCGGCTACGCGGCACATCGCGATGTGTTGCGGCTCGAAGGTTTTCTCACGCGCAACGGTCATCCGCATCAGCGCCTCGATCCCGATACGGACGATTGTGCGAAGACGTTGATCGAACGCTTTCAGGTGACGATCGCCGACTTGCCGATCGTGTTGTGCGCGCAGGGTCAGCTGCTGCGCAATCCAACGCGAGGGCCAGCTCGCGCGATGCATTGGTCTCGATCGCGCGGTGGATTCGACCAACGCTTACGACGTGGCCATCGTTGGCGCCGGTCCGGCCGGGCTTGCGGCCGCCGTTTATGCCGCCTCTGAAGGATTGTCGGCGATCACGATCGACTGTCGTGCGTTCGGCGGGCAGGCGGGCGCGTCCGCGCGAATCGAAAACTACCTCGGCTTTCCCACCGGCATCAGCGGTATGGCGCTGATGGCCCGCGCGCACAACCAGGCGCACAAGTTCGGCGCAGAAACGGCCATACCGAACGAGGCGGCGACACTTGCCGACGCGGATTTGCCGACCGGTCCCGGCTTCGTGCTCGGCTTGCAGCACGGCGAAACGATCCTGGCGCATTCGGTCGTGATCGCAACCGGCGCGCAATATCGCCAGCTCGACGTCGACAACCTCGCCGAGTTCGAAGGCAGCAGCGTCCACTACTGGGCGTCGCCGCTCGAGCGGCGCTTGTGCGCCGGCGCGGAAGTCGCGCTGATCGGCGCAGGCAACTCCGCCGGGCAGGCGGCCGTGTATCTGTCGAGCGCAGGTCGCGAAGGTATCGATGATCGTGCGCGGCGCAGTCGCTCGAGGCAACGATGTCGCACTACCTGTGCTACGCGCATCCGCGGCGCTGCCGAACGTCGAAGTGCTGCGTGCAGACGGAAGTGATCGCGCTGCAGGGCGAGGCCGGCGTTCTGCGAGAGCGTTCGCTTGCGCAATCGCACTAATGCGGCCGAGCAAACTCGCCAGGTGCGGCACCTGTTTCTGTTCATCGGCGCCGAACCGAACACGCGCTGGCTTGTCGCAGTTCGGCATCGACGTCGATTCGCGCGGGTTCATTCGCGCCGAAACGATGGCCGGCGGCGGCCGCCTGCCGTTCGAGACGAATCGTGCCGGCGTGTTCGCCATCGGCGACGTGCGCGCCGGGTCGATCAAGCGCGTGGCCGCTGCGGTGGGCGAGGGTGCGCAGGTGGTTGCGGCGTTGCACGTGTATCTCGCGCAACTGCGCAACACCTCGAGCCCCATCGTTGCGCGCGTAACGGAGACTGCGAATGGCTGACGTCTGCAAGCACGTAAAAACGGTTCGTGACGTGACGCCGAGCGCGCTCGGCTGCGAAGAGTGCCTGAAGATTCACGCGCAATGGGTGCATCTGCGCATCTGCAGAACGTGTGGTCACGTGGGCTGTTGCGATTCGTCGCCACACCGACACGCGACCAAACACTTTCGGGCCACCGGACACCCGGTTATCGAAGGCTACGATCCGCCCGAAGGGTGGGGTTGGTGCTACGTGGACGAAGTGTCGTTCGATCTCAGCGATCGAAGGACCCCGCACAACGGCAAGATCCCTCGATACGTCTGAGTCCGCTCAGGATTTGATGAAGGCGAGCAGGTCTTTGTTGATCTCGTCTTTCAGCGTCGTGCACAAACCATGCGGCGCGCCCTTGTAGATCTTCAAGCGTCGCGCCTTTGACGATCTTCGACGACAGCAACGCCGAGTCTGCGATCGGCACGATCTGATCGTCGTCGCCGTGCATGATCAGCGTCGGCACGTCGATCTTCTTCAGATCTTCGGTGAGGTCCGTCTCGGAAAACGCCTTGATGCAGAAGTACGAAGCGGGGAAGCCGGCCATCATGCCCTGCAGCCAGAACGACTCGCGCACACCTTCCGAGATCTTCGCGCCGGGACGGTTGTAGCCGTAGAACGGCATGCTCAGGTCCTTCCAGAATTGCGAGCGATCGGCGAGCGACGTTGGCGCGCATCTGGTCGAACGCCTCGATCGGCAGGCCGCCGGGATTGTCGTCCGTCTTCACCATCACCGGCGGAATCGCGCCGATCAGCACCGCCTTGGCGACGCGACTCGGTGCCGTGGCGGCCGATGTAGCGGGTCACCTCGCCGCCGCCGGTGGAATGGCCGACGTGGATTGCGTCGCTGCAGATCGAGCGCCTCGACCAGCTCCGCAAGATCGTCTGCATAGGTGTCGAGGTCGTTGCCGTGCCAGGGCTGGCTCGAGCGACCGTGGCCGCGGCGGTCGTGCGCGATGCAGCGGTAACCGCGCGACGCGAGGAAGAACATCTGGTCTTCGAATGCATCGGCCGACAGAGGCCAACCGTGACTGAACACGACGGGTTGTCCGGTGCCCCAGTCGTTGTAGTAGATCTGCGTGCCGTCTTTCGTGGTGATGAAGCTCATGGTCCTGTACCTCCTTGCTGCTGCTTCACGTTGAACGACTATTGCTTCGCTACTGTTACAACCTCAATTCAATGCGCTCATCACACTGAACAGGACGAACAAACCGACGAACGCCGAAATGAACGCCGCTGCAATACGCGTTTCGGAACGCGTCTGGTCTTGAATGAACTGTGCGATTTCTTCCGCGCTCTTGTGTTCGATCCGCAGGGTCAACCGGTAACGCTGGTTGCTGGTCGGGGTCTTCGGCAACGTGGTGAACAACTCGGGCGTTTCGCTGAGACGCTGATGAACATCTGCAAAGGGCCGGTCGGTGAAATCGGCGAGTTGTGCCGCCGTCAGCGCTTGTTTGGGATGCTCCTGAAGGCACCGGCATATTGCATTCAACGTTTCCGCATGGCCGCGGAAACGCAGACGGGTGATCGGGAGACGCGAGGTTCGGGTAGCCATGGGGCTAAGAGTAGCGGGTGCGCGCACGCGGCGAAACCCGCTCACCAGCACCGCGCTCGAAACTCTCCGTGCAATCGTGTGGATGGCGTTGTACATAGATCGTTCGCCGACTACAGGAGCAGCAGCATGGCCGCCCAACTGAACAAGCCGCGAACCGTCGCGTTACTCAACAAGATCCTCGAGATGGAACTCGCCGGCGTGGTGCGCTACACGCACTACTCGTTGCTGGTGTTCGGCTACAACAGAATTCCGATCGTGTCGTGGTTGCGCGCGCAGGCAGACGAAGCGCTTGCGCATGCGCAGCGCGCCGGAGAATTGGTGACGCACCTCGGCGATCATCCGTCGCTCGCCATCGGTCCGCTGCTCGAGAGCCACCATCACGACATTGCCGCGATCCTGCGCGAATCGCTGCAGAGCGAAGGCGAGGCGCTGGCGCTCTACAAGGAACTGCTCGAAGTCGTGCAGGGCAGTTCGGTGATGCTCGAGGAGTACGCGCGCGAAATGATCAGCGCGGAAGAACTGCACGCCGGCGAAGTGGACAAGATGCTGCGCTCCCCCGGCGACATCGCTTCGTATCGCAAACCCTGAGTAAGTTGGCGCTAACCGACGCATGAAGGGGCGGCCCGAACCGATTCAGGCCGCCGCCGAAATCCTCGCGCAGCGTTGCCGCGACGCAGACAGCCTTCTGCTCGCCGGGTCGACGGTGCGGGGCGAGGCGACGAGCACGTCCGATCTCGACCTCGTGGTGTTGTTCCCTGCGCTCGAGCGCAGCTTTCGCGAATCATTCGAGTATCGCGGCTGGCCGGTCGAGGTGCTGGCGCACGCTGCTCGCCGCAGGTCCGCCGGCTTTGACGGCCGAAGAAGTCGACTACTCGCGGTACACGATCACCGGACTGCTCGACGACTTGAGTGCGCCCCGCAACGACACCGAGTATCGGGCCATCGTCGTCGCGTTATTCCCCGCGCTCGCTAACCATTATTTACGTGCGCGAGGCCGATGGGGCGCAACGGCGAAAACGATTCCGCGGCGAATCGCCGCGGCCGACGCAACGCTCGCCGCAAAATTCGATACCGCATTCGCCGCGGCGTTTTCCGCCGAGCCTCGTCTCTTGTTCGCAATCGCCGACGAGATTCTGGAACTCGACGGGGGACGACTCTTCGAAGGTTACCGGTCGGTATCCGATATCAACTGGAGGCGCACGCCTCCCACCGGCTGATCTCATGCGCTTCTTGCAAGCGTGCAAATTTGCGCACCGACGATACATTCCTGCACCGCGCCGTGCACCGATGGGGCGTTATGATCCGGGCTCGTTTGCGAATTTGCACCGTTCCGGAGGATCCCCCGATGCTGAAGCCGCTGCCCAAACCCGCTTTGGAGCCGAACTTGGACTGGTCCAACCTGCAGCACTTCCTCGCGCTCGCAACGACCGATTCGCTGCCGAAAGCTGCGGAACGTCTCGGCGTGAACCGCACCACTATCTCGCGGCGCATCACCGATCTGGAGAAGGCCTTCGGCGCGACGCTGTTCGAGCGGCGCGGCCGCAACCTGGTGTTGACGCAGTCCGGCCGCGACGTGCTTGCGGTGGCGGAAGGCATCGACGGCGCGCTTCAAGGTCTGGGGCGTCGCGTGTTCGGCAGAGACGAGCGAATCGAGGGGACGATCCGCGTAACGCTGACCAGCGGTGTGGCGAAACTGATCGCAAGCGACGTGGCTGCCTTTATGGCGCAGCACCCGAGCGTCTCATCGTAGAGATGAACGTGACCAACTCGGCCGAAGATCTCGAACTGATGGAGGCCGATATCGCGATTCGGCTCACCGAGTCGCCGCCCGAGTCACTCGTGGGCCGCAAGCTCGTCGATCTGAACTCGGCGTTGTACGCCGCGGCGGGATCGTCGATCGACCCCGCTGGCGACGTGCCGTTCATCGGTACGTCGGGCGAACGTGGCGTGTCGCCGTGGGCGCGGCAATGGCTGCCGAAGGCGCGCTTCGTTGCGAGCGCGAGCCACGTCGACGCGTCGTGCGAACTGGTGGCGTCGGGCGCGGGTGTGGGTGAGTTCCCGTGCTACGTCGCCGAAAACGATCCACGGCTGGTGCGCATTTCGGATGCGCACCCGTTTCGATATCCGCACGCGTGGCTGCTGTATCACCCGCAACTACGCAACGTGCAGCGCGTGCGCACTTTCGCCGATCACCTGGTCGGATCGTTTCGACAGGTTGCGCCCGGTGTTCGAAGGCGGACTGCAGGCGCCGGTTCAGCGCGGCGCGGCGGCCGGTGCGGCCAGGCTCGCCGTCTGAGCGCCGGATGCGGGCGAGCGCGTTGCCGAGTCCAGTGGCCGTCGAAGTTCAGGATCTGCGACACCTCGCCCTGGCGCGTGCGGCAATAGCTGCGTTTCGCGGGCGTGACGTCGGCGTTGATCCAGTACTCGTAGCTGCCGCGTCCGGCGTGGTCGACGAGACGCACCACGTCGAGATGCGATGCGTTGTTTGCCTCGGCGGCGGCTCGTGCACACGCGTCGAGCGCTTCGCCTTCCAACGTGGCAGCTGCGGCAGCAGCCGAAATCAGGAATGCAGCAGCAACGCTCGCGCCGCGGAAGAGATAAGACGATTTCATGTTCTCGCTCCGTTTGTTCCAGAAGGGTTCCAGGTGGGAAGAACGGTAACGGTGCGAGTTCGATCGGTCAGCCAATTGCCTGCAAACGCCGGTGCAATTCCGCACCTGCCGAAACAGCCCCTTCGTGGAATCGTTGGGCCATGGGGCGGTGGAAGGGCTAATTCTTGCGACCCACGTATAGCAGGTGGTTGCTCAGCCCGTGAATGCTGGGGTCTGACGCGGCGTCGATCATCAGTTCGAGCGCTATCGCATACGTCGCCGGATCGGTGCTGGCGAGACCCGCAATCTCGCGTTGAAGGCCCACGCTCAGACTTTCGGCAGCGAGCAGGCGTAGTGAAGTCAGGCCGAACTCGGCAAAGAACGGTGTTACTTCTTCAGGGCGCGCCCCGAACGCGTGGTTGAAGCGTCCCGCAACGTCGTTGTCGAAGCGGCCGTCGTTCATCAGTCGAGCCAGCCAGTCCGGCTGCCGCAGATGGCGTCGCTCGTCTTGGATCGCCAGCGTGCGACGCAGCAACGCATAGCGCGGCATCAGCGCGACGAATGCCGGCGCCAGTGGCTTCAGCACGCGCACCATCTCCATCGCAGCGGTCTTTCGATCTAACGAATCGGGAAGGTGGTAGAAAGGACCTAACGAGACTACCGCGTCGAAGTAGTCAGCCGACCATCTGCTCAGATCGCGGGCATCTGCCTCCGTAACCGCTTCGATGTTCCGCTCGACACCGGCTAAGGCGATCTTCTGCCGCGCGATTTCCAACAGCTGCGGAGAGAGATCCGCCAGCACGACCCGATACCCGCGTTGGGCCAGCCAAATGGCGTAGCGACCTGGCCCACCGCCGAGATCGAGTACCCGCCCGGACGACGGCAAAAATGTCTCGAGCGTGTGGCAGGTGATAGCGAACTCGATTGCTCCGTCTTCTGCATTGCAGAGGCGAAGCCATTCACGCTCACCGAATTGAGCGTAGTACTCGCGAACGCGGTTTTGATTGGGGTCATCCATCGTCGGTCGATTCTACGCGGCAGTTTCGTGGTGCGAAGGCAACGTGTCGTTGGGGTCGGCCGTCAATACCGGCAGAATAGCGCCCTCGGCGCGCGTGGCGCGTTCAATCTCCATGAGGTCTCCGTATGAGTACAACCGCTTCGTTGGTCGCGCGCCGCGATCGTGCGCTCGGAACGGGCGCGCCGCTCTTCTACACGAAACCGTTGCAGATCGTGCGCGGCGAGGGCGTTTATCTGTACGACGTCGACGGCCGCCGCTACGTGGACATGTACAACAACGTGCCGTGCGTCGGCCATGCGAACCCCGAGGTCGTCGAGGCGATGACGAGACAGCAGGGCACGCTGAACGTGCACAGCCGCTATCTGCACGAAGGCATCGTCGAATTCGCCGAACGCCTGACGAAGCTGCACAAGCAGGCGATCGAGAGCGTCGTGTTCAGCTGCACCGGCACCGAAGCGAACGAGGTGGCGCTGCGTATGGCGCGTTTCGCCACCGGCAAGCGCGGCATCGTCTGCACCAACGCCACCTATCACGGCAACAGCGAAGCGGTGGGCGTGCTCACGCGCACGCGCGGCGAACAGCCGAACGCGCCCGATGTGCGTGCGTTTCCGTTTCCTGAGAAATACCGTCCGCTGGCGGCGGGCGCTTCGGAGGACGCGCAGACCGACGCGTATCTCGAGCGGTTGCAGCGCGAGATCACAGCACCTTCAGGCGAACGGCAGCGGCTTCGCCGGTTTGATCGTGTGTTCGATCTTCGCAAACGAAGGTCTTGCCCGACGTACCGCGCGGCTTCATGCCGCGCGCGGCGGAGATCGTGCGCGCTGCCGGCGGACTGGTGATCGCCGACGAAGTACAGGCCGGCTATTGCCGAACGGGGCGATGGTGGGGATACGAAGTCACCGGCTTCACGCCCGACATCGTGGTTACCGGCAAGCCGATGGGCAATGGTGTGCCGATCGCGGCAACGGCATCGAGCAAAGCGCTGGTCGATACATTCCGGGCGAACACGCGCTACTTCAACACGTTCGCGTCCAGTCCGCTGCAGGCTGCGGTGGGTATGACGGTGCTCGACGTCATCGAGCGCGATCGCCTGCGCGAGAATGCGGCCGCGGTCGGCAGCGCGTTGAAGGCGGCGCTTACGGAGCGCAAGTCGCGCTGCGCGGCGATCGGCGACGTACGCGGCGAAGGCTTGTTCGTCGGTGTCGAAATGGTGAAAGACCGTACCGACAAAACGCCCGACCGCGATCGGGCCGTCGACGTGGTGGACCGTCTGAAGGACAAAGGCTTCCTGACGAGCAATGCCGGCATCTTCGGCAACGTCGTGAAGATCCGCCCGCCGCTGGTCTTCAAACAGAGCCACGCCGACGAATTTCTCGCCGCGTTCGACGCGACGCTCGCCGAAATCGATGGATAAAGCGGTAGCAGCGCGCGTCTACACACCGGCGGCACTCGAGGCACTGCAGGCGTTTCCGATCGATTCGACGGAACTCGAACTCGTGTCCGTTTCGGAGAACGTCACGTTTCGCGTTCGCGACGCGAGCGACGGAACGACGTATGTGCTGCGCCTGCATCGGCCGGGTTATCACTCGCTGGACGAATTGATCGCGGAACGCGTATGGATTCGCGCGCTCGGCGACGCCGGCATTGCGGTGCCGCCGCCGTTGGCCGCAAGCGATGGCCGCGAATACGTCGAGTGTGCCGATCGACGGCACCGGCGAGCAACGCTTCGCGGGTGTCGCGCGCTGGACCGAGGGCACCGTGCTGGCCGACGCGCTGCGGCATACTAAAAATGTTGGCGAGGCCGAACGCTACTTCGAACAACTCGGCGGAATCGCAGCAGCCATGCACAATCAGGCGAGCGCGTGGGACGTGCCTGCCGATGTTCAAACGTCACGCGCTCGACACCGACGGGCTGATGGGTGAAGCGCCGTTCTGGGGACGCTTCTGGGAACACCCGGATCTGTCGCCGGCGCGAACGCTCGCTGCTTTCGGATACGCGCCTGCGAGTGCGTGCCGCGCTCGATCGCCTCGGACGCGATCGGCAGACCTTCAGCGTCATCCATGCCGATCTGCACGCAGGAAACGTGCTCGTCGACGGCGATCGTCTCACCGTCATCGATTTCGACGACTCGGGTTTCGGCTGGCACCACTACGATGCGGCGGTTGCGCTGTTTCACTTTCAGGCACGCGACGAGTTCGCGACGATCCAGCGCGGCTTCGTGCGCGGCTACCGCACGAAGCGACACATCTACGACGACGCGCTGGCGCTCATCCCGATGTTTCTGATGATTCGCGGCATGGCGGTGATCGGCTGGATCAGCCAGCGCCCCGAGCTCGATACGTCGCGAGTACCTGCAGTGGCTCAGGGACCACGTCTGCGCCCAATGCGCGACGTTCGAACCGCCGTGTTGAATGCGTGCGCCGCAACCGGTGCCGGATTCCTAACGGCCGTGTTGTGGTTCGATCTGATGTTCGACGTACAAACGCGACAACACAGGGGTGACGTGCTTCCGGGCGACGTACTCGCATCGATCGGCGCGTATTACCGGCGCGTCACTACCGACGCTAACCGATGAGCCGGCTCATCAGCCTGGTGATGCTGGCGACGCTTGCCGCGCTGGTTGCCGAGATCGCAACGGGAGCGACGCCGCCGTTGATCGGCTGGACCTCGCTGGCGTTCGCAGCTGGCGCGATCGGTCTCGCGGCCGCGCGCACCGTCGGCAATGCGGTGCGACTCGGCAGCATGCGCGACGCACCCGCCATGCAAACGCAGTTGGCGAGAACGATCTACCGCGACCATCTGAGCTGCCTCACGGCCATGGTCGCCGTGGTGGCGCTTCAACTCGGAGCGCTCGCGCTGCGCAGCTGATTCCCGGCCGGCGACGGTGGCCTAATGCGACCGCAAATTGGCCGCATTCGCCGCGTAATCACTCCCTCAGCTGCCTAGGATGCAGCGCCTTCGACTCGCGTTTCGCGGAGCTTCACTTGCTCGACGACAACCTGCTGCTGTTGACGGCGATGCTGTGCCTGATCGTCGGTCCCACGCTGATCGTTCACATGCTTCACCGGCGCGCGGAAAAACGGCGCGAGCGCTGCTGTGCCGCACGGCGCCGCAAACGCGGGCGGGTTAGCGACTGAACGCGACCGCTTGCGCCCGATACGCGGCGCGCTTGGAGTGGCGGTAATCGCGGCTTAGAGTGGGACCAGGAGTACCCACTGCGACCACCCGCGTGACCACACCCATCGTTTATTCAGTGCCCGGCATGGACGACGTGCAGGTGCATGTAAATCGGCGTTATCGCCCCGCCGAAGACAGCGGGCTGCTACTCGACGCGTACGTCCCGAGCGGACTTTCTGCGTTCCGAGCGCCGTCCGGCCGTTCTGCTCATTCACGGCGGCGTCGCACCCGGCGTGCTCGCCAAAGACTGGCCGTTGTTCCAGACGTGGGGTCGCCTGCTGGCGGCGAGCGGCTTCGTCGGGATCACCTTCAACCATCGGCTCGGATTTCCGAAAGCGAATCTGGTGCAGGCCGGTGCGGACGTTCGCGCCGCCATTGCGCACGCGCGTGACAATGCCGAGGACTTAAACGTCGATCGCGACCGAGTATGCCTGTTGGGATTTTCGGCCGGCGGGCCGTTACTCGGTTGCGGACTCGAGCCGAACACCGAGTTCGTGCGTTGTATGGTCGCGTTCTATGCGTTCCTCGACATTCGACACTCGCCGCTGCATGCGGATCAGGGTCCCACGGAATTGCTGCGCCAATACTCTCCCGCTGCGTTCTATGGCGAACCCGGCGCCAAAGTGCCGCCGATCTTCGTTGCGCGCGCAGGCTTCGATGTGGCGCCGCTGAATGCGGTCATCGACCAGTTCGTAGCCGCGGCGCTTGCGGCGAATGCGCCGCTGACTGTGATGAATCATCCGCAGGGCAAACACGGTTTCGATGCACTGAACGACGATGCACGATCACGCGAGATCATTCGCGCGACCCTCGAGTTCATGCACACGCATCTGGAGGGTTGACTGAAGCGCCATGCCGACGCCGGTCAGCGATTCAGCGTTCGTGTCAGATCCGACAACAGCCGCATCGTCGCTTCGTTGCCCGGCGCATCGCGCGGAATCACCGCTACGTAGTCGGTAACGCCCACCTCGGCATAGGCGCGCAAACCCGCTTCGATATCCTTGGCGGAGCCGAATACACCCACATCGGCCGGTTCCGAGGCGCCGCCGCGGTCGAGCGTGGCGCGATACGAGGGAATCTGGCCATACATGGCGAAAGCCGTGTTGATGGCTTCGCGCCCCTTAGCGGCATCGGCAGACAGCAACGTCGGCACCATCGCGACGAAACGCGGCTTTGCACGGTTTGCTGCGTGCGGCCGCGGCGCTCATCGTCGGCACCGCGATGTCGCGCAGATAGTCGATGCCGCCCATCCACGTCATCGTACCGTCGGCGAGACGACCGCAAAGCCGCAACATCGCCGGGCCCAGCGCGGCGACGATCACCGGCGGCTTCTTCGCGCCGGCCACCGACACCTGCGTGTTCACGGTGTATTCGGTGCCACCGTGCTGCACCTGTTCGCCCGCGAGCAGTCCGTTCAGAATCGTCAGGTAGTCGCGCATGTGCGGGATCGGTTTGGAGTAATCCATGCCGAGGTTGTCTTCGATGAAGAAGCGGTGACTGAGACCGATGCCCAACGCGAGTCGATTGCGCGTTGCGTCCTGCACCGTGAGCGCCTGCGCTGCGAGCGCCATCGGATGACGCGGATACGTAGGCACCACCGCGGTACCGAGTTCGATGGTGCGCGTGTCGCGTCCGGCGAGCGCGAGCGACATCAACGCGTCGATCGTGTTGACCTGCGGCAACCACACCGAAGCGAACCCGGCGGCTTCGGCCGCCGCGGCGCGTTCGCTGAGCGTTTGCGTGCCGCACGGATCGCCCGGCATCGACAACATTGTTCCAAGTCGCATATCGAACTCCTGTTCTCGACGAGGAGTCAGCCGAGACCGGCTGCCTTGCTGACCTCATCTATAAAGGTGCGTTCCTTATCGCTCACGCGCACACCGCCGATGCCGAGAAAACCGCCTTCCTTGGCCGCGTTGGCTGCATCTTCGGCAACGGCGACCAGCATCTTGCGATAGGCATCCGCTTCGGCGGGCGATGCTTTTGCTGCGATCACCGCGGTCGCGGACGTCACGCGTTCGAGCGCGGCGCGTCTGAAACTCTGAAGCTGCTGTTCGCGGGTACCCTGGCCCACCAACGCGTCGACATCCGGTACGCCGGGAATGCTGCGGTCGGCGGCGAGCGCGGCGAACAGTTCGAGGCGGTTGTTCGCGTGCAGCGTCGCCATCGTACGGTTCGCGCCCGCGACCACCTCTTTGATCGACGAAAATAGCCCGGACGCATCTGCTGCGGAAATGCCCACCGACACGAACGAGGGCGCGATGCGCAGCAGCGTCCATTCGTCGGATGTGAAATTGTCCTTTGTTGCCATGCCGCCGGATCTGCTCAGTCGGATTGAACGCGCGTGCCGCGCGGTACGAGTTGATGGCGAACGATTTTCCACTCGCCGTCGATGCGACGCATGTCGCTCTCGTAAGTGGCCCAGAGCGTCAGCGTGGTATTCGGTTTGTCTTTCATGTAGTGCAGCGCCTGCACATCGGTGCGGCAGTGCGCGGTGTTGCCGTTCACGGTGGCGAGCTGCGGCCCGAGCATGTGCTGCGTCGCGCCGTATTGCGAAAGCGCCTGCTCGACGAACGCAAGCCAGGCGGCGGCGCCGCGAACTTCCTCACGAGCGAACCCGACGATCTGAACGTCGTCGGCGAACACCGATCGGTACAGCGCCATGTCGCGCTCGTCCACGCCCTTCGCGTATTTCAGCATCACGTCCATCAACGCGATTCGATCGGCGACCATTTGCAGTTGCGACGTTTGCTCCATGCGCTTCCTCTTTTCGTTCGTGTGGCCAGCGGCCAAGATGGGCGCACAGAATAACCACTGACGGAAGAGAGCGCATGCCTGCAACTCGCACGATCAAGCTCGCCGACGGTCGTGACACCGGTTTTGTCGACTACGGTCCCGCTACTGGCGTTCCGGTGTTGTGGTGCCATGGCGGCCCCGGCAGTCGTATGGAGCCCGCCGCGTTTGCGCCGGCAATAGCCGCAGCCGGGTTTCGTCTGGTCGGCATAGACCGGCCGGGCTACGGCAAATCCACTCCGAACCCGGGGCGGAGCATCGCGGACTGGGTGCCGGATGGGCTCGCGGTGGCCGATGCGCTCGGCATCGAACGCTTCGTCGCGGTCGGCGTCTCCACGGGCGGTGCGTATTCGCTCGCGCTGGCGGCAGATGCACCTGCGCGAGTGAGCGCGGTCGTCGCGTGCTGCGCGCTCACGGACATGCGCTGGCGCGAAGGTAAGGCATTGATGACGGCGCCGAACATCGCCGGAATCTGGGCCGCGCCGAATCGCGCGGCAGCGTTGGCGGTTGCCCTGGAAACGCTCGGGGCAGACGGGTCGAAAATGATGGCGCAGGCGGCTGCGGGGGCCGCCGATCTCGCATTGATGCAAGATCCTGCCTGGATGGCCGGCATGATGGACGCTACCCGTGAGATGTTTGCGTTCGGCGTGCAGGGTTATGCAGACGACCGCATCGCCGACGGCGTTGGTTGGGGGAGCTTCGACGTAGCGAACGTGCAGTGCCCGGTGGTGGTGTTGCACGGCGAAGCCGATCACATCGTTCCGGCGGTGCACGCGCGTCACACCGCATCGATCGTGCCGGGCGCAACGCTGCGGATAGTCCCGGCGCTCGGCCACTTCAGCATTGCCGGTCAAATTCCGTCGGCGTTGAAGTCGCTGAGCCTTTAACGAGGAAACAAAGTTGTTCAAACGTGTACTGATCGCCAACCGCGGCGAAATTGCCATTCGAATTGCACGCGCCGCCGCGGCATTGGGCGTGGAGTCCGTCGCCGTGTATGCGGCGGTGGACGCGTTGTCGCTGCACACGCGAGTTGCCACCGCGTCGCACGCCCTCGGCGGCGACGGCGTGCGCGCCTATCTCGATGTAGAGGCGATGGTTGCGGCCGCTGTGGCAACCGGTTGCGATTGTGTGCACCCGGGTTACGGCTTTCTCGCCGAGAACGCCGCGTTCGCGGCTGCCTGCAATGCCGCCGGCATCGCGTTCATCGGGCCGAAGTCCGCTGCAATCGACCTGTTCGGCGACAAAGTGAAAGCGCGAGCGCTGGCGCAGTCTCTGGATATTCCCGTGGTGCCCGGCAGTGCCGCGCCGCTGCGTTCGGCGGAGGAAGCCATCGCGGTGGCGCGTGATCTCGGTTATCCGGTGATGTTGAAGGCCGCCGCGGGCGGCGGTGGTCGCGGTATGCGCGCCGTCGGCAGCGCCAACGAGATGCCTGAGGCGCTGACGCGCTGCCAGAGCGAGGCCGAGGCGGCGTTCGGCGATCGTGCCGTGTTCGTCGAGAAGCTCGTCGCCGCGTCCGCGCCACATCGAGGTGCAGATCCTGGGCGATGCCGCCGGCAACGTCGTGCACCTGCACGAACGCGACTGTTCGGTGCAGTTGCGCAATCAGAAGGTGATCGAGATCGCGCCGGCGCCGGGGCTCGACGCCGCGCTGCGCGAGCGCATTCTCGCGGCGGCGGTGAAACTGGCGCGTGCATCCGGCTACGTGAATGCCGGAACGGTCGAGTTTCTCGTCTTGCCCGAACGCGCCGAGTTCTTCTTCATCGAATGCAATCCGCGCATTCAGGTGGAACACACCGTTACGGAGCAGATAACCGGCGTAGATCTGGTGGAGGCGCAGTTCCGGATTGCGGCTGGCGCCTCATTGGCGTCGTTAGGGATCGGTGATCAGCGCGCGGTGGGAATGCCGCGCGGCTTTGCCGTGCAGTTGCGCATCGTTGCGCAGGGCGTCGGCACGTTGACCGCCTATAAGGAACCATCAGGTCCCGGCGTGCGCGTGGACGCGTGCGGTTATCTCGGCTACACCCCGCCGCCGCAGTTCGATCCGCTGCTCGCCAAGCTGATCGGCCAGTCGAATTCGTCCGGTTCGTTCGAATCGGCTGTGGATCGCAGCCTGCGCGCGCTCGCGGAATTCCACATCGCGGGGTTGCCCACGAACGTCGCGCAGCTGCGCGGCGATTCTCACGAATGCGACGTTCCGCGCCGGCGACGCGCGCACGTCGCTGCTCGCCGACAATCCCGCGTTGATGCAGCCGGCCGAAACGGCGGGTAGCAGAGGTAGCGCTCGCGCTTGCTCGATGAGCAGGCAACCGCAATCGGTCGCGTCCCGGTGAAGCGCGCTATCGATGCGCCGTCGGCTCCGCAACTGGTGGTGGAAGACGGTCAACGCGGCGTGGAAACACCGATGGCAGGAAGTGTGCTCGAAGTGAGCGTTGCAGGTAGGTGCCGTAGTCGCTGCCGGCGAGACGGTTGCGATCATTACCGCGATGAAGATGGAAACCGCGGTGCCTGCGCCGTGCGCCGGCACCGTAACGCAGGTGCAAAGCCTCAGTGTCGGCGACACGGTGACAATGGGGCAGGTGATTGCCGTCATCGCCCCCACGCAAACGAACGGCACGATTGCTCCCTCGCGCCTCAGCGGCGAACACACCTGGGCGCCGTTGCTCGCGGAAGTGAGCGCATTGCAGAACATCGCCTATGCTCGCTTCGCGAGCGATTCGCGCGACCCCGGCGTAGTGCGACAGCGCAGCCGCGGCAAACTCACGTGTCGCGAACGCATCGCGCTGTTGCTCGATGAGGGAACGTTCCGCGAAGTGGGCAGCCTTGCCGGATTCGCGTCGTACGACGAAGACGGCGCGGTCGCCGATTTCACGCCTGCCAACCACGTCGGCGGCTGGGGCAAGATCGACGGTCGCGAGAGCAGTCGTCTGTGCGGACGACTTCACGTCGCGCGGCGGCCACGCGGACGGCGCGATCGGAGCAAAAAGCGGCCATCTCGACCGCTTGTCCATCGAGTTGCGCATCCCCTCGGTGCGGTTGTTGGACGGATCTTCCGGCGGCGGCAGCGTTGCCGCGATGGTTCCGCAGCAGCAGAAGTCGGGCGAAAGCGAAGCAAAAGAGAGCAGCGGCGCGATCAAAGCAGGGCGGCCGCGCGTGACCGGTGGCGGCGGTTCGTTTCTGCCGGGTCACCTCGGTAGCGCGATGTACACGGAACAGCTGTGCACCGTGCCGGTGGTGAACATGCTGCTCGGCAGCGTCGTCGGCATCGGCGCTGCGAAAGCGGTGCTCGGCCATTTCTCGGTGATGGTGCGCGACATCGCACAATTGTTTGTTGCAGGTCCGCCGGTGGTGAGCCATGCGATGGGCTACGAAATCACCAAGGAAGATCTCGGTGGCTGGCACATCCACTGCAAAAACGGCTCGGTCGACAACCTCGCGGAGTCGGAAGAAGAAGCGGCGGCGATGACGAAGCGGTTCCTTTCGTACCTGCCGTCGAGCGTGTACGAAGCGCCACCGGTGTTGCCGCCGAATCCGGCCGATCCGCCCGATCGCCGCGACGACGAACTGTTCACGCTGATTCCGCGCAAACGCACCACCACCTTCGATATGCGCCGCGCGATCCGCCTGATGGCCGATGTCGATTCGTTCTTCGAAATCGGATCGCTCTGGGGCACCGACCAGATCGTCGGCTTCGTGCGTTTCAATGGCCATCCGCTCGGCGTGATCGCAAGCGACAGCCGGCACGTCAACGGCGGCGCGCTCACCGCTGATGGTTGCGACAAGCTGAAGCGCCACCTCGACCTCTGCGATCTGTTCCACGTCCCGGTGCTGAGTCTCATCGACAACCCCGGCTTCGCCGTGGGACTCGAACACGAGATCGCCGGAACGATCCGCAAAGGCGGCGAATGGATGGTGGCGTTCGCGCAGGTGAAGGTGCCGATCTTCTCGGTGCTGATGCGGCGCAGCTTCGGCGTGGCGGGCAACAACTTCGCAACGCCGTTGGGGCGCGCGTCGGTGCGCGTTGCATGGCCGGCCGCCGACGTTGGCGGCATTCCGCCGGAAGGCGGCATCGAGGCCGCATACAAACGTCAGCTCGCGGAGGCCGCCGATCCTGCTGCGCTGCGCGCCGAGATCAACGCACGTATCGAAAGCGCGCGTGGTCCCATCGGGCCGCTCAACCGATTCCAGCTCGAAGAGATGATCGATCCGCGCGACACGCGCCGGCTCGTATGCGAATGGGTGGAAAACGCTTATCGCATCGTGCGGCAGCCAGCGGGGCTGGTGTCGAGGGCGTTACAGTTCCGACCGTAAAACGCAGGGCGGCGTCACGCGAGCCGCCTCGTGATGGCGGCTGCGTGCGCGCTGAGCGCGGCGCTCGCTTTCGCCGACACTCCGGATGGTTGCGTGGACTTGTCCCCGTTTTCCGCCGACGAGGCCGCACTGGCGCACTTTTCATTCGACGACGTGCCGGAGCATCTGCCGCCCGCGCCGTTCGAACGAAACCGGACGTATGTTACGGGCGATGTACGCATCGTCGTGCAGCCGATCTTCGATCGATCGAACCCTGCGGAAAACAATGCACTGTACCGGCTGGCAGATCGCCTGCATGCAAATACGCGGCCCTCGACGATTCAGGAAGCAATCCTGTTTCGAACCGGCCAATCCGTAACGTGGTCGGTGATGCAGGAAAGCGAGCGGATTCTTCGTGCAAAGCCGTATTTCTATGACGCGCGCGTTTTGCCGCGTCGACTGTGCGGCGACCGGATCGACGTAGATGTGGTTACTCGGGACGTGTGGACGCTGCTGCCGGACGCCGACTTTTCGCGATCGGGCGGAGACAACTCGTACAGCTATGGACTGACCGACACGAACGTCGCGGGTTCCGGACGCACGTTGTCGCTGTTCTACGAGAAGGATCCGGACCGCGATGGAACGGGAATCTACTATCTGAACCCGAACGTTCTCGGGTCGCGCATCGCGTTCGAGACGCGTTACGAGGACAACAGTGACGGTTCGCGCCGCCTGGTCGACATCGGCCAGCCGTTCTACGCGCTCGACGCGAGGTATGCGTTTGGCGCGCGCGGGGACAAGATCGACCAGGAGCAGGGGCTATACGTGCTCGGGGACAAGTTCGCGGAGTTCGCGCAGGACTATCGCCGCGCCGACCTCCACGGCGGCTTCTCCAACGGCCAGGTAGAGGGGCACGTGTGGCGATGGCTCGGCGGCTACACGTACGAAAAACGCACGTTCTCGCAGACGGCCGAAGGTGTTCCGCCGGACCCGCTACCGCAGGACCGGAAGTACGGTTATCCGTGGCTCGGATTCGAGAGCGTTGAAGATCGGTTCGACACGTCGTTCGACGTCGACCGAATCCACCGCATCGAGGATCTGAATCTGGGCCGGCGCTACTCGATGGCACTCGGCTATTCGACGTCTGCGTTCGGCGGCGACGATCAGGATCGTCTCGTGCTCCGCAGCGAGTATCGCGATGGCCTGCGCTACGGCGACAAGCATCTGCTGTTTTACGGCGCCGAACTGCAGGGTTACTTCAACTTCACCACGAACCGCTCCGAACAGGTGACTGCAAGGGCTTCCGCGGCATATCGACAACAGCAGACGGGCCGGTTCAGTCTCGCGGCAACGCTGGAAGCGGCGGCGGTGCGCAACCTCCCCACCGACATGCAGTTGCTCGGCGGCGGCGATACCGGGTTGCGCGGTTACCCGAGCCGTTATCAGTGGGGCAACCGCAGCTGGCTTGCCAGCATCGAACAACGCTACTTCAGCGACGTGTACTTCGGACGCATCGTCCGCGTCGGCGTAGCCGCGTTCTTCGATGCTGGACGCACGTGGTTCGCGGGCGCGAGTGGTGCGGGTTACGACACGCTTGCCGACGTGGGTTTCGGGTTCAGGTTCGAATCGACGCGAACGCGCCAGGATCGTGTGCTGCACCTCGACTTCGCATTTCCGTTGGTCGACGGACCGGATGTTCAGTCGATGCAGATCCTGCTCGTGGTGAAAGAACGGTTGTGACCGAGCCGCGACTGAGTGACCGACGTTACCCGGGGCCGCCGCCGTCGGCGGGTGTGTTCGGCGGCGACGGCGCTTCAGGTGTGCCCGGTTGCGGCGGCTCTTCAGGTGTCGCGGCCTCAGACGTCGGCGCGAACAGCCTTGTCACGCGGTCGTTGAAGTCGGGTGGAAACGTCCAGTAGCGGCTGCCCTGGTCGCTCGTTTGAGCGGTCAATCCGCGCCGTTGCGGTTCGGCGTTGAGCAGCAACAGCCCGAGCAAGTCGCTGCTGACCCAGGGGTCTTCGTACCAGAACGCATGCGAACCGCGGGGGAGCTTCGGAATGGCATTCGGGTCCACCTTGATCAGGTCGAACCCGAGGCTTTGCGAAGCGTCGAGCAGGAAGCGCGACTGTTCGGTATCGAGTTCGGTCCGGTCGAGGCTGCCGATGCGCGAGGCGCGATGCACGATCGCGGCGATTCGCAGCGCCGAGTCGTTGAGATTCGCCGCGTTGCTCACGCGATTGACGAGATCCACGTATTGGGCGAGGTCGTCGATGAACTGCCGCGTGCCGACGTCTGCCGCCGCGAAGTAGATGTGGTTCAAGCGCAGGCGCTCGCGCAACTGCTCGCGTGTTTCGCCCGGCCGCGCGGAATGACCGAGTAGCGCGAGGCCCGGGCTGACGACCTGCGCGCCGGCGCTGTAGGCCAGCACATCGATCGCCGAAACGTTCGTGTGTTCCGTCAGCAGTTCGATCAACCGCGCAAACGGCTCGACCGACGCCTTCGCATTACCGACGTCGGTGAGGTAGCGGAGGATCGAGCCCGCCGAGGGCCACACGAACGCCAGAACCGCGATGCGCCGGCCCGTGAAGTGACGCAGCTGCGCCGCCTGGGCGGTTGCGCGCGACATCGTGTTGTTGGAACCGTGGACGTAGATCACGAGTTCGTTGTTGTCGGTGGCTGCCAGCACCTTGTTGATCAGGTCAAAGAACGCTTGCGCGTCGGGAGAGTTCTCCACGGTGTCCGTCTGCCCCAACGATGCGATCGGCTCGAGCCAGTCGAGTTTCACGATCGGGCGCTTGTCCGGGTCGTCGCTGGTGGAGAGCCGGTGCAGGGTGTCCCAATCGAGATCGTCATCGCCGATGCGCACGTGCGCGACGCCCATGCGCAGCCGATCGCTCGGAAGAATCGTGTGGATCGGTTCGGGCTTCTCGACGATTGCGCCGCGGTTGGTGACGTACAGGATCGGCACGTCGGTGCTGTGCGCCTTCGTGTCGGCCGTCTTGAACGGGTCGACCTCGCCGGTTCGAAACGTCACGGGCGTGGGCATCAGCCGTACCGGCGAAGCGCAGCCAGCAAGAAGCGCCGTTACGAGCACGGCCGCGAGGCCTGCGAGGACTCGGCGGGTGCAGCCGCGAGCGGAACGCGCGGGAGTCGGGTTCTTCAGGAAGGGTTTCGGGAACAAGGATCGATCCGGCGGCACTTCATTTCGCATAGGCACAGTTTGGCTTGGCTCGTACGTCGCAAGCAAACGAGCGGCTGTGATGAGAACGTCAGGAGGCGTTGTCGAGCAATCTTGCGCACCGGCAATCCCATCGAAGCTGGTATTCTGCGCGCGAGGGAGGGACAGCGGCGAATGGCGGCAGGAGAAATCCGTTAGGCGTTGCTGATGGGCGTACGCCTGAACCCCCGAACATCGAATCTGCAGGAGCGACAACAATGAACGTACGCGGACTTCTTCTTCGATCGATCGTGCTCGCCGGCGCCGTGCTCGCAACGGCGCACGCAAGCGCGAGTACCGTGAGCTTCGGCCGCATCACCGCGGTGCGAGGGTTGGACCTTCAGAACCAGGGTGCGCAGACCGCTGGCGCACTCGTCGGTGGCGCGCTCGCTGTCGCCTCCGGCTCGGGTCAGTCGCGCAGCAACCGTGCGTTACGCGGAATCGGCGGCGCGGCGGTGGGCAGTGCTGTCGGCGGCGCGGCCGGCTCGTCGCGCGGCTTCGAATACACAGTACTGATCGGCGGCACCAACACGGTCCGCATCGTCACCGAGAAAGCGGGGCTGCGCGTCGGCGATTGCGTATCGATCGAGCGCGGCAACTTCAACAACATCCGTCTCGAGCCGGATGCCAACTGCGATGCGCGCCCGACGGCGGCCGAGCAATCGACTGCGACGTCAGAGGCCAATGCGTGCGACGTTGCAACACAGCAACTGCTCGACGCGACGACCGACGCGCAGTTCGATATGGCCGAACGACGGATGCGCCTCTTGTGCGGCAACTGATGTTCGGTAACTGACGCGCGGTAAATGACGCAAGGTTTTCTGCGCGACAAAAAAACTCCGGAGGAAGGATGCGGCGTCTGCTCGGATGGGTGAGGACCACGATTGTCTCGGTGATCGCGGTTGTGGTGACGGTCGTGTTGATCTACGCGCTGCAGGCGCGCCGGCTGCCGGATTTGCAACCGTGGCTGAGAGAGACCTCGTCGCTCGAAGTCACGGCGGCGACGTTGGGCGACGACGCCACGCTTGCGCAGTATCTCGAGCGCGAGAATGCGTTGTTCGAGCAGACGCGCACGATGTTGCTCGAGTCGATCCCACCCGAGCAGAAGGTGCCCGGCAATCGTTACTGGTCGGGCAGCGCGAACTATCAGTGGAACTTCGCGACCGACTGGAATCGCACGTTCGAAATGGTGCCGCAGCAGATCAAAGGCGGCGCACTGCTGCTGCACGGCCTCACAGATTCCCCGTACAGCATGCGAACCATCGCGCGCACGCTGTTCGAGCGCGGCTACTACGTGCTGGCGTTGCGCATTCCGGGCCACGGCACCGTGCCCGCTGCGCTCGAACGCGCAACCTGGCAGGACTGGATGGCGGCGACGCGACTCGGGGCGCGCACGGTCCGCGCGAAGATCGATGCGGACGCGCCGTTTCTGATGGTTGGATATTCCAACGGCGGCGCGCTGGCGGTGGAGCATCAGCTCGCTGCGATCGACGATCCGGCGCAGCCGAAAGCGAACCGCGTGATCCTGATGTCGCCGATGATCGGCATCTCGCCCGCCGCGGCGCTCGCGCGCGTGCTCGACTCGGTGTCGTTCATTCCGTACTTCGAGAAATCGGCGTGGACGACCGTGCAACCGGAGTTCAATCCGTTCAAGTTCAATTCGTTTCCGCTCAACGGCGCTGTTCAGACGCACGCGTTGACCGACAAGATCGCGAGCGACCTCCGGCGCCTCGAAGAGAACGGCCACATCACACAGATGCCGCCGATCCTCGCGTTCGCATCGCTGCTCGATACCACCGTCAGCACGACGGCGCTCGTACGCACGCTGTTCGATCACCTGCCCGACAACGGCAGCGAACTGGTGCTGTTCGATCTGAATCGGCTCGCCGCGTTCTCGATCGTATTCACGCCGTCCGATCTCGCGTTTCTGCAGACGCTGGCGAGTCATGAACCGCGCGTGTTCCGTCAAACGGTGATCACCAACGAGAACGCTCAGTCGAGCATCGCGGTGGAGAGATCGATTGCGCCGGGTTCACGTGAAATCGTCGAGCATCCGACGGGTCTCCAATACCCGCCCGGGGTGTTCTCCCTGTCGCACATCGCCGTGCCGTTTCCGATCGACGACCCGCTGTATGGACTGACGCCCAATGAAGCGGAGTCGTTCGGAATTCGCCTCGGCACGCTTGCGTTGCGCGGCGAGCGGTTCGCGCTCGAAGTGCCGCTCGATCAACTCGCGCGGATCGGCAGCAATCCCTTTTATCCCTATCTGGAACGGCGGGTGACCGCATGGCTCGATTCGAAGGCGGACCGACCCTCGCCGGAACAGGCGGCGCCGCCCGGCGCCTGAACGGTGCCGCCATCGTTGATCTGTTAGCGAACGAGACGAATGTGGTCCTCTCCGCTTACCGGAGTTCCATCGGCGCTGAACGCGTGCAGTGTGACGGTCGACTCGCCGGGGGGTGCGTCGATCTGTGATGTGACGACTTCACAGAGGAGATCCTTGCGCCTGTCGCGGTTCACGTAGGCGGGCCGACAGAGGAATTCTCCGGTGCGCGCCTGTGCAACCGGAGCGCCGGCCAGTGTCACCGATGCCGGCATGATCGCCGTTGCATCGAGTTTGTCGTTGCTGAACACCGACACCGTGGTGAACTTGCTACGACGGCTGACGACGTTCCTTGCGTCACCCGGCTTTATGTCGATGTCGGCCCGGATGAGCGACGTGGTCACGCGGATGCCGCGGAAATCCACTGCGGCCAAGTGTCCCGGTCCGTTGCGATTGTCGACGCCCAGCGTCTGAGTCAGCGTGTCCGGCGCGAAGGTATCGAACGTGGCCGGATTCAACGCAAGCGGCGCCAGTTCGTAGCGGACGCCGCCGATGTCGAGATGGGCATTCAGCGTACGTGTCAATGGATCCACCACCAGTGTCAGGTCGAATGCCTGTGTGGTGACGGGAATGCCGGGTAGAACCTCGGTGTTGATGATCGGCGCCTGACCGGGCGGGAGGTCGCCGATGTTGATCGACGGATAGAGGGAAGTGCCGTCGGAATACAGATACAGGCTCGCGCTGACGGCGTAGCCGGTGGTCGAGCCGTATAGCAGCATCGCGAGGAATCCGAGCGAGCCCGGTTCACGGGAAATGTCGAAATTCTCGAAGTGGCCGGTGACTTCGAACGGCACGTTGCTCGCGAGCAGCGCACGGGCGTCCACATACGTGGACGCCGTCTCGAGGGCAGGCACGGCACCGGTGCTGGATACGCGGGCCGATGCTCGATCGCCCGTGAGTTCCGGCAGCGGCGGTGCGACAGCCGTTCCGCCGCCGGATGCCGAACCCATCCCGCCCAGACCGAGCGTGTCGACTTCCGGGACCGTCGGGAAGCCGGGCTCGTTCTCGTAGGTTTCGACATACAGCGTTTCAGCCCTGACGACGGGAACGAGTGTGATGCAGAAAACGATCATGAGCAGATACAGGCAAACGTAGAACGTCTTTCGACTTGTTCATGGTGACCCTTGGCAGTGGTTGGAAGCGATCCGATGCTTCACTGGTCTGCCTTGGGAGTCCTGAGGTGTGGGTTTGAAAGTCCTTAAGTCTCCTTAGGTCTCGCGTCAGGACTCGCGTCGGAGGGGAAACCTTGTTTCGATTCCGCAATTCCGTATGTTGATCGGGCAGATCAGGGGAAACGAAAGCCATGCTTTCAGTGGGGGAGCCGATCGATTTCGATTCCGGTTTTCGCGTCGGCGACTTCGAGGTTTATCCGAATCGGCTTGACGCTGGTACGTGACGGCCGCTCGGTGCGCCTCGAGCCAAAGGTGATGGCCGTGCTCGTGCATCTCGCGCGACACGCCGGCGAGGTGGTGACGCGCAACGAATTCGCCGACGAGGTCTGGCGGGGGCGCGTTGTTTCCGACGAAGTACTGTCGCGCGACATTTCGATCCTGCGCTCGCAGCTGGGCGACGATGCGAAAGATCCGGACTATGTGTTGACGATTCCACGCGTCGGTTATCGGTTGATCAACAAGGTCGGCCCACTGAAGGATCCGGATACCGAACCCACACTCTCGCCGGAGATCCCTTCGGAGCAGCTCGTTGCGCCGGTTCGATCGGACAACGGGGTATCGAGCGTACCGACTGCACCGGAGGTCGCCTCTCCGGTGCGGCTTTGGCGGGAACGCCGGAACATCCTGCTGAGCGTGATCGTCCTCGTCGCGCTCGCCGCGCTGATCACAACCCTGCTGTGGCCGCGCTGAGCATTCGCTCGACCGCACGACAGTCGCGGTGCTCCCCTTCGTCAGCCTGTCGGGAATCCATGACGACGAGTTCTTCAGCGACGGACTCTCCGAAGAGATCATGCACGCGCTGAGCGGCGTTTCCGGAATTCGCGTCGTCGCGAAGACATCGAGTTTTTCGTTCCGCGACTCTACGGCGGACATTCGCGATATCGGAAGTCGACTCAACGCAGGCTCGGTGCTCGAAGGCAGCGTGCGCCGTGGCGGCGACCGGTTGCGCATCACCATCCAGATGATCGACGCGAACACCGGCATACAGGAGTGGTCGCAGACGTATGACCGGCGCCTATCCGACATCTTTGAAATACAGAACGAGATTTCACGTGCGATCGCGAGCCGGCTCGTCGGCAATCTTCCGACCAACACGCTGCCGAGCACGCGTCCGACGACGAGTATCGAGGCCTATACGTTGTTTCTGCGAGCCAACCACCTGCTGCGCCAGCGTGGCGCGGTTCCGATCACGCGTGCGATCGAGTTGTTTAAGCAGGCCATTGCGCTCGATCCTGAGTTCGCCCGCGCCTACGCGGGACTTGCGGAGGCCTACACGGTACAGCCGAGCTACACCGGCACATCGGAAAAAGTCGGGCATCGTCTCGCGCTCGATGCGCAGAACCGCGCCGAAGCGCTCGGCGAAGATGCCATCCGCGCGGGCGGGATGCGGGGGTATCTGCATTTTCGATCGCGACAATGGCAGGCGGCAAAAGACGACTTCGACGCAACGCTGGCGGTGGATCCGAATGATGCGGGAACCCTGCAGTGGCAGTCGCAATTCTTCGCGTCGGTGGGTTGGATGGGTCGATCCCGGCGTGCAGCGGAAGCGGCCGTTGCGGCCGATCCGTTGTCGCCCGCCGCGAACCAACGCGCCGGCGTCGTGAGCCTCTGGATGAACGACTCCGATGCAGCGGAGCGTCATTTCACGATTGCGTCGGAGGTGGGTATTCCGGGGCCCGGGCTGCCCGAAGCGTGGATTGCATTCCTGCTGAGTCGAGGTCGCGTCGAAGAAGCGCGCACTACGTTGTTCGAAACACAGCAGATTCGTAAACAGGCCACCGAGTGGATCGAACCCGCGCTGACGGCCGTGACGAAGAAGGGTTCGACGCGCGATGCATTGGCTGCGTTGGGTCGCGCGTTCGAGGCCGGAAACCTCGGCGTGCCAATGTATGTGGGCGCGCTGTTCTTCATCGGTGACGTCGACGGGTTCTTTGCGGCGATGCCAGGCGTGATCGCGAGCGGCGAGCCGTTCGATGTCGAAGTTTTCTTCAGCGAGCTGGGGCGAACGGTGCGCGGCGATGCGCGATTCGTACCGTTGATGCGCGAGTTGGGACTGGTCGACTTCTGGGACAGCGCGGGTTGGCCCGATGCCTGCGCTCGTAACGACCAACAGATCGTGTGTCTTTGAGAGCGACCGAAGGGCGGGACTCGAGTCACATCGAGTGGCCCGCAGGGTCAGGCAAATGCGATGACCAATGCCGCCATCCCCAGCGCGTATATCGCCATCACCGATGCCGTGATCCCACCGATCAGCGTTGCAGTCTTTTCTTCGCTGAATTTGCGCACCTTCAGTTCAGCGATCGTGTCGATCGGAATGGCGATTTTGGATCCGCTGACTGAGTTTTTGTCGATGGCGGTAACCCGGAACCGGTGTTGCCGGCCGTCTGTCGTGACGATCTCGACGTGGTTGCCGCGGGCGACGACGTGACCCGATCTGATCTGCGTTCCGAGATCGACGTCTTGTGTCTTGACCGGATTCATCGACGTGCAACCCGTCAGCGCCAGCAGCATCGCTACAACTAATGACCTCGCGTTCATCGCGTTTCCCTTGCTTTGGTTCGAATCGAACCGAGGTCGCAACGCTAGGTGTTCAGGCGAACGGGTGTCCTGATGGTGCGGTTAAATTGCCTTCAATCTTCGTAGGATCGATGACGACTTCGTCCGAGACGTACAAGAAAGGACCGAAAGTCGTCGACGTCGGGTCGACGCCGGGAAGATCATCGTTCCCGCAATCGAAACTTTCCCCTGGACGCCATGACCAATCGCTTCGTCAACTTCCAAAGCGCATTGCCTGATCTTCAGGCCACTCCCGAGCGTCGCTATGACGCGGGCCGCACGCGGCGCGAAACCGTTCCGTTGGAGGCGCATGTCGAAGCTGCGCGCAGCGCGGGTCGGATCGATCCGTTGACCATTCTGGCCGCACAGGAAAAATCGCGCCTGCCCGACCTCATCCGTCTGCGGTATGGCCGCATGAGTCGCACCGCATTCACATTCTTGCGCGGGGCCGCCGGGGTGATGGCGAGTGATCTCGCGGCGGGTGTCAGGACGGATCTGCAGGTCGAGCTTTGCGGCGACGCCCACTTGGGAAATTTTCGCTGGTATCACGCACCCAACCGGGACCTGGTGTTCGACCTCAACGATTTCGACGAGACTCTTCCCGGGCCGTTCGAGTGGGACGTGAAGCGCCTTGCCGCAAGCGTCACGGTGTCGGCGCGAGCGAATGGCTTTACGCATGAGCAAGCCCGCCGCGCAACACGAACCGCGATGCGCGATTACCGCAAGTTCATTGCCGAAACGTCGCAACGCAATCCGCTCGATGTGCACTACTACCGCTTCGAGTCGAAACAGGCGCTGGAACGTATCGGCAAGGAACACCGCAAGTGGAAAGAAGGCGTGTTGGCCAAGGCCACCCGGCGCAACAGTCTGCTTGCGCTCGAGAAGCTGACACAGGTCGTCAATGGCCGACGCATGATTGTTCCCGACCCACCCCTGGTGGTTCGCGTCGACGATGAGATCGCCGCGGCAGGTCCAGGTGCCGTCGCCGAGTTTCTGAACGACTATCGTCGGTGCTTATCACTCGAACATCGCCTGCTGTTCGACCGCTTCGCACTGGTTGACGTCGCTCGCAAGGTCGTTGGAGTCGGAAGCGTGGGGACGCGTTGTCTCATGGCGCTGTTCGAGGCGGGTGACGGCACGCCGCTCTTCCTGCAATTGAAGCAGGCAACGTCGTCGGTCCTGGAGGCCTATCTGGGCGCGAGTCATTTCGAGCATGCGGGTCAACGCGTCGTCGAAGGCCAGCGTCTGATCCAGGCGACCAGCGATGTACTGCTCGGCTGGGCCCGCTGGAAGCAGCCGAATGGGGACGAAATCGACTTCTACTTCCGCCAGCTCTGGGACGGAAAGGGCAAGATCGATGTCGAGACGCTGGGTCCGAAACGGCTTGCCGCCTACGCGGGGCTATGCGGCAAAACACTCGCCTTCGCACATGCCCGTTCCGGCGATGCCATGATGATTCGCGGGTACATTGACAGTGGAAAAGCGGGCAGCGGAAAAGCGGGGAGCGGCAAAGCGTTCGACGATGCCATGGTCGCGTATGCGGACCGGTACGCCGACATCACTGCACAGGATCACGCGCGGCTCTGCGAAGCCATTAACGACGGCGCGATCGAGGCGGTGCGCGACATTTGACCGCAGCGGGCGGCGCGTTCGGATGAGTCGATTCGGCGCCGCGAGGGAAGGCTACGAGTAGAGTTCCCCAACGAGAACACTCCGCGGCAGCACGGAAATGGCCATGTGCTCCGACACGCTGTAGAGGCGCCGCAGTTTGTCGAGCATTTCGAGCTGCGCGCGATGTTTCGCCAGGCGATTCGGATCGTCCTGGGCCAAGCGCGCCACCTGCTGCTTTTGCAGATCCGCGGCAAGCTCCGATATCGCGATGCGCTTCGCGACAACGGCCTGCGCGGCTTGTTCGTTCCTCTCGACCAACGCGCGCAGCGCAGATCGAGCTGCGTCCAGGACGACCGCCAGCAGACGCTCCAGCAATTCCGTCGTCTCCTTCGAGGTGCGATCTCAGCATCAGCGAACGCTCTGGCCAAAGGCGCCAATTCGCGGCTGAGTGTGGCGCTCATGCTTTCAATCTCGCCGGTGGCGACTACCAGCCGTGCATGCTCGTCTGCGTCGGTGTCGCTCAACTCGCTGCGCCCGATATGCTGCAGGTAGGCGAGCACGGCTTCGCGCAATACCACAATCTGGTCGAACTGCTGCGTGAGTTCGCTCATGTCTCTTGCTTGGAACGCTGCTTTGACGCTTGCGAGCATGTCGTTGGTGAGCTGACTCATGTGGCCAAGTTCCATTCGCGCTCGCTCCAGCGCCATCGACGGCACCTGGATCAGTTCGTCATCGAGATACTTCGGTCGAATGATCTCCTTCTGCACGTCGGCGCGATCCGGAATGAGCCTGGTGGCCAATTTCGCAAACAACGCAGCAAACGGCAGAAAGATAACCGTGTTGGTAGTAGCCCAGATCGTTGCGGCGTTCGCGATCTGGCGTGGCACCTCTTCGGCAAGTCGCTCGACGCCATGCAGATGAGGGGCGAGGGGAGAAACCATCTCGGCAATCATCGCGAGCTGCGGGATGAACGGCAGCCAAATGGCCGACCCTAAGACATTGAACAGGACATGCACGACCGCCGCGCGTTTTGCATCCTGCGGCTTGCCTATTCCGGCAAGTATGGCCGTGATCCCGGTGCCGATCTTTGCGCCGAAGAGAATCGCGATTCCCGCTGGCAGAGACAACAATCCCTGGGTGGCCATGACGACGGCAAGACCAATCGTTGCCGACGACGATTGCACGAGCGCGGTGAAGAGCGCGCCGGCGAGCATGCCGAGCACGGGATTCTGCAGGGATTGCAGCAGTTCGGCGAAGCTCTGGTTCGTGCGCAGCGGCGCCATGGCCGCGCCCATCGTCGCCATGCCATAGAACAGCAGCCCAAGCCCCATCAACATCGCGCCATAGTGGCGCACGACACCCTGCTTCCAGACGAAGCTCATCACAAACCCGATTGCGATGAACGGTAATGCGAGTGCGGTCGTGTTGAATGCCACGATCTGCGCAGTCACCGTGGTGCCCACGTTCGCACCGAAGATGACGCCCACCGACTGCACCAATGTCAGCAGCCCCGCACTGACGAAGCCCACGACGAGCACGGTCGTCACGGAAGAGGACTGGATGACTGCGGTAACGATGGCGCCGGTGATGGCACCAAGAACCCGGTTCCCCGTCAGCTTGGCCAACAGCGTGTTCATCTGCTTGCCGGCAGCCGCCTTCAGCCCATCGGTCATCTTCTCCATGCCGTAGAGGAAGAGTGCCAACCCGCCGAGCAGTTGGATCGTCATTGCCACCGGTGCCAGTTCATCCATATTCAGACTCTCGGAGTTTGCGGGCAGATTATGCGCGTTCGACGCGCGAAGCGGCGCCGAAGCCGCGCAACGCCGTTTACGAAAATGGTCAGCTCGTGACGCCCCGGATAATGCGTTCGCGTCGTGAAGTCCGTGAACCGGTGTCGGCGCGCGAAATGCAGACGTTCGCGCGCCTTCATCTGCTTGTCAGCGACCTTGAATACCTTCTTCGAACGTCCGCCCGTCTTCGTCAGGAAGTCGATGCCGTACTCGATGCGGACGTGTGCGGCTTCTTTTGCCACGAGGTTGAAAGAGAACGCGAGCGTATCGCCGATGTGCACGGACGGGCGTTCGAGCTTCAGGGACGAGGCGGTGACCAAGCCGGTGTCCTGCTGGCCGAAGAGCGTCAGCACGCGCTGGTCGCCGCGTTTGAGCAGCGTGCGGCACGCGTGCTTCACGAGCTTGTCGGTTTCCGTCGACGTGCCCAACCAGCGCCGTGCGACGTCGAGCACGACATCGGGATGATCCTTCGCGATGTCGTTCAGATTGTTCGCGACGCTGCGCCGCACGTATTCGCTCGGGTCTGCGCGCAGCGCGTCGAGGATCGGCAGAATCGGTGTCGGATCGGTCTTGAGCGCAGCGAGTCCGATGCCCCAGGGCAACCGCGGCCGGCAACCTTCCGACGCGAGCCGGCGTACGTGCTCGTTCTCGTCAACGGCCCAGTCGCGCATCACGGCCAGCATCCGTTCGCCGTAACGCACGATGAACGGGCGCACCGCGTACTCGCTCGACGAGTAGCGCGTGAGCGCCGCGAGCGCCGGCACCGACGCATCGAAGTCGTCCACGCCGCGTAGTTCGACGAAGTCGGGGAACAGCATGGCGCGGAAGCCATCGAACTGCGGCGCCACTTCGAGAACCGTCGCGAGCTGGTCGCGATACTCACCCGGCACATGATCGGCCAACGACTGCGCGATTCGCCGCATCCGTTGTTTCAGTTCGAGCGCACGCCATCCCGAGCCGAGCACTCCGCGTACGAACGCATCGCGATCGATCCCGCGGCTTGCATTGGAGAGCGCTAACGCTCGGCCAGCGTTTCGATGTACGCAGGCGAATACAGGAGTTTCAGCTTCATGCCGCAGACCTCGGGCAGTTCAGTTCCGCTCTACCAGCCTCCAGAGCGGGACTTGCGGCGTCGCTGCCTGCAGCGGTTCGAACCTGTACTGATCGGCGAGGCCGTCGCGGACGGCTCGGGTCACCACGATCTCGTCGATGTCGCCGCTGTCCATCGCGTAGTCGGCGTCGATCACCGCCGCACCCCACAACTGGAACTGGAACTGATCTTGTCCCAATACGTCTGCGATTACCGGACCGGCAGATATCCCAACGGTCAAGCCGAGGTGCGCGCTATTGAGCCGGTTGAAGTCCAGCACGATCGAGCGCGCGTCGATGGCGAAATCCACGGCACGCCGCGCGTGGTCGAGCAACGGTTGGGAAAAGCCGGCGACCGCGTGATAGGTGTCGCCCACCGTCTTGATCCGTTCGACGCTATGCCGCGCGGCTGTCTCATCGAACGCGCCGATCAGTTGCCGCAGCACCGCCACCGAGTTCGTGTCAGAGGTTGCCCGGGTGTATTCGGCAAGGCCCTTCAGTTCCGCAAACACCACGCTGACGTCGTCGACCTTCTCTGTGATTCCGCCGTTTCCAACTTTGACCCGCTGCGCCATTCCCTTCGGCATCACGTTTTCGAGCAGGCGATGGTTCTGGGCTGTGGCCTGTTCGAGCAGCGCCGCCTGCTTCTGCACGCCGTCGATGAGTTCGCGGAACGAGCGCGCCAGATCGCCGATCTCGTCGCCGGTTTCGGTTTCAAAGGCGACGTCCGGCCTGCCGGAACGGGCGAGCTGCACACGCGCGATCAGGTTGTTCACCGGTCGCACGAAGGACGTTGCCAGGAACATCACCACGAACGTGATGATCAGCACGATCACCAGCGTCTCGATCAGCGTGTCGCGCGCCATCGTCCGCATCGGCGCATACGCTTCCTCGCGATCGATCTTTGCGACGATGGCCCATTGTAGACCGGCGACCCGCAACGGCGCCCACGAGGCGAGTATCTCGTCGCCGGTGTAGCCCGTCACCACGCCGGTCCCTTCGTTGCCGGTGATTGCCTGTTCAATGGGGTAGCTGTTTACCGTCTGATTCAGAATGGTGGTGCCTTGCTGAAGAATGCGTTCGATGTCGGCTTCCGGAGTTTTGATCGCGCGCAGCCGCTGCGCATATCGTTCCGGGGATTCGATCAGGCCGCGCGAATTCGAGCGCATGAGATGATCCGAGCCCACCAGATACACTTCGCCGGTTTTGCCGAGCCCGTCGCGCACCCACTGCCGATCGTTCGTCATCACGCGGTCGATCGCGTCTGCCGGAAGTTCCACTAACAGTAGAGCAATGGCGCGACCGTCTACGAACAGCGGCGTGCCTATGAATGCGGTAGGAACACCGGTTCGGGCGCGGTGTGGCTGAAAGTCTGCAACCACTACGCGCCCGACATCCGGTGAACGTTGCAGCGTGCGAAACAGATCACCGAGGTGGCCGCGCGCGAACGGGCCGTCCGAGAGACGGGTGCCGAAACTCGCGTATTTGCGCGCCGAATAGACGACCGCGCCGCTGTCGATGTCGACGAGCAGCACGTTGCTGAACCCCATGCCCAGGAACAGTCCCGTCAGCCGGTGGTGATACGCCTCGTGGACCCGGCTGTAGGCCGAGTCGTCGTTGGCTCTCAGCATTTCGGCGCGCTCGTCTTCCGGGAACGGGTTGTTGGCGATGTACTCATATTGCAGATAGCGCGCCGCCGCCGTGTCCGGAAAGACCGAACCGATGTCGGGCTGTCGTGCCGGTGCTCTTCGCCACAGCCGGCAGGAACTGCTCGCGATAGTAGTTGCGCAGTTTGGTTTCCTTTTCGAGGCCGATCTCGACGGACTCGAGTTGCCGATACGCATCGATGAACTCGCGCGCGGCCTCTCCGGAAATACCTCGGCCGCTGGTCCTGACTTCGAGGATCAGGCGTTCGAGCAATTGCTGGATCTGCGACGCTACGCGAGGTTCGCACGGTCGTAAGGTGCGCGAACGCGCCGTTCTGCAGTGCGTGGTAGGTGGTTCGGTAGTTCAGTGTGGCAACGACCGCGATCGACGCGATGCTCACGGCCAGCAACATCACCAGAAGCTTCGACTTTATGCTGAGGTTAGCCATTACACCGCGTTCATTTTATCTCATTCCCACTTTCGTCTTAGCCGTCTTCGTGTACTAGCGAATCGCCCAATTCGCGAGTTGCGGCAGAATGCGACCGTCGCGACATCCGCGGCGTGTGCTTCGACGCCGAAGCTGACGCATACTATTCCTTCAGCTGATAACCGCCTTTAGCGCGTACGACTGCATTTCGTCAGCGGCCTGAATCACCGTGTCCTCGAGATTGTGGTCCGCCAGGTGCACACCGGACCGCGCGTCGCTGCAGCCGCCACTGTAGTATGTAAGTCGTCAGTTCGTGGAACAGAGACGCCTTCGAATGCTTCGCCGAATTCGGGCGTATCTCCGCGAGACCGCGTGCGATGTTGCATGTGACGCACGACGCCGACGTCGAAGAAGTAGTGCTTCGCGGTGGTGATCGCCTTGCGCGTGCGACTGCGGGTCCAGGCGGCAGCGGCCGTGCAATCAACGTGTCCTCGAGAATGTGGAAATACGGCACGGTCACCGGCATCGCTCGCAACCGCCGCGTAGTTGATCATCTGCCCGTGACAAGAGCCGCGACTTCGAGAAACCGGCTGAACGCCGGAACGTTGCGTGTCAGCGCTCGGCAGCGATCTCCTCGCGCAGGTAGTTTCCGACGTACGCCTGCAGGTCGTCGCGCGGATCCTCGGAGAAGTAGATCGACGGCAGCAGTCCCCGATCCAGCGCGCGCGTCAGATTGAAGCGTCGCCGAGTTCCGTAACGGATGAGCGGCGGCTTACAGCGCGACCGCCGAGCAGATTGACACCGCCGTGACGCATTTGCGTGCGCTCGAACCGGTCAGTACGAAGCGCACTCCGCTGTGTTCGATCAGGCGATGCACCTCGTCGAGCAACACCGGCAGCCTCTGGATCTCGTCGATGATGACGACCTGCGTGCGGTCGGTGCGTTCCTCCGCGAGTTGCCCCGGACGACGACTCAACGTTACGAACAGCGTCGCATCCAGCAAGTCGTAGTACGCGGCCTCGGGCAGCGTTCGGCGGATCAACGCCGTTTTGCCGGTCTGCCGTGGACCAAACAGGAACAGCGACTTGCGCCGAGCGAGCTTGGCAACGTCGAGCGTTCGCGCGATGAAGCGATCGGATTCCATCGACGACTATCCTGACGATTGTCATGATAATCGTCAACTCAGCCGCCGTCAGGGAGTTACTGGCCCGAGGTAGTGGTCGAACCAATCGCTCACTTCTCCCAGCATCTGGTTGCGTGGGTATCGTCGTGTGAGTAGCTGACGAAGACGAACGGCGCGTCACCGCGATACGCAGGAGTCACGTACTTGTGCGGCGTGGAACGCTTCACCGGCTCAAGGTTCTGCGCGGTACACGACGTTGCCGCCCACCACCGTTTCGAGCACCTGCACGTTCGCGATGTCTTCGGCGGGAATCGCCAGCGGGTTGCGGTCGAGCACGATCAGGTCGGCGAACTTGCCCACTTCCAGCGAACCGGTCACGTCGTCGGCATGCAGTGCGTACGCCGCGTTGATCGTTGCCGCTGTCAGCACCGCGCGGGGCGACAGCCCCGGGTCGTCGCCGAGCCGACCGCGAAATTCCGGCGGCGAGTCGGGCGCGTTCGTGCGGGTGACACCCACCTTGAAGGCAAACCACTCATCGAGCGGGTCCACCGGCCAGTCGCTGCCGAAGGCGATGCGCGCGCCGGCGGCGGCGAGCAAGCCGGCTGGGCTCCAGGCGCTTCATCCGCTCGGGTCCGAAGTAATTGACGAGTCCCACGGTGTCGCCGGCCGGCTTGCCCCATTGGAGTGACAGCACCGGGTATGACATCCAGCGCGGCAAAGCGCGGATAGTCGCTGGGATCGACGATTTCATCGTGCGCGATCGCAGGCCGGATGTCGGCTCCGGGCAGCGCATTGCGCAGCGCGGCGACGCCGTCGAGCGCCGCGCGCACCGCGCCGTCGCCGTCGGCGTGCAGGTGCGGGTCGATGCCGGCGCGGCCGAGTCCCATCAGCAGCTGCGGCGAGCTGCGCCGGGTGTGAAGTACACGGCCGGGTCCGCGGCTTGGGCCCGGCACCCAGTTCGGTTTGTCGGCGGTGCCGGCGTTGGTGTTGTACGGCTCGACCATCGCGCCGGTCAGCGCCGGCGCAGCGATGACGCCGTCGAGGAACAGCTTCGCGTTGCGCACGCTGATGCCTGGCGCCGGCGTCGATCGCCCCTTCGTCGAACTGTTTGGCGAGGGCCACTACCGATGCTACTGCGGCTACGGGATCGTCGGCCTGAGACGGGCTCGATGCGCGGTGCGAAATGCGCGCGCGCGGTCAGCTTGCCGGCCTTGCGCACCGCCGCGAACGCGGCGAGGTCCTCAGGTCCGGCGCGATCGCATCGAGAAATCTCGTGATGCCTTGCGCGCGCATCGCTTTCGAGCGCGGCGTCGGCCGCGGCGACGTTGTCTGCCGCGGTGGGTTGCGGCATCAGCGTTTCGAAAACGTCGAACGCGGCGTCTTCGAGCAGGCCGGTCGGTTCGCCGGCTGCGTCGCGCCAGATCTTGCCGCCGATCGGGTCTGTCGTGGTCGGCGGTGATGCCGGCGAGTTGCGAGTGCGCGCGTGTTCGCGAGCACGGTATGACCGAACGACGAGCGGACGATGATCGGCCGTTTCGTCTTCAGCGCGTCGAGCGTCGCGCGGCTGGTGGTGACGCCGGCGGGACGCATGCTCTCCTGGAACCAGCTGACCACTTCCAGCCACTCGTCAGGCTCGTCCGCTTCCGATTCAGTCGAGGCACTTCTGCACGCGTGCCTGAAACTCGCGCACCGTGAGCGACGCGTAGTCGAGCCCGCACTTCAGCAGCACCGTGCCCGCCCTGCAGCGGATGCATATGGCCGTCGACGATGCCCGGCATCAGGAAGCGGCCGTGCAGGTCCACCAGTTCGGTAGAGGGGCCGATCCACGCGTCGAGCCCGCTGTCGGCGCCGACGTAAACGATCCTGCCGTCGTGGATCGCAATTGCCTGCGCGGTGTCGTGCGTCGCATCTGCGGTGAAGATCACGCCGTTTCGATAAGCCCTGTCACTCGGCTTCGATGCATCAGCCGCACGAAGCGGCCCGCTTGCGAACAGACAGACCACGACCACCAGCAACACGCGCATCCGGCAAAGCTCCGCAGGGAAAGGCGGAGCAAGCGTAACGCATATGGATCAGACGGCGAATCCGGGGGGCGCTTCGTATCCGCCGAACTCGCGCTCGAACAGTTGCGCGAAGGCGATGCCGGTGCGGTCTTCGAGATGCGGAGCGATTGCCTGTATGCCGATCGGCAGACCGGTGACGCTGCCTCGGCCGGCCGGGATCGCCGTAGCCGGCAATCCGGCGAGCGACGCAACGCTCATCCATATCGGCTGCGACTTGTACGGAACGCGTACGCCGTCCACGTCGATCGTGCGCTGGTTGATGTCGCTGTGATCGTGCGCGAAGGCGGGTGTCGGCAGAACGGGGCATACCACGATGTCCCAGTCCCGGAACAACGCTCGCCATTGATGAACGATGCCGAGCCGCGCGCGATCCATGCCGATCCAGTCGCGATGGCTCGACACCAGACCGCGCAACTCGGCTGCGGCCGGATTCGACGGCGGCATGTGCGCGAGGGCTGCTTTGATGCCTTCGTAGTTGGCGTCGGGCATGTCGGCGCCGAAGAACGCCATCAACAGGTGTACGAAGGCGCGTGAAGTCGTTTCGAGGTCGGGCAGCAACGCGGTGGCGCGCGTAACCCGGCAACCGCTGCGTTCCAGACCTTGCGCCACGTTCCGCAGCACTGCGCGCACTTCGCTCGAAAGCGTCACTTGCGGATGCTCGTCGAGCACCAGCACACGAAAATCCTTCAGGTGTTCGTGGCGCGGCGGCGGAAGCGAAAGCCGGTATGCAATTGCATCGGCTTCATCCGGACCTGCAACGACGTCGAGTGCGAGCGCCAGGTCGGATGCGCTGCGCGCCATCGGCCCGAGCACGGCGAAGTCGACGTCTTTGTTCACCGAAAGCACCGGCACGCCCGGCGGCGCGAAACCGCGCGTGGGCACGAGACCGAATGTCGGCTTGTGTGCGAACACGCCGCAGCAATGCGCCGGAATGCGCAATGAACCGTTCAGATCGGAGCCGAGTTCCAACGACACGAACCCGGCCGCCAGCGCAGCGGCACCGCCGCCGGACGATCCGCCTGGCGTGCGCGACATGTCCCACGGGTTGTTCGTGGTGCCGTAGACCGGATTGAATGTCTGCCAATCGCCGAGTTGTGTGGCGACGTTCGTCTTGCCGACGATCACGGCGCCGGCGCGTTCGAGACGCTGCACTGCCACGGCCGTTGTCAGTTACGGGAATCGCCTGCGTGCCCGGAATTCCCCACGTCGTCGGCAGGCCCGCGACGTGGATGGCTTCCTTCACCGTCATCGGTACGCCGAGCAACGGCCGCCGTTCGCCGCGCGCGATCGCTGCATCCGCATTGGCGGCCGCATCGCGAGCGCGCTCGAAATCCCGCACCACCACGGCGTTGATGGCGCCGTCGTGCTTCTCGATTCGTGCGATGCACTGCGTCAGCAGCTCGACCGCCGACACCCGGCGCGACTGCAGCGCATCCACCAGTTCGGTCGTCGTCGCGAACTCCATTCGTCGCACTCCTCGACTAATGCCAATGACGCCATTGTGGCGGACCCCGCGTCCGCTCGAAATGATCCGGCTTGCGGTGGACCTGTCGCCGATTGCGAACCGATGTTTCCCCTTTAAATGTTCCCCCTTTACGGGGTCGTTGGACACATGCGCGCTGGCCGCGGGACGGCGCCACCGAGTTTCTATTCGTGCTAGGGCAGCCGAAATTCGTCGGCGCCGTTCAGGCGGTGATCAACCCGATCGTGATCCGGTAGCCCCCCTCTGTCAGGGCGTTAGGCCGTCCGCTACCAGGCATACGCTTCCGGTGCGGCGCCGCCCGGCCCGGGAAACAGTTCGTTCAATTTCGCGAGCGACGCCTCGTCGAGTTGGCTTCCACGGCGCGCACGCTGGCTTCGAATTGCGCGAGCGTGCGCGGGCCGACGATCGGCGCGGTGACGCCGGGTTGTTGTGCAACCCACGCCAGCGCAACGTCGCCCGGGTTGCGGTCGATCGATTGGCAGTATTCCTGCGAACGCTTCGATCGCGGCCGTTTGCGGCAGGAAAGCGCGACGGCCTCGTTCGTTGTCGCCCGGTTTGCCGCCGAGCAGGCCGCCGCCGAGCGGGCTGTAAGGTATGAACGCCATGCCGTATGCGCCGCACGCGGGAATCACCTCGAGTTCGACGGTGCGCCCAACAGGTTGTAGACGCTCTGCTCCGAAACGAGTCCCATGAAGTGCGCGCGAGCGCGCGATTTCCTGCGCCTGCGCGATGTGCCAGCCGGCGAAGTTCGAACTGCCGACGTACAACACCTTGCCCTGCTGCACGAGCAGTTCCATCGCCTGCCACACTTCTTCCCACGGTGTGTTCCGGTCGATGTGGTGCATCTGATACAGGTCGAGGTAGTCGGTCTGCAGGCGCTTCAGACTCGCATCGCACGCTTCGCGGATGTGTCTTGGCGGACAGACCGCGCTGATTCGGCCCCACCCAGGAGCCCGTGCGCTTTCGCCGGATCCTTCGGCGCCCCACTCCATGGGCGGCGAATAGCACTTGCTCGCATAGCACGGTCTTTTCGCGCCGGCCGCCGCCTTGTGCGAACCAGCGCCCCAGCAGCGCCTCGGTCTGCCCCGCGTTGTAGTTGTCGGCGTGTCGATGAAGTTCACGCCGAGTTCGAACGCGTGGTCGAGGATCTCGAAACTGTCTGCTTCGTCCGTCAGCCACGAGAAGTTGGCCGAGCCGAGCACGATGGGGCTGACCATCAGTCCGGTCCGGCCGAATTTGCGGTATTTCATGAGAGCTCCGGGAGGTTGTTGCTGCTGCGTGGCTGTTCGTGACTTTAAGTTCGTGACCATACCGCATTCGCGCCGGTTCGGCTGACGCGGGCGCGTTCACGCACTAACATGCGCCACATGTCGCCCCCCACAAAAAAACGTACCGAAAAATCCGCAGCGCTCTATCCGATCACCGACCGCGTGCAGCACGCGATGGCGGTGACGAAACGCGGCTGCGACGAACTGATACCCGAAGCCGAATGGCTTGCGAAGCTGGCGCGGTCGGAGAAAACCGGCGTGCCGCTGCGCATCAAGCTCGGCCTCGATCCCACCGCACCTGATCTGCACCTCGGCCACACCGTCGTGCTGAACAAGCTGCGGCAGCTGCAGGATCTCGGCCACACCGTGATCTTCCTGGTCGGCGACTTCACGTCGATGATCGGCGATCCGTCGGGCCGCAACACCACGCGTCCGCCGCTGAGCCGCGAAGAGATCGAAGTGAACGCGAAGACGTACTTCGATCAGGCGAAGCTGGTGCTCGACGAAAGCAAAACCGAGATTCGCTACAACTCCGAGTGGTGCGATGAACTCGGCGCGCGCGGAATGATCCAGCTCGCGTCGCGTTACACCGTGGCGCGCATGATGGAGCGCAACGACTTCAACGACCGCTTCAAAGCCGGCACGCCGATCAGCGTGCACGAATTTCTGTATCCGCTCGTGCAGGGCTACGACTCGGTGGCGCTGAAGTGCGACATCGAACTGGGCGGCACCGATCAGAAGTTCAACCTGCTGATGGGCCGCACGCTGCAGGGTGAATACAACCAGGAGCCGCAGTGCATCCTGACCATGCCGTTGCTCGAAGGGCTCGACGGTGTGGAAAAGATGTCGAAGAGCAAGGGCAACTACATCGCCATCACGGAACCGCCGAACGACATGTTCGCGAAGGTGCTGTCCATCAGTGACCCGATGATGTGGAAGTACTTCGCGCTGCTCAGTTTCAAACCCGAGGCGGAGATTGCCGCGCTGAAGCGGGAGATCGACGGCGGCCGCAATCCGAAAGATGCGAAGGTGATGCTGGCGAAGGAAATCACCGCACGTTTTCACGGTGCGCCAGCGGCGGAAGCGGCGGAGCGCGATTTCAACTTGCGCGCGCGCGGTGGTGTGCCGGATGTCATCGACGCGAGTGACGCTGAACGGCGCGCCGTTTCCGATCGCGCAGCTGTTGAAGCAGGCGAATCTGACCGCCTCCACCAGCGAGGCGTTCCGCCTGATTGAAGGCAACGGCGTGAAGGTGGATGGTGCGGCGGTGTCCGATCGCGGACTGAAACTCGACGCCGGAACCTACGTCGTGCAGGTCGGCAAACGCAAATTCGCGCGCGTCACGCTGGTGTAACTGCCGTGGTTGGCTGGGACGAACGCACGCCCCCCAACGAAACCGTTGATGAGTACGGCAACCCTTCGCAGTCGAACCCCGGCTTCGGCGTAGCCGATCCGCGCGCGCCTAAGCGGCGTGCCTACGATGACCCCGACCGTGGTGGAACTGCGCGAGCACCTGCGTCTGCACAACGGCATTCACGGACTCGAGATCGTCTCTCCCCACGAAGTGGAACGTGCGGCACGCATCTTTCATAGAGACGGTTTCGTAGTGGTGCGCGATCTGCTGAATGCCGAACAGCTGGAACGATTTCGGGGCGGCTGCGCGCGCGTCATCGACGACATCCTGTCGATTCCCGGCCTCGACGGTCGTAAGTACATGACCGAGACGAGCCGCCTGCCGCACCGTTACAGCTTCGGCACGTCCTCGGCATCGCGACACCTCATGCACGATGCGGTGTGGACGTCGATGATCGACCTGCCGACCACTACGCCGATTCTCACCGAGATCTTCGGCACCGCCGACTATCTGGTGCGTGGCGGCGGTGGAGACTTCTGCCTGCCGGGCGCGGTCGAATATCAGCATCTGCATTGGGACTTCAAAGACCCGCTTACGATGCCTGCTGAACGGTTGCAGCAGGCGGCTGCACTCGGCATCGAACTGCGCAAACGTCCGGATTCTGACGAACTCGATCTCGCAACGCAGCGGCTCGTCGTAGAGCGCACACCGCCGCTCGTCACCATCAACTTTCTGATGTCGGAACTGACGTGGGAGAACGGACCGATCCGGCAGATTCCCGGCACGCACGCGTCGCAGACCACACCGCCGACTCCGGCCGACGAACCGGAATGGATGCGCCTCTCCACACTCGTTGGCGCTCCCGCGGGTGCGGGCGTGTTCCGCGACACCCGTGCGTGGCACGGCGGCACGCCGAATCTCAGCCGCGACGTGCGGCCGATGCCGAACATCGAATACGTCGCGCCGTGGTTCAACACATTCATGTTCACGCAGTCGATGCCGCACGAGTTGTGGGCGGATCTGTCACCGCACGCGCAGCGGTTGTGCCGCTACATCAAGTGCGAACCCGGCGTATGGCCGCGCGGCGCCGGCGTGATGCATCCGCTGGCGAGCAAACGCAAAGAAGCGTTCGAGCGCGTGGGCGGAGTTGGAAAGGCATCGAAGTAAGCCCGCGCCATACCCTGCTGGGCGGCCTCCAGCAAAACGTAGATGCGTCCACCATCGAATGTACGTTCGGGATTTCGATAGTGTTCAGCTCGCGTCTTCGTTCTCCGGCTTCGCCAGCTTCACTATTGCATCGATCAACGCGTGCTTCACCTTCTCGTATTCGTCGGGCGTCATAGCGCCCGCATCGCGCGCCTCTTTCAATTCGATCAACTGTCGACCGAGTGACACGTCGCCAAGATGAATCGACGGATTACCGTTGCCGTTCCAGCAACCCGTCAACGCGAACAGTGGCACTAGCAACGCACGTCTCATCGTGGGTCTCCATTCAACGCGGTTAGCACCGGAGTGGTCACACATTCTGCGAACACTACGCGGGATTTGCACTTGCGGATGCACTCCGGCATGTCGGGACCGTGTGCCCCACACGGCGCGAGCGCCGCGACGTCTTGCCGATCAGCGAACGCCCGTCTATCCAATCCCCATCGAGTTGACTCAGCGCCAGGTAGAATCGAAGCGCAAGGATGCTGAGGCCGGTGGGCGGAAGCAGCACCAAAGCCGCGGCCGCTGCGCCGAGGGCCGAGATCAGGAAAATCCGCCGTGGGTCGAAGCGATCGGGAAGGCCGGTGAGCGCGCTCGCCATGGGTCCCGCACACGCAATTCCGTTCCGTCTAGCCGCCGATCGCCGCCGGCGAATTAGCTATTTGGCCGTCTTTCGGCGCTTGGCCGCGCCGGGATGGTTGTCCTCCAGGCGGGGGCTGCGTCCGAACAGCTTCTCGCGGTAAGTGCCAGGTCTGTACTCCTTCTTGAACGCACCGCGACGCTGCAACTCGGGGATCAGGTGTTCGACGACGTCGGCGAACGTCTCGGGCATCACGGCGTAGGCCAGGTTGAAACCATCGAGGTCGGCCGCCGAGGCCCACGCCTGTAGCTCATCAGCCACACGTTGAGGCCCGCCAACCAGGACTGGCCCGCCGCCACCAAGGCCCACGGACTGGGCGACGCTGTCCAAGTCCAAGTGTTCTCCACGCCCGCCGGGTGTGAAGGCCGCGGCCGCCCCTTTATGGCGTTGCTCGTCGCCGCGCTAGCGGACACCAGCTCGGGCCGCGCGAAGTCCACCCCGGTCCAGCCGGAGATCAGGGCCAAGGCGCCGGTCGGGCTCACATACTGCTTGTAGTCCTCGAACTTGACCTGCGCCTCCTCATCGGTGGCCGCCGTGATCACGGTCGCCAGGGCGAAGACGAGGATGTCGGAAGGTGCTCGGCCGGCTTCCACCGCCAGGGCGCGAAGCTTCGCGACGTCTGCCGCCATCTGAGTTCGCGAGTTCCCGCCCACGAAAACGCATTCCGCGTGCCGGGCCGCGAACGCCGTGCCCTTCGATGAGGAACCAGCCTGATAAAGCACGGGCGTGCGCTGCGGCGAGGGCTCACACAGGTGGACGCCGTTGACCCGGAAGTATTCGCCCTCATGAACGACGCGATGGACTTTGCTCGGATCGGTGAAGACGCCCGCCGCGCGGTCGCAACGCAGCGCGTCCTCCTCCCAACTGCCCTCCCAAAAGCCGTACTGGATGTCCATGAACTCTTCGGCGATGTCATAGCGGATGTCGTGGGCAACCTGCTTGCTCGCGCCCGCGCCCCTGGCGCCGCTGTCGAGATAGCCCGTCACGATGTTCCAGCCGATCCGGCCATCGGTCATGTGATCGAGCGTGGACATCCGCCGCGCAAATTGCAGCGGTGCTTCGTGCGAAAGGTTGACGGTGGCGGCGAAGGCCAAGTGCTGGGTGGCCTGGGCCATCGGCGGGATCACGAGGAGCGGGTCGTTCGTCGGCACCTGGACCGCTTCACGAATCGCGGTGTCTGGGCTGCCGCCATACACGTCGTAGACCCCCACCACGTCGGCCAGGAAGAGACCGTCGAACTTGCCTCGCTCGAGCAGGCACGCGAGATCGACCCAGTGGTGGGTGTGCTTATAGTTCGGCGACCTGTCGCGCGGGTGTCGCCAGAGGCCTTGAGACTGATGCCCGACGCAGTTCATTGCGAACGCGTTGAGTCGAAGTTCGCGAGTCATGATGTCCTTCCTGCTTCTCCAGACGGTGCGTTCCAACATTGGAACTACTGATCAGTTCACCGAAATCCGGTGCGGAGACCCCTAAGCCAAACGACTCCGATAAGGCGTGAGATCCCAGTTGGGATAGCGTGCCTGCGCACGCGCCAGCGTCGTTTCGTTCCAGAACGGATGTCCCGGCGGCTGCACGCCGAAACACGCCAGTTGCTCAGGTGTCGCGTGGTCGAAGATGTGGTGCCACGGCTTCATGTGGTGGAAGGGCCACGCGTGATAGCCGATTGCGTCGTTGCTCGCGCGCTTGTAGCAGGCCATTACCGCGTAGCGATGGCCGCGCGGTGCGGTCATGTTCGTGCCGCGGTGATACACGTCGATGCTGTACGGAAAAATGCTGCCCGCGGGCGCCGCGCTCGAGCGTTCGTGGTGCACCAGGCTGCGTTGCAGATCGAGGCGTCGGAGTGCAGCGTTGCTTCGGGGCCGGCGATGCTCGCGCTGTCGGTGCGCGTAACGTAGTGCATCGGTCCGTGCGCTTCGGTCACGTCGCTGAAGTAGCACAGAATCGTCACGCAATTCAGACACTCGTCGTCGGACGGCGCGGTGAGCGTGTGATTGACGTAGTCGCAATGGAACGGCTGGTCGTAGTCGGCGTCGCCGGTGAATTTTGCCCATGCCTGACACTGATAAAGGTAAACGTCGTCGCTGCGCATGGCCGCACGCGCGAATTCGATCAGTGCAGGATGCACGCCGATCAGGTTCAGCGCCGGTGAACAGTCGAAAGGAATCGCATCGAAGGTGGTGAACTGTGCTTGGTTGAATCGGCCGAGTTCGCCTTCGCGTTTCTTCACCAGCGGCGCCTCGGCGCCTTCGCTTCTGCCGAACACACGTTCGAAGTCGGCGCGCACCGCAGCTACCTCGTCAGCGTTGAAGAACCGCTCGACTCGCGCCACGCCGTCGCGGCGCCATGTGTTGATGTGCTTGGCGTCGAATCTTGCAGTCATGACTTCTCTCCTGTGCGCCACAGCCAGCGTAGCGAATCCGCAAACAGTGCGCCGCCGTGTCGAAGGCTGTGGCCGCCGCTGCCGAATTCGAAGCGATGCTCGTAGCCTGCGTATCGCAACGCATCGTCCATCGTCTGGTTTGCGAGCGGCCAGTTGCCGAACAGCGTTTCGGCGTCGTTGGCGCCGCTCTGCAGAAACACCCGTAACGGTTTGCGTGGTGTCGAGCGAATCAGATACGGGTAGTTGTGGCCGCCGCGAATGTTGGTGAACGAACCGCAGTGGCTCAACACGCGGCGGAAGCTGTCCGTGTGCTGCCAGGCGACGGTGAACGCACAAATGCCGCCGCTGCTGATGCCGCAGATCGTGCGTCGTTCGGGGTCGTTCGGTGATTGCAATGCCGTGCTCGCGCACCACGAACGGCAGCACTTCCTCGAGCAGAAACGTGCCGTAATCCGGCGTGAGCGAATCGTATTCGATGCTGCGCTGGGTCATCGCAGCATCGTTCATCATGGTTTTGTCGGCGCGTTCGGGGTTCAGCGGTCGTCCCGGATTCACGAACACAGCAACCGTCGGTTCGATCTCTCCGCTCGCGTGCAGGCTGTCGAGCACCTGAGTCGCGCGTACCGAACCGCGCCGGCTCACGTAGCCGAAACCGTCGTTGAAAACGATCAGTGCGGCGGGTCGTTTCGCGTCGTGGTTGGCGGGTGTGTACACGAACAGGTCGCGAATCGTGTCTGGGTAGATGCGCGACCGGACCCAGTCACTGTGCTTGATCGTTGTTCCGGGCGCGATCGATTCATCCGGAAACGCTTCCGGGCACGGATGATAGGGCGTATCGCCGGCGTGATTGAGCGAAGGGCCGATGTCGTGGTTGGAACGGCCGTTCACCTCCATCGGCGTGGGCCGGTCGAGCCCCAGCGCTACATGAGTCTTCACATCCATCGGCATGACTGGCCCCTCGAAATCCGCACAAGCATGGTAACGCTTCGGTGCGGCGTTGCATCGTCGCGTTAAACACGGACTAACATAGTCCGCGTTATGGCACACATCGGAAACAAGGTCGAATACGGATTGCACTGCCTGCTGTGGCTGGTCGATCCGGATGCAGAACCGGCGAGCAGTCGCGATCTCGCCGAACTGCAGGGCATTTCGCCGTCGTTCGTCGCCAAGATTTTTCCGAAGCTGCAGAAGGCTGGCATCGTCAGCGCTATCGCCGGCGTGCGCGGCGGCTATCGCCTTGCTCGCGCGCCCGATCGCATCTCGGTGCTCGACGTAGTCGACGCAATCGAAGGGAAGAAGCCGCTGTTCGACTGCCAGAATATTCGCGGCCGCTGTCCGATCTTCGGCGGCAACGCACCTGCGTGGGCCACGTCGGGTGTCTGCGGCATTCACGCGGTGATGTTGCGTGCGGAGCGACGCATGCGCGACGAACTGGCCGCCACCACGCTCGCCGACCTTGCCGGCTCCGTGGGCCGCAAGATGCCTCAGAGATTCGCGGGCGAAATCAAAGTTGGCTCGCCGATCGAATGAATACGCGTCCCGACGGCCATGCGCCGCTCGCCACGCCACCGAACAAACGCAAACGCCGTCGTGCCACGCCGGCGCCGAATACACCGAGGCAATGACATGACGCAGCGGATTCTGATCGTTGGGGCGGGCTTCGCCGGGCTCTGGAGTGCGCTCGGTGCCGTGCGCGTACTGGCTGCGGCAGAGCGCGATGGTTCGATCGAGGTAGCCGTGATCGCGCCGCAGCCGGTGCTGCATCTGCGCCCGCGCTTGCACGAAGCCGCCCCGCACGCCATGACGGCGCCGTTGGGAGAACTGTTCGACGCGACCGGCATCCGATTCGTCGAAGGCAAAGTCGAGACGATCGACGTAAACGCGCGTTCAGTATCCGCGGTGGACGGACGCGGTCGCAGGTTCACACTGGGCTACGACCGCCTCGTGCTCGCGACCGGCAGCGAACTGAACCGTCCGCCGATCCCCGGTCTCGCCGAACACGCATTCAGCATCGACCAGGTGGCTGACGCGGCCGCGCTCGAAACGCATCTGGCCGCATTACCCAAGCGGCCGGAATCGCTCGCGCGAAACACGGTGATCGTCGGTGGCGGCGGGTTCACCGGCATCGAGCTCGCCTGCGAGTTACCGCAGCGTTTGCAGGCGATATTCGGCAGCGGTTCCGCCAACCGGGTGATTCTCGTCGAGCGTGCGGCAGCGATCGGCCCGGACCTCGGCCCCGGACCACGGCCGATCATCGAAGAAGCGCTCGCGTCGCTTGGTGTCATATCGCGCCTCGATACCACGATCGCCGCCATTGATTCGGCTGGTGTGTGGACCACCGCTGACGAGCGTATCGAGGCGCAAACGGTTGTGTGGACCGCGGGGCTGAAAGCAAGTCCGCTGACGCAGCAGATTCAGGCCGAACGCGATTTGCTTGGTCGTTTGCACGTCGAGCGCGATCTGCGCGTGACCGGGTCGAGCACGTGTTTGCGACCGGTGATGTTGCGTTCGCTGGCCGACGACGATGTCATCACGCCCTGATGTCGTGCCAGCACGCGATGACGATGGGTAGATTCGCCGGGCACAACGTCGCCGCCGATCTCCTCGGCCGGCCGACTCTTCCTTACGCCCAGCCGAAATACGCGACGTGTCTGGATCTCGGTAGCTGGGGTGCGGTGTTCACCGATGGCTGGAACCGCGAAGTCCAATTCGCCGGCGACCGCGCGAAGGCGGTGAAGCGAATGATCAACACGCAGTTGATCTATCCGCCGCCGGCAAATCGCGCGGAAGCGCTGGCGCTGGCGAACCCGAATCCCGACGCGGTGGAGTGAGAGTCGAACAGTCGCGTTCGCACCCCCCAGTATGGTCGCTGTAACGCAACCGGGTTGCGCCGTGCCCGATCATGCGGTGAAGATCTACGCGGGGAAGTGGGCTCGCGCATGTCTGAATCCGGACGGGAAGATCCGATTGCGGCATTGCTGATTCATTCTAGAGACGGGTCAAGGGTCGGCTGCTTGGACGGAATTTCTCACGCTTTATGCGCCATTGATGCTCCGTGCTGTGAAATCGCGTATCGGAACCAACGGCGAAGCGCCGCATGATGCGTTCCTCTATCTTTGCGAAAAGCTCAGCGACAATGGCTTCGCGCGGCTCAGAAAGTTCGATCCGAGAGGGCGCGCGAAATTCTCAACATGGCTCACCGTGCTTACGTACCGCCTCACGATCGATTGGTTGCGGGCGCGGAAAGGTCGCGAACGACCGTTTGCGAACGTTGCCGCGCTGGCGCCGCTGGAGCGTGCGTTGTTTCGCTATCGCTACGAGCGCCACCTTTCGCTGCGTGAGTGCCTTGTTGCGCTCAGCCCCGAGTTTCCGGGTGTGACTGAACTTCGCGTCCGCGGCGCCCTCTCGAATCTCGAAGCCGTTCTCGCCGCGGAGCAGCGCTGGCAGCTCAGCATTCGCGGTGCGCCGGATGTGCCACTTGAGGCGGCCGCCGAAGCGTCCGATGGAAGGAGCGCCGAAGACGAGGCAACCGACGAAGAGGAGCAGCGCCGCCTCGCAGCGGCGTTCGAACTGCTCGACGCGCAAGATCGGCTGCTGCTCGCGTATCGCTACGAGCAGGATCTGACTTATGCGCAGATCGCGCGCCTCGCGCGACTTGGCGATCCATTCCGGGCTCGTCGGGCGGTGGATGCGGCGCTGGCGCGCCTGACCCAACACATGAACGGCGATCTGCCGAGGCCAGTTCCGAACAAATAATTCGAACGTCGGCGCAAAATTAGCGCGACGTGTCCGTGACATCGTTCAACGCGCAAACGGATGCGACGATGAATCGGAGATGGTTGGTCGGCCTGATGCAAGGGCGCCGCTCGCAAGACGCGATGCCGGATTGTCCATCCGACGAGGCATTTGCGGCGTACCTCGATGGTGCGCTCGAAGATGCAGCGCTCGCTCGTATCGAATCGCACCTGGCTGAGTGCGCGACGTGTCGCAGCGTCGCCGCGGTTGCGGCGCGAACCGACGATGGCGCTCACGAAGACGTGCCTGAAACTCTGGTAGCGCGAGCACGGCGTTCCCTCACTGGCGCCAAGGCGAATCGCCATGTAGTCATGCCGAGGTGGGCGATGGCAGCAACCGTCTTACTCGCGGTTGGCTTGCTTGCGTTGAACCGCGCCAACTCTCCCCAAGGGATGGACGTGCAGGGATTCGATGTCGGTCCTACTACCACGCGCGGCGAGCGTCTCGTCGAACGTCGCTCGCAACCTCCGGAAATTACAGCGCCGGTGCCCGATGCGATCGTCGATGTACACGACTTCGCGGTGCGGTGGAAGCCGGTATCCGGTGCCCGCTACTACGAGGTACGAATCGTGGACGACGACGGCGATCTGGTAAGTGAGGCGCGCGTCAACGGTACCGATTGGACACCATCGCCCCTTGATCTGGTCGCTGGTGGCGACACTACTTCGTGCGCGTGGATGCATACGCCAACTCGGCGAAGCCGCGCAGTTCCGTGCACGTGTCATTCAGAGTTGCGAGATGACGCGCCGATGAAGTCATGTGCGCGCGCCTTCGCCGTATTCCTCGTCGCCGGCACGCTGTCGGTGGCGACCGTGCACGCCGCAACGCTGAAGAACAGTAACTCGCCGCGATCGACGCTCCACCGAGCACAAGGTCCGACGGAAGCGCTGCCGCAGTTCGAACGGCTCGCCAAGACTTCAAACAGAGGGGCGATGAGCGCAGTTACGCCAGAGCGGTCAGCTTCATCGGCGAATGTCAGTGGCGCTTGGGCGACTACCGTCGTGCATCTGAATACCTCGAACAGGCGCTTGCGCTGAAACGCCGCTTGGGCGATCGCGTGGAGGAAGCCAAGACGCTGAACGTGATGGGTCTCGTTGCGTGGACCGTCGGCGACTATCCGGAGGCGACGCGAAAGTTCCAGCGTGCGGGCGAAATCGGTCGCGAGATGGGTGATAGAAAACTCGAAGGCGCGGCGCTCAACAATCTGAGCCTCGTCGGCGACGAGCAGGGTGACTATCGAACGTCGCTCGCGCAATACCAGCAGGTTCTCGCGCTGTATCGCGACATCGGCTTCGCGCGCGGCGAAGGCGACGTGCTTGGGAACATCGGCGGCGTCTATCTGCTGCTCGGACAGTTCCGGGAAGCCGCCAACTACTACACGCAGGCGCTCGCTATCAGCGACCGGCTCGAATCGAAGATTTCGCAGAGCCAGGATCACGGCAACCTCGCGATGAGCCTGATTGGACAAGGCGAAATCGACGCTGCGCTCGCGCATCTCGATCAGGCCGCCAAGCTCGCAGTCGCGGCAGGCATGCGTCGCGACGAAGCGTACTGGCAACGGATCATGGCCAACGCGCAGATCGAGCAGGGTCACTACGACCAGGCGCTCGACGACTACCGCGCGGCCGTTGCCACATACAAGGACATCGGCGCGCAGCCGGAACTCGTCGAAGCCGACCACGACATCGGTCGCCTGTACCTGTTGCTCGGTGATTCGGCCTCGGCTGAGCGTCACTTTAACGATGCGATGCAGCTTGCGCGGTCCATTGGGTCCGCTCGCGCGGTCACGCTGAATCTGCTCGCGCTTGGTGATCTGCAGCTTCGACGAGCGCAGCCGGTGGAAGCGACGGCTCTCTACGAACAGGCGTTCGGTCGTGCGCGCGAATCGAGCGAGATGGCGGCCGTCAGCGAATGTCTGCTGCGACTCGCGCTCGTCCATCGTGAGCAGAGCGATCTGAAGCAGGCGGCGCTCGATGCTCAGCAGGCGCTCGACATTGCGCGTGGAACCGGTGCGCGCGCGTTCGAAGCGCAGGCGTTGTTCGCGCTTGGTGAGTTCGAGCGTTTGTCGGGCGACGCGGCGGCCGCGTTGAGCCGATACGACGCCGCGCAAACGTTGGCCGCGGCGACCGGTGACCCGGAACTGATGTGGCAGATCCTTTACGGCCGCGCCCGCACGCTCGCCGATCGTGGCGATCGTGCCTCTGCGGTCGTAGAACTGCAGAAATCGATCGTCGTCATCGAAGGTGTACGTGAACGCCTGCGCGAAAGCCGCTTCCGCGCCGGCTACGTGCAGAACAAATATCAGGTCTACATCGATCTGGTGCGGCTGCAGTTGCAGCTCGGTCATGCCGACGCCGCGTTTTCGGCGGCGGAGCAGCTTCGTGCGCGCGGCTTTGTCGCGTTGTTGGATGGCGGACGCCCGATTGCGGTAGCGAACAGGAACGCTGCGCGAAACCGAGCTGCGGGAGCGTATCCGCCACCTGCAGAGTGCGCTGGACGAAGAAGAGTCCAGAACGCAGCCGGAGCGACGCGAGCGCGCGATCATGAATTTCGGCGACGACCTGCGGGCGGCCGAGCAGGAGTACGAAGCGTTGCTCGACGACCGGGGACATCTGCCGGGCTCGTCGGAGCATCCGGTCACCTACGAGTCGTTGCGTCCGCAGCTGCGACGCAAAGGACGCGCTGGTCGAATACGTCGTCGACCGCGACGCGCTGATCATCTTTGTCGTAACGCGCCGTTATGCGCTGCATGCGCAAACCGTTGCCCTGCGCGAGACCGATCTCGTCAGCAAGGTGGAGTTGCTGCGCGATCTGATCCGGCATCCGGAGGACGAGCGCTTGGCCAAACCCGCGGTGAGTCTCGCCGAATCGCTGATCGCCCGCTGCGCGGCATGGGCGTTACGCGCGACGTGCGTCAGCTCTACGTCGTAGCGCACGGTGTTCTCAACTATCTGCCGTTCGCGGTTCTGTCGGACGGCGCGCAGCCGCTGATGGAGCACTTTGCGATTGCGTACCTGCCGTCTGCGGCGATGATCGTGGATGCGAAACGACGCGGCCGCAGCGTCGATTCGATGCTGGTCGTCGCGCCATCACGCAGCCGTCTGCAGCATGCGCCGGAGGAAGCGAGCGCCGTCGACGCGTTGTTTCGGCCGAATTCGCTGCTGCTCGCCGGCGGCGACGCGACCGAACCCGGTTCTGCGCGATGGCGGGCGGCTATCGCAATCTGCATCTCGCCACGCACGGCTACTTCAACAAACAGAACCCGTTGCTGTCCGGAATCGAACTCGAGGCCGACGCGGATCAGGACGGGTTGCTCGAGGTACACGAGATCATGGGTCTGAAGCTCGACGCCGATCTCGTGGCGTTGAGCGCGTGTCAAACCGGCCTCGGCTCCGGCTTCTTCGCGACGTTCCGGCCGGCGACGATTTCGTCGGCCTCACGCGTGCGTTTCTCTATGCCGGCAGCGCATCGTGATCGCGACGCTGTGGGAAGTGGATGACCGCTCGACCGGCCTGCTGATGGAAGCGTTCTATCGGCGTTTCGGCGACGGCGGCAACGAGACCAGGCTGCAGCGCTTGCGTGGGCGCAGCAGAGATCCGTTCCAATCCGAATACAGACATCCGTATTACTGGGCCGCGTTCGTGCTCGTCGGAACATCGGACGCACATTCGATTTCGACGTGAATAACAGCTGAGATCGAGTCATGAGCACCTTTCTAAGATCGTTGGCATCGATCGTTCGTCGGACTCACGCTGCTATTTTCGAACTGTCCGGCGCAGGCGGCGCCACCGGTGAAGGTCGACGTGGCGACGCCGGTCATCGGCGGAGCAGGACACGGTCGATATGGATGTCGTCATCACCGGCAGCAGCTTCGAGCCGGGCGCGGCGGTCGAGTTCTCGTCACGGGCGGCGACACCGATAAGGGCAACGTCGTCGTGACGCAGGTGACCTACCACGATTCGACGAAGCTGACTGCAAAGGTGAGCCTGACGAATGCGAAGATCTCCGACTTCGACGTGAAGGTGACGTTGATGTCGGGACGCAACGGCAAAGGGATCTCGTTGTTCAAGGTTGTGGCGAAGGGTGGTGGCAGCGGTGACCGTACGCCGCCGGCTGCAGTATCGAATCTAACTGTGAGCTCCGCGATGCTCGCCGTGTCGTTGCGGTTCACGGCGCCGGGCGATGATGGGACGACTGGGACGGCCTCGACGTATGACGTTCGTTACATCGAATCCACGTCGTCGACTTGTCCATCCGACCCCGACGCGACTTGGACGCAAGCGGGGCAGTCGGGTCTCAAACCATTGGCTGGCGGGAGTACCGACACATTCGTCGTTAGATCGTCGATTCCCGGCAATTCGTTGACACCGGATACAAGCTTCTGTGTTGCTATTCGCGCGGGTGACGAAGTGCCGAACTATTCCGCCGTTTGGGCGATTGCAGGTCCCATAACGACGTCAGCCGGCGATTGGTCGATCTCGGAGCGGCTAGCGCCTACTTCGATGGGTAGTGGCCCATTTGGAGTCCAGATCAACTTCGCCTTCGACGGTGCTGGTACGGAACTCGTGGCGTGGCTCTCGGCCCTCGGACTCGAAATCGCGCGTGGCAACCCAGACCTCGCGAACGCCGAACGTGTCGTTGTCCCAGTCACTGGCGAGCAGGTTCGAGTGGCCGGATCCGCGAGCGGTGGTTTTGGGTTGGTCGTTTACGGGCAATCAGCTCCGATTACATACATCGACGACCCCGGTCTCGGACAACCCCCAACGCAGACTACGGTAGCGTCGTCGTCGAGCCTGGATCCCGATCAGAAGAGCAGCGTGGCATTCGTTCTTGACCATTCGACAGGCTTGAACCCTGCAGTCGACTACGTGCGCGTCGACTCTGAGACAGGCAAGTCCAAGACCGTCAGCCTGATGCTCGCCGAGCGTCAGGGCTCTGGATGGGTTCATACCCGGGTACTCACCTATGACACTACTCAGATTGGCGCGGCAGGGTCGTTCCCGTTTCACACGATGTTCTCCGGTTCGGACGGCAATCCACGTGTCGTGATTCCCTACTGTGGTGTGTTGGTCTATGCGGAAAGGGACGTTCAGGGTGGATGGCACTACTACGACGCCGGTCCGTGGGGCACCTCAATTACGGGAGTATCGGGGCACCGTCGACAACGGCGTCACCTTGACGACGCACGATCCCGCCACTGATGGACTGTCGGGTGAGTCGGTCGTCGTAATGGGCCATTACGAAGGCACGGCCGGATCGGACCTCGTGATCGGATATCAGAGAGACTTCGTGCCCTTCGCTGGCACCGGTCGTCAACCGCCGAGAACATGCAGCCAGGTCGCGCCTTCAAGCGCCACCAATGCGTGGTCGCACGTTGACATACCCATAGACCCGAATCTGAGAACGCAGTTGGTTAGCGGAGTAGCCGCCATCAACGGTGCGACGTTTATCGGTGCTTCGGCGAGGAGCAGTGAATCGGAACAGCGCCTGATATACCGCTGTGCGAAAAGCAGCAATGCTGGGTCATGGACGCTGGAGCGAATTGACCGCACCTACTATTACGCGCACGTGGCGCCTCCGGTCGATCCCAGCGGACACGAGCTATCGATCTACCCCTGGAGCAACGAGATCGATGTTGCGCGTAAAACCGCAGGGAATGGCTGCGCGGTGGTGCCTTAGTGTTCGCAGGTCCGCAGGCGAACATGGACGTCGTCTGGAGGAACCATGCGTTTGCTATAGGCGACCGCGTGGTCCGCTTCGGCGCAAATAGGGTCGAGATCGGCACTAGATCCGTCCGGATCAGCCCGCTTGCAATGGATGTGCTCATGTATCTCGCGTTGCAGCCAGACGGTTGCGCGACTCATGCCGGATTGTTGCGCGCGTTTTGGCGCGGCTCGCTGACGTCGACGAATGCTGTGCACAAATGCATCGCCGAACTGCGCCGCGCATTCGGGGACGACTCGCGCGCGCCGTCGTACATCGAGACGATTCCGAAGCGCGGCTATCGGTTGATTGCACCGGTTCGACAATTCGAAGCACGACACCCACCGACCGATGCGCCAACACGCGAGTCGCGGCCGCTGCTAGGTGCCGAGCTCAAACGCGCATCGATCAACTGATGATTGCCCTCGGTGACGATTCACTGGCCAAACCACCGAACTGAATCCAGCACTATCGAATCGTTAGCCGCTCGCGTTGCAGATCAGCCCTTCATCCGCATCTGGCCCATATAGTCGCGCTTGCCGAGCGGCATGCCCTTCATGCGCAGGATGTCGTACGCGGTTGCTGCGTGGAAATGCAGGTTCGGCAGCGAGAACGACATGATGAAACCTTCAGCGATGAAAGGCAGCTTGTTGAGTCGCGCATCTGGAACACCATGTCCTTGCCTTCGAGTGCGTTTACCGATTCGCGCGACCGCTTCTGCTGTTTCTCCGCATCGGCGATCAGTTTCTGGAGCCCGGCATAGTCCTGCCATGTCGCCTGGCGGATTGAAAACACGCCGCTTCTATGCCTTCGATCGCGCCGAATGAATGGTGAGCGACCGCGACCGACCTGAAAGCGGAACGGCAGCATGTCGGGCTGCAGTCGCGTTTCGACGAGTTCGTTGAGGTCGACGCCGGTTGCTTTGCAGTGCGCCAGCCCTTTTTCGAGAAATCCCGAGACGCCGCCGAGCGTCTGCAGAAACGAAGCCACGCTGATGTCGTACAGCGAGATCGCCATGATCCACCCCCCTTCGGTTGTTGTAGGACGAGTGTCGATCAAAAGTCCGATCGGGCGCCAGACCTTTCGATGCGACGCGTCGGCGCCCTCCTACCTACGACAGGGCATTGGGCGATGCGGATCTGCGCGCGCTGCTGACAACCCATCGCAGCGCAGATCGAGTTTGATGTGCGATGTACCGAATGGCCACAACATCGAGGAACTGAACATGCCTACGCGTATAGCGGTTTTGATCGCAGCGGCATTTCTTGCTGGCTGCGCGACACAATCGGAACGCCCCACGCAGGAGATGGCGCGGGCGCAAACACTCATCGATCAAGCCGAAAAGGCAGGCGCACAGCGCTATGCGGCGGTGCAGCTCCAGCAGGCGCGACAGAAGCTCGACCTGGCGAAAGCCGCCGATCAGAAGGGCAGGCACGACGACGCGCAACAACGCGCCACCGAAGCGGCCGCCGATGCCGAACTCGCTGTAGCAATGGCAGACAGCGGAGAGGCACAACGCGCCGCCACCGAAGTTCAGCAGAGCGTCGAAACGTTGCGTGAAGAAGCGCAGCGCAACAGCGCTATCAGCAGCTCGAACTTGGACGACTCCCTGAACGACGCCAGTCCCAGCGACCTCAACTAAGAGGAGGACACGATCATGAAGCCCATTCTCATAGTTCCTTTCACGATCGGCGCCGTGTTGTTGGGCGCCTGTGCCTCCACACCGAAGCACGTTGCGAGCCTCGAGCAGGCGCGATCCGAAGTGCAAACACTGCAGCAGGACCCGCTGGTTTCGCAGGCGGCAAGCAGCGAGCTTGCGGCCGCGCGGAAATCGCTCGATTCGGCGGAGGACGCGTTACAGCACGGTAAGGCGATGTCGACCATCGACCACTATGCCTATCTCGCCACTCAGCAAGCGCAAACCGGAGAGGCGCGCATCGCTGAAATGCGTGCGAAGGAACAGGTAGCGAAAGGCGCGGCCGATCGCAATCGCGTTCTGCTCGACGCGCGCACGCAAGAGGCCGACGTAGCAACTGCCACCGCGAAAGTCGCAACCGAAAACGCGAAGCAGGAGCAGCAGAACGCCGAAGCCGCGCGCATGGAGGCCGACAACGCGCAACGCGAACTCGCCGAAATGCAGGCGAAGCAAACGGATCGCGGCATGGTGATTACGCTCAGCGACGTGCTGTTCGATACCGGCGCGGCAACGCTGAAGCCGGGCGCCGACCTTGCACTCGGTCGCGTCAGCGAGTTCCTGCAGAAGAACCCAGAGACCAAACTGATCGTCGAGGGGCATACCGATAGCGTTGGATCCGACGCGTCGAACGAGAGCTTGTCGCAGCGGCGCGCCGACGCCGTGAAAGCGGCGCTGCTGTCGCGCGGCATTCAAAGCGACCGGATCGAAACGGTCGGGCGCGGCGAAGGGATACCCGGTTGCGAGCAACGACACGCAGGCCGGCCGCCAACAGAACCGCAGGGTGGAGATCATCTTCTCCAACGAAGCGGGTACGTTCGTGCAAGGTGGACACACCGCCGCCGTACGCTGAGGAGACCGTTGAGTAGAAACACGAACGCCGCGCGCTGCGCGGCGTTCATCTGTCTGCGCTCTCCAAATTCGTGGTGGTAGCCTTCCTGCAACACAGGAGGGTGCAGATGAACTGGGATGCAGTCGGCGCGTTGGGCGAAGTGCTTGGATCGATCGCGGTGTTTCTGACGTTGGGTTACCTCGCCGTGCAGGTGCGGCACGCCAGAGATCAGGTACGCCACTCGATCAGCCAGAACAGCACCGGCGGGAACCGCGATCTGTACCTGGCGCGCGCGATGGACGATGAACTACTCACGCTCAATGTCAGAGTGAACCGCGCGCTCGGGGGACTCCGACGGACTTCGAAACGAAGTTGATGGAACGCGTGGGGCTGACAGCGGAAGAGGCTTCCGCACTGCACTGGGAACAGATGGCGTGGTGGCAGCAGCGGCTGCAGATCATTCCGTACCTGGAGCAACGCTCGATGGAAGAACGGGCCGGCTTCGATTTCGCAACGCGCCGCATCTACAGCGTCACACCGGTCAGCCGGCTCTGGTACGAGTGCAATAAAGCGACGCTGCGTCCCGACGCCGTCCGCTACGTGGATGCATTGCTGGCTAAGTAGTTCCCGCCGTTGCACCGGAGGTGCGCGATATGGAACTATCGGACTGGTTAATTCACGTGAATTGCCGGCGGCGGGGTGCCGCTTGGCATCGTCTATCGGGGGATATGACATGAGTACACAGCTCAAACCGCAATACTCCAATCTCGGCTTCGATCCGGATGCACTACGCGAGAAATACCGGCAGGAACGCGACAAGCGTGTGCGTCCGGAGGGCAACGACCAGTATGTAGAGGTCACCGGCAAGTTCGCGCACTTCGTCGACGATCCGTACGTGGAGCCTGGGTTCACACGCGAACCGCTCACCGACGAAGTCGACATCGTGATCATCGGCGGCGGCTTTGGTGGCCTGTTGGCGGGCGCGCGCTTTCGCCAGGCGGGTCTCACCAACTTCCGCATCATCGAAGCGGGCGGCGACTTCGGCGGCACCTGGTACTGGAACCGCTATCCCGGCGCGCAGTGCGACATCGAGTCGTACTGCTATCTGCCGTTGCTCGAAGAACTCGGCTACATGCCGAAGGAGAAGTACTCGTTCGCGCCGGAGATCTACGAACATTCGCAGCGCATCGCGAAGACGTTCGACCTCTACGACGGCGCGTGTTTCCAGACGAAGGTGACGGACCTGCGCTGGGACGAAGACCTCGCGCGCTGGATCGTCACAACCGACCGCAACGACGCCATGAAAGCGCGCTTCGTGGTGATGGCCACCGGCCCGCTGAATCGGCCGAAGCTGCCATCGGTGCCCGGCATCGAAGAGTTCGAAGGCCACACGTTCCACACCAGCCGCTGGGACTACAACTACACGGGCGGCGATCACAGCGGCGGTTTGACGAAGCTCGCCGATAAGCGGGTTGCCATCATCGGCACCGGCGCAACGGCGATTCAAAGCGTGCCGCACGTCGGCGCGCATGCGAAACACCTGTACGTGTTTCAGCGCACGCCGTCGTCGGTGGATCTGCGCGGCAACAAACCGACCGATCCCAACTGGGCGCAATCGCTGAAGCCGGGCTGGCAGCGCGAACGGCGCGAGAACTTCAACGCCATGGTCACCGGCCAGCCGATGGCCGAAGACCTCGTCAATGACGGCTGGACCGAGATCTTCCGCACGCTCGCCGAGCATGATTCCGAAGAAGAGCGAGGTGCCGATCTCGCCGGAGGAAGCCGCGCTGCTCGCCGAACTGGCCGACTTCAAGAAGATGAACGGCATCCGCGAGCGCGTAGAGAAGACCGTGAAGCCACACGACACCGCAGAAGCGCTGAAGCCGTGGTACCGCCAGTTCTGCAAGCGACCGACGTTCAACGACGAATATCTGCCGACGTTCAACCGTCCGAACGTGACGCTGGTCGACACCAGCAACGCGCAGGGCGTGGAGCGCATCACCAAGAACGGCGTGGTCGCGAACGGCGTGGAATATCCGGTGGACTGCATCATTTTCGCGACCGGGTTCGAGGTAGGCACCGCGTGGACGCGGCGCGCCGGCTACGAAATCACCGGCCAGGGCGGCGCGCAGTTGAGCGACTACTGGGCCAACGGCATGAAGACGCTGCACGGCTTCTCGAGCCACGGCTTCCCGAACTGTTTTCTCATGGGTTTGTCGCAGAACGGCCTGTCGGTGAATCTGACGTCGATGCTCGACGATCAGGCGCAGCACATCGCGTACATCATCAAGCAGGTACAGGACCGCGGTGCCCGTTATTCGCAACCCTCGGCGGAAGCGGAAGCGGCGTGGGTCGCCGAGATCCGCAGGCTCGCGATCAACAACGTGGCATTCTTCGAAGAGTGCACGCCGGGCTACTACAACAACGAAGGTAAAATCGCGCAGCGCGGCGGCGGTTTGAACAACGAGTCGTATGCGCCGGGCGCGAACGCCTTCAACGCGTTGTTGGCGAAATGGCGTGAAGGCGGCAAGCTCGAGGGGCTGGAGCTCGGCTAGATACTGACAAGTGAACGAAGGGGAGAGAGCAGATGACTACGGTAACGGTTTCTGAAGACATCAAAGGCAAAGCGTCGGACGTATGGGCCGCGCTTAGCGATTTCGGCGGCATCAAGGTGGGTGGCCCCGTGACGTCGTTCGAGACAAAAGGCAAGGGCGTCGGCATGGTGCGCACCATCGGCATGGGTGGTGGACTGGTAGTGGAGCGCCTCGATCGCCACGACTCGAAGGCGATGGTGTTCGCGTATTCCATCACGAACGACGACTGCCCGTTGCCGGTGAAGGGCTACTCAGCGACGGTGAAGATCACCGACAAAGGCAACGGCACGTGCAACGTGAACTGGTCGGGCACGTTCGAGCCGAAAGGCGATGCCGCCGCGGCGTCGAAGGTGGTTGAAGGAATTTATAAGGGCGGTATCGCCGGGGCGCGGCGGGCGGTCGGGGGCTGAATCTCGAGGGCGCGTCGACGACCTCCGGTCGCACAGTCGACCTCACTCGAGCACGTCGACATCGACGAATCGCGCGATACTCAGGGTTCCGTCAGGCCAGTAAATCCTGATGTTCCTTGTGCTGCCGCATGTACGCGGCGGCATAGGAACACGTGGGTACGATCTTCTCCCCGCGCTCCCGCACGATCGCGAGCACGCCTTCCATCAATCGGGCGGCCGTGCCGGTGCCGCGCAGCGAAGGCGGCGACTCGACGTGCGGAATCACGAGCACCGAGTTGCGCCGCCGGTAATCGGCGAACGCGATCTGACCGCCTTCTTCGAGTTCGAACCGGCTGCGCGCCGTGTTATCGACCACATCGGACATGGATATCGCTCCTGTCGTCGCGAGCAAGCTGAATAGCGACGCGTCCGGGATTCTACACGCCGCGCGCGGGAACTTGAGGCAGACTACGGCGCACAGGGAGCGGGGTGCGACTGTGGCGATGTCGTTGGGGCAATTGCTCGTCTATCCGCTGCGCGGACAGGGCGGTGTGTTGTCGCTGTTGTGCGCCGTTGGGCTGTATCTCCTGCTCGTGTTGTTCGAATGGACGCGACTGGAACAGGGGTTGCACCTGTTGGCGGCGGTCATGCTGCCGATTCCATGGCTCCTCACCTGCATGGTGTTCCAACACTACGCGTGGGCCTCGCTCAGCCACGTTGCGGCGGGAAACGACGAGACGATTCGCAGCATCGCGATCGAAGACGTCTCGCCGCTGAGCAACTTTCTTGCGTTCAAAGTAGCCGCACTCCTGTTTGGTGTCGCCGGCCTGGTGGCGGCGTGCTTCGCGGCCGATGCGGCGCTCGGCATCGGCGTAGCGGTGGTGGTCGGTGCGGTGCTGCCGGCGATGCTCGGCGTGATCATTCTGGAAGAAGCGTTCATGGCCGGGCTCCATCCGCGCCAGGTGGCCGGCTTTGTTGCGGGGCTGGGCCCCGCATACGGCGTGTTCGCAGTGTTTCTGTACGCCGGCATCGCGGCGCTGTATGTCGCGTGCGTGGTGGTGCGGCCGCCGAACGTCGTCGCAATAGTGGTTGCGAGTTATGCGTTCATGCTGGGGCATGTGCTGGCCGGTCGAGTGCTTTACGTCTGCCGCGACCGGCTCGGGTTGGCGACGTTACCCGAGAAAGATCCCGTGCACGTGGCGGCGATTGCCGATACGAAAGAGATCGAAGCACTCATGGTGGAACTGCACCGGCATTGCTCGGTCGATCGCGTGGAACGCGCCAACAAGTTGCTCGAGGGGTTTCTCGAAAGAGACGCCTACGTGAACGACGAGCGTATTCATCAGCGGCTGACCCTGTTCCACGACAAACGTCTGCGTCTGGAACACAACTGGCACTACATCAACAGATTGCTCGACGCGAAGAAGACGGTGCGCGCCTGGTCGCTGGTGCGCGAATCGCTCGACATCGACCCGTTGTTCCGACCTCGCAGCGCCGATGCAGCGCTTTCGCTGGTGGCGGTTGCGCCGGCCGGCGATGCGGCATACGTCGACATGCTGCTGAACGATTTTGAGCGCGCCTACGCCGACAGTGAACGCGCCGCGGAAGGTGTGCTCGAGCATGCGCGCTGGCTGGTAGGGAAGCTCGAGCGAGTAGATGACGCGCTCGAACGGCTCGCCGTGGTTGAACGGCAGTTTCCCGAGGCGGCGGATGATGTGCAGTTTCAGGCGTTTCGCGAGCGCGTGCGCAAACTCGCGAACTAAAGCGACGGCTTGCGCATGGCCGTTACGCGCGCCGAAGATGAGTCGGCGGATGCGGAGGTCGCGATGAGACATCTCGTTTTGTCGAGTGGATGCGTGATGCTGCTGTTGTGTGCGCCGCCCATGTGGGCGCAGGAACACGACCACTCGCACGCCATATCCGAAACCCTGGGCATTGTTCACTTTCCCACCTCGTGCCGGGGCGTGGACACCGAGTTCACGCGCGCCGTCGCGTTGCTGCATTCGTTCGGTTACGAAGAAGCACGACGCGAATTCGAAGCGGTGCTCGTGAAAGATCCTGCGTGCGCGATGGCGTACTGGGGAATCGCGATGACGTGGTGGCATCCGATCTGGGCGCCGCCCAGCGCGAGCGATCTTGCCGCGGGAACTGCGGCCGCAACGCGAGCGGCAGAACTTTCGGCGAACCTGCCTGCGCGGGAGCGCGGCTACATCGACGCGGTCGCCGTCTTCTATGGCGACTCGAAACGGCTCGACCATCGCACGCGTGCGAAGGCATACAGCGACGCCATGTGGCAGCTCTCGAAGGCGCTGCCCGACGATCACGAAGTGCAGATCTTCTATGCGCTGTCGCTGCTCGGTAGTGCGCCGCCCGACGATGCGACCTTCGCGAACCAGAAGAAAGCGGCTGCGATTCTGAATGCGTTGCTGCCGCTCGAACCGCAGCACCCCGGCATCGCGCACTACATGATTCACTCGTTCGACTATCCGCAACTCGCTGCGGATGCACTACCGGCCGCGCGCGCCTATTCCAAGATCGCGCCGGATTCGCCGCACGCATTGCATATGCCGTCGCACATCTTCACGCGTCTGGGTCTTTGGCAGGATTCGATCGCATCGAACCTCGCATCGGCGGACGCGGGCCGGCGCCTCGTTGCGCAACGACATCCCGGTGCAACATCGATGGATACGTTGCATGCGCTCGACTACCTCGAGTACGCCTACCTGCAGCGAGATGACGAAGCGGCAGCACGTCAGGTGATGGCGGAAGCAGCAGCGTCGAAGACGTTCGACGATCCGGCGTTCCAGGCCGGCTATGCGCTGGCCGTGATACCTGCCCGCTTCGCGCTGGAGCGCCACGACTGGAGAGCCGCTGCGCAACTCGAGGCGCCATCCGCAACGTTGCCATGGTCGAGCTTTCCCTATGCGCTCGCGACGACGTACTTCGCACAGGCGATCGGCGCTTCCCGCGCGGGCGATCGCGATGGTGCTCGGGCGGCGCTGAGCAGACTCGAAGCGGTGCACGCCGCTTTGAAGGCATCGCCCATTCCGGGTCCTTACGACTGGACCAGTCATGTCGAGTCGGCACGCCTCGCCGCAAACGCGTGGTTGCTGCGGGCCGAAGGCCGCGACGATGAAGCGCTGAACCTGGCGCGTGCCGCAGCGGAATTGGAAGAACGCACCGGCAAACATCCGGTGATGCCGGGTCCCCCGTTGCCGGCGCGGGAGTTGTTGGGCGACCTGCTTCTCGAGCTGAACAGGTCCACAGAGGCGCTCGCGGCCTACGAGCTCTCGTTGAAGAATGCGCCGAACCGGTTCAACAGCCTCTACGGTGCGGCGCGCACGGCGGAACTGTCGAAAGATGCGGCGCGTGCGCGAAGTTACTACGCCGCGCTGATCGCTCAGTGCGTCGCCGACGCGCCGCGGCCGGAACTGGCGCAGGCGCGTAAATTCGTGGAGTGAATCGAAACGCCCGTTAGCGTCGCGGCTGGTTCGGATCCCGAAACCCGACCGCGGCGCCCCAGTCGGCCACCGGCGGCGCGGCACCGTCGGCAAGGGCAGCGATGATCCCGTCGCAGTGATTTCGGAACGTGGCGCCGTACAAAGGCTTGGCGTAGTGCCACCAGCGGCGCACGTACGGCTGGTGCAGATAGTCCTCGAGAATGAGTTCGTATGATTCGTTGATGGAGCGATCGAATACGCCGCGCGCGTGATGTTGCAGGCGCGCCTGAAAATTCATGAACGCCGCCTGCAGGTAACTCGCAAGCACTTCGGTGTCGTCGGCGTTCAGGTCTTCGTTGTTGCGGGCTTTGCGCAACGTTGCCCGCAAGGGTGCGTTCTCGGCGCGCAACAACAGCACGCGCTGTGTGGCATCCACCGACGCCTGCACGGTTTGTGCGGTAATCAAGGCGGTGTTCTGACGGATCTGCACGGCGAGATAGATCAGCGTGATGACTACTGCAATGCCGCCGATCAGATCGCCGAGGTCGCCTAAGTCCTGCAGGGTCATCGACTTGTCTCCCCAATGTCATCCGACACGCGTCGCACCGAGCTTGTTGTGAATCGCTTGTTGTGAATCGCCAATTGCGAATCGCTAGTTGTGAATGTGGATGCCGCCGGTTCCACCCGCGCAGGATCCCACCACCTTTCCGGGTGAACGCAAGCACTTGCCCATCGGCCCGCAGTCGAGGTCGACGTCGCACCTGCTGACGTTTGCTTTAGAGGGATCGGTGGGGTCGTGCGACATGCCGCCGTCGTCGGCGTGGCCGGATTTCCGCGTGTTCGTGCAGATGCCCTCTGCCTGGCCGCTCTGCAACAGACACTTCGAGCCGACGTCGCAATCGACGTCGGATTTGCACGCGATCGCGGGCGAAGCCGCGATCATCAAAACGACCAGCAACCATCCCCGACTCATGATGAGTGCTCCCCTGCCGAGAGTGCCGAGGATGCGGCGATGCGATGCCGGATGACAAGGGAGGTGTTGGACGACGCTGACCCGTCGGTCGCAAACGACGCGACGGGTCGAGAACGTCGTGGTCTCTTACAGCAGATCTCCGCCGCAAGCGCCCGCCGTCGTGCCGGTCGCTTTGAACGCCTTGATGACGTTGCGGCCGGTGGTCCAGCGATGCACTTCGTCCGGACCGTCTACCAGGCGTTGCGAACGAATGTGCGTGTACCACGCGGCGAGCGGGGTATCGCGCGAATAGCCGAGCGCGCCGTGCAGCTGAATCGCCGTGTCGACGACGTGATGCACCATGTTCGCGAGGAACACTTTCGCGATGCCGTTCTCCTGACGGATGTCCATCTTGTTCTCGGCCTTGTATGCGATGTGCATCAGCATCAGGCGCGCGATGTACAGCTGGCTCGCGCACTCGGCGAGCATGAACTGCACAGCCTGCCGCTCGTCGAGCTTCTTGCCGAACGTCGTGCGGTTGGTCACGTGCGCCGTGGCCATGTCGAGCGCGCGTTGTGCCATCGCAACGTTGTGCATGCCGTGGCGCAGCCGGCCGTACGCGAGGCGATGTTGCCCCATATTGAAACCGTTACCTTCGCCGCCGAGCAGGTTCTCCGCGGGAATTTCCAGGTTGTTGATTTCCACTTCGGAGTGACCGCCGCCGAGGATGTGCGACAACGGGCCTTCCATCGCCATCGTCGGAATGTCGCGCTTGATCTTGTAGCCGGGGTTCGGCAGCTCGACGAGGAACGTTGAGAACTGCTTGTGGCGCGGCGCGTTCGGATCGGTCTTCGCCATTACCAGCGCGATATCGGCCACGCTTGCCGCCGACGAGAACCACTTCTCGCCGTTCAGCACGTATGCGTCGTTGCCTTTGCGGTCGGCGCGCGTCTGCATGCCGGTGGCGTCGGCGCCGGCGGCTTTCTCGGTCATCGAGTAGCAGATGCGCTTGTCGCCGTTCAGCAGCGGCTTCAGGAATTTCTCCTTCTGATGCGGCGTGCCGTGTTCCAGCAGCGTCATCATCGTTGCGTCGTCGGGGCCTTGCGTGTTCATCGACAACGCGCCGAGGTAGCTTTCGCCGAGTTCCATCTGCACCAGCGCATTGGCCAGCGGTCCCAGTCCCATGCCGCCGTATTCCTTCGGAATGAACGGACACCACAGGCCTTGTGCGCGCGCTTTTTTGCGCAGTTCGCCAAGCACCTTCTTGTAGTCTTCGCCGGCGATCAGCCGCTTTTCGGCCGGCATGCATTCGTCGTGCACCCACGCGCGAATGCGCTGGCGCAGTGCCTGAGCTTCGGCGGGTATTGCGAAATCGATAGCCATGGATTCTCCCTCTCGTGTTAGGTCTATGAAGCCCGGCTATCTTGCGCTCACTGCCCGTCATCAGCCAAATTCGCTCTGCTGATCACTAACATCACTCGTGGTGATATCGGGATGAACCTCCGAGGCATCGATCTCAATCTGCTGCCGATCTTCGAAACCATCTATGTCGAACGCAACCTGACACGCGCGAGCGAGGTGCTGCATACCACGCAGCCTGCGCTCAGCAACGCGCTCGTGCGCTTGCGCCGCGCATTCGGCGATCCGCTTTTCATCCGATCGGGCCGCGGCATGACGCCGACGCCCGAAGCCGAGCAGCTGATCGGCCCGGTGCGCGACGCGATGATGCGGCTGCGATCGGGCCTGGACCGCGGCCAGGGTTTCGAACCGCACTTGTCCGAGCGCGCGTTCAACGTGGCGGCCGGCGACGTGGCCACCTCCGCGTTGGCCCCGGCGCTCGCTCGCGAACTCGCAACCAAAGCGCCACGCGTGCGCTTCTTCTTTCACCAGATCGACCGCGCCGCGGTGTCGAGCGAACTCGCCGCGCGGCGCGTCGACCTGGCGGTGGACATTCCGGCGCTCGCGCAGGCCGATCTCGAGAGCCAGCCGTTCATTGAAGATCCGTACGTGTGCGTGTTGCGACGCGGCCACCCGCATGGCCGCAAACGCATGACGCTGCCACGGCTGCTCGCGATGAATCACGTGGCGGTGTCGCGGCGGCGCGGCGGCCGCACCGTGGTCGATCTCGCGCTCAACAAACTGGGCGAGCGGCTACGGCCGGTGATGCGCTTTCCGCACTACGCTGCCGCGTTCCATGTGATCGAGACGACCGACTTCGCGCTGATCGTGCCGCTGTCGCTGGCGCGGCTGCACGACGTGGAAATCGTGCAGCTGCCGCTTGCCGGGCTGAATCTCACCCTGCATCTGTATTGGCGGCGTGATACCGACCGCGATCCCGCGTCCGTATGGGCACGCGGGCAACTCGTGGCGGCGGTGAAGGGCAGCGCTTAGACCAGCGCTTCGTACGTCATCTTCTCGAACCGCTCGAACAGATCCGCCGTCGGCAGGAACTGATAGCCGAACACGTGCGTGAAGAAGAGTCCGACGATTTCCTCGACAGGGTCGATGAAGAACCACGTGCCGGCCGCGCCGCCCCAACCCCACGTGCCCGGCGAGCCCGGCATGAACGTGCCGCCGATGCCTTTACGCACGCACACGCCGAAGCCGAAGCCGTAGTTCGGCCCCACGCCGAGGTCGATGTTGCGATCGCCGATGTGGTTGGTGGACATCAGCTCCACCGACTTGCGGCCGAGGATGCGCACGCCGTCGAGTTCGCCGCCGTTCGCGAGCATCTGTGCGAAGCGCGCGTAATCCCACGGCGTGCACAGCAAGCCGCCGAACAGTCCGTTGCCGGACATCAGCTTGCGGTTCGCGCGGCCGGCCTTTTCCGTCGTTTCCGGTCGGTCGCGAGTCACGAGCTTGCCGGTGGCGTCCCATTGATGGTCGGTTACGAGCCGGCCGAGGTTCTCTTCGCGGCAATAGAACGCCGAGTCGTTCATGCCGAGCGGGCCGAGGATCTTCTCGCGGAACAACGCATCGAGGTTCTTGCCGGTGAGGCGCGTGAGGAACAGCGACAGTACGTCGAAGTCGGAACCGTATTGCCACGTGTCGCCCGGATGCGAATGCAGCGGCGTGCGTGCGAGCGACAGCACGAGGTCGTCGTAGTCGTTCGTCGGATCGTTGAAGCGCGTGTCGCCGGGGCCGAAGCCGGTGCCCTCCCATGCGCCGCGCAACGTCGGCCAATGCACGGTAGGCGTGCGCGAATTCGCTGCGACGCCGGAAGTCATCGTCAGCAAGTCGAAGATCGTGACCTCTCGGCGCGCCGCTTCGAGGCCGCCGAGCGTGAGTCCGCCGCGGACCCGTTCGTGCGCCTGCGGATATGCGATCACTTTCGGGTTCGCGAACTCGGGTATCCACTTCGACACCGGCTCGTCGAGCAGGAACAAGCCGTCTTCGAACAGCGTCATGAGCACGGCCGCGGTGATCGGCTTGGTCTGCGAATACATCCGGAACAGGCTGTTGATGGCGAGCGGCGCGGGGCGCTCCATGTCGAGCTTGCCGGTGACGTGCGTGTGCACCACCTTTCCCCCGCGCGCGACGATCGTCGCCGTGCCGGGTATCGCGCGCGCCGCAACCGCGGCGTCCATCGTCTTGCCGATGCGGGCGAGGCGTTCCGGTGCAAAGCCGAGTTCGCGTGCATTGCCGGCAGGCAGTTCCTTCGTGTTGCTCATGGGTAACACTCCTTCAGGTCGTCAGTAGATCGGTTCGAGTCGTTCGGTGGCGGCGGCGCGTTGTACCGAGGCTCGCTGCAACAACAGTTCGGCACAACGTTTTATACCAGGCAGGTGCTTTGGGTGATTACGCTGCTTTTCGCCCCACCGGATCAACATCAGCAGGTAGAAGTCGGCGACGCTGACGTTGCGTCCGAGCAGATACGGCCCGTCGCGATGCAACGCATCGTCGACGACGGCATACGCCGCGCGCAGCCGTTGCTCGGCCGCGTCGGCAACCGCAGCCGCGCCTTTCGGGTCGGTGGTGTAACGATCCGCGTAGAAGAACGCCATGTGGTCGGGCTGGATCGTGTTGGTTAGCAGCATCAGCCACTTGTACAAGTGCGCGCGTGCGTCGCTTGCGAGCGGCGGGGCAAGACCCGCTTCCGGATGTCGGTCGGCGAGATGCAGGCAGATCGCCGCGGATTCGAACAACACCAACTCGCCGTCGATCAGCGTTGGAATGCGGCCGAGCGGATTGCGTTGCAGATATTGCGCGCCTTTCTGCGCGTCGCGCGTGCGGTCGACCAGCGTCAACTTGAAGGGCGCACCAATTTCTTCCAGCACGAAATGCGGCGCGAGGCTCGCATTGTCGGGAAAGTAAAAGAGTTCGTACACGCGCGCTTTCCTGCCCGGGGAAGTGAAGGTACTGTGCGGATATGAATGAATCAACCGCCGTGACCGACGAGCAAGCAGAGGCGCGATCAGGCGCGCAATCAGAGGAAGCGGTGGGCCGCAGCGCGTTGCGCAAAGCAACGTGGCGGCTGTTGCCGTTGATCGGCCTCGGCTACGGCATCGCCTACATGGATCGCATCAACATCAGCTTCGCCGCGCTGCAGATGAACGACGAGCTGCAGTTCAGCGACACGGTGTACGGACTCGGCGGCGGACTGTTCTTCCTGAGCTACGCGCTGCTCGAAGTACCGTCGAACATGATGCTCATGCGCTTCGGCGCGCGGCGCTGGATCGCCCGGATCATGTTCACGTGGGGATTGCTCGCGGCCGGCATGATGTTCGTCAAAACGCCGACGCAGTTCTACGTGATGCGGTTTCTGCTGGGCGCGGCGGAAGCGGGCTTCTTTCCCGGCGTCGTCTTCTATCTGATGCACTGGTTTCCCGCTCACGAACGCGGCCGCGCGATCAGCCGCTTCTACGTTGCCTTGCCCCTGAGTTCGGTGGTGATGGGCAGCTTCGCCGGCCTGCTGCTGGGCATGCAGGGAACGCTCGGCCTGGCGGGATGGCAGTGGTTGTTCCTGGTGCAGGGTCTGCCCGCGGTTCTGTTGAGCGTCGTCATCTTCTTCCTGCTGCCCGACAGCCCGGCTGAGGCGCGCTGGCTGACGCGGGAGGAACGCGATTGGATAGCGAACAGACTGGCGGCAGACAACCATCTGCCCGGTGTCTCGCGCGACGTCGGAGTTCTGAAATCGCTGGTGGACCCGCGGGTATGGCTGCTCGGGCTCGCATCGATGTGCGTGCTCGGCTCTGCGTACGCGTTCAATCTCTCGGCGCCGAGAATATTGCGCGACGTGACCGGGCTCGATGCGGGCGGCGTCGGCTTCCTGATCGCGGCCATCTCGCTCCTTGGCGCCGTCAGCATGATCACGGCCGGATGGTATTCGGACCGTCGGCGCGAACGGCATCACCACGTGGCCGTGTTCCTGTTGGGAATGGCCGTCGCGTTCTTTGCGATGGGTATGTCGGTCACGCCGTGGGTGGTGGTGCTCGCCTATACCGCCACCATCGTGTTCGGTAATGGCATTCAAGCGGTTTTCTATCTGATTCCGAGCGACTTCCTGCGTGGCCGTTCTGCCGCAGGCGGCATCGCAGCGATCGGTTCCATCGGCATGATCGGATCGTTCGTCGGGCCGTATGCGTGGGGTGTCGCGAAGGATCATACCGGCAGCTTTCAGGCGGGCCTGCTCGCGCTGACCGTTCCGTATCTCGTGGCGATGACCATCGTGCTGGTGCTGCGCCGACGCAGCCGTTGAATTCACGGAGAGTGTGCGATGCACGAAGGTGTGCTGCGGATAGAACCTGCGCGCGAGTACTTCACCGCCGAGCAGTGCCACATCCTCGAACTTTCGAATTCCGCCAACGACGCAGCGGTGTCGATCGCGCGGGCGAGAGTGGAGCCTGGCGTAACCACGCACTGGCACCGGCTGATCGGAATCGCGGAGCGGTACGTGATACTCGAAGGCCGCGGCTCCGTTGAAGTGGGCGATCGCGCTGCGCAGATCGTCGGGCCGGGCGACGTCGTGCTGATTCCGCCGGAGTGCCGGCAACGCATACGCAACGTCGGCGAGTCCGATCTGATCTTTCTCGCGATCTGCACACCGCGCTTCGTGCAAAGCGCGTACGAAGATCTGGAACCGGCCCCCACTCCGCTTGAGCGGAGTTCTTAAGGAAAGACCGCGTGAGCGGAGTTTTCAAAGCGAAGGACCGAGGTTAAGCTCGCCGGCATGTGTTACGTAATGCAATTCCATCGTGTCCGCCGGTCCTCGGCGGGCGGATCTTTCCCAGCACTTTCTTCGTAAAGGGGCCACTGCTGCCCGGCTGATTCGCGGCACGACGATCTCGCGTTCGGATCTGGTTGTGGAGATCGGTGCGGGCCGCGGCGCGCTGACGTTACCGCTCACTCGCGTTGCCCAGCGCGTCATCGCCGTGGAGATCGACGCAACGCTCATCGCCAGTCTGCGCAGCCAGTTCGACGATCACATCGAACTGGTGTGCGAGGATTTTCTGCAAATGCCGTTGCCGGGCGCGCCATACAAGGCGTTCGGGAACGTGCCGTTTACGCGCACCACCGACATCGTCAGCAAGCTCGTTCGTGCGCCGAATCCGCCGCGCGACGCGTGGCTGGTGGTTCAACGCGAGGCGGCGCATCGCTTCTGCGGACCGCCTTACGTGCGAGAGTCATTGTGGTCGCTTGCGATTGAAACCGGCGTGGCACGTCGAAATCGTCGACCGGTTGCGGCGCGTCGATTTCGATCCGCCGCCATCGGTCGAATCGGTGTTGCTGTGGCTGCACCGCCGCGACCGGCCGTTGTTGTGCGATTCGGAAGCGCGCGTTTACGAACAACTGATCGAACGCGCGTACTCCGCGAACATGAGCCTGAGCAGAACGACCGGGCCAGTGGCTCAGCAAGATCCAGCTGCGGCGCCTCGCAAACGATCTGCGCTTCGACTACGACTGTGCGCCGTCGATGCTCGGCTTCGAACAGTGGCTCGGGCTGGTGCGGTTCATCGATCGAACGCGCGGCTGAATCGTCGGTAGGTTCTGAGAGTCTCCGCCGTCGGGGTGTCGATCAAATGCGTCGAGGCGCGATGAGCGCGCCGCTTTGGACCATGGCCCTTATCGATATGAAGCGCGGGCATCTCGTCGATGGGTCGACGGTGTGGGCTATTCGGGTGATCGGCCTATTAGAGAACAGGTTTTGTTAAGAAGTGGTGGAGGTGCGATCGGCGTTTGCGTTATGGGAGATGTCACGCGGTTGAACCGTTGCGGGTGGCTCGCGGCGTTTGGACCATCGCCCCATTCAATACGCTGATGCGATGAGCGTGCGTTCGGTCCCGTAAGCACCGCGCGGTCTCGTCCGCGCCGCACGACTCCATCAGCTCGATCTCATCAAACCAACACCGGGCGTTGATTGGGGCGATGGTGCAAAACCGCAAGTGCCGGCAACAGTCCAGCCAGCGCGACCTCCCCCGCAACGCCGGCGCTCATCGCACCTTCGTCCCCTCATTGATAAACCAAGCCGCTCGAATGAACCGGCGCATCCCGGTTTCATCTCCACGTGAATGGCGTATCGAGTGCTGCACCCGCACTCCAGACGAACGAGAGCGTCGTGCGAGATGTCACACGGTATGGAGAGACGTTACTCGGCAGCGGCTTTGCACCATGGCCCCAATCTTTGCCCCATGGTGCGATCGAAGGACAGGAAGGAACTCGAACAACTCACACTCGATGCGGTGCGCTTCCGCATCGGTCGCTGCGGACCACGTATCGGTCGTCTCGCGCTCGCCGATGCAGAGCGCTAGATAATGACTCCCTTTGCGATCAACTCCTCGATGCGCGCCGATGACACACCGGCCTGCGCGAATACTTCGCGCGTGTGTTGCCCTACATCCGGTGCCGGGCCGCGCACCTCAACGCCGGCGTCGCGGATGTGGAACGGCGCCGAGACGATCTCCATCGCTCCGCCGGTGCGGTGCACGATGGTGGAGAACGCGCCGCGTTCGCGCAGCGCAGGATCGTCGATCACTTCCGAGAGCAACGCCACGGGTTCCCAGATCAGCCCGGCGGCGTCGAGTTTGGCGCGCCAGTAAGCAAGATCGTGCGAGGCGAACAGCGCGGCGATTTCGGGAACGATCGACGGGCCGTGTTCGGCCATGCCGACCAGCGTCTGGAAGCGTGCGTCGGTGATCCATTCGGGTTTGCCGATCATCGTGCAGAACTTCGGCCAGTACGGCAGCGCGGCCGGCATCACCAGCGCGAGGTGCCGGCCATCGCTGGTGGCGTAAAAATTCCAGATTGGATTCGCGGGCGCCTTCTTGCTGGTGCGCTCCGGTTGCACGCGCTGGAACAACGCGGCGGTAACGTCGCTGGCCAGCGCCCACACGCCGGTGCGCTGCAACGTCACTTCCACGTATTGGCCTTCGCCGGTGCGGTCGCGCACCCGCATCGCTGCGAGAATCGCGGCAAGCAAGTTGAGGCACGTCGTGCGGTCGCCAAAGCCGCCGCGCGAGATCAGTAAGCCGTCGTCGCGGTCGCCGAACACGCTCATCGCACCGGTGCGCGCCCAGAACGCCGTTTGATCGAACGCCTGGCGCTCCGAATCCGGGCCATCGATGCCGAACCCCGAGAGCACCGCGTAGATGGCCGACGGCGACAACGCGTGTATGTCGCTGTCGGTCAGTCGGTATCTCGCTAGCCGCGGCGCCGTAAGGTTCGTGATGAATACATCGGCGTCGCGGGCGAGCCGGTGCACCAGTTCGATGCCTTCGGCGCTGTCGAAATTGACGCACACGCCGCGCTTGCCGCGGTTGTCGAACTGGAAACTCGGATGCACGAAGTCTTCGCCGAAGAGGCCCTGCAGCGTGCGCCGGTAGGTGTCGCCGCCCGGCGGCTCTACCTTGATGACGTTCGCGCCCATGTCGGCCATCAACGCAGCGCAACTGGGTGCGGCGAGCCAGCTCGCCACTTCGAGCACGCGAACGCCTTCTAATGGTGCGGTCATGTTTCCCCCGGTTTTCGTCCCCTCGGCGCAGTTCACTCGCGCGATGCCGGTGTGTCAAGGAGGCGGGAGCCGAGCAAGGATCCGTCGGATCGCCAACAAGGCAACGAAGGGGCCACCGGAATAAGCCTCGTCGTGTAGGAGTATCCCTACGGCGAAAGCGGGATGTGCGTCATGGCACGCTGTGGGGGTGCTGGGGATCATCTGCGAAAGGATCAGGAGGTGCAGTATGGCGAGTTGGGTATTTCTCGGAATGGCGGTGCTCTTCGTTGCTGCCTGGGCCGGTCTCGTACTCCACGTCGTGATTCTGGTGTGCGCAGTGGCCGTGATTGCCGCTTACCTCGAGCCGTCGCAGAGCAAAACGGAGGAGGCGACGACCCTCGACCGCTGATATCCGGCGATTGTCGGATTGCGAAACGGCCGGGAAGACGCGGTTGATCGGCGCGACGTCGGGGCGTAGAAATAGACGCGAACAACAAGTCCCCCGCCACGAGCGAACGCGGAGGTTGTCATGAGACACGCGTCCACGCGCGACACGAAGTTCATCCAGTTTGCCGACCCCGATGCCGTGTTGATTACAGAGCTCGGGCGAGCGATGTCGTCCGCGCTCGAGCGCGGCAGTGCAGTGATGTGTATCGCCACCGAGGCGCACCGGCGTCTGCTCGAAGCGCAACTCGATCGTTCCGGCGCCGACCTGCGGCGTGCCCGTGACGCAAATCAATACGTGTACTTCGATGCGATCGACACGTTGTCGCGCGTGACCATCGATGGCTCGCCCGATGTCGTGCGCTTTGCAGAAGTCATCGGCGGCCCGATTGATCGCATCGCGTCGAAGTTTCCGCAGGTCTGGATCTTTGGCGACATGGTGGCGCTGATGTGCGCATACGGAAATCGCAAAGGTGCGATCCGGCTCGAACGGCTATGGCGGTCGTTCAGCAAGGCGCGCCCCGTGTTTCGCTACTGCGCATACCCGCCGAACGTCTATCGCAAGTTGCCGCGCGCGGAAGCTCGCCGGTAGCTTGGCCGAACCAGGTCGGCAGAACTCTTCGCGGACGATTTCGGATAAGGTCGCCGGCATGGATTGCTCGAATGCCGGAAAATCGGTGTGTTCGAAATGACCGCGGTTCGATGACACCCGTGCGCTTGTCCCGCGCGACATTGCGTGAGCTGCCGCGCCAGGTCCGGATGCCGTCGTTACGATCCCACATTGGTAACCGCAGGCATCGTTCATCTCGGCATCGGCGGATTTCATCGCGCGCACATGGCGCGCTACACGCACGATCTCTTCGACAGCGAGCCGGGGTCCCGCGATTGGGGCATCGTCGGCGCCGGTTTGTTGCCGGCCGACCGGCGCATGCACGAAATACTCTCGGCTCAGGACGGTCTCTACACGCTGGTGGAGAACAGCGGCACGCAGGAAACGGTGAGTGTCATCGGTGCGATTACGCGACTCGTGCACTCAGCCGACGACTCTTCGGCCCTGTTGAACGCCATCGACGATCCCCTCATTCGCATCGTCAGTCTCACCGTAACCGAGAACGGCTATTGCCTGAATGCCGCAACCAAACAGCTCGACTTCGAGCATCCGACCATCGCGGCCGATCTGATTGCACCGGAGCAACCGCACAGCGCCATTGCGATCATCGTTGAGGCCTTGAGGCGACGGATGGCAAGCGGCCGGCCCGCATTCACCGTGCTCAGTTGCGACAACATTCAGCACAACGGCAACGTGCTGCGCCGGGCGGTGCTTCAATTCGCCGAACGTCGCAACGCGTCGCTGGCCCGCTGGATCGAAGCGAATACACGCTTTCCGAACACGATGGTCGACCGCATTACGCCGGTGACGCGGGCCGAGGCGATCGCCGATCTCACGACGCGTCATGGCATCGAAGACGGTTGGCCGGTGTTCTGCGAAACGTTCCGGCAATGGGTGATCGAAGACGATTTCGTGCAGGGGCGGCCGCAATGGGAGCGTGTCGGCGCGCAGTTCGTACAGGATGTAACGCCCTATGAATTCATGAAGCTGCGCTTGCTCAACACGAGCCACCTTGCGATCGCCGCGTTGGGGCGGCTTGCGGGCTACACCTTCATCGACGAAACGATGCGCGACGACCGGTTGCGTCGCTACATGCAGGCGCTGATGGATCGCGAGACGGCGCCAACGCTGCCGCCGGTGCCCGGTATCGACCTGCAACGCTACAAGACGACGCTGATCGAACGATTCGCGAACTCCGCCATCAAGGACACGGTGGAGCGCGTCAACACCGATGCGCCCCTCAACGTTCTCGTCGATCCCATTCGTGATCGATTGAAGCACCGACAGAGCATCGAACTGCTGGCCCTCGGGTTGGCAGCCTGGATGCGACGAATGCGCGGAACCGACGAGAAAGGCGAACGAATCGATATCCGGCACCCTGTGGCAGATCTGCTGCGCGAAAAGGCGCTGGAAGGCGGTGGCGATCCGCGGCCGATGCTCGGCATCGAGCGGTTGTTCGGTGAACTCGTGCACGACGAACGACTGGTGAAGACCGTGGGCAAATGGCTTGCATCGCTATATGCAGTGGGCGCGGCCGAAACGTTGGCGCGAGCGGACAGGGAACTGCGACTTTAGAAAAACGCTTGCTTGCCGTGCCGGCGGCTCGCATAGACTCGCACTCATATCTCACTCAGCGGAATCAGACAGATGATCGAAGTCCACCACCTCAACGCATCCCGTTCGCGTCGCATCACCTGGCTGCTCGAAGAGCTCGGCGTCGACTATCAGCTCGTGATGTACAAGCGCGATGCCACTACCAATCTCGCGCCGCCGGAACTGAAGAAAGTTCATCCGCTCGGCAAGGCGCCGGTGATTCGCGACAACGGCGTGGTGATATTCGAGTCCGGTGCGATCGTAGAGTATCTGGTGCGCCAATACGGCAAAGGTCGTTTTGCACCGGCGCTCGGTACACCGGACTACAACCGCTACATGCAGTTCCTGCACTACGCGGAAGGGTCGGCGATGTTGCCGCTGATGCTGCGGTTGTACGTCGGCCGCCTCGGCGATGCCGGCGCACCGCTGCAGCCGCGCATCGAAAGCGAGATGCAGAACCATCTCGGGTTTTTGAACAACGAACTCAACGGGCGGGAGTACTTCGTCGGCAACGATCTCACCGGCGCCGACGTGAATTTGAGTTTCGTCGCGCAAGTGGCGGTAACGTTTGGCGGGCGCGAGGCGTATCCGAATCTCACGCAGTTCGTCGATCGAATCGAAGCGCGGCCCGCGTATAAGAAGGCGATCGAAAAAGCGGGGGCGTAGCGCGATGAGCCGGGCATTCGTCAAGGAAGACGACGGTGCACCGGAACCGCCGCGTGCCGAACGTCCGATCAGCGCCGCGCCGAATCGCGTCACCGATCGCGGCGCGCGGCTGATTCATCAACACGTTCGTGAATTGAAAGAAGCGCTCCTCGAAAACCCCGGTGAGGAAGCAGCGGCATCGCTGCGTCGTGACCTCCGCTATTGGCAGTCGCGACAAGCGTCGATGCAGCTCGTCTCACCCGCGGCCTCACTCGACACCGTCGGCTTCGGTTGTCGCGTGACGATGCGTCGCGGTTCCGCGACCAGCACCGTCACGATCGTCGGCGAAGACGAAGCAGATCCGGCTGCGGGATTCATCGCGTGGACGGCGCCGCTGGCGCGGGTGCTCGAAGGCGCAGAAGTGAACGACTCGGTCGAGCTCGATGCCGGCGGTCGCCGCGAAACGATCACCGTGTTGGCGATTGCGCCGGGCGACTGAGTTCCGCCGTCAGGCTATTTCATCTCCAGCTCGTTCTGCACGCGGCGAACGCCGTGAACAGCACCGGCAACCTGTGCGGCGGTTGTGCGGATGTCGGCCGAATCGACGAATCCGGAGAGCTGCACCACGCTGTCGGCGGTGGCCACGTTGATCTCGTGTGTCTTCGTCGTGGGGTTGGTGGTCAGCGCGTTTCGGACTTCCTTCGTGATATTGGAATCGAGCTGCGTTTGCTCTGCCGAAACGTTGTCGGGGCGTAGCTTCAGGTTGTCGCGAACCTGCGCGACGCCGGCTACGCCGTTCGCCGCCTTAACGGCGGATTCGCGTACGTTGTCGGAGGCGACGAAGCCGCTCAGCTGAACGATGCCGTTGTAGACGTCAACCGTGATTTCGTGCGAGCCCGCCACCGGGTAAGCCACCAGTGCGTCTTCGACTGAATGCGTCAGCGCAGCGTCTTGCGGACGCTCCGCGGCCGAAGCCGTTGCTGACGAACCGGCCATCGCCATTGCCAACACACTCGTGGCACAAGTGATCTTTAGAATCTGCACGACCATGAGTCGCTCCCATTTCCGTTGGTGAACGACATGTTCGGCTCGCCCATGAGAACTCCCAATCGGTGGCGGCCGATGTTCGAGTCGGCGCTGTCCTACGGGTTCGAACAGGATGCGCCGCAGTGAGGACGGCTTGCGTGCTCGCTGCGCGGTTCAGTAATCGTCGTCGGGTTGCACGCGAATGCCTGTGATCCTGCTGAGATCATTGGCAATCGTCAGCAACTCGTCGCACCAGGCGGCGTCGATTTCGAAGCGTTTCAGCAGTGCTTGATACCGCGGATGCGCTTCCAGTGTCGTCAACATCGACCGTGTGAGGATCTCGCCGATATTGGAGCGATAGACGGCGGGATGCGCGCCGCGGGCAACGTCTTCCTCCAGGTAGTCCATGCCGGATTCGAAGTCGCCGAGCAGAAACAGAACCCAGTAGTGATCGAGAGGTTCGAGCTCGGCGGGGTCGGCGTTTCGATAGTATTCCTTGGCCCTCTCCAGCTCGCCCCGCCAGAAGTAGAGGTAGAACTGATCGAAATAGAACGGCCCGGTGTTCACCGTGGCGAGAACCTGCTCCGCCAACTCGTACTGGCCGGTGCGGCTGTAGACGATCGCCCGGCCTCCCACGCCGACCCGCGTCATCAGTTCGATCGCTTTTTCGAACCGGCCCAGCTGTGAGAGCAGCGACCGGTAACGCTGCTGAATCCACGTGCCGCTGAGATCGTGATTCGTTCGTGATAGGTAGTGTTCGTAGTAGTCGCATGCACCGTGATTGAAGCCCGCGGCGATCAGACACTCGCCGAACTGGATGTATTCGAACAAGCGCCACTCCGGATCGGGAGCGCGGATTTTCTGAGCGGCTTCGAGCGCCAGCGTGCGCTGGTTGGGGCGACTCGCGGGGATGAGATCCCTGCGCGCCTTGATCCACGGCACCGGCGGCACGAACCCGGCGGCGCGGGCCTTCTCGAGCGCGGCTTCGCCTTTGCGCTGCATCTCGGCACGCGGCAGCCCCACACCGATGAGTCGCCAATAGCAGAAGTACAACCACCAGTACGCGCCGAGCGTAGGCGGGATCGAGCGCGATCGCTTCGTTGAAGTGCGCGACGGCGGTTTCGAGTTTCTCGCGCGTCCCGTCGCGCGCGGCGTGCAGTCCCAGAAGAAAGGTCTCGTAGGCTCTGGCGTCTTCCGTCCCGATGTCGAGAAGCGGTACGTGTTGAGCACCAACGAGTTCGATCTTCAGCGCGTTGATGACTTCGTGTGCGACGTCTTCCTGCAGTTCGAATATGTCGCGCAGTTCGCGATCGTAGCGTTTCGACCAGAGGCTGGTGCCGTCGGCGACGCGACTCAGCAGAAACGTGATGCGAACGCGGTTGCCGGACTTCTGGATGCTGCCGCTCAAGATGTGATCGACACGCAATCTGCCGCCCATCAGTGCCAGGTCGGCGTTCTGGTTCTTGAACGCGAACGACGATATCTGCGATGCGACGCGCAGTCCCTTCAGGCTGGCGAGCCCCGAGATGAGTTCCTCCGAGATGCCGTCGCACAGGTATTCGTTGTCGGGATCGTTACTGCGATTCACCAGCGGCAGGATGGCAATCGATTTGTCGTTCGTTGCGGCCGGTTGCTGTTCGAGCACCGTCGGTTGGCGCACGGCGTCGGGGAGCAATGATCGCAGTGCATCGGCCAGCTTCTGCTGGTAGGCGGATTCGGAATGATCGGCGCGCAGAATTGCCTGGCGGTCGCTAAGCCCGAGTTCCAGGCCGGCGGTGAGCTCGGTTCGCTCGAGGTGTACCGACAGGATCTTCCGCTCGCGCGACAAACTGAAATTCAGCTCCTTTGAGGCAGTTCGACGAAGCGATCGAGCGTGGCGTCACGAAATACAGGAACACTTTGCATTGCGTCAGCGCGAGCGCCACTTCGTCGCGCCACGTCTGACCGGGCGCGATACCTTCGTCGTACCAGATGTTGAAGCCTTCTTCCTTGAGCCGGACGAGTTCGGGATAAACCACCGCCGCATCGGCGTGTGCGTAGCTGACGAAGACGTACGGTTCCTCGCCCTTGTAAGCCCGGAACGGACGTTCCATCGAGACGCGCTGGTTACGTGGGTGCATGAAGGCTGGCGGCAAATTCGCGTCGAAGCAAGACTGCTGGTTCGGCGATGCGGCGCACTTGACACCCTCAGCCGCTATCGCATCGACTGCGATACCGATTCAGGGGAAACAAATGGCTCCGATTCCAAAAGGCGGCATGGTGGCCGTTACCGGCGCGGCCGGTTTCATCGGCGGTTGGGTGGTGCGGCGTTTGCTCGACAAGGTTATCGGGTGCGCGCGTGCGTGCGCGACGTGAACGATGCGGCGCGTACGACGTTTCTGAAGGAGATGCCCGGCTACGCGTCGGGGCGTCTCACGCTGCACGCGGCAGACCTCGACAACGACGGTTGCTTCGACGAGATCTTCAAGGGCTGTCACGGCGTGTGTCACGTCTCGCACGTGAGCACCTACGACGATCACGCGTACGTGAAGCGCGTGTGCGATCACGTTATCGCCAGCATCAACAACTCGGCTCCGTGAGCCGCGTGGTCGTCACGTCGAGCATCGCGGCGGTGTTGTCGGAAGTGGACATCCAGGAACTCGTGCGACGTCCGGTGATTTACGAAGATCGTTATCCGGATGAACAGAATCCGAAGCGCACGCCCGAGCGCGGCCAGGGTTACTCGATGGGCAAGAACATCGCCCAACGGGCGTTCTCGGACGCGGCGCAACTGCATGGCGGCTGGGACGCGATCACGGTGTGTCCGGCCGACAACCTCGGGCCGATCCAGTCGGCGCACCAGAAGGACATGGGGCCATGGCAGCACATCGTGGAGAAGATGTTGCTGGGCAAGTACGAACAAACCGGCGCATACCGTCCGTGGATGATCGTCGACGTACGCGACGACGCGGATTGCCACGTGGCTATGCTCGACAGCGTGCAGGTGAAGAACGGCGAGCGTTACATTGCGTGGTCCACCGAGCGATCAACGTCGAAGACATCTGCGCGCGCATCGATCGTGTGTTGCCGGAACTGCGCCACGACACGCCGCAGGTTACCGATCCGTTCCCGGATCGCATCAAGGCGCGCGAAGCGGAATTGCGCCGCATCTGGGCAGGTTGCGAGTTGCGCAACGATCGAATCCGCTCCGTTGCGCCCATCACGTTCCGGCCGTTCGACGAGACGCTGCGCGACTGCGTGGAGTCGTTGATCGCGGTTGCGAAAGTGCAACCCAAACGCAGGATCGGAATGACATGAATCATCCGGCGGTTGCTCCCGGGCGTGTTGCGGTCATCACCGGCGGTGCCAGCGGTATCGGCTTTGCCGCTGCGAAGCGCTTCATCGAGATCGGTATGAAGGTTTGCATCGCCGATCTGAACGCAGACGCGGTGGCGCAGGCGCAACAACAGCTCGGTGCCAATGCCATCGGCGTGGAGACGAACGTTGCCGATCTGGCGCAGCTGGAACGGTTGCGCGATCGGGTCATCTGCCGAATTCGGCGAGGTCGCAGTACTGATGAACAACGCCGGTACCGGCGGCGGTGGCGGTCCGTGGTCCGGCTACGAAGGTTGGCAACGGGTGCTCGGTGTGAATCTCTGGGGCGTCGTACACGGCGTGCAGACGTTCACGCAGTTGATGATCGATCAAGGCACGCCGTGCGCCATCGTGAACACCGGCTCGAAGCAGGGCATCACGAATCCGCCCGGCGATACCGCCTACAACGTCAGCAAGGCCGGCGTGAAGACGCTGACCGAGGCGCTTGCGCATCAGTTGCGTTCCACTGAGAACTGCCGCGTCTCAGCGCATCTGTTGGTACCGGGATTCACGTATACGGGCCTGACGAAACGTCACGTCGCCGAAAAGCCTGCGGCAGCGTGGTATCCAGAGCAGGTCGTGGAGGAAATGCTCACGCGAATGGCCCGCGGCGATTTCTACATCATCTGCCCCGACAACGACGTCACCACCGCGATGGATAACGCGCGCGTGCAATGGAACACCGAAGACATCGTCAGAAACCGTCCTGCGCTGTCGCGCTGGCATCCCGACTACGCGGCGGAATTTGCGCAGTTCATGCGCTCGAAGACGAACGATGCGTGAACGCACATCCGGCTTCGCGGCGATCAACGGTGCACGCATTTACTTCGAAACCGCGGGCGAAGGACCACCGTTCGTGATGATCCACGCCGGTGTGGCGGACAACCGGCAGTGGAACAACGAGTTCGAGTACTTCGCCGCGCGCTTTCGTGTGGTGCGCTTCGACATGCGCGGCTACGGCAAGAGCGAACCGGTGGCCGGCGACTTCAGCCATTTGAGCGACCTCGCGGCGTTGCTCGCCTATCTGCAAATCGACGAGCCCTTGGTGCTGATGGGTTGTTCGATGGGCGGCGGTATCGCGATGGATTTCGCGCTCACGCATCCGGCGCGAGTGAGGGCGCTGATCATGGTCGGCTCCGGGCCGTCGGGACTGACGCTCGACATACCGCGACCGGATGGCGCGGACGCAGCGGAAGCCGCACTCGAAGCGGCGATCAAAGCGGGCGATCTCGACCGCGTTGCCGAGATCGAGACGCAGATCTGGTTCGATGGTATCGGCCGCACGGCGGTGCAGGTGAATCAAGCGGCGCGTAAGCTCGCATACGAAATGTGCCGCAACGTCGCTTCGTTGGAATCGAAGCGACTTGGCAAACGATTGCCCGATGCAGACGTACCCGCCGCGAAGCGACTCGATGCGTTGCACATTCCGGTGCTCGTAATCGTGGGTGAGCACGACCTGCCGTATCTGTTGGCGGCCGCCGATCACATGGCACAGCACCTTCCTTCTGCACGGAGGGTGTTGATGCACGATGCGGCGCATCTGCCGAACATGGATCATCCGGAAGTGTTTCGGCGAAACATCGACGAATTCTTGAGACTTAGCCGATGAACGAACTCGCCCAGGCGCGCATTAAGACCGTTCGCGACCACATGGCACTGGAGTGTGAATGCGACTGGGACGCCGTCATCGCGACATTCGCGTACCCGCGCTACGAGATGTACGGCAACGGTACGGTGTTCGATGGAGAGAGAGCCGTGCGCGGCTATTTCGCCGCATCTCGCACGCCGTTCCCGGATCAAGGCAACGAGATCATCTCTATTGCGGCGGATGACGGCGATACCGTACTGGTCGAGTTCTGGCTGACGGGCACACACCTCGGGCCGCTGCGCATCGGCGATCGAACGGTAGCGCCCACCGGCCGGAAATTCCGCGTACGTATGGCGGCCACGTTCGAGTTCGCGCCCAACAGCGACAAGATCGTCTGCGAGCGTCCGTACTTCGACCAGGGCGCGGTGCTGCGCGCGTTGCAGATCGCGGCATGAAAGTTCATCTCGTCGACGGTACGTACGAGTTGTATCGCGCGTTCTACGGCACGCCGCCCAAACGAGCGAGCGATGGCGCAGAAGTGGGTGCGGTGCGCGGATTGTTACGATCGATGCTGGTGCTGCTCGGCGAGCCCGATGTCACCCACGTTGCAATTGCGTTCGACCACGTCATCGAGTCGTTCCGCAACAACCTCTATCCCGGCTACAAAACCGGCGAAGGCATCGATGCAGATCTCTATTCGCAGTTCGGCCCGGCTGAGGATGCGATGCGCGCGCTCGGCATCGTCACGTGGCCGATGATCGAGTTCGAAGCGGACGATGCGATAGCTACTGCCGCACTCAAGTTCTCGAAATCGCCCGCGGTTGAGCAGGTGGTGATCTGTTCGCCTGATAAAGACCTTACGCAATGCGTCAGCGGTGATCGCGTCGTGTGTCGCGATCGAATGCGCGACAGCACGTTGACCGACGTCGGCGTGGTCGAGAAGTTCGGCGTGCCGCCGGAATCGATTCCCGATTGGCTCGCATTGGTCGGCGACAGCGCGGACGGCTTTCCCGGTATTGCGCGGTGGGGCGCAAAGTCCGCAGCGGCAGTGCTCGCGGTGTACAAGAAGCTCGAGGCGATTCCCGACGATCCGAATTCCTGGACCGCGAAGGTGCGCGGCGCGGCCGTGTTGGCCGACAACCTGCGTGCGGGGCGCGCCAATGCAGAGTTGTTCAGAACGCTCGCGACGTTGCGCTTCGACGCGCCACTTACGGAATCGCTCGACGATCTGCGCTGGAAGGGTCCGGACATTGCCGCGCTGACGAAGCTCGCGGAACGAATTGGCGACTCGCAGCTGGTCGAACAGGCGCGCAGGCTCGTCGGCTAACCGCGGTCAGCCGCGCCGGTCGCGATTTGCGTGACGATCGGCCCGAGCTGTTCCGGGTCGTTCGTGGTGATTTGCGCGACTCCGGCGTCGAGCAAGCGCTGCAATGCACCGTGCAGATCTGGAAACTCCGGATCGACAGTCCACGCGTCCACGCGTGCGCCGGCAACGGTTACTTCGCGCACAAGATTCACGCCGCGTTCGAGTGCCGCAAGAATCAGCTTGGCTTCGAGGTAGTAGATCGACGCGCCCGGCGCCGTGGCCAGTGTGCGCGCGGCGATGGCGCGATAGGCATCGGCATCGAGATCGAACGAGCGCGGATAGAACAACAGCGGATCGAAACCGGCGTGTAGTCCGCGTGAAGCGGCCACGAGTCGTGCGACGACGTCCCAGTCATATGCGCTTGCGATGAACGCATCTGCTCCATCGCCCAGCGCGCGGGCGAACGTTTCGCACGCAGCGGCGTTCAGTGTTTGTGCGCGTGCCTTCACATCGAGTTGCACGAGCGCCATTGCGGCGACGCCGACGGATGCCACGGTGGCGCACACCTCATCGAGGAACAGCGGTCGCGTCGTGAGTACCGCACCAGTAGGACTTCGTTGGCGAAGTTGTTCGATCTCGGCGCGTGTCGCGTCGGCAACGCGGCCGTGTCCAGTCGTCTCGCGGTCGAGTATCGAATCGTGCAGGCACAACGCGTGACCGTCCGCGGTGAACGTCAGGTCGACTTCGCAGGCGGCGCCCGCTCGCAATGCTGCAACGAGATTCTCGCGTTGGAACGGCGCGTCCGATTTGCGCCGACGCAGCATGTGCCACTTCAGCCGCGGCGTTGGGTTGCGAGCATTCATGCCGGAAAGCTAACAGCTCATCGCTTACGATGCATGACATGAGTGCCACGCGCCGTAACGTCCGACTGCTCGGCTGGTTCAACTTCTGCAACGACTTCCGCATCTACGGACCGGTGATGGTCGTGTACTTCGCGCAGGTCACGGGTTCGTATGCCGAGGCGGTTCTGATTCTCGCAATTGCGAAGATCGCATCGTCGCTGTTCGAACTGCCGACGGGCGTGTTCTCGGACTTTGTCGGCCGCCGCAAAACGCTGCTGTGCGGACAGATGGCGAACATCCTGTGCATCGCCGCATATGGCGCGGGTTCGTCGTTCACCGTACTCGCAATCGGTGCGCTGCTCGAAGGATTGTCGTTCGCGCTGTTCAGCGGCAATCAGGAAGCGTTTCTCTACGACACGCTGAAGGACGAAGAAGCGCAGCAGGAGTTTGCCGAATTTCAGGGGCGGTTGAGTTCGATGTTCCAGGCGGCGCTCGCGGTCTCCGCGCTGGTGTCCGCGATATTGCTGCTGTGGCTGCCGTTGCGATCGTTGTTCTGGCTGTCGCTGATCCCGCAAGCGGTGGGACTCGTCCTCGGTGTTTTCACTACCGAACCGTCGCGCCAGGGTCGGGTAATGGAAACGAATCTGCTCGCACATCTGCGCGATGCGTGGGTGCCGTTTCGCAGCGACGCAAAGCTGCGCGATGTGAGCATGGCCGCGATGCTCGGCTTCGCACTCGGCGAATCGAAGCACATGTTCTATCCGGCGTACTTCGCCACGCTGTGGTCGGCCTCGGGCTTGGGAATTGCGAGCATGTTGACTCACGCATTCGGGATGATCGGCTTCCGCGCAGCGGGTAGCGTGATCCGTCGCTGGCGCGAAGTGCCGGTGCTGTTGTGGACCAGCATCACGAGCATCGCGCTGGGTGTTGGCGCAACGGCCGTGCCCACCGTCGCAAGTCCGGCGATTTCGTCTCTCGCGTCGTTTGCGTTCGGTCCGGGCGTGGTAGCGGGCGGCACGCTGATGCAGCGTTCGTTCACCGATCGACAACGCGCCACGATGGGCTCCCTGATTTCACTGGGCGGCAATGCGCTGTATGCCGTGGTGGTGTTTGCGCTCGGCTGGTTTGCGGATCGTGTCGGCCCGCAGTACGCATTGTTGTCTGCCGAACTGATGACGATTTCCGTGGTGCTGTTGTACTGGCGTCTCTACGGACGCGAAGCGCGCGCGTAAACGCGGCGTGGTTGATACGCTTGCGCGCCGCGCGATGGGAAACCGAACCGCGCGACAAGCGGTCTAACCATGGTCTTCAGGAAAACCATTTGAGGAGAGCCGACATGATCTTTGGACGCGCGATGCTGCTTGCGTGTTTTGCGCTGCTGGTCGGTTGCGAGCGCGCCGGTGCGGTGGATAACCCCGGCGCGGCGTTGCCGAAACCGTTGGCGGACGTCGCGCCCGGCGCGCCGGGCGAACTGCAGACGGCGGTGTTCGCGGGCGGCTGCTTCTGGGGCGTGCAGGCGGTGTTTCAGCACGTCAAAGGCGTGCACTCGGCCATCTCCGGGTATGCCGGCGGAACGAAAAAAGATCCGTCGTATGAGGCGGTGAGTTCCGGTGCCACGGGCCACGCCGAATCGGTGGAAGTGCAGTTCGATCCGGCGCAGGTTTCGTACGGCACGCTGCTGAAGGTGTTCTTCTCGGTGGTGCACGATCCAACTCAGTTGAATCGTCAGGGTCCCGATCGCGGCACGCAGTACCGTTCCGCAATCTTCACGACGAGCGCCGATCAGAAACGCGTGGCAGAGGCATACATCGCGCAGCTGGATGCAGCGAAGGCATTCAAAACGCCGATCGTCACCAAAGTGTCCACGCTCGAAGCGTTCTATCCGGCCGAGGCGTATCACCAGGACTATGCCACCGTGCACCCGAACAACCCGTACATCGTCATCAACGACGCGCCGAAAGTGGTGCATCTGCAGCAACAGTTCGGCGACCTCTACAGCAGTCAACCGGTTCTAACGCGATCACAAGGGGGCGCATCTTGAACGACTGGGCACAACGAACCGCAGTAATCACCGGAGCAGCGTCTGGCATTGGCCGCGCGGCGGTGCAGCGCGTGCTCGAGCAGGGCGGCCGCGTAGTGGCCGTGGATCTCGAACGCGCGGACATGTCGTGGATCGCGTCGCTCGACCGCGAAGGGACGCGCACACGCATCGTGAAGGGCGACGTCACGGTGGAGGCGACGAATGCCGCCGCCATCGAAGCCGCGGCAGGTCTCGGCGGTTTGAACGCGGTATTCCTCAATGCCGGGCTTGCCGCCAGTGGCACGCTCGAGTCGATCGACATGCCGACCTTCGACCGCGTGCTCGCAGTGAACCTTCGCGCCGTCGTGCTCGGCGTGCGTGCGGCATTGCCGGCGTTGCGCAAAGCCGACCGCCCCGCGGTAGTGGTCACCGCGTCGGTGTCCGGACTCGGCGGCGATCCCGGCTTGTGGGCCTACAACACCGCGAAGGGTGGCGTCGCCAACTTCGTTCGCGCCGCAGCGCTTGAACTCGGCCGCGAGGGCATCCGCATCAATGCGGTTTGTCCGGGACCGACACACACCGGCATGACCACCAACATCCGCCAATCACCCGTGTACGACGAACTTCGGCGCCACATTCCGCTTGGTCGATGGGGCGAGCCGGAGGAGATCGCCGCGGTGATTACGTTCCTTGGGTCGCCGGCCGCTTCGTTCGTGAACGGAGCAATGGTGCCGGTTGATGGCGGCGTGTTCGCAGGGACGGGACAGTTCACGCCGGGCGGGAGCGTGTTGTAGGCCGATTCGATGTGCGCGATCGGGCGCGTCGACGAGTTCGTTGGAGCACGCCTGGCTGAGCAATGTCGTTGGGAACTGGGCTCTGTCGATTTGTTCTGAGCGGGCATGGTGTGACAATGAAGGGGACGGCGGCGCGACAAACGTCTGCGTCTGAGGAGATGTCGCGCGGGTTGTGCCGGTGCCGGCGGTAGCGGGCGGCAGAGATTGGACCATCGCCCCAATCAATTTTGGCAAGGCGATTGGGGCGCGGTTCGGTTCCGTCCGCACGACGCGTTCCTTGATCATCCCGCGCGACACATCGGCTCGAGCCCTTCGGTCCGACAACCGGATTGATTCGGGCGATGGTTCGAATGCGCGTTACCCACGGCCCAACCGACGCGACACCTCGTGTGACGATGGCGCCGATCGCATCACCGCCCCCTTCATTGTTAAACCCAGCCCGCTCGAACGAATCGATCGGCCGGTCCTGGCTCTTCAGGTTCTCGATCGATAAGGGCGATGTTGCGCACGCGGCCCGGTGTATTGGCGCAGAACCACTGTGGAGACGTGTGGCCGTACGAGATCTCGCACCACACATGGGGTCGTTACCCGGCATCGGCACTTGCACCATGGCCCCATTCTTTGATCCATGGCGCGATCAACCAACAGGAAGAGACCCGAACAGCTCACGCTCGACTCGGTGCGTTACCGGACGGGTCGCGGTGGGCCGCGTCATGGCGCCGGTCGGCCGCGCGGGATACGACCGCGGGTCATGCACCGGTATCGAGAGCGCATCGTTGCCCGTGTTCCGGTCCATGTGACCATCCGCTTGAGAAGCGGCATCCCGACCTTACGGCAACCCCGCTTCGTGCGAAGGTTCCGCTCCTCCTTGAGCGAAGCCTGCATCCGCCACGGCTTCCGGGTGGTGCACTACTCGATCCAGCGCGATCACGTGCATCTACTGATCGAAGCACACACCAATTACTCGATCGCCTGTGGGATGAAGAGCGTCGGTGCGCGAATCGGCAAGCTCGCCAACCGGCTCTTCCAGCGCAAGGGCAAAGTGCTCGACGGTCGCTATCACTTGCGAGCGTTACGCACGCCGCTCGAAGTCCACCGTGCCCTGCGCTATGTGCTGCTCAATCACCGGCATCACGCCGCGCAGCGGCACAAGCCAGCACACTCCATCGACCGCGTCAGAGCCCAACCCGATCCCGCCAGTTCCGGCCGCTGGTTCGACGGCTGGCGCATCGCCACCGCACCTCCGAACCCGAACAGACACCCGCGAAGTCGCCCCCGCACGAACCTGGTTATTGCAAACCGCCTGGCGCCGCCATGGGCTCATCCATCCCGCAGAGGTTCCCTAGACCCGACACGCGGGTGCCGCGCTCATCCTCTTCCAACGAACGAAACGCGACTAGTCGCGTGCTCCCAACATCGTACTCAACGCCTCGATCAACGACCCACGCCACAACGCCGCGTCGTGGCCGCCGCAGAACTCCCGGTAAGTGACGTCATAACCCTTCTCTTCCAGCAGCGCTTTCATGCGCCTGTTGGGTTCGAGCATCAGCGACGGATGCTCCATCAGCCCGATCTCGAGCCAGAAGCGCAGCGGCAGGCGCGGCGATTCTGCGAACTTCTCGATCAGCCACTCGGGTGTGTAACCGCCTTCGCTGCGCGGAATTTCAATGCGATAACCCGGACCCCACCACAGCGACGCGGCCTGGCTGATGATGTTGCCGAACACGTGCGGCAGGCGATATCCCATCCACACCGACGCAAGGCCGCCGTAGCTCACCCCCGTGACGTAGTGATCCTCCCGCGCGTGTGACACGCGATAGTTTTGCCGCAGCCACGGCAGTATTTCTTCTTCGATGAAGCGCGCGAATGTCTCGTTGCACGGCAGTTCGTCGTTGCGCGAGGTCGGTGTCGGGTTGTCGATGAACACGGCCACCGTCGGCACGATGCGGCCGTCGGCGAGAAGGTTGTCGAGCATGCGGTGCACCGGAATCTGCGTTAGTGCGTTGCCGCCGTCGAAGACCACCAGCACCGGATACGTGCGATCGCTCGTTGCATATCCGGGCGGTGCGTAAACCCAAACGTTGCGCGCGTTGCCCATCAATCGACTCTTGAACGTGTGCTTGTCGATGGTGCCGCGCGGCACGTGTTCGCGCTTGTGCGCTGCGGACTCGTCGATGGCATCGCGAAGTGCCAGTACGGACGTCGTTTCGAACTCGCCGTTGCCCGCGCGACTCACGAATTGATCGCGCCCATGCGGATCGTGCTGCGGCTTGTTGGTCGACATGAATGCCTGCAGCTCGGCCAGCTCTTGCCTGGTCGCACTCGCCCATGAAATGAGCGGCATGTCGGGAACGAAGCTGTAGCTCGTGCGGACATCGTTGCGGTAACGGTAACTGGCGTGACACACACGTGTGCCGTCGATCTGTTCCATCATGTTGCGCGTCGTGTCGCCGAAGCCCGGTTGCAACACCACGTGGCGCGCGTTCTCCGGAAGTCGGCACACGAAGGTGACGAGGCTGTGTTGCGACGACGCGGGATCTGCTTCGATAAGGGCGTGCGCGTGCGCGCGACGTCGCTCCAGAACTCGGCTTCGTGCGATGGATTCGCGCGCAGATTCGCGAGCACGGGATGCAGGTAATCGGAAACGCGTTCGGCGGCATTCATTCGAGTTCGAGCTTCGGTTGAGCGACAAGGTAGAGTAAGCGCATGGAGAACTCGGCGCGATGACACCAACGGATTTGCTCGACTACTACCGCTCACCCGGCCCGTTCACCGGACTCGGCCGGTTCGGCGAGCAGGTGGACGCGATTGAGTTCGATGCCGCGACGGTTGCCGGAATCGTGCACGGCTTGCTGATGCACGAGGCGTGGGCCCCCGCATACGGTGTAACGCTGCCCGACGAACGCCGTCCCGAAAAACAGTTGTGCGGGGCGCACGCGATGCTCGATCGCGCCGAATCTCTGGATGCCGCTCCGCTGTGCAATGCCCGCTCGCCGGATCGCCGTGTTGTCGGTGTCTGCAGACACTTCGCGACGCTGTTCGTTGCGATTGCGCGCCGCAAGCAAATTCCGGCGCGTGCGCGCTGCGGCTTCGCGAACTACTTCGAACCGGGAAAACACTTCGATCATTGGGTAGCGGAGTACTGGAACGCCGCGCAACAGCGCTGGATTCTGGTCGATGCGCAGATCGATGCCGTTCAGGCGCGCATCGTGAAGCCACCATTCGACGTGCTCGACGTGCCGCGCGATCGTTTTCTCGTGGCTGGCGACGCGTGGGCGATGTGTCGTCGCGGCGCAGCGGATCCGAAGACGTTCGGCGTGGCGGGCACCGATATGTGGGGCCTCGTCGAAGTGTTCGGCGACGTGTGGCAAGACCTCGCGTCGCTGCAGAAGATCGAACTGCTGCCGTGGGGTTGGTACGGACTCGCCACCGCTGACGGCGCCGCAGAGCGGCACGCCGACTTCATCGATCGTATGGCGCGAATCTCCAGCCGCGCCGATGCCGTTGCCGTCGACGAACTGCTGCGACTTGCGGCCGACGACGTGCGTCTGGTGGTTCCGCATACCGTGCTCGATGCAATCGAGGCCGCTGAGGGGCGCGGCTGAATTCAGGCGTCGGAGTGGAAGGCCGGATGGAAGTAGATCGGCCCCGCTGGTGTTCGCCCACGAAACAATTTCACCATGAAGAATTCGGCCGGTTCGCCGGGTGGTGTGTTGGATGGCGACAAATCGAATCCGAAGCGCGTGTAGTACGCCGGGTTGCCGGTGAGGATGCAGCCGTTGGCGCGCAAGTCATCGATGGTGCGAAGTCCCGCATGAACCAGCGCCGCGCCGATGCCCGCGCGTTGGTGCGCGGGAAGCACGGCCAGGGGACCTAACGCGAACCAATCGGACGAGCCGTCCGAAGCAGTGGCGGGCGAGAACGTGATTTGTCCGACCGCGGCACCTGCAAGTTCTGCAACCAACGAAACCGACAGCGCGCCTTCGCGGCGAAGTGTGTCCACCAGCTCGTGTTCGTCACCGTCGGCATACGGCATTCCGGTGAAGGCCGCTTTGATTACGCTCGCGATGACGGCGTGATCCGCGGGTCGCTCGGGCCGGACGATCGCCGCGCTGGTCATCAACTATTTCCGCACTTCATGACGAAGCGCCACCATGCCGTTCGCATATGCCTTCATTTCGACGAGGTGCAGCACCACGTCTTTGTCGAGACCTTCGAAGAAGGAAATCCCGTCGCCGATGAGAATGGGCACGATCGAATAGCGCACTTCGTCGGCGAGCCCGAGGCGCAGACACTCACCTGAAACCGCGCCGCCTCCCGCGAACCAGATGCCGGCGAATCTCGGTCGCAACTTTTCATTTACCAGACGCGCGAGATCGCCCGAGTAGAACTCCACCGTGTCTCTCGTGCGCGGCAGTGTGCGGCTGGTGAGCACGAAGGTGGGCTTGTCGCCGTAGGCCCAGCCGAAGCCCTTGGTATCGAAATCCAGAGCGGTTTCGTACGTACGCGAGCCCATCACGTAGCAGTCGATCGTTTTCAGAAACTCTTCCACGTACTCGGCGCTCATCGTCTCGCCCGGTTCGTAGGTATCCGCAGTTTCGAGCCAGTCGACACGTCCGTCGCGGCGAGCGATGAAGCCGTCGAGGCTGGCCACCATGTGAATCGTCACGCGAGAGGATGTATTCGGCATTGCAGCCTCAGGTCGGTTCGCGGTCGTAGTAGTCCACGGTGTTCTCGGTGCGAAAGATCTTTCGAAGGCCGGGCTCGCCGCGCTGTCCGGTGACGACGAGCATCTTCTGCGAGTCCGGGTATTCGCACGTGTCGAGTTCTGCGAGCGTCGATACGGCGAGATATCGAAGTGTCGTGGTGCCCGTATTGATGATCTGGTGTGCGACATCGGGACCGCCGGTGGGGCACGCGATGACGTCGTGCTGGCGAATCGCATAGCGCTTGTCGCCGAAGCGCAATTCACCTTCACCTTCGATGACGAAGAACATTTCTTCCTCGCCGTGGTGGCAATGGAACGGGCACTGCGCCTTGCCGGGCGGCAACACCGTCAGGTTGTAGCCCAGCTTCTTCGCGCCGATGCCGGCGCTGAACAATGCGCGGCTCGACGTGTAGAGACCGTTTGCTTCGACGTCGTCGAACGTGACGTCGTCGAGATTGATGATCGGCTTCGTCATTGGCGCCCCCTTAGTTCAGTTGTGCTGCAAGCGTTCAGTCGCGAAGCAACTCGTTGATCGACGTTTTCGACCGCGTCCGCTCGTCCACCGTTTTCACGATTACGGCGCAATACAGCGACGGCCGGTCCGGGCCTTGCGGAAGTGAGCCTGCGACAACGACTGAATACGGCGGCACGCGGCCCTGGTGAATCTGGCCGGTGGCGCGGTCGACGATCTTGGTCGATGCACCGACGAACACACCCATGCCGAGCACGGCGCCTTCACCGACGATCACGCCTTCGGCTACTTCCGAGCGCGCACCGATGAAACAGTTGTCTTCGATGATCACCGGGTTTGCCTGCAGCGGTTCCAGCACGCCGCCGATGCCGGTGCCGCCCGAGATATGACAGTTGCGGCCGACCTGTGCGCATGAGCCGACGGTTGCCCACGTGTCGATCATGGTGCCTTCACCCACGTATGCACCCACGTTGACGAAGCTCGGCATCAACACGGCATTGCGGCCGATGAATGCGGAGCGGCGCACGATTGCATGTGGCACCGCGCGAAATCCCGCGCGGGAGAACTCGTCGTCGGACCAACCTTCGAACTTCGACGGCACCTTGTCGTACCAGGTGGCGCCGCCGGGGCCACCTTCTATGGGCGCCATGGCGTGCAGGCGGAACGACAACAACACCGCTTTCTTGATCCATTGATGCGTGTGCCATTCGCCGCCGATCTTCTCGGCTACGCGCAGTGCCCCGTGGTCGAGCGCATCCAGCGTTTCGTCTACCGCAACTCGAGTCATGCCGCGTGTCGACGGCGACACGGTGTCGCGCGACTCCCACGCCGCGTCGACCGTTTGTTCCAATTCGTCTTCCGTCACGTCGCCTCCGTCATTGTCGCTGTCCCGTCATTGTCGTGGTCGTGCAGATTCTGCGATGCTCCGGTCTGGAGTTGAATACGTAGCCTCACAACAACACAGGGGAAGCATGATGACGACACTCAAGTGGCAGATCGGCGATGTGAAGGTCACGCGCATCGTCGAGATCGGAAGTGCCGATTGCCTACAACCCGGACGTCGGCGTTCCTGAAAGAAGCGACGCCGGACAAGCTGCGCGACATGCCGTGGCTGTATCCGCACTTCGTCACCGAGGCGGGCGATCTGAAGTTGTCGATCCATGCGCTGCTGGTGGAAGCGCCCGGATTGAAGCTGGTGGTCGACACGTGTGTCGGCAACGACAAGCCGCGCGCCTTGTTCGGCAAGGTCGGCCTGCAGACGGGATTTCTGAAGAGCCTCGAAGCGACCGGTTGCAGACGCACCGACGTGAACGCCGTGGTCTGCACGCACCTGCATGTCGATCACGTCGGCTGGAACACGATGCTCGAAGGACGGCAAATGGGTGCCCACGTTCCCGAACGCGCGCTATCTGATCGGCAAGCAGGAATACGCGTTCTGGAAGCAGGAAGGCGACAAGGAACAGCAGGCAATTCTCACCGATTCCGTACAAGCCGATCTTCGATCGCGGCCTCGCGGATCTGGTGGAGATGAACCACCGCATTTCGCCCGAGATCAGACTGATGCCGACGCCCGGCCACACGCCCGGCCACGTCAGCGTGATGATCGAGTCGAAGGGCAAACGCGCGATGATCACCGGCGACATGCTGCATCACCCGTGTCAGTTCGGACATCCGGAGTGGTCGCCGAGCTTCGACAGCGATCCCGTGGCAGGCGCAACGATGCGCCGCTCGGTATTCGAAAAAGTGGCGGACGAGCCGATGCTCGTCATCGGCACGCACTTCGCGGCGCCCACCGCCGGCCACGTGAAGCGCGACGGCCGCGCGTTCCGTTTCGACGTCGGTTGACGTCGATGGCGAACGAGCAATCGGGCCGGCATCGCAGCGACACTTACGGCGACAACATTGCGGCCCGCGATGGCGGTGAGCCTGCGATCCCGGCCGCCACCGTCGTGCTACTGCGCGATCAGGAATCGCAACTCGAAGTGTTGATGCTGCACAAGGCGTCGCAGATCGCGTTCGGCGGTATGTGGGTATTTCCGGGCGGTCGCATCGACGACGAAGACTACGATGTGAGTCGCGATGCGAACGTCGCGGCGCGCAATGCGGCCGTTCGCGAGACGCTGGAAGAGGCGGGACTCGCGTTGTCGTCCGACGGCTTCGTGTGGTTCGCACACTGGACGCCGCCGCCCGGCACGCCGAAGCGTTACGCCACATGGTTCTTCGCGGCGCGCGCCGACAGCCATGACGTGACCATCGACGGCGGCGAGATCCAGAACCATCAATGGCTGAATCCGGGTGCAGCGCTCGAACGACACGCCGCTGGCGAGATCGATCTGGCGCCGCCCACGTGGGTGACGCTGTATCAACTGACGAAGACGGCGACGGTCGATGCTGCACTCACGCTGCTGCGTTCGCGCGAACCGCGCTACTACGAAACGCGCGTGGCCAAACGCGCTGACGGCGTTCGCGTTGCGATGTGGCGCGGTGACGCCGGATATTCCGAATGGAGTGCAGATGTTCCGGGTGACCGACATCGCCTGGCGATGACGCCGGGCGGTTTCTCGTTCGAGAATTCAGTAGAGGTTTATTGAACGAGGCGCTATTTCGCAGATCGGAGCGCGAACCAATGTCATCCAACCAGTAAAGGTGGTTAGAACTTGAGCGTAAACGTTTGGTCCGCCCGCATGGTGAAGTCCCCTAGACACAGAATATCGCGGCCAATGATTCCGCGAATGCTCGGCTTTCGGTAACGAAACTCCCCAACGAGTAGATCGGCCCTTCGCCAAGTCGTGTCGTCGCATCGAATTGCGATGTCGATGAGAAACGTTCGAACTGAACCGTGGCCCGTTGTGGTGATTGTGGTGCGGCGACCGAGTGGGACGAGGGACAGAGCGGAGATCACGTCCGCAGATATGCTTGTACCGTCCGCGCCCGTATCCAGAAGCAACGGGAAAGTCCTGCCATTGGGCGACCCGTGAGCAGATATCGTGACTTGTACGATCGGTCCTTCGTTTGGGTCATATGTCTGCGTCAGGACCGCCATGCGAGAAGTACCCCAAGTCGAACGGTCTTTCCCTTACTTCCTGCACCGAGAAGATGTGATCGCCAAAGGCTTTTCGACCGAACCGAACAGCGTCCGCGGCTGAGTCAAAAAGCTGAACGATGGCCCTATCGCGCATGAGCGCAAATTGACCACTTCGATGCTCACGGAGCAGTCCCTCCAGCTTCTCCATGAAGGCGGCGTAGTTTCCGTCGATCTCGCGCTCTAGAACGTCAGAGCTAGGCATCTGCTGATTCTTCATCGAAGGATGCCCTCCCGCAGCAGGTCGGAAAATAGCACAGCCAAGCGCCAATCAAACAGAGATGAGCCCGAGCCCTTCTGAGACATAACCCGTTCGCTCCGTTCATCGAAGTCGAGTCAACGTCCTTAGCTCGCCAGTGGCGGACCGTTCCACCGCTCGAGCATGGCGAAGTCGTCCACGGGCTTGCGCTTCAGCTTCGTCAGCTGCTTCACCGGCTTCCCTAACGGAATCATTGCGGCGAAGGCCATCTGCTTCGGTACGCCGAGCAGTGCTTGCAGTTCCTCTCTCCTTGTCCGCGATGAACGTGGTGGGTGTGCCGCCATAACCTTCGTTGCGTGCGGCGAGGAGAATGTTCTGCACGAACGGGTAGATCGAGCCGCCCGAAATCACGCCGATATGTCCGACGTTTCGATCTAACGACGCAACCACGGCGAGATCGACGAATACGAACAGCACTACGGGTGCGTGGGTGAGCTTGCGGATCATCGGTTCGGGCACCGGCTGCGCTGCAATCTCGGCGTCGGTGAGGCGGGTGGCGTTGATCGTGTTCCATGGCGACTCGCCCGCGCGCACCTGTGCGACGTATCGCTGCACTGCGCCTGCCATCAGCGGCACCAGCGCTTCGCGCGTCGCGGCGTTACGCACCACGATCACCTTCCACCCCTGGCGGTTGCCGCCGCTCGAGGCGAACCGGGCGTGGTCGAGGATGCGGCGGATCACCGCGTCGGGAACGTCTTCGTCCACGAAATCGCGCGCGGCAAAGGTCGTGTGCATCACGTCGTAGAGATCCATGTGGTAGTCCGAGCGGCTGGCGTGGGTGGAATTCTATGTCTTGCCGTGCCCGAACCCACGACTTTGGCGGGGATAGATACATCGGCGATTTACTCGTATCTTTCGGGGCTTAAGTCGCATTCGAAACGGATCCCACCATGAGCAGACCGCGCCACCCGGACTCCTATTACGACGAGATCAAACGCAAGTTCGCGGAGGAGCGCGATCTGCGGCTCGCGTACCGGCCCGAAGGCACTCAACAGTTCACCTCGGATTTCGACGGCGAACGCGCCAAGTACGGCGTGGATCCGTACAGCGGACCCGTTGAGCCGCGCGATCCGATTCGCGACACGGTGGAAGTGCTGTTCATCGGCGGCGGCTTCTCGGCGTTGCTGACGTCGGCGCGGTTGCGCGAGAAAGGTGTTGCGAGCATTCGTATCGTCGAACGTGGCGCAGATGTGGGCGGCACGTGGTACTGGAACCGATATCCCGGTGCGGCGTGCGACGTGGTGTCTTACGACTATCTGCCGCTGCTCGATGAAACGGGCTACGTGCCGAAGCATCACTACTCGCGCGCGCCGGAGATCTTCGCGTACTGCCAGCTGATCGCGAAGCGCTACAACCTGTACGACCTCGCGGTGTTCCAGACCACCGTGACGTCGACGGTGTGGAACGAAGCCGAACAGATGTGGCACATCGACACCGATCGCGGCGATCACATGCGCGCCCGGTTCGTGATCTGCGCCAACGGCACCTTGTCGAAGCCGAAGCTGTCGCGCATCGACGGCATGGATTCGTTCAAGGGGCATTCATTTCACACGTCGCGCTGGGACTACGACTACACCGGCGCGAATCTCGAAAAGCTGAAGGACAAAGTCGTCGGCATCATCGGCACCGGCGCAACCGCGGTGCAGGCGGTGCCCGGGCTCGGCGCGAATTCGAAAGCGCTATACGTTTTCCAACGCACGCCGTCGTCCATCGACGTGCGTGACGACTGGCCGACGGATCAGGAATGGGCGGCAAAGCTGAAGCCGGGTTGGCAGGCGAAACGTCGCGCCCGCGCGTTGCAGGATCCACAGCTGACGGACGAACAGAAGGCGCGCTTTGCCGCCGAAACGCGCGAACAGAAAATTCAGCGGCAGGAACGCGGCAACATCGACTACATGATGCGCATTCACGAGCGCATCGATGCCACGGTGAAAGACAAGGCGACCGCCGACGCGCTGAAACCGTGGTACATGTTCATGTGCAAGCGGCCGTGCTTTCACAACGACTACCTGCCCACGTTCAACCTCCCCTCAGTGCATTTGGTTGACACGCACGGCAAGGGCATCACGCAGATCACGGAGAAAGGGCCGGTGTTCGACGGGCGGCAGTACGAACTCGATCTGCTGATCTATGCGACCGGTTTCGAAGTGCAGAAGACCGGCATCTACAACCGCATCGTGGGCAAGAACGGCGTCGACATCGAGCAGAAATACAGCGACGGCATTCGTACCCTGCTCGGCATTCACACGCAGGGTTTTCCGAACATGTTCATCATGGGCGGATATCAGGCGTCGTTTCAGTTCAACCTCACGGACATGTTGCAGACGCAAGGCGACCACATCGCGGCCTGCATCGACTACGTGCGTTCGAACGGACTGAAGACGATCGATCCGACGTTCGAAGCCGAGGAGTGGTGGGTGAACGAAGTGATCGCGCACCGCGGTAAAACCGGGCGCAATCAGGAATGCACGCCGGGCTACTACAACTTCGAAGGCGAGTCGCAACGCCGGCAGGACGGCAACTACAACGGCGGCTTCAAGCAGTACTTCGAACACCAGGGCGAAGTGCGCGCGCGCATGCAGGAGAACTTCGAGTTCGGCTGATCCGCTGCGCCACGATTGAATTGAACTGAACCTTTAATCCCGAATCTGCGGAGCATCCTGATGCGCATTGGCGTCTCGACATTTCCTACCGACTACTCGATCCACCCGACCACGCTCGGCCGCGCACTCGAAGAGCGCGGCTTCGATTCGTTGTGGGTTGTCGAGCACACACACATTCCCGCATCGCGCAAAACGCCGTATCCGCCGGGCGGCGACCTGCCGAGCATCTATTGGGAAGCGTACGAGCCGTTCACGTATCTGGCGCAGGTAGCCGCGGTTACGCAACGGTTGAACGATCGGCACCGGCATCTGTCTCGTACCGGAGCACCACCCGATCACGCTGGCCAAACGAATCGCGTCGCTCGATTCGTTGTCGAACGGCCGCTTCCTGTTCGGCATCGGTGCAGGCTGGAACCGCGAGGAACTCGAGAACCACGGCGTGCGTTACGAAGACCGCTGGGCGGTGCTGCGCGAACACGTGCTCGCGATGAAGGCGATGTGGACGCAGAAAGACGCGGCATTCCACGGCAAATTCGTCGACTTCGATCCGGTTTGGGTTGAACCGAAACCCGCGCGAAAGCCGCATCCGCCGATCTACATGGGCGCACAGTCGCCGTGGGCGATCCGCCGGCTGGTCGAATACTGCGACGGCTGGTTCCCGATTGCGTTGCCGAACTTTCCGCAACAGATGCAGCAGCTGAACGAAGAATGCGCGAAGGCCGGACGCAACCGCGCCGAAATCGACGTGAGCGCACTCAGCATGCTCGCTGACGAGGCAGCACTGGCGCAGCTCGCGGAGCTCGGTGTGAATCGCGTTGTGATTTCGCTGCCGACGCTCGGCGAGGCCGACACGCTGCGTTATCTCGACGATCAGGTGAAAGTCGTCGAGTGGGCGCGGAGGGCGGGGGCGTAGCTACCAGCTGAAACTGCGGGGCGCATCGAGTCCGCACCAGAGATCGCAGAAGCGATCGTTTCGGTTTGCGCGAGCTGAGCCTTCGATCAGGAATCTCGTTGCCTGCTCTGGTGTAGGCTGGTCGAGAACGTTATCGACTCGCGAGGTGCGGCCATGAGCGAAGCAATGGACGTTCTCTTGCTGACGGCCTCCAGAACCTCCGGGCCGTTCTGGCGCACGTTGGTGCAGTCGCTGTTCTTTATCGGCTGCGCGACTCTCCTTCATGGCTGTTTGGCAATCCCTGTGCCAGTCGCACTGGCGGATCCCGAACCATTTACTGCGGATCGTATGACGGCGATCCAAATCGGTCACACCACGCGCGATGAAGTGCGTGAGCTGTTTGCCGAATGGCGGTACGAAACCGACCGCGGAATCCAGACTGCTCGCCTCGAACCACAGATATCGGAAGGTGGACGCTACTGGGTGTTCAATCTGCGCCGACAGGGCGGTGATATTGCGTGGGCGGGAGTTTGGTTGGCGTCGGAGGTTGGTCCGGCGCCTTTTTTTGCCGGGAAAGAAGACAACTACGACGATTTCTGGGTGCTGTTCGAGTTCAACGACGACGACACCGTCGCACGGTTCTGGATTTCCGGAGTCAAGACACCTTGCGTGGTCGGCGGCGCCTGCTATCACGACAGCTACCTGCAGATCATCGGCGACAAACCGATCCATGCGAGCAGGCCCGCGGACACAGCCGCTGGTGACCGCTGTGTTGTATACGCTTATGCAGACGATGACTTCGAGTTGCCGGTGAGAGTGACCGACGGCACGCATGTCGGCTGGGTATTTTCAAAGGCGTCGTTTGCGAGGTTCGAAGTTGCTACGGGCTCGGCGACGGCGTCTGCCTGGTATGAATTCATTCCAGGATCTGCGATATCAATGCCCGCCACCTGCGCAGGGGGTGAAGTTCGCTACTGGGCGCTGCGACCACACAAGGGTTTGATCGAGGTATCGCCGGCCGCACCGTCGGCGGCCGAACGTGTCGTGAACGGGGGTCACGTGGTGGAGCGTCTCGTTCCCGTGTCTGCCAGCGTCGAACCAGCGCACCCGGCAGAGATCTGGACCAATTGCACCGCAGCCGAACCCTGCGGTGAACTTGCGATACTTCGTATCGAACGCCCGGTCTCTACCACGGGCGTCCGCCGTGTGTCGCTGATGGTCAACGGGGAAGAGAAAATCCACGACACACGGGATCAAGAATCGTACCTGCTGTTGCATCCTGGTGTGTATACGCTGTCGTCCCGCGTGACCTCCGCATTCACCCAGAATCGCTTTGACACGTTCGAGTTGCAGCCGGGTCATCTTTATCGGGCCGTGAACATGTACGTTGGATGCGAAGGAATCGAAGCAGCCTTCAGCGCGAAGGAGACTCGCGCGCAGGTGTGCAATGAGTCGCGAAACGGAGCGGCAAGGTCTATTTCGGTGAGCACCAACTGGTTCGAAGATGTAATGACCCGGCGCGTTGTTGCCGGACAAAAATGGTGCGCCGGCGATCCGGAGTGTCCTGAGAGCCGGTGCGTGAAGCAGGAAGGGCAGCCACGCGGGATCTGCGACATTCCGGAGCTGCAATGTACGTACGGTGAAAGCTGTCGGCCGCGTTGACACAGACAACCGTCGAAGCGGGAGTCGCTGTGTCAGTAGATCGAGATGCGGCTCCTTGGAGGAGCCGCATCTCGACCGCGCACCCTGATCGCCCCGTCAGCGCGTGGTGACCGTTCCCTTGGTTTCGAACACGAGCGTTCCGTCCGGCATCGTCTTTACGAGCTTCGTACTTCCGCCGCCCGTGGCACCGACGTACTTTCCGGTGCCGCCGATCACCCCCCAGTCGTTCGTCGAATCGCTGGTGTCCCGCAGCCATACCCAGAAAATGTCGCCACGCTCATCTATGAGGGTGCAAAAGCCGGCGCCGCCCAGCGCCTTACTGTCTTTGGCAGCGCCGGTCGCCTGACACCATTGACTGTAGTGCTCGCCGTTCGATGCGACCGTGTGACCCTGAAGCAAACTGCCATATGAAATCTCGATGCCGTTCGTACTCAGCTTGTCCGTCTTCGGCTGATCGATGTAGATCGCATAGATCGTCGAATCCAGCTGCTGTGTCTTCTCGGCAGCAATGGCGATCGAAGGCACTCCAAGTACGAGAAAACCCGCAAACAACAATGCGCGCATATCCGTTCTCCAACTCGTGTTGCACGAAACCGGAGAGAAGCGGGCGCACGAGACTACATGTGCGTCTCGCACCAACTTCTGGAACTGCGATGGATCTTCTCCCTGCTGGCTCCCAACCAGCGCCCGAATCATCGGCAAACAAACTCGGCACATCAAGGGCGATGCGATGAGCGCTTGCTTGCCTGATCCATTCGCCGTCGTTGGCATCACCGAGATTGGAACCATGGCCCCAATCAATCTGCTTTGCGGAAGCGCTGGATTGATTTGGGCGATGGTTTCCAAGGGCGGCCACCACTGGCAGCCGCCACGCCGCCACGTAGGCCGCTCACGTTGGAATGAAGTTGGGATTGAAAAGGGCCATGTTCCGTGGCGACCAGACGGTCACCTCGTCAGCCGTATCAAAGGAAGAATGGGATCCGAAGTGCTAAACCGGACCCAGTGAAGCCGTCGGCAATTTCGCTCTTCGCCGCACGATCACGAAGAACACCGGCACGAAGAAGATCGCCAGCACCACGCCGGTGATCATTCCGCCCGACCACGCCGGTGCCGATGTCGTTCTGGCTGGCAGCACCCGCGCCAGTCGCCACCACCAGCGGAAACACGCCGGCGATGAATGCGAACGACGTCATCAGGATCGGCCGCAATCGCAACCGCGAGGCGTGCAACGCCGCTTCGACAGGCATCCACCCCGCTGCGCAGTTCCGCCTCGGCGAATTCGACGATCAGGATCGCGTTCTTCGCCGCGAGTCCCATCGTGGCGAGCAGGCCCACCTGGAAGTAGATGTCGTTGTACGAGCCCGCGCAGCGTGGCCGCGAGCACGGCGCCGATGATGCCGAGCGGCACCACCAGCATCACGGCCACCGGCACCGCCCAACTTTCGTACAGTGCCGCGAGGCACAAGAACACGACCAGCAGCGAGATGGTGTACAGCGCCGGCGCCTGTGCGCCCGGAGAGGCGTTCCTGATACGACGCGCCGGTCCATTCGAGACCGAAGCCCTTCGGCAGCTCGGCGACGAGCCGTTCCATTTCGTCCATCGCGGTGCCGGAGCTGACGCCGGGTGCACCTTGGCCCTTGAATGTTGAGCGACGGGCCGGCCGTTGTAGCGTTCGAGCCGGGCCGGTCCCTGTTTCCATTGCCAGTTCATGAACGACGAGAACGGCGCCATCGTTCCGGTAGCCGAACGCACGTACCAGCGCTCCAGATCCTCCGGCATCATCCGGAATGGCGCGTCGCCCTGCATGTACACGCGCTTCACGCGACCGCGGTCGATGAAGTCGTTGATGTACGAACCACCCCACGCGGCGGAGAGCGTCGCGTTGATGTCGGCCACCGAAATGCCCAGCGCGTTTGCTTTCGCCTGATCCACTTCGAGGTGCAGCTGCGGCGTGTCGTCGAGGCCGTTCTGTCGCACTTGCGCGAGCAGCGGGCTCTTGCGCGCAGCAGCGAGCAACTGGTCGCGCGCGGCCATCAACGCCGCGTGGCCGAGGTCGCCGCGATCTTCGAGCTCCATTTCGAACCCGGTGGAGTTGCCGAGTTCGCGCACCGGCGACGGCAGCAGCGGGAAGATCTGCGCGTCGCGAATTTTCGAGAAGGTCTTGAACGCGCGCCCGACGATAGCCTGCGCGCTGTTCGCCTCGCCGGGGCGCTCGTCCCAGTCGGTGAGGTTCACGAAGGCCTGACCGGTGTTCTGACCCTGACCGGCAAAGCTGAAACCGGCCACGATGAAGATCGTGTGCACGTTGTCTTTTTCGTCTACCAGGTAGAAGTGCTCGACCTGCTTCGCCACATCGAGCGTGCGCGATTGCATCGCGCCCACCGGCAGCGTGATCGGCGTGAAGAGGCCGCCCTGGTCTTCGGCTGGGAAGAAGCCTGTTGGCATGCGAATCAGCAGCACGCGCCATCACCGCGACGATGATGCCGTACAACGACCATCGATCGGCCGCGTCTGCCGAGCATGCGTTCCAGCGCGCGCACGTAACGCTCGCGACCGCTCTCGAACGTCGAATTGAATTTCGTGAAGAACCAGCCGTGGCGTTCGGAATGTCCGAGCGGCACCGCCTTCAGCAACGTGGCGCACAGCGCCGGCGTCAGCACGAGAGCGACGAAAATCGACAGCACCATCGCCGAGACGATCGTTACGGAGAACTGGCGATAGATCACGCCGGTAGAGCCGCCGAAAAACGCCATCGGCACGAATACCGCGGACAGCACCAGAGCGATGGCGATCAGCGCGCCGGTGATCTGCTCCATCGACTTGCGTGTGGCTTCGCGCGGCGACAGTTGCTCCTCGCGCATGATGCGTTCGACGTTCTCGATCACCACGATGGCGTCGTCCACGAGTAGGCCGATGGATAACACCAATGCGAACAGCGTGAGCGTGTTGATGGTGTAGCCGAACACCGCGAGCGCGCCGAACGTACCGAGCAGCACCACCGGCACGGCGATGGCGGGAATCAGCGTAGTGCGCCAGTTCTGCAGGAACACCCACATCACCAGAATCACCAGCGCGATCGCCTCGATCAGCGTGTAGATCACTTCGCGGATCGAAATGCGGATGAAGCGCGTGTTGTCGACCGGGAACGACAGCTCCATTCCCTCGGGCAGCGAAGCGGCGAGTTCGGTCGCGCGTTTCTTGACGGCGTCGATCGTCGTCAGCGCGTTCGCGCCGGGCGCGAGGCGCACGGTCATGCCCGCGGCCGGCCGGCCGTTCAGGCGGCTGATCACCATGTAGCTGTCGGCGCCGATCTCGACGCGCGCAACGTCTGACAGCCGCACTGAGGCGCCGCCGCTGCGAACTCTTCAGAATGATGTTGCGGAACTGCTCCGGCGTGGCGAGGCGGCTCTGCGCGGTGACGGTTGCGTTGAGTTCCTGCACCGGCGGTGGCGGGTTGCGCGCCGATTTCGCCGGCAGATACCTGCGTGTTCTGTGCGCGCACGGCGTCGCGCACGTCGGCCGGCGTGAGGTTGTACGAAACGAGTTTGTAGGGGTCGAGCCAGATGCGCATCGCGTAGGGCGAACCGAACACCTGCACGTCGCCGACGCCGGGCACGCGCGAGATCGGATCCAGCAGGCGGCTGCCGAGGTAGTCGGAGATGTCGATGTTGTTGTAGCGCCCCATCGTGTCGGAGATGCCGACGATCAGCTGAAAGCTGAATTGCGACTTCTGCACCACCACGCCTTGTTGCAGCACTTCCTGCGGCAGCCGCGAACTCGCCTGCTGCACCTTGTTCTGCACCTGCACCTGCGCGATGTCGGGGTTGGTGCCGGCGAGGAACGTCGCGGTGATCTGCACCTGGCCGGTGGAACCGGTGGTGGATGCGAAGTACATCAGGTTGTCGATGCCGGTGAGCTGCTGCTCGATGACCTGCGTCACGGAGTTCTGCGCGGTCTCCGCAGATGCACCGGGATACATCGTCTGAATCACCACCTGCGGCGGCGCGATGCTCGGGTATTGCTCCACCGGCAGCCGCACGATCGCGAGCACACCGGCGAGCGCGATGAAGATCGCGATCACCCACGCGAAGATCGGCCGGTCGATGAAGAAACGCGACAGCATGCTGGTTACTTCATGCTCGCTTACGTGGCCGCTGCAGCGGCGGCCTGCGGCTGCTGCGTGTCGTCGCGTGCGACGAATGCAACCGCGTTCGCCTTCTCGCCGGCGTGTGCGTACTGCAGTCCTTCGACGATCACCCGATCGCCGGGATTGATGCCGCTCTTCACCAGCCAGTTCGCGCCGACGGTTTGGCCGACTGCGAGTTTGCGCATCTGAACGATGCCGTCGGCGTCGACGATCAACGCGGTTGCATTGCCGCGTTCGTCGCGGCTCACGCCGCGTTGCGGAACCAGCAGTGCATTCGGTTCGATGCCTTCGATGATGCGTCGCGCGCACGAACATTCCCGGCAGCAGCACGCCGTCCGGATTCGGGAACTGCGCGCGCAGCGTTACCGAGCCGGTGGTGGTATCCACCGACACTTCGCTGAAACTGAAACGTGCCCTGATGCGGATACGCAGTGCCGTCGTCGAGTGTCAGCGTGACGTTGGCGGTGGTCGAGCCGTCGCCTTCACGGCGCGCCACTGCGCGGCGCAGCGCAAGCAATTCGCTGCTCGACTGATTCATGTCGACGTAGATCGGATCGAGCGTCTGAATCGTTGCGAGCGCCTGATCCTGGTTCGCTTCGACCAGCGCGCCCTGCGTCAGATACGAGCGGCCGATCTTGCCGGTGATCGGCGCCGTGATGCGCGTGTAGCCGAGCGTGATGCGGGCCGTTTCCACATTGGCCTGCTGCTGCTCGACGTTTGCCAGCGCCTGTTGCAGCGCGGCCTGCGCGTCGTCGTTGTCCTGTTGGCTGATCGACTTCTGCTCGCGCAGCGAAACGTATCGGTCGGCTTTGAGTTTCGCCGTGGTGAGCGCGGCTTTTGCATTCGCGAGTTGCGCCTTGGCGCTGTGTATGCAGCTTGATACAGCGTGTCGTCGATCTGATAGAGCGGTTGCCCCGCTTGAACCAGGCTGCCCTCGGTGAACAGCCGCTTCTTCAGAATGCCGTTCACCTGCGGGCGGACATCCGAAACTTCGTAAGGCCGTGTGCGGCCGGGCAGTTCGGCGGTAAGCACCGCTTCTTGAGGTTGAATCGTTACTACGCCCACTTCCGGCGTTCCGCCTTGCTGCGGCCCGCTGTTCCCGCCCTGGCCACAGCCCGCGCAGATCAGCGCAACGATAAGTACACACCGGCTTGGGCGCCGCATGGAAACTCCTGCAAAACGTTGTGCGTCCGATTGTCGAAGCGACTTACGCCGGATCAGTGGCCGCGCTGACGGGGTGCCTGGCTCGCGGGCCTAACAAACTACTTGAGGGGCGATTGCTCGGATCTGAGGCGCCGATTGTACCTTGGCTCAGGCTCCCAGTCGTGTCCAGTCTCTGCCGAAGAAAGTCGAGTGGAGATGCTTGCTGGCCGCGACCAATGTATGCACGATTGCCCGTCGGAATGGCTCGACAAAAAACGGGGAGACCACGGGGCGATGAGATACGAAGCACCCAAGACCATCAAGGAAGCGGCGGGATTGCTGGCCAAGGCGAAAGGCAGTGCCTTCGTGCTGGCCGGAGGATCGGACCTGCTGGTCCGCCTCAAGAGCGGCATGATCGAGCCGGAACTGCTGGTCGACGTCAAGCGGATCCCGTCCATGCAGACGGTCAGCAAAACCGCAGCCGGCTTCCGGATCGGAGGCGCGGTACCGTGCGCGGCACTCGGGGAGAACGCAGGCGCTGAAGAAGGCGTGGCCGGGGGTGGTGGAAGCCGCCAACCTGATCGGCTCCGACCAGGTTCAGAGCCGCTGCACCATCGTGGGCAATCTGTGCAATGCATCGCCCGCGGCGGACAGCGTTCCGGCGATGGTGGCGGCGGGCGCGAAGGCGGCGGTCGTCGGGCCCAAGGGCAGGCGCACCATCGCGGTGGAAGACGTCGTTACCGGTCCCGGCAAAACGTCGCTCAAGAAGGGCGAGGTGATCGAGGCGATCACGCTGCCGAAGCCGGCGCCGAAGACGGGCGATGCGTATCTGCGCTTCATTCCGCGCACCGAAATGGACATTGCCGTGGTGAGCGCGGGCGTCTGCCTCACGCTCGGGCCGAAGGGTGTGGTCAAAAAGGCGCGCGTTGTGCTCGGCGCGGTAGGGCCGACCGTGGTGCTGGTGCCGGCAGCGGCCAAGGCGATCGTCGGCACCAAGCTCGACGACGCGGCGCTCGCGAAAATCGCGGCGGCGTGCGAAGCGGCATGCAAGCCGATCGACGACAAGCGCGGCACGATCGAATTCAGAACCGAGGTTGCGGGCGTGCTCGCGCGCCGTGCGGCCGGAATCGCCTATCAGCGTGCAGGGGGTTAATGATGTCTGAGGGAATTCACGTAGCGACCACGATCAACGGCGATGCCGTCGAATTCGTCTGCTCAGCCGCGCGAGACGCTGCTCGACGTGCTGCGCAACCGGCTCGGCCTCACCGGCGCGAAGGAAGGCTGCGGCACCGGCGACTGCGGCGCGTGCAGCGTCACCGTCGACGGCCGGCTGGTCTGTTCCTGCCTGGTGCTCGGCGCCGAAGCGGAAGGTCGCGAAGTCACCACCGTCGAAGGGCTGTCGACGGGCGGCAAGCTGCACGCGCTGCAGACCAAGTTCATCGAACACGCGGCGCTGCAGTGCGGCATCTGCACCCCGGGCTTCCTCGTCTCGGCCAAGGCGCTGCTCGATCGCAACTCCGACCCGAGCGAAGAAGAGATCCGCTATGCGCTGGCGGGCAACCTCTGCCGCTGCACGGGCTACGACAAGATCGTCCGCGCCGTGAGCGCGGCCGCGAAAGAAATCGACCGAAGCAACAAGCTAGTCCGTTGCGACGTAGATCGCCGAGACGAAACGACCGACGAGGCGAAATCGAAGTGGCAACACGATACGACATTCACCAATCAGGAATTCAAGATCGTCGGCACGCGGCCGCCGCGGCCCGACGGCGTCGACAAGGTCACCGGCCGCGCGCGATACGGCGCCGATGCATCCGCGCCGGGTCAGCTCGTCGGCCTGATCCTGCGCTCGCCGCATGCGCACGCGAAGATCAAAAAGATCGATACCTCGAAAGCCGAAAAGCTGAAAGGCGTGAAAGCGATCATCACCAGCGCCGACCTGCCGGACCTTACGAAAGGCGACCGCGGCATGCTCGACATCCTCGAGAACTGCATGGCGCGCGGGCGCGCGCTGTACGACGGGCACGCCGTGGCAGCGGTCGCGGCGATCGACGCCGAGACCGCACGCGAAGCGCTGAAGCTGATCAAGGTCGACTACCAGGTGCTGCCGCACGTCACCGACGTGGACGAGGCGATGAAGCCGAACGCGCCGATCGTGCAGCCGCACATCCGCACCGCCGGCGTCGAACCGACGCCGACCAACGCCTCGAACGTCTCGCAGATCTCCGAGTTCGGGCACGGCGACGTGGAGGCGGGCTTTGCGCAAGCCGACGTGATCGATCGAGCGCAGCTACAAGACCGAGCAGACCCACCAGGGCTACATCGAACCGCACGCGTGCCTCGCAAGCGTCGGCCCCGACGGCCAGGGCGAACTGTGGGTCACCACGCAGGGCCACTTCACGTTCCGCAACCAGTGCGCCAGCTCTGCTCGGCATGGACATCGCGAAGCTGAAAGTGACGTCGTCGGAAATCGGCGGCGGCTTCGGCGGCAAAACGCACGTGTGGATGGAGCCGGTTGCGCTCGCGCTGTCGCGCAAGGCGAACCGTCCGGTGAAACTGGTGATGACGCGCGACGAAGTGTTCCGCGCGACCGGCCCGACCTGCTCCACGTCGATCGACGTGAAGATCGGCGCGACGCGCGACGGCCGCATCACCGCGGCGAAAGCGGTGCTGCGCTATCAGGACGGTGCGTTCCCGTGCGATCTGGGGCATGCTCGGCGCGATGACGTCGTGGGCGTGCTACGACCTCGCCAACGTGAAATCGATCGGTTACGACGTGCTGGTGAACCGGCCGAAAGTGGCGGCCTATCGCGCACCGTCGGCGCCGATGGCGGCGTTCGCGGTGGAGAGCACCGATCGATCTGCGTGGCGGCGGAGATCGGCATGGACCCGGTCGACTTCCGCATCAAGAACGCGGCGAAGGAAGGCACTCGCGCATCGTACGGTCCCGACCTACGGACCGATCGGCATCGGCCCGACGCTCGCAGGCGGCGAAAAACCACCCGCACATGAAGGCGCCGCTCGGCAAAAACCAGGGCCGCGGCATGGCGTGCGGCTTCTGGTTCAACTTCGGCGGCCAGACGTGTACCGATCTGAACATCGGCGTCGACGGCACGGTGTCGCTGACGGTGGGCACCGTGGACGTGGGCGGTTCGCGCGCGTCGCTGTCGCTGATCGCGGCTGAGGAACTCGGCATTCCGTACGAGACGCGTCAAGTGCACGATCGCCGACACCGCGTCGCTCGGCCACAACGACACCACTGAGGGGAGCCGCGGCACGTTCTCGTCGGGCATGGCGACGATCTTCGCCGCGCGCAACGCGATCCAGGTGCTGAAGGCGCGTGCGGCGAAGATGTGGGACATCGACGTCGCCGACGTCGACTGGAAGGACGGCCGGGCGGTTGCGCTGCGTGCCGAGCACGGCAATCTGCAACGAGCTGACGCTCGAGCAGATCGCCGCCAAGTCGCCGCAGACCGGCGGTCCGATCGCCGGCCACAACGAAGTGGTGGCCGACGGCGCCGGCGTTTCGTTCGCAACCCACATCTGCGACATCGAAGTGGATCCGGAAACCGGCGACACGAAGGTGCTGCGCTACACGGTGATCCAGGACGCGGGCAAGGCGATTCACCCGGACTACGTCGAAGGCCAGTTCCAGGGCGCCGCGGCGCAGGGCATCGGCTGGGCGCTGAACGAGGAGTACATCTACGGCAAGGACGGGCGGCTGCAGAACCCGGGCTTCCTCGACTACCGCATTCCGGTTTGCTCCGACCTGCCGTTCATCGACACGCAGATTCTCGAGATCCCGAACCCGGGCCATCCGTACGGTGTGCGCGGCGTCGGTGAAACCTCGATCGTGCCGCCGCTCGCGGCGATCGCGAACGCGGTGTCGAACGCGGCGGGCGTGCGGATGACGCACATCCCGATGTCGCCGCCGCGATCCTGAAGGCGATCAAGACACGCGACGGGTCGCTGACCGAACGAGGGCGCGCTGCGCTTCGAGCGCGGGTGAACGAGTGCAGGTCGAAGTGCAGCTATCGGCGTCGCTCCGCGAGTTCGCCGGCGGCGCGGCACCGATCACGATCGAGGCGGCCACCATCCGCGAACTGTTGCGCAAGCTCGTCGAGCGCTATCCGCGCATGCAGCGCGCATCGACGAGGGCATCGCCGTGTCGATCAACGGCGAGATCTACCGCGACGATCGCAACCAACAGATTCCTGAAGGCGCTGAGGTCTTTCTGCTGCCGAGAATCCAGGGCGGCTGACTAGTCGCTGGGAATGAACGAGAACTCCAAGCGGTTGTTCCGTTCCGCAATGCGGTTCCAGTCGCCTGCGCGGCTCACTACGTTCGGGGGCGGCACCTGCGCCAGCGAATGGGCGCGATCGTGCGCCACCAGTTCCACGGTGATGCCCGATCCTTTTACGAGTGGTGAACGCTCGATGAATTCCGCGAACCCGACCGATTGCCGGTCGGCGAGGAACGACGAGCTGTCCAGCGGATGTCCTACCAGCGTGCATGCGTCCAGCGCGGCGTCCGGATCTACAAGTCGATAGCCGCTGCTTTCGTCGCCGGCGAGGCAGAACTCGCCGAGGTGCGACTCGATGCGAACGCGGCCTTTGAAGTCGAGCGCGACGAGGCGTTCCAGCAGATCGCGAATCTCAGCGGCGCGCGTGTCGTCGAACGGCAACTCGTCGAACGGAATTCCCGCGTGCTGATTCACCGCCCATTGCAGCGCATCGAGGGCTTTGAAGTAGCGCGCCTGCGCGCGCGTTGTCTCGGTGTGTAATGCCACCTCGAGATCGCCGACCTGCGCGGCTTGCCCAGAGCCGGCGGGCGGCGTACCACGGTGCGTTCGATGCGCCGATCGTATTGCCACGCCAGCACCGCGACGATGAACGTCGTTGCGGCGAAGAAGGTGGTTAGCAGTGTCCATTGGCCTTGCGGTGGCGCCGGCGCGAACGAGACGAGCGGCGCGGGTTCGGCGGGCGGCGGTCGTTCGGTTCGTTGCGCCTCGATGACCTCGGCAGCAACCTGGCGCGCAATCCGGTCGCGTTCGTTGCGCAGCTCTGCACGCAACGCCGCTTGATCTTCCATGATGCGGCCGACGAGCGCCGCGAGTTCGATGCCGCCTGGCGTATCTGCGCGACCTTCGCTGTCGTATGCGGGATCGGTGACGCGGCGTTGCGGCGTGTCCGGCTCAGGACGTGCAGTGGTGCGGTGGTCTTTGACCAACCCGAGGTTCAGCAGCATGTCGAACAGCACGTGCGGCTGCACGTTCTTCGGCAATACACCGAGGCCGCCGAGCGCACGTGCCTGACCGACGTACACTTCGCCTTCCTTGGTGGTGTACATCATCACGGGGATCATCGCCGTGCGTGGATTGCGTTTGATTGCGGCAAGCGCCTCCAGCCCGTCCATCCCCGGCATGACGTGGTCCATGAAGATCACGTCGACGCTGTGACGCTCGAGGAACTCGAGTGCCTCTTCGCCCGACGCGGCGAGCTCCACGACGAGCTCGTGCTCTTCCAACTGACTCTTGAGCGCGATCTGTGCCGTTCTCGAATCGTCGACCACGAGTGCGTGTTTGATGGACATCGTGCGCCCTGCGCGAAGGTGCGGCTCGGCATCCATTGTCGACCCAAATCGTTCCGAGTTTTGCGCAATCACTCATGCCTGCCGCGCTTGGTCCTACGCAAAGCGGTGAAGCGCTTCACAGAGATGACCAAAGGAGGCTGGGTATTCTCCGGGTGGGACAAGCTACGGGGCCAGATGATGAACAAGACCGCACCGATTCGCGGCGTATGGCACGGGAGAGCCTACCGAATGAACTTCGAAGACCACCCGGCACTGGGCGACGACGATGTCGTGATGGTGCTTGCCGAACTCGATTCGTCGGGTGAGGTTGCGCGACAGACGCGCTGCGCCGTTCCGCGACGTGCCGGAACCCGGTATCAGAAGTTGCGCGACAACGAATTGATCGAAACGCTGCTGCACGAGTTCGTGATGGATACCAGCGATACCGTTTGACTCAGGCGGGTCGCTCGAACGTCGATCGACTGCGCCACAGCGCAATTGTTGGGATCAGGAAAACGGCGCCCACCGCGGCGCCGGCCCAGCCGTTTCCGCGAGGATCCAGCTGGTTCCAGATCACCGTGCCGATGGCGACCTGCAGGAAATAGACCGCGGCCCACGGCCACATCCAGCGTCGCATTTTCCAGAATCCCCATGCGCCGGCTGCGTATATCGCCCAGTGCAGCGGTTCGGTGACCTTGGCCCAGATGCCGCGCAGCAGAATGCCGAACCACACTTCCTCGTCGCGTTCGATGGGCGTGAAGAAGATGTCGAACGGTACGCGGAAGAACGCCATGTAGATGCACAGCACCAACAGCACGTTCATCCACCACGGACGGCGCGCCCACTCGGCACGGATCGAACTCCACATCAGCGGCGCTCCTTCGCCGACGCGCCATCGATCAGTTGTTGGAACAGCGGCGCGAGAATCTGAATGAGGTCTTTGCGCTTTGCTTTGGAGAGTGCGGAAAGGCTGATCATCTGGCGCATGATCTGAACCCCCGCCACGATTGCGAGCACCACCGCCGCGCGTTGTGGCGCGAGCTTTCCCGTCAGCGCCGCGGTCATCGTCTTGTGGTGGTGTTTCTCGATTTCCTCTCGTCCGATTTCGGCAGCACGCCGGCTGGAGCCGGACCGATGCATGATCAGGAATCCGTCGAGCGGATTCGCTTCGGTGGCGGTGAGGTCGACGAGTGCGGCGGCGATGGCTTCGCCGGGATTGTCCGATTCGAGTATCTCCGGCGTGAGAATCACGGGTCCTTCCATGGTTTGTGCGACGACTTCCGCGAAGAGCTGTTCCTTCGAACCGAAGTAGCGGTTCACCAACATGGCGGTGACGCCGGCGCCGCTGGCGATTTCTCTTACGCCCGCGCCGTCGTAGCCCGCTCGCGTAAAGGCGGTTCGCGCAGACGCGAGAATTGCCTCGCGCGTGTTCGTCGCATTTCGCCGTCGCACCACGGCGGCTTTCAGTGTGGCCATTCCGAATCTCCAATTCTACAGTTGTAGACTTACGATCGACGCCATGTATACAGTTGTATACATATGGTGGCAAGTGCCGCCGCACAATGGAGAACGAGCATGGCTGAAACGGTGCTGGTAACGGGTGGAACCGGCTATATCGCGCTGTGGTGCATCGCGGGATTACTCGAACGCGGGTATCAGGTGCGCACCACCGTGCGGAACTTGTCGAAGGAGGCCGACGTTCGCGCGGCACTCGCGGCGGCCGGCGACAATACGAATCGGTTGACGTTTGTCGTTGCCGATCTCACCGCCGACAGCGGGTGGGATGCCGCGACGAACGGTTGTGACTACGTACTGCACGTGGCCTCGCCGCTTGGTGGCGGCACGCCTGGCGATCCGGATTCGCTGATTGCGCCGGCGCGGGACGGCACGTTGCGCGTGCTTCGCGCTGCGACGAGGGCGCGCGTCAAACGTGTGGTGATGACGTCGGCCGCGGCGGCCGCACGAACGCCGATGAACTCGAACGCCGTCAGCGACGAAACCGTATGGGCCGATGCCGACGATCCACGCTTCGACGCTTATCGGCGCTCGAAGATCATCGCGGAGCGCGCAGCGTGGGATTTCATGGCGAACGAATCGACCGAGTTCACGACGATTCTGCCCGGCGCGGTGTTCGGGCCCGCGTTGATGCGCGGCGATGGCGGGTCGGTGCGCGTGATCGGAGGTTTGCTGCAGGGCCGTCCGCCGGGTTTGCCGCGGCTCGGCTTCTGGATCGTCGACGTGCGCGATCTCGCGGATCTGCACATTCGCGCAATGACCTCACCGGCGGCTGCGGGTGAGCGTTTCATCGCCGCCAACGAGTTCATGTGGATGGAGGATGTTGCGAATGCATTGCGCAAGGGACTCGGCGATCGCGCGCGGAAGGTGCCGACGCGTCGATTGCCTGATGCACTGGTGCGATTCATGGCACGGTTCATTCCGGCGCTGCGCGGACTCACCGCTGAACTCGGACGCCGCAACGAATTGACCTCGGCGAAGGCGCGTCGCGTATTGGGGTTCGCACCGCGGCCGGCTGTAACCACCGTGGTTGAGTGCGCGGAAGATCTGTTGAGTCGACGCGCCTTGTAGTAAATGCGTCGCTCTTGTCGAATGTGGACCCTGCCCAGCGACTAGCTGTGTCACCACCACATGGAGCGTTGCCATGCGTTTTGCCTGTTTGGTCTATTTCGATCCCAAAACCATGTTCGGCCAGAGCGCCGAGGCGAATGCCGTGTTGGCGGAGACGGGACCGTACAACGCCGAAATCACCGCGAGCGGTAACCGGCTGTCGGGCGAAGCGCTGGTATTGCCGAACGAGGCGGTGACGGTGCGTGTGCGCAACGGAAAGATGTCGGCCACCGATGGCCCGTTCATGGAGACGAAGGAAGTGCTCGGCGGCTTCATCATGATTGAAGCGCGCGACATCGACGAAGCCAAACAGATCGCAGCGAAGAATCCGATGGCGCGATTGGGCTCGATAGAAGTGCGCCCGGTGGTCGATTTCAGTAAGCCGCGCCCGACGCTGTAAATCGTTCGTGCGTCTGATCGGCGTCGATCCTGCGTGGAAGCCGGATACCAACGGCTCCGCGGTGGCGCTGGGCCGATTGAACGGCGCCGTGCTCGAAGTTGAACGCATTCATGGCGCGCTGTTCGGATTGTCGCGCCTCGCAGAAACGATTCTCACGGCCGAACCAAACGGCGTCGCCATCGACGGGCCGTTGATCATCGAAAACCTGACCGGCCGGCGCGAATGCGAGAACGCGCTTTCGAAGGTGTATGCGCGCAAGCACGCGGGTTGCCACACCTCGAACAAAACGTTGTATCCGGGAGCCGCGGTGGTTGAGTTGTCGCGGCGATTGCACGACGCGGGTTATCGGCATCTCGGTGACGCAAGCACCGACCGATTCCAGATCGAAATCTATCCGCATCCGGCGTTGATCGAGATCTTCGACCTGCCGCAGCGGCTGCTCTACAAGAAAGGCAACGTCGACGCGAAGAGAGGCGGGCAGGTTGTGCTGGCGTCGCTGCTGAGATCGCTCGAGCAATCGAACGTGCTCGCGTTGAAGATCCCGGTTTCCTTCGCGGGCCATTTGGATCAGCACACGATCATGCAGCTGCGAGGCGGCGCGCTGAAGGCGAACGAAGACGCGCTCGATTCCTTGATATGTCTGTACGTGTGTGGTCTGTATGCGATCGGTGCATCGATGCGGGTCTTCGGCGACGCTGACGAAGGTTACGTCGTCGTGCCGGCGAGTCGCAGCGTCTAACCAATACTGTCGAGGGGACTGCGATGGACGTTGGCAAGCTGATCATCGTCACCGGCCCGGCCGCGGTCGGCAAATCGACCGTTACGAATGCGCTGCAGAAAGAACTCACGCGCGGCGATGCGTTGTGGCTCGCGATCGAACTCGATGTGTTTGCGCGCTCGCTGCCGCGACCATGGATCGCGTGGGGCGACTATCGGGGTCGTAATGCGGCACAGGGTTTCGTTTATGCGCGCCGTGGGGACCGCAGCCTCCAACTCGAACTAGGTACAGACGGTCGCCGCGTGTTGTCTGCGTTTCATCGTTCAGTGGCGGCAGTGGTGAATTCGAGTGTGAATGTGGTCTGCGAAGCGATCGTTTACGACGAAGCGGATTGGGACGATTGGCTCGAAGCGTTACGAGGCATTCCGTGCTGCTGGGTCAAGCTCAGCGCGCCGCTTGCGGTGCTCGATCAGCGCGAGCAGGAACGAGCCGGACCCGCACAAGGGCTCGGCCGAGGGATGGCTGCGCGGCCAGCTGTGGGGCGATACGACGTGGAGGCCGATACCGCGGCGGAGACGTCGGCGGCGATCGTCGCGCGAATCATCCGTTCGTTACAGTCGGCGTGAGCTACTTCTCCGGCGTCTTCAAACCGCGTCGGATCGAGTTCGATATCGCGCGCGCGAATTCCCGCAAACCGGCGCGGATCGGCGTACGTTCGAGCGAATCCGCGCGCGCGTCGCCGCGCAGATATCCCAGCACACCCTCCGTGTTCACGCGCGTGCGTGTGGTGTCGATCGAACGGTATCGGACGCGCAGGTCGGGTCCGATCACGAACACGGCCGGAACTGCGATGCCGCCCATTTCGCGCGGGTTGTACAGGTCCCACGCTCGCACCACCGCGCGCGAAGTGTCACAGAGGATCGGGAACGACAAGCCGAGTTCGCGGCGGAGGCCTTCGGAGCGCTCCGGCGCATCCACCGACAATGCGACCAGCGAAGCGCCCGCGGCACGGATGGCGGCTTCGTTGCGTGCGTACTCCGCCAACTGACGGAGGCAGAACGGTCACCAGTGGCCGCGGTAGAACACCAGCACGCACGGGCCATTGCGTACGAGCGAGCCGAGGCTGCGCTCCGCTCCAGTGGAATCGCGGAGCGTGAAGTCGATTGCGAGGTCGCCTGCGTCCGGCGTCATTTGTTGATCTTCCAGCCGTTCAGTTGGAGTGGATTGCGTGAGGGTGCGATCATCCGGGAAACAAAGAGAGTTCTACGCGGGAGGCAGTCATGAGTAAACAATCCGAACGCCGTGCCAACGGCATCGATCTGTTGCGAACGCTTGGCGGCGGCAGCTACGACCCCGCGCGCGCGGCCACGGCGATGGTGCGGCGTCACGGCGCGCTCGGCACATTCGCGGTCGATCACGTGCTCGGCAATCTGTGGTCGCGGCCGCAACTCTCGCGACGCGATCGCAGCCTGATCGTGGTGACGTTTCTGACCACCATCGGTTCGATCGAGGAACTGCGCAGCCACGTGGGCGGTGCTTTGCATCACGGCGTCACGCGCAGCGAGATCGAAGAAATCGTGTTGCAGGTGGCGGGTTACGCCGGCTACCCGATGGCGATGCAGGCCTCGCGCATCGTCGACGAGGTGTTCTGCTCGATCGATGGCGTGGACCGCCAACCCGAACGCGGCGAAGCGAAAGCGAAGGACGATCCGGCGCGCTGGGCGGATGCGACCGATGTGTTGTCCACGCTGTTTGCCGGACGTATGCCGTCGAACCCGGCCGAGGCGCGCGCGAGTCTCGTGAGTGCGCTCGGTGGCGTCGGCGAGCTGGCATTCGACTGGGGATTCGGCGAACTGTGGGCGCGCAACGAACTTTCGCGGCGCGATCGCAGCCTCGTGACGGTTGCCATCCTCGCGATACTGGCGCGCGCCGAAGAACTCGCGGTACACGTGCCGGGCGCGTTGAACCATGGCGTGACGCGCGAGCAGGTCGAAGAAGTGATGGTGCAGCTCACCGTTTACGGCGGCTTCCCGCGCGCGGTCGAGGGCATGCGCGCGGCGCGCGCCGCGTTCGAACGCATCGATGCGCGCAAGAACGATTGAGAGGCGATGAACATGATGGAGAGCAGTAATGGTCGATGTGGATGAACTGAAGGCGCAATTCCTGAATCTGGAATTCGACAGCACGAACTTCGTGATCGATCGCGACAAGGCGCTGACGGTGGCGCGCATGTCGGGCGAGACGCGGCCGGAGTTGACCGATGCGTCGCATCCGGATTTCCAGGCATCGCCCGCGATCATTGCGAGTCTCGCCGCGGGCCGCCGGTTGCCGATCAATTTCCCGAAGCTCGGCGGAATTCCGATGGACGGCGGCAAGGCGGTGACGTGTATTGCGGCGGTGAAGCCCGGCGTAGCGCTGAACGGCCGCACGCACCTGCACGACATCTACGCGAAGAGCGGTCGCTCCGGTCGCATGATCTTCATGGTTTCGCGTATGGAAATCCGCGATGCGGCGGGCAATCACCTTGCCACCAGCGACTCGCACATGGTGATTCGTGAGAGGCCCGAAGCATGACGATCAACACCATCGACGATGTCGAATTCGGCGCGGAGCTGCCGAGCTTCGAACCCGACACCTCGCTCGCGTCCGTCGGTCAGTTCGCCGATGCGGTGGGCTGGGGTGCGGGCGCGCGCTTCAAGTCTCATGAAGGGGCGCGCAAGGAAGGTCTGCCCGGCGCGCTGGTGCCGGGAATCATGGCCATGGGATTTCTCACAACGATGATTCACCGCTGGTCTAGCGCGGCGCACGTGCAGCGCATCGACACGGTGTTCCGGGCGCCGCTGATGGCCGACGAACCGTGTGTGTTATCGCGCCGTCGTCACTGATGTGGATACGGACACCGGCATCGTTGAACTCGACGTATCCGTGAAGAACCAGGCCATGGAAACGCGGGTGTTCGGCACCGCCAAGGTGAGCTTCAGATAGGTCGCACTCGTCGCTCTGAAGCGTCTAACAAACTAGTTTACAAAACAAACTAGACGGGTGAAGATCCGCGTCCCCAGGCTTCAAACGGAAGCACGACGATGGATCAGAACAACATTTCCGCGGTTCCGGCCGCGGCCAACCGTCCACTCGAAGAGCAGAACCCGGAACGCCTGCACGCGCTCGACGCGGTGCGGGGTTTCGCCCTGATGCTCGGCATCGTGTTTCACTCGACGATGTCGTTCCTGCCCTCATCCGGACTGCCTTCATCCGGAGAGGGCTGGTTGATCACCGACAACGACCCGAGCACCACCCTGTCCGTGGTGTTCTTTTCCCTGCACATGTTCCGGATGGCGACTTTTTTCTTCATCGCCGGTTTCTTCGCGCATCTGCTGTTTCATCGCCGCGGACAGCGCGCGTTCGTCCGCGACCGGTTGCGCCGCATCGGTTTGCCGCTGGTGGTCGGCTGGCCGTTCCTGTTTGCGTCCATCGTGGGCTGTGCCATCTGGGGCGCGTGGGTAATGCACGGCGCGTTACCGAGCGAACCGGAGCCCGATCCGAACGCACCACCATTCGCGTTTCCGCTGACGCACTTGTGGTTCCTGTACGTGCTGTTGTGGCTCTATGCCATAACCTTGCTGACTCGTGCGATCGTGGTGAAGTTGGACGCTGCCGGCAGCGGTCGTGCGCGCCTCGATCGTCTCGTTAGCGCGATCGTGCGCAGTCCGTTCGGCGTACTGATACTCGCTGCACCCACCTGCGCATCGTTGATGGCGCTGTCCGTTTGGCGACCCTGGCTCGGCATTCCGACGCCGGACATGTCGCTGCTGCCGAACATCGCCGCCATGACCGCCTTCGGCAGCGCGTTCGGCCTGGGCTGGTTGATGCACCGTCAGGTGAAACTGCTCAACGTGCTCGAGGCGCGCTGGCCGCTGAACGTCGCGATCGCGCTGCTGGCCACCGTCGCTTGTCTCGCGCATGTCGGCCTTACTGTGAGCACCGACATTGCGACTCGCGATCTGCCGACGCTCGCATATGCCGCGAGCTATTCGCTTGCGGTCTGGTGCTGGACCTTCGGGCTCGTGGGTCTTGCGTTGCGATTCCTTGCAGGCTTCAGCGCGGTGCGACGCTATATTGCCGATGCGTCGTATTGGCTCTATCTGATCCACATGCCGGTCGTCCTCGCGCTGCAGATTCTGGTCTCGCAGCTGGCCTGGCCGTGGTGGATCAAATTTCCGATGATTCTCGCGATCGGCTTTCCGATCATGTTCGCGAGCTACCACTACCTCGTACGCAGCACCTTCATCGGCGCCGTGTTGAACGGGCGGCGGTATCCGCGCAAGTCGAAAGTTGCGAGCGGCGCGAGCGTATCGGCGCGCATGGAGGGAACTGCATGAATGTGGATAAGCCGTGGGTCAAACAGCGTCGGCGACGATCTCGCGTTCATGCGCGCGCTCGCGGAAGGCGGCGGCGAATCGCAACGCGGCACCGGTGCTGCGTTGCTGGCAGGCGGTTTGCTCTATGGTCTGCAATGTTTCGTCGCCGGCGCGCACCTGTACGGTTGGGTAGAGCAGAGCGATACGTTCCAATCGTTTTTCTCGGCCGGCATCACGGTCGCGTTTCTGCTCGCGCTGGGCTGGATTACGTGGAGCGGTCGAGGAGCTTCGGAAGGCGGTGTGGCCGCGCGTGCGCTGCAGGCCGCGTTCGCCGGCGCAGGAACGGCAACGGTTGCGATGTTGTGTGTGTTCGCGACCGTTGCCCTTCGCGAAAAGAGCCTCACGATCTGGCTGCTGTACCCGTGTGCGGTGTTCGCATTGCAAGGCGCCGCGTGGCTGGTTGCGTGGCGGCTGCGGCGCAGGACGTGGCTCGGCGTCGTTGCGCTCGGCTGGTTGCTCAGCGCGGTTGCGCTGTCGGCGGCCATCGGTTCACCGATGTACCCGATGGTCGCGGGCATGGCACTGGTGCTGTTCATGGCGGTGCCGGGTGCGGTCATGATGCGACCCGCAACGAACTGAAGCTCTGGGGCACCCCTATCGATGACGTTCAACATCGGTCAGATCGACGATGTCATTCATGGCCGCTTGCGGCTGGGGGTGATGGCCTACCTCGCAAGCGCCGAAACCGCCGACTTCAATGAACTGAAATCGCTCCTGCAGGCCACGCAGGGCAATCTTTCCGTACATCTGCGCAAGCTCGAAGAGGCGGGTTACGTGGAAATCGAAAAAGGCTTTCGTGCCCGCAAACCTCTGACCCGCATTCGTATCACCGCGAAGGGTCGCACCGCCTTTGCGGGCTACCTCGACGCCATTGGGAAGTTGATCGGTAGCTGAGCGCCTACCGAAGCGCGATGCAGGTCGCGTACGCAGCGCTTGAACGATGCCGGCAATCGCGGAACATCCGATTACTCGGAGGTCGAAAGTACCTCGCCAGGCGCGCGCGACGACGACTCGAGCAGCGTCAGCAGGCCAAGCAACAGTTGCTGAGGCTCCGGTGGGCAACCGGCAACCGTCAGATCGACCGGCACCGTGTCGGCAATGCCATCGGCCACCGCATAGCTTCCGGCGAAGACACCGCCGTTGATTGCGCAATCGCCGACGGCGACGACCCATTTCGGTCCCGGCGTGGCGGTATAGGTACGCTGCAGCGCTTCGCGCATGTTCAGCGTCAGCGGTCCGGTCACTAGCAGCACGTCAGCGTGTCGCGGTGACGCAACGAAGCGAAACCCGAATCTCTCCAGATCGTAGATTGCGTTGTTCAATGCGTGAATCTCGAGTTCGCAGCCGTTGCACGATCCCGCGTCGACTTCCCGAATCGACAGGCTGCGTCCAAGCCGGCGTCGCGCCGCAACGTCGACGCGAGCGGCGAGGTCAGCGATCTCGCCCTCGTCGAGCGTAGGGGCCGCTTCCGTTACAGGGCGACTGATCAGGCTTTGAAAAAGAAGTCTGCGCATGTCCCACCTAGAGGTCGTGTCCGGAATACGAGCAATTGAACGATTTATTGCACAGCGGAAAGTCGGCAACGATGTTGCCTTCCACGATGGCTTCGAGCAGCGGCCATTGAAACCACGAGGGATCACGCAGGTGACATCGCGCAATGAGTCCGTTCTCATCGACACGGACCCACGCGAAGATATCGCCGCGAAAACCTTCTACCAAGGCGATACCCTCGCTGACGACACCATTGCGTCGCACGGCAACATCCACAGTCAAGGGACCCTTCGACAGGCGAGGCAGGCGATCGAGAATCTGGTCGATCATCTTCACACTCTCCTCGATCTCCAGAATGCGGATCCAGACGCGGTCATTGACATCCCCCCCGTTGCGTCCCGGAACTTCGAAATTCAGAGAATCGTAGGGCGCGTAGGGGATCGCGCGGCGGACATCGAAGGTCCGTCCCGACGCCCGCCCGACGTAACCGCCCGCCGCATACTGAGCCGCGAGTTCTGCGCTCAGAATTCCGGTGCCAACGGTTCGATCCTGCAGCGATGGTGTGTCGTCGTAGAGTTCGATGAGCTGGGGAAAGCGGTGTCTGATCTCGTCGATCACGTGCGCAATCGCTGCAACACCATCGGCAACCAGCTCGGTTGCGACACCGCCGGGTATCACCCGATCCATCATCAGCCGATGTCCGAAGGCGACTCGGCACGCGCGCAGCACGCGTTCGCGCAACACACCGCAATGCGCATGCATCAAGCTGAAGGAGGCGTCGTTGCACACTGCGCCGATGTCGCCGAGATGATTGGCGATGCGCTCGAGTTCGGCCATCAATGCACGCTGCCACTGCGCGTGCGCCGGCGCCACCACGCCGAGTGCGGCTTCGACAGCTCGCGCGAATGCTATCGACATGGCGACCGTGCTGTCGCCGGATACACGCGCCGCGAGCCGCGTAGCGGCGGCGACCTCGGCATCGATCCACAATGACTCGATACCCTTGTGCACGTAGCCGAGGCGCTCCTCCAAGCGCACCACCGTTTCGCCGTTCGCCGAGAAGCGGAAGTGACCGGGTTCGATGATCCCGGCGTGAACCGGGCCGACCGAGATCTTGTGGAGTCCCTCACCTTCGGCGGTCAGGAATGGATACGGTGGCAGGGCCACGGGCGCGGTCGCGTTGCTGGCAAGCGGATGCCGATGCTTCCACCGGCCGTGATCGAGCCACGGGCGCGGGTCGGGCGCGTGCTCCGGCTCGATCCCATATAGATCGCGAATGCTCCGCTCGAGTCGAATGGCGGGCGGATGCTGCCGACCGATCGAAGGGAACTGCTGCGTCGGACACGGCAGAGTGACTACCGCGGTCGAGTTGTCGCTGGAGTCGAGCAGGCCGAGGTGCACTGCGTCCGGCTCCGCCCAATGCGCCAACAGAGACCAGCGTTCGTTCTGGGCAAGTTCGATCGCGAGCATCTCCCAAGTTGGCACATCGACGATTGCGCGCCGCAATGGTGTGCGGCCCAGCCGATGGCTGGCGTGTTCCACGGTGTTGATCAGGCGTCGTGGATCAGGCATTCGCGCTCACCCCAACAACACCGCTATGGCCTGAAACCAGCGCACGAGCGCGGCGGGTAGAAAAATTCCTGCCGCCAGCACGAGCGCCAGGTGCCCATACATAGGCAGGTAGGATGCGTCCCCCGGTGCATCGCTTCCCAACGGTTCTCCGAAGGCGATCGAGTTGATGTGACGCAGCAGCGCGCCGAAGCCGACCAGCAGGCCGCTGACCAGCGGAACTGCGAGCCACGGGTCACGCGCCATCGTTGATGTGACGATCAGGAATTCGCTCATGAAGATGCCCATCGGCGGCAGTCCGGCAATCGCGAGCACGCCGAGCACGAGGCCCCAGCCGAGCAACGGGTGCGAATGGGTCAGTCCGCGGATCTCAGCCAGCTTCTGACTGCCTTTGATCTGCGCGACGTGGCCGACACCGTAGAAAATCGCGGACTTCGTCAGACTGTGCATCGTCATGTGCAGGAGTCCGGCAAAATTTGCCAGCGGCCCGCCGATGCCGAAAGCGAATGTGATGATGCCCATGTGCTCGATCGACGAGTACGCGAACAATCGTTTGATGTCGCGACGCCGATACAACATGAAGGCACCGAATGTCAGCGACGCGAGCCCCATGCCGATCATCAACGGACCCGGTGCCACCGCACCGACGTTGCCCGCCATCAGCATCTTGAAACGCAGCACCGCGTAAAGCGCGACATTCAGCAGCAGGCCGGACAACACCGCCGAGATCGGCGTCGGGCCTTCGGCGTGCGCGTCGGGCAACCACCCATGCACGGGCACGAGGCCGACCTTCGTGCCGTAGCCGAGCAGCAAGAATACGAATGCGAGATTCAAGATCGCCGGCTCGAAGCTGGCAACGTGCACGATCAAGTTGGTCCACGCCATCGTCGGCAAGCCTTCACCGAGTACCGGGAGCGCGGCAACGTAGACGAGCGTCGTGCCAAACAGCGCGAGCGCAATGCCGAGGCTGCCGAGGATGAAGTACTTCCACGCCGCCTCGAGCGCCTCATGAGTACGGTACAGACCGACCATCACTACCGTCGTCAGCGTAGCCAGTTCCACCGCAACCCACATCAGGCCGATGTTGTTCGCGACCAGCGCGAGGTTCATGCCGAACATCATCGCCTGGAACATCGCGTGGTAAAAACGGATGTGAGTCTGCGTCAGCCGGCCGGTCTCGATCTCGTGACCGATGTAGGTTGCACTGAATATGCTCGTCGTGAATCCGACGAACGCATTGACGACGATGAACACGATGTTCAAATCGTCGATGAACAGCAGCGTTCCCGGATCCGGCTTGACCAGGAGAAACGACACCGCGCCGAACAGCGTGATCAGTGAGGCGATCGCGTTGATCCGCGCTGAGATCCGGTAGCTCGGGATGCAGGCGAGAAGCGCCGCCGCAACAATGGGTACACCGAGCACGCCGAAATAGGGGGTGAGCGCCTCGATCATCAGTGGCGATCTCCCCGGAACGAGTGCATCGCGCTCAGATCGACGCTATCGAAGCGTTCGCGAATCCGGAACAGGAATAAACCAATGACGAAGAAAGCGACCAGCACGGAAAACGCGATGCTGATTTCGACAACGAGCGGCATTCCGCGCGCGCCGGATGCCGCGATGATGAGTCCATTCTCTAGCGACATGAACCCGATGACCTGACTGACAGCGTTGCGGCGCGTGACCATCATCAACAATCCCAGCAGGATCACCGCCAACGCGAAAGCGAGGTCCTGGCGCCCAAGCGGGTCGACGCCGGCCGTCACCTTCAGCATCAATACGATCGACAGCGCCACGAGTCCCACGCCTGCGAGCATCGTCACGCCGATGCCTACAGCGGTTTCAACTTCGCGATGGATGTCGAGGCGCCGCACGATGCGCCGCAGTGCGGAGGGAATCAGAATCGCCTTGAGGCCGAGCGCGATGAACGCGGTGACGTACAGGTGTGGCGCGTTCTGCACGTACGCCTGCCATGCCACGGACAGGGATAACACCGCCGCATGCATGGCGAATACGTTCAGCAGCGCAGACATACGGTCCTGGTAAAGCAGCATGAAGCTGACCAGAACCATACCGCCCGCGAGCAGGTGGGCAACGTCGTAGGAGAGTGTGTCGGTCACAGGCTGCGCGTCACGAACATCAGTAGAGCACCAAGCAGCGCGAGCATCAGCGATATGCCCAAGAACTCCGGTACCCGGAACACGCGCATCTTGGCGATCGTTGTTTCGAAAACGGCAAGTAGCACGCCCGCCAGCGCGAGCTTGGCAATGTAGGTCGCGATTCCGATGCCATATTGAGCAGGGGCCGAATCCTGCGTGGCCAGCCCCCACGGCACGAACACGGCAGCGATGAGTGATACGTAGAGCAGCAGCTTCAGCGAACCCGCGAATTCGATGACCGCGAGGTGTCGGGCGGAGTACTCGAGCACCATCGCCTCGTGCACCATCGTCAACTCGAGGTGCGTCGCCGGATTGTCGACCGGAACCCGCGCATTTTCGGCGATTGCCACGATGATCAATGCTACGAGCGCGAGCCCCAGAGACACGCGAAGCCCTGCGTCACCGGATGTCATGAACGCCGCAATCACCGACAGCTGTGTCGAGCCGGCGATCAGCGCGAGGGTGAACGCAACGATGATCAGTGCAGGCTCCGCAAGCGAGGCAATCATGACTTCGCGGCTCGAACCGATACCGCCGAAGCTGGTACCGATGTCGAGTCCGGCAAGCGCCAGAAAGAATCGCGCACTTCCGAGCAGCGCGACGATCGCGATCAGATCCGCCGATACGCTGAGCGGCAGACCCGTTGCAAAGGTCGGCACCAGCGATGCGGCCGTCCACGTGGCAGAGAAGATCAGATACGGCGCCACTCGAAACAGCCAGGACGCGTTCTCGGCGAGTACGACTTCCTTTCTCGACAGTTTCCATAGGTCACGATACGGCTGGAATATCGACGGACCCTGTCGCTGCTGCAGCCGGGATTTCACCTTACGGACGAAGCCCATCAGCACCGGCGCCAGCGCCAAGACGATGATCATCTGACCGAGCTGCAGACTCAGATCGAGGGTCATTGCAATAACGCCAGTAGCGACAGCAGGCTGACGAGGGTGATGAATACCAGCCCGAGATACTGTCGAATCGTTAGAAACTGCGCACGGTTCGCGCGCTCGGCGACGAGCGTCACGTACCGGGCAATCGGCAGATACAGCGTCTCCCAGATCAGATCGCGAACGACGAGATGAAAGCGCGCCGCACCGGTGTCGCCGGGCTTCGGCATCGCCACCGCTTCGCGCGCCTGGAACAGGAGCGTACCGAATACACGCCGGATGGGCTGCGCAAAGCTGCTGGCGGAGTACTGCAGCAACGGGTTCGCATCGGGATAGCCGCAGTCCCACGCCGGCGCGCGGCGAATCTCCCGGGACGCGACCCGGTGAATCGCGTACGCAGCGAGCGATGCGGCGAGCGCAGTGAAAAGAAACACGAAGAGCCCGTTGTAGGAGCTGCGCGTCTGGTCGATCGGTACGATCGTCAACCAGGATTGAGCGGCTTGCAGGGGCATATGACCTCCGACGAATACGTCGGTGATCGGAGAGATCGCGTCAATCACGTAGCCGGGCAGAATGCCCGCCGCGATGCACATCGCCACCAGCAACAACATCGCGGCGCGCGATGCTGCATGCGCCTCATGAGCGATCTCTGTGGCAGACGAGCGCGGCCGACCGAGAAAGGCCAGGCCGAACGCCTTCACGAAACACGCGGCCGCGAGCGCCGCGGATAGCGCGAGCATCGCGCCGACGGCCGGGATCAGGAACTTCAGGCCCCATGCGGAAAGCTGCGGACTCACGAGAATCGCCTGGAACGTCAGCCACTCCGAAACGAAACCGTTGAGGGGCGGAAGCGCCGAGATCGCCATTGCTCCCACGAGGAAAGCAAATGCCGTGACCGGCATCCGGTGGATCAGGCCGCCCAGATGTTCCATGTCGCGTTCGTGAGTTGCTGCGTGCACTGCACCCGCGCCGTAGAACAGCAGGCTCTTGAACAGCGAGTGGTTGAAGACATGGAACAGTGCCGCAACAAAAGCGAGCGCTGCAGCCCAATGAATTCCGCCCGATTCGAACGCGAGCGCGAGCCCCAGCCCGATGAAGATGATGCCGACGTTCTCGACGGTGCTGTAGGCGAGCAGAACTTTCAGATCGTTCTGCATCATCGCCTGGAGTACGCCGAGTACTGCGGTAATGCCGCCGACCGATAGAACGACCACGCTCCACCAGGTCTGCGGGGGGCCGAGCAGGTCGAAAACGATGCGAATGAAGCCGTATATGGCGACCTTCGTCATCACTCCGCTCATCAAGGCTGAGACGTGGCTCGGCGCAGCCGGGTGCGCCAACGGCAGCCACGCGTGCAGCGGCACTACGCCGGCTTTCGAACCGCACCCGATCAACGTAAGACAGAAAATGATCCCGGTGAACAGCTTGCCGTGGTCCAGCAGCCGCATGTCGACGAAGGCATAGCCACCCGCTGGGGCGAGGAGCCCGAATGCAACCAGCAGCGCCAATGTTCCAAAGCTCGCCATCACGAGATAGACGTAGCCGGCCGTGCGGTTGCTCGCTTCCCGGTGATGCGCCATGACGAGCGCCCACGACGACAGGGACATGAACTCCCAACTGATCAGATACGTAAACGCATCGCCGGCGATGACTACCAGATTCATCGCGGCCAGAAACATCGGAAAGAACGGCACCACGCGGCCGGGCTGGTTCTCGTGTTGTCCATACCCGAGACCGTAGAGGCTTGCCGATGCCGCGCCGAAGTTCACGACAACCAGGAAGAGCGCCGCGAGCAGATCGAGATCGAAGTGCGCGCCAATCCACGGTAACCCGACGGGTAACAGATACGACTCGGGAATCGCTTGCGCGCCGGCGAGAACATAATGCAGCACGACGACGGTGTGCGTCGCGCAGACGAGCAGGCAAATGCCGTAGACAAACGTGGATCCGTTGCGGATGCGCACCGCGAACGTGCCAACGATTCCCATCGCTAACAGAACCGCTACGCCGCACAGAAGGATGACGATTGTCGGAAATCCGCTCATCGATGCGCGTTCACACTTTGAGCCGGACGCCGCGGCCGCCGCCGGGACTTGCGACGCCGGGACCGATCAACTCGATCCCGGCCACATCGAGCGCCGCGATCAACTTCATCAGCGAATCGACGTTGCCACGAATGAAATCCTCACTCGCTTCCATGCGTTGGATCGTCGGGACCGAAAGACCGGCCGCCCTGGCGAGTTCGCGCTGGTCGATGCCCAACAGAGCCCTGGCAGCACGCATCTGATCTGCAGTTAGCATAACGAGACCATGATAAATGATGTTTTAAACGTAATAAAGCATCACCTATCAATAGATTGTCTTGGCGAACGCCCGAACTGTGTCGGTCTTCTCGGTGGTGCTCAAACGCGGATCCGCGCCCGCGACGCGATCGAACCGGTCTGAATTCGTGAATCTACGAAACGCGGCTAGCGGCTAAAGGAGGCCGAGCACGCGGGTCACGTAGGGTTCCGCCCAACCGCGAAACGTCTTGCCGACGGTCCACGCTGCGCGCGCGTTCGGCCGCGCGAAAAACCCCCAGAATTTCATGCGGTCGTTGATCACGTAGAGCGGCAGCAGTTCCCCGATGTTCGCGTCGCCGCCGACATGCCGCAGATAGCTATCGAAGAATACGCCTGCGAGTTCGGGATCGGTGTCGAGGTAGCCGCAGGTCTGGCGCGCGACATCTCGCGCACCGTCGCCGAATTGCGCCTCGTGCAGATCGAAGAGACCGCTCACGCGCCAATCGTTGCCGCTCTGCATGACCGTCAGATTGTTCAGCTTGTAGTCGCAATGCACGAACGTATTCGGCCGCGAGCCGATTGCGAGCGCACGCGCGGCCGCAGCGTCGATCCACGCGAAGTCGTCGTCGGTCATGTTTCCGTCTCGCGCAGCCAGATTTGCGTGCGCGCGCGTTTGGTCGACGGCGTACTGGACGGGGCCAACCGCATAGGGCTCCAGCGTGATGGACGTAATCCCGAAGTCGCCCGCGAACGGCGAGGTGAGCCGTTGCGCGTCGGCCAGCGTCACGCCCAGCGCGATTGCCACGCTGCGCCGATCTTCCGGCGCCAGCGCTTTGCGAATGCTGCGGTCGTCGAAGCACGTGCCCGGCATTCGTGGCATTACGAGATACGGCCAGCCGAGAATGTCGTTCGTCTGGTCGTGCAGCATCGGCCACGGAACCGGTGCATCGGTATGTGTGTGCAACTGTTCGGCGAAGTACTTCTCTTTGGTGAATTGCCAACGATCCTCGGGGTGATACTCCGTCTTCGTGCAGTTCCTTCACCCAGTGCGGTGCACCGCGCAGCACGAATTCGCCCTCGGTGGTGGTGACGAATACGTTCTGCCCGAACAGTCCGCTGGTAGTTGGCGCGGCCTTCAGGAACCGTCCGATCTGCAGTCGCTGTGCGACTGCATGAAACTGTTCGTCGCTGATCGCGCCGAGCCGTTCCGAGTAGACGATGGCCTTCTGCATGCGCTCGCTGCCCGCTAGAGGATGTATCCGTCGCCCGACGCACGCACCGTGATGTCGCCGATCGATACGCCCCACGGCTGATTGATCGCATACACGATCTGCTCCGCGAGGAACTGCGGCTCGAGTGCGTAGTATTCGATGTGATTCGAGTCGGAGAACTCCGGCGGCAATTCGCCGGCCGCGTGTGCCTGCATCGATTGCAGGTATCGCGGTGCGTTGTGGCCGAGAATGCCGACGATCGCCGCTTGATTGACGATGCCCGAGCCGAGCCCCGTGCCCGGCACACCGGTGGGCTTCACGATGGTCACTTTGATCTTGCCCTGCGATTCCATTCGCAACGATTCCGAAAGGAAGTTCACCGCCGCTTTGCTCGCGCCATACACCGCCGCACCGACGACCGGGAAGTTCCCGTAGATCGACGACAGATTGACGATGTGCCCGCGGCCTTGCGCGATCATCACGTCGTGCACCGCGATGATGCCGTTCAGCACGCCTTTGATGTTGATGTCGATGCAGCGGTTCCACGCCGCGCTCGCCTGCGCGTGATCGGCGTAGAACGCGAGCGGCATGATTCCGGCGTTGTTCACCAGCACGTCGATGCGGCCGAAACGTTGCACCGCGCGCTGAGCGAGCGCGTTCATCTGGTCGAGCTGCGTAACGTCGGTGACTACACCTTCGGCAACGCCGCCGGCGCCGACGATGGCGGATGTCACTGCATCCAGCTGCGCGGCGTTGATGTCTGCACACACCACTTTGCCGCCGAGGTTCGCAGTCTTTTCGCTGACGAGTCGTCCGAAGCCGCTGGCGGCACCGGTAACGACGATCACTTTGTCTTTGACGTAGTTCGACATGGAGCAAGTACCTATCAGGGTTCGAGTTCGATCTCGTAGATGGACGAAACGACCGGTGCGCTGCCGTCGCGTTTCTTGCCGTCGTCGCCGTATTCAGGCCAGCCGGTGTTCGCTATGAACAGATATCGATTGCCAATGAGTGTTCCGTGCGTGGGTTCGCCGAGACCCGGCCAGTTTGCTTCGAGCACCTCGAAGTTCTTCAGGTCGAGCGAGATGCGCACGATACGCGCCGGCCGCGTGCCGTTCTGCACCGCGATGAACGACTCGCCGTGAATTTTCAATCCATCGATGCCGCTGAGCGCGATATCCGCACCCGGCTGCAACCAGGTGAGTGCCCGAGTGGCGAGCGTGATCGCGGCGATGCCGCGAACGTAGTCGGCTACATACAGCGTCGTTTGATCTGCCGACAACGCAGGCTGCTGTGGAGACGCGAATTCGCCGGGTGGATCGATTCGTTCGAGCTGCGTTGCATCGGGCGCGAGATGGAATACCGCGCCAGACTCGCCGTCGGAAACGTATACGTCACCGGTGTTGCCGATCGTCATGTCGCCGAGCACGCCTTCCACCGGCGAGTCGATGCGTCGCGTCACTCGACGCGAATCGATGTCGAACGCGACGAGCGCGGTCTTGCCTTTGTCGTTCGCGGCACAGCGTTCGCACTGCGGCAACCAGCCGATACTCGCCCACAGCGTACGGCGTGCGTCGTCGACCGCGAGTGCCAGCACCGGCAACTCTGTCGCGGCGAAGAGCGCGCCGTTCGAATCGATGATCTTTGATTTCCGGATACTGCTGACGAACATCTGCTTCGAAGTCGGATCGTATGCGATGTCTTCCGGCAGCAGGTCTGCTTCCTCGAGCGTGCGCAACATGTGCGCGTGAGTCACCGGTTGCGCGTTGCTTTTCATGCATGCAAGCGCTGCTTCGTATCGCGGCGTGCCGTGCAGCGAATCGAAGTCGGCATCGGACGCGAGATCGAACACCACTCCCATGTCGCAGAGCGCGCTCAGCCCGGCAAATGCAGCCGGTATATCGCCGAGATGCGCGGCTGCCGCGGCCGTGTTGTACGCGACGCGCACGTTGCCGGGCATCAGTGGCGCGAGTTCGGCAAGCCGGGTGCGCAGCTTCGGATAGTCGCCCGTGTTGACGGCTTCGCGCGCAGCGCGATTCAGTTCGGCCCAGCGTGGTTCAGCCGCTGCGGCGGTTGCGGACAGCAACGTGCAGGCGACGAGGATGACTAACGAGGCAGCAGAGGTATCCATGCGGCCAGCGTACCAACGCCGGCCGGGAACGAAAACGGAACGACGAGAGATTTACTCGGCTGATTCAGCCGGCGGATTCCGGCAGAAACGAAAGGTCGACGTGATAGCGGTTTGGATCGCCGCGGCCCACGAAGACGGCGATGTTGCGGCCGGTCAGGTACGACGATGGATCGAACCAGACGTTGTTGCTCTTGAAGACGTGCGTTCTTCCCGTCGCCGGGTTCTGCCATTGCGTGAACACGCGGTAAGGACTTTTGCCGTTTACCTTCAGGTTCGCGTTCAGCTCGACGCGCTCCACCGTGGTCAGCACTTTTTTCCCGTTCATCTTCAGGTCGGCCGCTTTGCGCGCTTCGAGAACCGCGGCCAGGATGATGCCCCCACCGATCGAGAAGAAAATCGCGCCGAGCCCACCGATGATTAGCGCCGTTCCCCACAGCGAACCGAACCCGTTGATTCGTGCAGCGTGCGGCGCGTTCGGCCGATAGAGAACCTCGACGCTTTCGCCAGTGTGATAGCTGGGTGGGCTGCTGCTGGTGCTCGACGTGAACTCGATTGTGTCGCCGGCGTGTGTATTGAACCGCACGACCGGTGCATAGGTATCCGAATCGCTCGACTGGCGACGCACCATGTCGATCACCGTGCCGGGTGCAGCGGTCGACTCGGCGATGAATGTCTGCGTGTTGCGCGCGGAGAACACGGCCACCGCCAGGAATACCGCGCCGAGGACGAGGAACAGGTACTTCATCACGTTGACGCTTTTCATCAGCGTATCTCACAACCGCAAAAACACCGGCGCTGAGCATCGGATAGCCCCTCGATCGTGTCGCTGCGTGGCCGCTGCCCTGGTGCGGAACGTCCGTCACAGAAATGTGCAGTGGTCGGCGTGCCCTCGAGCGGAGAGAGTCAGCGACGGGTCGCGCTTGCCCCCTAACCGCATCACCCCTTAACGTCCCGGCTCCCGTTCATTCATCCCAGATCCGGCCGGAGGTATCCCATGCTCAGCGACGGCTACGCGACGTTCTTCGAGATGTCGGTGAAGGGGAGTTGATCGTGCTCAAGCCTGAAGTTCGTACCTTTCTGGAGGCGCCGCACGTTGCGCGCCTCAGCGTGATCGATCGCAACGGATTTCCGCACACGGTGCCGCTGTGGTACGCCGTCGACGGCGCCGACATCGTGATGATCAGCGACCGCAACACGCGCAAGGTGGAGTTCGTCGCGGCGAATCCGAAAGCGTCCATCTGCATCGGCGGCGGTGAAGGTGCAGGGAGCGACGTCGCGGCCGGCTACCTGTTCAAAGGAAGTTGCACCGCGGAAGAGGACAAGGGCTACAAGTGGTTGCGCAGCGTCACCTTGCGTTATCGCTCGCCGGAGCAAGCGGAGAAAGACATCGAACAATGGCGCACGCAGCTCGACATGATGGTGCTGCGGCTCGCCGTTACGAAGGTGACCAAGGTCTACTGATTGTAAGCGTTCACGGCGCGAACGCACGCTAGCAAATGTTGGGGACCAATATATGACGAATCCACAGAGGGGCGCGGGCGCGCCCCTCACGCCGATCTTCGGAGAATCGTACAAGCGCACGGTGCTTGGTCTTCTCCTGGTCGCGTACACGCTGAACTTCATCGACCGCACGATCATCAACACGATCGGACAGGCCATCAAGGTCGATCTCGAGTTGTCCGATGCAGAGCTGGGCATGCTGGGCGGGCTGGCCTTCGCGCTGCTGTACACGACCCTCGGTGTGCCCGTTGCGCGGCTCGCCGAACGCTGGAGTCGGGTCAGCATCATTTCCATCGCGATCGTGATCTGGTCCGGGTTCACCGCGTTGTGTGGAGTCGCGCAGACCTTCACGCAGCTGCTGCTTTATCGAGCGGGCGTTGGCGTTGGTGAAGCGGGTTTGTCGCCGGCCGCGCATTCGCTGATCTCCGACTACTTCGAAGCGGGCCGTCGAGCCTCGGCGCTCGCCGTGTACGCGTTCGGCATTCCGATCGGCGGGATGATCGGCGCGATTGCGGGCGGCTGGATCGCGCAAACGTTCGGATGGCGATGGGCGTTCGTGCTCGTCGGGCTGCCGGGTGTATTGATCGCGCTCGCGATCAAGATGTACATCAAGGACCCACCGCGGGGTTATGCCGACCACGTGGTCAACCCGGCGTTGCCGTTAGCGCCGCCTGCACCGCCATTCTCTATCGCAGAGGAGTTTCGCGAGCTGTCCGCGGTGGCGAAGACGCTGTTCGGCCAATGGCCGGTGTTCCATTTCATGATGGGTATTACGCTCACGTCGTTTGCCGACTACGGCATCAGCGCGTTCTCTTCGCCGTATCTGATGCGCCAGTTCGGGCTCGACCTTGCAACGGTGGGGCTCGTAGGCGGACTGGTCGGCGGAGTGTCCGCCGGTGCAGGCACGTTGATCGGCGGCTATCTAACGGATTGGTTGAGCCGCCGTACGTTGGCTGCATATGCCATTGTCCCGGCGATAGGCTTATCCATCGCCGCTCCGACGTACATGATTGCCTACATGCAGAACGAGTGGCACTACGCCGTCGCGTTGCTGTTGGTGCCCGGAATCTTCCACTACACGTATCTCGGGCCGACGTTCGGTGTGGTGCAGAACGTGACCGAACTGCGACGGCGGGCGACCACCACCGCGGTGCTGTTTTTCTTTCTCAATCTGATCGCGTTGGGCGGTGGCCCGCCGTTCGTCGGCTGGTTGATCGATCAGCTTGCCAACTATCACTTCAATAACCCCGGCGACCTCGGTCCGATTGCTTCCACCTTGGCGACGTTCTTCCCGAGTGTTGCCGCGCCCGCCAGTGCGGCGGACTTTCTACAGAGCTGCCCCGGCGGCGTTGCCCCTGACGGTTCGAACACCGATCTGGTTGCCGCTTGTGCGCACGCGAGCGCAATCGGAACGCGACAAGGCATCCTGATGACGCTCGCGATCTTCGTGTGGTCGGCGTTCCACTACCTGCTCGGGTCGATCGGTCTTGCGAAGCTGTTGCGCGAAAAACAACGCGAACGCGCCGCTCAATAACCTGCGATTGGCACCCGGGAGGCGTGAGTTGTTGAGGCTCTCATCAGAGCATTAGGAACATCTTCATCGACGACATTCGCCTAGCTTCCTGAGGCGGCCGGCTTGGGACGCGACGCCGGCACGATCGGAATTTCGCCATCGCTGCAGCGGCGGCGGTTCCTGCGTCGCGCCAGCGCCGCTTCGATGTACGGCGCAAGCTCTTCGGCTTTGCGTCTTTCGCGCGCCTCGCGCCCCTCAGCGAAGTCGTCCAGCACGTCGCTGTGGAACCGCTCGAGACTTTCGCAGATGTGTTCGTGCCGGTTCTTGCCGCCCTGCTGCAGGAAGATCACCTGATCGACGCCGAGCTTCGGCGAAGCCGTGCATGTGTTTGCTGAACTCGTCCGGCGTGCCGATGCCGGGTGAACGCGTCATGCTGCGCTCGGGGTTTGCGGCGGCGCCGCCATATGCGGCATCGACGACCTTTGACCGCGCGCTTTCGCGGCCTTGCGGGCTTCGAACTTCTCCCACAGCCTGCTGCGGCCCGGAACCACGTCGTCGGTAACCAACGCGCCGACCGCGTATTCGAAGAAGCGGAAGCCATCTTCGCCGCGTCGGGAGGCTTCGGCGTGATCGTCGTGCAGCGAAAACGCCGAGACCATCGCGATGTTCGCGTTCACCGTGTATCCCAGTGGCACGCATTCGTCCGACTGGATCGTGTCGTAGTAGACCGAACTCCACGTTTTCGCTTCTTCCGGATCGAGGAAGCTGAACGCGAGCACGCCCAGACCGTTCTGCGCCGCGACCTTGATGGTGTCGCGGTTGGTGCACGCCATCCACATCGGCGGATGCGGCTTCTGAATCGGTTTCGGCAGCACGTTGCGGCAGGGCAACGACCAGTCCTCGCATTCGTAACCGGGGTACGGCTCCATCACCATCATGTCGGCGACTTCGCGCGCGGCTTCCAGGCTCATCGCGCGTTTGCGCTTCGCCGGAATCGAGAATCCGCCGAGTTCGAGACGCGTTGCACCTTCGCCGATGCCGAACTGAACGCGGCCGTGCGAAATCGAGGTCGAGCATGCCGACCGCTTCCGCAGTGCGCGCCGGATGGTTGTAGTTGGAGATCACCTGGCGGATGCCGAAGCCGATCTTGATGCGCTGCGTCTTCGCGGCGATGGCGGAGAAAAACACTTCACTTGCCGAGCAGTGCGAGTATTCCTCGAGAAAGTGGTGTTCCACCGACCACGCGTAGTCGATGCCGAGCTTGTCGCCGAGCACGCACTGTGCGATCGCGTTGTCGACGAGGTTCTGTTCGCTGTCCTGTTGCCCAGGGTTTGGGAAGTTGAAGTTCGTACAGCATGCCGAATCGCATCTTTGCTCCCTTCGTCTTTTGTTCGAAGGGAGATGCTGGCGTTACCGGCCGACGTTGTCGAGCGCCGCCCGCGACGTTAGCCTCACCGTAATAGGGGAGACATAAGCAGGGGGTGGGTAATGAGTCTGGCCGACAAGGTTGTGTTGATCACCGGTGCGGGCCGTCCGAACGGGATCGGCGCCGGCATCGCGCGCTGTTTCGCCAACGAGGGCGCAAAGGTGGTGATCACCGATCTCGAGGGTTCGCCGATCGACGAGACCGCGTCGAGCATCGGCGGGAAGGTGTCCGGTGTCGTTGCAGACGCAGCGGATCAACGGTCGATGGCGCAAGCGGCAGCGCACGTGCTCGCCTTGCATGGGCGCATCGACGTACTGGTGAACAACGCAGGCATCGGCGGACCGGTGCTTGCATTCGAAGAGGCGGCGCAAGCCGAGTCGTTGTTGGCGATGGGCGATGCCGCGTGGGATGCACAACTCGTGTCGAACCTGCGCACGGCATTCTCATCCGCTGCGGCGGTGGCGCCGCACATCGGGCAGCGCGGCAGCATCGTGAATATCGCGTCGATTGCGGCGCTCGGGCCGACGCCGCAACTGCCGGCCTACGGTGCGGCGAAAGCGGGTGTGGTTCATCTCACCCGCACGCTTGCCATTGAACTCGCGCCGCGGCGCATCCGCGTGAATTGCATTTGTCCTGGGCTCTTGTGGACGCGCGCTTGGGAAATGCTCGCTGCGCGTATCAGAGAGCGCACTCCCGAGTTCGCAAACATGACGGAGCGGCAGGTGTTCGAAGCGATGGTGGCGGCGCAGACACCGCTGGGCGGGGAGCAAACGCCGGAAGACATCGGTAACCTCGCGGTGTTCTACGCCTCCGACAAGGCGCGGATGATCACCGGGCAGGTGGTTGCGGTAGACGGCGGCATTTCGGTCAAGTGACCGTTCGAGTGAAGCAGGAGTAACAAGCGTGCAGGAACTGACAGGTAAGAACGCGTTCATCACCGGCGGCGCGAGCGGCATTGGTTTCGCGATGGCGCAGGCGTTTCTGAACGAGGGCATGAACGTGGTCATCGCCGACGTCGATGCCGAGGCGCTTGCGAAAGCGAAGGCCGCATTGTCCGGCAGCAATGCGCGTGTACTCGCGGTGCAACTCGACGTTACCGATCGCGCGCAATACGAGGCGGTTGCGCGCAAGGTAACTGCGGAACTCGGCAACGTGCACGTGCTGTGCAACAACGCCGGCGTTTATCGCGGCGGTGCACTCGATGCCGTCACGTACGCAGACTGGGACTGGGTGATGGGCGTGAACGTGGGCGGCGTCATCAATGGACTGCAGACGTTTCTTTCGCGTATGCAGAAGCACGGTGAGGGCGGTCACGTCGTCAACACCGCGTCGATGGCGGGCGTAACGACTTCGCCGGGGCTCGGCATCTACAACACCAGCAAATTTGCGGTGGTCGGCATGAGCGAAGCGCTGCGCAAAGACATGGCGCCGCACGGCATCGGCGTTTCGGTGTTGTGTCCGGGCATGGTGCGCACGCGCATTCTCGAGAGTGAGCGCACCCGGCCCGAGCAGTTCGACGTCAAAGAGAAGACGGCGCAGGCAGCGGCCGCGGCGCACAGCGAAATGATGAGCATGGCGATGAATACCGGCATCGATCCGGCCGACGTCGCCGACCTCGTGGTGCACGGCATCAAGACGGACCAGTTCTATCTGTTCCCGCATCCGGAGATGAAGGACGCCGCGCAACAGCGCGTGGGTGAACTGCTCGATTCGTTCGGTGAAGCCGATCCTGAACGCATCGCGGCGCAGGAACGCTTCATGTCGCAGCTGTTGTCTGCGCCGCCGAAGTCGTAGGCGTTCCCACTAGTTCGATTCCTTGTCCGGCAGCGGCCAGGGGAAATCCTCGGGAACGTTCAACGAGCCGTGAACGAACGCGTTCCACTCCTCGGTGGCCGAGTTTGCCGCGGCGCGATGACGATCCGCCGCTTCGTTGTTCTGCGTAATGAACGTGCTCATGCAGTCCCGATACGCGTCCACCTGATCGACGAAGCGATTCCATACGTCCGCGTCGTTCTTGTCGGGGGGACGAACGGGCTGCGTGCACGCATGCGTCGGTTGCGGTGAGTGTGCGAGAACGACGGCGGGAAACAGGAGCGCGACGGCCAGCGCGAATGCACGGCGGAGGTATTGCGCGCGGATCGGTTGTCGATACATGTCGCTGCCTCTTCCGGAACCGTTGCCGGATTCTGCGCCGCTCGGCGACGTGTGATCGCGACTGGATCACAACTTCGATTTCGCCTCGCGAACGAACCGGAGCGAACGCACGCGCGCGAATCGTGTCGACGCCGTGAGCGTCAACGCGCCGTCGCGTACGACCGCGCGGTGGCAACGGCGCCGATTTCGTACGGTGTTACGTCGCTCCAGAACCGGTTGGTGAACTTGCTGCCGTCCACTTGGTAAGGGCGGTCCCACGTATAGCGCACGTCATCGACCTCTTTGAGGAACCGCGATACGAGACCCATCGCCGGCAACAAACCGAGCGGAATGGCGCGCACCTTCAATCCAACGCCCAGCGCGTCGGCACCGAGCTGCAGAATCTCCCGCGGGGTACGCGTGGGCGCGCACGGCATGTTCCACACCTGGCCGAACGCGTTGTCCGGTGCGTCGAGCAGCGTGGTCACCGCGCGAGCGATGTCGGGCACATAGGCGAAGTCGTGCGGAATGTCCGGTGGAGCCAGCAGCATCGCCGGCTTGCCCTGTGCGAGTGCGCCGAACGCACTGGGTCCCAGATGCGATGCGACAACATCGGGGCCGTAGAAGTCGGTGCAACGCAACGCGGCGACGCGCACACGGTCGGCCGCGGCCTGCCACATGCGAGTTACGTCGGAGAGGATCGCGGCTTTCTGACCGGAAGAACTGAGGGGCATGTCTTCGGTGCGCGGTTCCTGCTGCGGGCCCAGCTGATACAGGTTGTCGACGAACACCACTCGTGCGCCGGCGGCTTCGCACGCGGCGAGAATGTTCGACATCGTCCTGGGCCACGCATGTCGCCAGATGCGGGCGTCGTAGGTGAACGCCACCGACAGGACGACATTCGATGCGCCGGCGACGGCGCGCTGCACCGAGTCGGCGTCGAGCACGTCGCATGCGACGAATTCGGTGGAGGGTGATGTGTTGGCGGGGGCGTTGCGTTGCGCGATGCGCACCGAGCCGCCGCGGGCGCTGATCGTCTCTGCAACCCGCCGCCCGATCGTGCCGTTGCCGAAAATCACCGTCAGGTCCGTCATGGTTTGCTCCGTCTGTTCGATGGAGCAACGTTAGGGGCTGGCTGAGCTCAATGAAATTGCGGAATATCGTCTAGTAGCTCAACGGAAATATATGAGCCAAGAACCCGACTGGCAGTTGTACCGGACGTTTCTGGCGGTCGTTCAGGAAGGATCGTTGTCGGCCGCGGCGCGACGGCTCGGTTTCTCGCAACCGACGATGGCGCGACACATCGAAACGCTGGAGGCCGCCGTGGGTGGCGACCTGTTCGTGCGTTCGGCGCGTGGACTGATTCCGACCGACCTCGCGCGAAGTGTGCTGCCCTATGCCGAGTCGCTGGCCGCGACGGCGGCCGCGCTTCAGCGCGCCGCGAGTGCGGCAACGGACCAGGTGGCGGGCACCGTTCGTGTGAGTGCGAGCGAAGCGATCAGTGTGGGGTGGATGCCGAAGATCCTGGCAGATCTGCGCCGCCGTCATCCGACGCTCGCGGTCGAACTCATTGCTTCGAATACGGTGGATGACCTGTTGCGTCGCGATGCGGATATCGCCGTGCGCAACGTCGAACCGGTGCAGCAGTCGCTGGTTGCACGGAAGCTGCCGCCGATGGAACTCGGACTATTCGCGCATCGCGACTATCTCGATGCGCGCGGCACACCTGAGTCGTTAGGCGATCTGGCCGCGCACGACATCATCGGCTTCGACCGTATGTCGCCCGCGCTTTACGCGATGGTCGAGCGTTTTCCGTTTCTGCATCGCTCGATGTTCGCATTGAGAGTGGACAGCGACGTGGTGCAGCTGGCGGCAATTCGCGCGGGATACGGCATCGGCATGTGTCAGGCGCCGATCGCGCTGCGCGATCCGCTGCTCGTCAGGGTGTTGCCCACCGCCGTATCGGTTGAGATGGGCATGTGGATCGTGATGCCGGAGGAACTGAAAACGAGCGCACGCTGTCGCGCAGTGTTCGATGCACTGGTGGCGGGTTTGTCGGTCCGTTCGGGCTAGACCCAGCGACCGTCCTTCATCACGCGTCAACTTGCGCGTGGTCCTGCAGCACGCGAATGTCGGCAATCGGATCGCCGTCTACGAGCACGAGATCGGCCAGCGAACCTTCCGCGAGCGTTCCCAGACCGCCGCGCGGATCAAACGCGGGGCCGCCGTTGCGAGTGGCGCAGATCAGCGCTTCTGCGCTCGACATGCCGAACAGACTCGACGAAGTACTGCAGGTCCTTCGCATACGTGCCGTGCGGCGCGATGCTGATGCCGTAGTCGCCGCCGACCACCAGCCGTACACCTGCCGCCCGCAACTTCGCCACCGTCGTGATCGTTGCGTCGATTTCGGCTTCGTATCCCTGTTTGCGCACGGTGGCTTTCGAAATGCCGAGGCTTTCGCATTGGGCGAGGTATTGAACTTCCCAAGCGATCGCCGGGCCGACGAAGATGCGATCGCGATGTTCTGCGCGAGCAACGCCACGGCCTCGTCGTCGAGATAGTTCGCGTGGCCGATGTAGTCGACGCCTGCGCGCACCGCCTGCTTCACCGCGGCGGCGGAGCGCGCGTGACATGCAACGCGCAGCTTGCGTCGATGCGCTTCATCGACCACGGCGGCCACTTCTTCGTCGCAGAACGACAGTTCACCCGGCGGATTGATGGGATTGATGGCTTCGCCGTCGATGAAGATCTTCACGATGTCGACGCGCAGCTTGCGCTGTTCGCGAACGGCCTTACGAAGGCGCCCATGGGCCGTCTTCGATCTGGCTCAAGCCGCCCGGTGCAGTCCACGTTGCTGGCCGTTGCGCCGAGATCGCGACCCGCGGCCAGCAGTCGCGGGCCGGCGATTCGTCCCGCGTTGATCGCGTCGCGCAACGCGACGTCGATCTTGTACGTGGAACCGAAGCTGATCGCAGACGTGAAGCCGGACGCGAGCATCAGCGCTCGCGTTGTTCACCGCGGTGATGGTCGCTTCTTCCACCGGCGTTGCGCCGATCGCGAACGGGCTCGCATCCGCGAACGACAGATGCGCGTGCGTTTCCGTCATGCCGGGCATGACGAATTTGCCCTTCGCGTCGATGCGTCTCGCATCCGGCAGCCGCGGCCGGCATCTGCGACTGCGCGCCGGCATATCGAATGATGTTGCCCGACACCCAGACGGCGCCGGACTCGATGACCGACTCGTCTTTCGCCGTGAAGACGCGCGCGTTCGTGAGGATCGTGTCGCGGTCATGCGTCCGATCGATGCGTCGGTCAATCGCGAAGAACGCCGTCTTCTTTTCGCCGTTGGGGCCGTACACGGGCTCACCGCGCTCGACGAGGTACGCCTGGTTGACGCTCGATTTGATGTTCGCCGAAGAGAGCAGCTCGACCATCTTCAGGTAGTTCTTGTGCGTGAAGTGCGCGGCGAGGCTGTCGCTGTCGTCCCAGAGTTCGTACACCTGAATACGCGTGGGCACCGACGGATCGGGCGCGAAGCAATAGTCGCGACAGCCGCGCTCTTCGACGCGTGTCGCCATCTGCACGTCCGCGGTCAGCGCCACGGCGCGATCGCGGTCCTGCTGGTTTGCGAATTCGAGGGCCGCTACGACGATGATCATGGAATCTCCTGCGAAACCGTTGCTTGGATTGACGTGTCAGCTCAGCCGCGCGTCCAGCGGCGGTGCGAAGGACCTTCGACGCCGCGCTTCTTGCCCGCATGTTCCGGATAAACCGATGCGGTGTACAAGTCGCCGTGTGCATCCATGGCGAGTTGATGGATGTAGATCGCGATGTCGTCCACGCGCTGCAGCACTGCGCCGGTGTCCTCGTCGAGGATCGCCAGGTTGCGCATCTTGTCGCTCGCATAGATGCGGTTGCCGTAAACGGCGATGCTGAGGGGCGCTATGTGGGTCCACTCGTCGATGTAGTTGCCGTCGGGATCGAGGCGCTGGATGCGGGGCCGGCAACCGGGCGTCGGTTGCGTGCGGTGCGCAGCGATCTGGCCGGGCACGGTCATGTAGTCGTGAAAGTTGCCGCCGCAGAGATCTGCGACGAGCAGGCGACCTTGCGAATCCTGCGCCAGCGCGTGCGGTGTGTTGAACTCGCCGGGCCCGCGTCCCCACGAACCGACCGATTTGATGAACTCGCCCTCGCGGCGAGAAGAACACCAGGCGCGAGTTCCAGTAGCCGTCGGCCACGACGATGTTGCCGTTGTTCTGCACGACCACCGCGGTGGGTCCGTTGAAATGGCTGCGATCGTCGCCCCATTTGCCGAACGTGCCGAGTTCCAGCAGCAAGGTCGCCGTCGGGCCGGTATTTCCGCACGGCGTGACCGTCGCGGTCCGTCGTCCAGAACATGCCGTCCTTCTCGATGTACAGCGTGTGCGCGCCGAGCGCGAAGCCGCGTTCGTCGGAGGCGCCCCACTTGCCGAGATAGTCGGCCGCTGCGATCGAACATCGAGATGCTGCTCTTACCCATCTTGTCTTTCATCGCGAGCGGATGCGCCGCCCAATGCTCGATGTCGCGCGTGAACAGATAGATGACGCCTGCTGCGTCTACTGCGACGCCGGAGCCCATCTCGAATTGCATACCGGGCGGATACGCCGGCCACTGTTCCACCAGTCGATAGCCGCTGCGCGGATCGTTGCTGTCCGTCTGGTCGATTGCGTCGTGTGATTCGCACATGTTGCGAAGTATCCTAGATCCGAACCAAAAAACGCATACCGAGGAACTGCCCATGACCAAATACATACCTCCTACGCTCGATTGGGTGCGCAAGCAGGTCGAGTTGTACGAAAGCAGCGGCGGCACGAAGGGCACCACGCTGCTCGACACGGGCTTGCCCTGCATCATCGTGACGCACATGGGAAACAAGACGGGCGCAACGCGAAAGATTCCGCTGATGCGCGTGAAGGTGGGCAACGGTTACGTGCTGGTCGGTTCGATGGGCGGGCAGCCCAAGAATCCGGTGTGGGTCTACAACCTGCGCGCGCACCCCGAAGTGGAAATTCGCGACGGTACGAGCGTGACAAAAATGCGCGCGCGCGAAGTGACGGATGCCAAGGAGCGCGAACGCTTGTGGACCGCGAGCGCTGCCGCGTATCCGCCGTACAACGACTATCAGGCGAAGACGACGCGCAAGATCCCGGTGTTCCTCGCCGAACCCGTTTAGCCGGCGTTACTGTATTTGCATACAGCCATGCGGCATGATCTTCGAATGAGCGCCGCCGCATGAGCACCGTTGCCGATAAAACGCCCACCTTTGGGCAGAGCCTGAACTCCGCGCAATTGCAGGCGGCCACGTTCGGCAGCGAAACCGTCGAGGGCAAGACGGAGTTTCGGGGCGCTTCCGCAGGGCCGTTGTTGATCGTGGCAGGCGCGGGCACCGGCAAGACCAACACGCTTGCTCACCGTGTGGCCTTTCTACTGCTGCAGCGCGTCGCGCCGGAGCGTATCGCGCTGCTGACGTTCACGCGCCGCGCCGCTCAGGAGATGTTGCAACGCGCCGAACGTATCGCGCATGCGGCGCTGCGCGAATCGCCGCGGGCGGCGTTCCATCCGAACGCCACGCGCATGATGTGGTCCGGAACGTTTCATTCGATCGGCAATCGTTTGTTGCGCGAATACGCGCATGTCGTCGGGCTGGATCCGTCGTTCTCGGTCATCGACCGCGGCGATGCGGCCGACCTGATCGATCTGAAGCGTCAGGAACTCGGGCTCGCCAAGCAGGCGAAGCGGTTTCCGCGCAAAGACACCTGCATCGCCATCTATTCGCATCGCGTCAACACGCGTTGCACCCTGGCCGAGTCGTTAGAGACTCATTATCCGTGGTGCGCCGAATGGGCCGATGAGCTCACGCAGCTGTTTCGCGCCTACGTGCAGGCGAAGCAGTCGCAGCAGCTGCTCGATTACGACGATCTGCTGCTGTATTGGCACCTGCTGGCGCAGGAACCCTCGGTTGCGAAGCACCTGGGCGAACGTTTCGAACACGTGCTGGTAGACGAGTATCAGGATACGAACACGCTTCAGGCGGAAATCCTGCTGGCCATGAAGCCCGATGGCGCAGGGCTTTGTGTAGTGGGTGACGACGCACAGGCGATCTATTCGTTCCGCGCCGCCGCGGTGGAGAACATTCTCGAGTTCCCGTCGCGCTTCACGCCGCCCGCGCAGATCGTCACGCTCGACCGCAACTACCGTTCGCTGCAACCGATCCTCGATGCGGCGAACGTGTTGATGAGCGAAAGCACGCGCCAGTATCAGAAGCGGCTGCACTCGGAGCAGCCTTCGGCGCAGAAGCCGTGGTACGTCACGGTGGAAGACGATCGCAACCAGAGCCTGTACGTGGTGGAACAGGTGCTCGAGAAGCGCGAGCAAGGTACGCCGTTGCGGCAGCAGGCGATTCTCATGCGCAGTTCGCATCACAGCGACGTGCTCGAAGTGGAGTTGGTCCGTCGCAACATTCCTTACGTGAAGTACGGCGGCTTGAAATTTCTCGAGGCCGCCCACGTGAAGGACGTGCTGGCGTTGTTGCGGTGGATCGACAATCCGCGCAATCGCCTGGCCGGCTTCCGCACGCTGCAGTTGTTGCCGGGGATTGGTCCCGCCATTGCCGACCGCTGTTTGAACGCGCTGGAAGAGGCCGCGTTCGCGTTGGGGTCGCTGCGCGATTTTCGCGTTCCGGCGGCGACGAACGAAGATTGGCAGAAGCTGGTGCAGCTGTTGAGCGAACTGCACGACGCACACGAATGGTCCGGGCAGATGACGCGCGTGAGGCAGTGGTACGAACCGCATCTACAACGACTGTACGATGCCGCGAACGTACGCCAGGGTGACCTGGAGCAACTCGAACTCATCGCGATGCAGTCGCCGTCGCGCGAACGCTTCATCACCGAATTGACGCTCGACCCGCCGCAGGCCACCGGCGACGAAACCGGGCCGCCGCTGCAGGACGAGGACTACCTCATTCTCTCTACGGTGCACTCCGCGAAAGGGCAGGAGTGGGATTCGGTATACGTGTTGAACGTCACCGACGGCAGCTTCCCGAACGAATTCGCGGCGGGTAATCCCGCGCAGGTCGAAGAAGAGCGACGCCTCCTGTACGTGGCGATCACGCGCGCGAAACGCGACCTGCATCTGATAGCGCCGCTGCGCTTTTACGTTACGCAGCAGCATCGATGGGGCGACAAACACGTCTACGGCGCACGCAGCCGATTCCTCACCGAACCGGTGCTTGCTGCCTTCGAGTCGCGCGTGTGGCCGGCCGAGGGCGCGCAGACCAAAGCAGCACCGGCACCGAGCAACGTTCGAATCGACGCTGCAGCGCGTTTGCTCGGTATGTGGGACAGCTGAGTGAGCTAACGGTTTGAACGAGGGGAAATCATGAAGGGCTGGCAGATTCGCGGCGAATACGGCATCGACAAGCTGCAGCGCGTAGAGCTGCCGGAACCGAAGGCCGGCGATGGACAGGTGATCGTGGCGATGCGCGCCGCGTCGTTGAACTTTCGCGATCTGGCGACGATCCGCGGATTCCCGGGTGCAAAGGCACCGGCGGCGCTGGTGCCGTTTTCGGATGGTGCCGGCGTGGTGCACGCAGTAGGCAACGGTGTGAGCGGTCTCGCCGTGGGCGATCGCGTTGCGCCGACGTTCTTCCAGAGCTGGAAAGACGGGCCGGTGTCGGCCGAAGCGCGTTCGCTCGCGCTCGGTGGATCGCTCGACGGCGTATTGCAACAACGCATCGCGCTGCGCGCCGATGGCGTAATCCCCATTCCGCAGTCGTTGAGCTTCGAAGAAGCGGCCGCGCTGCCGTGCGCGGGATTGACGGCATGGCGGGCCGTTGCGGTAGAGGCGCCGGTGGGCCCCGGTGACACCGTTCTGGTTCAAGGCACCGGCGGCGTATCGATCTTTGCGCTGCAGTTCGCCAAAACGCGTGGTGCGCGCGTGATCGTCACGTCGTCCAGCGATGAAAAGCTGGAACGCGCCAAAGCGCTTGGCGCAGATCACGGCATCAACTACGCGAAGAACCCTGACTGGTCCGCTGAGGCGCGCCGGATTACCGAAGGGCGCGGCGTGGACGTTGTGGTGGAAGTAGGTGGTGAGAACACGCTGCAGCAGGCGATGCTCGCCGCGCGCGTCGGCGGCCGCATCGTCGTCATCGGCGTGCTCAGCGGCTTCGGCAGCACGATCTCGCTGCCAATGCTCTTCAGCAACAACCTGCATCTGATCGGCATTTCGGTGGGAAGCCGCGCGCAGTTCGCCGACATGCTCGCGCATATCGAACGGTTCAAGCTGAAGCCGGTGATCGATCGTACCTTCGCGTTCGATGACGTTCCGGAGGCGTTGCGTACGATGGAAAGCGGGCGCTTCTTCGGGAAGCTCTGCGTACGGTTCGATGCCTGATCGATCGTGAGGCCGAGAATCATATTGCTCACCGGGCGGCCCGGCAGCGGCAAGAGCACGCTGGGACGCGAACTCTCGCAACGGCTGCGGTTGCCGTTTCTTGCGCGCGACGATGTTCGCGGTGGCCTGCTCTTTTCCGCGGGTGCATGGAGCGAGTCCGTCGAACGTATTCCTTCGGCGGAGGAGGCGGTGGAGCTGTTCCTTCGCACCGTCGAGGCGCTCACCGAGGGTGGTGCGAGCTGCGTGGTCGAGTACGTGGTGCGCGCGAATCGTCCGGCGGATCTCGAACGGCTGATGGCGGCCGGCGACTGTGTGGCAATCAAACTGCACAGCGAGCGTGCGGAGGCGCGAATGGTCGAGCGCAATCGGCACGACCCGCTGATTGCCAACCAGGCGCTGCTGGTGGCGGCCGGCTTCGACAGTGTGGAAGCACATACCACGGCGGCAATCGCGCGCATGCAGCAGGTCGAACGCGACATGCGCGTGCACTTTCCTTTCCCGCTGCTCCATGTGGATACGACTGACGGATATGTTCCGCCGCTCGACGCGGTGGTCGAATTCGCGAAGGATCGCTCGATCTGCGCGTGTTAGTTTTCGCGACACCGCCGACTGATAAGGCCGGCAAAAGAAGAGGGGAGATGAATGCGAACACTGATGATCGTCGCGCTGCTGGGTGCAGCGTTTTCGTTCAATGCCGCGCACGCGGCCGAAGCCGCCTGCCCGGACAGCGGCGGGCTCGAGTTCGTTTGCGGCATCAAGAACGGCGAAGACCTGGTGTTGGTGCCGAACACACCGTGGATCATCGCGAGCGGTTTTGCGGAGGACACGGGCCTGACGCTGATCGACTCGCGCAACGGCACCCACTCGAAGGTGTATCCCGACAAGAGTGCGAGCGTGAAGCACGACGCGCAGTTCGCCGACTGCACCACGCCGCCGGAGCCGACGAAGTGGGTGACACACGGCTTGCATCTGCGCCCCGGCAAGAAGGGCCACTCTACGCTGTACGTGGTCGGCCACGGCTCACGAGAAGCGATCGAAGTATTCGATGTCGACGCAAGTCCCGCCGGTGGTACAAAGCCCGCGCTGACCTGGAGAGGTTGTGTGCCGATGCCCGAGGGGCTCGCGGCGAACAGCGTCGCGTCGTTCTCTGACGGTTCTCTAGTGGCGACGGTGCTGTTGATGCCGGGCAAGACGTTTGGCGACTTGTTCTCGGGCAAGCCCACAGGCGCCGTGCTCGAGTGGTCGCCCGGCAAACGCGGCTTCGAGCAGATTGTCGGCAGCGAACTGCCGGGCAACAACGGCATCGAAGTGTCGGAAGACGGCCGCGAGATCTTCGTTGCTTCGACCGGACTTCAAACCGTCGTCGCGTTCGCGCACACGAATCCCACGAAACAACTGCGGACCACCGCCAACGCTGCCGTTCATGCCGGACAACGTGCATCGCGGCACCGATGGCAAGCTGCTGACCGCCGGTATGAAAGACGATGAAAAGGCGTGCGGCGGCCGGCCGGGTGCGGATGTGGGTTTCGAACAGTTCTCGACGTGTCCGCGCGGCTTCGTTGCGATGGCGATCGATCCGGTGACGATGCAAGGCGCCTTGGTGGCCAGTGGACCGCCGAATCCCGCGTTCAGTAACGCGACGATGGTGCTGCTCGTCGGCAAGCAGTATTGGATCGGTACGTTCTCGGGCGATCGGGTCGCTTATGGAACGCTGCGCTGAGGGAGGCTGCGCAGAGGACGCTAGCGCGGAGGAGCGCTAGCGAAGGGACGTCGCGACAGCGCTTTCGTTTGAACTGCTCGGGCTGCCGGGTTCGCTCAAGTAGGTGTGCAGGAAGCCGTCGAGCTCCGTGAGAAATTCACGACGGTGGGTTTGCACGCCGAGGTAGTGATCACCGTTCGCCTGTTCGATGTAGCGATACGTTTTGCCCGCCGCCTGCAGCGCGGCGGCCAGCGTGCGCGACTGCTCCACCAGAACGTTGGTGTCCCGATCCGCATGCATCATCAGCACCGGGACACCGAAGCGTGCCACGTTGAACAGCGGTGAGTTTGCCTCGAGTACGTCGGGGTCCGACGAAAGATGCAGATATTGCTGGCTGCGCCGGCCGAGATCGTAGTGCGAGAAATTGCTCACGAGCGTCGGCAGGTCGGATAGTCCCGCGTAGCTGACCGCGCATCGAAACCGGTCGGGCGTTTTGTAGGCGGCAACGAGCGCAACGTAGCCACCGTAGCTGAGCCCCACGATGCAGGCGCGTTTCGAATCGGCGATTCCTTCGGCGCGCAACCAGTCGAGGCCGTCCACCACGTCGGTTTGCATCGCGAGCCCCCACTGGTTGTCGCCGGCCTTCAAGAAGGCTCTGCCGTAGCCGAACGAACCGCGGTACTGCGGTTCGAGCACGGCATAGCCACGGCGCGCGAGGAAGCTCGCGACGAAGCTGAAACCCTGATCGCGCCCCACGGGACCGCCGTGGGGAAGCAGCACAGCAGGCAGATTGCGCGCACCTTCCGCCGGAAGTGTGAGCCGCGCGGGAATGATCGTGCCGTCGGCCGCTTTGTATTCGACCCAGGTGGAGATCGGCAGGGGCGCCTGCAGCTTCGGATGTTCGAAACCGATGCGTATCAACTTGCGCGCGGGCCGGTCGAAGAAATACCAGACGCGCGGTTGATCGGGCGCGCCGGCGACGACGGTGAAGCGCTGCTCGGCGTCGTCCATGCTCCAGGGCACGGGCGATTGGCCGGGCAGCGCCGCCTTCAGTTCCGCATCGAGCGTTTTCCATGTGTCGGAAAGCGGGATCAGGCGGAGAGTGTCGTCCGCCGTGATCAGCGCTTGCGGCTCGCCATGGCGAACGATCACGGCGCCCTGGAAATCGAAACGAGGATCCGTAAACAACGTGCGCGTGACGCGGGCGGTGCGAGTGTCCATCTCGTAAGCACCGCGGCGATCTTCGTCGATGCGCGCGGCGATGTAGGCGAAGCGACCCTCGCCGCCGACCCCGAGTGGTTCGTTGTCCGGGTCTTGTCCGAACGCACTGGTGTCGAGCACGTGCCAATCGCCGGAATCGCGAGCGATGGTGCGAGTTCCCAACCCACCGCGCACCTCTCCCTGGTCGTCAGCAATCCAGGCGGAGATGCCGTCGCGGGCTTTTATCAACCGGGATCTCTTGCCGTTGTAGATGTCGATTTTCCAGACGTCCGGCCATAGCGTGATGTTCGAGGTCAGCATCGATTGCTGAAGTGCGCCCACCGCCTTCGGGTCCACCATCGACACGAGGATGTGATCGCGATCGTTCGGCAGCAGCGAAACGTAGCTGCCCCGATTCAGTTCGCCGACGCTGTGCAACGTGGTGTCGCTGCTCAACCGCAGCAGGTTCAGGCCGTCGTGATCTACTGCGAAGATGGCCGTCGTTGCGAAACGAGCCTGGTCGTCGCCCCCCAATGCCATCGTTGCCACCATACGAACCTGACAGACGAGCCGTGTTTCGTTGGCCCAGCGGCAACCGTTCAGTTGATATCTGGCGGGGTCGGCCGCCAATGCGATGTTCTGCTTTTGGGTGATCAGGTCGATGACGGTGAGACCGTTCACGCCACCCACGGGTGAGATCGCCGCAATGCGCTTTCCGTCGGGCGAAATCTGCAGGTCCGTTATCGATGGCAGGGCTGCGTAGGCCTCGATCACCGGATCGGTGGCGGAGGGTGTTGCAGTGGCGGGCGGCTCTTCGGCAGCCGCCGACACGGCAATCAACAGAACGAGAACGACGCTGACAATCAGCAGGCTTTTACCGGGCATCGATCCCTCCTGAGACGGGTGTGATCGTGCGACGAGCGAACGGCAGAACTACAGCGAGTATTGCCTAACCGTTTGAAGACACAGGAAGCGGACTATCGGCGAATCGGTGTGAGCATTTGCGGTCGCGGCGATTCATTCCGCGTTCGGAGCAGCCGGAAAGAATCGTTCGATGTCATTGAGATCGAGTTCGAATTGCTCGAGCGCGTTCCGCTTCTCGATTCGCCTCGTCTCGATATCGCGCCCGGTTGCCTCGATCTGGGTACGCAGATGTCGAGGTTGTCGAGTATTTCCGCGGACGGTGATTGCCCCTCGCGTTCCGCGTTCGCAGCCTGACCTTCGAAGTCGCGCAACTTCAGCTTCAGAATCTCGAGGTTCGCTTTCGCCAACGCGATCGAACCATCGATCGAGGCAATGGCGCGATCGCGCGCCTCTTCTACGTCGTGCGCGGAGGCATACAGCGCTCCGCAGTTCTTCAGGAGTGCGCAGATGCGGACCGGTTTCCTTCGGTGCTTTCTCGACGGGCTTTGCCTGAGCGTTCGCCGTTCGTTTCGGTGGAACCACTTCAAGCACGGTCCCGTCCTTGGCGAGGCAGGAATAACCTCTGTCGGCGAGCGCAGGTCGAATTGCATTCGACATTTCCACGATGCCGTCTTCGTTGATGAAGCTGTACGACGCGCACGGCAGCGCCTGCACGGCTGCGCCGTTCGCCGCAAAACTCAGCCCAACACCGAGCCCGAGGCAAGCCCGGAACAGCATGCGTAGAAGCTTCGGCGGTACGGCACCCACGTAGAGGGCGAGCCTCGCGGTCGGAAACGCTGACGATCGTATCGAGGTGCCGCCGCGGCGTGTAGCGGAACATAAGTCAACGCGCATTGACATCGCTCCGGGCATCGGGGATATTTCGCGCAAGCGCCACCTGGAGCAACCACGCCATGAACATCCCCGTTAAACCTGAAGCCGTCGCCGAGGCTTACAACACCCCGCTCGAGCAGCTCAATCCCGCCCGCGCCGATCGATTCCAGGCCGACACGTTCTGGCCGGTGTTCGAGCGGCTGCGTCGCGAAGACCCGGTGCATTTCACGCCGGAGAGCGAGTTCGGACCGTATTGGTCGATCACGCGCTGGGCCGACATCATGGCCGTGGACACGAACAACGAAGCGTTCTCCTCGGCCGACGGCATCGCGCTCGCAAACCTGCAGGCGATTGCCGAACAGGAAAAGATCATGGGGCCGCGCCGCGGCGCGGGGTTCATCACCATGGACGAGCCGGAGCACATGGTGCGCCGGCAGGCGGTCACCCCCACGGTGGCGCCGCCCAACGTGGCGAAGATGGCGCCGGTGGTGCGCGAACGGGCGGGTCAGATCCTCGACAGCCTGCCGATCGGAAAAGAGTTCGACTGGGTGGATCTCGTTTCGAAAGAACTCACGGCGATGACGCTCGCTACGCTCTTCGACTTTCCGTTCGAAGACCGCCGCAAGCTGACGTATTGGTCCGACATGGTCACCAACATGCCGGGTCACGGCCCCGTGAAGAGCTGGCAGCACAAAGGCGAAGCGCTGTTCGAGTGCTTCGGCAGGTTCCACGAACTGTGGAACGAGCGGGTCAACTCTGCTCCGGGCATCGACCTGATCTCGATGCTCGCGCACAACCCCGCAACGCGGAACATGGAGCCGGCGGAGTATCAGGGCACGGTGATACTGCTCATCGTCGGCGGCAACGACACCACGCGGAATACGATCTCGGGCAGCATCTACGCGCTGAACAAATACCCCGAGCAGTACGACAAGCTCCGCGCCGATCCGAGTCTCGTCACGTCGATGGTCTCTGAAACCATCCGCTGGCAGACGCCGCTTGCACACATGGCTCGCGTGGCGACGCGCGACATCGAAGTCAGCGGCAAGACCATTCGCAAGGGCGACCGTGTTGCGATGTGGTATGTGTCGGGCAACCGCGACGAGTTGGCCGTCGAAAATCCCGATGACTACGTCATCACGCGCGCGCGGCCGCGCCAGCACTTGTCGTTCGGCTTCGGTGTGCACCGTTGCGTCGGCAATCGCGTGGCGGAAATGCAGCTTGCGATCATCTGGGAAGAGATCCTGAAGCGCTTCCCGCGCATCGATCTGGTGGACGAACCGACACGCAACTACTCGTCGTTCGTGCACGGCTACGAAAGCATGCGTGTGGTCATTCCGTCGCGTGCCTGAAGCGCGCGTGACGAACGCCACCGCCCGCACCGATCGCCGCTACGCCGACGCAATCGAACAAAGCCTGGAGATTGCCGCCGAACGCGGCGGCGATCTCACGCCGCGCGTCTATGCGGTGCTCTTCGCGCGCGAACCGCATCTGCGCGAGTTGTTCTGGCGCGATACGAACGATGCCATTAAAGGCGAAATGCTGATGAAGGTGATCGAAGCAATCGTCGATTTCGTGGGCGAGCGTCGCTATGCGGATCATCTCGTGGAAGCCGAGGCGATGAACCACGAAGGTTTCGAGGTGCCGCGCGAGGTGTTCGGCACGTTCTTCGCGATCGTAGCGGAAGTCGTGCATGAGACGTGCGGCGACGCGTGGACTCACACAATGGATGCGGCGTGGTCCGGCATGCTCGGCGATCTCGACGTGTATGTGGCGCGTCGCCAATTAGTCAGGCTGTTGGCTCGTGAACGTTCGAGCAACCGCATCGCGAGAACGGGCAGCGCCGCGAAAGCGCGACGCCGACGCGACCAGCGCCGCAATCCTGGAAGCGGGCAAGGCCCAATTCGCGCGCCTTGGCTACGATCGCACGGTAATGCGCGATGTCGCGGCAGAAGCCGGTGTGGATGTGGCCCTCATCAATCGCTACTTCGGCGGTAAAGAAGGGCTGTTCACGGCTGCGTTGAAGGCTTCGTTCCACCCCGACCGCATCCTCGCGTGGGATCGCCGCACGTTCGCAAGCGAGATTGCCACGATGATGGCGGACGGCGCGCACGCGGATGAGGAGCGCGCGCACAGCTTCCAGTTCCTGCTGCGGGCGGCAACGTCGCCCACTACAGCGCCGCTGCTCAACGTCGCGATTCAGGAACGTTTTCTCGGCCCGATTCGCGATTGGCTGGGCGGCGAAGAAGCGCCTGCGCGCGCGCGTGTGCTCGCGGCCACGTTCATCGGCTTTCTGGTGGAGCGCCTCATTCGCGACAAGGCGCTCGTCGGCAGAGAGCGCAAGGTCTTCATCCAGCGCGCGACTGCGATGTTCGAAGCAATCGTGCAGGAACCAGAGCAGACCACTTAGCTCTGTTCGATCAACCCGCCGGCTGAAAAAGCTCGACGAAGTTTCCGCAAGGGTCCTGCAGAAGGATCTGCTTTCCGCCCGGTCCCACTACGATGTCGTTGCGGAACTTGGCACCGGCGTCGCGCAGGCGAGCCACCTCACCTTCGATGTCGTCTACCAGCAGGTGGATGCGGTTCCATCCGCCGGGTCCGGGCTTCGCTCCGTCCGCCATCGGGCGACCTGCAGAGCTGTTCGGTCCACTCAGCAGAAGACGCAGATTGCCGTTCTTCACGTCGGCGAACGCGGGCGGAAAGCTCGTCAGCACTTCGAAGCCGAGCAGCTGGGTATAGAACCCGACGGCCTTCTCGACATCGTTCACCATGTAGCGGACGTTCACTGTCTCAATGGGTTTCACGATTGCTTCTCCTTCACTCTCATTGCGCGCTGATTGTCATTGCGCGGTGTTGCGGTTGTTGATTGCGGCAAGCAGGAAGGCGATGCGCGAGTCGAGTTCCGCAGCCGTTTGGCGGAACATCGGATAACTCGAGTCGTCGTCGGGCTGGCCGGCAGCAGGGTCGGGGATGCTCCAGTGCGCGGTCTCGGGTTGATGCGGAAACTCGGGGCACGTTTCGCGCACGCGGTCGCACAGGCTGATCACGTAGTCGAAGCGCTGACCGGCAAACGTGTCGAGACGTTTGGATGCGTGGCCGGTGATGTCGATGCCGTATTCGTCCCGCATCACTCGCACAGCGTTGAGGTGCAGCGGTTTGGGACGACTGCCCGCGCTGAAAACGTCGACGGTGTTGCTGGACCGGGCGCGCAGCAGCGCCTCCGCCATCTGTGAGCGAGCGCTGTTGCCGGTGCACAGGAACAGCACCTTCGTCGCCTTCTTACTTTTCTTGCGTCCCCCTCCGGCTTTCTGCGGCGCCGTTTCAGTGGAACCCGTCGGCGAAGATGGCGCGGTGAGATGCAGGCCGGGGTGAAGCGCGGCGCCGGTGGCAGACATCAGGTCGGCGACGCGTGCAAGATCGACCGCGTAATACGCGTCTCGCCGGTCCGCAGAACTGCGCCGCACGGACACCAGGCCCGCGTCGCGCAGTTTGCCCAGATGGTAAGAAACCAGGTTCTGCGGTTCGCCGACCGAGCCCATCAGCTCGCGCACTTTACGATCGCTGCGCGCGAGTTCGGCCAGCAGCTGCCAACGCAGCGGATGTGCGGCCAGTTGAAGGAACTCGGGCGGCGCAGCGTGCGAGGCGAGCTGTTGCGTATCGCTGTTCATGAACGTCGTGCCTCAACCGGCCAGGATCATGGCCACGACGGCCGACAGAACGATCGCCATCAGCACGCGCAGAGGGGCGTCGGATTCCGCAGGCAGATCAATCGATGAGGTCATTCGTGTGCACATGATCGAGCTTCTCGGATTCGACGGGGAGACATTACATCAAATCCATTAGATGTATCAATCCCATTTGATTGGATTCCGATCCTTCGCACCAGCCGCAACGGTATGCGTCCGGCGTCTACGGCGGCAGAATGCGACGTGTCGTCCGACACCCGTGCCCCAAGCCACGCATCACGAACACCCGGAGTAACGTCCATGCAGAACCTGACCGGAAAAGTTGCCGTCATCACCGGCGGAGCCAGCGGCATTGGCCTCGGCATGGCACGCGCGTTCGCGGGTGCGGGCATGAAGCTGGTGCTGGCCGATCTCGACGATGCTGCGCGCGACGCCGCGGTGAAGGAATTTCACGCCGCCGGCGTCGAGGCGGTCGGTCAGCGCTGTGACGTCTCCGTTCACGAACAGGTGCAGGGACTTGCGAAGCTGGCGATGGACTCGTTCGGCGGCGTGCACATCCTGTGCAACAACGCCGGCATCGGCATTCCCACCGCGACGTTTCCGATGAAGCTGAGCGACTGGCGCTGGATCATCGACGTCGACCTGTACGGCCCGATCTATGGTGTCGACGTTTTCCTGCCGATCATGGAGGCGCAGGGCGAAGGGCACATCAATTCCACGTCGTCGATGGCAGGGCTGTTCGCGAGCGGCTTCATGGGTGCGTACAACGTGGCGAAGCACGGTGTCGTTGCGTTGATGGCGACGCTCGCGAGAGATCTGCACGGCCGGAAGAGTCCGGTCACTGCTTCAGTGCTGTGTCCGGGGCCGATCAACACGAACATCAGCCGGCACTCGGTGGCGTATCGCCCCGGGCGCGCGAAGCCCGCGGCGGATGGGGCGGGTGCCGGTCGGGCGGCATCGGGCATTCAGAAGATGCTCGAAGAGCAGGGCATGGATCCGAACGAAGTCGGTCATCTGGTGCTGGATGCCATCCGCGGCGGCAAGTTCTGGATACTCACGCATCCCAACATGGCGAAGATCGTCACCAAGCAGGTGGCTGCGCTGGCGGCCGATCAATCGCTGACGGGGCTTTAGAACACCCGCCGTCTGACGACCGCGACCGGCCGCGGCGCCAACAGGTTCTCAAAGGGGCATGCGTTCAACGCTCGCCGAACGAATCGTTGAGCGTCTTTCTCAGCGGTTTGAGCAGGACGTCCATCATGGAACGCCGGCCGGTTCGGATGTCGACCTGAGCCGTCATCCCGGGCACGATCTCCAGAGTGCGGCCCGTGCTGGTACGGACAGGCGCACTGTCCGGTTTGACGTGTACACGGTAGTACACGTCCGTTCCCCGCTCGGATTGCTCCTTCAAGGTATCCGCACTCACATAAACGACCTTGCCCGGAGCTGCGCCGTAGATGGTGTAGTCAAAGGGGTCGAAGCGAATGTTGGCGACGAGGCCCGGTTCGATACGAGCGATGTCGCCGGGTTTGACGCGGGTCTCGATCAGGAGTTCGTCCTCCACCGGAACGATCTGCATCAGCTCTTCACCGGCGCCAAGTACGCCGCCCACCGTGGTCACCCGGATGTTCTTGACGATTCCCGGAACCAGCGCAACGAACACGCTGTTCGTCTGCTCCTCGAGACGGCGAATGAGCAGCTGTTCGTTCTGCGCGATCTCGTCTTCGGCCTTCGTCAGTTCCAGACGCGCATCTTCGAGAAAGCGATTGCGCCGGTTGACCAGGTTGGCCTCGGCTTCGTTCAGGCCGCGTTCGGCCCGCAACAGTTCCGCGCCGCTGGCGTCGCCGTCGTCGTGCAGATGCTGCACCAATGCCAACTCCCGTTTGGCGAGAGTCACGGCGAACTGCAATGTGGCGAGTTCTTCTGACAAGCCGGTACGGCGTTGCGTGAACAGCGCCCGCTCAACTCTCGCGATTTCCGGCGCCTGATCTTCGAGACCGTCTGTAAAGACCAGCTTCTCTCGGCCGACGACTTCGGCGCGCAGGCGCGCGACCTTGGCCTTCAGCGCGTAGAGGCGCGCCTTGATTTCTCCTACCGTAGACGCAAACCGGGTCTGATCGAGCCGCGCAAGAGTCTGACCCGGCGCAACACGATCACCTTCGCGCACCATCAGTTCGCTGAGCACGCCGCCGTCAACGGACTGGATGATCTGCACGCGGCTGCTGGTGATGACCTCGCCCCGGGCCCGAGCCACCTCGTCGATCTGAAATACGCTGGCCCAGACGATGAACGCCGCGACGCTGACCGCCAGAAGAATCAGTACCGGACCCTGATGTCCGCGATGCGCCTGCTGCAGCCGCTCGATTCGCCGTCGCGTGCGCGCGCTTTCTTCGGGTGCAGCGATGTCAAACCGCATCGGCTTTGCCTTTTGGGGCCGCGAGGACTCGTGAGGCCTGGCCCACCAGCTGCGGCAACAGCGCCTCCGGTCTGCCATCCTTCACGATGCGTCCGTGCTGCATGATCAACACGCGATTGACGAGCCGGCTGGCCAGCAATGGCCGATGGGTACTGAGTACCAGAATGTCGCTCGGGCGCAGCGCGGTCTCGAGGGTCTGCCACACCCGCTCCTCCATTTCTCTATCAAGAGATGCCGTGGGTTCGTCCAGAAACCACATGCGGGGCTGGTTGATGAATACCCGCGCCAGAGCCACCAGCTGTCGCTGTCCGCCGGACAGACCTTCGCCGCCTTCGCTGATCGACAGATCCATGCCTTGGGGATTACCCGCGGCGATCGCGTCGATGCCCAGTTGCCGGCTGACCGTAAGGAGTCGGTCGTCGCTGGCCGTGCCGGACAGGCAGAGGTTGCTGCGCAGCGTTCCCCGAAACAGGTGCACCGATTGCGGCAGGTATCCGATCTGATTGCGGACTATTAGCGGATCCGTTTCCCACAGATCCGCCTGGCCGAGTCGCACCTGACCCTCTCGGGGTCGGTACAGACCGGCCAGAACCTTCAGCAGCGTGGATTTGCCCGAGCCCACCTGACCCGCGAGCAGAACTCGATCACCCGCCTTGAGGTGCAACTCGTCGATGAGGAGCTGGTCGATCGGCAAGCCCGCGTAGGCGAAACGGACTCCCTCGAGCTCAATCGAAGTGGGGTCCTCGTCGGGTAGCGCCAGTTGTTGGTCGCCGCGCTCGGATGGAAGCCCGAGGACCTGATGCACCATCTTCAGCGACTGACTGACGTGCTGCCACTTCTCCATGTACTGCACGCTCTGTGCGACCGGCGCAATGATGCGTCCACCGAGAATGCTGCAGGCGATGAGGCCGCCCATGGTCAGCAAGCCTCCCTCGATCTGCCACACACCCACCACCACCGCACAAACATAGGCGAGGGTCGAGAGGCTGCTGGTGGTGACCGTGGAGGAACTACTGATCGCCCGCTGCTGTATGGCGTAGCGGTCGATGCTCGCGGTGATCTCCTGCCACTCCCGAGCGAAGCGCCAGCCGGCGTTGTTGGCGCGGATGCTCTCGGCGCCGCGGATGCTGTCGACCAACAGTCCCTGACGTTCGTTGCTTCGTGAGAGCTGGCCGCGCAACAAATCGCGAAGCCGCCACTGGGTGAAGAAGCCCAGCGACAGCGCGACGGGCAGCAGTAGCGCGTATACCCATGCGACGGCGCCACCGATGACACCGATGAAGGCCAGAAACATCAGCGCGAACGGCAGATCCACCAGCGCAAACACAACGGTGGCGGAAAAGAACTGGCGTACGGCTTCGAGACTGCTCACCTGCGCAGCCAATGTCCCCAGGCTGCGCGGCTGCGCATCCAGCTGCACGTGCAGCAGATGCTCGTAGACCTGTTGCGTCACTCGCTGATCGACGGCACCGGAAAGGCTGTCGAGGATTCGCGCCCGCATCGTTTTGAGCGTCCAGTCGAGCACCAGGACGATCGCCATTCCCGCGACGAGGGCGGTCAGCGTTGCGTAGGCCATCGTGGGAACGACGCGATCGTAGACCTGCATCGCGAAGAGTGATGTGGCAACGCCGATCAGGTTGACCAGGCAGGTCGCCACGACGATCTTCCACAGCCACCCGCGATCCCGAAACAGTTCCTTCCAGACCAGTTGGGTTGCGAGGTTCCCCGACAGCGCCGGCGTTTGCATCTGCAAGCGCGACGACTGCTGCTTGATCCAAAGGACCTGGGCGCCGTCGAGTTCGGCTATCGCAATCGTGGATTCTTCGCCGTTTGCCGCGGCCAGAGTGACTGTGCCCGCAGACACCCCACTCGCGAAGTACCACGCGTCGTGGTGGCGGATCAGCGCCGGAAGGCGTCGCGGGTCGAAACGCTGCCAAGGGAGCAGCACCAGGGCCACGTCTTTAACGTTCGCAGCCGTCAGCACCTGGCGCAGCCATTGGGTGGGCGACGCGCCGGGTCCGGCGCGTTCTCCGGCGTCGCGGAGCCGCGTCGCGTCGCAGGCGACATCGAGCGCGCTCAGCAGTCGCTCCACCAACCCCAGATCGGGGCGGTCGCCCGGGTTCCGTTGCTCAGCCATCGTGTTGCTCTTGGAGGCCTGCCAGGTTGTCGAGATCGCCGACTCGGGCCAGAAGTCGCAGGGAGTATATCTGCCAGTCCGTTTGCGACTGCGTGAGCTGGCGCCGTTGTTCGAACAGCTCGCGCTGGACGTTCAACAGATCGAGCCAGCTTTTCGTGCCGCTCTCGTACTGACGCTGATAGGAGGCGAGCAGCGATTCGAGGTCGGTTAGCGATGCGGTTTGCAAGCCGATCAGCTGAGTCTGCAGCAACCGGTCGCGCTCCAGATGTTTGATTTCACGCGTCAGCTCGACCTTCGCAACCGCGAGGTCCTGCGTTGCAGCCTCCTTGCTGGAGATAGCCTCCTGCGTTCGCCCCCTGGCGGCAAAGCCGAGTCCATCGAGTGAAGCCTCGAACACGACGCTCGCCTGGCTTTCGTCATCCAGGCCCGGTTGATCGTAGATCCGGTCCGCTTGCAGGTAGATGGTCGGCCTGGACGCCGTCCTGACCTGGTCCACTTCCAGTGCGGCTTGCCCGAGCTGTTTGCGCTTGACGCTGATTTCAGCGCTTTGATCGATCGCTTTTTCCAACAGGTCCGTCGAGTCGGGTCGCTCGAGCAGCTCGGCGGGTACGGGCTCATCGGCACTTACTGCCACCTGCGTGTACCCCGCCAGGTCGTCCATCGCGTTCTGGCTTTCACTCAGCGCGCGCTGCAACTGCGCGCGAGCATCCCCCAGCCGTGCGGCGGCCAGCCGCGCGTCGGCGCTGGAGGCGAGTTGCCCTTCCACGCGGCGTTGGATCTGCGCCAACAGCTCTTCGTGCTGCGCCACGTTCTGCCGCGCAATTTCGATGTGCTGCTTGCTGCCGCGTACGGCCGCATATGCGGCGGCGGTGTCTTCGAGCAGTTGGCGGCGCACGCGCAAGAGGTCGGCGCGCTCCGTGTTCACCTGCGCATTCGCAGCAGCGATGCTGCTGTCGATGCGGCCGAACGCCCAGATCGGCTGGCGCACACGCAGTACGTAAGGCTGAGAGAGATCTTCGCTGCCCGAAGAGCGGCCGCCGGCGCCGTACTGTTCCGCCTCCGCAATGACGGTTGGATAACGCTGGCTGCGAACGGCGTCGGCGGCGTGTCGTTTCGCCTCTACCTGAGCCTGCTGGCCGGCGACAGCAGGGTGATTGTTCAGGGTCGCCTGCAACGCGTCGCGCAGGCCGTCGGCCGCAGCGCTTCCGCACAGCAGGCAGTTGATCAGCAGCGATCGCCAGTAATCGGTGATCCGGAACTTGGGCATGTGGATTCCTCGCACAGCAGGTAGTCGAGGCGGAGCGGCGATTCTTCGGCGTTCGGGCGCCAAGGGAGCAGTCGAGTCGCGGTGGGCGCCGAGTGCGACGGCGTCCTGATCCCGGGCCGACCAAGCGATACGCCTGCGCGAGGTCGCTTCGCCAGTGGCGGTTCCAGGGACAACGTTCGAGAGCCAGTTCCATCAGACCGATGCCGTCGTCGCGGTGGCCCTTGCGCACATAAATCAGACCCAACATGAAGCGCGCCGCGGCGTGCTCCGGCAGATAGGTGAGCAGGCGCTTGAACAGATACTCGGCGGCGTCCAGGTCGCCTTCGCGATAACGATCGACGCCGCGATTCAACCAGCCGGGTTCGGGCAAGGTCACCATCTCGATCGGATCGATGGAAATCATCCGTTTGGCGGCGCTTCGCAACGGACCCAGGTGTTGCCGGTAGTTGCGCCATCGGGCCATGGAACTGGTGTAGAGCGGCTGGCGCACCTGCCAGAGGCTGGCGGTCTTGACGGGGCGCTCACAGCGTGGAAATTCGAGCACCTGCGGTTCCCAATCGACGCCGATGTATCGCAAGCATCGTGCGTGCGCTGGTCTGCCGGGTCTTTCACCACGTCTTCGTATTGAACGTTGAGAATTTCGCCGGGAAATACCGTCTCCCAGTGCTGCATCAACAGGTTGTGATCCGCCAGCTGCTCAGCGATCCATTCGAGGTGATACGCGAACCCCATGCCGTTGTGCTTGTTGGCGTAGTCCATGAAATAGTTGGAGATCGCGACATCGCGCGCATCGCGGTGCACCGAGATGATCTTGGCCTGCGGAAAGAGCAGTTTGATCAGGCCGATGTTCTCGAAGTTGTGGGGCAGCTTGTCGACCACGTGATCGGCATCCGGAGCATATTCGCGCAGCTCCTTGAGGACGTTCTCCGCAATGCGTCGCGTGACGTGCGGGTCGAGGTCGTCCACACAATCCGGATAACTGCGTCCAGAGCCGGTGTGGCGTTCCCAACGGTCCAGCCCCGCGATCACGCGCGGAATCGTGCCCAGTTCGCCAGCGCCGTGGATTCGACTGTGCCCCGCGAGATCTGCTCCACCAGCGTTGTGCCGGAACGCGGCATTCCGACGATGAACACCGGTAAGGAGGTTTCGCGAAGGCCGCTGCCGGGACGGTGTTCGTACAGCGCCTTCGGAAAGGCGTGGCGGATCGCGCGCAATGCTGGCGATGGGCCTTCGGGTCGTAGTGCAGTGCCTGCGGCCGGCGGCGTTGGCTTCGTCGGCGAGAGCAAACGCTTTGTCGTAGTCCTCGCGCTTTTCCCAGGCCGCAGCGAGCTTGAAACAACATGCCGGTACGCACGGAGCCTTCCATCCCAGGTGTGCGGGCGAACTGCTCGAGCCGCTGCAGCGTGTCCGCGTCATCCGGAAAACGGCGTGCGTTGATCAGTGCGCCGTGGCCGCGTGTCGGATCCAGCGCCTTGACCCGTTCGAACAGCGCAACGGCCTCGTCGATGCGGCCCAATTGCATCAAGAGCCGGCCAAGCCCCTCTAAGGCCGGAATCGTGTGTGGGCGTCGCTCGAGCGCGTTCCGATAACGCCTTTCGGCCGCGACGTAGTCCTCTTCCCGCGCCTCGACACCGGCAAGCGCCACCTCGGCCAGCAAACGCCCCTCAGAGACCTCGTCAGCGGTCCATGTCGCCTGCTTGCCACACGGGCCCAGGGCGCGCTCAGCAGCTTCTCTGGCTAGAACGGGGTTGGATTGCAAGGCGGCTTCCGAAAGCCGGATCAACAGCCCCTCAGTAGATTTGTGTTGCGCACTCGCGAGGTGGATTGCACGTTTGAGCACGGCAATGGTCTGGTGTGTGCGGCCCTGGATCTGCGTTAGCGCTGCGAGCTGATCGTAGAGTGCCAGCTCTTCCGGGTAGCGGTGCAGTCCGGTGCGCAGCCATTCCTCTGCCTGACTGTGGCGATCGACCGCGGCCAGGCGCGTCGCGAAACCGCAGAGGAGTGCGCACCATTCGTTGGCGCTCAGCACGGCTTGCTGTTGCTCGACCCAGGCTTCTGCTGCCTCGAAACCCTCCTGCGCCAGCAGTAGATCGAGCTGCGCGCCCCGGAGCTGCTCGCTGTGAAGCTGTCGCTGATCGTCCGGCCAATCCCTCTGTTCCTCGGACCAGAACCTCCACGCGGCATCGAGACACGTTGCCATGTCCGTCAGGCGGCCGCTGTCGCGATGAAGCTGAAGCAGATGGTGGTACACCGCGATGGATGGCCGGAGGTCGAGGCTTCGCTGAAACAATGCCAGCGCCGTATCGTCGCGACCCTGCAGCTTCCGACAGACTGCCAGGCGAGCGAGCAGCAGGGCGTGCTCCGCGTTCTCCTGCTTAGCGGCCTCCAGAAGCGTGACTGCTTGGTTCAGTTCACCCAGCGCGAGATGGAGTGCAGCCAGATCCACGCGCGCGTCGAGCGTGAGGTGATCGACTGTTGAGAACTCGCGGTGTCCGACGGATGCGTCTCCGAGATGGAAATCTGCCAGGGCCAGAAGGATCTGCACGCCGGGTTCACTGGAGTCGAGGTCCAGACAGGCTTCGCGCAATGCGACGAAATTGTGGTGCTCCACCAGGCGGCGTAGCAGGTGCAGCGGCTCCATGGTTCGTGTCAGGTCACGCCAGACCTTGCGAGGTCGAGATGACGACAGGCATGTGCTCGAAGGATGCGATGCTCGAGTGGCCTTCGACGCCGTGGAGGTTATCGGGTAACGACACGTCGAAAGGGGTCGAATCGGCCGCGGAGGGTTCCTGCAACGCCAATGACTGCCAGGCTGCTTCACCAACCGGTACCGGGTTCGCGAGCGACGCATCACCACCTTCGCTGCCATTGCCCGCGAGCATGACTCGATCGTCGCTTCCGAAGTTGGCGGAGCCGCTCCAAACGGCGGCCGAGGTTGACGTTTCCGTGCTGGCGACCTGGATGTCGATTGCTTCACTAGTCGCAGTCGCGCTTTGAAAGACACGGCTGCTGGCGGCACTCGAAGTCTGCGTCAGACCCGACGGCCCGAAGAAGCCCTCTATCTGGAAATTGAGCGTCGACGTGTCGCTGATGCCCGCATAGGGATTGCCCGCATCGTCAGTGAGCGCGCCGCTATCGATGCGGACGCTATAGCTGGCGCCGGGAATCAGGTCGTTGGTGGGATTGATGGTGACCTGGTTACCGTTGAAGCTGACTTGAGAGCTGTCGGTCGCGCTGATGGTGCGGATGTCGAAGTCGCTACTGAGATGATGTTGCCGGTACCGGCCTGCATGGCATCGTTGAAGTTCAGCACGATGTCCGTGTCCTGGGAACGGTCGGTCGAGTTGATCGCGGGCGAGCTGGAGGACAACGTCGGCGTTGTCGTATCCACGACGAAAGAGGGTTGTCGGAAACTGACGCGTGGGCGAGGTTTGCAGGATTGCCCGCAAGGTCCGCGATGGACCCTCCGTTCAGGTCTAACGTGTTGGCCCGCATGCGGATGCCGTTGTTGTCGTCCTGACCCGGCAGAATCGTGTACGCGAAAACGAGGCTGCTGGTGCCGCTGCCGGAGACATAGCTCGCATCGACCCGATCGCTATTGCCGCCAATGGTCAGCTCTATCGCTGGAATACCACCTGTCGTATTGACCACCGTGCTTTCCGACATCGTCACGGTGACGTTCACCGTGTCGCCCGCGTTGAGGACGCCATTCTGCGCCCGACGGCGCTGGTGATGGCGACACCACTGACGCTGGGCGTTGTCGTATCGACGACGAACGAAGGATTGTTGCCGACCCCTGCGTGGCCGAGACTCGCTGAATTGCCCGCAAGGTCCGCGATGGATCCTCCGTTCCGCGCCAGCGTGTTGGGCCGCAGGCTGATGCCGTTGCCGTCATCCTCGCCCGTCAGAATCGTGTACGCGAAAACGAGGCTATTGGTCCCGCTGCCGGAGACGTAGGACGCGTTGACCCTATCGCTACCGATGGACAGCTCTATGGTCGGCGTGCCGCCGGCAGTATTGACCACCGTGTTTTCCGACATTGTCACGGTGACATTCACCGTATCACCCGCGTTGAGGACGCCGTTCTGCGCCCCGACCGCGCTGGTGATGGCGACGGCACTGACACTGGGCGTTGCCGTATCGACGACGAACAGAGGATTGCTGTTGACCTGCGCGTGGCCGAGGTTTGCTGGATTACCGGCGGGGTCCGCGATGGAACCTCCGTTTAGGGCCAACGTGTTGGCCCTGACGCTGATGCCGTCGTTATCGCCCTGACCCTGCAGAATCGTGTACGCGAAAATGAGCCTGTTGGTCCCGCTGCCGGAGACGTAGGACGCGTTGACCGGATTGGTGCCAATGGTTAGCCCTATGGTCGGAGTGCCGCCGACCACCGTGTTTTCCGACATTGTCACGGTAACGTTCACCGTATCACCGGCGTTGAGGACGCCGTTCTGCGCCCCGACCGCGCTGGTGATGGCGACAGCGCTGACGCTGGGCAGGGATTCGTCGACGATGTCGTTGATCGCAAGCGAAACCGTTCGTTCGCTGAAGTTACCGGCGGCGTCGGTGGCGACTACGGTGAAGCTGTAGCTGGGCTTCGTTTCGAAGTTTGGGTTCTCGCCAAGCGTGACGACGCCACTGCTGGCGTTGATGCTGAATGCCGATGCGTCGCCCACTGCTTTGAGGCTGTAAGTTATCGCCGCACCGGTGCTCGAAGTCGCCGTAGCGGTATAGGCGACCTGACCCGCGCCGCTGTTTTCCGTAATCGCCGCCGCTGTCGCGCCGGAAGTGATCGTGATCGGAGTGTCGTTGACGTTGCCGATGGTCAGGCTCACCGGCTGTTCAGCACTGTTGTTGGCGGCGTCTGTAGCGACCACCGTAAACGTGTAGGTGGATTTGGCCTCGAAATCCGGGTTACCGGTCAACGCGACGGCGCCGGTTCCTGCATTGATGGTGAACGCCGATGCATCACCCACGCCTGCCTTCAGGCTGTAGCTGACCCTGCTGGTGTCTGTGGCGCTGGCCGTATACACGACTTGACCGGCGCCACTGTTTTCCGCGACCACCGCAGCCGTCGCCCCGGACGTGATCGTTGGCGCAACGGTATCGGCAGGAGGAGGGACTGTGGTTTCGCTTCCGCCACCACTTCCGCCGCCTCCGCCGGCAAGAGCCGCGAGCCCGAGCCCGCCCACGCCAAGCCCCACCCAGAGCATCGGCGAGGTTCCGCCGCCGGCTGCGGCACCCGTTCCCGCAGTGGTGCCAGCCGGTGTGCTCGCGCCGGCGCCACTCTCGGGCCCTGCGGTCCACACGGGCTGTTCGCCCGGGGAGGCCGCTGGCACGGAGGAGTCCGCTGTGAGCGGCGCGCCGGAAAAAGGACCCGCGCCGCTTGCAATGTTCGTCGTGGGGTAGAACTCGACGTGCGCGGTGGTAAAGAAGCCATCCAGAACGACCGCTTCGGCGCCCTCCACCTCGAGCACGAGGTTCTCGCCCTGCCGGTGAACCACCAGTGTTTGCGGCGCTTCGTAGTGCGCACGGTCGACGAGCGTGTAGGCGGCGTCGGGCGCTACCGGAACGTGAGACGGCGGATTTCCCAACGGAATCCACTCGACCTTGCCGTCGGCAAGGCGTCGGATCAGCACGAGACTGGGCGGCACAGCGGGACTACTCATTGTTGTGGGAGGGCCTGGCCCTGTCGGTATTCGATCTCGCCTTGCAGATTGGCAACCAGCATCGGGTCGGCGCCGGCATCAGCGGCTGCCTTCAGAGATCTGCGAGCGTCGTCCAGCGCATTCCCCGCCAGCGAAGCCAGCGTGCTATTGATCAACCCCGCTCGGACCGACTGCAGTCCGCGCTTGGCTTCCGGAGATTCCGGATCGAGTGCCAACACGCGGTTGTACAGCGTATAGGCGTTCGCCTCGGGAGGGCTCATGAGTCGGCCCTGCGCCAAGGCCTGGTCTGCCGCGAACAAGGCACGCACGCGTGCTTCCTGCGCCGCAGCCTCGCGACGCGCAGCGGCGTTCTCTTGAGAGGTAACGACCGGGGCAGGATTCGATGTGGGGGTCCCGGTGGCTTTGGGAGGCTGGACCGTTTCGCTGGCGGCGCCGACGCTCGCAGTCGGGGAGGGCGACGGCGCTACAGAAGGCTTTGGGCCTGGTTCAGTAGAGCGTGATGCAACCGAGCTGGATTGCGATGCTGTAACCGATGCCGACTTTGTTACTTCAATTGGCGGAAGCGTCGACGCGGAAGTTCGAGGCGGCGCCGGCGTGGCACTCGGCGGACGCGCGGACGGGCCAACTGAGTTAGGTGCCGAGAGAATTGCGGACGACGGGCCGCTGAGAGCGGCGACTGGCGCAGACTGGGACGCAGCAGTCGATGCGCGCCCCGATGATGGTTCGGGTGGCCGTACCAATGCCCCTTCAGGTTGGGTCGCAACGTTTGAAGGCGGCGCGTCTGACGCGGGCTTCAGCGCCGGTTTTACGTCTGCCGCAGGAGCGGCGTCAGTGACAGTCGCCGAGCGCGACTGAACCGATGGGGTCTGCGGTGCTGGCGCGATTGCAACGGTTGCCGACGTATCTGGCGCGCCGGTCTTTTGCGGTTCGCTGTAGAGCACCGCCAAGCCGATCGCAGCAAGCGCGACCAGCCCGACTATTGCTGCACGCCTTGATGCGCGCCGGACTCGAGGTGAGCCCGTAGTGGTCTGTTGCCTGAGCGGATCGGCCCGGCGCTTGTCGTAGTTTTGTGGGCGCGGCTCGCTGCGGGGTGGCGGTTCGAGCGCGCGAAGTGGCGGCTCGGCGGGAGGCGGCTCGAGCGAGGCGGCTGGCGGTTCCGCGACGATTCTGTCGACGGGGTTCCCCAGTAGCAGGTCCGGAAAACGCCGGATCTGCGCTTCCTTGACCTCCTCGTTCGGCAACCCGCTTTCGGGTTCCTCGACAAAGTCCGTATCGAGCAACAGCACGTTGTGAAAGAGGCGGATTTCCGCGCCGCGATTGCGCGCGAGACGTTCCCGATGGCAACGCACGCCGCCGGCCCACTCCAGCTCGTGGCCGCCCACGGCGTTGAGCAGGATGCTGCCATCGTCGTCGACATCGAGTTCTAGCTGGGCGCAGGAGGCGTCGAAGCTGAGTTCGCCTGCCGCCGTCTCTCCAAGCAATAAACGCGGGCGCACGCGCAGGACCCTGTCGCCATGGCGGGCGACGAGGTACCAATGGCCAGCGCCATGTACCGTCCGCAGTTGCCCCATCCTCGGCCTTGCTTATTTCGGTCCAGGATCGAAAGGTAAGCCGGGCGACCGATCAGAGTCCAGATCTGCGTCGATGTGAATTGTGGCGAGTGTGTCCGCCCCACCAGGGCGATTCCGGGGGGACGTTCAAAAAGCAACGTCGCCAGCACCGGTTCGGGAGATGGAGAAAGAGCGCCTTGGCGTGAATTAGCACGCATTCGAACGAAGTCGGCCATCGGGCACGGGATGCCATCCGTGGCGGTAGGTTCTGGATACCCACGCCTCCAACGTGGCGAAGATCGCACGCAAATGGGCGCGGGTGGCCGATCAATCTCTGACACGCCCGCAGAGGGGCACGGCGGTTCGCCGCACCCTGTCAGTGCTTCGCGACCAACGCGAGCATCTCGTCCCGGCTCGGGCCACGCACGATCCGCGTGGCGGCATTTCGCGAGCGGCCGCGCAGCATGTACATCATCACGATCAGCTGCGTGCGACGGTCCTGCAGGAACGCGCCGGGTTTCTCGAGCAGATTCACCGTGCGCATCATGCCGCGCAAAACGTACAGGTTGTAACGCGCTGCGGCTGCGATCGCATCGCCGAATGCGAGCCCGAACCACTTCTTGAACGAGTCAGGTTTTTCGACGACGCGACCTTCGGTGCTCGCCAGCGCGCGACGAATGCCGTTGCGATCTTCCGCCAGGCTGGCCTCGAAGATCGGCCGCAATTGTGTGTCGGTGCGCTTGTCGAACTCGATCGCGCGCGCCGTCGCATCGCTCACCTCGGTCAACACGTCCGCGAGCAAGTGCGCGTGCAGAATGCTGGTGCTGCAGCCGCGTCCGTACAGCGGGTTGGTACGCAGTGCCGCGTCGCCGACCGCGAAGAAGCTCTTCACCAGCGGCTTGCCGTCGACGACGTAATGCCGCCATATCGCGCGAATGTCGCCAATGCCGAATGGATGCGTTGTTGCGTCGACTTTGCCTTCCTCGACCCACGGCGCGAGGCCGGGAATACCGCGACACATTGCATCGAACGTGGCGCCGTCCTTGACTGCCTCGCGCAGTGCCGTCTCGCTGTTGTGCAGACAAACGATGATCGCAAAGCTCCCTTTGTCGCCCGGGAACACGCCGAACTTGATGTACCCGAGATCACCGCCAGGGCGATCTTTGCCGTTGCGCGGCGGTTCCGCCACGCCGGGGCGCAGTTGGTAGTGACGCGTGTAGTAGACGATCTCGGCGTCGTCGTTCTCTTCCGGCACCGTCGTGCCGAGTTCGGCGAACCAGCGCGGGAATTTCGTCGTGCGGCCGCTTGCGTCGACGACGACGTCCGCTCGAATTTCGCTGCCGACGCGATCGGCAGCATCGCTGCGCACTTTGACGCCGCGTACGGTCAACGCGCCTTCCTGTGAATCCGTGATCACTCCATCGATCGTCACGCCGTTGACGATGCGGATGTTCTGCATGCGTTCGACGTAGCGTCGCAGCACCGTTTCGATCGTTGCGCGACGACACAGCAGAACCCACAACTTCTCGTCGCCCGGTTCGGGCTTGTAGCGCGGCTCGAGTTCCGGCGACAGCATCTCGTGGAAGCTCAAGCGACGAGCGCCGGCCGCATAGAAATCGTCGAGCAGGTCCGGGTACTGGTCCTGCAGCAGATTGCACATCAGTCCGAGGAACGCGTGCGGATGGCGGAACTGCGAGGCGCCGCGCCGTGGCCATTCGAAGAACGCCTTGTCGGCGTCGCCTTCCGGCGGCGCCGAATCGCGCTCGATCATCGTCACTGCCAAACCGCGCCGCGCGAGCGCAAGCGCCGTACACATTCCTGCGATGCCGCTGCCGACAACCGCGACGTTCTCTGCCATAGGGGCTCTTCTAAAAGAAAGGGGGTCTTAAAACGCGTTCTAGGGTGCAAATTAGACCGCGGTTCGCGCGCAACATCCAGCCCGAACGCACCGCGGCCGCGACTTTGTGACTAACGGCCCGGTTTTGTCTGATCAAGACAGTGGCTGCCGTGACGGCAGCATCGGCCTTGGTATTGCGCGCGCATTTGCGGGCATGGTGAAATCTCCGACGAGGCTCATCTGACGGCCTCATAGAGGGGAGGGGCGGCGATTTCATCGATGAAGCACGTGAGACTCTGCGCTCTCCTCTTGATGCTGAGTCCCGCGGGCGTGCTCGCGGCACCGCCGATCGACGAATGGCTTCAATCCATCTGCGAAGACTGCACCGCCCGCATGGAATCGCAGACCGGCGTGTATATCCTGGAGAAGGGCGAAGAAGCCCTGATTGCTCGCGCCTGGTTGACGATGCGCGCGGCACACTCGATCGACGTGCAGTACTTCATCTGGAGCACCGACAACATCGGCATCCTCGCCGCCGAACAGTTGTTGACCGCTGCCGAACGCGGCGTGTCGGTTCGAGTGCTCGTCGACGACTTCATCATCGATGCAGAAGACCGCACGCTGCTGCTGCTGGCCGCGCATCCGAACGTGCAGATCCGAATCTACAACCCGCAAGTTCGTCGTGGGCGTGAGCACCTGGGAGAAGTTCAAGAACACGCTGATGGAGTTCCGCGGCGTCAACCAGCGCATGCACGACAAGACCGCGATCTTCGACGGTGTTGCAGGCGTCACCGGCGGCCGCAACATGGCGGCCGAGTATTTCAACTTCAATCACGCGTTCAATTTCCGAGATCGCGACGTGCTGCTGCTGGGATCCGCCGTGCACGACATGCAGGACCACTTCAACGAATTCTGGGAAAGCGAATTCGCGGTACCCGTGGAGAAAATCTTCGAGGGCAGGGGAGGCGAAGTATCCGACGAGGATGTAGCGCAACGTTCCGCGGAATTGCACGCCTATGCCGATGATCCGGCGAATTTCGAACCGGAGATGCGTCAGGCCATCGACGCGATTCCCCGGTCATTTCAGGCGGTGATGGACGCGATGGTGTGGAGCGATGTTCGTTTTGTCAGCGATGAGCCCGGTAAGAACGATGGAGCGTCCGGTCTGCGCGGCGGCGGCAGATCGACGCATCAGCTGATCGATGCGGCTAAGTCGGCAAAGAGATCCGTGCTGATCCAGTCGCCTTACCTGATATTGCCGGAAGGTGGCGTCGAACTGTTTGCACAACTCGTCAAGCAGGGCGTCAGGATCCGCATATCAACCAACTCACTCGCATCTACCGACAACATTCCCGCGTTCGCCGGCTATTCGTCGCAGCGTGCCGATCTGCTCGAAGCAGGGGTGGAGATCTACGAGTTCAATCCGAAGCCTGCGATTCGCGACGAGCTCATCTATCCGCGTCTCGCGAAGTACGGTCCGTCGTTCGGTCTGCACGCCAAGAGCATGGTGATCGACGACGAGACTCTCTTCATCGGCACGTTCAACCTCGATCCCGCGTTCGACGAACCTGAACACCGAAGTCGGTGTGCTGATTGACAACAAGGAACTGGCGCGCCAGCTCACCGAGAGCATCGAGCGCGACATACGGCCCGAGAACAGCTGGCACACGACAGCGGACTTCAATCCCGATGACGAAGTCGATTTCGGCAAGCGTCTGAAGGTGTGGATGTTTCGATTGTTGCCGGTCGATCCGGTCTTATAGGCGTGGAGAGTTGGAGCAGCGTGAGCAGGAGCCGCGTATGAGAATTTACAACGTGCTGGGTTTTTCGATTCTCGCGATGCAGTTATTGATATCGGCGCTGCTGGCGCCGCCGTGGCTCGGACCGTATTGGGGAATGGCCGTCGGCTTCGCGTATTTGTTGGCGTCGTGGTTTTCCGGCGGCGTCTATCTCTCCGACATCATCCATCTCGGCATCGCGCACCGCGCGTTGGACTACAAGGACTGGTTCGTCAAAACCGTCGACGGTGGTGAACAACGCCTTCTGCGTTTACGTCGATCCGGTGAGCTGGGTGAATCGGCACCGCTGCACCACAAGTTTGCCGACCACGCGGGCGATCCGAACAAGCTCTCCTCCGATGGATTCTGGCGAACGCTGTACCTGTGCCTCTTCCCGTATCCGTGCACGGACGACATGGCGAACGACGCCATTCTCAAAACGTGGCCGTTCCGTCTGGTGTCTCACCCTTTGTTCATCGTCGTCTCGCCGATTTTGAGCTGCGGGCTCTTGTGGCTGTTCGTTCGCGACTGGGCGTTTGCGATCGGCGTTTGGCTCGGCGTTCGCGTCTTCGCGCTGTGGGTGAACATGGTGCAGAACTATTGGACGCACGATCGCCGCTGGGGCTCGCGACGTTATGACGTTGCAACCGACAACGCGATGAACATCGGCGACTGGCTGCCGGTGATGGCGACGTTCAGCGCGTGTTGGCAGAACAATCACCACCGCTATCCGCACCTGCTGCGCACCACGCACGACGACGCCGAGTTCGACTTCGGCTATTCCGACCGTTCGCGTGATGAATGCGTTGGGGCTAGTGAAGGGTTCGAAAACCGGAACGCACAGACCCACCGATCTGGCGCTGGCGGAGGTCACGCTGTAGCGGCGGTCTTCTGGCGTTTGTCTTTCTGCCGTTTGAATGGGGCGATCAACTGCGCGAAGAACCCGGCAGGCATCGTTCGCCCGAGCAAACCATATCGATCGGGCCACGCGTCCTTCGGCAGGTGAAACGTTCCGAACAGACGATCGATGAACGGCAGATGGATGGCGAAGTTCACGTCTACCGCTTCGGGATGCGCCGCGTGGTGCCAGTGGTGATAACGCCCCGTCACGACGTGTCGCTCCAGCCACGGCACACGCGGGCGGAAATCCGTGTGGCAGAACGTGGCGTGAAACGACACGAAGATCAGATAAGCGGCCATCGTAGCCTGCGAAAAACCGAGCAGCGTCATCGGGATTAGGATCAGGCCGCGCGTGATCAGGATGTCGACGAAGTGCGAACGTGAGCCTGCGATCCAGTCCATCGTCTTGATGGAGTGATGAATGGCGTGAAAGCGCCACAGGAATGGAATCTTGTGGAACGCCCTGTGTGTGGCGTACTGCGAGAGGTCCGCAACGACGATGGCCAACGGCAGCTGCACGAAAAGCGGCAAGCTGCCGACGGTTTTCATCAGCGCCGGAATGGCCAGCCACTTCGATGCCATCGTGGCGGGTAACAACATCAGGAAGGTGATCAGTTGTGCGGGCAGATGCGTGGATACGAAGTAGAACGCATCCGTGGTCCATTCGGGACGGAACGTGCCCTGCTGCGGATGCAGCGGCCACAGCCGCTCGACCGGTACGAACACGAGCGTCATCACCAACAGGTCGAGCAGGAACCAGTCGAGGCCCACGCCGATCTTCGATCCGACTTCTTCGGGCAACGGTGTGCTGGCGCCGCCGAGCAGTACCGCAATCAGCCCGAGCGTTGCACCGGTTATCCCGAGAACCTTGCGTTGTCGCAGAATCGCAGACACGGCGCCGAGCACGAGTGCGGCAGCGATGGTCGCCTGGATGATCACGCGCATGATGTGTACCGGATAGAGCGAGCGCGCTTCCGGAAGCGTCAGAGCCGAAGGAAACAGCAGCACGAGCACGCCGCCGAGACCGAGCATTCCGAAGAACACCGATGCCACGCCGCTGACCCAGCCACTGCCCACGTGGGTAGGCTCGGAATCGCCGAAGAGTCTTTTGAAGAAAGCGTCGGACACTTCCATACCCCGAAACAGAAACGCTTGTTCACTGAGTGTCTAACAAGACCTCGGATTTGCAAGCGATCGGTCCGCAGACCCGATACCCGTTCCGGAAGAACCTGTGACTGCGTCGATGGAACTGTCCGCACGCGTCGACCGCGTTTCGAATTAAGGTACAGCAACCGTTCATTTCGGATGTGTAAGCTCGCGGTCATGTACGTGCTGTATCGAGGCTTCGCGATTCGTATCAAAGACCGTTGTCCGGAAATCGGCGCGTTGCTCTTCGTAGCCGCGCTGACGTTTGCGATGCCGGCGTCCGCCGACGGTTTCCGTTGCGGCGTGCACATCATCGACCGCGGCATGCAGATGTTCGAAGTGCTCGATGCCTGCGGCGAGCCCGAGCAGGTGACGCACAGCGCCTTTCAGCGCCCCGAGGTCGTCTGGATACGAGGCCGGCCGTATTCGAGCGGCGCGTTGATCGATATCGCGGTCGAGGTCTGGGTCTACAACTTCGGCAGTTCCCGGCTGATGCAAAAGCTGCGCTTCGAGAACGGCGAACTCGTCGAAGTGAATTCGCTCGACTACGGTTATCAGCGCCCGCCTTAGGCATCAACGCGGTCTGGATACTTCAAGGACAAGGACGCGATTCTCGCGGCCGTGCGCGCGCGGGTGTTCAACCGGTTCGCCGACGCAATGGAGCGCGCGCATCGGCAGCACCGGACGCATGCTTCATCCGGAACAGGCTGCGAGTCCGCTCGCGAACAGAATTCTCGTTACGCAGAGCTCGAAGCTGATGTTCGAGTTCCTGTTCGCGTGGGGTCTGCTTGCGGCGAGTACGGCGTTGTCGCGGAGAGGTCGCTACGCGAATCCCTGATCGACGAGCCAGTCGTGGAACAGATTGATCCAGCGGTCCGACGGCGCGCCCTGTTTCACCATTCCGAAACCGTGGTCGCCGCGTCGATAGATGTGCATCTCCGCTGAACGCTCGGCGTCCGTCCAATCGGAATAGAGATTCTCCGCGAGTCGATGAAGAAGAATGTCGTCCTGCGTCATGACGGTGAACAGCGGCGGTGCATCGGCGGGCACGGCGCGGCCCAGCGTTTCGCCGCCGTAGATCGGCGCAACGAATGCGAGCGGCTTTGCGCGCGGATCGATTGCGACATCGACCACGAGAAAAGCGCCCGCCGAGAACCCGATCATGCCGACCTTGTTGGGATCGATGCCCCAGTCCTTCGCACCCTCGCGAACGATCTCGATCGCACGGCGGCCGTCGTCGGCCGCGGCTTCACGCGCGTCGCGGATCGTTTCGTACGGAACGACATCGCCGATGGTGCGCGGTGCTTTGCGGCCTCTGCGGGTAACGTCGATCTGCGACGCGAGTTTCACCATGTCGGCGTCGTAGTCGGCCTGCTTCGCGGGAGTGCCGCGCACGCGGTACTTCAGCAGGAACGCGGTGTAGCCGAGCGACGCCAACCAGTCGGCCACATCGATACCTTCGTGCTCCCAGGCCAACAGCCGCCAGCCGCCGCCCGGACACACGATCACACCGACGCCGTTCGGCTTCGCGGTGGTCGGTCGGAAGATCGTCAGCGTCGGGTCCGCCACGTTGCGCAGCATCACCGTCTCGGCGGCGACTCCAACAGGGCCGCGGAAGGTCACTTCAGGTCCGACGGCGCCAGTGAGCTTCCGGGCTGGGCCATCGGGCCAGAGGCGGACGACTGCTTGAGACGAAATGTCACGGGCCATTGCGGTACCTCGTTTGAATAGCCTTCACGGCCGGAGCTGGCGCATCCGGCCTCGCGATGGACAGACTGCCCGGTCAGTTGACCTTTCTGAGCAACTCCGGCACCAGACGCGCCGCTTCCTTTTGTGCTTCGTCGCGCGTCATCTTCGCGGCATAAGGTCGGGCAATGCCCAATTCACCGAACGCGACGTGAAGCGTGCAACGGGCCGGGCCGCGAGGTACGTCTCGAAGCTCCCAGCGAAATCGCAGGTCGTGCAGATCGACGGTTCCTTCCATGTCTCCCCCAGTCATTATTTTGATCAGCGGTGCATTCTGCCCCCGTCCGCATCATGGCGGAAGACCGGGGCAGCCATGAACCCTACGGGCGACGAATTGGCCGAACAGGGGTTGAGACGATTGAGTGGTTCGAGCGCGAGTCGTTGCGGAATGCTCACGCGTCGTTCCTGCAACTCGATTCCTGCAACATCAAAGTGAGACGCGCGTTAAACCCTGATCGCATTTGCGTTGATGAGAGTTTCAGATCGGTGTGCAATTCGATGAAGCAGCGCCGAACACCGCAGCGCACGGCAACGCAGGCAACGCGTGGACAAGGACGACCGCGAACTCATCGACTTGAAGCGCCGCATCGCGGCGCTCACGGACGAAGCGCGCAAGAACGACGACGCCTGGCGGAGATCACAACAGCGTGAGATGGAACTGCTCGAGGCCGACAGTCTCGAGACGCTTCTGGAACGTCTCACGATGGGGCTGCGCACGAGCTACCGTCTCGCGGCCGCAACGCTGGTGCTCGCCGACCCGGAACACGAAGTTCGGCATCTGCTGGTAGCTAAAGAGCCGCATCGCGCGGAGCCTCGAGACGTCGTGTTCGTCGATTCGATGCGTGCGTTGGCGCCACTGTTCGTGCAAGCGAACAAGCCGTGGCTCGGGAAGTTCAGGCGTGTCCGATCACGCGCCGCTGTTTCCAACTCACCCGCGGCTTCAGAGCATTGCGTTGCTTCCGCTAACGCGCGAGGGACACGTCATCGGCAGCCTCAATCTCGGCAGCGACGAAAGCCTCAGATTCGGCGGACACCTCGCGACGGATTTCCTGCATCACCTCGCCGTCATCGCGGCGTTTTGCCTCGAAAATGCGGTGAATCGCGCGCGGCTGGTTCGCAGCGGCTTCACCGACGCGCTGACGGGTTGGCGCAACCGGCGATATCTGCAGACCCGCCTGCACGAAGAGCTTGCCCGCTGTCGGCGCGACAACACTGCGCTCACGTGTCTGATGATCGACGTCGATCACTTCAAGAAGATCAACGACCGGTATGGCCATCTCGGTGGCGACGAGATCCTGCGACAGCTCGCCCGCTGCATCGGCACCGAGGTGCGCGACAGCGACGTGTCGGCGCGCTACGGCGGGGAAGAGTTCGTGATATTGCTGCCGAACACGGCATTGGACGCGGGTCGTGTACTCGCGGAGCGGATGCGACGAATCGTTTCGGCAAAGTCGATCGAGCTGCCCGGTGTGCGCGAGCCGGTTGAGGTAACGGTTTCGATCGGCGTTGCCGAGCATCGACCCAATGCGGCTGCTAACGACTTGACGATGGCGGGTGAGCGGCTGATCGCGCTCGCGGATGCTGCGCTGTACGAGGCGAAGGCGAGTGGGCGCAATACGGTTGTGCACGCCACCAACCGCTAGCTTCAGATTGGGTCAGTCAGAGTCCGTTAGAGCGTGCGGTCGAGTCGCGCTGCATTCCCTGCACGTTGTTTGCAATGGTCTCGAGCGTTAGCGCGAGCGCATCGCCGTTCACGCTTCTTCGGTTCAGAATTTCGACCGCCTCCACGTCGTTGACCATCGTTGCCCAGAGTTTGCCTGCGGCAATCAAACGCAGCGTCTGTTGATCGCGCGCGCCGCTTGCAGCTCTACCGAGGCAATGCCGTCGCAGGTGTTTCCAGTCCTCGTCGTCGAGCCAACCCGCATGACGTCCCAGTGCGGTCGCAGCCGCGTGTTCCCACAACGCCGCGGTGCCGATGCTCAACATCGTCGGTGCATGTAGTGCGGCAGCTCTGCGGCCGTGGGAAAGGGTGAAGCGCGATGCAAACGTCGATCGCCATCGTTCGACACAGTCCGCTTCTCCCAACAATTGCAGCGCCAGCGCGGCGAGCATGCCGTCCAGCGGCCGAATCCAGGTCGGTTCGCTCGGCGGCACACCGGCGTGCTGCGCGCGTGCGTCCGTTCTGAAGCGCGCGAGTTGAGTCGCATCGAACATGCCGGCCAATGCCATCGCGGCACGAAGCGGCGCGTGCGCGAATTATAGGGATCGCCGCCGCGCATGCGTGCCCATCGGTTGACTCGGCTCGCGCGCGCCGACAAGCGTGGATCGGCCAACGCGGTCGACGCCGCGTCATCACGTGGCGAGGTAAGCAGGGACAGCGCGGCGGTGCGCGCGATGTCGACTGCGGGAAAGAACATCCCCGCCGGCAACTGGCGTTTAACCCAGCCGCTGCCCGGCAATCGATCGAACATCAAACGCAGGCGTGCAAGGAGCGCGAACACCACCAGCACTACGGTGAACTCGTGGTTGCTTTCGAGGACATGACGCGACACCGACTCGACCGCTTCGTGGTGGTGATGCAACGGCATTACAACACGGCAATGCCGACACAGATCGACATGACGAGCGCTGGCAACCAGTCGGATGCCCAACGCAACCACGCGCCGATGGCCGCCAACGCCGCAACGATGGCCACCGCGCCGTACAGTAGATTCCATTCGAGGAAAGGCAGGCCCGGCAACACGATCGAACGCACCACGGCGAGTGCTCGCTCGCTGCCGCCGAACAGTCCCGTCGCATAGACGTCGATTCCCAACAGCAACGCTATGCCGAGGAAGCCGATCCCTCGACGCAAACGGATCTGCGCGTGTGAAGTCACACGATCACTCGGAGGGGGCGGCGCCATCGTCTCGATTTGCGGGCGGCTCGAACGGTGATCGTGCGCAACGCGGCCGCCCGCGCAGCCACAACGACCATCCCATCACGTGGTCCCACCAGCGGCTGACGATGAAGAACTTACGCATCGGCCGACTCCAGACGAAGATCGAGCCGCGCCGGCACCGCGAACGAGACGCTCGCACGTCCTTGCGCGTCGGCCGTCAGCGCGCAATCCACGCCACTGCCGCGCAGGCGATATGCAGCGTTCGGCGCGAGTGCGCGAAATTTGAAATCGCGCGGAGTGGTTGCATCGCCCGAATACGGTTCGACGATCCAATCGAGGCTGCTGCTGCCGTCGTCGCAGCGCGCCTTCGTCACGATGACGGCCGGCCACGGTGCGTGTTCCAGAATCGGTCCGCGCGGCGGCACGTAACCGCGCAGCGTGAGTTGTCCCAACGACATCGGCTGGCCCCAGCGCGGCCACAGCGCAACGGCGATGGATTGCACGCCGGCTCGCAGCGGACGATCGGGGAAACGCGCGCCCGTGGCGCAATCGCGTTCCATCGAACGCGTCGCTGCGGCCGCGACTTCTTCGTTGCCCACGGCGCGCGCGCCGCCGATGACGCCGGTCCAGTCGCCCAGCGACGACATGATGTATGTCGCACGCTCCCGCTTTGGCGCGAATTTCATGTCGAGGTAACCGCCCACGATTTTGTGCTGCAGGGCGGCCATCTTTTCTTTGACGCCCCTCAACGCGAACGCACTTCCCCGACGAGCGAGATCGGGGGCGATGTCTTCGAAGCCGTGGGAAACCGCTGGTGAAATACTCACCCGTGCCGTCGCCGTCGTTGAAACTGAAGCCGAACGCGTTGGTGCGGATGTGACGGAAGCCGCCGTCGGCCGTCATCATTTCTTCCAGCAGGCCTTTTCTGAAGCGCTCGGATACTCGGCCCCAGTAGTTGGTGCCGTGAATGCGGTCATAGCCCACCAATCCCTGCGCTGCCTGTGTGTTGCAGATCGTGAACACCCACGTGGGCTCGCAGGAATAGAGGCCGAGGTTCGAGCGCTCGAGATTGTCGACGATCGCTTCGCTGATCGATTTGTGGTCGTACGCAAACACGCGGCCGTCTTTCCAAACGAACTTCAACGAACCGGGTTCATCGAACTTCGTCGAACCCGTGGCAGCTTCGTACATGCCGATCTGCGACTGATAGAAGCCCGTCAGCATGACGTTGTCGTCGATGATCGGATCGGGATTGCGCCGTCCGGTCGCGAGGAAATTCTCGAGTTGCCAGTACTTCCACACGCGTTGATCGGTCATGCGCTGGATCAGCGCGGCAAGTGCGGGCTCGATCACCTGTTGGTGGTTCGGCAACGCGTTTGCTGCATACGCCGCGAGCGACTCGCCGAGGAAGGCCAGCTGATATCGAAGACACGTACCGCCGTGGTACTGCTCGCCCCAGTCGAACCCTTCGAACTCATCGGGCGGTTGCAGCGCCAGTTCGTAACACCACGCCAACAGCTCGCGATCGAGCGCGTTGGGTTCCAGCGAGGGGTGTGATGCCTGCGGCGCAGGTGTCGACTTGAGGTACTCGTTCATGGCCGGCACGGACGCAACCTTGCGACGATGCATCGCGCGGCTGCGAAAGAGCATCGTGCCGAACGTCGCGATGGTCATCGACAGCACCAGCGGAATCGACCATGGCCATACATGAGCACCGTCGCCGACCGCCGCGCTTCCGACGACGGAGATCAACCACACGAGTGGAATCAGGAAGAACGCGCTGAGGCCCCACCACAGCAACACCGCGAACGCCATCGCCACCAGCGTGAGCACGAACAGCGACGGCCACGCGGCAAAAAGAAAGCCGCCGCCGGGGAAGACCATCGAGAGACCCGCTGCACGCAGCGATGCATCGTCGCTGGTCAACGTCAGCCACGCGCCGAGCCCGATGATCGCGAGCAGCATCGTCGACGTGCGTATCAGAAGGCGACGCGTCTCGGGTCCGTATTGGCGCGGACTTTCGGGCAGCAGCAATCCATCGACAGGCGATGAAGAAGCAATGTCCATGTGGATGTGCGATTCAGCCATGGCCGGTAGCTCCTCAGTTCGTACGCGTCGAATGCGACGGTAGGTCCCCCCTGCAGCAACTCTTCGATGGCGCGCAACTGCGAATCGCGGATCATCTTCGGAGCGCTGCAATAATGCAGCGCGTACTCCGGCGTAGAGAAGTACGACTTGAGGCTGGTGAACAGCACCACCAGCATCTTGAACTCGATGAATACCCGGTAATACGCGAGCGACGCGCGATCGACCACCGTTCCGGTCGCGGCTTCGTAGCGTTTGACGAACTCGTCGATCGGACACATCGGCGTAATCGCCCAGATGCTCCAGTACATGAATGCAATCTCTTCCAGCGGGTCGCCAATGTGCGCCTGCTCCCAATCAAGGATCGCGACGATGCCGCGCTCGTCGTACAGGAAATTGCCGAGTCGGTAGTCGCCGTGCACCACGCTCACTCTACTGGCGACCGGCTGGTGCTTCTTCAACCAGCGAATCAGATAGGTGGTCGCGGGAAACGGTTCGAGACGTTGCGCGTGGAAGTTGCGTTCGAACTGCAGCACCTGGTCCATGGCGGCCGATTCCGCTGTTGGTTTTCCGAGCACGCCGAAACCGTGCGCCTGCGGATCGAGCGCGTGCAGGCGGGCGAGTATCTCGACGAACTGGTCGAGCACTTTTGCGCCGAGTGCCGTTCCGACGAGGGGCGCCGTGTCGGCGGTGCCCGGCAGTCGTCGCGAAATCGAAAACGGCCGCTCCAGCCAAACACCTTCGTTGTCGGTCCATAGCACGTGTGGCACGGGCATTCCTGCCGCGGCGGCGGCGCGAATAACGCCGATTTCCGTGGCAACCGTACGACGCGTGCCGTTGATCATAGTCGGGCTCTCGTCGCTAACGAGCACACTGGAGTGCGGCTCGCGCATGAGAATGCACTCTTCGAAATGTGTGGTGCCGCCCTGGCGCCAGCGAACGTCGAAAATCCACGCTTCTCGCGATGCGCCGCCAGCGAGTGGCCGCAACTTCTCGAGCGTCACGCCTTCGGTGTTTCGCAGCTGTTCGTTGATGAACTGCGTCAGAACCGTGGAGAGGTATTCGAGCGACACCGTTGCGCTCTTCGGATTGCCGGAAGTGGGCGCAACCCGCGAAGGTGATACGCCGACCTGATCCTCGCGATAGAGCATCCGTCTCAGCAGCGTGAGAATTTCACGGTCGGCGTGCCTTTGGGTTTCGGTTGCGTGTTCGCCGGCCGGAAGGTCGAACGTCTCGATTGCGTCGATCAATACGGATTTCAGACGGCGGTTTTCCTCTTCCAGTCGCTCGACGAGCCGCGGCGCATCCGCTGACGCGAGCGAACTCGAGTCACCCGTCGCGTCGGCCTTCACGCGGAGCCGGTTCAGCGTCGCGCGAATGTCGTCGTTGTCGGCAGACAACAACGCCGACCAACCGGCCCACTCGTTGCCGAGGCGATCGAGCACGGTGAGCACCGGCGTGAACAGAAGCGTCAGGTCGTTCTTCGATGCATCGCCCGCCATCTGCTCCAGATTCTGCGTGAGGCCGACGATCAGGTCGTTGATGCTGGGTTTGGTGATCATGGTTCGTTCCCCTAATGCACAGCTCGCTCGAGTTACCGCAACGTCCGCATGAACGCACCGAGCATGGCAGCAGAAGGATCCGTGAAGTTCTGCTCGTCTTTCGCAATGGCCTCGGCGAAGCCGGGTACGGTGAGATGCGGGAGATCGGTGACCCTGGCGAGCGCGCACTGCAATACACCGTCGTAGGACGAACGCTTCGCCCCCGCCAACTCGGTAGCGCGCTCGGATGCCGTCCCATTAGCGTGGATCTGCTGGTACCCCATCTTCGCCTTCTGTTCGCGGTTGAGCATCGACATCGCCAACGCGGCATGGGTGTTCAGCCAGTATTCCGCGAACGCGGTGCGGTCGATAGAGGGCAGTCGGCTCGCGGCCAGCGTCAGCAGGATCGTGTCGGAGGCGGCGGGTAACACCTCACACACCGTGCCCACCGAAATGGTCGATGTGGGCCAATCGACTGCGTCCCGCAATTCCGTTGCTATCTCTCGGACCGCGCCCAACAGGCGCTTCTGGGTCATCGCCTTCGACAGTCAGCTCGACGAGGCCGTTGGGTTGCGCAACCACGCGAGCGCCACGCGCGGCCTCAGCCGATAGCGGGTCGCCTTCGAGTTGTACGGCGAGCCGCAGACGGGCGCCCGCGGATGAAGCGATGTCCATCAGATGCGGACTCGTGCGCGCGAATTTCGCCTTCGAGCGCGGCCGCATCGCGGGTTGCCAGAAGCATCAGTAGCCGGTGCATGAATGCTCCTTCGGCAGACCTTGAGACATTCCCCATGATTGCACGCACACCGGCGCGAGATCGCGCGGAATTTCGATGCTCCGGACGTCTACGTAGGTGTCGACGACGCGCCCGCGCCGCACGAGTCATGGCTTCCGGTACACGTGACGCGCGCTGTGTTCGATGACCGGATCGAGCAGCGACAGATCTCCTGCGGGCACCTGGTTGCCTTGCGGAAACGGCGCGCCCGTAGCCACGCCGATCTGCACGCGAACGCGATCGTTCTGGTAGTAGCAGTCGTAAACGCGCGTCAGTAGTGCCTGGAACAGCGCCGGGTCGTTTGCGCCGAACTCGCGCACACGTTCGCAGCGATCGGTGAGCGGCAGATCGACGAACGACGGCTCGAACCGCTGCAACGCCGACACGAGTAGAGGCACGAACTCCTCCGCCTGCGCGAGCAGATACGCATCGAACCCTACGTCGGCTGCGCTCGGCATCGCGCCGTCGTCGCTTGCCGGAACGAGCGTGTCGAGCAGCGCGGCCAGGAGCAGCTGTTGGGAACGCGTTAACGGGTGGTCGGTGGAGATGATGTCGGGCACGGCGTGGCTCCTCAAGCGAACGGCAGGCTCAATCGAACAGACTGGCGAGGTTCTTCTTCATGGTGTCGGCCACGTACAGCGCCCACGCCTGAATGGTACTGGCCGGATTCACGCCGCCACCGGTCACGAACACACTGCCGTCGACGACGAAGAGGTTCTTCACGTCGTGGCTGCGTCCCCAGTGGTTGACCACGGAGCGTTGCGGATCGTTACCAGCGCGCGCCGTGCCGAGTAGATGCCAGCCGGACATCCGCATCGGCCCGGAGCTCGTTACCGAGCGAGCCCCGGCCGCCAGCAGCGCTTCCGTTGCGCGCGCCTGCCCGTGTTCCATCATCCGCAGGCTGTTGTCGCTGTAGCGGTATGTGATCTTCGGTGCGGGAATGCCGTTCGAATCGACCCGTGTCGGGTCGAGCGTTACGGTGTTGCGTTCCTCCGGCAGATCCTCGCAGACGATACCGATCGACGCGACATGGTCGAACCGTTGGCGAAACGCTTCATGATGTCCGGGACCCCACGGAATGGTGCCGCTCATGAGACCGCCCATCGCCGTACCCAACGGACCTGCGCCGCGCGCGATCTGCATGTTGTAGCCGCGCACGAAGCCGCGCGACTGATCCGTTTCGTAGAACTGCTTGCTGAGGATGCAGCACGCTTGCGGGCCTTTGTGGCTGTCGAGCCGCTCGTCGAACAGACCCTGCACGAACGCAATCGGATGGAACATCAGGTTCTTGCCGACGAGGCCGCTGCTGTTTGCGAGCCCGTCGGGGAACTGTGTCGATTTCGAGTTCAGCAGAATGCGCGGCGTGCCGACGCCGTTGCACGCCATCACCACCACTTCGGCGCGCTGGAAGCACTCCTCGCCGGCCGCGTTGTAGTAGACCACGCCGTTCGCGAAGCCGTGTTCGTTCACGGTCACCTCGCGTACCCGACAGCGCGTACGAAGCTCCACGCCGCGGCGAATAGCCTCGGGCCAATACGTGATGTCGGTGCTCGACTTGCCGCCTTGCGCGCAGCCGGAGATGCACGGCCCCAGGTTCACGCATTTGTCGCGCCCCTGGTACGGCTGCGAAATGATCGCGCTATCCGACGGCCACCAGTGCCAGCCGAGTTTATTGAAGCCGCGCGCAACCGTTTCGCCGACCAGCCCCATCGGCAGCGGCGGAAGCGGCGGCTGCTTGGCGGGATACATGGGATCGCCCGCGAGCCCCGACACCCCCATCATGCGGTCGTTAGTAGCGAAGTAAGGCTGCAGCGTGTCGTAATCGATCGGCCAATCGTCCGCTACACCGTCCAGCGTTCGCACCCTGAAGTCGGATGGATGCAGTCGCGGAAAGTGCGCGCCATACAGAATGGTGCTGCCGCCTACGCCGTTGAAATTGACGACGGTCACCGCCGAGTCGTCGTTGTTGATCGGGTAGTCCGTGTCGCGACCGCGCACGTTCGGGTCGATGTGATAAGGCCCGTACGCCTGGCTCTCCCAATTCGAAGCCGTGCTCGGATACTCGGACGGATTCGTCCAGTCGCCTTGCTCGAAGCAGACGATGCGCATGCGCGTATCGGCGAGGCTCCACGCAACTGCAGCGCCCGAAGCGCCGGCCCCGATGATCAGAACGTCGACGATGTCGTCCGCCATGCCTCACCCCCAACGATGACGACGCAGTGTAACTCGCCGATCGTTACTCCAGACCTTGCGCGATCGAATCGGCGGTGGTGCCGATCCTCTCGAGGATGCCGGACAGCACCTCGAACGACCTGGTGTAGGTGTCCAGGTACTTCTGCAATCGCTGCATCAGCTGCGTTGTTTCGTCCATCTCACCGACCTGGTTCTCGAGTGCCGCGGTCGTAGCCTCCAGCTCTTCGATTGCTCTAGCGGAATCTGCTGCGAGCGTTCGTAACGCGGCTGCGGCGGTGGTCAACTTCCACACCGGCAGGGTGTCCATCTGATTCAGCAGACCGGGTATGGCCGACTGCAGGAAGACTTCGCGTCCCTTGTATTCCAAACGGTTCGCGCCCACGACGATTTTCAGTTTCACAGTGCGTTTGTTGGGCATTGAATGCTCCTCTTCGATTCGAACCAACCTTCGATTGCAGACCCGGCCGCACATCGCCGATGCTGCGCTGACGTTGCCGGAGAGTCATTAGTAAGCGCGATGACCAAACCCAAGACCATCGACGTGCACGCGCACTTCCTGCCGCGCGTTTATCAGGACGCATTGCGCGACGCGGGCTTGAAGACACTCGACGGCGGAATGCCCACTCCGACGTGGTCGCCCGAGCGGGCGCTGGCGATCATGGACGAGGTCGGCATCACGGGTGCATTGCTTTCGGTGTCGTCGCCGCACCTCAATTTCGTCGAGCCCGGGCGCGCCGTAACGCTCGCTCGAGCCATCAATGACTATGCCGCCGAGATCAAACGCCGCCATCCCGAGAGGTTCGGGGCGTATGCCATTCTGCCTCTACCCGACATCGCGGCCAGTCTCGCGGAAATCGACCACGCGCTCGATCAACTTCAGCTCGACGGGGTAGCGCTGCCCACTCACACAGAGGGGCACTACCTCGGCGACGCGCATCTGGCGCCGTTGCTCGCATCGCTCGATGCGCGCAAGACGACCGTGTTCGTGCATCCCACGTCGCCGCCGTGTTTCGAAGCATTCGGCCTCGAACTGCCGGCGCCGATGATCGAGTTCCCATTCGACACCACGCGCACCGCGGTGAGCTTGCTCTACAGCGGCGCACTGACGCGTTATCGCGGAATCAACTTCATCCTGCCGCACGCCGGCGGCACGTTGCCGTTCCTCGCGCCACGCATCGCAGCGGTCGGGTCGCTGAAGCCCGCCATCGGCGATCGCGCGATGCCGCCCGCCGACGCCATGCAGGCGCTCGCGCGCATGTATTACGACACGGCGCTCTCGGTGACGCCGCAACAGATCGCCGCGTTGCGCGCGCTTGTGCCGATATCGCAGATTCTCTACGGCACCGACTTTCCGTTTGCCAACGAGGATCGTTTGCGCGTGGCAGACGCCGCGTTCGAAGCGCTTGCGTTTACTGCAGAGGAACAGAACATGATTCGCCACCGCAACGCGAAGCCGCTGTTCGAATCGTTTGCCGTGCGTTGCTGCGGTTGACGCTGTTCAACAGCCCGTCGATGTAGGCGACTCGACCCTTGACGAACTCACCGTTCTCGTCCGTGATCACGAAATCGTCCGCCAGAATCCTCTCGAGAACTGCCTTGTCGTGAGTTTTGAACGCATTCGACCACTCGTTTTCGATCTTCGTGATCGCCTGTCGGTCGGCCTCGCTGGAATCGGCCCCTTACGCCGCGTTCCATCCCGATACCACGGAGAAAATCAGAAGCATCCCCAGCGCTGAAAATCAGTTCATGTCGGCGCCTCCCAGGTTGTCGAGTCCGGATCGTAGGCCGGTCCCCCCAACTGTCGCAAGCTCGGCGGAACATCGCGCCAGATTGACGTTGTTGGTTGACCCTTGAACGGATGCCGTTCGAACGTTTAACGTCGTCCGCCATTCGCACTATTCGTGTCGAAACCACCGACCTGAGAGAGGAGCAACGTTGCAATGCTGACCGTTCATCATCTGGGCATCTCGCAGTCGGAGCGCATCGTCTGGCTGTGTGAGGAATTGGGGCTCGACTACGAACTGAAACGTTACGATCGCAGAGCCGACAACCGACTCGCACCCGACGAGTACAAGGCGTTGCACCCGATGGGAATTGCGCCTGTGATCGAAGACGGCGATCTGGTGCTGGGTGAGAGCGGCGCGATTTGCGACTACATCTGCGCACGCTACGGCCGCGGCAGACTGGTGCCCGCAACCAACGACCCGGACTTCGCCGAACACCTGTTCTGGTTTCATTGGTCGAACGGCACGTTCATGACCACGCTCATGATGCAGCTCGTACTGCAAGGCGCCCCCGGAAATCCCGGCGCGGGATTCGTCGAAGAGCGCAGCCGGCGTTGCTGGGCAATGGTCGAGGAGCGGCTCGGCAAGGCGCCGTATTTCGGTGGAGCGAACCTGACCACCGCCGACATCATGCTGGTGTATTGCCTGACCACCAGCCGAGCATTCCGCGGAACGTCGCTCGATCCTTTCCCGAACGTGAAGGCCTATCTGGCGCGAATTGGCGCGCGGCCGGCCTATCAAAGGGCGATGGCGAAGGCGGAGCCCGGCACTAAGCCCTGGTTGACATGATTGAACCTGCCGGAATCCGCTGACGGAGTAGTGAAGGGGCGTCGCTCGTGCGGCCGGTGGCAATTGACCGTTCCCGCCGGAACCACGCGCGCAACGCTGGTGATTCTGGCGTGCATGATCGGCAGTGCGCGGGCTGACGGCCCGCCATTCGATCGCCCGGGTATCGCGTTTTCGACCGGCACGTTGCCGGCGCACAGCGTCGTATGGGAGCAGGGTCTCCCGGATTTCGAGCGCAGTTCCGATCGAGGTGTCACTTCGACCCTGTACACGTTCGACAGCCGGTTGCGCGTCGGCATTACAGACTCCTTCGAAGTACAGCTTGGCACTGCGCCGTTCAATCGACTGAGTTACGCGAGGCGGGCAACACCGACAATGCGGATGGCCGCAGCGATGCGAGCTTCGCGGTAAAGGCAGCCTTGCCGTCTTCGCATGAGAATTTCTCCTGGGCAATGCTGGCAGGGGTCACCGACTCGAGCGGCGCAAACAACTTCACGAATGGAACGACCTCGTACGATCTCGGCGTAGCGCTGGGTTATTCGCTCAGCGATGACGTCTCTACCGAGGTGTACGTCAACGTGGAACACATGGACGGCTCGAACAGCGTCGCCGTTTCGCCGAATCTCAATTTCGCGATATCGGATTCCGTTTCAGCATTCGTAGAAGCCGGTGCCGTGCATTCGGGAGGCGGACTCGATCAAGCCGTTGCCGGCGGCGGCTTTACGATGCTGGTAACGCCGACGGTGCAACTGGATCTGTCGGTGGATTTCGGCCTCACGTCGAAGAGTCCTGACGTGCTGGCAGGATTCGGTGTGTCGGTGTTCTTTCGATGAGTGCGCGATCTATTGCGGCAGTGGGATGACGATCTCACCGTCGGTGCAGAACAGCTGATATTCGATCGGCGCGCGCACGCCGTGTTCGATGTCGCTTTTGCCCGTCGCCGAGGCAAACGCCGCACGCAGGTCTTCTTCCGTGTCGAACCACAGGAAAGCCACGCCATCGCTGCTGGGTTCGCCGTTGGGTTCTCCCGTTGCGGGATCGAATCCGCTGGCGAGCGGATACACCACGTATTTGCGGAGCTTTGGCAGCAACCGAGCGCTCTTGGTGTGTTCTTCCAGCCACCAGCGGCGGAACGTCGCGGTGTCCATGTCAGCGGGTTTTTTCAGAATGCCGATGAGGGCGTACATATCGAGACCTCGACTATCTATCAGCCATCTGCAATGAGCAGCTATACAAACAACACCTTACACGCGCGCCCTATGCGACAGACCGATTTCTCATCGACGCTTCCGCGTCGTGCAGATAGGTCGTGAAACCATCCTTCGCGGGTGCGACGGCGTTGAGCAGCATGACGGCACTGACCTGGCCCCGATGGCCGACGCCGTGTGTGATCACGTGCATCAGCATCTCCTCGCGCGACATTCGCCCCGGCTTGCCGTCAGTGAAGGTGAAGTCGATTTGATCAGTCAGCTGGTCACGGTCGAGCGTCGAGACGTATTCGACATACGCTCGATCACCGGTTCTGATGTTTGCGGACAGCTTTTCCAGCGTAGGCAATTGGTTCAGGTTGGCCGACGTATAGCTGTGCCCCTTCCGCCTGAGGTGGGCCGCGAAGATCTGGTCGACTACGTAGGTGTGGCTCAGGGCCTGGATGGCCAACTGGGTTACGGGGGAGTCGTCCCCGAGCTTGGCCAAAGCCGTCAGTAGTTCATCGTTCGCCCAGGCTTTGTATCTGAACAAGCTTGGCAGTGTTTCGTTCATGTCGTGCTCCTTCGCTTGCCGGGTTGCGCCGCATCGCGCATGCGTTGCAGCTGCTCCCAACCAACGTAGTGGGTCAGACCGTCGTCGTTGAAGAACAGCAGCGGACCATTGCCGACGAACAGGTATTCGCTGTCTTCGAGCGCAGTGGTGGCGCCGTGCAGTACGCCGTTGGGTTCGTAGTTGTAATCGCCGGCCCCGAGCACGGCGTCGCGGACCTCCAACTTGCCTTTCAGCACATACGCATGCGCGTCGGAGAGATGTTTGTGTGGAGCGGCGACGTAGCCTTTCTTCCAGCGGACGAGCGTCACCCAGCGGCCGGTCTCCGGTCCGATCCACAACACCTTCATCCAGGCCATGCCCGGATGCGTTTCGATCCACGGTTCCTGCGCGCGCACGAACGCGTCGGTGAGTTCTTCAATTGGCTTCAGGTCTTGCAACGGCATTGCGTTTTCTCCGGTGGCGCCAGGATTCGGCGCGATTAGAATATGAGCGATAGCTCGTATTGGATACTCGCCTTCCGGAGCGCGCGATATGGTCCGCAGACCTCAGTCAAACCCGCGAAAAATGGCCATTCAGAAGCGGTCACGCTTCACAGTCGATGCACTTCTCGATGCAACCACTCGCATTTTGATTAAGGAGGGATTCGATCGGGCGAGCACCAACAAGATCGCGGCCACGGCCGGTGTCAGCGTCGGATCTCTCTATCAGTACTTCCCCAGCAAGGAGGCGGTGGTCGCCGCGGTCGTAGAACGCCACGCTCAGGAGTTGTCGCGGGTGACCCACGCTACGTTGCTCAAGGTCGCGTCGATGCCGCTCGAGGTCGGTGTGCGCGAGATCGTGGTGGCCGCGATCGAGGCGCACCGCATGGATCCGACCCTTCATCGCGTCCTTGCCGAGGAGGTACCCCGCACACGGTGGCTCGAGAACATCGAGCTCATCGAGCGAAACGCGCAGGCGCTTTTTCGGGTTTATCTCGAGGCCCACCGTAACGAGACGCGTGCTGCCGACCTCGATCTCGCGGCGTTCATGTTCGTAACGACGGTGGAGGCGCTGACGCACTCCGCGGTCATCGACCACCCGGAAATACTGGCGGGAGACAAGGCCGAGAAGTTCGTTGATGAGGTGACGAGACTGGTGCTCCCGTACCTAACGCGTCGCTAAGGTCTAGAATCTGCCACTTCATGAACTCGTCGGAGCCGTCGTCGCGAAACTACATGTGAGCGATCGAACGGTCCTCTGGCGGTGGGGGTGTAGTCACATCGATTCCAGTCACTGCGGACAGTTCCTGCGCTTGTTTCCGCATGAATGCGCGCCAGGAGTGGCCGATGCCGATTTCTTCGAGCACAGCCTGATAGCGGGGATCTTCGATGACCCCGGGTGCCCAGTGCGATTCGTTGCACGGCATGAACTTCCACCACTGCCACAGAATGTTCGTCTCGACATTTCGTGCATTTCGCACGCCACAATCGATGTCACCCAGGATCAGACACAGCTCGGCTCGGAACGCGTTAGTCGCCAACGGATGCGAAAGCGTCTCTTCGAGGGCGGCACTGCCCAACGGGATGCTTCCGCGTAACGCCAACATGTCCGACTTCGCGGCGAAGGCCCATGCCGGATCGGTAGCCTCGAGGCGAGTGACGTACGCTTGCGCCTCTTCGAACCGTCCAACCGAAGACAAGTCACGCACGAGTCCAAAGAGCGTGAACGTCTCGCCCTGCTGACTTTCCAGATGGATCTTCTCTCGACGAATTGCGTCTTCGAAGTCACCGCGCGCGTCTGCCAGCGATGCGTAAACACTTCGCAGCATGGGACCGTATCCGTAGGGATCGGGGAGCTTCAGTGCACGTTCTGTGTATCGTTCGGCTTCATCGAACAGTTTGGTTCCCAGCAGCAGCCCGATATACCAGTAGTTGGCGTCGAGGTTGTCGGGATTCTCCAACAGCTTCTTCTGCCAGTACCGCGCTGCGTCGAACGCCGTGGTTACGGATGCGAACCGATACCTGTCCTCTACGAGGGACAAGTCTGACGGGGCGATGCGTGCTGTCGATGCTTCGGCCAGCAACGCTTCCAGGTTCTTTCGTTGCTGCTCTTTTGCAGCGGGATCCGCTGCATATTGTCCAAGCGAGTCGTAGACCGCGGCCAAAGAGATGTATCCGTAGCCGAAGGTCGGGTCCGCTGTGATCGCGAGGCGGAACTGCTGCTCCGCTCGCTTCAACGATTCGGCGGTAACGATATGTTGAAACGCATCTCCTTCGAGTGCGTATCGGTACGCGTCAACGTTTGCAGTTCCCCATTCGCGCATTTGCGCAACTTTGTCTCGGTCGAGCAGTACGGCGAGGTCTTCGCCGATGTGCCGTGCAATGACGTCGATGACGTTCGCCGAATCGCCCGCGGGTACCTGCAACTCTTCGTGATATTCCAGATCGGCGGGATCTGCGGGGACGATGGCGACCGATGCGCGCGCCGCATCTCCAGCCGAACTCACTATTTCAATGTGAACCGCAAAGTCGGCGTCCCACGTGTCAGCCGCATTCATCGGGCCAAACAAACGAAGGCGACGTTCCATGCGTGCGTGCACGCCGCTCGACGTCTCGAAGGCACTGATGAGTTTTGCCTGAACTGCAGCCGACCTGCGCCGGTCGACTGAAGACACATCACCCTCGATCGGCAACATGACCGCCGTGCGGCCCGCTGACGTCACAACGCTCGCTTGCTCGGCGCGGCCGGAAACGAACACCGACGGCAGCCGCAAAAGCGAAGGTCGCCAATCCCGCGATTGCGATCCATTTGGCCCGCGATCCTGATCGTGCGGTTCGGGTTGTTTTGTCGATGTCCGTCGCCGCGGGGCGAACACTCTCGAAACCGTTTCGTTCCCCATTGGCCGCTGCATGGCCGTTCGTTTGCGATGGATCGATGGTGGCGTGCGAGAAGCCGGTAGCCGCGCTTGGGCACCGTCTCGATGAACGTCTGCTCGTCGTGCCCCGCTGCCGAGGGCATGGCGCAATTCGTTGATGACCTTCTGCACCGCGTTGGGTGACCTGACGCTCTTCGGCCAGTGGGCTTCGAGAAGCTTGTCATTCGAGACCACTTCGCCCGGTTGGCTCGCAAGATGAACCAGCACGTCCATCGCGCGCGGAGACAGGGTCTTCGAGGTGCTTTCGTCCGAAATCGTTCGAAGGCTGGAATCGACCTTCCAGGGGCCGACCAGGAAACGCTGTCGACGACTGTTCGGAATTCGGTCCACTCGTCATTCCCGCGAAGCTCCCCTCAGTCGGGCTCTTGGCTGAACTATATCGATGACCCGGGCGCTTCCAAGGTATCCGGGAAGGAAACGAGAAGGAAATCAGAAGAACCAGCCACCGAGTTTGCTGGCAGGTTTACCACACGGGCATCTGAAGTCGGCCAGTGTCGGGAGTGAACCATGCTGCGAACTGATGACCTCGACGAGAGCATCCTGCGGTCGTTGCGCGAGGACGGTCGCCTCAGCAATCGCGAGGTCGCCCGACAGTTGGGTATTTCCGAAGGCACGGTGCGGCACCGGTTGAAGCGGCTGGAAGATGCGCGCGCGATACGCATCGGTGCCGTGGTCGATCCGGCTGCAATGGGCATGGAGGCGGCGGCGAACGTGATGGTGACGATTGATCCCGCGCGTTTGCCGATTGCGCTGGAGGTGTTTTCGAAGTTGCCGGGCGTCGACTACGTGGCCGCGATCACGGGGCGGTTCAACGTGTTCGTCTCGATTACCGCCACCGACCTTGCCGAGTTGCGCGCGGTCGTCAGCGACAGCATTGAGCGTTTCAAGGGTGTGCGCGCCGTCGAAATTCGACTGATGTTGCGCACGCTGAAGCCGGAGTGGCACGTCGTTGCGATTCCACGAACTTGAGGTTGTGCTGAATGCGCAACCGTCCTTCTCGGAGATGTCGGAAGTCGGAGATGTCAGAAGTCGGAGATGTCGGAAGCAAACGAGGGAGGTGTCGTGGAAACGTTGATGCTGTTCGGGGTGGGGTATCTGTTGCTTGGGATCGGAGTAGGCATCGGTCGATGGGACTTCGACCCGGAGGAGCACGAGGGAACGGGAGTCGCGGTGGTGCTGGTGTTTGCGATCGCGCTCATCTGGCCGTGGATGATCTGGCAACGGCGTAGCGTGGACAGGTCGTTGGACGAACGCTACGGATGAGTTGTTGGTGGCGGCTCAGTCGAGCCGCCTTCCCCGCGTTCCTGAGACGGCTTTCCTGAGACGTAGTACAAGCGCCTCCGCCGCCAACCGGGGTACTTCGCCCCTCGATTTGCTCGTCGCGACGGGGCATTGCTTGCCTTGTTCGCCCGTATAGAGAACAAGGCGGCACCGAATACCACACTGGACGCGTTCCCGGCGGGCAAGCTCTAATCCGCGATTCTGTTCGAGCGTTCGATGGCGCCGGCCGTGCGTGCATGTGTCGTTGCTGCGTCCGCGACGAACGAACAAAAAAGACAACAGAAACAACGAGGGGAGCGACCCACATGGCATTCCGTCCGAAACGTATGAAGTTCGGAATCTTCCTGGCGCCGTTTCACCGCGTCGGCGAGAACCCGACGCTGGCGCTGAAGCGGGACATGAAGCTGATCGAGCTGCTGGACGAACTCGGCTACGACGAGGCCTGGATCGGCGAACACCACAGCTTCGGTCGCGAGATCATCGCGGATCCCGTGTTGTTCATGGCGGTGGCGGCGGAGCGCACGAGACGCATCAAGCTGGGTACCGGTGTGTTGAGCCTGCCGTATCACCATCCGCTGATCGTCGCGGATCGAATGGTGCAACTCGATCACATGACCGAAGGCCGCGTGATGCTGGGCTGCGGCCCGGGCGCGCTGACGTCCGACGCGCACATGATGGGCATTCCGCCGACCGAGCAGCGCCGTCGCATGGGCGAGGGTCTCGACGCAATCATGAAGCTGCTGCGCCGCGAAGAACTGGTAACGATGAAGACGGACTGGTTCGAGCTGAAGGACGCACAACTGCAGCTCGCCTCGTATTCCGATCCGCATCTGCCCGTTGCGGTTGCGGCGTCGTTCACGCCGTCGGGTCCGATGGCCGCGGGCAAGCAGGGCGTTGGTCTGCTGTCGGTAGCCGGCGTGGACAACACCGGCTTCGAGCGCACGTGGGGCTGGGCGGAAGAAGCCGCGGCGGAGTCCGGCCGCCCGATCTCGCGTGAGCACTGGAAGGTGGTGGTGCCGATTCACGTTGCCGAGTCGCGCAAGCAGGCGCTGGCCGAAATCCAGGAGGGCTACAACCTCCGCCCCTACACCGGCGATGCGAAGAACCCGGCGGCCGCAGGCCCGGGTTTGTTTGCCGGTGCAGGCACGCTCGAGAACCAGGCCGAAAAAGGTTCGGCGCTGATCGGTTCCCCCGACGATGTGATTAAGGCGATCGAAGTGATCATCGAACGTTCCGGCGGCATCGGTGGAATACTGGGTCTCGCGCACGAATGGGCGAGCACGGAGGCGACGAATCGCAGCTTCGAACTCTTCGCCCGCCACGTTGCGCCGCGTTTCCAAAACCAGCTCGAGCCCGTTTTCCAAAGCCGCGATTGGGTGGAAGAGCACATGCGCGAGGTGTTCGGCGGAACGCTGCCTGCGGTGGCGAAGGCGTTTACCGACGCGGGCAAAGAACTGCCTGCCGCAATCGTGCAGCAGCAGAAGGACCGGGAAGAGCGCCGCAAGGCGAGGGCCGCGAAGCAGGCCTCCGGGGACCAATAGCCGCTCCAATCCGCCAGCAAGTCTATTGAGTGGCGGCCGCTGCGCCGCCACTCGATTCGCGCGGCCTCCGATCGATTTCGAGTTCCTCTGCGTTCAATGGCGGTGCTCCGATCATCGGCGCTGCGGCCCTCTGCGAATTCTTCAGCGAATCTTCAGCAAAGTTTCAGGCAAGCAGCTGTTGTCCCGCCTAGTTTGAGAAGTCCTCAAACAAGGGGGTGGGAGATCATGACGCTGAACGTGCTGCGGCGCGCCGCGCCGAGGTTCGCTGTCCATCAATACAGAACAGTGGGGGGAGGATTTCGAATGGGTAACAAGATCAAGAAGCCATGGGTTGGCCGCGACGCTGCTGGCAGTCGTCGTGGGCCATGTTCGCCACGCAGGTGGAGGCTCGCCGCGCTCCAGTCGGGGACCCCGCGGTTGTCATCGAATGGAACCAACTGGCACAGCTGTACATCGGCGGGCCGCCGTTCGGGCAAACCCGCTCCTTCGCCATGGTGCACGTCGCAATCGCCGACGCCGCGGTCGCGATCGAGGGTCAATACGATCCGTTCTACTTCAAAGCGTTTGCACCGCGCGGCGCTTCCACCGAGGCAGCGGCGGCGCAAGCCGCGCACGACGTGCTCGTCGTCGTCGCGCCGACCGGGTTGGCCGCCTACGACAGCGCCCTTGCGGCCAGGCTCGCGCCGATTCCACCGGGGCCGCGCAAGCTGGGCGTCGACACGGGCAAGAAGGTGGCCGCGGCGGTGCTCGCGTGGCGCGCAAACGACGGCTTTGCGACAGCAAATCCGCAACCAGCTCCGTTCCTGCCGTCGACGTTGCCTGGAATCTGGCGGCAGACCGCTTCGGGTTCCCCCATCTTCTCCAAGTTGGGTGACATGCAGCCGTTCGGTTTGCTGACGTCGACGCAATTTCTGCCCGTGCCGCAGCCGCAACTGGAATCTGCTGCCTATGCGAAAGACTTCAACGAGGTAAAGGATGAAGGAGAAAGGCCTGCCACCTTCCCGAACGGATCGTTCAATGACCATCAGAGGACCGCGCTGCTGTGGGCCGGTGGCGCCGGCACGCCATACGCAAACGTGACCAGCGCATTCCGCTTGTGGCAGAACGTCGCGCGCGATGTGGCGCAGGATGAATCGCTGTCGCTGGTGCAAACGGCGCGACTCTTTGCGTTGCTAACGACTTCGATTCAGGACGGGCTGCAAACGTCGCACACGAGCAAGTTCATCTATCGTCTGTGGCGCCCGGAAACGGCGATCGACCAGGCAGACGTCGACAACAACCCGGATACGGAGGTGCAACCGGGCTGGGTACCTCTTCTGACCACACCTCCATACCCGTCGCATTCGAGCAACATGACGTGCATTGGCGCCAGTGCAGCGCGCGCGCTGACGAACGTGTTCGGCACGGACGCGAAGTCGTTCACGGCGACGTGGTATGGAAGCGACGCGACGCCGCCGCCGGTTGTTTACTCCGGCCGACTACGAGAGTTTCCGCGCTCTGGCGCAAGAACAAGGCAACAGCCGGATCTGGGGCGGTATCCATTTCCGCTTCGAGATCGACGCCAGTCTGATCAGCTGCGCGGATGTTGCCGACTACCTGTACGCGAACTACATGCGGCCGCGCACGCAGCGCCACTGACACGCAGTTCGATTCGCAACCGCGGAAGCTCCCACTTCCGCGGTTTTTTTTGCGCCTGCGACTGAGTCGAGTTGTTGGCGCGTTCACTTTGGCCAGGACGACTGGGATCCTGAGTTTGCCCTCGGCGCGCATGCGAGCACTTCGACTGCGTCGTCACTAAGATGTACTGTCCGCGAATCGTGGTGATTCACGCGCAGAAGGGGCAACGCAGGACGTGCAAATTCGCTCGATCAACTGCCGAGACGCGCCGTGAGCGCGAACGCCGACAGCAGACGCGCGGGCATTGCGGCGGCACTCGGCGCGGCGGCTTTGTTCGGCGCCGGCACGCCGATCGCGAAACTGCTGCTCACGCCATGGCCCGTGGATGCTCGCGGCGACTGCTGTACCTCGGGTCCGGCATCGGACTCACGCTTTATCGGTTGGTGACGCGCGCGCCCAGCCGCGCATCTGCCGAGCAACGGAGTGTGCCGTGGTTCGCCGGTGCGATCGCTGGCCGGCGGAATCATCGGCCCGTGCTGCTGATGTTCGGGCTCACCGGCATGCCGGCATCGGGCGCGTCGCTGCTGCTGAACGCGGAAGCCGTGTTCACCGCGCTGCTCGCGTGGTTCGCCTTCAAGGAGAACTTCGACCGGCGCATCGCGCTCGGCATGGTGCTGATCGTGCTCGGCGCGATCGCGCTCGCATGGCCCGGTGAAGCGCCGCTTCGCCGAGCTGTGGCCGACGCTCGCGATACTCGGCGCGTGCTTTGCGTGGGGCGTCGACAACAACCTGACACGCAAGGTGTCGCTCGGCGACGCGACGTGGATCGCTTCGATCAAGGGACTGGCAGCCGGCGCGGTCAATCTGCTGCTGGCGCTGTCGCTTGGCGCAGCGATTCCGCCGACGGCGGAGCTGGGTGGCGCGATGCTGGTCGGGTTCTTCGCCTACGGCGTGAGCCTGGCGCTGTTCGTCGTTGCTCTGCGGCATCTGGGCGCCGCGCGCACCGGCGCGTACTTTTCGGTGGCGCCGTTCTTCGGCGCGGCGCTCGCGCTGTTGCTCGGCGATCCGCCGACCCTGCAGTTGCTCGGCGGCCGGCACGCTGATGGCGATCGGCGTATGGCTGCATCTGACCGAGCACCACGATCACCTGCATGTTCACGAGCCGATGGAACACAGCCATCGTCATGTGCACGACGATCCATCATCAGCACCACACGATGCGGCATGGGACGGCAAAGAGCCTCACACGCATCCGCATCAGCACGAGCACATGGTGCACGCGCACCCGCACTATCCGGACGCGCACCACCGACATTGACGTCGCGTTCACGCGCCGATCTTCAGAGCGTCGCGAAGCAGATCGCCACGCCCGGCGACCGACATCACGAGCAACGTGCGCGACGTCGACCAGCGCGCTGCGAACGTCAGCAGCATCGCCAAGCGTCAACGCGGCAAGCGCGCAGATCGATGCTCGCGAAGATCGGCACCTGCAATTGCGTGCCGGGAATCGGCGCTGCCGATACCGCGCGAACAGCGCGTGCAACGCGAACCACAGCGCGAGATTCAGAATCACACCGACCACCGCCGCGGTGATCGCGGCGAGCGCGCCGGCGAGCGGCTTGCTGATGGCGCAGCGATTCGACGTACGGCGCGCCGAGGAAGATCCACAGGAAACACGGCACGAACGTGGCCCACAGCGCGATGCCGGCGGCGATCATGCCGCCGGTCATTCCGTATGCCTGATAACCCGGCGACGAACGCGACGAACTGCACGACCAGGATCAACGGACCCGGCGTGGTTTCGGCGAGCGCGAGACCGTCGAGCATCTGCGCGCTCGTCAGCCAGCCGAAGTCGACGACCGCACGTTGCGCGACATAGGCGAGCACCGCATACGCGCCGCCGAACGTCACCACGGCCATTCCGGCGAAGAACATCCCGACCTGCACGTAGAGGTGTCGCGGATCCGAGCCACGGCGCGGCGACCGCCATTGGCAGAACCACAGCGGCAGCCACATCGCGAGCATGCGCAACGCGCGACCCGGCGCCCGGCGTGGCGCGATGCAACGCGGCATCGTCGATCACCGGCATGGGTGCGTCGGCGCGACCCGCGCCGTGCCCGCCGCCGCCGAAGCCCGCGCGACCGCTACGCGTCCAGGAGTAGCCGAATGCGCCGGCGGCGATGACGACGAGCGGAAACGGCAACCCGAACACGAACAGCGCCAGGAACGCGACGCCGCAACCAGCCGCGCGACGCCGCTGCGCAACGCGCGCCGCCCGACCCGCAATACCGCTTCGACGACCAGCGCCATCACCGCGGCCTTCAGCCCGAGGAACATCCCTGCGATCAGCGGCACGTGACCCAGCGTCATGTAGATCACCGACAACGCCAGTATCGCGAGCTGCGCCCGGCAGGATGAACAGCGTCCCCGCCGTCAGGCCGCCGCGCGTGCCGTGCAGCAACCAGCCGATGTATGTGGCGAGCTGCTGCGCTTCGGGACCGGGCAACAATGTGCAGTAGTTCAGTGCGTGCAGAAAGCGCTCTTCGCCGATCCAGCGCTTTTCGTCGACCACCACTTTGTGCATCAGCGCGATCTGCCCCGCCGGCCCGCCGAAACTCAGCAGGCCGATCTTGAGCCACACGCGCGTCGCTTCGCCGAACGAAACGATCTGTTGTGGTTTGTTCAACGGCGAGCGCCAACGGCTCTATTCAGTCGCACTACTTGGATCCGACCGTGTCGTGGCAAGCCTGAATGAACGCTCGCACGATGAGTCGCGGTGGCCATCGGCGACGGGTGGCGCTGCAGATCGGCGAGAGCGGCCTCGATTCCAGAAACGGTACGCATGCGAAGCTGCGTTTGAAGCTCTGGGTTCGCGTGTAGGAAATTTCGACGAACGAGATTGCGTTGGTATTGGCCACGATGCGCTGGATCAGCGGGAAGTAGTCGACGGTGTGTATGCGGGTTCGCGGGTCGATACGTTGCGCTTCGTAGATTTCGCGAATGAACGTTCATAGGGCGCGACTCCGATGGTGCGACCAGTTCGAATTGGGCAATGTCGTCGAGAGTCACATTGCTGCACTGGAGCAGCGGGTGACCGTGCCGTACGAAGAACGTCGTTTGCCGTGAGGTGAGGTGCTCGCGCTCGATGTCGGGATGGTCGCCGAACGCAGCGTCGTAGCCGATGGCGATGTCGATACTGCCGGTGCGCAGTTGCTGAAGTACTCGATCGAAGGTTCCTCCGCCCACCTCGATGCGGACCTTCGGATGCCGGCACACGAGCGCGGTGACGGGTTCCAGCAGCAGGTACTCGAGCGAGCCGGGACACACGCCGATTCTCAGCACGTCCGCGTAGGGATCGCTTCCCGACATCGCACCTTCGAGCAGTGCGTGGGTATCGTCGAGAAGTCGCGCCGCCCGTTCGACGAAAAGCTCGCCCTTATCGGTGAGTATCACGCCGCGAGGCGTGCGCTCGAATATCGGATAACCGAGTTGCCGTTCCAGCTCAGCCACGCTTTTGGTCAGCGCGGATTGCGTAACGCCGACGTGCTGGGCCGCAACAGTGAAGGAGCCGTAGCGCGCGGTTGCCACAACATGATTGAGTCGTCGATCGATCATGAACCTCAGCCGACTATCGCTATGCATTCGGGGAATGGGCGCGCAGCGTAAGTCATTGGACAGCGGCATGTCCGCATTCTAGCTTCGCGTCGGGGCACTCACAGGAGAGGGTTGTGGCTGAAGAGAGCAAGACTGTTTATCAACGCATCCGCTACGAGTTTCCCGATCCGCGGATTGCGCGCGTCGTGCTGGCGCGACCGGAAACGCGCAACGCGCAGGACCGGAAGATGCTCTACGAGATCGACCACGCGTTTCAGGTTGCTGCGCGCGACCCCGAAGTGAAGGTCATCATCCTGGCGGCAGACGGTCCGCACTTTTCTTCGGGCCACGACCTGAAGGACACGTCGAAGACGCTCGACTTCGATCCCGTTGTGCAAGGCGCCGGGCATCACGAACCGCGCGCGGCCGGCATGTACGCGGGCGAGGAAGAGTACTTCGTCGGCTTGCATTGGCGCTGGCGCAACCTCGCCAAGCCGACGATCGCGCAGGTGCAGGGCAAGGCGATGGCGGGCGGGCTGATGATCGCGTGGCCGATGGACATCATCATTGCGAGCGAAGACGCCGAGTTTTCCGACCCCGTCGTTGCGTTCGGTGTGAATGGGCACGAGTACTTTCTGCATGCGTGGGACTTCGGTCCGCGAAAAGCGAAGGAGATGCTGTTCACCGGGGCATTCTAACGGCCCAGGAATGTCACCGCTCGGCATGGTGAACCACGTGGTGCCGAAGCGATCAGCTCGAGTCGTTCACGCTGGATCTCGCGAGGCGCATTGCGACGCGACCTTCCATCGGCCTGAAGCTCGCGAAACAAGCCATCAACTTCAGCATGGATCTGCAGGGCCAGCATCAGGCGCTGACCGGCGCGCTGGCGATGCACCACGTGGGGCATGCGCACGCGCGCGTTGAATTCGGCGTTCCCGTGGATCCGGCCGGTATCGAAGTGATCCGCAACGACTCGAAGGCGACGCTGCAGAAGAAGAGTGTTGGTTGATCGTATTTTTGGGGAGACGACATGACTGAGGTGAAAGGAAGAGTCGCGTTCATTACGGGCGGCGCAAACGGAATCGGTCTCGGCATCGCCCGGGCGCTGGCGCGAGAGGGCGTGAAGATCGCACTCGCCGATGTCGATGCGGAAGCGTTGGCGCGGGCGAAGGACGAACTCGGCAAGACCACTCGCGTGGCAACGACCGTTCTCGACGTGCGCGATCGCGAGATGTACGCGCGGGCCGCGGATGCGATCGAGAGCGAACTCGGTGCGGTGTCGCTGCTATTCAACAACGCGGGTGTGGCAGGTGGCGCGCCGGCAGGCAAGCTCACCTACGAGATGTGGGACTGGGTGATGGGCGTGAATCTGAACGGTGTGATCAATGGCATTCAGACCTTCCTGCCGCGCATGCTCGCGAACGGTGGCGGCGGCCATATCGTGAACACGGCGTCGGGTGCCGGCCTGGTGCCCACGACATCAGGCGTTCTCTACGCCACGTCGAAGTACGGCGTGGTGGGAATGTCGGAAAGCCTGAACGGCGAACTCGCGTCGGCAGGAATCGGCGTGAGTGTGTTGTGCCCGGGTCCGGTTGCAACGGACATCGTCGCGCGAACCGCCCGGTTGCGCCCGGAGAGTGAGAAACCGGCCACCGAAGAGCAGCGTCGGAGGGAAACCGCGAGCATCGAGCAGACCACGCAGTGGCTCCAAACCGGAAAGAGTCCGGACGATGTCGGGCGGATGGTGCTGCAAGCCATTCGCGACAACAGCCTCTACATCCATACCGACCGCATCGTGGCCGGACTCATTCAGTCCAGGACCAAGGCACTGCTCGACGCGTTTCCGCCGGAGTAAGGCAACGAATGGCCACTCAGAAGTTCTACCCGGGCTATTGGGCCGCGCAGCGGCCGGAACAGCCTGCATTCATCATGGGCGAGACGGGTGAGACCGTCAGCTATCGCGAGCTGGATGCGCGTTCCAATCAGGTGGCGCAGTTGCTGCGCGATCGCGGCGTGCGGCCCGGCGACACGATTGCGATCCTGCTGGAGAACGACAGGGCGTATCTCGAGATCTGTTGGGGTGCGCAACGCGCCGGCGTTGTGTACACGCCGATCAACTGGCACCTGACGCCGGGCGAGATCGAGTACATCGTCGACGACTGCGGCGCGAAGGTGCTGTTCGCGTCGGCGGCGGATTGCGCGAGCAGGCGCTGGGCCTGCACGGCACAGCTCCCGCAAGGTTGACGCCGCCTCGCCGTCGAGCGGCGCGATCGACGGCTTCGAGCGCTACGAGGACGCGGTCGCCGCCACCCGCCGAGCCGCCGCTCGCCGACGAGCTCGAGGGCGTGGACGATGCTCTACTCCTCGGGCACCACCGGACGGCCGAAGGGCGATCGACAGCCGCTCCGGCGCGCAGCCGGTCGATCGAGCCGAGTCGCCGCTGCATCGCAGTTCTTCGCGGCCTGTTCGGCTTCGACGAGAACACCGTCTACCTCTCGCCGGCGCCGCTCTACCACGCGGCGCCGCTGCGCTTCTGCATGGCCGTGCCACGCGCTCGGCGGCACCGTGGTGTCATGGAGCACTTCGACCCGCAGGCGCGCGCTGGCGCTCATCGAGACGCTACCGGGTCACGCACAGCCAGTGGGTGCCGACGATGTTCGTGCGCATGCTCAAGCTGCCGGACGAGCGAGCGCGGCGCTACGACCTGTCGAGCCATGCACGTCGCCATCCACGCCGCGGCGCCCTGCCCGGTCGCCGGTGAAGGAGCAGATGATCGACTGGTGGGGCCCGATCCTCTACGAGTACTACGCCGGCACCGAGGGCGTCGGCGTCACGCGCGATCGACGCCGCAGGAGTGGCTCGCGCACCGCGGCTCGGTCGGCACGCGCGCGTCGTCGGCACGATCCACATCCTCGACGAGGACGGCAACGAACTGCCGCGCGGCGAGACCGGGCACGTCTTCTTCGAGCGGCGGCCGCGTGCCGTTCGAGTACCACAACGACCCCGACAAGACGCGCAGCGCGCTACAACGAGCAGCGGCTGGCGACCGCTCGGCGACGTCGGCTACCTCGACGCGCGACGGCTACCTCTACCTGACCGACCGCAAGGCCTTCATGATCATCTCCGGCGGCGTGAACATCTACCCGCAGGAGACCGAGAACGTGCTGGTCACGCACCCCGCGGTCGCCGACGTCGCCGTGATCGGCGTGCCCAACGAGGAGATGGGCGAGGAGGTGAAGGCGGTCGTCCAGCCGCGTCGACATGGCGAGGCCGGCCCGGAGCTCGAAGCAGGAACTCATCGAGTACTGCCGCGAGCGCCTCGCGAATACAAGTGCCCGCGCTCGGTCGACTTCGACGGCCGAACTGCCGCGCCGCCCGACCGGCAAGCTCTACAAGAAGCGCGTGCGCGAGAAGTACTGGAGCGGGCACCGCACGCGAATCGTCTGATCGTGCGAGCCACTCTGATTCGTTGTCGGGCGAGCCTAGTGACTTCGAGGCAGGTTCATTTTCGCTAGTAGCGCGGCGTAGCGAGGATCGTTGGTGATGCCCACAAACAGGGGTTCACCTTGTAGCTCGAGCAGTCCGGAGTCTTTGTCTTCGTACGATTGATGGAGCAACTCGAGGGCGCGGTCCTTATCCCCGAGATATGCGTAGGCCATTGCCGAGTAGTAGCGCTGCACCGGGAGCGGCTCTGTGACATATCCCTCGAGAACTTCCCGCGCTTCGGCAGAGTGATGATTCGCCTGCAGCAGGATTGGAAGAAACAGGCTGTGGGCTTCGGGCTCCTGCTGCGCGGTCGCAAGCGCCTCCTCCGTTCTTCCTTGCCCCAGCAGCGTTCTGCCGAGATAGGTATGCGCCCAGATGAACTCGGAGACGTCTCCAGCACCTCGCGAAACTCCGCTTCGGATTCGCCCCAGGCGGCCGGCGGCATAGTAGACGCGCCCCAGATCGAATCGGACGAGCGTGTTCATGGGATCGCGATGAAGGGCCGCTCGCAAATGCTGTTCCGCTTCGCCCCAGTCGCCGCGTGCAAACGCGATGACTCCGGCAACCTGGCGAACACTGACATCGCCTGGATCGATCTCCAGCGCCTGTCGCACCTTCGCGTCGGCAGCGCCCCAGTTCCAATCAGACACGAAATACAGATAGCCGAGCCCCGCGTATGCGCGCGCGATGTTCGGGCTGACTGCGATCGCGCGCTCGTACAACGGTCGCGCTCGCACATACGCATCGCCCAGCCATAGCAGGCCCATCTCGGCTTTTTGGATTGTCGCTTCCCCCAATGCGAACCACGCCATACCAAAGTTTGGATCGATCTCGGTGGCCTTTTCGAAGAGTTCGATAGCGCGATTCACCGACGACTCCGTGTTCTCTGCGCGTGCCCCGTTACCGCGCAGATAGAGTTCGTATGCCTCGAGGTTCTGCGTGCCGCCGCTTTGGTGGGCCAGGGTGCCGCCCTTCAAGTGAATCTGCAGCGCCTCTGCTACGGCGTTGGCGATGTCGTCCTGCACCTCCAGCACACCTTGCACCTCGCGATCATAGGTCTCGGACCACTCGTGATAACCGCTGTCGGCGCGAATGAGCTGCGCGGTCACCCGCAGGCGATCTCCCGAGCGTCGCACGCTGCCTTCTATTACGTACGCGACGCGGAGCTCGCGTGCAATTTCCGCAATCGCCATCGGCGTGCTTCTGAAATAGAACGACGAGGTGCGCGCCGAAACAAAAAGCCCAGGGACGTTTGCGAGCAGATTGATGAGCTCCTCTGTCATGCCGTCTGCCAGGTATTGCTGGTCCTTCAGCTCGCTCATGTCTACGAAGGGCAGCACTGCGATCGACCTTTCGGGGACCGGAAAGACCGGACTTCGCTGGGCGGTTGCCTGCTCGTGCGTTGCTGCCACAAACCACAGACGACCGAAGATGCCAATCAACACCGCACCGATCACCACGGCGAAGATCAGTCGCCGCCCGTCAAAGTACCGACGTGTTCTCGAAGCGCCGTTGTTCTGTGCAAGTGGTGCGTGAGCGTCGATGCGTTCGTTGATCGAAGCAGGTAATTCGCCGGAAGAGGGGACGAGCGCGAATGTGTCGTTCCTTGCCGGCATTGGTTGCACCACAGCCACCAATCGATAGCCGCGCTTGGGCACCGTCTCGATGTACCTGGTCGGTTCCGGAGCGCTTTCCAGGGCGCGTCTGAGTTCGTTGACGATCTTGTGCACGGCATTGGGATTGGAGATGGCGCCGCGCCAGAACTCAGCCAACAGTTCCTCGTGGGTGATGGTCGCGCCGGGTCGTTGCGCAAGGTAAACCAGTACTTCGATGGCCCGAGGGCTGAGCCGAGTGGAAGTTCCTTGCCGCGCCACTGTGCGGCCCTTCGGGTCCACAACCCACTCACCGACGCGATAGAGCGTATCGGTCGAAGAGCGATCCGGAGTGCTACCCAAAAACTCGCCCCTACTTTCGCGCGGCTATCAGTTTTAGCGGCTTCTCGATGGAAAGAGAAGGAATCGGGAAGCGCGTGGATACTCGGCTCGATTCGCCAACGGGTCGTTTATGTTCGGCACCCTCTGCCTTATGTTCCCTACCTTCGAACTCCAGCGAGGAAGTGGCTGGTGGGATGGGAGGCGCTCGAGCAGTGGGGCGACGACGTTGTTCGTATCGAACGACTCACAGGTGGCGTCGCGAACGACGTGTGGAGCGTGCGCGTCAATGGACGTCTCGCCGTGGGTCGTCTCGGTACCAGGAGCAACGCCGATCTCGCGTGGGAGACAGAGCTTCTTCAACACCTCGACCGTGAAGGTCTGACCGTGCCGGTGCCAATCCCTACGAAAGACGGCCGGCGTTTCGCCGACGGACTGGTGGTGATGACGTATGTGGAGGGCGGGCCGCCGGAGACGCAGGCCGACTGGTGTCGCGTGGCCGACACGCTCCGCGAGTTGCATCGGTTGACGAAGGGTTGGCCCCAGCGTCCGGGTTGGCGATCTTCGACCGACCTTCTACACGCTGACACGGGGACGAGGATCGACCTCGCTGCGATGCCGCCCGAGGGCGTTGCTCGTTGCCGAGCAGCATGGGCGCGGCTCGTGGGACGTCAGACATGCGTCGTTCACGGCGACACCAACCCGCGCAACATCCGCATCACCGCTGATCGGGTCGCGCTGATCGACTGGGACGAGTCGCACGTCGACGTTCCCGATCTCGATCTGGTGCTGCCGCACAACGCTGCCGGTCTCGACGACGGCGCGCACGATATCGCCGCACAAGCGTGGTCCGCATGGGGAGCCGCAGTTTGCTGGGACCCCAGCGGTGTTGACGACTTCGCGATCAAACGGCTCGCCGAAGTTCGAGCGGTGTGAATCGCGCTGGCGACGTGCCCGCCATCGCGGGGTTGTTGGCCGCAAACCAGCATCACTCTGCCGCAGGCTCGGCTCGCCCCAGCGTGCGTATGCGCGGCATGGCGAGGCCACCCAGCGCGATCAGAACCAGTAGTGCGCCCGAGGCTCCGAGCAGGCCTAACAGGTTGACGTCCGCGAGAACCCCGGCCACAGCGCTGGATATCGGGAACAGTCCCAGATTGAAGAACATGATGACGCTGGACACGCGACCGAGGTACTCGCCCGGCACGCGCAACTGAAGCCACGTGGTGAAGTAGACGATCAGGATGCCGTCGACAACCGCGAATGCGCCAGTCAGCAGAGCCAGCGGCCACAGCACCTGCACGAACGACGCTACCACCATCAGTGACCCGAAGCCGAGAAAATCCGTCAGCACCAGTGCACCAAGGGAAAATCGCCGGGCACCGCGCCATAATCCGGCCGTCAGCGTGCCGACGATGGAGCCGATGCCCAGCGCCGACATGAGCACACCGAATCCGGCCGCGCCCTCGCTCAAGTAGCGATTCGCCAGCGCGGGAATACCGATGACGAACGGACCGCGAAACACCACGCTGAGAAACGCCAGCAGCAGGATCAGATCCCGCAAGGGCGCGTCCCGCCAGACGTGCTGTAAACCCGTGACCGCCGCGCGAAGCACGCTCTCGCGCAATCCCACCGGAGGCTGGAAGGGCTCTCGAAGCACCGCCAGCACAACCGTCGCGAACAGAAAGGACAGCGTGTTCAGCCCGAACACGAGAGCGAGTCCCTGCTGATCCTTGATGAGTTGTGGTGTCGCTCCGCCGAGATCCAGCGCGATGAGCAAGCCGGCGAGTGCCGGCGCCACGACCAGGCTCAGTTGCGCGGTTCCCTGCAGCAGCGCATTGCCCCCGCCGAGATCCGCAGGTGGAAGAAGCCGCGGCGGCATTGCGCTCTGGGCCGGCCATGCGAACGCATCCGCGAGTCCGAACACGAGCGCGAGCAGGTAGATCTGATTGAGGCTCACGCTGCCTTGCCAGGTGGCGAGGGCGATGAGCCCCATAGTGAGCAGGCGCAGCAGGTTGGTCACCACCAGCACACGCCGCGGCGACAAGCGATCGGTAACGGCGCCGCCGATCAGCATGAACAGCGCGCGCGGTATCGCCGCAAGTGCGATGACAAAGCCCATGGCAGAGGCGTCGCCCGTGAGCTTCAGTACCAACCACGGCAACGCAATGATCGACAGTTGATCGCCGAACATCGAAACGGCGCTCACGAGCCAGAACCAGCGATAAGCCGGAGCGGCCAGCGCCCGTACCATCGGGCTGCGACTATCTATCGTCGCGGCGTCCAATCGCGCGTCATCTGGAGTGCCAGCAGGGCGTGTTTAGAGAGTGGGTGAGGATCGTACGCGTCGATCGTGTCGAGCGTTCTGATACTTCGCTGAAGAAGGCCTGAAGCGTGAGCAGGGAGGGGCGAGCCTTGCGATGAGCCCAGGTAGGTTTCGGTTCTCAGCTCTTTGCCACGATTTCCCTTAGTGGAATCACCCAGGACCAGCGCGGATCGGGCGTGAAGTTGTCCCACAGCATGCTGTTGCACGCGTAGCCCGCGGCCACGCCACTCTTCGGGTGTGCGAAGCCGAGTCGTCCGCCCGCGCCATCGTGGCCGAACGATCCGGGTCCGAGCATCTGGGTTATGGGATTGCCCAATGCAAAGCCGAGACCGAAGCCTTCGCCGGGCGGGATCGGCAAGTGTGCAAGCGGTGGAAGCGGGCGCAGGTTCTTGGTGCGCGGCTGCATCGCACGCGCCAGCGTGCTGTTGTTCAGGAGCCGCACGCCATCGATCTCGCCGATGCACGCGGCATACATCTTTGCGAGCGCGCGCGCGGTTGCAACGCCATTGCCCGCGGGTAATTCCGCGGCGCGTCCGGTCGGTGTATTGAAGAAGTCGACGGCTTCCGCGATGGCGTCGAAGCCGGCAAAGATCTCGACCATGATCGGATCGTTTACATTCACGCCGGCGCCCGCCAGCAGCGAGCGAAAGTCGGCGCTCTTCTGTGGAATGTGCGGCGCGACGCGCTTCTGCTGCGCCTCGGGCAAGCCAATCCAGAAATCGAGCCCGAGAGGTTGCGCGACCTCCTCTGCGAAGAAGGTTCCAAAGCTCTTTCCGGCAATGCGGCGGACCACCTCGCCGACTAGGAAGCCGTAAGTGACCGCGTGATAGGAAGCGTGTGCGCCGGGTTCCCACAGCGGCGTTGCGTTCGCAAGCGCGCGAGTGCATTTGTCCCAATCGACAAAGTCCCGCGCGGTGATGCCCGAGGCGATCGGGAACGTGGGTAAGCCGGCACTGTGACTGAGACAGTGCGCAACTGTCAGATCGGCTTTGCCGTTGGCGCCAAACTCCGGCCAGTACTTTGCGACTGGCGCTTCTACGTCGAGCAGTCCTCGCTCCGCCAGCATGCTCGCGGAAATCGCAACGGCGCCTTTGGTGCACGACATCAGGACCGTCAGCGTGTTTTCCGTGTAGGGGCGATCGTTCGCGATGTCGCGGCCTGTCCAGAGATCGACGACGACTTTGCCGTGGCGATAGATGCAGAGCTGCGCGCCGCCTGGATCATTTGCTTGAGCGGTGACAAATGCGTCGCGGACGGATTCAAAGCGTTTGTCGATGGTTCCGTAAACGGTCATGAGATGTGCTCGGGGTGATGTCGACTGATCGGATCATGATCTGGGCGTTGAAGTATGCGCCAAGTTTTGCCGCAACAACGAGTCCGCCTCCTTGCAAAGTCTGCGCCCCCCTCGACGCGGTCGTCAGAGACGGTTAGTAGGTTCTCGAGGTTACAGGCGCCGACTGTCCGCCTAGCGTCGGGCCGATGGGGGGGAAAGTGGATTGGCTCGTTCTCGCGGGCAATGCTCATGGAGCGCCGAACTGAAACCATGGTTGATCCTTAGGCAGATCTCTGGCGGTGCCGTGATACCGGTGAGTGCCGATCACGAAGCCCGTCTCTGACGTCACATCCTCCACTACGCCGACGAACCCGTTTTGGCTCAACCGTTCCCGCATATTGCGTAGCGTCGCAACTCCGTCGTAGAGGGTGCCGTGACGGGTCCATACGACAAATGCACCAGGACGGCATAGGCATGGCAAGCCGTCGACCAAATGAGCCAGCTCCGTCGGGCGGACGTTGCCGAATACTCCAGCCATAACGATGAGATCGGCGGGCGCCATCGAAACATAGGTGCCGAACTGAGTCGCGTCGGCAAGGAGGAAGGACATGACGTTGCCAAGCCGTGCGGCGTCAATTGCCGCAGTACCGCGCTGCGTGAGTTCCGGATTTGTTTCGACAAGTCGCGCAGTCACGTCGAGAGCGCGTTCGTGCATCGATAGCACACCGCATAGGTCACGACCGTCGCCGGCGCAGACGCTGATGACATTGATCGGGCCGGGGGGCAAGGATGTGAGACAGCCCGAAATATGGGATTGCACGAGGTGCAAGCGCTTTTGTAGCTCCGGCCACGTGTCGTACTCGTTGTGCCACTGCAGCCAGTCACGACCAGTCATGCTGTGTCTCCAAATGAGGCACTCGTATTTGATCACCAACCGCTACGTGTGACTTTATGTCTTCGGCGTTCAGCTGCTGGTTCACGCAATTGAAGCTGTCGTCCTACCAACCCTTTTCGCGGCCAAAGATGTTCCATCCAGCCGTGAGGCTCTACAGGACGAACATGTAGCTCGCACGGGTTATGGGGGAACCGCTCTAATCAATCGCCACGGATGACATGTGTGTCCGTCCCATCTAGGTTTGGCCGGTGAGCTTGGAGAACCACTATGTTGAGAAAACTATCGATTGCAGCAACGAGTGTCCTGATGTTCACGACCTTCGAACCCTCCGCGTCTGCCGCCTCGATTGGTGCGGGCGACCCTTTTCCTGTCAGCAACTACAAATGCGAGGACGGCACGCGTCTGGCGGTGCGTCTCCTCGGCGAATACGCCTCGGTATCAGTCAACGGCGCGGCCGCGATCGACCTGCCGTCAATGGGGCCGGAGGGAACGACCTTTTCGAACGGTCGGCAGACCTTGACTATCATGCAGGGGCGCCTGTCCTGGGGCGTAGGCCGAGCCGTGCCGTCCGAATGCAGCGGTGGTTGAGCATGAGCAGCAACGAATGGATCGTGCGCTCGCGGAATCCGGGGCGATGGAGGCGGCATCGTCTCGACGAGTCGCTGCTCCATCCCGCGCGTTGCGCCTCGCAACTGATCGGTCCGTGGTATGGGCAACGGGTCGCACGACCGATGGTCGTGGGAGAACGGATCTTGTAACGTGAAACGCCACCCTCAACCACGCGGAGCAATCCCATGCGCATCTCAGTTCTTCTCGTAGCCGTCATTCCAACCTTCGCGCTGATACAGGCCAATGCGGCCGAGACCGAAAGCGCCATCACGACGATGAGCGCGCCCGGTAAGGTCGAGATGGCGCAGGTCGTTGAGGGGAGCGCGGTGATCACCGCAATCGACAAAGCCAAGCGGACCTTTGATATCAAGCGGCAGAACGGCGATGAGGTGACGATCGACGCTGGCCCGGGCCTGAAGAGCTTCGATCAGCTGAAGGTCGGCGACACTGTTAGCGTCTCTTACACCGAATCACTCGTGGTCGAACTGAAGAAGGGCGGTGGCATGAAGGTCGAGAAGACCGACGTGGCGGCGATGATTCCGGCCAAGCCCGGAGAGGCGCCGGCGGGTGCAGCGGGTCGCCAGGTTACGGTCGTTGGCGATGTCATCGAGGTGGACGCTTCGACGCAGAGCATCACGGTCAAAGGCCCTCAGCGGACGGTCAACCTGAAGGTGCGCGACCCGGAGCAGTTCAAGCGCGTCGCCGTCGGCGATCAAATCGAGGCGACGTATACAGAAGCCGTCGCGCTATCCGTGACGCCAGCGGCCAAGCCCGTGGCTGCAGACAAAAAAGCCAAAGAATAGAAGGTTTTCAACCGGGTGGGCGGCCAAGCGCTTGCGGGGTCGCGACCGATTTTCGCGCAGGCGCGTCATGCGCGGATTGCCAAGTAAGGTGGTCTGTCTCATCTGATTCGGCGCCGTCATTTGCCAACGATGGCGCTAAGGTGGCGAACTGCGCGAACGTCTGAATCGTGAGCCCCGTTTCCCTTCGTTGAACCCATGACGTGACACGCGGAGTCTCCGTCCGCGGGTCGGCTCGGATTTTGAATGAACGGATCGGAGTTCCCATGGACATGATTCTGGATGTGCTTGCCGTGACGGTTGTGGCGATCGTGGCCGTGGTTGCGTTCCTGGCTGTGCGATATCGCGCGCCGGATCACAGCATCGTACGATTCGCCGAAGACCGCGCCTGTCATCGCAGATGCTGACGTCAGCTCCGCAGCACGACGACGTCGTTAGGACATTGGCGGAATTCAACCGCAACAACACCTCCAAGGACATTCACGTCGCACGAAAGCGCATGGAAGACCTGTTCTACCGCGACGTCGAGTCAAGGATCGTCCCGGTCAGTGTCGACGGTATGCCCGGCGAATGGGTGCTGGCGGACCGCGCGGATCCGACGCGTCGATTGCTTTACCTGCATGGCGGTGGGTTTCGAGTGGGGAGCCCGCGATCACACCGGCACATTACTTCCGAACTGTCCAGGCGCAGCGGCGTTGCCGTTCTGGCAGTCGACTATCGTATGCAGCCCGAAGTGAAGACCGTCCAATGCCACGAGGACGCGCGCAGCTGCATATCGGTGGATCCTGCGAAACGGGCCGGAGGGAATCAATGAATTGAAATCCCTGTTCGTCGCTGGTGATTCGGCCGGCGGCAATCTCACGCTTTCTGTCATCGCGTGGGCGAGGGATCAGGGCATACGGCAGGTAGACGGCGCGGTGGCTTTCGCACCGCTGACCGATGCGACATTTAGCAGCCCAACGTGGAAAGCGAACACCCGGACCGATCCCTTTCTGGGACCCGGCTGTCGGTCCGCTGCTGTCCATACCGAAGTTCGTGATTCGCCATAGCGAGTCGGTTCTCGTCCGGACGTCCGGTCAATGATCCGATGCTGTCGCCGTTGCTTGGTGATCTCGCTGCATTACCAAGAACCCTGATTCAGGTGAGCCGCGACGAAATGCTCTACGGTGATTCACAGCGTTACGCCAACAAGGCCAAGGCCCACGGAAGCGAAGTAACACTGCAGGTCTGGCCCAGGATGGTTCACGTCTTCCAGGGTTTTGCTGACCTGCCGGAGTCAAGCGCCGCGCTGGGACATGCGGCGGATTTCATCAGGGCGCAGTTCGGAAGAAACGAACCTGCGGTGGCGAGCGCACCGTAGCGCACGGCGCTTTCGGGCTTAGCACCTGCGCGAGCCCTGCGTCTTCACCACCTCTTATCCCCGATAAGAGCGCGGGTTTCTCGTTGGCGCTCTTCGAATCGTTCCGGTGTAGCTACCCGCTTGTAATTGATGTTTCTAGCCTGGCTAGAATGAGAATTTATGCGCACTCACTTCGTCGCGACGATCATTACCTGTTTGGCGTTCGGCACTGCACTGGCCCAAGCCCCCGCACTCCAATCGTCCACACAGCAGTCGCAGACTGGCGCACTTGGGCCTCGGCTCGCACCAGGGATGCCGATTCCGTCCACCGAACTCGAGCCGTTCGTGGATGGGGTCGTCGGCACGGCGATGGCGCGCGATCACATCGTCGGAGTCACGGTCTCCATCGTTCAAAACGGCGAGGTGATGCTGAAGAAGGGCTACGGCTTCGCCGGGCCCGGCCGGCCGGTCGATCCCGACCGCACCCTGTTTCGCATCGGCTCCATCTCAAAAACCTTCACCTGGATTGCCGTGATGAAGGAAGTAGAGACGGGTCGCATGCGATTGGATGGGCCCATCAACGACTACCTTCCGGCAGATCTGGCGATCCCCGCTATGCCGGGGTGGCGGCCCGTGGAGATTCGCGACGTGATGAGCCACACCCCTGGCTTTGAGGACCGCATTCTCGATCACATGTTCGCCGAAACCCCTGCGCAAATTCACTCCTTGCCCGCGGAGCTCAAACTCATCCTGCCAAAGCGCGTGTTCGAGCCCGGCACGACACCCGCCTATTCCAACTTTGGCGTGATGCTCGCGGGTGAAGCCGTTTCCCACCTGGCAGGCGCCAGTTTTCAGGACGTGATCGAGCGGGGGATCCTCGCACCGCTCGGCATGAGTCACACCACCTTCCGCGAGCCTTACCCGCAGCGCGCCGATCTGCCTGCGCCGATGTCGCCCGCGCTCGCCGCCGATGTCTCAACCGCCTATCGATGGACAGGTACCCAACTGGAAGTTCAGCCCACCGAGTGGCTGCACCAGGTGGGGCCCGCGGGCGGCGGTTCGTCTACTGCAGGCGACATGACCCGTTACATGCTCATGATATTGGGCGATGGCGAACTGGAGGGCACACGCATTTATAGCCCGGCCACGGCATCGGCCTTTCGCACGCCGATTCCACTTCCGGTGCCGGGTGGCGGGGAAGTCAACCATGGCTTTTTCCAGACACAGTTGCCTGGCGGCTTCATGGGATTTGGGCACGACGGCGGCACGCTTTGGTTTCGTTCAAAACTCCTCACCGTTCCCGCGCTTGGCCTTGGCATCTTCATTTCGGCGAACACCGACACGGGGCTGCAACTCACGCAAGAGCTCCCTCAGCTGATCGTTGGACACTTTTATGCGGCTCCACCGGAGCCACCTCGAAGCGGTTCGCCGGCCCTCGCGTCCGAAGCCGCTGTTTACGCAGGCACCTACATGACGAATCGCCGTCCGTTTTCAGGGCTCGAGAAATTCGTCTGGCTGATGACTCGCCAGACATCGGCTGACGTCACGCCTGACGGATATCTCGTCATGCAGGGCGGGGGAGACATCGAAACATGGACGCCAACCGAACAGCCCGGTCACTTCCAGGCGGTCAACAGCCCGCAGACGGCTGATTTCGTAATCCGTGACGGCGAAGCCGTGGCATTTCACCCGCACGGAGAAACCGATGCATTGAGCCGCGTGGGGGCGCTCTATCAGCGCAGCGTGCTCCTGCTTGTCGTACTGCTCGCCATCGCGGCGGCCGCCATCACACTGATTCAACCGGCGATCCGATCCCGCAGAGCGTTACCCGGCACACGCCTGCAACGGCGACTGAACGTAGCGCAGCTCCTAGCCGCCGCCGCCTGGCTGATTGCTCTCGGCGCCGTTGCCGTTTTCGCCAGCGCCGCCGAAAACGAGGCCCGCCTCGTTTTTGATTGGCCGGGTGCACCGCTGTTGATTGGATCCAGCGCGGCTCTGTTTGCTTCGCTCCTCAGCGCTGGCGTTCTGATTGCTCTGCCATTGGTCTGGAGAGGCGCCGAGGGTTGGGCGTTCTGGCGCAAACTTTGGTTCTCAGCATCCAGCGTTGTCTTTTGCGCGCTCGGCGTTCAGCTGGCCTTTTGGGGCTTCTTGGAGCCTTGGGCTGCTTGACGATTTAACGCCCCACCCATGGCGAATCGCTGCCGGTTGGTTGGGCAGTGACTGTGGTGGAATGGGGCACCGCGCCGTAGTTCAGCTGTTGGCGAGCTTCGTCAGTTGATGATCTGCATGGTGGCCAGGGGCAGAATTGAGCTGCCGACACGCGGATTTTCGGTGAACTGATTTCGTGATTCAGCGTGACCGAACGTGACTCAAACAAACGCTTAGCCCGGATTTCTTAACGCCGTAGTTCATCTTGGGTGACGGTTAGTGACGATAGGTTGGGCAGCTGAGTGGGCACCCCGGTGGGTCAACTGATGCCGTCACTGACCTTCGGTCGTGCTCCAACGAGCAGATCAAGCTCGGCGACCCGCGCCCGCAAGAGACTCGTCCAGGACTCTCCGACACCGAGTTCCTCAAGCAGCCCTTGATACCTCGCGTCGCGCAACACATGGCGAGGGTAGAAGGTTTCCATCTGTGCGCGCGATCTCCAGATTAACTCGAGAAAATGAGGTTCGATCTGGCGCCAACTCGCCACCCCACGAGGAACGTCGCCAACTGTGAGATACGTGTATCCGCGAATTATGTTGGTCGCGCGCGAGTCCGCGAGGGCGATCTCCAACTTCTCGCTACCCAGCGGCAGGTCGCCCTTTACCGCCTGCAAGCGAAGCCATGCCGCGTATGCCCACGATCCCGACTCATCTGCCGCCTCTAGACGCGCCAAGTACAGTTCAGCCTCTTGGTATCGTCCGTGCTTCGCCAGTGTTTGAACGATCCCGAAGAGAGCGACTGTGAAGTCTCCGAAACGATCTAGAGTTCGCTTTAAGCTTTTCAGACACTCTTCGACGTGTCCCCGGACCTCGCAGATTTGCGCATAGTCGATTTCGTAGATCTCGCGATTTGCCGCATCACATTCGATTGCGCACTCAACAAAGCGCTGGTCCTCGTCGGCCAATCCTGCTCCGAGGAGTAGGTCTCCGTATCGACGCAACGCTTCCCCGTTCCGCGGGTTGCGAATGAGTTCTTCCCTCCAATACCGTTCCGCGTCGTTCGAACTCGTAAGTGAGATGGTCCGATAAGTTTGCTCTACGCACTCGATGTACTTCGGTTCCAACTGCGCCATGCGACTTTTCTCAAGCAGCGCCTTCACGACCCGTCGGACGGCTTCCGATTTCCTTGCATCCGCGGCTTGATGCCAGAGGTCGTAGTGGATGTTGGCCTGTAGCTCATAAGCAAACCCAAAATTTGGATCAGACGCGATCGCGCGAGTTAGAAGATCCGCCGCGCGCTCGTACGTAGGTACGTTACAGTCTCGTCGAAGTTCCTCTGCCTCGCGCGCAAGTCGATACGCTTCGACGTTTTTCGTTCCCCTCTCACGCATGCGTTGCAGGTCTTCATCGTCAAGAAGAATCAACATGTCATCGACGGCGCGAGAAACTGATTTTCCGAGAACACTGAATGCGTGCACGCGGGCGAGTTGGAACTCAACACGATGTGCAGGCAGATCAGTCGTAATTGGAGAGACCACGATGGCGGCAAAACACGTCTCGGCATCTTCGTGAATGTCGACTTCGATCACGTAGTTCACGGAAATGGGATCTGCGAGGCGCTTAAGCTCAGCTGTCGACACGTGCGAAATTTGGCCGAACCGCGCCTTGAGATCGCGGTAGATGATTTCGGCTAAGTCTTGTCTATCGGCAGACTCCGGGCGACGAATCAATGCTGATCTCGATCGCACTCTTAGGATTGTTCCGCCTTCACCCACTGACGCTGCCGCAGGATCTCGTTGGTCGACTTTTGCGACTAGGCGGTAGCCTCGCTTTGGAACCGTCTCAATATGCGCCTGAGCTTCGGGAGACCCGTTGAAGGCCCGGCGTAAGTCCGTGATGCACTTATGGATAGCATTGGTAGATGTCAGGGACCCGCGCCAAAACCGGTCGAGAAGTTCGTTGTGAGTGACGGTGGTATTGGCGCGCTCGGCGAGATAGGTCAGGACATCCATCGCACGAGGGCCGAGTTTCCTGGTGACGTTGTTGTGGGCGAGGTGGCCAGCCAGAGGATCCACATGCCATTCGCCAATTCGATAAGGCGGCGCCTTTGCGGATTCATTAGATGGGTGATCGTTCAAGCGCTATCCCGCCCCTCATTCCTCAAGTTAGTTCTATCTGATCGTTCAGAAAAATAGAAGGAATTTGGAAGGAAATTCGAGGGTCCGTTTAGCGAGACTCTTGATCGTTTGATCTGAGATTACTTATTCGGGGGAGCGAATGAACCGAGAGCGTTTGGACGGTAGTGAATTGCACACGCTGGGAAACTCGTTAGGAGCGCCGGTTCGCGTGACGCACGCGTCCGCAACGAGGTTGCTCCGATGGACTTTGGTCGCCGTACTCAGCTTCATCGCCACCCCGTTGGTGCATGCGGCCAAGCCGGCTCCGCCACCGCCGCCACCACCGCCACCACCTCCCGCGGGCGACGCGTGCGTCGGAAAGGGCGGCGTGTTCCCTGCGATGGCGTACACGCGCAGTATTTGGGATACGAAGACCGGAAAATTTCTCAAGAAGCGACTGTTCGTTGCCAACAGCCTCGGCAACTGTGAAGTCGCCGTATACGAAAGCACCTCGACGGGCGCCAACCTCGAGGCATCGTTCCACTTCGACTTTGCATCCGGCTGGGGAACGCTAGCCTGGTGGCAAAGTCGCGAGGATGGCGAGGGCGAACCCAGGAGAGGTGAACTGTCGCGGCCGCTGATCAAGGTGGCCCGTTTCCAGGTCATTAGCGGCAACGTGATGGCTCCACTCCCGCTGAACGCTGTCACTGTCCATCGTTTCTACCCTATTGCGAACTTCGGGATCATCGACGTCGAACTCTCTCAGGAGGGAACACGACTTGGGTTCTCGACCGAAGAAGGCTCCTTCAATGGCACGGGCTGGGTCACGGACGAGTGGCTCGTGTGCAACGTGGCCAATTGTGCTGCGACGCTCGACGTGGTGTTCACAACGACGAACACACTCGCGAGCGGGCAGGCTGGGGGCACGCATCAACTTACCCTGGGCCGCAACGGTGCAGGACAGGAGCGGATGTACTTCATCTACCGTCCGAGCGCGAGCTTTTCGGACGGTGATCTCGTCGCGATCGACAACTTGGGCGATGGCCAATGGTCGGCACCACAAATCCTTGTGAACCGGGACGTGCGATATATGGGTTCGATTGGCGACTCGGACACTTCGCTCGACGACCCTTCGGCGCTTTCGCAGCCCAATGAAGCGGATCGCGTGCTGATCGGAAGCAGCCCCACGTCCACTGGCGGTCCGTGGCGTGTCGACGTGTACGATACTGGCACCGACACGCTCACCTATTTCGTTGGCACCGGAGTGAAACCGAGCTGGACACTCTACCCAACGCGCGACGAGCACGCGCCTAATGTAGTAGCGAATGCCTCAAACCCCAGCCAGAGCGGAGCAGCGATACAGGAGATCGATCTGGATTCCCTTACTCAAGGAGCAATCGGCAACGCGATCGGCAACTACGTCGATTCGGCGCATTGAATCGAGGACGGCCGCGAACGGCGGGAAGGCACGAGGTCTCGGACAGCCGCGCAAAGGTCTGTCGCAACCATTTCGTGTCACGACTAGCTTGTCATTGCGGCGGTTTCTTGCCGACAGCTCCTCGAAGGGGCGTTCAGCTAAGGCGCGGAAACAACTCTGCCGACGAGCCTTCGGACGACTGAAATGAGAGGCTGCCAAATCGGTTCGGAAGGAAAAGAGAAGGAATTGAGAAGAACTCACAGCGAATCGGCGTGGCAAGGTTTTCATGCGGACACTAGAAGTTGGCCGGAGTAGCTAGGGACTAGTACCCCAAAAGTGTCCGTACGCGAGTGCGTTGTGCCGCGGATGTCGGCAAGCGCACATTGGGGTACCGAAATGAGCGTATTGGTCTGGATTGTTTCAGTAGCGATTGTGCTGTCGTTGGTGCTGTTAGGTTACCTGGCGGTTGATTTCATCCGATGGCGAAAAGTGCTGGAAGAACTCTAAGTTGCGCGCTCTGGGAGGCTTCCACGATGGCGTATGCGCGCAGTGTCTTTTCGACGCAAAGAACCTGTCCGAGACGCATTTTGAGCCGAGATACTGCTTCTGACTATGCGTTGAGCTCACAAATTGGCTCTTGCGAAAGGAGTGAACCATGATTTCAAGGCTTGCTCTATTCTGCGCTCTAGTTGCAATTTCGCTGGTAGCCCAAGCTAAGGTCTACGACGGCCCATATTCCACCACAGGGTTTTCTCAAAGCGATGTCGCGACAGGCGCGCTGCACGCCACATCATTTTCCCAAGCGTCCCTCAAGGGGACTCGGGAATGTATCTATCATTGGGGCAGGAGACTTTCCCCCTTGGGACGGGATTTCATTCTGCGACGGAAAGCCACCTGGTACGGTTCTACTTCGATGGGCAGACATCACGCTAGTCGTTACAACGGGATCGCTCGATCAGATTCAGTTTGGGCTGTCACCCACCGAGGATAGTTTTATATGTGCCGAACCGAATGGCTCGTTCTCCGGTGTGTTACGCGGTGACGTTATCGGAGGAACAGGCAAGTACCAAAGTCGTACCGGCACCATCGTGCAGACTTTTAGTGGAAGGTCGCTGCGCGCTACCGGACAATCGACATCGAGCGGTACGACGTCGATAACGATCGACTAGGATCGGCTATTTGGACCACAGGCGCCGCTGAGCCGCGCGGAGCATCCCTTGGGCCTGCCGCGCATGTGGATTGGTAAGGGCTATTCGCTGACGATGCCGTTGAGGTGCCCACCTCTGCGATGGTGCTTGACGCCTTCGTGACCGAAAGCGTACGAATGTACGTTCTTGGGTTTGAACACTGTTTTGACGATCCTCTGTACCTTCGTTGAACCGGAGGTAGTGACACGCGGAAAATCCGTCCACAGGTCAACTCGGATTTTCAATGAACTGATTTCGTGATCCAGCGTGACTCACCGTGATCGAAACAAACTCTTAGCCACGGATTCCTTCCATCGTAGATCACGTTGAGTGTTCCTGAGTGACGATAGACTGGGCACGTAAGTGGGCACCAACCCCGTGTTTCTATCGACGTATTTGCAACACCGACTGTGGGGTCGAGCCCGTGGGTTGCACGCCAGTGATTGGCGCAAGCTCGGCGACTTTTTCGTACATGAATCGAGTCCAACTCGCACCGATTCCGATCTCTTCAAGATACACTTGGTACCTCGGATCGGCAGTTACCCAGGCTGGGATGTACTGTTCGGCGCCGATCGTCGAACGGTACATGTTCTCGCGGTGTTCAGGTCGAATCTTGCGCCAGAGAGCGAGCCCGGAGTCGATCTCACCGGCGATCAAGTAGGCGAGTCCTCGAGGAAATTCAACAACGTCCCGTTGGGAAGCTACCTCGTCCAGTTCCTTCATTCCGGCTTTCAGATCACCTCGCAGGATTGTATTGATCATCCAAGCCGTATACGCGTAGTCCTTTCCCTCATTGGGATCGATTTCCCGCATTCGCGCGACAATGCGGTCGGCAGCGTCATACTGACCGAGAAGCGAGTGCTGTCCGCTGACGGTCACCATTGGCCAGACGTAGGTTGGCATCAGGCGTGGGATTTCTTCCGCTGCTGGCAGGCCCCGAGCGGGCCCCTCTGTCACGGCAACGATGCCGCTCTGCCGGACCTTTACCATCGGATTGGATTGGTCAAATCGCTCGTACACGCCTAAGAATGCCTGGGCCTCTTTGAAGAGACGTGCGGTGAGCAGATAGTCCGAGTACACGGCGTAGTTGTAGTCAGCCTGCTGTGGGGGGCCAGCAGCTTGGATTTGTGACCTCGCCTGGCCTTCAAGCTGCGACCATAGGTTGCCCGTTTCCTCAAGTCGCGTCTCGGCAAATTGAATGCCCTTTAGCAGCACTCGAGGCGGGTCGAGTCGCGCGACCGTTTCGCGCATAGACGCAAGTTCCTGGCGTATCTCGGACCTGCGTTTCGTTCCGCTCGTGACGCTCGTTCCGTAGTCACCCAAGACGTTCGCGAGTTGGTGGTAGGCGAAGAAAAAGGCTGGATCGAGTTGGATCGCCTCGCGAAACTTCGATGCTGCGAACTCCAATGTACGAAAGTCGTATCCCTGATTGGTGAAGTACACGCCCGTGGCTGCTGCTAGGTAGGCGCCCACGTTCTGTGTGGCCCAGTCATGCATCTCTGCCGTCTGCTTATCATCGAGGCGAACCTTCAACTCGGACAGCACGGCTGCTATGACCTCGTCTTGGATGTCGAGGATCTTCGCAACCGGCTGATCACGCTCATACGTGTATCGAACGTCGCCGCCCGGCGTTTCGTACAGTGACGCCGTGACCCGAATTCGCTCTCCGATTCGCTGCACGCTGCCGTCGAGCACGTATCGAGCGCTGAGGGTACTTCCGATTGCTTGCACCGTCTCGTTCGCGAGCGAGTGTTGGAATGCAAGTTCGCGGCTCACCACTTGTAACCCCGGAGCACGGGAGAGGTTAGTCAAAAGCGCGTTGGGGATTCCCTCGGCAAGGAATGCGTTGTCGGAGTTCTCGATCAACGTTACGGAATCGAAGTACAGCAAGCGTTCTCTTGGCTGGTGGGACTTGTGCGCTGTGTTCGAGGAAAAATCCAGACCGCTGTGTGAGTACAACTCCGGCGACGATTAAACCCACCAGAGCGGCCAGCGACACGAGCATGCGCCGGGTCTGTGTCCAGTGCGGGCGTTCGACCGCTCGCTGCACGCCATTTGCCGACAGTGCTTCGTCGTTGGGCCCGATCGTGGTTGTTCCGTTCTCCGATTGGGCGAAACCATTGGCGGTGTGCGGCGGTTCGACGGCTGCGATCAATCGATAGCCGCGCTTCGGAATCGTTTCGATGTAGGCGGGGTCTTCGCTCGCACCCTCGAGCGCGTGACGCAATTCGGTCATCACCTTCTGGATCGCGTTGGGCGACGTCACAGATCGTGGCCAATAGGCCTCGATCAACCGACCGCCGGGCACGACCTCCCCAGGATGCTCGACAAGATGGACGAGCACATCCATGGCGCGCGGACTCAGCATTATTGATTCACCGTCACGCGAGAGCGTGCGGCTCGAAGGGTCGACCTGCCACGTGCCGACCCTGAAGCGCGTCCCCATCCCTGATCCCCTCTACCTCGCTTGCTATATCTAACAGCCGCTCCTTCTGGCGGCAACGGCCTGGCAATGGCGGCCGCATTTATCGGTTGAGCACGATCGGAGGCCTGCGGGAAGCAATTCCGAAGGAATCCCGAAGGAATTTTCGCTTCGATGTTTGGCAGCCTCAAGACTCGGGTCGGCCGCAGCAGAGGTGCTGGCCGATTAGTCACTGCGGCAGGAGAGACCATTCATGCAAGGCTTCAAAACGATCGTTCCGGCGTTGTTGGGTGTTGTTGCAATGATGCCGGCGATTGGCATGGCGGCGAGGCCGCCGAGCGGGGGCGACACGGTTCCGCCAGGGAAAGTTCAGAACGCTACGTTCGAAGCAGCGGCTCGGGCGATCACGTTGAAATTCGTGGCGCCCGGTGACGACGGTTCGTCGGGTACGGCGGCCGGGTACGACGTTTTCTATCAGCCAGGTGTGTGTCCGGAGAATCCGAATCCCGTCAACTGGACCCGTGCCCCGCGCAGTATCGAAACAAAGGCGGTTCCAGCGGGCTCGACGGACTTCTTCAATGTGCGCTCCGCAAGCGACGGCGATGGCCTGGAAGCGGGGACGCCATATTGCATCGCCATCCGGGCGCGTGACGAAAAGCCAAACTTTGGGTCTTTCATCTACCTCGACACGATGACCTCGGGAGTGTCCGGTGACTGGCCTCTCGCTCCTCGATTGGCGTTGACGCCAAAGAGTTTGAGGGCGTCCGACTCTCACTTCGCGTTCCCGTTAGCCGGCGGTGACGCTGTGCTCGGTTGGATCAACTATGACTTGGCTACGAATACATCGACCAGCATGAGTTTTGCCGGTCCCAATTGGATGCGAATAGTCGCTGCCGACCCGATCGGACGACTGGATTCCTTTCGCTTGGCCGCTATTCCTGACGGGACCGGGCGGGTCGGCGCGGTGTTCGGCGGACGACTCGCTGGATCAGGCAAGAGCGCCTATGTCTTCCATTACATGCTTGTCGAGGTCGGTCCGGACGGGTCGCCGCAGGTAGAGATCGTTGCATCAGGAAAGGCCGAGACGGGCGGGGTCGACTACGGTCCGGATGGCGATGTCACGTACGTTGAGAGCAGCGGGGCGTGGAATCCGGTTATCACGGTCGAACGCATTGTGTCGAAGACAAACGCCATCAAGCGCACGCGCCTCGATATCGGCGAGCGAGTTTCAGGTGCATGGCAATGGGTTCCGGTATTGGAGCGGGAAGGCGCGAACCAAAACGATGGCTTCTTTGACGACGTCGAGCTGTTCACGAAAACAGATGGGACATTGGGTTTCGTGGCACCGCATTGCGGAGTAGTCGTGTATGCGGAACGCCGCCCTGGTGGTTGGGCCTATTGGGATGTAGGTCCCTCGAGTACATCGTCGACCAGTCGCGCCACAAGTGTCGCGTTTTCCGAGACAGGCGCTCCCGTGCTGGCGCGAAGAAGCCGGTACGATGGTGTGATCCAGATCAATCACCCCGACCTGAGTGAAGCTCCCTTCGCTCCACCTGTCAGTTGCGCGAACGTTGCGACGAGTCATCCGACGCTTGGGAAGATGTCACCGGTGTCACACATCCTGACCTGAGCTACGTCAGCGTGACAGCCGTTGCCGAGCAACGTGGGAATGTCTATGTCGCGGCAACTGCCTTTCAACCGAACGGTAAGAGCTCCGACCAGAGATTGCTCTATCGCTGCAGCGGTGAAACGCAGTGGCAGGTTGTGTCGATCGATCGGACGAACGACACGGGGGGCGGCAGCGCTATCGGCCCGCTGCTCGATGGGAGCGGCAACGTGGTCCGTGGTTACGCTTGGAACAATCAGGCACACATTGGTGGGGTGTCCACGTACACGACGTACCCGACTCACTTCGTGCTTCTGGCAACGCAGCCTGACAACTACTGTCTGTAGCTGGGACAAGCATGGCCTAGGCAACTTAGGCATCAATAGCGAGAGCGAGCGCCGCAACGATTTTAGGAACTAGCGCGGTCGAGGATGTCGACGGACTTGCGGTGACCAGCCTACAGTGGTGGTGTCTAACCCGGTCTGAGTCGCTTCGCGAGCCATTGTGCTTCCGTTGGCGCTGTTGGCTAAATGGTGGTGGATTTTGTCCGATGGCATAGGTGCTCGATTAGAATGACGAGTTCTGACTCGCTGAAGAGGAGACGCGCTGAATTGCATGGTGGCCAGGGGCAGAATTGAACTGCCGACACGCGGATTTTCAATCCGCTGCTCTACCAACTGAGCTACCTGGCCGGACGGAAACAACTGGAAGTTCGACTGGGTCGATTCGCTCGATGAGCGTGCTTTGCGGGGTGCCCATCGCGAGAGGGCGGTATTAAATCGACTGCCCCCCAGCGCGTCAAGGCGGCGGGCCGTCAAGGTTTGGTGGGCGGAACGTACCCTTCCGCGGTTTCCACATCTGCGTTGCTGAGGAACTTCTCCATCTGCTCCGACAGATACTTGCGCGCTTCCGGATTGACCAGGCTCAGGTGCTTTTCGTTGATCAGCATCGTCTGATGCTTCTGCCATTCGGCCCACGCCTGCTTCGAAACCGAGTCGTAGATTTCCTGACCGCGCTTGCCGGGCAGCGGTGGCGCGTCGAGCCCTTCCAGCTCCTTCTGATACTTCCGGCAGAAGACCATGTGTGTCACGTGAGAACCAGCGTCGGTTGGATGATGGACAGCAGTCTAACGGCCACTGCGGAAAGCCCAAGCGGTTCGTTCTCGCCGACGCCGTACCAGCGCCAGCGATCGCGATCGGCGACAGCCAGGTCGAGTTTCGGAAACCTCGATTCGAACCGGTTCGATATCCAGGTGGAAATGCGTGAACGTGTGACGAAACCCGGGCAAGTGATGTCGATCTACGATGCTTGCCGACGGCAAGCCCAACTCACCGAGCAACTGATCTGCATCGAACTCGCAGCTGCGTTCCGGCGGATTCCAGAGACCGCCCCATAGTCCGGTCGGTGGGCGGCGTTCGATCAGGCAGCGGCCGTTCGGGTCGATGACCAGAAACATGCGCGCGCGTTTCACGGGCATTTCCTTGCGCGGCTTCGGTGCGGGATACAGACGCGTCGTGCCGTCTCTATATGCAATGCAGTTAGTCGAAACAGGGCAGTCGCCGCAGCGCGGGTTCGCGCGTGTGCACAGCGTTGCCCCCAGATCCATGATCGCCTGCGTGTAGTCCGCGGCGCGCGATGTCGGTGTGGTTCCTTCGGCGTGCGCCCACAGCGTTTCGGCAACTGCGCTCTGGCCGGGATAGCCCGACACGGCGAAGTACCGAGCCAGCACGCGTTTTACGTTGCCGTCGAGAATCGGCGCGCGAATGCCGTGGCCGGCAGAGAGAATCGCGCCTGCGGTGGAGCGGCCTATGCCAGGCAGCGCAATCAATGCGTCGAGATCGCGCGGCAGTTCGCCGCTGTGGTCAGCAACGATGCGTTTGGCGGCCGCATGGAGATTGCGACCGCGCGCGTAGTATCCGAGGCCAGTCCAGAGGTGCAACACATCGTCGAGATCGGCGCGCGCCAGCGTGGAAACGTTGGGGAAGCGCGCCATGAAGCGCTCGAAGTAGGGAATCACCGTTGCAACCTGTGTTTGCTGCAGCATCACTTCGGAGATCCACACTCGATACGGCGTGCGGGGGTGTTGCCACGGCAGGTCTTTCCGCCCGTGTACGTCGTACCACGCGAGTACCTGGTCGGCGAACCAGGCCACCTTCAGGGCGACGTCGGCGGTGGTGGTTGCGAATGCTTGCCCTTGTTCAACATCTCGAGCAGCGAGCGCGCTGCATCGCGATATTGTTCGGGCACCTTCTCGTCGATCGCTTTGTCGAGTCGCTTCTTCGCCTCCGGATTTTTGCCCGAAAGCGCGTCGGCCACCAGTTGCCGCGTGCCATCTTCGTCGGCACCGCACTTCGGTGCTGCGAGCGAACCTCTTACAACGAATCGGCAGTGCAAGCCCCATCAGCGCGGAGCTCACTTTGAAGCTCTGATACTTCGGATCTTCATTCACCGTTACCGTGGCGCGCAGATCCATGTCGTCGGCCAGCGTATCGAGCTTGCCTTTCGCTTTGAACGTGAGATTGTCGAGCGCCACGTCGATCACGTGCTCGGCGCCGCTCGCGTCCCAGTTGCCGGTGAAGCGCTGATACTTCAATCGATCGGGCCATGCGGCCACCTTGTCGGCTCCGCCCGCGAGTTTTGCAACGGCGAGCGCGGCGTTCTTGATCTCGACGATGTTGATCATGCCCTGACCGCCGTCGAACGTAGTGTGGCCGTTCAACGATGCGATGAGATCGCGACGCGTGTTGCCGTGAAGTTTCAAATCGCTGCCGGCCATGAAAAACGCGACCCAATCGTATTTGGCTGTTCAGCCACGCGAGCAGCGCCTGGCTGTCGACGTGATTGAGCTTGGGCGTCACGTTCCATTGCGGTGGCTCGCCGCGTGCGTCCACCTTCAGCGTTGTCACAGCAGTGCCGCCGAAGAACGACGGCAGATCGACGCTTGCATCGATTGCGCCCGAACTGTTGCTGGAAATGATCGATGCACGATCGAACGTCGCGCCTTCGTACACCAGTTGGGCGATCGAGATCTTGCCGCTCCAATCGGTTTCACGAACCAGCTCGAGCGGCAAAAGCGGTTCATCCAGTGACAGGATCGACCGCAACCGACGGTGCAGCGAAAGCGAGCACGGCGAATGAGCCACCGCCGAGCGTTGCTACTGCGGTCTTCGTGGAGGGAACTACGAATCGCGGCGTCGCTAGGTCGAACGTGACGTTCGGCCTTTTACCCAACGTACTGCCGACTTTGCCGGTGACCACCGAAGGTCCGTAGCGCAGTTCGGTTTCTGTCGAGATCGATGCGTTGTTCGGTGGCGGTGAACGTGGTCTTGATACCGACGGGCGCTTCGAATTTCGTTCCGAGAACATCGGCGAGCGGTCGAGTGATTGTTGCGGCAGGTCGAGATGTCCGCTTGCCCGGCGGTCGTCAGAAGATCGGCTAGCGGCGACGTCGAAGTTCGCCGACACCTTCGCGAACTCGACGTGTGCATTGCGCAGTTCGAACGTGCCCGCCGCGGTGTTCATGCGCGCGTCGGCCTTCAGCTGAAACGGCGGTCCTTGCTTGCCGTAGACACCGTCTGATGTCGACCGTGTCGAGCTGCCACTGTGCAACGGCCTGATCGAACGTGATCTCCGCCGCGATGTCGAGCGGTATCTCCCGCTCGGCGTCTTTCACCGTCAACTTCGCGTGCAGCGGGAAATGTCTGGTCGGCGCGATGTCGCTCATGTGCAGCGCTTCGATGCTGATCTTGTCGGGCTTTGTCGTCGACGAGGTAGTCGATCACGGCGTCGTTCAACGCGACGCTCGCAATTTCCCATGGTGCGACCTCGCTCGACGAAGCAGTGCTTTGTGCGGGCGGCGGAATCGGCACCGGCGGGACGACCGGGCCGGCGTGATCCGGCGGCATCCAGTTGGCGCGTTTCGCCGTGTCGTTCGAGACTTCGCGCGCAGGCCGTCAATGGCTGCACCCTGAATCACCAGCTTCGGCGTCTTCGACAACAGCGGCCACAGATCAGCGTCGAGTCGCAGCGTGCCTGCCGTCAGCATGGGTTGCTTGGCGTCTGCAGCCCAATCGGCGGTGACGTCCTTGGCGACGAGTTGCACCGGCGGCCACAAGCGCCAGGACAGATCACCATTGATGGCAACCAGAGGCCGGTGCGTGAATGAACCAGTTCGACGAGTTGGGGTTTGTAGCGGTTGGCATCCGACAACAGCCACCACACGACCGGCGACGGCCACGACGAGAACAGCGAGCGAAATCAGCAGGAATTTGCGCATGCCGCGCAGTATACGGGAACAATACGGCGGAATCCGCCGGAGCGGACTTTGGATTGTCCGGCTCCGGCGATTTTCGCTAATGAAAGGGCTAAAGAGAGGAAGAGAGATCAGACCTTCTGCGGCTTCGGCGCTGCGGTCTGTACTTCGTTGACGCGGCGCGCGAAGTGGCGCACGTGCAACCAGCGTGGCCACGTGAAGCTCATTTCGGACTGGCGACGGCACGAAGCAACGTATCGATTCATGCTCTCGCTGGCTTCGCGATGGCTCGAATATGGCCCCATGCTCGTATCGCCGCGGATGCGGAAGTACCAGCGACCGTCCTCCTGTTGAAATATGCGCTCCGATTGCATTTCTGAAGCACCTTCGGTTGTCGAATGAGTGAGCGGGTTCATTGCAGCACAGGCCTCCAGTCGTGTTGTGCCTACGTTGTAAAGGACGGTAGGCTGATCGCAAGTTATGACTCACGTGATGAACGATGGCTGATGTTGGAGTGTGGCAACCCGAGGACGTTTCATTGAACGTCGCCGTTCTGGCCAGGTTGTCCGACGCAGCAGATTCATTGGAAAAACCCGACCTGGGCCTGTCCGCGGACGAGTCGCGCCCGTTGGGGAACGCTGATGAAGCTACCGGCAGACGTGTGGTCGCCGCTGCTCGAAGCCGAATCGGACGAACGGCTCATACGAATTGCGAAGTCGCTCACGGTTGCCGAGATGCGACTGCCGGGCTGGGAAGCGGGCGCGCGTTCGCCAGTGATTACGATCGTCCGCGAGCTGCGGCGTCGAGGCACCTATCCGAAGGAACTCACGGCCTGGATGAAGGCGCATACCACGAACCGGTTTTTGCCTTACGGCAGCCTCGCGGACCGGTTGTGACGGCGGCCGGAAGGGCACGCGCTGCTATACTGCTGCGCCTTTCGCACTCTCCATCAGGCATGAAGGATCAGACATGAAAGCGCGCAGTGCGCGAGTCTCGCGCGACACGCTCGAGACGCAGATCGAAGTGGTGGTGAATCTCGACGGCACAGGCGTGTCCGAGCTTGCCAGCGGTATTCCGTTTCTCGATCACATGCTCGATCAGGTTGCACGACACGGCGTAATCGACCTCACCGTGAAAGCGAAGGGCGATCTGCACATCGACGCGCACCACACGGTGGAAGACATCGGCATCACGTTGGGGCAGGCGGTGGCGCAGGCGGTCGGCGACAAGAAAGGCCTCACCCGATACGGTCACGCCTATGTGCCGCTCGATGAAGCGCTATCGCGCGTCGTCGTCGATTTTTCGGGCCGTCCGGCACTCGAGTATCACGTGCCGTTCACGCGTTCGAGAGTCGGCGAATTCGACGTAGATCTGTGTCACGAGTTCTTCCAGGGTTTCGTCAATCACGCGATGGTGACGTTGCACGTCGACAATCTGCGCGGCGACAACAGCCACCACCAGGCCGAGACGCTGTTCAAGGCGTTCGGTCGTGCACTTCGTATGGCGGTAACGCTGGATCCGCGGCTCGGTAAAACGATGCCGTCGACGAAAGGCACGCTGTAGCAGTTCGATGCTCGTCATTCCCGCGATCGACATCAAAGATGGCCAGTGCGTGCGGCTGCGGCAAGGCCGCATGGACGATGTCACCGTGTTCGGAACCGATCCGGTGGCGATGGCGCGGCATTGGTTTGCCGAAGGTTGCAAGCGGCTGCACCTCGTCGATCTCGACGGCGCCGTGTCCGGCACACCGCGCAACGCCGCGATCATTCGCGCGATCAGTGCGGAGGCGAGCGGAATTCCGGTGCAGGTCGGCGGCGGCATTCGCGAGATCGCAACCATCAACGGTTATCTGGAAGCCGGCGTAGATCAGGTGATCATCGGCACGCGTGCCGTTCGCGAACCGGAATTTCTCGTGCAGGCGTGCAACGACGTTTCCGAATCGCGTGCTGCTCGGGCTCGATGCGCGCGACGGCCTCATCGCAACCGATGGATGGGAGTCGACGTCGACCGAGAGTGCGGTCGCGTTTGCGAAGCGCGTTGCGCATTTGCCGTTGGCGGGCATCGTGTACACCGACATTGCGCGCGACGGAATGGGCAGCGGGCTCAACGTTGCCGCTACGATCGACCTTGCCGAACAATCGGGCGTTGCGGTGATTGCTTCCGGCGGCGTACGCGACCTCGATCACCTGCGCGAGTTGGCGAGCGCGGCACAAGCGAGCCGCGGCACCGTGCTCGGAGTGATCACCGGACGTGCGTTGTACGAAGGGACGCTCGATCTGCGTGCCGCGCAGTCGTTGCTGCACACGAACTGAGCTGCACACGAACTGAGCTGCACGCGGACTGAATTTTGCGAGCGCTTCAGCCGCTGTGAGGTTGCTTCAACTGGCGAACGGCTTCGGCGAGTAGTGCCGCACCGTCGTCATCGTCGGGACCGTCCGCATCCATCTCTACGTCCGGATGAATGCCCTTCGCCTGAATCGATCGACCGCTTGGCGTGAAGTACAGCGCCGTCGTCAGCTTGAGCGCGCGATGCTCGTCTAGGGCCAACACGGCCTGCACAGAACCTTTGCCGTAACTGGTCGAACCGAGTACGAGCGCGCGGCGATGGTCTTGCAACGCGCCGGCGACGATTTCCGAAGCGGACGCCGAACCTTTGTTGATCAGCACGACCAGCGGCGCGCCGTGCAGCAGATCCGGCCCAGTGGCCAGATATCGCAGGTCGGCCGAAGGTTGGCGGCCTTCCGTGTAGACGATCAATCCATCTGCCTCGGTCAAGAACGCGTCCGCCACGTCGACGGATGCTTGCAGCACGCCGCCGGGATTGTTGCGTAGATCGAGCACGAGTCCCTTTAGCGGTCCGTGCTCTTGTTGCAGCGCTTCGATGCGCCTTCACGAACTCGGGTCCGGTGCCGGTCTGAAACTGCGAGATGCGCACGTAGCCGTAGCCGGGTTCGAGGTATCGGGTGCGGACGCTGTCGACGTCGATCGTTGCGCGCTCTATCGCGAAGTCGAGATCGCTGCCGTCGCGGCGCACCGCGAGTTGCACCGTGTGCCCGGTGCGCCGCGCAGTGCGTCGGTAACCTGATCGAGCGTGCGACCCAGAACGGGTTCGGTGTCGATGCTGATCAATTCGTCGCCGGCGTAGAGACCGGCGTGTTGTGCGGGCGTGTCGTCGATGGGCGCGATGATCCTGAAGGCGCCTTCGTCGAGCGTTACTTCAATGCCGATTCCACCGAAGTGGCCGGTGGTTTGTTCGGTGAGATTCGCGAACGCGCGCTCGTCGAGAAACACCGAGTGTTCGTCGAGTCCGCTCATCACGCCGCGGATGCCGTCGTCGAGCAACTGTCGTTCGGTACGCGGTTCGACGTAGTTGTCGCGCACCTCGGCGATGACGTCGGCGAGCGTGCGTACGTCCGGTAGCGGCGCGCTTGCGCGGCGTTCGAGCAGCGTGCGGCCGGCAACGCCGAGCAGAATGCCGAGCAGCACGCAAAGCAGCGGTATCTGCCAGCGCCTGCGGTTTGTTCGTTTGGAACTCAGTTCGTCCATGTACTGAGGTTCAGTTGGCATCAACGGCGCGACAGCCAGGCAAGTGGATCGGTTGCGGCGCCCTTGCTGCGAATTTCGAAGTACAGCCCGCTTTCGGTTTGCCCGCCACTGCGTCCTGCGGTTGCGATCGTCTCTCCGGTATCGACGCGGTCGCCGACGTGTTTGTACAGCACGTCGGAATGCGCATACAGACTCATGTAGCCGTCGCCGTGGTCGATGATGGTCAGCAATCCGAATCCGCGCAGCCAATCGGAAAATGCCACGCGACCTCTATGCACCGCAGTTACCGGCGCGCCTTCCGAGGCACCGATGAAGATGCCTTGCCACTTCAACAGTCCGCCGGCGCGCTGCTCGCCGAAGCGATGGCTGAGTTTACCGGCGGACGGCCACGGTAACTTGCCCTTGCTGCGCGCAAACGTCGTCGCTTCCGCCTTTTGTGCGCGGCGTTGCAATTCCGCGATCAACGACTCGAGCCGCTTGCGGTCTTCCGTCAACCGCAAACGTTCCTGCGACTTGTCCTGCATCTCGGCGTTCAGCGACACGAGCAGCCGTTCGCGGCCCTGGCGTTTCGAGCGCAGTTCGTCTCGCTCGCTGTCGAGGTTGCGCTGTTGCTCTGCGAGCGCCTGTTCGCGCGTGCGCGTGGCTTCGGCGTTTGCTTCGATCTCGACCAGCGTTGCCTGATACGCGGTGAGCGCCTCAGTTCGGGCGGTCGAGAAGTAGCGGTGGTAGTGCATCATCCGGTCGAGTTGCTCCGGATTCTGCTGATTCAACACGAGCTTCAGAAAGTCTTCGCCGGACAGGCGATAAGCGGCGGCGAGATGGCTTGCCACGAGTTGCGCCTGCTCATCGCGTTGTTCGTTCAACTGTTTCATCTGCTCGTCAGCCCGACGAGTTCCTTTCCGATGCGCTTCTGCTCTTCTTCGATCCGGCGGATGTCGCTGCTGGTGCCCGCGATGGACTGGTCGGTGGAGCGCATTTCCTTTTGCAGATCGCGTTGCCGGCGGGTGGCATCCGAAAACCACGCATCGAGAGCGTTCAGGCGCTTCGTTATTCCGTCGATGTCGCGGCGCGCCTTCGAAATGTCTTCGGCGGCATTGACGAACGACGTTACGAATAGCAAACGCGAGCCAGCCGAGCGGCCTGCGCCATTGCATACCGGTTAGCCTACGCCGTGCGACGTGCGGGCTCCGACTGGTCGATCAGCGAGCGCCCGGTCATCTCTTTCGGCACGGGCAGCTGCATCAGCGTCAGCAGAGTCGGTGCAACGTCGGCCAGCGTTCCGCCATCGCGGAAACGCAGTTCGCGCGAGCCGACGTAGACGAGCGGTACGGGTTCGCAGGTGTGTGCGGTGTGCGCCTGGCCGGTGCTTGCGTCCGACATCTGTTCGACGTTGCCGTGATCGGCGGTGATCAGACATTCGCCGTCGTCCTCGCGAATGGCGGCGACGATGCGGGTCAGACATTCGTCGAGCGTTTCCACTGCCTTCACGGCGGCGGCGAATATACCGGTGTGGCCCACCATATCGGCGTTCGCGAAATTGCAGATGATTGCGTCGTAGTGGCGCGACCGAATCGCCTCAACGAGTCTGTCAGTAACCTCGCGCGCGCTCATCTCCGGTTGCAGGTCGTACGTGGCGACCTTCGGCGACGGGATGAGGATCCGATCCTCGCCCGCATACGGAACTTCGCGGCCGCCGCTGAAGAAAAACGTTACGTGCGCGTACTTCTCCGTTTCGGCGATACGCAGTTGCGTGCGATTCAGCTTCTCCATGTAGGCGCCGAACGTGTTCGACAAGTTGTCCGGTTCGAACGCACACGGCGCATCGATGTCGTCGGCGTAACGCGTGAGCGTTACATACTCTGACGGATGCACTCGGGTGCGGCGCGTGAAGCCGGACGAAGTCGTTCTCGATGAAAGCGCGGCTCAATTCGCGCGCCCGGTCGGCGCGGAAGTTCATGAATACGATCGCATCGCCATCTGCTCACGCGTATCGGCAGCGCGTCCGCACCGTGCACCGCCGTCGGTTGTACGAATTCGTCGCTTTCACCGCGCTGATAAGCGGCTTCCAGCCCGGCAACGGCGTTCTCCGCATGGAACGGCGCTTCGCCGCGTACCAGCAGGTTGTAGGCGCGTTCGACACGGTCCCAGCGCTGATCGCGGTCCATTGCGAAATAGCGGCCGACGATCGATGCCGTTTGCCCCACGCCGAGTTTCGCGAATTCGGCATCGGCGCGCGCCAGCGATGCTGCGGCGCTCTTCGGCGGCGTATCGCGCCCGTCGAGGAATGCGTGCAGATAAATCCGCTTCACGCCGCGCGCGGCGGCGTGGGCGATCATCGCGAATATGTGGTCTTCCTGGCTGTGCACGCCGCCGGGCGAAAGCAGACCGAACACGTGCAGCGCGGCGCCTTTCAGCGCGGCATCGACCGCGCGGTTGATGACCGGGTTCGCGGCGAAGTCGCCGGTTTCGATCGCAAGGCTGATGCGCGTGAGGTCCTGGTACACGACCCGGCCGGCGCCGAGGTTCATGTGGCCGACCTCGGAGTTGCCCATCTGACCGGACGGCAGGCCGACATCCTGACCCGATCCCGAAATCAACGTGTGCGGCGCGTCGGACCACAACGCGTCCCATGTTGGCGTGTGCGCAGCGGCGATCGCATTGCCTTCGATCGCGGGGCTGTAACCGAAACCGTCCAGCACGATGAGCAGACCGGTGCGGCGCGGCGTGTCTGTCATGAGCGGGAAACCTCGGGTCTGTGCGGAGAGGGCGCATTCTAATCAGTTCTGCGATCGGCGCGCATGTCGCGGCTGTGTATAATGCGCGCTCTTTCCGATACGCCCCCCCAGGTTCTCGATGGCCCAGCTCTTTGAATTCATTGGACATCATCCAATTCTCGTCGGCATTTTTGCGGTGCTGCTGGTCTTGTTCATCCGCAACGAAACCCAACGGGGCGGGAAAGGGGTGAGCCCGCAGGAACTCGTGAATCTGGTCAACAAAGAAGGCGCGATCGTGCTCGACGTGCGCGACTCGAAAGAGTTTGCGGCAGGCCACATCGTCGATGCGGTCAACGTGCCGCACACGGCGCTCGAAAGCCGCCTGGCCGAACTCGAAAAGTACAAAGAGAAGCCCGTGACGATCGTCTGCAAGATGGGCCAGCACGCCGGCACCGCCGGGGCGATGCTGCGCAAAGCCGGTTTTGCGTCGGTATCGCGGCTGTCGGGCGGGATGACCGAGTGGCGCAACCAGAACCTGCCGGTCGTCAAAGGCTGATGAACTGACCCATGGCTGCGACCCCGACCGAATTCGCGCTCGAACGGATCTACGTCAAAGACCTTTCCTTCGAATCACCCCGTTCGCCGGACGTTTTCCGCGAGTCGTGGCAGCCGCAGATCCAACTCGAGATCAACACGCGTACCACCGGGCTCGGCGACGAGCGTTTCGAGGTCGTGCTGACGGTCACGGCGAATGCGAAGTCGGCCGCCGGACAGACGCTGATGATCGTCGAGGTGCAGCAGGCCGGCGTCGTTCCGGATTCGTGGGCTCGACGACGAACAGTCTGCGCCGGGTGCTGGCGACCCACTGTCCCGGAATCCTGTTCCCGTATGTCCGCGAGACCATCGATGGTCTCGTCGTCAAAGGCGGGTTCCCGCCGCTGATGCTCGCGCCGATCAACTTCGACGCGATGTTCGACGAGGCGCGTCAAACGCGGCAGTCCCGGCCAGGTCCAGCACTAACCCCGTCTTATGCGGACACGGAGGGGTCAGACCCCTCCGTGTCCGGGTCAGCGCCCCGCGCCCAGGTAGCCGAGCTGGCGCCAGGCTTCGTAAACCGCCACGGCCACCGCGTTCGACAGGTTCAGACTCCGCGATTCGGGCCGCATCGGAATCCTGATGCGGGCGTCCGGCGGGATCTTCGCGAGCACGTCCTCGGGCAAGCCACGGGTCTCGGGTCCGAACAACAATGCGTCGGCGCCCCGATAGCTCACGTCAGTAAAAGCTTGATTTGACTTGGTAGTGAAGGCTAACAAACGTGCCGGCGAGACGGCCTTCAGAGCCGCATCGAGGCTTGCGTGGACGCGCACGTCGGACCAGTCGCCGTAGTCGAGGCCGGCGCGGCGCATCCTGGCATCGTCCAGCGTGAAGCCGAGCGGCTCGATCAGGTGCAGGCGCGCGCCGGTGTTTACGCACAACCGCATGATGTTGCCGGTGTTGGGGGAATTTCGGGCTGATACAGCAGCACGTCGATCATTTCGGCCCTCGCCCGGCGAATCTCCGGGGCCTTCCTATACTGACAGGAACGGCATTGAACGGAGCAATGGATTGCGCGTCCGGGACCTCCCTTTCCTCGCGCGGCGGCCACGGCCCTGCGCGGGGCTGTACCTGTCTGCGTCCACGGTCGCGCTGGCGGTTGCCGAACCGGGCGGCGAGCGGATCGGCTGTGCGGCAGAGCCGATCGCCGTACGTCCGCGGCCGGCCCGGTTCTGGCCGATCTGGTGCGCCGGCTCGGCGCGGCCGCGCGAACTGCGTGCTGGTTGCGCCCCGATACCTATCAACTGATGCTGATCGAACGGCCCAATGTGCCGGATGACGAACTGCGCGACGCGGCGCGCTGGCGAATCCAGGAATACCTCGAATTTCCGGCGGTCGATGCGGTGATCGACGTATTTCCGTTTCCCGAAGGGGCAACGCGCGGGCGCACGCCGATGGTGTTCGTCGTCGCGACCGCCCGGCAGCGCATCGAGGCGGCGTGCGGCTCGTGACGCGAGGCGGGCCTCGCGCCGGTCTGCGTGGACATCACCGAACTCACGCTGCGCAACCTCGTGCACCGGATCTATCCGTCGGCGGAACATTCGATCGCGCTGCTGCGGCTCACGCCCGCGACCGGCATCGTCAACATTACGCGCGGCGACGAACTGTTCCTGTCGCGGCGCATCTCCGGCGTTCCGCGCGATTTCAACGATTCGACCTGGGAAACCTTCAAAGACGCGTTGCTGCTGCAGGTGCAGCGTTCCATCGACTACTACGAAAGCGCGCTGTCGCAGCCGCCGGCCGATTGTCTGCTGGTTGCGGCGAGTCGACGGCTGGCACGAACGCATCGTCGCGCATCTCGAATCGATGTTGCCGCTGCCGGTTCGCTCGCTCGGCAGCGTGCTTACCGATGCGATGGCGATCGACGTGTTCGATCCGCAGCTGCGGCGGCTGACCGCCAACACGCTGAGCGACGCGCAGACGACGCAGCGCTGGCTGCGGCGTTGCCGGCGCTGGGCGCGGCACTGCGCGCTGCGTCGTAGGCGGAGGCGGCCGCATGAGCGCGATGAGCCAACAGGTCAACCTGCTGATCGACGATCTGCGGCCGCAACGGACGTTGCTCACGCCGGGGCAGGTTTTGGTCGGCGTGGCCGTGTTCGCGCTGGCGCTTGTTGCGCTATTCGCTGCACGGGTTGCTCGCAGATTTCCTCGGCGACGATGAACGCGACGCGCTGGCGGGTCAGCTGGCAGTGCTCGCAGACGCGAACACCAAGGCGCGCGCCTCGATCAATTTGGTGGAAGATCCGAAGCTCGCAGCACACGTGGCCGACCTGCGCGCGCAGTTGCATAGCCGCAGCGTGCTCGTCGCGGCGCTGTCGTGGTACCACGCAACGGTCGCGTCGGCCGGATTCGCAAACCACCTCGACGAACTCGCGGCGCACGTGACAGGCAGGACTGTGGTTCACCGACATCGAACTGAGCGGCGGCGGAAACCACATGCGCCTTGCCGGCATGACGCTCGATCCAGTGCTGGTGCCGCGGTTCCTGAAGCAGCTCGGTCGCGGCGGACAGTTCGTCGGACACCGATTCGACACGTTCGAACTCGCGGCGGGTGAAGGTGGCGCGCTGCACTTCACCATCACCGGGCCACGACGGAGATCCCAAGTGAAAGAGATGCTGACAGTCGCGCGGACGCGGTTTCGGCGCGCTCAGCTGCGCGAACGCGCGCTGATCGCCGCCTCGCTGATTGGCGCTGGTCTGGCTGGTGTGGGACTGGACGATCGCATCAGAGCGATCGACCGCAGGATGGCGACCGTGCAAAGCGACGTGGCATCGCTGCGCGAGCGCATCGTCAGCGAGGTGGCGGTGGCCGACGCAGCTGCAAAAGGAGCATCGAGAACGATCCGAACCGCAAGCTCGCCGACGAAGAGCAGCGCTGACGCTCGATCGCAGATCGCCGGACTCGATGCGCAGCTCGAGTCGCTCGTTGGCGGTTTCGTTGCGCCGTCGATGATGCCTGTGCTGCTCGAAGACGTGGTGCGCATCACAACGGCGTGACGCTCACGCGCGTTGCGAGCCTGCCGGTGGAACCGGTGCGTCAGCAGGGCGGCGGAGACTCGTTCCCGGGCTTTATCGGCACGCGATGCGCGTGGAACTGCGCGGCGGCTACTTCCCGATTCGCGACTATCTGCAGCGAGCTCGAAGACGCGCCGTGGCGATTTTCGTGGCGCAGCCTGAACTATCACGTCGAGCAGTTTCCGAACGCGACCGTCGTGCTCGAACTCGAAACGATGAGCCGCGAAAAAAACTGGCTGGGAGTATGAAAATGCGCGCGTTGTTGTCGCTGTTGACCGTGCTTGCGCTGCCGGCGGTAGCCGACGTACTGAACGATCCCACCCGTCCGCCGGCGAATTGGCAGCCGCAGCCGGCGCGAGGTCGGCGTGCCGCAGCAGCGCAGGCGCCGCAGCTGACGTCGATTCTCGTCAGTCATTCGCGGCGCGTCGCTGTGATCGACGGCGTCGCGCTTTCGGAAGGACAAAGCGCCAACGGATTGACAGTGGTGCACATTGACAAAGGCTGGGTCGATGCGCGCGTGCGCGACACGTCGATTCGCCTGTCGCTTGCGGATGCGAACGTAACGAAGGAACCGCGATGAGCACCAGACGATTGCAGCGGCGCTGCTGGTCGCGCTGCGTCGTACTCGAGCAGCTGCCAGCAGTTTGCGGCCGCTGCAGCCGCGCGCGGCGTTGAGCACCGACAGCGCGAGTGAGGCGCAGGCGGCGCTCGAATCGGGGATTGCGCGCAATCAGCGAGGTGCAGGCGCAGGCGCAGGAAGTGCCCAAGGCCGTGATGGATCAACTGATGCCGCCGATTCCCGGCGTTCGCGCCGGCGCCGGATGTCGCCGAAGAACGCTTCGACCTCTCGGTGAACAAGGTCAAGGCAGCCGACTTTTTCCGTTCGTTGGTGTCGGGAACGCACTACAACATGGTCGTGCACCCGGACGTGAAAGGTGAGGTATCGCTCGACCTGAAGGACGTCACCGTCGCCGAAGTCATGGACATCATGCGCAACGTCTACGGCTACGACTACCAGCGTTCCGGGCGGCTGTATCAGGTGTTTCCCGATGCGATGCGCACCGAGATCATGCACATCGACTATCTCAACGTCGGCCGCAAAGGCCAGTCCGAGATGCAGGTCAGCGCCGAGCACGATCACCGATTCGCAGAACAACAGACGGCGCAGCAACGGCTATTCGACGCAACTTCGGCAGTCGGCTCGTGCAGACACGGCGCCGGCAACAGCAGCGCGACCAACACCGTCGGCACGCAGGTCAGCACCGACAGCGATGCGAACTTCTGGCAGGAACTGGCGAAGACGCTGACGTAGATCATCGGCGACACGCCGGGTACGAGCGTCGTGGTGACGCCACAGGTCGGCATCGTCGTCGTACGCGCGATGCCGAATGCGCTGCAGGCCGTGCGCACATATCTCGAGCGCGCGCAGTTGATGCTGCGCCGGCAGGTGATCCTCGAGGCGAAGGTCATCGAGGTAACGCTGAAGTCGGGCTTCGAAGCCGGCATTCAATGGAACACGTTCGGCAAGGATTCCGGCGGCTCGTTCAAACCGATCATCGATGCCGACGGCAACGTGATTGCTGCCGGCAGCAACAACGACGTTGCGGGTCAGTTCGACTTCAATCAGGCGAAACAGTTTTTCAACCCGCTCGATTCGCAAGTTCAACCTGTACATGTCGTTTTCCGACTTCGAAGCGGTGATCCGCTGCTCGAGACACAGGGCGCAGTGCAGGTGCTGTCGAGCCCGCGGATATCGACGGTGAACAATCAGAAAGCCGTCATCAAAGTCGGCAGCGACGAATACTTCGTGACGAACATTTCCACCACGACGGTGACGGCCGGCAGCGCGATCAACACCAATGATTCGCCGCAGCTGACGCCGTTCTTCTCCGGCATCGCGCTCGACGTCACGCCGCGAGATCAGCGAAGGCGGCGAGGTGATCCTGCACATCCATCCGACCGTCAGCGAAGTCACCCAGCAGAACAAGATCATCGCCGGACAGAACGTGCCGCTCGCGGCCAGCACCATCCGCGAATCCGACAGCATCGTGCGCGCGCAGAGCGGCCAGATCATCGTGATCGGCGGCCTGATGCAGACCACCAGCGGTGATTCGGATTCGGGCGTGCCCTGGCTGTCGCACCTGCCGGTGCTCGGCTACGCGTTCAAACAGAAGCAGCAATCGGGCGTGAAGAGCGAGCTGGTGATCCTGCTGCGGCCGGTCGTCTCCGACGATCAATCGCAGATCGACGCGATGAACGAAAGCCTTGTCGCGCATGAAGTCGTTGAAGACGCAGCTGGATCCGCGCGCTGCGGCGCAGATGAGGTGACTGAAATGAACGGCGTCGCTCGATGCCGTCATTCGTGTCGCTTCCCGAGCGCCACGGCGGTGCGGCGCGGCTGTCGGTGTTTTTTGCGTTGTGGACGCTCGCGCTGTTGCTGCTGCACGACGTTCGCGTCAATGCAGCGCCGGTCTACGATGCCGCCGCACAATCGCGGGCCCCGGCTGGTGGATGACGCCGGCGGCGGCGCCGCGATCGATTACCGAGCGGATGTGGGACGGGCTGGCGCAGCGCAGCGACGTGATCAGTGGTCGATGGAACGTTGCCAGCAATGGCGACGTGCCGGCGAAGGCTCGAAGGTCAGCCGTCAGCTGCGGCAGTGCACGACGACAGCGAGCCCGACGCCGGTCGCAAAGCCGCGCCGATGCGGCACACGACGAGCGCAGCGACGGTCGCGACGAGGCCGCAGTGAAAAGAGCGAGCACGATATTGCGGCGCAGAGCGCATATCGCGCAGCAGATCGTCAGCGCGTGATTTCGGCGGCGCGCTGAAGTGCTCGAGCGGGCGCGGCAGGACGATGCCGGCGCCGCGAATCAGTGCTGCGCCTGCTCGAAGCGCATGTCGCGATCGGTCGCGGCGATCTCGAACGCGCCTATACGATCGCTGCTCGAAGCTCTGCCGGACGTACGCGACTTCGACGCAGCAGCACGACCTGCTCGCGGCGGTGATGGTGCGGACTTCGCGCTATGCGGAAGCGGCGGCCGTCTATCGCGCTTTGTTGACGGTGGACCCGAGCGAACGCGCGCTGGTGGGCCGGCTATGCGGTGACGCAGGAAAAACTCGACCACCGCACCGAGTTGATTTCGGCGCTATCGCACGCTGCGAGTCGCTGGCGCCGCCCGGCATCGGCGCTCGCCGCGTGGGCCAACGAGCGCCTCGAACGGATTGGGTGAGGCGGCACGCGTGATCCCGCGAAAAACCAAGGTTCGCATCGGTGACATGCTCGTCAGCAATGGCGAAATCACCGAAGAACAGCTGCAGGCAGCGCTCGCCGAACAGCGCGTTTCCGGGCGCAAGCTCGGCCGCATTCTGGTCGACAAGAACTTCATCGACGAAGACCGTTTTCTCGGCTTTCTGTCCGAACAGTTCGGCATTCCGTTCGTCGACCTCAAGCACGTCAACTTCGAACCGGGACTGGTCGGGCGATTGCCGGAAACCTACGCGCGCCGATATCGCGCGATCGTGCTCGAAGAAAAGAACGGCGAGCTGCTGCTCGGCATGGCCGATCCGATGGACGTGTTCGCGTACGACGAACTCGCGCGGCAGCTGAAGCAGCCGGTGGCGCTCGCGGTGGTGCGCGAAAGCGAACTGCTCGTCGATGCTCGACCTCGCGTATCGCCGCACCGGCGACATCGTCAACATCGCCGAAGAACTCGAAGGCGAACTCTCCGACGATCAGTTTTCGCTGTCGGGATCGGCACGTCGGAGGAGGGCGCGTCGAGCCCCGTTGCGCGATTGCTGCAGTCGATCATGGAAGACGCCGTGCAGGTGCGCGCGTCGGACGTGCACATCGAACCCGACGAAACGGTGCTGCGCATCCGGCAGCGCGTCGACGGCGTGCTGCAGGAAACCACGATCAAGGAAACGCGTATCGCGGCGGCGCTGGTGTCGCGTCTGAAGTTGATCGCCGGACTCGACATCTCGGAAAAGCGCCTGCCGCAGGACGGCCGCTTCGAAACGCGTGTGAAAGGCCGCGACATCGACGTACGCCTGTCGACGATGCCGGTGCAGCACGGCGAATCGGTGGTGATGCGGCTGCTCGACCAGAGCGGCGGCATCGCGCGGCTCGAAGCGATCGGCATGCCCGACGAGCATCATGGCGCGGTTGCGCTTCCTGATCGGCGCGCCCCAACGGTTTGATTCTGGTGACCGGGCCCACCGGCAGCGGCAAAACGACCACGCTGTACGGCGCGCTGAACGAGCTGAACACGCCCGGCAAAAAGATCATCACGGTAGAGGATCCGGTCGAGTATCAGCTCGAGCGCGATCAACCAGGTTCAGGTGATGCCGAAAATCGGCCTGACGTTCGCGACGGTGCTACGCGCGGCGCTTGCGGCAGGACCCGGACATCCTGCTGGTGGGCGAGATTCGCGATCGCGAAACCGCCGAAATCGCGCTGCGCGCGTCGATGACCGGTCACCTGGTGTTGTCGACGCTGCACACGAACGACGCGATCACGAGCGCAACGCGCCTGCTCGACATCGGCATCGAAGGCTATCTTGCCGCCGCGTCGCTGCGCGGCGTGCTTGCGCAACGGCTCGTGCGCAAGATCTGCGAGAAGTGCCGCGAAGAAGCGACACCGGACGATCAGCAATACGCGTGGCTCAATGCGCTCGTTGGGACAGGACCGCGCGCATGCGCTGACGTTTTTCCAAGGGCGCGGCTGCAGCCGCTGCAACCGAACGGGCTTTTATGGCCGCACCGGCGTGTTCGAACTGCTCGAACTCGACGAAGAACTCGCCAACACGCTTGCGCAGCGGCGACAGCGAGGCATTCGGCCGGCAGGCGCGGCGCCAGCGCGGCTTCCGGTCGCTGGTGCTGAACGCGCTCGACCTGGCCGTGCAGCGGCGATACGGCGCTGGCGGAAGTGCTCGCGCTGTCGGGGCAGGTGGAGGATCTGAAGATCGGCGAAGTCGATCCGCTGTTGCCCGACATGCTGGCGATGAACGTGGCGCGCGGCCACGGCGCGCCGCACAGTCCGGCGAGTCACTAACGCCGATGGCCGCGTTTCAGCTTACCAGGCGCGGGATGCCAACGGACGCGCGTTGTCGGGCCACGTCGAAGCGCGCGAACGCAGCGCGTGGTCGCGGCGCAACTCGAGCGAAATCGGCGCGATTCCGTTGACGATTGCGCCCTGCCGGAAGCAGAGGCGCGCGCAGCGACGTTCGAAATGCCGTGGTTCAAGAGCCGCGGTGAAGATCGACGAGCTGATCATCTTCAGCCATCAGATGGCGACGCTCGCGAAAGCCGGCATTTCTGTCGTACGCGCGGTGCGGGGGCTCGCCGGAGTCCGCGCGCAATCCGCGGCTCGCGACGGTGCTCGAGGAAGTGGCCGCCGATCTCGAAGGCGGCGTCGATTTTGCGACCAGTCTGAAGCGCCACGGCGACGTGTTCTCGGATCTGTATGCCAGCGTGATCCACGTCGGCGAAAACACCGGTCGACTCGACGAAGCGTTCCGGCGCATCGCGCAGTACCTGGAACTCGAACGCGAGACGATCAAACGGCTGAAGTCGGCGACGCGTTATCCGTCGTTCGTGCTGATCGCGATCGGCGTCGCGATTGCGATTCTCAACATGTTCGTCATTCCCGCGTTCGCCGGCGTATTTGCGAAGTTCCATGCGGCAGCTGCCGTGGCAGACGCAGGTGATCCTCGCGATTTCGCAGTTCAGCGTCGCGTACTGGCCGTATCTGTTGGCCGTGCGCGGTGGCGGCGCTGCATACGGCGTCAAGCGCTGGATCGATACCGACGACGGCCGGCACGCGTGGGATCGGATCGAAGCTGCGGCTGCCGATCATCGGCTCCATTTTCGAACGCATCAATCTGGCGCGCTTCTGTCAGACGTTCGCGATGGTGATGAAGTGCCGGTCTGCCGGTCACGCAGGGGCTGACGATCGTCGCCAGCGCGATCGGCAACGAATACATGTCGCGGCTCGTGCTCGGCATGCGCGCCGGCATCGAACGCGGCGAAAGCATCACGAAGACCGCAGGTGCCAGCGGCATGTTCACGCCGGTGGTGATGCAGATGATCGCGGTCGGCGAAGAAACCGGATCGATCGACGAACTGCTCGCGCAATCGCGCGGGTTTCTACGAAGAAGAAGTGGACTACGCGCTGAAGACGCTGACCGATGCGATCGAGCCGATCCTGATCATCGCGATCGGCGCGATGGTGCTGGTGCTCGCGCTCGGTGTGTTTCTGCCGCTGTGGGATCTGTCGGGCGTCGCGCATCGCTGAGCGGAAGGCCTGCGTTGCTTGCGCGTCCGCACGCGCTCTGCTTCGATGCGCGCTCCCCATCCCATGACCGGAGCGCGCGATGAAGATCGGTTTGATTCCAGTGAACATCGGTGTTGCCAACGCCGAGCAGATGATCGGCATGGCGCAGCCGGCCGAAGTCGGCGGGCTTCGAATCGGTGTGGACGTTCGAACACGTGATCGTGCCGGTCGACTACAAATCGAAGTACCCGTACAACCCGAACGGCAAGATGGGCGCGGCGCCCGAAACGAATTTCATCGATCCGCTGATTGCGCTGACGGCGATCGCCGCGCAGACGAAGACGTCCGCCTTGGCACCGGCGTCAACATCCTGTCGCAGACCAATCCGCTGCTGCTCGCCAAGCAGTCCGCGAGCCTCGATCTGGTTTCTAACGGCCGCTTCATGCTCGGCGTCGGCATCGGCTGGCTGCAGGAAGAATTCGTCGCGATGGGAACGCCGTTCGAACGCCGCGGCGCGCGCTTCGACGACTACGTCGTCGCGATGAAGAAAGTGTGGTCGGGCACGTCGTGGAACACGACAGCGAATTTCTGAACTGGCACGGCTTCAAGAGCTATCCGGTGCCGGTGCAGAAGCCGCAGCGTGCCGGTGATCATCGGCGGTGCGAAGGGCAAGATCTACGAACGCATCGCGACCGTCGGCGACGGCTGGTTCGCGCCGATCGGCGATCCCGCGGAACTGTCGAAGGCGCTCGCCGAACTGAAGGCGGTCTGCAGAAAGGTGGGGCGCAACTACGCGGACATCGAGATCACCGCGATGTGGCAACCGCAGAGCGGGCCTCGACTCGCATCAAACAGCTGCGCGACCTCGGCGTCGCGCGGGTGACGACGTTCGCGATGGGATGCGGCGATCCGATCGATGCGATCAAACGCCTCGGCGACGAGGTGATCGCGAAGCTCTAACGCGCGGCTAGAAGGCGCGCAGATCGTGCCTTCGTAGGGAAGCGCACTCTGCCCCTGCTGCGCGTCTGTGTGCGGTCGCGGCGCCATCCTCGAGGTGGCAGGCGTGCAGATCGGCGAAACACGTCTACGCTTGATGGGTGGTATCGAACTCACTCAAGGAGAACGTCCATGCGACGGACCGCATCGGGATTCACGATCATCGAACTGGTCGTGGTCATCATTCTGCTCGGCATCCTGGCGGCAACCGCGTTGCCGCGCTTCATGAATGTCGACACCCAGGCGCACGCCGCGGTTGTCGAAGGCGTGCAGGGCGGGCTGCAGACGGGCGTTTCGCTGTATCACGCGCAATGGGTGCGCGATGCAGCAACCGGCGGCGAACACGCAGATCGCCGAATTCAACAACCTGCGCACGAATGCCAACGGCTTCCCGTATGGCACGGCAAATCGCAGCGGCACCGGCAGCAACGTGACCAACTCCGGCCGATTGCGCGGCGATTTTCACCGGCGTTCTGCAGGCCGGGCGCGCCGAGCATCAGTAGCGTCGCGGCAGCAGCGAACGTTGTCGGGCAGCGCCACGGACTTCACGACCGTGGTGAACGGCATCAACTGCAACTACTACTACACCGGGCAAAACAATACGGCCGGGTTCGGTGGTTCCGCTGCTGCAGTACACGTCGACCACGGGTCTGCTGACGCGCGACGACCGCAACGCTGTAAGCGCGCCACGCATCGCGTCGTTGGTCGATGCGATCGGTGTCGCCGCGCGCCGACCTGACTCCGATTCGCCGCGCGCTCGCGCGCGATCCGGCTTCACCATCGTCGAACTCATCGCCGTCCTGCTGTTGCTGGGAATTCTTGCTGCAACCGCGATGAGCCGGATGGTCGGCAGCAACGCGTATGCACCGGCGCTGGTTTCCGCAACAACTGATCGCGCTCGGCCGACTTGCGCAACAGACCGCGCTTGTCGCGCCAGGATGCGAGCCGTCAGCCTCGACGTGGATCAGAACGCCGGCGACTGGCGCTTCCGCGTGCTGGTCGACGACGGGTCCCGTCGCTACAGCGCGCGAAGAACGGGCCGATCTTGCGAACACCACGCTCATCGTCGTCGAACGGCGCCTTGACGCTTCGCTCGGACCCACGGTGCCGCTCCATCTCGTGTTCGACGGCGTTGGCGGGCTCAAAGCGGGAACGGTAGCGGCGACCGCTTGAATCCCGGTTCCGGCGTTGGCGTCACCGCAAACGGCGATTCCGTATCGAGTGTCTGCATCGGATCCACCGGACATGCGTACCGTGGCAACTGCAGCTGACACGCGATGTAGAGGGGCGCGGCAGCTCCGTGGATTTACGCTGATCGAACTGATCGTGACGATGCTGATCATCAGTATTGCCGCGCTTGGCGTGATGTATCTCGTTGGGTCTGGGTCTGCGCCATCAGTCGGATGCGATGTGGCAGGCCAAAGCGGTTGCGCTTGCGGAGTCGTACATGGAGGAGATTCTCGGGCGGCGCTACGACGAACATTCACCGCTCGGGCGGCATTCCGCCGTGCTCCACTACGACGACCGCGTGCTCGGCCGCGGCTGCGTTCGGCGACGGCGAAACGCGCGCACAGTTCGACGACGTGGACGACTACAACGGACTGATCGAACAACCGCCGCGCGACGTCTACGGCAATCCGCGGGCCGGACTACGACAGCTATCGCGTCGCGGTATCCGTGGCCTATGCGGACGCAGGCGCAGGTGGCGCAGCTGGGTCTCGATGCCGGCGACCGATGCGAAGCTCGTTACCGTGACCGTTTCGACGCCGGAGGGCGGCGCGATGACGTTCAGCGCGTTGCGAGGCAACTTCTGATGGCGCGCGGGCATTCACAACGCGCGGCGCGGGTCGGCGGATTCACGCTGATCGAACTGGTCGTGGTCATCACGGTGATGGGCATTCTCTCGATCGGCGTGGTGTCGTTCATCACCGATGCAAGCGATGGCTATGCGATCCACCGTGCGGCGCACCGAACTCGGCAGCACGTTGCGGCTGGCTGCCGAGCGGATGACGCGTGAGCTGCGCAATGCGCTGCCGAACAGCGTGCGGGTGTCGGGCAATTGTCTCGAGTTCATTCCCGTGGAAGGTGGCTCGAGCTACCTGAATCTGCCGGTGTCGATCACCGCATCGGCGCTTCGATGCGGTCGACGCCGATCGACGCAGCGCTGGCAGGAGCGCGTATCGCGGTGTTCCCCGACAGCGCGACAGCGGTTTATTCGCTTGACCGATCCTGGCAGTCATTTCGCCGCCAGCGACTTTCGCAGCCCCCGATGCCAATAACGTGGTTCGTGTTTCGCTGGCGGCGCCGCACCGCTTTCCAGTTGAATCGCCGCGAGCGGCGCCTCTTCATGGTGCGCGAGCCGGTTTCGTATTGCGTCGACCAGAAATCGGCTGTGGCGCTACCAGGGCTACGGCTTCACGCAGCGACGCAACCGACGTGCTACGGCGTTGCCAACGGGCATGCCCGGCCGCAGTCTGATTGGCGAAGATCTGATATGCGTCGTCACCGCCGTTTACCGTCTGCGAACGCGACGTTGACACGCAATGCCGAAGTGTCGGATCGATCTCGAGTTCCGTGACGCGCCGACGCGATGCGGTCCATCACGTGGTGCAGCTTGCGCAATGTTCCCTAGATGCCAACGCGGCATCGGACTGATTGCGGCGATTTTCCTGATCGTCGTGGTCGCGAGCCTGGCCGTCGGCAGTCGCGAGCCTGGTGCGTTCCGGCGCCGCCGGATTTCGTGCAGGACGTGATCGCCTACAAGGCGTTTCTCGCGGCGGACAGCGGCGCCCAGCTGTCGTTGAACCGCGTGTTCGCGCCGCAAGGCACGCCCAACTGTTCAGAACCGCGTGTATACGTTCAACGATGCCGGGTCTCGAAGGCTGTCGGGCCACGGTCACTTGCAGCGCCATTACGGTCGGTGGTGTGACTGCGCTACGATCTCGAAAGCCGTGGCCGCTGTTCGACCGGCACCGACAACGCCGAACGCCGCATCGCGGTGCGCGCCAGCGCACCTTAGTGAGAGGAGTTCGAACTCGCCGATCAGAGTTCCTTCCAGAATATGATGCGGTCGTTGCCGCGATAGCGGCCGAAACGTGCGTTGCCGGTCGGATCCGCGGAACCGGTACCCGACCAGTCGAACTCCAGATGCGGCCGGCACGTCGAGCCCACGTCGACGGCGCCGTCGTTGCCGATGCCGGGAGCAGACAACAGCAGCGGTGTCGAAGGGTCGATTCGCCGGAGACGAGCGTGGTCGCGGCACCGGCGCAGTCACCGACGTTTCCCCGGCCGCAGGTTGCCGCTGTATGCCGACAGGCTGGCCGCGGCGCGTGCATACGTTGTGCACGCATCGAGCGTATTGCGCGCGAACAGTGAGCCTCGAAGTACTGCGCTTCCAGGGCGACGCCAAGATCGGCGCGTTTCCGGGCCGAACGCTGGCTTCACCATCAGCCGGCCATAGCGGATTCGCTGGGGATGCCGATCTTCACCGCATCGCAGTTCGCGGCGACGGCGCAGTCCCCGGTCGTCGCCGCATTCATGTTGGTCGCGGAGAGCAGGTGTCGTGCAGCGGGTCCATCGCGCGCATACCGATGTCGAGAGAGTCGTACGGACCGTCGGGCGATGGGTTGCGGCTGAACGCGCTGCCATGGTGCTGATCGAACGCGGTCCGGACACCCAGCGCCCGGCACGACGATGTTCTAGGCGCGCACCCAGGTCAATGCCGGCGTCGGCGTTTTCTGCGGCGGCGATCGACTGGGTTGCCACGGCATTGCGTCCGAGCAGTGTCGGTGTCGTAGTTCTGGGTGATGCCGCCGCCCGTTTCGCGCGCTTCGAGGCGGTAGTGGACGCCGAGTCGCGCCTGGTCCATGTAAGTGAATCCGAACCGCACGCGGCGTGACTCGAGCTTGCCGGCTGCAAGTGCGAACCGGGCCGGCGGAAATCGACCGACGTTGCCGCTCGGAGCAGAGGCGACGGCGCCGCCGCCGAGATAGTCGCCGTCGGCGACGCTCGCGCGAGCGGATGATGCCGGCTTCGTCGAAAACGTCCGCGATCGTTGCGGAATCGGCCGTCTGTACCGGTCGCTGCGAAGGCGGTCGCGCCGCCGAGCGTTCCCGTGCCCGAAGCTCCGTTGCGGCCCGCGGCCGGCACGATCAGCGAACTGCTGCCGATCCGTATCGCCCTCGGGCGAGCTCTCCCGGTCCATAGCCCGGGGTGAGGCTGCCTTCGGAATCCAAGCGCGTCCACTTCGACGCGAAATGGCGTTCCGGCTGCGACGAAAGCCCGCGCCAATCGCCGTTGCCGCACCGGGATTCGCTACGCCGACCAGCGTTTCGACGCGGCTGATCGCGAGTTGTGCGGGCTTCACGACGAACGAGTTCGTCGAGCCGCGGATCTCGCTGGGAAGCGCGGCCGGGTCCTTCATCTGCAGGCGGATCGAGCCGACGTCCTTGTACTTCGCGGTCACCGTAGCCTGGCCGAGAGCGAAGGTGACGCTTTGGCTGACGTGCCGCGGCTTCGTTGGGCCCGACGGCGATCGCCGTTTACGGTCGCATTGGTCACGCCCGGCGACGGATTGAGGTGATCCTTCCAGAATCGCAGCGTGCGCGGCCCGGTGTATGTCTCGATGACGCCACATTGTGGATCCGTTGGCGTCTGGCCATAAGCGGTGACGTATAGACGGAAACGATCGTTCCCGCGATCTGGTTGGCTACGGGGATGCTGATCGGATTCGGCGGCGGATTGGTCAATGGCGAACTCCTGTGACCGTGAAGCCGTTGGTCGCGAACGCGAGCAAACCGTCGGTATCGTCGTCGCGAATCGTCGAGTCGTCGGTCTGGAAGACTTCGATGTCGATCGGCGAAGTCCCTGCGGGGTAATAGAGGCCGAACCGTCGCCTGACCTCCGTCGGCTGGAATCGAACTGATAGCTGGCCACGCCGTCGTCCGGTGTCGTTTCGACCAGCGTTCCGTCACCTGAAATCAAGCTCCACGTGCCGCGGCCGGATTGTGTCGTTAGCGTGACGATGCTCGAGTACGTTCCAACGAGACCGCTGAATCCGTCGAGAGCGGAAATCGGTAACCGGTTCCACGCGGCAATTGATGGCGTTTCAGCTGTGCGACAGCAGGAATTGCGAGGCGCCGACGACCGGACAGCTGGCGCGTGTTTCGGCCATTACGGATGCCACGTCGGCTGCGGTGAGGACGCGGGGATACACACGAAATTCGTCGATGGTCCCGTCGGCCGACGTCGGTGAGCCGGTCAGTCCGTTCGATGCGGAGCTGCGGTTGTCGCCGATGTAGAGACTGCCGAGCGTTGCGTTCAACTGCCCGTTTGTGGTGCCGGTTGTGGTGGCGACGAGTGCACCGTCGAGATAGATGTTGATGGTCGTGCGTTGCTGTTCCGGCGACGAGTCGCCATGTCACCGCGATGTGCTTCCAGGTATTGGCCGGCTACGCTTTGTTGCCGGTTTCGGCGGCATGCGTCACCGGTGTCGATGCGTTGTCGGTCATCTCGAAGCGCAGCCGGCTGTTGTTGCGTTTGCCGAGGTAGAACAATCTGTTCGCCTGGTCGTTGCGTCGAACAGGTAGTTCGCCGAGCCGTTCCAGCCCCTGCGCGCGCGCCACCAGAATGTGATCGAGCCGGCGATCCGACCGAGTTCGGATCGACTACGCTGCTGTTGACCGCATCGATCTGGGCGTTGCCGCCGTTGTCCGGCACGTCCATCGCGCGGCAGATTTTGCCGGATGCGATCGTCTGCACGACGAGCGGTTCAGCGCCGGTGCGTCGACGCGCGAACCGTTTCGTCCGTTGCCGCTCGAGTCGGCAACTTCGCCGGCGGTGCCGTTCCACGAGCGCGTCATCCATGCGGTACTCGACATAAGGCCGCGCCAGTGTGAAGCGATATGCACGTGTTGTTGGCAGGCAGGCCGCTGCGCACCAGCGCGTAGTCGTTGGAATCGATCTGCCAGCCGATCTGCGCGGGTCCCATCGCCGTGTTGCTGGGTTCGCTGATGTCGTCGGAATTGCCGTAAACGAAGTAGAAGTCGCCACTTTCGTGCAGCTGGATCTGCAGGTTGTACGACGTTCCGGCGCCGCGATTCTGCGCTCCGCCTTCGCGCCACGCCGAAACGTTGTTCCAGGTGACGACGAAGATGCGGTTCGGCGCCGTGCCGACCGTCGAGTACGTGATCGTGCCGGCAGCGTTTTCGTCGAGGTCCGCGCCGTAGATCTGCAGGCGAATTGTTGAGGTTCGTGTTCGGCAACGGATTGGGGTACGTGCGCGGATTGGCCGGCCGCATGCGGTGCCGTAGGAGCAGTAGGTGTTGTTGAACTGCGATCCGGCCGTTGGTGTTGACGCGCACCTGGGTGTAGCTGGTTGCGCCGAGCCGGAACGAAAAGCCGAGATCGAGAGGCGCGGACAGGCTGTCGTCGCCGACGGTATCGGGGCAACCGAGGCCGCTGGCCCAGGCCGAAATGACTGTGTGGCCGGTGGGTCGCAATCCAGTTCGATGCCACGCTCGAGACGTCATAGGAAATCGCCCGAGCGGGCGCGCTCGCCCACGCGAGGAAGCAAGCCAGCGCAAATTTCGGCCACGAGCGAGCGCCCATGACCAAAGGCTAGGTGCTGGCAGCGATATTGCCAGCGCTGCGGCTCAGTCGCCGGCCGACGTTCATCTCGAGTTCTTTCATCTTGCGCGTCAGCGTATTGCGACCCCAGCCGAGCAGCACCGACGCGTCGCGCCGCCGACCGCCGCTACGCGCCAGCGCGGCTTCGATGACGATGCGTTCGAAGCGCGGAATGGCCGTATCGAGCAGCGGTTTGCCGCTGCCGGGCGCGATGCGCGCGAGTTCTTCGTGCGCCCAACGAGCGAGCGCAGTTTCCCAGTCGCTCGTCGACGCTGCCGGCGCTTTCCGCGGCGCGAAGTTCCGGAGGCAGATCTTCGACGTACACCTCACGGCCGGACGCCATCACGGTCAGCCAACGGCAGGTGTTTTCCAGTTGGCGGACGTTGCCCGGCCACGGCAGACCCGGCGAGATACTGTTCGGTCTCCGGCCGCAGCACCTTCGTTTCGCCGCCGAGTTCTGCCGCGGCCGCCTTCAGGAAATGGCGCGCGAGCAGCGGAATATCCTCGCGCCGTTCGGTCAGCCGCGGCAGATGAATGCGGATGACGTTGAGTCGATGGTAAAGGTCTTCGCGGAACGAGCCCTGTTCGACGAGCCGTTCGAGGTTCTGGTGCGTCGCGGCGATGATGCGCACGTCGACCCGTACTGGCGAATGGCCGCCGACGCGATAGAACTCGCCGTCGGCGAGCACGCGCAGCAGACGCGTTTGTGTGTCGGGCGGCATGTCGCCGATTTCGTCGAGGAACAGCGTGCCGCCGTCAGCCTGTTCGAAGCGGCCGATGCGTTGTTGCGCCGCGCCGGTGAACGCGCCTTTTTCGTGGCCGAACAGTTCGGCTTCGACGAGGTCCTTCGGTATCGCGGCCATGTTCAGCGCAATGAATGTCTCCGCGCGCGCGGGCTGTGTCGATGCAGTGCGCGTGCGACGAGTTCTTTGCCGCTGCCCGACTCACCGTTGATCAGCACGGTGACGTTCGAATGAGACAGCCGCCCTATGGCGCGAAACACTTCCTGCATCGCCGGCGCCTGGCCGATGATTTCGGTGGGGCCGACTTCTTCGGGAACCGTGCTCGGAACGCTGTTCGTGCGCGTGCGTAACGGCGCGTCGCACCATCGCCATCGCGTCGTCGACGTCGAACGGCTTCGGCAGGTAGTCGAATGCGCCGCTCTGATACGAACTCACGGCGCTTTCGAGGTCGGAGTGCGCGGTCATGATGATGACCGGCAGCATCGGCAGATCGTGATGCACGCGCTCGAGCAGCGCGATGCCGTCAATGCCGGGCATCCGGATGTCGCTGATGATCACGTCCGGTCTGTTCGCGCGTCAGGCGCTGCAGCATCGCGTCGCCGTTGTCGAATGACATCGTCGTCATGCCGGCTTGTTCGAGTGCGCGCTCCAGAACCCAGCGAATCGAGCGGTCGTCGTCGACGACCCAGACGTTGCTGCACTTGCCATGCGGCTGCTCCAAAGGCAGATAGATGCTGAAAATGGTCGAACCCGGGTTTCGTTTCGCACTCGATCAGGCCGCCGTGCTGACTGACGATGCTCTGCGCAATCGACAGCCCCAGACCGGAACCGTCAGCGCGTCCGCTGATCATCGGGTAGTACATGCGATCGAACAGATCGGGCGGAATGCCGGGACCGTTGTCGGCGATGTCGAGGCGCAAGACGAGCCGATGTCGCGTCGTGCCGATCGTGAACTGGCGAATGATGCGACTCGTCAGGCGAATTTCCGGCGACGGCGTTTTTTCCAGCGCCTGCTGCGCGTTGCGCACGATGTTCAGCAGCGCCTGAATCAGCTGCTCGAGATCGGCCTCGACTTCCGGAAGGCTCGGATCGTAGTCGCGAATGAACTTGATCTGTCCCGGCGCCTCCGCCTGCAACAGTTGCACCACGCGCTCGAGCGCCTGGTGAACGTTCACGGGCGACCAGCCGCGGGACCTGGCTCGGACCGAGCATCCGATCGACGAGATTTCGCAGCCGATCCGCTTCTTCGATGATGATCCGCGTGTAGTCGCGCTGGCGCTCCGTTTCGAGTTCGCGCTGCAGCAGTTGTGCCGCGCCGCGAATGCCGCCTAGCGGATTCTTGATTTCGTGCGCGAGGCCGCGAACGAGCTTGCGCGTGGTCGCCTGCACCGACACGTGGTGATCGTCGCGGTTGATGCGCAGCAGGCGGTCGAGCGGCTGGATTTCGATCAGCAGCTCCGGCGGGTTGCGATCGAGCATCGGCGTGACGGTGTAGTCGACCGACACGGTCGCACCGGAATTGATCCGCGCGTTCGCGCCGCGTTTGGTGAACGCCTGTCCGACGCTGAGCGCCTCCGTGAATGTCGCGGGCGGTGTTGCCGGATCGCTGAAAACACGAACCAAGCGGCTCGCCGAGCAGCCGGTGGCCGCTCGCCTCGACCAGCGCTTCGGCCGCCTGATTCAGGTACAGGATGTGCAGGTCCGCCGACACCGCCATGACCGCGGTAGTCTGCTGGTCGAGGATGTAGTCGGGCGAACGCATGCGACGGTTGAAGGCTCCGTATTAGTGCAATGGACAGCTGAACGCGCGACGTGGTCGTCTCGTCGAATAGATCGTTTGCAATTATCGAACCAAACCAAAGCGCTCGGGTCGGCGGTCGAAGTAAACGCTTACTTTGAAGTCCGACGACCGGACAGTGCGGCTATCGTCTGCGCCCAGCTGTGGGTTCACTGGATAGACGCGGATGCACTAAAATAGTGCGGAGTGCCATGCCGGGGTCAAACCGGGCGGGTCGTGTTCGACTCAGTGCGGGGTGACGACCGGCGGTTCTCGGGTCGATGCAACGCGCATCAGGTTGAACGTGACCGGACTGCTCTCGATGAGCACGTTGCCGTCACGGTCGACGGCCCGCGCGCCGGCGGTATGGGTGCCGCGATCGACGTTCGACAGTTCGAATACGCCGTTGACGCTTCGACTTCGGTGGCGTGTGCCGTCGAGTACCAGCAGCAGGCGATGGTCGCGCGCGCAGCGGTGGCGATGATGGCGACTTCGATCTGGACGTTGCCGGCGTTGTCGCGAATGGTCTCGTCTTCCGCCGGCGAAATGCACCTCGAGCTGCGAGTAGTAGCCCGGCGTCACGGGCGCGGAAGGTCGCGCTTCGGCTTGCGCTGCCGGAGCAGGCGGCGGCTCGTAGGTATTCATTGGCTCGACCGTTACGGGCTGCGGCAGCGGCTGGCCCGAGCGGTCGACCGGGCGCGATGTCGGTGAAAACGACGTTGCCGTTGGCGTCGACGGTTTTGTAGATCTCGCGCCGATGCAGCGGATGATGATGCAGGCGAGAGCAACGATCAGTGCCAGTCGAATACCCATGACGGAGCCGGCGTGTGAAGTGATCGCGTAATATGCGGCGGCGCCGTGTATAAAAAAACCCCGAGTCCGTAAGGACTCGGGGTTTCGTGACGCGGTCGACTCGCGACGCGACATCAGATCGCGGCGATCAGACGCTGTAGTACAGCTCGAACTCCGCCGGATGGGTCGTCATGTTGATCGTACGCCACGTCCTGGCGCTTCAGCTCGATGTACGAGTCGATCGTGTCGTCGGTGAAAACGCCGCCCGCCTTCAGGTATTCGCGGTCCGCGCTCAGACAGTCGAGGGCCTGTTCGAGCGACGACGCGACGGTCGGCACGCCTTCGAGTTCTTCCGGTTCCAGGTCGTAGAGATCCTTGTCGAACGGATCGCCGGGGTGAATCTTGTTTTTGATGCCGTCGAGGCCCGCCATCATCATCGCGGCGAATGCGAGGTACGGATTCGCGGTGCTGTCCGGGAATCGCACTTCGATCCGATACGCGCGCGGATTCGCCGCCAGAATGTACGGAATCCGGATCGATGCGGAACGGTTGCGCGCGGAGTACGCGAGCAATACCGGTGCTTCGTAGCCGGGCACGAGGCGCTTGTACGAGTTCGTGCTGCAGTTCGTGAAGCCGTTCAGCGAACGCGCATGTTTGATGATGCCGCCGATGTAGAACAGCGCCGTTTCCGACAGGCCGGCATACGCATCGCCGTGGAACAGGTTTTTGCCGCCCTTCGAGATCGACTGGTGAACGTGCATACCGCTGCCGTTGTCGCCGACGAGCGGCTTCGGCATGAACGTGGCGGTCTTGCCGTATGCGTGCGCGACGTTGTGCACGACGTATTTGTACATCTGCAGTTCGTCGGCTTTCTTCACCAGCGTGTTGAAGCGCACGCCGATTTCGTTCTGACACGCGGTCGCCACTTCGTGGTGGTGCACTTCGATCGGCAATCCCATCGCCGCCATCGTGCTGCACATCGCGTTGCGGATGTCGGCGGCGGAATCGATCGGCGGAACGGGGAAGTAGCCGCCTTTGACGCGCGGGCGGTGACCCATGTTGCCGCTCTCGTACGCTTCGTTGGACTCCCACGCGGCTTCTTCGGACGACGATCGAGTACGACGCACCGGACATCTGCACCTTCCAGCGCACGTCGTCGAATATGAAGAATTCGGCTTCGGGGCCGAAGTACGCGGTGTCGCCGATGCCGCTCGATTTCAGGTAGGCCTCGGCGCGCTTTCGCGATCGAGCGCGGGTCGCGGCTGTACGGCTGCATCGTGCCGGGCTCGATGATGTCGCAGCGCAGATTCAGCGTGGTTTCGTCACGGAACGGATCGATGACCGGCGTGTCGTCGTCGGGCAGCAGGATCATGTCGGACTCGTTGATCGCCTTCCATCCGGCGATCGATGAACCGTCGAACATGAAGCCTTCTTCGATGCTGTCTTTGGTTACGGCGCTGGCGGGGAACGTGGTGTGCTGTTCCTTGCCGCGCGGATCGGTGAATCGCAAGTCGACCCACTTGACGTCGTTGTCTTTGATCATCTTCAGAGTTTTTTCGGACATGGATTACCGCTCCTAGATTCGGTGTGCTGTGTAGAGCTGTTCGGTAGAGGGTGTGCGCGGCCCGCCCCCAGCGGGCGAGCTGCCCCATAAGGGGCTGGGTATCTTAGCGGTTTCCGGGAGCAATAGTCATGCCACGGAAACGGTCAGCGATGGAGCGGCGTCGACGGGTGAGCGATCGCTCACGCACGCCTCATTTTGGTGCGTCTCATATTCGAACGCACCAAAATCAGATCAGCGCCGCAGGTGCTCGACACGATCGCCTTCAGCTGACGCGCTGCACGCTGACGCGGATGTGGATCTCACGGTCGTGCTGCTGCATCTCGAGCGACCTCGTGACCATGAACGCGACACCACGCGGGGATGTCGTGCATCGCGCCGGGGTCGGTGGCGACGATTTCGAGCACCGTACCCGCGGCGAGCGTCTTGATCCGGTCCTGGGTGCGAATGACCGGCAGGGGACAGATCAGCCCGCGGGTGTCGAGGCGCGCACGCCGCGGCGCCTGCGAAGTGTCAGACATGCCAGCATCCGGAATCTGGTGCGGCGGGATCGGCGCGACGCGCAATTGCTCGACGACGCCGTTGGGATGGTGCGCCGAAACGTCCACCACGTCGGCGCTGCGGCCCTGGCCGTACCGAGCGGCGATTCGTGCGGCCAGTTCGATGTCGGCGGTGCGACGGGCGCCGTCGATCAGTGTCAACGGCCCTTCGTGGCTCTCGGTGCGCAGATGAACGAACTGCTTGCGATACCCTTCGAGGAAATTGTTCTCACCGTCGTCTCTCGCGACGATCACCTTGAAATGGTTCGGGCCGGGCGCAGATGTCGGCCGACCTTCAGCAGCATGATGTCGTCGAGGCTGTAGTCGCGTTGGCCACGTGCGCGCCACAGATCGGAGAGTTTTGCCGAATATTTTTCATCGGTGAGGAAACAGCATCCGCCGGCGGGTTGGGCGTATTCGTCGAAGCCGAACCGTTTCGCGAGTTCGATCTGCGGTTTGCGGTTGCGGCCGTGAAATCCGTAGAGATGCTCGCGATTGACCCAGCCTTCGCGCTCGGGCAGCGTCGGCGGCAGGTTCAACGCGGTCAGCGGCCGCAGCAGTCGGTCCTCCGCGCCGGATTCGCGTGCGATCAACGGCATCGTGTCGCGGCGCTGTGATTTCGGACGCTGCCCGATTACTTCGCCCGTGATGATGAAATCGCAGCCGTTTTCCTCCATGAATCCCCATGCCCGCGCCTGATCGACCATGAAGATCTTGCAGTCGAGACAGGGATTCAGATGTGCGCCGTATCCGTGCTTGGGATTGAGAACGATGTCCTTGTAGTGCTCGGAGATGTCGACGATGTGGAGCTTGATGCCGAGCTGCTCGGCGACCCACAGCGCGTTGTTGCGTTTGGGCTTGCGCTGATCGTCATTGCGGATCGCGTGGGTATGGCCCTCGACGCAGAAACCTGTGAAGAAGTTCAGGCCCTTCGACGTGAACGCCTTCGTCCATTACGACTTTGGCTGCGAGCATCGAATCGAGGCCGCCTGAAATCAGCGCGACAGCTTTTCTGCGTTCAGCCATAATGCGCGCCCGTTTGGGCAGGTGCCCGTTCAGTCAAGCCTCTCAGGGGCCGCGAAGTCTAGCACGAAGCCATAGCCCGTTCGTTTCGAAGCACACTAAAACGATGAATGCACAAAAGCTGCGCAACGTTGCCATTGTTGCGCACGTAGACCATGGCAAGACCACGCTGGTGGATCGGTCTGCTCCAGCAGACCGGAACACTCGACGCGCGCAAAGCGGCGCCCGATCGGATCATGGACAGCAACGAACTGGAGCGCGAGCGCGGCATCACGATCCTCGCGAAGACGACTGCAATTCGTTACGAGGACCATCAGATCAACATTGTCGACACGCCCGGACACGCCGACTTCGGCGGCGAGGTCGAGCGGATTCTGTCGATGGTCGACTCGGTGCTGTTGTTGGTCGATGCGGTCGACGGACCGATGCCGCAAACGCGCTTCGTAACGAAGAAAGCGTTCCTCGCGAATCTCAATCCGATCGTTGTCATCAACAAAGTCGATCGCCCCGGTGCGCGGCCGCACAAGGTCGTCGACCTGGTATTCGATCTGTTCCATTCGCTCGGCGCGACGGAACAGCAGCTCGATTTTCCGGTGATCTATACGTCGGCGCTGCAGGGCACCGCCGGACTCGATCCGGACGACATGGCGTCCGACATGAAGCCGCTGCTCGACGCGATTCTGACGCGAGTGCCCGCGCCGAACGTCGATCCCGATGGTCCGTTCCAGATGCGCATCAGTTCGCTCGACTACTCGAGCTACGTCGGTGTGATCGGCATCGGTCGGATCGCGCGCGGATCGGTGCGCACCAATACGCCCGTTAGCGTGATCGACCGCCACGGCGGGATGCGCTCGGGCAGGATCCTGTCCGTGTTCGGCCACCTCGGGCTTGCACGAGTCGAAATGGAGTGGGCCGGCAGGCGACATCGTCTGCGTGACCGGCGTAGACGACATCAACATTTCCGATACGTTGTGCGCGCGAGACGCTCCCGAGGCTTTGGCGCCGCTCACGGTCGATGAACCCACGGTGTCGATGATGTTCTGCGTGAACACGTCGCCGCTTGGCGGGTATCGAAGGCAAATACCTGACGAGCCGGCAGATCCGCGAACGGTTGCTGCGCGAGGCGTCGCACAACGTGGCGCTGCGCGTCGAAGAGACCGGCGATCCGGATCAGTTCCGCGTGTCGGGTCGCGGCGAACTGCACCTTGCGATCCTGATCGAAACGATGCGTCGGGAAGGGTATGAACTTGCGGTATCGCGGCCGCGCGTCATCACGAAAGAAGAAAACGGCAAGATGCTCGAGCCGTTCGAAGAACTGACGCTCGACATCGAGGAAGTGCATCAGGGCAGCGTGATGGAGACGATGGGCGCGCGACGCGCCGAACTGCTCGACATGCAGCCCGACGGCAGCGGGCGGGTGCGTCTGAGCTACCGGATTGCGTCGCGCGCGTCGATGGGTTTCCGGCCGCAGTTCCTGTCGATGACGTCCGGCACCGGAATCATGTCGTTTGGGTTTGCCGGTTACGACGAGGAAATCGCTGCGCCGATCGGTCAACGCACGAGCGGTGTGCTGATCTCCAACAGTCAAGCGGCAAGGCGGTTGGTTACGGACTTGTTCAACCTTCAGGAACGCGGTCGGTTGTTCATCGGCCCGAACGATGATGCGTACGAAGGCATGGTCATCGGCATTCACAGCCGCGAAAACGATCTGACCGTGAATCCGCTGAAGGAAAAGAAGCTGACGAACGTTCGCGCCGCAGGCAGCGATGAGAACATCATCCTGACTCCGCCGGTGCGACTGACGCTGGAGCAGTCGCTCGAGTTCATCAACGACGACGAACTCGTCGAAGTGACGCCGCAGTCGATTCGGATCCGCAAGCGTTATCTGACGGAAAACCAGCGCAAGCGCGAAGCGAGGGCGTAAGGTTGCAGGCGCTGCTGCAGCGCGTCACCGCAGGCGAGCGTCGCCGTCGACGGCGGGCGTATCGCAGCGATCGGCAGAGGCTTGCTGGTGTTCGTCGGTGTGTTCCCGCAGGACACTCGAGAGATCGCGCACAAGCTCGCGGACCGAACGCTGGACATCAGGATTTTTGCTGACGAATCGAAGCCGATGAACCGCAGCGTCATCGACGTCGGTGGCGAGGTCCTGGTGGTTTCGCAGTTCACGCTCGCGGCGGATACGCGGCGGGGCAGGCGTCCGAGCTTCGATTCGGCGGCGCCGCCCGATCAGGCGCGCGTGCTGTACGAGGCATTTGTCGATCGGGTTCGGGAACGGCTCGGCAGCGTGGCAACCGGACGTTTTGGCGCGGACATGCAGGTGGCGCTGATCAACGACGGCCCGGTCACGTTTCTGCTGAACGACTGAAACGCAACGCTATTCGGTCGCGACGACTTCCTTCGCTGCGCCGCGTTCGGCCATTTTCGCGAAAAACACGCCGAGTTCGAACAGCATCCACATCGGCACCGCGAGCATGCATTGCGATATCACGTCCGGTCCGGGTGTCAGCATCATTCCCACGATGAAGCAGCCGACGATCACGTAAGAGCGCTTTTCGGTGAGACTCTTCGTCGTCGTCAGTCCCGTCGACACGACGAGGAACGTCGCGATGGGAATTTCGAACGTGAAGCCGAACGCGAAGAACATCCCCAGCACGAATTCCAGATATTTGTTGATGTCGGTCATCATCGCGACGCCGACCGGCGTGACCCCTGCGAAGAATTTGAACACCAGCGGGAACACGAGGTAGTACGCAAACGCCATGCCGGTGTAATACAGAATGACGCTGGAGACGAGCAGGGGTAACGCGAAGCGTTTTTCACGCATGTATAAACCGGGCGAAACGAACGCCCACGTCTGGTGAAGGATCACCGGCATCGCGAGGAAAAACGCGGCGTACATCGACAACTTGAACGGCGTCAGAAACGGCGAAGCGACTTCGGTCGCAATCATGCCGCTGCCGGCCGGCAGGTTCGACATCAGCGGCGCGGCCACCCACTCGTAGATGTCGTTGGCGAAGTAGTACAGCGGAAAAAACAGCAGCAGCACCGCGAGCAGAGATTTCAGCAGCCGTTCACGCAGTTCGATGATGTGATCGAGGAACGGCCGTTCGTCGGAGTCGACGGCGACGTCGTGCTTCTTCCGCGGGCTTCGGCTTCCTTCGGCTGAGTTGCCATCGGTCTTTAGGCGCGCGGTTGCGCGTCGCGGCTTTCCGCGGTCGGCGCAGATGCGGCCACAGGTTGCGGATTGGTGGATACGGCGTCGGGTGCTTTGACTTCAGCCTGCGACGGCGCGACCTGCGCGGGTGGATGGTTCGCACCGTTTGCTGCTTTCGCCGCGAACGTCGCGCTCGAGACGTTTGATCTGATCCATGACCGCTTCGTTGTGCAGTTGGCGGCGAATTTCGTCCATGCCGATTTCGCGTTCGATCTCGGTCTTCATCGCGCTGAACGTTCGCGAAATCCGACCCACCCACAAACCAAGCGTGCGCAGGGCGCCCGGCATGCGTTCCGGGCCCATCACCAGCAACGCAATCACACAGACGACAACCAGCTCTGGAAAGCTGATATCAAACATTCGTGTCCTGTTTGCGTGCGTCTGCAGTTCGCGGGGTCGCGATTTCGCCTTCGATCACGCGCTCGCGCGGGGCCGGCGCCGATTCCTCTTCCTTGACTGCGGACCGGAAGCCTTTGATCGCGCTGCCGAGATCGGCCCCGAGAGTCTTCAGACGTTTCGTGCCGAACAACAGCACGACGATTCCGAGGATGACCAGCAGTTCTCCCATGCCGATGCCGAACATTTCATTCTCCCTATGAGACGGCGTGAGTGGCGCATTATACGCGCCTGTCGTCAGTCGATCTGCGACGTGGTTCTGGCCGCTTTTTCGACATGCCCGGAGACGCCGAAGCGGCTCGCCAGTTCGTCCAACACCCAGACCGGCTGTTGATTCAGGTGCACGAGCATCACCATCGTGTGGAACCACAGGTCGGCGACTTCGCCGATCAATGCCTCGTCCCTGCCGCTGCCTTCGACATTCTTCGCGGCGATTAGTGCCTCGCCGGCTTCTTCGGCCACTTTCTTCAGGATCCGGTCGAGGCCCGCGGCATACAACGATGCGACGTAGGACGACTTCGGATCGGCGTTGCGGCGTTCCTCGAGGACTTTCGTCAATGCATCGATGGTGTTCATCGTCGTCATGTTAGGCCTTCGCAATCAGCATCGAGCCTAGCACAGCGGCCAACACGCCGACGGTGATCGGCATTGGCTGGCCGGTTTGCAGCGCATGGGCGACCGGCGCCCACAGGAACGCGCCGCTGACGACGAGCAGCGTTGCGCCGAGCCAACGCCGCCCGCGACCTTTGGTTGCTGATCTTCGATCAGCGTTGCAAGCCGATTCATCACCGCGCGCTGCTCCCGCGCAATTCTGTCGAGCCTGCGCAGCCCCTGACTCGCGCCGATGATCAGTTCGGGCAGCCGCGGCAGCTGTTCGATCATTTCGGGCGCGTACGCGCTGAACTGCCGCAAGCATCGCCGCCGGCCCCATCCGCTGTTCCATCCAGCGCTCCATGAACGGTTTGGCGGTGTGCCAGAGATCGAGATCGGGATACAGCTGACGACCCAGGCCTTCGATGTTGAGCAACGTCTTCTGCAACAGCACGAGTTGCGGCTGCACTTCCATGTTGAACTCGCGCGCGGTCTGAAACAGCGTCACGAGAAAATGACCGAACGATATTTCCTTCAGCGGCTTTTCGAAGATCGGCTCGCAGACGCGGCGAATCACGTTTTCGAATTCCGTGACTTTGGTTTCTTCCGGAATCCAGCCGCTCTCGAGGTGCAGGCGCGCGACTTCGCGGTAGTCCTGATTGAAAAACGCGAGCAGATTGCGGGCGAGGTAGTTCTGATCTTCGTCGGTAAGCGTGCCGATGATCGCGCAGTCGATGGCGATGTAGCGCGGACTTTTCGGGATCGGTCGACGTCGACGAAGATGTTCCCCGGATGCATGTCGGCGTGGAAGAAATTGTCGACGAAGACCTGCGTGAAGAACGTCTCGACGCCGCGCTCGGCGAGCAGCTTCATGTCGGTGCCGCAGGCGCTTAAGCTCTTCGATGTTCGCGATCGGCACGCCGTGAATCCGTTCGAGTACCAGCACGTCTTCGCGCGTGTAATCCCAGTGCACGCGCGGTACGTAGAGCAAGCGGCGAGTCGGCGAAGTTGCGCCTCAGCTTCGCCGTGTTGGCGCCTTCGTGGATCAGGTTGAGTTCGTTGAGGATCGTCGACTGATAGTCCTCGACGATCGTCACGAGGTGCAGACGCCGCGCGTCGCTCGAAACGCGCTCCAGCAGTCGCGCGATGGTGTGAAGCAGCAGCAGATCTTCGCGAATCACCGATTCGATGCCCGGACGCACGACCTTCACGACGACGTCGTCGCCACGTGCGCAGGCGCGCGGCGTGAACCTGCGCGACGGATGCGGAGGCAAGCGGCTCTTCGTCGAACGAAGCGAATACGTCGGCAAGCGGCTACACCGAGGCTCGCCTGGATTTTTGCGCGCGCCTGCGTTGCCCGGAAACGGCGGCACGCGATCCTGCAGCTTCGCGAGTTCTTCTGCGTAGTCGGGCGGCGAGCAGGTCGCGGCGCGTCGACAGGATCTGACCGAACTTGATGAACACTGGCCCAAGCGCTTCGAGCGCGAGGCGCAATCTTCGCGCCGGAGGATCGTGCCGGCGTCGGCAACCAGCGGGTCGGCGAGATGCGCCACAGCACGCGCAGCGGCGGGGCAACTGTTCGTCCGCAACGCCGCTGCGATCGATCAACTCGTCGAGACGGTACCGCATCACGGTCGTCACCGATTCGCGACAGACGCATCAGCCGACTCATGCTGCGGCCCTGCCGTGCGTCCGGCGATCGCCGCTCGACGATGTCGGTGCGGACCGTCGAGTCGATCGACACGAACGCGCAGCGCCTGGATCGACGTCGACGAACGACTCGAATTCCGGGCCGCAGATGAGCGTTTTCTGCGTACACCGTCGCGTGCCAGGCGACTGCCTTCGTCGCCCAGGCTGCGGCCGATCGCCGAAAGCGCGGCGAAAATCCCAATTCGAAAACGCCGGCGAGCGCCTGCGCTGCCTCCTTACCAACGAGATTTTCGAGGGGCGCGAGCACGTCGGGGCGATAGTCGCGAACGATGCTTGCGGAACTGGCCCAGCACGACTTCGTCGCCGTCGATCGTGACGCCGCTCGCGCCGCTGCTGCCGAAGAAAGCGGCTCGCCAGCGCGGCGGGTGCGCCGCGTACGATGACCGACGGCGTGCGATAGCGCCGGGGTTCAGGCGGATCGAGTCGTCGTCGAACTGCAGCGTCGCCGTTTCGCCGGGCGGATCGAACTCGACGGTGCATGCTGCGCCCGACAGCGCGCATCAGTCGTGTTTGCGTCAGCGGATCGAGGCTCGTCGACTCGTTGGCGAGCGATTCCGCCCAACGTGTCAACGCGCTCGCAAACGGGTTCACGGCGATGCGCCTTTTCGGCGTGATGGATCGCGACGATCCCGTTCAACATGTTTTCGTACGCGACGTTTGCGAAACCGGCGTCGGTCGATCATCAGCTTCAGCGCTTTCTGCGACGGATGCATTTCGATCGATTCGACGAGGTAGCGGTACGCGTTCGCATCGCCGGTGACGACGCGGCCGATGGCCGGCCACAACGACTGAAACGCGCCGTAGGCGGCAGCAACGATCGGATTTTCAGGCTTCGAGAATTCGAGCACCAGCAGGCGGCCGTTCGGACGCAGCACGCGGTACATCTCGGCGAGCGCGCGTTCCTTGCGTGTGACGTTGCGCAGACCGAAACCGATCGTCACGCAATTGAAGCTGGCGTCGGCGAACGGCAGGGCTTCGGCGTCCGCCTGACAGAACGCGACGTTGGTAAGCCCTTGTCGAACAGCCGGTCGCGACCGACGTCCATCATCGCGCCGTTGATGTCGGCGAGCACGACACGGCCGGTGTCGCCGACGAGCGGCGCATACAGTGCCGCGAGATCGCCGGTGCCGCCTGCCAGGTCGAGCACGTTGTGGCCCGCGCGGACGCCGGACATCTCGATGGTGATGCGCTTCATGATCCGGTGCGATCCGATCGACATCAGGTCGTTCATGACGTCGTAGCGTTGTGCGACCGATTCGAATACGCGGCCGACGCGACGAGCCTTTTCCGCCGCGGGAACCTTCTGAAAACCGAAGTCGACGCGGTTCTTCGTCGCTGGCTTCATCGACGTCCGCCTTTATCGGGCTGCCAATGACCGATCGGGATATTCGGCAATCGGCTGGAGTTGGCGACTTTCAGTTCCTCGAGATAGCGCTGCCAGTACTGCTCGCGCTGCTCGCCGAGTTCGCGAAGATATTCCCAGGCATAGATGCCCGTGTCGTGGCCGTCGTCGAACGCGATACGAATTGCGTAGTTCCCGACGAGGTCGATCTGCTCGAATGTTCACGTACTTCTTGCCGGTCATCAGTTTGCGTTCGCCTGCACCGTGGCCGCGAACTTCCGCCGATGGTGAAAACACACGCAGCAGTTCACAGGGCAGTCGGAATTGCACGCCGTCCGGAAATCCCACTTCGAGCTCGCGCGATTGTCGATGGAGCTTGAGCTCGGTTGGCGCCTGAGTCAGTCACGTTAGAGGATGTAGCGCGACAGATCCTGATCGCGCGCCAGTTCGCTGAGCCGCGCGTCGACATACGCTGCGTCGATCGTGACAGAGGTGTCGTTGCCGGACCGTTCTGTTGCCTCGAACGACACTTCTTCCAACAGACGCTCCATCACGGTGTGCAATCGTCGTGCCCCGATGTTTTCGGTCGACTCGTTCACCTGGAACGCGAGCTCGGCCACGCGCCGATGGCGCCTCGGAAAACACGATTTTACGCCTTCGGTTTCCATGAGGGCGCGGTATTGTTCGGTGAGCGATGCATTTGGCTCGGTGAGAATACGCTTGAAGTCATCGGCCGTCAGGGCATCGAGCTCCACGCGGATCGGCAGCCGGCCCTGCAATTCGGGAATCAGATCGGACGGCTTTGTCAGATGGAATGCGCCCGATGCGATGAACAGGATGTGATCGGTTTTGACCATGCCGTACTTCGTCGACACGGTGCACCCCTCGATGAGCGGAAGCAGATCGCGCTGGACACCTTCGCGCGATACGTCGACGCCCATCGTTTCACCGCGCTTAGCGACCTTGTCGATTTCGTCGAGGAATACGATGCCCGTCTGCTCGACGCTTTCTATCGCACGCGCCTTTATGTCTTCCTCGTTCACGAGCCGCAGCGCTTCTTCTTCGCGCGTGCGTCGCAGTGCGTCTTTCACCTTCAGCCGCACCGTGCGTTTTCGCTGGTTCGTCAGGTTCGAGAACATGCTCTGCAACTGGTTCGTCATCTCCTCCATGCCCGGCGGCGCCATGATCTCGACTCCCACCGGCGATGCCGACAGCTCCAGCTCCACTTCCTTGTCGTCGAGTTCGCCTTCGCGCAGTCGTTTGCGGAAAACCTGGCGCGCGGTGAATCTGCACGTTGTGCCGGTTTCGGCGAATCCGACCGATCGCGGTTCGGGCAACAGGGCATCGAGGATGCGATCTTCGGCAGCGTCTTCGGCACGCGGCTTCACTTTCTCGATCTGTTCCTGACGCAGCATCTTGACCGCAGCATCGGCGAGGTCGCGGATGATCGATTCGACGTCGCGGCCGACGTAACCCACCTCGGTGAACTTCGTCGCTTCGACCTTGATGAACGGCGCGCCGGCCAGTTTTGCAAGGCGGCGCGCGATCTCGGTCTTTCCGACGCCGGTCGGGCCGATCATCAGGATGTTCTTGGGAGTGACTTCGTCGCGCAGCGATTCGCCAAGCTGCATGCGGCGCCAGCGGTTGCGCAACGCGATCGCGACGGCACGTTTTGCCGCGTGCTGGCCGACGATGTGTTTGTCGAGTTCGTGAACGATCTCTCGCGGCGTCATCACGCTGGACATCGCGGTGCTCATGACGGTGCCTCGAGCGTTTCGATGGTGCGGTTGTGATTCGTGTAGATGCAGATGTCTGCGGCGATGGTCAGGCCTTTCTCGACGATGCTGCGTGCGTCGAGGTCGGTGTTGTCGAGAAGCGCGCGCGCGGCGGCTTGCGCGTACGTGCCGCCCGAACCGATGGCGATGACGTTGTTTTCGGGCTCGATGACGTCGCCGTTGCCGGTGATCATCAATGAAGTCTGTGCATCGGCAACGATCAACAGCGCTTCGAGGCGGCGCAGCGCGCGGTCGGTGCGCCAGTCTTTTGCGAGTTCGACGGCCGCGCGGGTCAGGTTGCCGGAATACTTGTCGAGTTGCTTTTCGAAGCGTTCGAACAACGTGAATGCATCGGCAGTGCCGCCGGCGAAACCGGCCAGCACGCTATCCTTGTAGAGGCGGCGCACTTTGCGCGCATTGCCTTTCATGATGGTGTTACCGACCGACACCTGACCGTCGCCGCCGACGACGACGGATGTTGCCGCGTCTGACGCTGACGATCGTCGTGCCTCGATATTGTTCCAACGGCTTCTCCGGCGTTGCTGCAAGCCGACTCTTGATCAAGCCGATTGGGCATAGTGGGGACCCAAACCGTCGAATTCAACCGGCGTTCGGTTTACGCGCGAGCACGAGCGCGTCGACATCCTGTTTGCGCAATTGGGTGATCGCCCGCTGTGTTTCCTGCGACGATGCAAACGGTCCCACGATCACTCGATGGCGCGTCGCGCCGCTCGATAGCGTCACTGTTGCGGTCTCGGTGTTCCAACCCGCCTGCGCGAGCGTCGCGCGCAACCGTTCGGCATCTTCCTTGTTGGTGAATGACCCGCCTGCAGCAGAAACTCTCGTGCGGACCGTCGGCGACCGTCGGTGGACTCGTTTTCGTTTCAGGAGGATCGGGACGGTCGGGGCGAGAGGGGATCTTCTCGTTCGGCAGCCGCTCGAAGAATTCGAATCGGGTCATCGGCGTCGAGTCGCGCAACCGGCGCGGGCGGTTCGCGGCGACGGGACGGCTGCCCCACCACTCCGGCAGCAGCGCACCCGCCAACGTGAACGCGATGCCGAGCGCGATGCCCGCGCCGAAGCTTCCCCAATGGAAAGCCGATTGGCGTTGTCGCGGACGGTTGCGCGATTCGCTTCGCAGGGCACGCTTGTGCCGCGGTCCGTTCGCAAATCCTGCGCCATTACCGACCCACCACTGAGACTGCGCGCATCATAGCGATGCGCCCGGCTTGCTCAAAACGGATTGCTTGCTCAAAACGAATTGCGTCCTCAAACACATCCGCACTCAATACGTATCGTAAGGATCGACGTCGATCGACCAGCGCACGCCCGGGATCGAGCTCTGTACCGTGGAACGCGATGAGCTTGTCGAGTGCGGCGCCGAGGTGATTTCGCGTCGAGTGCGAGTAGGGCGGTCTGGCATCGGTAGCGTCGCGCTCGTCGAGCGAGGGGTGCCTGTGCGGGGCCGAGTACTTCGATTGCCGGCGAGATCGGCAGCTCCTTCAACGAGCGATTGCAGGCACGCGAGCGTGCGTTCTATGTCGACGCCGTCTGCCTTGAACAGCGCCATCGCTCGAAACGGCGGAAGTTGCGCGGCGGCGCGTTGTTCGAGTTCCCTCGCGGCAAACCCCTCATAGCCGTGCTCGACGAGCGCTTGCAGCAATGGATTGCCCGGATTGAACGTTTGGATCCAGACCTCGCCGGGGCGCTCGGCGCGTCCCGCGCGTCCTGCCACCTGAATGATCAATTGCGCCGTATGTTCCGGAGCGCGGAAGTCGGGGCTGGTAAAACCTGCATCGGCGTTTATCGACGCCGACCAGCGTTACACGGGGAAAGTGATGTCCCTTGGCGAGCATTTGCGTGCCGACGAGCACCGCGGGTTCGCCGCGGCCGATCATCTCCAGGTGCGACGCCATCGTGCGTGCGCTGCGCGTGGTGTCGCGATCGATGCGCAGCACGGGAACGTTCGGAAAGGCGCGGGCAACAGCCTTCTTCGCTGCGCTGCGTGCCCATGCCGATTCCGCGCAGAGCCGGGCTCGCCGCATTCGGGGCAGCGCGGCAGCAATGGCGAGGCGAAGCCACAATGGTGGCAACGCAACCCGGCAGGTGACTGATGCAGTGTCAGTCGACTCTCGCAACGGGGGCATCCGGCGCACCAACCGCATCGCGTGCACAGATACGACGGCGAATAGCCGCGCCGATTGATGAACAGCAGCGTCTGATTGCCCTGCGCCAGGTGCGCGGCGATCGCCTCGCGCAATGGGTCGCTCAGTCCGTCCTGGAGTTTCAGCCCGCGAATGTCGACCAGCTTGATTCGGGTCGGTTTCGCGGCGCCCGGTCGTGCGGTCAAGCGCAGATGGCGGAAGCGACCGCGTTGCGCGTTGTGCAGCGTTTCCAGCGCGGGCGTGGCAGTACCCATGATCAAAGGGATGCCGAGCAACTGCGCGCGCTTGGTCGCGAGATCCCGCGCGGAATATCGGAACCCATCCTGTTGCTTGAACGAGCCGTCGTGTTCTTCGTCGATCACGATCAATCCAAGCTTTGCGAACGGCACGAAGATCGCGCTGCGCGTGCCGATCAGTACACGAACGTTTCCGTCGCGACATTGCAACCACGTTTGTGCGCGCTCGCTTTCGGTGAGACCGGAGTGATACACCGCGGCGCGCCCGAACCGATGCGTGAATCGTTCGAGCGTTTGCGGAGTCAGCGCGATTTCGGGGATCAGCACCAGCGCCTGTCTCGCCCGCCGCCAGAACGGACTCGATCACCTGCAGGTAGATTTCGGTTTTGCCGCTGCCGGTTACGCCGTCGAGCAGCATGCACTCGAAACGACCCAGCGCGTGCGCGCGCCGATTTCGATCGCCGATCGTTGTTCATCGGTCAACTCGAACGAGACCTCGCTACCGAAACGGTGTGATCGGCGGGCTGCCGACGCGGCGCGTAACGACGCCCCTTTTTACGCCAGCCCGGACAGAACGCGCGTATCGACGCCGGACGCGTTCAGTTCAGCGTGGCTCGCGATGCCGCCGGCATTGCGCAACGTTCGATCGCCGCCAGTTGGCGAGGCGCGCGCTTCAGCGAGTCCGCGGTTGCGCTGTCGAATTCGGCGAGTTGCCAGAATCGCTCGCGCAAGGGTTGCAGGGCGCGTCCGTCGCGCAGCGCGACAGGTACCGCCGAAAACAACGCATCGCCAGGTGGGTGACGGTAATACGCGGCTGCCCAGCGAATCAGTTCGAATACGTCGGCCTGAAGACAGGCTGTCGATCGATGACTTCGAGGATCGTCTTCAGTCGGTGTCGACGACCTCGACGCACGATGTCTCCACGGCGAGCCCGACCAGTTCGGCGTTGCCGAACGGTACGCGCACGCGCGCGCCCGGATGCGGCGATGGCGCATCCGGCGCAAGCAAATAGTCGAACAGAGTCCAGAGCGGCCTCGGGACTGCGACGCGGACGATCACGCTCATCGCGGGGATGGTACAGGCCCGCTGCGCGCGGCCGAAGCGCGGATGCCGCGGTACGTGGTTGTCGACCTCGCACCGATGATGGGCTTGCCACTCGGACGCGCTCTGGTACACTGCGCGCCCTTCGAATTCCGGGTCCGAGCATCATGAAGCCAGACATTCATCCCGCATACACCGCGATGAAGGCCACCTGCAGCTGCGGCAACGTCATCGAGACGCGTTCCACTTTGGGCGCCGACATGCACTTGGACGTGTGTTTGAAGTGCCATCCGTTCTATACCGGTCGTCAGAAGATCGTCGATGCAGGCGGTCGCGTTGAGCGTTTCCGCAAGCGTTTCGGAACGCGCGGCGTCAGCTGATTTTCTCGTTCTGCCTTCGTCGTTTCGGCGCCGACGCAACTCTCCCTCGTCGCACGACTCTAAGGGGTTGCAACGACATCGCGTGTGCGGTGTCGTAGCAACTTCCGGTGAGTTCGAGGCGTTTCGTGAGAACCGACATTGCAAAGCTGGCCGTCGTCGTTCGTGCTCGTCATGTGGCAGGCGGTTGCGCATGCCGATTCCGGCAAGAAAGCGCTCGACGAGTTCACCAAGCAGGGTCAGGTATACGACGACCCGCGCTGGCAGGCAGTATGTGCAGAAGGTCGGCGAGCGTCTGGTCGCGTACAGCTCCGAGCCCAACGGCGAGTTCCACTTCACCGTTGTAGACATGCCCGACGTCAACGCGTTTGCGGTGCCCGATGGCTACATCTTCGTCTATCGCGGTCTGCTTGCGTATCTCGAAAGCGAAGACCAGCTCGCGGCAGTCATCGGCCACGAGATTGGCCACGTGGTGGCACACCATGCGACCAAGAAAAGCGCTGATGAACGGCGCCGGCAAGGTTGCCGGGTTTGTAGGGGCGGTGATAACGGGAGTGGGTCAGGTGCGTGACGTTGCGAACGAGGCAACCGACACCGCCGTTTCCGGCTACGGAAGAGACATGGAACTGCAAGCCGACCAGCTCGGCGGCGAGTTCATCGCCAAAGCCGGCTACAACCCGTTTGCGATGATCGAGGTCATTCAAGTTTTGAAAGACCAGGAGTTGTTCGCAACGGAAGTCGGCGGTCAACAGAAGAGCTATCACGGCGTGTTCGCATCGCACCCGCAGAACGACAAACGCCTGCACGACGCGATCGAAGAAAACGAGAAATACCTGCCAGAAGAGATGGTGGAGCCGGTCGGCGACTTCTGGGAAATGATGAACGGTCTGGTTTACGGCAATCAGGCCGGCTCCGGAATCGTGAAGGATCAAACGTACTATCACGAAGGTTTGCGTGTGGTGGTGACGTTCCCTAACGGTTGGGACGTGTCGAGTTCGTCTTCGAAGGTCACCGGCGTTTCGCCGGCGGGCAACATCGCGGGGAACATCGTTCTTCAACGCCAGGCAGCGCCGAAAGCGAAGCAAACGCCGAAGGACTACGTGCTCGATACGTTGAAGCGCGACGACATCGTTTCCGGCGAAGACGTGAAGGTCGGCGACTACGACGGATACATCGCGAAGGTCGATCTCGGTAAGGGCAATCTGAAGGCGAACATGATCGCAGTCGTCTTCAAAGACGGCGGTGTCTATCTCTTTAAAGGCGAGGCCGGAGAGGGTGGCGACGCGGCGCAGTTCGAGGCCGATTTTCGCGCCACTGTGCAGTCGTTCAGGTCGATGCAGCCCGGCGATCTGAAGGTTGCGAACAATCAGCGCATCAAGGTGATCGAAGCCAAGCCGGGCGATACGTATGCGTCGCTGGCAGCCAAGTCTTCGCTCAAGAGCAACCCGGTAGAGACGCTGCGGTTGCTGAACGGCGATCACCCGCTCGGCGAACCCCGCGCGGGCAATCCGATCAAGATCGTCCAGTAGTCGCTAGGGCAGCCTGGCTCAGAACAGGTCGATCGGCCGCACGGGTTGTTTGGAATCGATGTCGGGGGTCGTCTGGCTCGATGCGCGCGCGGTCGGCGTGTGATCTGCGAGGAAATACTCGAACATCGCGGACTGTTGATCGGGTGAAGCTGCTTCTCCCGTGCGTGGGTCGATCTTCAACGTGACGACGTCGGAAGGTTGTTGACGCGTCTCTTCAGGCACGCCTTCGAGCGCGACCTTCATGAAATCCATCCAGATTGGCAGCGGTGAGTTCGAACCGTATTCGTTGTCACCAACCGGTCGATGGTCGCTGAATCCGACCCAGACCGACGCCACCAGATTCTTCTGATAGCCGTTGAACCAGGTGTCTGCTTCGTTCGTGGTTCCAGTCTTACCGGCAAGGTCGTTGCGATTGAGCGCCTTCGCGCGGATTGCGGTGCCCCGGCGGATCACGTCCTGCAGCATCGAGTTCATGATGAAAGCGTTGCCTTCGTCGAGAACGCGCGGAGCGGGAATTGGTGCGTCGGGATTGTCGGCTACCGCCGGCTCGGCCTGGTCGCCGTCAGCCGGGATTTGCGGCTGGGGACACTCCGCGCAGACCACCGGGTAGCGTGTTTTGTAGATCGTTTCTCCCGCGAGGTTGCGCACCTCCTTCAAGATGTTGGGCTCGATTAAGTAGCCCCCGTTTGCGAACGTGGCGTAGGCGCGCGCCATTTGCATCGGGGTAACGCCCATAGTGCCGCCGCCGATGGCAAGCTGGGTGTTCCGAGGGAAGTCGGTCGTGTCGAAGCCGAAGCGTTTGACGTAGTCGAGTACCGGACCCGCGCCGACCGCGAGCAGCACCCGGATCGAGACGAGGTTGATCGATCGATACAAGGCTTCGCGCAGTCGCGTGGGTCCATTGAAGCGCGAGCCGTCGTTCTTCGGTCGATAGGTTGTTTCCATGTTCTCGTCTTCGAAGACGAGGGGCGCGTCCATGAAAATCGTAGCCGGTGTAACGCCGCTATCGAGCGCCGCGGAGTAGACGAACGGTTTGAATCCCGAGCCGGGCTGCCGCGCCGCCTGTAAGGCGTGGTTGAACTGATTTGCGGAGAAATCAAACCCGCCGACGATTGCCTTCACGGCGCCGTTGGCAGGATTCATCGCAATGATCGTTGCCTGGATCTCGGGCATTTGCCAGAGCGTCCAGCCTTCCTTGAAGGCGCGGAGCCAGAGGATGTCGCCCACCGCCGCAACATCGGCTGCCTTGGTAGGAGGCGCGCCGCGTGCGTTGGCGTCGACCAGGCGGCTTGCCCATTTATAGCCGTCGAGACCGATCGAGACGATTTCGCCGTTGGCCCGCATCGCCGAGAAGTTGAGACCGTCCACTGCAACTACGACGCCTGCTTCCAGACCCACGTGGGGTGGGTAGGGGACCAGGGCGTTCTGGACGGCGATTCGCCTCGCGTTCGCGTCTTCCGGTAAATCAGTGTGGGCGACCGGACCGCGAAAGCCGTGGCGGCGGTCGTATCGGAACACGCCGTCGCGAACCGCTTTCGTCGCAACGTCCTGCAGGTGCGCGTCCACCGTGGTCATCGCCTCGTAGCCGCTCGAGTACACATCGGCGCCATAGCGGGCGACCAGCTGCTGACGGACCCATTCGGAGGCATACGGCGCGGCGATGTCGAGGTCCCGTTCGTGGACGCTGGCCGTGTTCGGCGAGTTCACCGCGACGTCGTATTGCTCCTGTGTGATCGAGCCTTGCTCGAGCATCCGCGACAAGACGAGATTGCGGCGTTTCATGGCCCGCTCGGGTCCGTTGATCGGGTTCCCGGCGGTCGGCGCCTGTGGAATGCCGGCCAGCATCGCGAGCTGCGCAACATCCAGCTGGTTGAGCGGCCGCCCATAGTAGGTAAAGGCTGCCGCCTGGGCTCCGTAGGCCCGTTTTCCGAACGGCACCACGTTGAAATAGAGCTCGAGAATCTGGTCTTTGGTCAGCTCCTGCTCGATTTTTACGGCGAGCAGCATCTCCTTGAACTTGCGGATGAATTTCCGCTCGGGGCTGAGAGAGATGTTCTTGGCCAGCTGCATCGTGATCGTGCTGGCACCGGACGTGATCTCTCGATTCACCGCCAATTCGATCGAGTCGTTCAGCAGGGAGATGAAGTCGACGCCCCCGTGTGAGTAGAAGCGCTTGTCCTCGGTATCGAGCAGGGCGTGAATGAACAGCGGCGGCACATCGGCGAGCGTCAACGGAATGACCCGGCGTTCACCGAATTCGGCCATCAATTGGCCCCCTTCGGCGAAGACTCTGAGCGGTGTTTCTATTCGAACGTGGCGGTACGTCTCAGCTGTTGGAATTTGTGGGTTTAGATAGAGAAAAACCGCCGCGAGACTGAGCACTGCACCACATACAGCCGTCCAGACCAACCACATAATGTTTACGAATCTCGTACGCGACCGCGAACTCATGGTTTCTCTGATATTGTTAAGGTGTTACCTGCAATGTCGGATCCTAACTTGTGATCCGCACAGCATTTTTCTAAGCGTACCCGATTGCTCTGACATTCAGACTGGTATTTAATTCTGAGTGGCACGAAACGGACGTAAGTGCACGCGCCTGTAAGGAAAAACTACCGTGTTTGGCCTTTTCAAGAAGAAGTCGGAAACACTCCTGGGGCTCGATATCAGCTCCACCTCAGTAAAGCTCCTGGAACTCTCGAAGGCGGGTGGCCGCTATCGCGTCGAAGCTTACGGGGTCGAGCCGCTGCCGCCTAACGCGGTGGTAGAGAAGAATATCAGCGACGTCGAAGGTGTAGGAGAAGCAATCAAGCGACTCGTCAGTCGCTCGAAGGGCAGCTCCAAACTGTCGGCGGTGGCCGTAGCGGGTTCTGCGGTCATCACGAAGACCATCGAAATGGACTCTTCGCTGTCGGATGACGAACTCGAAAATCAGATCACGGTCGAGGCCGACCAGTACATTCCCTACCCCCTGGACGAAGTCGCGATCGATTTCGAAGTGCAGGGGCTGTCGGAGCGCAATCCCGAACAGGTGGAAGTACTGCTGGCGGCGTGCCGAAAAGAGAACGTCGAACTGCGCGAAGCGGCGCTCGATCTGGGTGGCCTGAAAGCTCGCGTGGTCGATATCGAGGCGCACGCGATGAAACGCGCCTTCGAACTGATCAAGTCGCAACTCGGTGAAAACGCCGACGACCTCGTGGTAGCCATCATCGACATCGGCGCCACCATGACGACCCTTTCGGTGCTCGCCGACGACCGTTCGATCTACACACGGGAACAGTTGTTCGGTGGCAAACAGCTAACTGAAGAGATTCAGCGCCGCTACAGCCTGTCCTTTGAAGAGGCGGGGCTCGCCAAGAAGCAGGGTGGCCTGCCTGACGACTACGAAGCCGAAGTGCTGCAGCCGTTCAAGGAAGCGGTGCTGCAGCAGGTTACGCGTTCGCTGCAGTTCTTCTTCTCGTCCAGTCAATACGATGACGTCGATTACATCGTGCTCGCGGGCGGTACTGCGTCGATCGAAGGTCTGGCGGAAATGATCGAGAACAAACTCGGTACGCCGACCGTCATTGCCAACCCGTTCGTCGACATGTCGATCGCGTCGAAAGTGGATTCCAACGCGCTCGCCAATGATGCCCCCGCGATGATGATTGCCTGTGGTCTGGCCATGAGGAGCTTCGACTGATGGCGCGTATAAACCTACTCCCCTGGCGCGAATGGGAGCGCGAGCGGCGTAAGAACGAATTCCTGATCCGCCTGGGCGGATCGGTACTGTTTGGCGCGCTGATCGTATTTGCCGGCGGCACGTACCTGGACAGTTCAGTCGACCAGCAGAACGCCCGCAACCAGTTCATCAAAGACAAAATCGCCGTCCTCGATCAGCAGATCGCAGAGATCCGCGACCTGCGGCAGAAGCGCGAGCAGCTGCTAGCGCGCATGCGCGTGATCCAGGAACTGCAGGGCAACCGGCCGGTAATCGTCAGGGTTTTCGACGAACTCACCAGAACACTGGCCAAAGGTGTGTACTTCACGTCGATGAAACTCGACGGCCACTCCCTTGCCGTCGACGGCACCGCGGAGTCGAACAACCGAATTTCGTCCGAGATGCGCAATCTCGAAGCCTCCGAGTGGTTCAAGGAACCGAACCTCAAAGGCATTAAGGAAAATACCCTCGCGGGTGCTCAGGCGAGCAACTTCCAGATGACGGTCGTGCAGACCAGTCCGAAGAAGCCTGGGGCGGCGGAAGGGGAGGAATAACCGATGGCGCTTCAGGACACTCTGGATCAACTGCGTGGACTCGAGATCAGTGATCTCGACGTCAACAACATCGGCGGTTGGCCCGGCCCGCTCAAGGCCATCATTCTGGTGCTGCTGTTCGCTGTAGTGGTCGCAGCCGGGTACTTCTTCTATCTGACTGACAAGCAGGTCGTACTCGAAGGCGCGCAGAAGCAGGAAGTGGCGCTGCGAGGCGAATACGAATCGAAGGCCGCACAGGCGGCAAACCTGGCGCAATACCGGCAACAGAAGGAGGAAATGGAAGCCTCGTTCGGAACGATGTTGCGACAATTGCCGAGCGACACCGAAGTACCCGGGCTGATCGAAGACATCACCCTCGCGGCGCTCGACAACGGGCTCGTGATCGAGAGCATCGATCTGCAGCCGGAGCGCAAAGCAGAGTTCTACGTTGAATTGCCGATCACGATCGTCGTCAGCGGCGAGTATCACAACATCGGCGCGTTCGTTTCGGCGGTCGCGAATCTTTCGCGGATCGTGACGCTGCACGATTTCAACATCAAACCGGTCAAGTCACCGACGGACCTGAAGATGTCGATCGTCGCGAAGACGTATCGGTATCTCGGAGATGAGGACAAGTAATGCGCGCCCCTAGACAAGCATTGCTAGGCCTGGCTGCAGCCGCGTTGATCGCGGGCTGCTCGTCGAGCAACGATTACCAGGACATTAAAGCGTTCATGGATGAAGTGGACGCGCGCGGCAAGAGTCAGATCGAGCCGCTGCCGGAGTTTCTGCCGTATCAGGCGTTTGCCTACAGCGCTGGCAGTATGCGCAGCCCGTTCGAACCGCCGGTCGTGGTCAAGCCGGTAGATCCCAATAAGAAGACCGCGTTGGTCAAACCCGATCCGAATCGCGTCAAGCAGTTCCTCGAGCAGTTCAACATTGGCGCGATCGGCATGGTAGGAACGCTCTCCCAAGGTGCTCGCCTGTACGGTCTCGTACGCGACCCCAATGGCGGCGTGCACAGAGTGCAGATGGGAGACTACATGGGAATGGATAACGGAAAGATTCTCGCAATCGACGAGAACAGGATCGAGCTACTAGAGATTGTGTCCGACGGTACAGGCGGTTGGGTAGAGCGCGAACGCACCGTGAACCTTGGAGGAGGCGCTCAGTCATGAGGGTGAAGAATATGGAAGTAGGAACTTCGGCATTGCTTCGTGCGCGTGCGCGCGGCGCGATGACTGGACTGATCGCGGTGCTCTCATGGCTAGTTGCCGGAACGGCAACGGCGGCCACGATGGAGTCCATCGAGTTCTCGTCGCTGCCCGGTGACAAGACCGAAATTCGTATGAAATTCGACGGTGCACCGCCGGATCCCAAGGGTTACACAATCGAAGCGCCTGCACGCATCGCACTCGACCTGATGGATACGAAGAGCGCGCTGACGACGAAGTACCACAGCCTCGGCACCGGTAACGCCCGGGAAGTAACGGTCATCGAAGCGAAGGATCGCACCCGCGTCATCGTCAACCTTACGCAGCTCGTTCCTTACGAAACGAAAGTCGAAGGCGACACGCTGTTCATGTACGTAGGAGCCGGTGGCGGCACGCAAGCGGTTCCGTCGCCGACGAAGTATGGCGATGCCGACGTCGTGAAAACCGAAGTAGCTCCTTCACGCGACTCGCATGTCTCCGACGTCGACTTCCGCCGCGGTGAGAACGGCGAAGGTCGCATCGTGGTCTCCTTGTCCGATCCGAAGGCTCCGGTCGACGTGAGCAGCGAAGGCGGCACGATCAAGGTGCAGATCCGTAACACGCAGTTGCCCGATAACCTGCGCCGTCGCCTCGACGTCACCGACTTCGCAACACCGGTTCAGATCGTCGACGCGGTGCAGGTCGGTCCGAACATCATGATCACCATCGCCGCGAAGGGTAACTACGACTACCTCGCGTATCAGGCCGATCAGACGTTGACGGTCAACGTGAACCCGATCAGCGATAAAGAACTGGCTCAGCGCGACGACGTCTTCAAATACAAGGGCGAAAAGCTGTCGTTGAACTTCCAGGACATCGAAGTCCGCTCGGTGCTGCAGTTGATCGCCGATTTCACGGACCTGAACCTCGTCGCGAGCGACACGGTGTCGGGCCGCATCACGTTGCGTCTGAAGAACGTACCGTGGGACCAGGCGTTGGAACTGATTCTGAAGACCAAAGGTCTCGACAAGCGTCAGGTCGGTAACGTGCTGTTGGTTGCGCCTGCAGCTGAAATCGCAGCCCGCGAGAAACTCGAACTCGAGAACCAGCGGCAGATCGCCGAACTCGCACCGCTGCGCACCGAGTTCATTCAGGTGCGCTACGCGAACGCGAGCGAGCTGTACAAGTTGTTCAGCACGGGTGGTACGGGCGGCAAAGGTGGTTCAGGTCCGGCCGGCGCGGCTTCGCAGCCGTCAGGCGCGGCCGGTGGTGGTCGCAGCTCGATCGTGTCGCCGCGCGGCAGCGTGATCGTCGACGAACGCACCAACTCGATCATCCTTACCGATACTGCGGATCGCCTCGAAGAGTTCCGCAAAGTGATTGCGCGCCTCGACATTCCCGTTCGGCAGGTATTGATCGAATCGCGGATCGTCACCGCCAGCACGAACTTCGATCAGGAGTTGGGCATTCGTTGGGGCGGCGCGAGTATCGCCAACTCGAACGGCACCACGATCAAGACCGGTGGTAGTTTGAACACGCTGAACGAACTGCAGAACATCGCCGTCACCGGCACCGGTGATGTGACGTTCCCCGATGCTTTGGTCGTCGACATGGGCGTTGCCGCAGCGAGCTCCAGCTTCGGTATTGGATTCACCGGATCCGACTATCTGGTCGACCTGGAACTGACGGCTCTCGAAGTCGATGGTCGCGCTCAGGTCGTCGCGCGTCCGAAGGTAATCACGGCCGATAAGCAGATGGCTGAAATCCGATCGGGTACCGAGATTCCGTATCAGGAAGCGTCGAGCAGCGGTGCAACGTCGGTATCGTTCAAAGAAGCTGTGCTGTCACTCGAAGTAACGCCGCAGATCACGCCCGATGATCGGATCATCATGACGCTGAAGGTGACGCAAGACTCGGTAGGCCAGGTGTTCAACGGCGTTCCGAGTATCGACACGAACCAGGTCAAGACGCAGGTGCTGGTCGACAACGCGCAGACGGTCGTACTGGGCGGCATCTTCAAAGATCAGGTGACAGAAGCAACTGAGAAGACGCCGTTCCTCGGTGACCTTCCGTACGTCGGCCGTCTCTTCCGCAAGACGCTCGACAAGACCGACAAGCAGGAACTGCTGATCTTCATCACGCCGCGCATCATTCAGGATTCGCTGACAACGCGGTGACCTCGACTCGAGGGACAGACTTGTATCTGTCCCCGTATTAGACTGAACGGCGCCCTTATGGCGCCGTTCGTCGTTATGGTCACCAAGAATCACAATGTGTTCCTGATCGGTCTGATGGCTGTCGGCAAGACAACCGTCGGTCGGCTGCTATCCGATGAATTGGGATTGCCGTTCTTCGATACCGATCGCGTCGTCGAAGATAAGGCCGGCGCCGACATCGCCTGGATTTTCGACAAGGAAGGCGAGGCAGGATTTCGCGATCGCGAGTGCCAGGTCGTCGACGAGCTGACGCAACGTGACGGCGTGGTTCTTGCGACCGGCGGTGGCGTCGTGTTGCGCGAGGAAAACCGCCGCAACCTGGCGGCGCGAGGAATCGTCGTATTTCTCGATTCGCCAATAGAAAGACTGGTCGAACGCACTCGGCGCGACAAGCGTAGGCCGTTGCTGCGACAGGGAGACCCGCGCGTCACACTCGAGCGTCTCTCGCAGGAGCGGGCCCCTTTGTACTCCGGCATCGCGGACTATCGCTTCTGCGCCGATCGACACTCGGCAAAGGCGTTGGCAAGAGAGATTGCCGATCATCTGCGCAGCAACGGGTGCTTCGTGTGATTGAGACCTTGCGGGTAGAGCTTGGCGATCGAACCTACCCGATTGTGATCGGCTCCGGTCTGCTGAACGATCGCGCGCAGTTCGCACCGTACATCGCGGGCCAGCAGGTGTGTGTCGTCACCAACGAGACAATCGCGCCGCTGTACCTTCCGGCGCTGGAAACCACGCTGACCGGATATCGGATGGATGCCTGCGTGCTTCCCGATGGTGAGGAACACAAGACGCTGCAAACCTATGGAAAAGTGCTCGATCATCTGATGACGCATCGGCACAACCGTTCGACGACGCTCATCGCGCTCGGCGGTGGAGTGATTGGCGACGTTACCGGTTTCGCGGCGGCGACCTACCAGCGAGGCGTTGCGTTCATTCAGGTGCCGACGACTTTGCTCGCGTGTGTCGACTCATCGGTGGGTGGCAAAACGGCGGTCAATCATCCGCAAGGCAAGAACATGATCGGCGCGTTCTATCAACCGCGCCTGGTGTTGGCCGATTTGAAGACACTCGAATCGTTGCCCGAGCGCGAGTACCTCGCCGGCATTGCCGAAGTGATCAAGTACGGCATCATCCGCGACGCCTCGTTTTTCGGCTGGCTCGAAGCCAACGTCGGCGCGCTGTTGCGCCGTGACGCTGCCGCATTGAAGTACGCGGTGCTCACGTCTTGTGCGATCAAAGCGGCCGTCGTCGCGGTGGACGAACGCGAGGACGGACTGCGCGCGATCTTGAACTACGGACATACCTTCGGGCATGCGATCGAAACATTGACGCGCTACGAATATCTGCATGGCGAAGCAGTTGCCGTCGGCATGGTGATGGCCACCGACCTGTCGATGCGCGCGGGGTTGCTCGATCGAAGTGACGGAAAGCGCATCAAATCGCTCATCGGTGCGTTTGGTTTGCCGGTAATTCCGCCGGGGAATGTCACGCTGGACGCAATGCGTTCCGCAATGGGTATGGACAAGAAGGTAATCGATGGACGGTTGCGACTGATTCTGGCGCGCGCGATAGGCGATGCGTTCGTTACGGAGCAGTTCGATCCGGGTGCGTTCAGGGATACGCTCTCGGCCCATGGCGGCTTATGTGAAAGCTAGCAGCCGCCCCTCATTGGAAGCGTTGGGACTCTCGAAGAATCCGTTCAGGGAACCTGCGGACGATTTCTTCGGCGAAGGCGAGCGCGGGCGACGCCTGGAAGAGCTTCGCCATTTGGCGCGTTGGTCCCGTCGTCTACTGGTGGTGACCGGCGAGCGAGGCGTCGGCAAGTCGACATTGTATCGCGCGCTTTCGAGCGGTCTCGATCCCGGAGTGAAAGCGGCGCGCATCAATGCAAACCTGACCAGCGACACGCGCGAAGTTCTGGCAGGCATCATCCAGGGTTTTGGAATGGCGGCGCCTGCCAACGCAGATCCGCGCCTTCTCATCGAGTTGATCGCATTGCACGTTCAGGAGCAGATCGCCGCGCATCGCTACTGCCTCGTGCTGATCGACGACGCGCACCTGCTGGAACTGCGAGCGCTCGAGCAATTGCTGAAACTGGTCGATGCCGGTGCGCAGGAAGGACTTCGGATGGTGTTCTTCGCCGAAGCATACTTCGTGCAGTCGCTCGACAAGGCTTCGAAGCGGACCGATCAGGCGCAGAACTGGCACGAGATCAGACTTACACCGTTCACCGACGAAGAATCTCGACGCTACGTCGCACTTCGGCTCGCGCAGGCGGGCCTGCGTGATCGTTCCGCGTTCACGCAGAACGAGATGTCGGTAATCGTTGGTGGATCCAGCGGTATGCCGGGGCGTATCGATGAGTTGGCTGCTGCAATTCTCGATGGCGAACTGACGATCAGTGACGAGCGCCGCTGGTTACCGAGAATGCACCGCGCGCTTGCGGTGCTGGTGGTAATCGGCGCCGGCCTTGGCTGGTTGATCTTCAACGGATATCCGAAACCCACCGAGTCTCACGAGGAGCAGCCCCTCGCCAAATCGGAACCGATCGCTGAACCGGTGAGTGGCACAGCAACGCTCGCGATACCTACGCCGCCGGTTGCCGGCGCAGAAGAGCAGAAAGAGCCATCGACGATTCGCGCTCCCGCGGTGTCGCCGGCGGTCTCGAATGAAGCGGCCGAACCCGCGATCGAAAAGCCGGTTGTCGCGCTTGCGACCCCGATTCCCCAACAGCAGCGCATCGAAACGCCGCCTCCGCCCGTGCAGAAACCGGTTGTTGCCACTGCGCCGGCGCCGAAGCAGCAACCGGAAATCACGCAACAGACAGCAAGCACCAAGCAACAATCCGAATCGCCCCCGAGTGCGTCTGTTGGAAGTGCGAAATCGTCGCAGTGGGTTCGCGACCAGCCGGCAAAGCGCTTCACTCTGCAGCTGTTCGCGACGACGAGCCGCGACAAGCGCGATCAGTTCATGCGCGAGCAGGCTCGCAAGGATCAGTTCGCGACGTTCGAGACAAAGCGTGAAGGCGTGGCGTGGTATGTGGTCTCGTACGGCAGCTATGCGACGCAGGCAGAGGCCAATTCGGCGGCGGCGTCGCTACCCGCGAGTGTAGGTCGCGTGAAACCGTGGGTCAGGACGTTTGCATCGGTGCAGTCGACGCTCGAATGAGCGTCGTTGCGAACCGTCAAGGCAGCAGCGTTTCGCCCATCAGAGTGCGATCGATTTCACGCGCAGCTTCGCGACCTTCGTTGATGGCGCGCACCACTAGCGATTGGCCGCGACGACAATCGCCCGCGGCAAACACCTTCGGCACGTTGGTCGCGTATTTGCCGTAGTCTGCCCGCAGGTTGCTGCGCGGGTCGTAGGCAATACCGAGTGCGTCCGACGCGTGATGTTCAGGCCCGAGGAAGCCCATCGCGATCAGAATCAGGTCGGCCTTCCATACCTTTTCGGTGTTCGGAACTTCTTCCAGCTTCGGTCCGACGAACTTCACTTCAGTGGTTCGCATGCCGGTGAGCTTGCCGTCTTTGCCGTCGAACGACTTGCCGGAAATGCAGTACACACGCGGGTCGGTGCCGAAGCGCTTTGCCGCCTCTTCGTGGCCGTAGTCCACGCGGAAGATCTTCGGCCAGGTGGGCCACGGATTGTCTGCGGCGCGTCCGGCCGGCGGTTGCGGCAGGATTTCGAAGTTGACGAGCGAGCGGCAGCCGTGACGCAACGACGTGCCGATGCAGTCGGTGCCGGTGTCGCCGCCGCCGATCACAATGACGTCTTTGTCCTTCGCCGAAATGTAGTTGCCGTCGGCGTGCTTCGAATCGAGCAGGCTTTTGGTGTTCGCGCGCAGGAAATCCATCGCGAAATGCACGCCTGAAAGTTCGCGTCCGGGGATCGGCAGATCGCGTGCAACGGTTGCGCCGGTTGTGAACAACACGGCGTCGTTGGCTTCGAGCAGCCTCCGAACGTCGAGCGAACCGTTGCTGCCGTCGCCCACCGGCGTCGAAACTTTGAATGTCACGCCTTCTGCCCGCAGCAGGTCGATGCGGCGGTTCACTACGCGCTTGTCGAGCTTCATGTTCGGAATGCCGTACATGAGCAGCCCGCCGATGCGATCGGCGCGCTCGTACACGGTCACGAGATGGCCCGCCTGGTTCAGCTGTGCCGCGGCGGACAAACCCGCGGGGCCCGAGCCGATGATTGCGATGCGCTTACCCGTGCGAGTCACGGGAGGACGTGCAACCACCCAGCCCTCGTCGAAACCCCTGTCGATGATCGCCATCTCGATGTTCTTGATGGTGACCGCAGGGTCGGTGATGCCGAGCACACATGCGCCTTCGCACGGCGCGGGACACACGCGACCGGTGAACTCCGGAAAGTTGTTGGTCTGGTGCAGTCGATCGAGTGCTTCGCGCCAGTGGCCGCGATACACGAGGTCGTTCCACTCGGGAATGAGGTTGTGGATCGGACAGCCGTCGGTCGACTGACAGAACGGCACGCCGCAATCCATGCAGCGCGAGCCTTGCACCGCGAGATGCTTCGCGTCGTGCGCGGTGTAGATCTCGTCGAAATCGAGCAGCCGCTTCGTCGCGTCGCGGTACGCCTCGGTCTTGCGAGGGAATTCCTTGAACCCTGTGGGTTTGCCCATGTTGCTTCTGCTTATGCTTCGGCAGCGAAAGGCAGTGGCTCACCGGCTCTACGCGCCTGGAGAACGCGTTTGAAGTCGGTCGGCATCACCTTCACGAAGCGCGTCAACGAGCGAGCCCAGTCGTGCAGGATCGACTTTGCAACCGTAGAACCCGTGAACTGGAGATGATTCTCGATCGCCTTCTTCAATTCGATGATGTCCTCGTCTTCAGCAAGCGCTTCGAGTTCCACCATTTCGGTGTTGCAGCGCTGCGCGAATACGCCGTTCGGATCCCACACGTACGCGATGCCTCCGCTCATGCCGGCGGCAAAGTTGCGACCGGTTTCGCCCAACACGACTACACGGCCGCCGGTCATGTATTCGCAACCATGATCACCCACGCCTTCGATCACCGCGTTCGCGCCGCTGTTGCGCACCGCAAAACGCTCCGCCGCGATACCGCGGAAGTACGCCTCACCGCTGGTCGCACCGTAGAGCACGACGTTGCCGATGAGGATGTTGCGTTCAGCGGCGAATGAGCTCGTCGTCGGCGGATAAATGATGATGCGGCCGCCGGAAAGCCCTTTGCCGACGTAGTCGTTCGCATCGCCTTCTACTTCGAGCGTTACGCCCTTCGCGAGCCACGCACCGAAGCTCTGTCCGGCGCTGCCGTAGAAACGGAAATGGATCGTGCCGTCGGGCAACATCGCGGGTCCCACACGCTTGATGATCGCGTTCGAGAGCATGCCGCCGACGACCCGGTTCGTGTTCACGATCGGCAGGTTGTGTTGCACCTTTTCGCCCGTCGCAAGCGCGGGTTCGCGCGAGGCGGATCAACTCGTTATCGAGTGCCATGTCGAGTTCGTGATCCTGCTTGTGCTGCGCGTACGAGCCGAGGAAGTCCTCGCGGCTGTTCGGCGGGCGCGAGAATCTTCGACAGGTCGATGCCTTTCGCCTTCCAGTGATTCACCGCGGCGTCGACCTTCAGTGCGTCAACGCGGCCGACCATCTCGTTGACCGTGCGGAAGCCCAGTTCAGCCATGATCATGCGCAGTTCTTTCGCGACCATGAACAGGAAATTCATGACGTACTCGGGCTTGCCGTTGAATTTCTTGCGCAGCTCCGGATCCTGCGTCGCTACGCCGACCGGGCACGTGTTCAGGTGGCATTTGCGCATCATGATGCAGCCGAGCGTTATGAGCGGCGCCGTGGCAAAGCCGAATTCCTCTGCGCCGAGCAACGCGGCGATTGCGACGTCGCGGCCGGTCTTCAGCTGTCCGTCGGTCTGCAGCACTACGCGAGAGCGCAGGTTGTTCATCACCAGCGTCTGGTGCGTTTCGGCGATGCCGAGTTCCCACGGCACGCCGGCGTGTTTGATCGAGGTGAGCGGCGAAGCACCGGTACCGCCGGTGTCGCCTGCGATCACGAGGTGATCCGCGCGCGCCTTCGTAACGCCGGCAGCGACCGTACCCACGCCGATCTCGGCGCCGAGCTTCACGCTGATCCGCGCATTCGGGTTCGCGTTCTTCAGATCGTGGATCAGCTGCGCGATGTCTTCGATCGAATAGATGTCGTGGTGCGGCGGCGGGCTGATGAGGCCGACGCCCGGCGTCGAATGGCGAATGCCTGCAATGTACTCGTCGACTTTGCGGCCGGGCAGTTCGCCGCCTTCGCCGGGCTTCGCGCCCTGTACGATCTTGATCTGCAGCTCGTCGGCGTTCGTCAGATAGTTGATGCGTGACGCCGAACCGGCCGCTGGCCACTTGTTTGATCGCCGATCGCTTCGAGTCGCCGTTCGGCAACGGAATGAAGCGGATCGGATCTTCGCCGCCTTCACCGGTGTTCGACTTGCCGCCGATCCGGTTCATGGCGATCGCCAGCGTCTCGTGCGCTTCTTTCGAGATCGAACCGAAACTCATCGCCCCCGTGACGAATCGTCGGACGATTTCCTTCTCGGTCTCGACTTCTTCGATCGGCACCGGCCCGCCGTTCACTGTCGTGTTGAACGTGATCAGGCCGCGCAGCATCGAGTTGCGGGTCGCTTCCTGGTTCGTGTGCTTCGCGAAACGCCAGTACGCGTCTTCGCTATTGGTACGCGCCGCAACCTGCAGTTCAGCGATAGCGGTGCGGGTCCCACATGTGGCGATCGCCGCCTTTGCGCCAATGGAAATCGCCCGGGTTCGGCAGCGCGGGCAATGCGACGACGTCGCGGCCCGGATAGCCGATCTGGTGACGGCGTTGCAGCTCCTCCGCCAGGATGTCGAAGCCGACACCTTGTACGCGGCTCGCAGTACCCGCGAAGCAACGATTGATGACGTCGTCGGCCAGGCCGATGGCTTCGAAGATCTGCGCACCTTTGTACGACTGCAGCGTCGAGATGCCCATCTTCGCCATGATCTTCAAGATGCCTTTGGCGGTGGCCTTGCGATAGGCGTACACCACGTCGTCGTCGCTCTTGATGTGCGGCGCGTCGAGCGTGCCGTCGGCGCGCGCCTGCCACATCGCCTCGAACGCGAGATACGGATTGATTGCGTCGGCGCCGTAACCGATCAGCAGGCAGTGATGGTGAACCTCGCGCGCCTCGCCGGTCTCCACGATGATGCCGATCCGCGTGCGCGCGTGCGTGCGGACGAGGTGATGGTGCACCGCACCGGTGGCGATCAATGCGCTGATCGGCACCCGGGTCGGCCGAGATCGCGCGATCGGATAGCACGATCAGACTCATGCCGTCGGCGATCGCCTGGCTCGCTTCGGCGCAGACGCGATCGAGCGCTTCGACCAGGCCGGCCTTGCCGGAACCGCGCGGGAACGTGATGTCGATGGTGCGCGACTTCCAGCCGCGATGATTCGATGTGCTTCAGCGCCGCGAGCTTCTTCGTTCGTCAGAATCGGGTGCGGAATGCGCAGCCGGTGCGCATTCGCCTGCGACATCTCCAGCATGTTCGCTTCGGGTCCGACGTAGCACTCGAGCGCCATGATCACTTCTTCGCGGATCGAGTCGATCGGCGGGTTCGTGACCTGCGCGAACAGCTGCTTGAAGTAGTCGTACAGCATGCGCGGCTTTTCGGACATGACCGCCAGCGCCGCGTCGTTGCCCATGGAGCCGAGCGGATCGCGCACTTCGCTGACCATCGGCAGCAGCATGAACTGCATGGTTTCCTGCGTGTAGCCGAACGCCTGCATGCGCTGCATCAGCGTTTCGGGATCGAAACCGTGCGACTCGCCGTTCGCCGGCAGATCGGTGAGCTCGATGCGCTGTTCGTCGAGCCATTTGCCGGTACGGGTGCCGCTCGCCCAATTCGCTCTTGATCTCCTCGTCGGGGATCATGCGGCCCTGTTCGAAGTCGATCAGGAACATCCTGCCGGGCTGCAGGCGGCCCTTAGCGACGACGCGCGCCGGATCGACCGGCAACACGCCGACTTCCGACGCCATGATGCACATGTCGTCGTCGGTGATGTAGTAACGGCTCGGCCGCAGACCGTTGCGGTCGAGCACCGCGCCGATGTAGTTGCCGTCGGTGAATACGATCGACGCGGGGCCGTCCCACGGCTCCATCAGGCACGAATAGTACTCGTACAGGGCGCGCTTGTCGTCCGACATGTTCGGATGCTGCTGCCACGCTTCCGGAATCATCATCAGCACGGCTTCCTGCAGCGTGCGGCCCGACATCAGCAGGAATTCCAGCACGTTGTCGAACGTGCCGGAGTCGGAGATGTCCTGCTCGACGATCGGGAACAGCCTCTTCAGGTCGTCGCCGAAGAATTCGCGATTCACCGACGCCCTCGCGCGCGTTCATCCAGTTCCGGTTGCCGAGAACCGTGTTGATCTCACCGTTGTGGCTCATGAAACGGTTCGGCTGCGCGCGGTCCCACGACGGGAAGGTGTTCGTCGAGAAGCGCGAGTGCATCATCGCGAGATGCGACTCGTAGTCGAGATCGTCGAGGTCGCGATAGAACGGGAACACCTGGTGCGGCGTCAGCATCCCTTTATAGACGATGACTTTGCTCGACAGGCTGCAGACGAAGAACAGCTTCCGCTCGGTCAGCGGATTCGTTGCCGCGCAGCAGATGTGTCGCGTGTTTGCGGATCAGGTACAGCTTGCGCTCGAACGCGTTCTGGTCGATGCCTTCGGCGGCGCCGATGAACAGTTGCTCGATGGTCGGCATGGCGCGACGGGCCGCTTTGCCGAGACCGGCGCCGTCGGGGTCGACCGGCACCTTGCGCCAGCCGAGCAACACCTGGCCCTCGGCCTTGATGCGCTCTTCGATGATGTTCTTGCAGTGCTGGCGTTCTTTGATCGCGCGCGGCAGGAAAACGTTGCCGGCGCCGTAGCGGCCGGGCTGCGGCAGCTTCGTCTTCAGCGTGCGCTTCGAGAATTTCGAGAAGAACTTGTGCGGCAGGGCAGTGAGGATGCCGGCGCCGTCGCCGGTGTTCTTTTCGTAACCGACGCCGCCGCGGTGAACCATGCAGCAGTTGATGTGCTCGGCCGCGCGAACGATCTGGTTGCGCGCCACGCCTTTGATGTCGCAAACGAAGCCGACGCCGCAGCTGTCGTGCTCGAATCGGGGGTCGTATAAACCGCGGGCACTCGGCATCCCGAGGGCAAGCTCCTCGTGCAGTGCGCTCGGTTTGCGACTTGTCATTGCCCTTCTCCGTAAAGCACAAACAGTCCGTAAAGCCCAAACGGGACAGTCAAGGCGGCTCCTGTCTCCGTGCTCGGACGGAAACCCGAATCTCTAACGTGATTGCTGCGGCGCGCCGCCAAAGCGACCGGCGAATGTATCACTCGTCCTCCCAATGTCAATCGACGCGGCATCGACCGATGGCTCGAATCGAGCGACCGGTTTGCGTCAAACCGCAGGTGCGCTTGTTTGTTCGTCTTGTGGAGGGCTTCCGTCAAGCCCTGGAGTGCTACCGCGCGGGCCGGTTCACCATCTCAAAATCGTTCTGGCGAATCAAGCCGATGCTGCAGCGCGGCAACACTGCGCGCACTTCGCGCGCGGTGTCTGAGGCACTCACGACGCGACTCGATACCAGTAGTGGTACAGGTCGTCGAAGCCGAGCCGTTGATACAACGCACGCGCCGGTTGATTGGCCTCGACGACCTGCAGGTATGCATGACAGGCACCGTTGTTGCGACCCCATGCGAGCAACGATTCGACCAGCGCCTGCGCGTGACCCTGACGTCGTGCGGTGGGCAGCGTGACCACGTCGAACAGGCCGACCAGTTCGCGTTCGAGTACCGCGATGCCGCAAGCGACAGGCACGCGAGCGACCGAGACGAAGCCGAACACGTGCTCCGAGCGAATGCCCGCCAGCAACATGGCATGCAATTGCATTCCGGCGGGCGGCACGTCGGCCGCGTGTGCGTAGGCTTCGAGCCACGCGTCGCGCGGCACTTCATGAAAGGTCGGCTTGATTGCGAACGAGGTGCCCTCCAGTTCGCGCACCAGCACCCGGGTTGGATCGACGCGCTCGTAGCCGCGCTGCTCCAGCACGACATCGAGTGGATCCGAGTCCATCACGGTGGTCAGCCGGAAAATGGTCTTGAGCCGTTCGCGTGAGTAGAGGTTCTCGCAGTAGCGGATCTTCTCCAGCGCGGACTGTTGTGACGGGTACACGGGCACGATCGAGTTCGCGCGTTTGGTGAAGCCGCGACTGAACCGCAGCACCCAGCCGTCGAGCAGCGACTGCTGCAATGCGGGCCACGCATTCAGCGATGCTTCTTCGACACGGCGGCACAGCGAGGGGTCGATCATCAGCGCGATGCTAGCGGTGTCGGACCGCGAGCGCGATAAGATGCCGGCGAGGGGAGACTCATGCGCGACGCGTTTCCGGTCATCGTCCATACGCTGCTGTGGCGCCGTGGCGCCGTAGTGTTGTTGCGGCGCTCCGGAACCGGATTCCTCGACGGCTGGTATGCGTTGCCCGGCGGACACCTGCAACGCGGCGAAGGGATCGTCGAATGCGCCGTGCGCGAAATACGGGAAGAGACGGGAATCGACGTACGCGCGTCACAGTTGCGGGCCGCCGCCGTGATGCCCTACCTGTCGGGCGAACAACAGGGGATCGACTTCATCATGGCGTGTGACGACTTCACCGGCGAGCCGCAGCTCGCCGAGCCCGACCGGTCCGACGCGATCGGCTTCTGGCGCCCCGACGCGTTGCCGCACAACACCGTCCCTTACTTACGCCAGGCACTCGCGCTCGTCGCGAAGCGGGACTGGTTTCTGGAATCCCGGGACTAGGCCGCGGTCGATGTTACGCGGCTGGCGTTTAGGACTCGCGATTACACTCGGGCTAGGCGCGGCCGGTTCGATACCGTTGCTAGTTGCTTATATCGGCGGCAATGAACTGCATCCGCTGTAGCGCTCGTTCGTGGGGCTGTGGGTGAACGCCGTGGTGATCGGTTACATCGTCGGTTGGCCGATGTTCTCGATGCTCGCGGCCGACGTAGAGCGTCTGACGCTCGCGATGGAACCCGCGGATCGCTCGCGCGCTCGCACTGAGCTGAGCGACGCGTGGTCGAACCGGGGGGGCTGGATCGCGCGTGGCCTCGGTGTCCTTTACGGCGCGATCCTCAGCTCGCCTGTGGTCGTCGATGTGCTGCACGAACAGCGCCAGGCGCTGCCGTATCTGTGGGTGCCGCTGGTGGTGCCATTGTTGTGGGCGACGATTCTGCCGGCGTTGTGGCGGCTGATTCGCGTGTCGGTGTTCGTGCGGCGGCTCGGCGGTCGCGTTCGAATCAACCTCGATGATCCCGTGTGCTCGGCGTGTTCGCCGATATCGGCATTCGACATCTGCTCGTCATCATCGTGGGCTGTCGGTGATTCCGATGCAGGCGATCCTTACGGGCCAGATCCAGACAGTGGATTTCGTGCCCGCACTGGTCGTCACCGTTCCGGTCGCACTGGTCGTTCTGTTGCTGCCGATGTGGGGAGTGCGCGCGGCGGTGACGGCCGCGAAACGCATCGAACTCGATCGTCTTACCGAACTTGCCAACACTGCTGAACAAGGCAGCGACCGGCACATGCTGGTGTCGCTGTATCGGCGGCAGATTGCCGACACACCGGAGTGGCCCGCATCGGCGGGCGCCGCGTCGCGTGTGTTGTTCTACGTCGTCATTCCGCCGCTGGCGTGGATCGCGGCAGCGCTCGTGCAGGACCTCGTCTCGAACGTGTTGGGCTTGCGATGACGCTGTTACAATCCGCAGCCGTTTGAAAAAGCAACACATTCAGTACGAGGAAACGCTAATGAAACAGCCCGTTCGGGTCACCGTCACCGGCGCTGCCGGACAGATCGGGTATGCATTGATGTTCCGAATCGCGTCCGGCGCGATGCTCGGCCCCGATCAGCCGGTCATCCTGCAGATGCTCGAAATCACGCCGGCGCTCGGGGCGCTCGACGGCGTGATCATGGAACTCGAAGACTGCGCGTTTCCGTTAGTGCACGGCATGATTCCGACTGACGACCCGAACGTCGCATTCAAAGGCACCGACTACGCGATGCTCGTCGGCTCGCGTCCGCGCTCGAAGGGCATGGAGCGTAAAGACCTCATCGAAGCGAATGCCGCGATTTTCTCCGTGCAAGGCAAGGCGCTGAACGATCATGCTTCGCGCCAAGTGAAAGTGCTGGTCGTGGGGAACCCGGCGAACACGAACTGCCTGATCGCGCAGCGAAACGCGCCGGATCTGAACCCACGCCAATTCACCGCGATGACGCGCCTCGATCACAACCGAGCAGTCGCCCAACTCGCGAAGAAAACAGGCAAACACACCACCGACGTGAAGCACGTGACGATCTGGGGCAATCACTCCGCAACGCAATACCCCGACGTGCATGCCGCAACCGTGGCCGGTAAGAGTGCGATGAGCCTCATCGACGCGAACTGGTACGCGAAAGAGTTCATCCCAACGGTGCAGCAGAGGGGTGCGGCAATCATCGAAGCGCGCGGTGCATCGAGCGCGGCTTCAGCGGCCAACGCAGCGATCGACCACATGCACGACTGGGCATTGGGCAGTGCGGCGGGCGATTCGATCAGCATGTCGATCTATTCAGACGGCAGCTACGGCATCGAGAAAGGGTTGATCTACTCGTATCCGGTCGTATGCAAAGGCGGCGACTGGCAGATCGTGCAAGGCCGCACGATCAACGATTTCAGCCGCGAGCGGATGAAAGCGACCGAAACCGAGTTGCGGGAAGAGCGCGACGCGGTCGCGCACCTGCTGCCGAAGTAATCAGCGACCTTTGAAAGCAGGCGGGCGTTTCTCGGTGAACGCCCGCCGACCTTCGGCGCCATCCTCGCTGTCGCGAACGCGCAACAACTGCTGACGAGCCACCGCAGCCGCCTCGGCGGGGCTCTTGTTCAACGTCTCCAGCGAAAACCTCTTCAGCGTCTCCACTACGAGCGGCGCCGATTGCGCGAGTATCCGTGCGTATTTCATCGCCGCTTCACGCTGTGTGCCGTTCGGCACCACCTGATTGACCATGCCTACTTGATACGCGCGCTGCGCGGACAAGTCCTGGCCGAGCAGCATGAATTCCATCGCGATCTTGTGCGGCAGCCGCGCGGCTGCGCTCGCCACCAATCCGCCGGTGAATCCGACCTGCGCTTCGGGATATTTGAATACCGTGTTTTCGGCGGCGACGACGAGGTCGCACATCTGCACGATCACGTACGCACCGCCGATGCACCAGCCGTGCACTGCCGCAATGACCGGCTTGTACAGTTCGACGCCGATGCTCGGCACGCCCTGCCACATCTCTCGAGGGGCGTCCTTGATGTCGGCGCCCACCGAAAAGGCGCGATCGCCGGCAGCCGCCAATACGGCGACCTTTTCGTCGCTGTCTGCGAATCGCTGCCATGCGCTGCGCAAACCCTGAATGACGTCCTCGTTCAGCGCGTTCATCTTGTCCGCGCGCTCGATGACGATCAGCGCGATGCCGGGTTCTGCAACGGTGTAGGAAACGAGTTCGCTCATCAGTGCGACTGCTTTGCGTTCGGATCGAGCCAGGCGTTGAACGAAGCGCACGCTTGTCGCGGAACGCGGCGACTCCTTCGCGCGCGTCGGGATGATGGTCGGAGATCGCGGTCTTCGATGCGATTTCGTCGAGTGCCTGTTCGAACGAGAGTTCCGCGGCGTTGTACACGGATCGTTTCAGCAGCCGCATCGACACCTGCGGGCCGTTTGCGAGTTCGGTGGCGAGCGCCATCGCAGACGCTTCGAGCCGATCGGCGTCTACGACCTCGCTGACGAGCCCGAGCCGCAGCGCTTCCTCGGCGTGACGATGCGTTTGCGCATCAGGAAGTCCATCGTCTTCGCGCACGCCCGAGCAGTTGCACCAGCAGGTACTGGCCACCCTCGTCCGGCAGCAGACCGAAGCGCAGCGTTGCGCTGCCGATGCGTGCGCGGCGTGCAGCGATGCGGAAGTCGCACGACAGCGCGAGCGAGAATCCGGTCTGGATCGCGACGCCGTTGATCGCGGCGATCGATGAGTTTGTCGAGGCCAGCGCACGGCGGTGTTGAGTCGCTGGGAGATCGTGCGCAGTCCGTTGTAGGTGCCGAGCGCGTTGTCGTGGCCCGGTGGAATCGGCGGGCACCAGCGGTTTGCCGCCGAGCTCCGCGTCGCGATAAGCCCTCAGGTCGTCGCCGGCGCAGAACGCGCGACCGGTGCCGGTGAACACGACGACGCGGACGCGCATTGTCCATCTGCGCCTGCGTGACCGTCTCGATCAGATCGCGCTTCATCGCCGTGGTCATGCCGTTGAGGCGTTCGGGCGTGTTGAATTGGATCCACGCGATGCCGGGTTCGCGTACCGACACTTCGAATCCAGAAAATGCTCCGGTGTCCATTTGTTTCCCCTTTGATCGCGCTGCTTCGCTACTATCGCCGCTTCGTTACTATCAAAGACCTGTTCAGGAAGTTCAACGATGATTCACCCACGTCTCGCTCTGTTGTTTCTATTGATCGCCGGCTCCGTTGCGGCCGACGATGCGCGCGATGCAATCTTCGGCCAATGGGCTTCCGACACTTCGATTCTCGAGGTGAATGAAAGCGACGGCACCCTCCACGCGCGCATCGTTGCGATTCTGAACCCGCTGTATCTGCAGAACGAAGACGGTCCGGTGGGAACGCCGCGCGTGGATCTGCACAACCCCGATGCCGCGCTTCGAACGCGACTTCTGATCGGTCTCGACCTGCTGAGCGAATACCAGTTCAAAGACGGCAAGTGGCAGGGCCAGTTGTACGATCCGGAGTCCGGGAAGACGTATAAGAGTCAGATCACGCTGGGCTCGGACGGGAAGCTGCAGATGCGCGGCTACATCGGCGCGCCGATGTTCGGCCGCACCGCGGTGTGGGCACCTGCGTCGAGTTGTTCGAAGAACATCGTCGCAATGCTGGCGGCCTCGAAGCTCGCGAGCAGTTGCGGCTGACCGCTCTCGTGCGCGGCTGAAGCGGCAGTCAGCCCATCACCTGTTTCCACGTGTCGAGGTCGTGGATACGAAGGTAGGTATTCTGCCGCTTCGTCTCACCCATGGTTGCGTTCGGCGCTTCGCTGTAGTGATGGCCGGGCAGCAGCAGCGTGTCGTCGGGCAACGCGCACAGTCGCTGCAGGCTGTGGTACATCTGTTCCGGATCTGACCCGGGCAGGTCGACGCGGCCGCAACCGTTAATGAACAGTGTGTCGCCCGATACCAGCGTGTTCCTGATCCGGAAACACTGCGATCCCGGGGTGTGGCCCGGCGTGTGCAGAAACTCCACTTCGATGTCGCCGATCTTGAGTTTGTCGCCTGATGTCGACCCGTCCAGATCGATTCGGAAACGCCGGTCACCTTTTCACGCCGTCGGCTTCCGCGCTGTGCGCGTATACCTTCACCGGCAGCTTCGGCCGATGATTCGGCGACGCCCTCGACCGGTTGCCGCCGAAGGATCCGCCGCGATGTGATCCGGGTGATAGTGGGTCACGAGCGCGCCGTTGAGCGTGTAGTCGCTTTTCGCAGATGCTTGTCAGCGCATCGATATCCCAGGCCGGATCCACCATCACCACCTCGCGCGTGGCGCGCGAGCCGACGACGTAGATGAAGTTCTGCATCGGGCCGATCTGCAGTTGTTCGATGATGAGTTCGGACGTGGCCATGGCATCTCCGCGAATTCGATTCCGGCCGTAGTGTAACCGACGAAACCGGATGCTCCTTCCAACGCACCTTTCAATGCGCCTTCAAGGTGCACGATCCGCAGTGCTAGACTCGGCCGCCTTTTCAACGGCGGCATCCAGTGGACAAGCGAGCACTGTTGGATGAACTGAAGATCGATCGCGGTGCGGCGGCAGAAGAACCCCCGCGGCGGCCGCTACGTTGGTTTGCGTTGATTGCCGCTATCGCCGGCATCGCGTTCATCGCCTGGTACGTGGTGTTTCCAAAGTCCGAACCGGTCGCGGTCGCAGCGCCCGTAGTGCCCGCAACCGCGGCACCGGCGCCCCGTTCCGCCGCGGTCGAAGGCAGCGTGCTCGATGCAACCGGCTACGTGGTGGCGCGACGGCAGGCGACCGTTAGCGCCAAGACCATCGGCAAGGTCGTCGAAGTCTTTATCGAAGAAGGCATGCGCGTGGAGGAAGGCCAGTTGCTGGCGCGGCTCGACGTCCAGCATTCCTCGCGCCGAACTCGCGCTGTCCGAATTCGCAGCTTGCGTCGCCCGCACGCAGCCTCGACGAAATGAAAGTGCAGATCCGTCAGGCGGAACTCGATCTGCAGCGCACGGAAGCCTTGGCACCGCGCAAACTCGCGAGCCAGGCGGACCTCGACCGCGTGCAGCTGACGCTGCAGGGATTCCAGGCTCGCCTCGAACGTCAGCAACGCGACAGTCGTCGTCGCGGAGCGGCCGTCGCCGTGCAACGCCGATTGCTCGACGACATGGAGGTTCGCGCGCCGTTCACCGGAGTCGTGGTCGCGAAGGCGGCGCAACCCGGCGAGATGATCTCGCCGGATCTCCGCCGGCGGAGGATTTACGCGCACCGGCATCTGCACCATCGTCGACATGGAGTCCCTCGAAGTCGAAGTCGACGTGAACGAGGCGTACATCAACCGCGTGCAGCCGAGCCAACCGGTGTCGGTGGCGTTGAACGCCTATCCCGACGAACGCATGCCTGCCGAAGTGATCGCGATCATTCCGACGGCGGACCGCAACAAGGCGACCGTGCGGGTGCGCATCGCGTTGCTCGAGAAGAACCCGCGCGTTGTTGCCCGACATGGGCGTAAAAGTCGCGTTCCTCGACGAAAAACGGCCGCATCGTGACCGCGTCGGAACGGCAAACCCTGTCCGTTGCTGCACAAGAATTGTCAGTTGCTGCACAAGAAATGACAGGCGTTGTATGCGGGTGTGAGTCAGCATGGGCGCCTCCCTTCCATCGTTAGTCACCCTTCCATCTTTAGTCACTTAGGGGAGTTGAATCGCGATGTCGGCAATCGTCTCGTTATCGAAGGTTTCGAAGAGCTATACACGCGGTAAGCAGGAGGTCGTGGTGCTGCGCGACTCGATCTCGAGATCGAAAAAGGCGATTTTGCAGCGCTGATGGGGCCATCGGTTCCGGCAAGACGACGCTGCTGAACCTCATCGGCGGCCTCGATCAGCCGACTTCCGGCACATCACGGTGGCGGGAGAGCAGCTCGAAAAGCTGAACCCCAGTCGCTCGCGAGATGGCGCGCCGAGCAATCGGCTTCGTCTTCCAGTTCTACAACCTGCTGCCGGTGCTAACAGCGCAGCGCAACGTGGAACTGCCGCTGTTGCTGACAAAGCTCTCGGCCGCCCGACGCAAGAAGAACGCCACGAACGGCGCTGCAATCGTCGGCCTGGAAGATCGCGCCGGGCACAAGCCTGGCGAACTCTCCGGCGGCCAGCAGCAGCGCGTGGCGATTGCGCGCGCGCTCGTTGCCGACCCGACCCTATTGATCTGCGACGAACCCACCGGTGACCTCGACCGCGATACCGCCGACGAAATCCTCGGCCTGCTGGCGTGCTGAACCGCGAACACGGCAAGACGATCGTGATGGTCACGCACGATCCGAAAGCGGCGGATCATGCGCGACAGGTGCTGCATCTCGACAAAGGCCGGCTCGTGGAGGAGGCGACACGCGTGAGTTTCGTCTCGCCTGATCTGGGCGAGCCTTTTCAGGCGCCGCATGCGGACGGTGCTGACGCTGTTCTCGATCATCGTGGCGTTTCTGCTGTTCGGGCTGCTGCGCAGCATCGCGACGCACTTCACCGTCGGCGTCGAGTCGCCGGTGTCGACCGCCTGATCGTGCAGCCGAAGTACTCGATCATCGACCGCCTGCCGATTCGCCCACATGAACGTGATCGCCCGGATCCAGGGGTCGCCGCTGGTCACTCACGCAGACTGGTTCGGCGGGTTCTATCAGGAACGCAAGAACTTCTTCCCCAAGTTCCCGGTGACGCCCAGGGCCTATTTCGTCGCTCTATCCCGGAGTACGCATCGCCCCCGCGCAGCTCGACGCCTTTGGCGAACCCGCACCGGCGTGGTCGCGGCCGCCGCGCTCGTCCAGAGTACGGCTGGAAAATCGGCGACCGCATTCCGATCGAGGCCGACATCTGGCCGAAGCTGGGTGGCGACCGACGCTGGGAGTTCGACCTGGTCGGTAGCTTCGACGCACGCGGGCATGGACTCGCAGCCAGGCGATTTCCTCTCAACTACGACTACTTCGACGATGCCCGCCAGTTCGGCAGGGCGGGGTCGGCTGGTTTATCGTGCAGGGTGAAAGACCCGAAGCGCGGCAGAGGTCGCCCGCGCCATCGATACCCTTCGAGAACTCGCCGAATGCCACCCGCACGGCGACCGAAGCCGACTTCGCGCGCCAGTTCGCCAATCAGATCGGCGACATCGGGGCCATGATGACTGGCATTCTTTCTGCAGTGTTCTTCACGATCGTACTGCTGACCGGCAATACCATGGCCCAGGCGCTGCGCGAACGCATCCCGGAACTCGCGGTGATGAAGACGCTCGGCTTCAGCGATGGGGTCGTGGCGACGCTCGTGCTCGGCGAAGCGGTGCTGATCTGCCCGTCGGCGGCGGCATCGGCCTCGGGATCGCGACTCTGGCTCGCGCCGGGTATCGCGCGCGGCATCAAGGACATTTTGCCGAGTTCGAAATCGTCTGGCAGACGATTGCTGCCGGGCTCGCCATAGCGGTGCTGTTGGGGCTTGTCGTCGGCGCGGTGCCGGCGCTGACCGCGCGGACGTTGCGCATCGTCGACGCGCTGAGGGAACGCTGAGTTGCTCGATCAGGTCCGCGAGATCACGCTGATGAATCTGCGCAACTTGCCGTCGCGACTGGGATCGTCGTCGGTGATCGTCGTCGGCATCGCGGGGGTCGTGGCGGTGCTCGTTTCGATCCTCGCGATGGCGACCGGTTTTCGTGCCGCGCTCGAATCGACCGGCGCGCCCGATCGCGCGATCGTGTTGCGCGGCGGCTCGGGCGGCGAACTGTCGAGCGGCATGAGTCAGGAAGTCGGTGAAATCGTCTCGCAGATGGAAGGCATCCTCGTCGCAAGCGGCGAGCTCTATTCGATTGCAGACGTCCCGAACGCAGTAACGGTACGCCGGCCAATCTGGTCGTTCGCGGCGTCGGACCGAACGCATTCGCCGTGCGGCCCGAATCCGCATCGTCACGGGGCGCAAGTTCGAGCCCGGGCAAGGGCGAGCTTGATTGCGGGACGCCGGGCGAGCGAAGAGTTCAGCGGAATCGATCTCGGCAGCACCCTGCGTTTCGCGACAGTGATTGGAAGATCGTCGGAATATTCGAAGCGGACGGAGACGTCAACGAATCCGAGCTGTGGGCGGACCTCAACGGCGTACAGGCAGCCGTGCGGCGTGGCGGTGCCGTCAGCACGATGCGGGTCAAGCTGAGCGATCCGTCGGTGCTCGGCGCGCTCGCCGAGCGTATCTCGAAAGATCCGCGGCTGGATCTGCAGATCCGTGGTGAGCCGGACTTCTACGGCGATCAATCGAAGAGTCTGTCCGCGATCATCACCGGTTTCGGTTATCTGGTCGGCGTCATCATGGCGGTCGGCGCGATCTTCGCGGCGTTGAACACGATGTACAGCGCCGTGACGACGCGCACGGTCGAGATCGCAACGTTGCGCGCAATCGGCTTCGGCGCAGCACCGGTGGTGGTATCGGTGATGATCGAAGCATTGTTACTCGCGCTGCTCGGTGGGCTGCTCGGCGCGGTTCTGTCGTTTTTGATCTTCAACGGCGTGACCGTGTCCACGCTCAACCGCGGCACATTCTCACAGGTTGCTTTCGACTTCGCGGTCACGCCGAAGCTGATCACGCAGGGGCTTACGTGGGCCGTGATACTCGGTTTCTTCGGCGGCTTGTTTCCTGCGTTGCGTGCGGCGCGTTTGCCGATAACGGTTGCGCTGCGTGGCGAGTGAGTAGCGAGTTCAGACGAACTCGATCAGCGTGATCTCGGAACGTGAGCCGATGCGCAACACCGGCCCCCAGGTACCTGTCCCGGGCGAAACGTAAAGCCGCGAAGCGCCTTTCTCGTACAGCCCGCGAATACGCGGATAGATGCGCTTCACGATGAAGTTGAACGGAATGATCTGCCCGGCGTGCGTGTGCCCCGCGAGCATCAACGGAATGCCTCTCTCGGCCGATGCGTCGAACCCGTCGGGCCGGTGGTACAACAACACGCCATAGTGATCGCGCGACAGTTCGATGCGGCTGAGCGGTGCGGGAATGTCCGCAGCCCTGTCGACGTCGTCGATGCCGATGAACTGAAACGGCCCCAGTGTAATCGCTTGATTGCGAAGCACGATTGCGCCCAACGAGCGCATGCGCTCGTCGATGGCGGTGAGATCTACGTAACGCTCGTGATTGCCGATTGCGAACAGCGCCGGTGCGTTGAACGTGCCGAGCGGCGCGAGTTCGGTGCGCGAAATACCGGCGAAATCGATCAGATCGCCCGTAATCAGCACGTAGTCCGGCTTGAGCTCGTTCACGCGTGTGACGATGCGGTCGAGCAGGCGTGGGCTGCGCGAGCCGATGTGTACGTCGCTGATCTGCACCAGCGTGCGGCCGGTGACGCTCGTTGGGCCGGGAATACGCACGTGTTCGACGTGCATGATCTGCGTGTTGATGAAACCCACGACGCTGAGCGTGATGATGATTGCGGCGATGACGATACCGGCCGGCTGCGGCGGGAACGACGCGACGGCGTTGATCAGTTCGAACGGCAGCAGCAACGCAAAGAGCTGAAAGCAGATGCCGAGCCACGTGAGTGCAACCGCGGCCAGTGCACGCGTGGCGGGCGTCGGATGACGCTCGTAGACAATCCGACCCAGCATCGGGCCGACGATGATCACCAACAGTTCGATCGTGCCTGGTGTCCACGCCGGAAACAGCAAACCGAGGAGACGAATGATCGGATAGACCAGAACGGCGAAGTACAGAACGACGAAAACGGCGGTGCGAGCGATACGCAGGGTGCGGCGGCTTGGTGCCGGCGCGTCTTCCACATCGGGGTTCGCGCTCACAGGCTTGGTCCCGACAACAGACACACGGCATCCTCGTCACCGGTGTTGACCACTGTGCGACTCGCAGCAGAGTGGGGCACCAGACAGGCCGAATCGCCCACGAGCGTTGTGTCGCCCAACGTGATCTCGCCGCTGATTGCGATGCATAGCGTGTACGGCGACAGCTTCGACAACGTCAACCGTGCGGCAGGCGCAAGTCGAATGCGGCGAGCGCTGAACTCTTCGAACTCGACGATACGTTCGATGGTGCAGTCGGGCTCCTGCACCAGAATGCGCGGCTCGACGAGTGGCGGAATATCGAGGCGCATGTCGGCAACCGCGGTCTCGGTATCCCACCGGTCCTGGGTCAACACCTTTTGTGCGAATGACAGAATGCGGCGCTCGTACGTGGGTGTCTGCAGTTCGATGACCCGGACTCCGTGTTGCAGCGCGTGCGGAAATCGACGCGGCAGTTCCACGATATCCCCTTCGCTCAACGGGCGCATCTGCGTGAACGAGTTCATGACATCGCGGCGCTTGCGTTCGTCGTCGATGAGTTGCGGGTCGAGTTCGTCGAGCCATCGCTGAGTCAGCTCGAGCGAAGCCACAGCGTCGCGCGCCATACCGGCTGTGCTGCGCTTCGTTTCCAACAAATCGTCGATGGTGCGCCGGACCGTCTCGTAGTCACGCACGGCTTGCAGGTAGGCCGCGCGAAATCGATTGTCATCGGCGTACATGGCGCGCCGCGCGGCGTTCATGCCGAACCGGATGGCGCCGCGACCGTCGGGCCATGCGCGCCGATCGACGTGTGTGACGACATAAACTTCGCGCTTTGTGTCGTGCAGTTCGAAATAGAGGTCACCCAGCACCGGCTGCGGTGCGGGGTCGAGAATCTTGAGCAGCATGATCGAAGCAGCGCCGGACAGGTGTTTTGGCGCGCTTGCCAACACCCACGACAGCGGCGTGATGAAGCGTCCGTCGGTGACGCCGCTGGTGCCGCGCGCTTCGATGCCGGTGTACCAGATCTCGCGTCCCCAGGGCTTTTCTACGGTGATCGGCGCGAGGCGTAGCGGCTGCTGCAACGAGAACACCGCGGCGCGGCACCGCTTCGCGGTTGCATGGAAATGATTGGGTGTGGGCGTATCGAGCGGGCTATCGGTAACGAACGCTTGTACTGCGTCGCGTTCGATCAGATACACGGCCGTGAGGGGTGTACGCCGCTCCGGCCGCGCCCATGTTTCGTGCAGGTCGAACCGGCTGACCAGCGTACGAGGTATGTCGTACGCTGCCGCCGCGCGATCGAGTGTCTCGTCGATATCGTCCGAGTGCGGAGCCACGATCAAACTGCGCCGGGCAGGTAAGATGGCGGAAATTATAGAGCGTTTGACTCGTTCAACAGCGGAATCAGTCAACGGGGAAGCCCAAACGACGATGTACTACAGCCATATGGACAGCCCGATCGGCCCCTTGTTGCTTGCGGGCAGTCGACATGCGCTGAAAGTGATCGGTTTCTCCCGCGGCGACAAGGCGCGCAGCGAAGAGGCGGACTGGGAGCGGCTCGACGAACCGTTCGCGCGCGTAAAGCGGCAGCTCCAGGAGTATTTCGACGGCGAGCGGCGCACCTTCGATGTGCCGTTGGCGCCCGACGGAACCGACTTTCAACGCGCGGTATGGCATGCATTGACGACGATTCCTTACGGCACCACGTGTACATATCTCGACATCGCGGAGCGCATCGATCATGCGAAGGCGCTGCGCGCCGTTGGTGCGGCGAATGGTGCCAACCCGATTCCGATCATCATCCCGTGCCATCGCGTGATCGGAAGCGACGGGTCGCTCACCGGATTCGGTGGGGGGCTCGACACGAAGCGCTGGTTGCTCGATCTCGAGCGCAGCCGTTCCGGGTTGTTTCGCTGAGGGCACCGGTGCATTTCATTTTCGACTTCTTCGGAACGCTGGTGACGTATCACGAGGGGGTGCGCGGAAATCCGGTAACGCGCGCGCTCGACACGCTGTCGACGTACGGCGTCGAACCGACTGCGGAAATGCTCACCGAACGTTTTACCGAGTGTTTCGCCGCTTTGGAGACGTCGGCGAGTGCCACGCTGCGTGAATTCAGCATGTACGACGCGACTCATCTGCTGTTCGAAGAACTGGGTGTAACCGTCTCCGAGGGACGACTCGACGAGTTCATCGACGCCTACCTTTGCGACTGGACCGAGAACGTTCGCGGGCTTACGAACCTGACGAACTGGCTCGACGCGTTGCCGGGATCGAAGTCGGTGCTCAGCAACACGCATCACGAGCCGATGGTGGTCGGCTTGATCGAGCGGCTGAACATGCGGCGATTCGTTTCAGCGGGTGACCGATTCGCTTTTTGCAGGGTCGGTCGGTCACGGATTCCGCAAGCCGCATCCGAGCATCTATCTGGCGCACCTCGACGCGATCGGTGCCCCAGCGGGGGATGTGGTCTTCGTCGGTGACAACCCGGAGTGCGACTACTTCGGGCCGCGCGCCGTGGGAATCGAAGCGTTTCTGATTGCGCCCCGACCGGTCACTGGCGTTCCTGAGCGCCATCGGCTGACGCACCTCTACCAGTTGTCGGAGCGGCTCAGTTAGACGAGTGCTCTTCGACCTTCCAGTACTTACTGCCCTTCAGAGACAGATCGAACATCAGCCCCTTGTCATCGAAAATGAAGCCGATGATGGGCTCCTGGATGTTGTCCGTGTCGATGCTGTTGCCGACCCCGAACGCGATCACCGCGATGCTGCCGTCGATGCCGGCCTGCCAGCCGTTGCCGGCGCGGAACTTATCGAGCGCCTCCTGCGACATGAACATCACGATTTCGGTCCGCCATTGCACGCCCAGCTGGAAGCCGTACGACAGCGAAGTGGTGCGGTAGTACTGCACGGTTTCGCCGCCCACCAGCAACGCCCCGTCGCCGATTCCGCCGCCGAAGATGAGGCCGGCCTTGTAGACCCTGGGGAACACCAGAATGCCGACCGATTTCTCGATGAGTTGCGGCGCCAGCGGGATCTTGGCCTTGAAGTTGGCCAGGGCGGACTGGACGTTGGCATCCAGCGATTCCTTCGCGGCCTGGGCGTTACCCGTCAGCAGCAGACTGATGGTCATCAACAACAGCGAAATGCGGGTAAGCGGATTCGGCATCGGCAGGGTCCTTTCCAGCACGTACAAAAAGCGCGCGCCTTTATAGCAGAACTGTTCGTCAAATGCCGCCAGCGCCCCCCATCGGTGCGGGCGACTCAACCTGCGTGTAACCGTGGACTTCTTCACCAGTCGGTTACATGATGGTAACCGTATGGTTACTAAGTCTCGCAACCCGGATCGAACGCGGCGCGCCATCCTCGATGCGGCGGTTGCGGAGTTTGCGGCCGTGGGTCCCGCAGGGCGCGCGGATCGACGCGATCGCCGCGGCCGCCGGCGTGAACAAGCGGATGCTGTACCACTACTTCGCGAGCAAGGAAGGGTTGTTCGCCGCCGTGCTCGACGACCAACTCGGCTCGACGCGATCCGACGCGCCGCCGGCCTCGCTGGCTGAGCGATACGCCGCCGTCTCCGGTCGGCCCGATTGGATCCGATTGTTGATGTGGGAGGCGTTGGCCGGAGACGACCGGCGCCGCGGTGCATCCAAAACCCCGGACAATGGTCTCCGGCCGGCCGGCCACAGAAACGAACTCGAGACGCCGCACCTCGAACTCGCATTCACGGCGCTGGCGCTATGCCCGTTCGCGTTCCCGCAGCTGACCCGACTGATCACCGGTGCGTCCCCCGCCGATCCGGAGTTCGCAGCATCGTGGTCGGCGTTCCTGACGGCGCTGGAGGCACGCATCGAGCGTAGGGCCGAAGCGATCGAAGCGCCCAAACCGCGCTTCCGATTGGCGGCGAACGTGACGGAATCGCCACCGCAATCAGCGCCACGGCGATAAAGCGCTCGACTATCGAGCCGCGAAGAGTCCGTCGGCTTCGACGTCGGTCAGCGATGAGGTGAACACGTCGATCAGCGTATCGACGTCTTCTCGGGAGTGAGCGGCAGAGAGGAACGCGCGCTGCGTTCCCGGCACGAGCACACCGCGATTCAGCGCGTGCAGATAAAACGCTTTCTCCGCGGCCGGGTGGCGCGGACGGATGTCGCGCACGCTGTCGAGCGGCTCGCGCTGGAAGTAGATATGGAACATCGATCCCACGTTCTTCATCTGCACGGGCCACTGACGGTCGCTGCAGAACGCGTTGAAGGCGCGGGCCAACCGGTCGCCTTCGCCGTTCATGTACGGATAGATCTCGGGGTGCGCCTTCATGTAGCCGACCGCGGCTGCACCGGCCGCCATGGTCATCGGATTCCCGGAAAAGGTGCCGCCCGAGAAGATGCCGCGTTGTGCACCGAGACCGGTGAACACGTCCATTACGTCGGCGCGTCCGGCGATGGCGCCGATCGGCATGCCGCCGCCGAGTGCTTTGCCGTATGTCGCGAGGTCGGGCACCACGCCGAACAGCCCCTGCGCCCCTTCATACGTCAGTCGGAACCCGGTGATCACTTCGTCGATCATGAACAGCACGCCGGATTCACGACATACGGCTGCGAGTTCTCGCAGGAACTCTCCAGCGCCCGGTTGCGGATTCGAACTCTGCACGCCTTCGACCATCACTCCGGCGAGTTCGTCTTTGTATTTGCGGATCAGATCGAATGCGGCCGCGTGCCGATACGGCAACATCATCATCAAATCGCCGATGGCCTTTGGAACGCCGCGCCCCATTGGCAACGTGCGCAGCGCTTCGGGCGGACTCGACGGATCGGCAACGAGCATGCCGTAGTCGTGCGCACCGTGATAACAGCCGTCGAATACCGCGATCTTCTCGCGTCCGGTGAATCCTCGCGCGGCCCGCATCGCGTAGAACGTCGCTTCCGTGCCGGTGTTGCAGAACACCACGCGTTCCGCGCACGGACTCGCCTCGTGGAACAGCGTCGCCAGATCCATCTGCGACGTCGTGTGGATGCCGAACATCCAGCCTTTATCGGCGCGCGCGACGATCGCATCGTGAATTGCCGGATGCCGGTGCCCCAGTACATGCAGCCCGAAGCCGACCGACGTATCGATGTAGCTGTTGCCGTCGGCATCGATCACGCGCGAGCCGCGGCCGCTGTCGATGAAGATCGGGTGCGGCATCTCGAGATTGGCAGCGAGACCGGAGTTGAGAATCTCGGAGCGCGTGCTCGAGATTTCACGGCACTTCGGTGTTTTTGCCAGCAACTCGCGTCGCGCGGCATCGAGGCGCGGTGTGTTGCGCGCCTCAGCGGTCATGGCAGATCGACGCGAACACGTCGAAGTAGTCCGGGAAGGTCTTGGCGACGCAATCCGGATCGAGAATGGTGACGGGTACACCGCCGAGTGCGGCTAACGAAAAACACATGGCGATGCGATGGTCTCCATACGTTTCGATCTGCGCGGACTCGAAGCGCTTTGGCGGCGTCACTTCGATGCTGTCGGGGCCCTCGGTGACGTGCGCGCCGAGTTTCCGCAACTCCGTGGCCATGGCAGCGAGGCGATCGGTTTCCTTCACGCGCCAGTTTTCGATGTTGCGGATTCGCGTCGTGCCATCGGCGAACAACGCAAGCACCGCAACCGTCATCGCCGCGTCGGGAATTGCGTTCAGATCGAGGTTTACGCCGCGCAGGCGCGCTGCGCTCACTTCCACGAAATCGTCGTCGACGTGCACCTTCGCGCCCATCGCACGCAATACGTCGATGAATGCGATGTCGCCTTGCGCGCTGTCGCGGCCGATGCCTTGCACCCGCACCGGCCCGCCACGAATTGCGGCGGCGGCGAGGAAATACGTTGCCGAGGAGGCATCGCCTTCTACGAGGATCGATCCGGGCGAGCGATAGCGGCCGGTTGGAATGTCGAAGCGCCGATACTCGTCGTGGCTTGCGCGCACACCGAAGCGCTGCATGAGGTTCAGCGTGATGTCGAGGTAAGGTTTCGACACCTGCTCGCCCTCGATCGTCACCGTAACGGGAGCGTCTGCCAGCGGTGCGGCCATCATCAACGACGTCAGGAACTGGCTCGACACGTTGCCGCGCATGCGCACGTTGCCGCCGCGAAGTCCCGTTCCGTACACGCGCAACGGTGGAAAACCGTCGCGGCCGATGTATTCGATGCGGGCGCCGAGAGGGCGCAGCCCGTCTACCAGATCCGCGATCGGACGTTCGGTCATGCGCTCGCTGCCCATCAGGCTGAACGTACCGCGACCGAGACATAGTGCAGCCGTTAGTGGACGGTATGCCGTGCCCGCCATGCCGAGATACAACTCGCGTTCGATGTCCTTGGTGACCAGCGGACCACCTTTGCCGACCACTTCCGCGATATCGCCGTTGCGACTGACACTGACGTCCAGCGCAACGAGTGCATCGAGCATGTAGCGCGTGTCGTCGCTGTCGAGGAGATTGGTGATGCGCGTGGTACCCTCGGCCAGCGCGGCAAGCAGCAAAACCCGGTTCGAAATGCTCTTCGAGCCAGGCAGCTTCACCACTCCTTCGACGTGGTGGATCGGATTCAGAGTCAGGGATTTCATGGCCCGCGCATTTAACGACAATCCATCCGGCGGTGCTACTTGGGAACAGGTACTTGGGAACAGGCATGACAGACGTCGCGAGCGAACTCGACACATTCGTCGAACGCTACGTACAGCAGTATCCGCAGTTGATCGATCCGTTCGATCCGCAATGGCGCTCACCGTGCGAAACAGGCGAGCCATTCACTGCGCTCGACGATGAACGATATGTGTCGTGGCGGCCGTTGCGCCGTGCATTTGCGGACGACTTCGCCGGGCTCGAACGCGCGCTCGAAACCACGATTCATCCCGACATAAAGGCTTACTACGGCAGATATTGGTCGGGCGGGCTCGAAGCAACCGCGCAGGAAGGCCACGTGAGCCTGATATTGCTGTGGAATCCGGCGGATGCAGAGCGCCTGGTCGAGAATCTGATCGGCCACGCACTCGCCAAGCGCCGGGCGCGGGCGCCGTTCACGGTGTTCTTCGCGTGCACCGAACCCGAATCGGATTTGTTCCTCTCGGTCGACAACGCGAGCGGCCAGGTGGTGCTCGAAGCGCCCGGTGCAAAACCGATTCGCACTGTTGCACCGTCGCTAACGGCCTTCTTGAGGGGGTTGGTCCCCGCTGCTCCCGGGATGCATCCCGAACGGCGGGTGCTGCCGCCGTTCTGAGCCGTCCATACCCGGGCGGGGCGGATGGTGCATCGCGCGCGCGAGCGACTCACGCTCTTCCTGCGTCAGCGATTTCGCCATTTCGACGAATGCGCGGTGGCTCGCAACCTGGGCGGCGCTGAGATTCGTGCGCAGGTCGGCGAGTGCCGCTTCGAGGGCCGCCGGATCGAACGGGTCAGCCGTCAGCGTTTCGAAAACCTCGCGTTGCTCGCCGCGCATCTTGCGCAGCACCGGCCACAACTCGTCCTTGTGTTTGCGAAGCTCTGGCGCGATGGCCGCGCGGCGATCGTCCGAAAGAAACCCGAGCAAACGGAAGAAACCGGCCGTTGGGTCTGGCCCCCATCCCGGCGGGCCGAACCCCGACGCACGGCCTGCAACGAAGCCGACCAGCAACAGATTCAGAATCAGCGACAGCACCAATCCGCCGATCAGCCACTTGTTAGTTCGCATCCGAGTAGGCCTCGTAGTCGGCGAAGGCGAGCAGGCTGACGTCGGAGGCGAGATCTTCGTTCACTCCGCCGGAACCGTAGTCGACACCCATCGCGTAGCCCAGGGCCAACGGAATGATCGCGGCGGCAACCGCAACCGGTCGCAACAGGCGCGGGCCGAACCTCAGCCACCCGAACATGCTCGGCGTTGCGGCGTCTTCTGCAACGGCCGCGAGAATGCGGTTGCGCACCGCGCCGGTCGATAGCGTGGCGGCCGGAAGCGCATCGTCCAACAACTCATCCAAGGCGCTGGACTCGGCCAGCAGCGTACGGGCCGCGCTCGATTCGGCGATCAGACGCTTTGCCGCCGCGGCCGATTCCGCCGGCCATCGTGCGAGATCCGCGCCGCAGCGATCGAGCAGTAACTCGAATTCCGCGATGGTCATCGGTTTGTCGTGCATGGCTGCGTCTCTCGAATTTCAATCAGTGGGCGCAACGCGGTCTTTCAGCGATCGGCGGGCGCGCGAGAGGAGCGACTCGAGCGCATCTACGCTGACATCCAGCACCGCGGCTGCGTCCGGATTGGACATTCCATCGAAATGGCACAACACCAGCGCGGTGCGCTGGCGTTCGGGTAGTTGCGCGATTGCGTTCTGCATCATCTTGCGGCGTCTCTCGGCATCGATCGTGTGCGCGGTGTCCGGTGTTTCGTCGACGATCTGCTCCAGATCCTCATCATTCGTCTCCCGTCTTCTGCGATGCCGGTCTATCGCCAGATTGCGCGCGATCCGAAACAACCATGTCGTGAACCTCACGCGATCGCTCTGCCAGCTGTCGGCGCGGGTCCAGATGCGTAGAAAGGCTTCCTGTGCCACTTCGTCTGCATCGGCCCCATTGCCGGTCATGCGGATCAGGAACTTCTGCAACCCCGCGAGGTGTCGATCGAGGAGGCGTGTAAACGCCTCCCGATCGCGGCGCTGCACTTGCGCCATGAGTTCCTCGTCGGTGGGGTTCGGCAATCGACGGCCTCAATTAGGCGGCGTCGCGGGCTTTTGCGAAGGCGTTTGTGAAGGTGGGGGCGATGCTGCGCGTCCTGCCTTCATTTCGTCGCGCGTCACCGTGCCGTCGCCGTTGGTATCCAGCGTCTTCAACTTGGCGGAAAACGCCGGGAACTCGTCCTTCGTCAGCACGCCATCGCCGTTTTTATCGAGTTTCTTGAACATCTGCGTCTTCATCATCGTCTGCGCGGTTTCCCACGCCTTCGCGAATTCGGCTTGAGAGAGCTGACCGTTGTGGTCGGCGTCGAGCGCCTTGAAGAGATCGGCCTGGAAGGCTTCGCGTTCTTGCGCCGTAGGGCCGCCGTCAGGGCCGTGATGCCCCATACCCATCATGCCCGGACCCATACCCATACCCGTACCCATACCGGGCAGGGCCGTGCATGCCGGGTCCCGGCCCACCATGTCCGCCCGGTCCGCCACGCGGCGGTTTGGCTGCGAGGAACTCGGCCTGTGTGATCTTGCCGTCGCCGTTCGCATCAGCCGACGCGAACACCTTCGCAGCGCGTTCGTCCATCTTGCTTAAATCCATGTCGCCGCGATGACCGGGCATACAGTCTGCTTGCGCCGGTTGGGCCGTGGCGGGTGCGTCTGCGGCCAGCGCCGCTCTTGCAATGAGTGCAAAGAGCGCAATGAAGCCGGCCAGCAACAAGCCACTGGCGCCGTATTTGAATTGTCGATCCTTCGAGAACATCGGAAATCTCCTGGTGTGTTTCCTACACCTTCCTACGCCTCGGGCGCGCTAATCCGTCGCAGGTCCCTTCAGTTCGACCGTGTTTCCGTCGGGATCTTTGATGTAAATCGAGGGTCCGGTGCCTTTGGCGCCGTAACGTTGCGAGGGCGCGCCGTGCTCGATGCCGTGGGCGGTGAGATGCGCTGCGATCGCGGCGGCGTCGAAACGGCCGAGTTCCAGCGCGAAGTGATCCATGTTGCGTGCGTCGATTCCCGGACCCGCTCCGCCCAACTTGCCGAGCTGACTCGACACCGGTACCAGATCGATGAGCGACGCTCCGGCGCGCAGTTGTACCAGGCCGATATCGAGTTGCCGTTCGATGGTGAGCCCCAGCGCGTCGCGGTAGAACGCGAGCGACGCATCCAGATCGCGAACTCGCAGCACCACGTGGTCGAGCGCGTTGATTTCAATCGGGTGCATCGTATTCGATCTCCACTATTTGGAAGTGCGCGGCGCCGTCGGGCCGCTTCACCTCGACGTCGTCGCCACGCGTCTTCTTTAGAAGCGCCTTTGCCACCGGTGAGTCGATGCTGATGTAGCCCGGTTCGCGATCGAATTCGTCGGGGCCCACGATGCGGTAACGGTGTGTTGCTCCATCGTCGTTTTCGAGCGTTACCCAGGCGCCGAAGAATACGCGCGACCGATCGGGCGGAGTTCGGTCGACCACAACGAGTTCGTCGAGGCGCTTCGACAGAAACTGAATTCGCGAATCGATCTCGCGCAGCTGCTTCTTGCCGTAGATGTATTCGGCGTTCTCCGATCGGTCGCCCTGTGCGGCGGCTTCTGCGACCTTACGCGTCACTTCCGGGCGCTTCACCTTCCACAGATATTGCAGCTCGTCGGTCAGCCGGCGCTGGCCTGTCGGCGTGATGAGCGAAGTCGACTTCGCTCGCGGCGGCCGATAGCGACTCATGATCGCAGCACCTTAGAATCCTCGTTAGATGCGGCGAGCCGTTGCAGCGTTTGGTCGAAAGGCGGACTCAGCAATCCCGCGTCGGTGATGAATCCGGTGACGAGATCGTGTGGCGTCACGTCGAATGCGGGATTGCGCACCTTCACGTCGATTGGCGCGACGATGCGACCGAACACCCGACGCACTTCGTCGGGATCGCGCTCTTCGATGACCACCGAAGCGCCGTCGGGTGTTGCCGGATCGAATGTCGAAGACGGACACGCGACGTAGAACGGAATGCCGAAGTGGCGTGCCAGTATCGCGATAGCGGACGTCCCGATCTTGTTCACGACGTCGCCATTGCGGGTCACTCGATCGGTACCCACCAGCACCGTGTCGATTGCCCCTTCGGCCATCATTCGCGCCACCATCGTGTCGCAGATCAACGTCACGTCTATACCGGCCTGCTGCAGCTCCCATGCGGTGAGACGGCTGCCCTGCAATAGCGGCCGCGTTTCACCTGCGTATACACGGAATGCGACGCCGGCGGCGTGCGCGAGATACATCGGTGCGGTTGCCGTGCCGAGTTCGGATACGGCCAGCGCTCCGGCGTTGCAGTGCGTCAGTACTCCGCCGCCGGGTTTTATCAGGTGTTGTCCCGCGCGTCCGATCGCACGGCACATGCGCCGATCCTGTTCGTGAATTTCCTCGGCGGCGGCCTTGATTCGGCGATAACGCGCCGCGCCATCGCCCGCTGGTTGGGCAGCGCCGAGGATGCGATCAACTGCCCAGGCGAGATTCACCGCCGTCGGCCGTGCGGAGCGCAAGCGATCTGCCGTCGACCGTAGCGCGTCGTAGAAGGCCTCGCCGCTGCCGTGTCGGTGAGGCTGCATCGCAACGACCAGTCCATAGGCGGCGGCAATACCGATAGCCGGCGCGCCGCGCACCTTCAGCTGTCGGATGGCCGTGTAAACCGTCTCGAGCGAGGTCTGCGCTTCGAACACGACGCGTTCCGGCAACTGCGTTTGATCCAGCAGTTCCAGACGCTCGTCGACCCAACGGATGGGTTCAGGCGCGACGCTGCTCATCGTGCACCGCCAAGTGCAACCGCGAGCATACGAACGAGGCATGTGCCGGTTTCGTGTGCGGTTGCGCCGCAAACGAATACGCCGTCTTCATGGCCCAGAGTTGCAAACACGATGGGTCGCCCGGAGTGTTCGTGCAGAAGAATCGAGACGGCGTTTGCCATTGCGGGCGAACCGTACGAAACGTCTTCCGCCGTCACCGGCAATCCCAGCTGTCGTGCGTTGCCGCCAGATGATCGGCGTATGCACGTGCATCACCCACGCGATGGTCGGGTCGGCGGCGTACACCATGCCGTGCGTGATGCTCTCCGAAGACGGTGGTGCAACACCGGTGGCGCGTACGTCGAAACGCTCGGCGTTCCAGCGGTCGATGCGCACCAGCTGCGCGAGATCGAAATCCGCGTCGCCTCCGGTCTGGCTCGCCGTGACGTAAAAGCGTTGCGGGTCCGCGTGGTCGCGTACGCTGAGATTGCCGTATGCGAAACCGTCGTAACGACTAGGATCCCGGCCGATCAGATCGAGTTGTCGCAGGATCGTGCGCCACGCGGCGAGCTGCGTGAAATGTTCGGTATCGATCGAGTCAGCGCTGCTCGGTATGTCGAGCGAGTAGCGAAATCGAATCGCGCCTTCTGCAGCGGTCGTGGATGCCGTGGTCATGGATCGTTGCTGTTTTCGGATCGGGGCTGAATATAGACTCGACCGCGGGTGACAGACAAAGGAAGGGCGATAATGGCTGATCAGGAACCGAAGAATGCGTGGCCGAATTTCGACGTCAGTGAACTGTTCAAGCAGTTCCAGATTCCGGGCGTGGACGTCAGCAAGCTGATGGAAGGCCAGCGCGAGAACATCAAAGCGTTGCAGGAAGCGAATCAGACCGCACTGCAGGGTTGGCAGAATCTGATGACGCGCCAAACCGAGTTGATGCGCGAAGCGTTCGAGGCGTGGCAGGCGTCGGTGAGCGACACGGTGAAGACACCGCCGGGCGAGATGGCGCAAAAGCAGATCGAGCACGGTCAGAAGGCGTTCGAGAAAGCGCTGTCGAACATGCGCGAACTCGCCGAGATGGCCATCAAATCGCAATCCGATGCAGCCGACGTCATCCGCAAACGCTTCGAAGCGGGTCTGAAAGAAATTCAGAACCGGTAACGCGGCGCGCCGAACAATGCGATTGGAGAAAGCCGCCGGCGCACTGGGTGCGTTCGTGCACGACGTTCAGGTAGCGGACGCGATCGGCTCGAACGCGTTGTTCGAATCGATTCGCGCAGCGCTGCTCGAACATCAGGTGTTGTTCTTCCGCGATCAGCGAATGACTGCGCAGCAACAGCGCGCGTTTGCCGTGCGGTTCGGCCCGATCGAAGGTCATCCCGCGTACGAAGTGGTCGACGGCACTGCCGACGTGCAGATTCTCGAAAGCACGAAGGAGAAGCCGTCGAAGATCGAGATGTGGCATACCGACATGACCTTCAGGCCGGCGCCGCCGATGCTGACGATGCTGCATGGCAAAGTAATTCCGCCGTTCGGCGGCGACACGCTGTTCGCCGGTATGACCGCTGCATATGACGCATTGTCGCCGTCGATGCAGAGCTTCCTGAACGGACTGACCGCCACGCACGATTTCGCGCACGGCTTCAAGGAGAGCCTCGCGGAGCCCGGCGGCTACGAACGACTGGCCGGAGCACTCGCAGCCAATCCTCCGGTGTCGCATCCGGTCGTTCGTACGCATCCTGAGACCGGTCGAAAAGCGATCTACGTGAATTCGCTGTTCACGGTGCGGATCAACGAACTGACAGCCGCGGAGAGTCGCGCGGTTCTCGACCTGCTGTTCCGTCACGTGACCACGGATGAATTCACGGTGCGCCTCAGCTGGGAACCGGAAACGCTGGTGATGTGGGACAACCGCGCCACACAACACAAGCCGGTGAACGACTTCTTCCCGCAGCACCGCCGCATGCACCGCATCACCGTCGCCGGCGACGTGCCGTGCTGATACGTCCGATGGACGGCGCGCTCGGCGCGGATGTCAGCGGTATCGATGTGAGAACGATCGACGCTGCACAGCTCTCCGAAATTCGCGCGGCCCTGCTCGAACATCACGTACTTGCACTGCGCGACCAACAACTCGATCCGGCCGCGCTGAGTGCGTTCGCGGCGCGGCTCGGTGATAGAGAGGTGTACCCGTTCGCGCAATCGTTGCCGGACGACCCGTATGTGGTGCCGATCGTCAAAGAACCCGAAGACGAATCGAACTTCGGCGGCATCTGGCACACCGACTCGAGCTATCTGCCCGAACCACCCAGTCTGACGTTGCTTTACGCGGTTTCATTGCCGAAGCAGGGCGGCGATACGCTGTTCGCCGACATGCACGCCGCCTATGACGCGTTGCCGCAGAAAACGCGCATTGAGATCGATGGTCTGACTGCGCAGTACACGGCCTCGCTGGTGCACGACGACGGCGGCGCGCATGCGCAGGTGGCCGGCGCAAACCGCAACCGCCGCGCCGCGGGCACGACCGTTACCGATGCGGTTCATCCGGTGGTTCGAACGCATCCTGACAGTCGAGCTAAGGCGCTATACGTGAGTCTCGCGCACACGCGCTGCTTCGTCGGACGCACGCGCGAGCAAAGCCTGCCGCTGCTGACGCATTTGGCAGAACACGCAATCCAACCGGAATTTCTCACGCGCCTGCGCTGGACGCGCGGCACGCTCGCGATCTGGGACAACCGTTCGGTGCAGCACTTTCCGTTGAACGACTATCCCGGCGAGCGGCGCGTGATGCACCGCGTAATCCTCAAGGGCGAACGGCCGCGGTAGCGGGCGTCATCGAACGTCAACCCGCGCCGGAGGCTTCGGGAACGGGGGCACCACTGCAGGGTCGAGCCGCACCAGGCGGCGCGGCGGGAAACCGGTCAGCACGCGAACCACCGCCGGCAGGGCGTGCTCGGTGTTCACACGATCGAACTCCGCACCGGTAACGGGCACGGCGACGTATGCCTGAGTGGTGCCGTCCAAAGTCACATCCACCTTTGGATTCTCGAGCACTTCGTTGTACCAGCGCCGCGGCCAATGATTGGCGGCCACGTACAACTTGCCGTCGCTTTCGATGCGCGAGACGACGCGCTGCTTTGTGTTTCCGCTGTCGTCGTGTGTGGCGATTACGATCGTGCCCTCGTCCTTCGGCTGGAAGTAGCCGATGAGCGATTCGAATCCGACGACCACGCCGACGTAGACGAAGAACAGGATCGCAACGCCCTTCAGGATGGTTCTCATGGCTTCTCCCGTCGCTGGCTATTTGGGGTCGAAGTCGCGCGCGCTGTGGCGCTCGACTACACGTTCCGCTTCGGGACCCCAGGGTCGATTGACGCGGCGACCACGCTGCACGGCCGGGCGCTGCTCGATCTCTTTCGCCCAGCGGATGACGTTCGTGTACGTCGCTACGTCGAGAAACTCCGCGGCCTCGTAGATGTTGTGCAGCACCACCGCGCCGTACCACGGGTAGGTCGCCATATCGGCGATCGTGTATTCGTCGCCGCCGAGGAAGCGGCGGTCTGCAAGGTTGCGGTTCAGCACATCGAGTTGTCGCTTCACTTCCATCGCGTAGCGGTCGATCGGGTACTGCATTTTCGTGGGCGCGTACGCGTAGAAGTGGCCGAAGCCGCCGCCGAGGAACGGTGCGCTGCCCATCTGCCAGAACAGCCACGACAGACATTCGGCGCGATCGCTCGGGTCCTTGGGCAGGAACGCGCCGAACTTCTCTGCCAGGTAAACGAGGATCGCGCCGGACTCGAATACGCGCGTCGGCTTCGGCGTGCTGCGATCGAGCAGCGCGGGAATCTTGGAGTTCGGGTTGATCGCGACGAAGCCGCTGCCGAACTGGGAACCGTCGCCGATGTTGATCGTGTACGCGTCGTACTCGGCGCCGCTGAAGCCCCGCTCCAGCAGTTCCTCGAGCATCACCGTCACCTTCACGCCGTTCGGCGTCGCCAGCGAATACAGCTGCAACGGATGCTTACCGACCGGCAGCTCCTTTTCGTGCGTGGCGCCCGGCGATGGGACGATTGATGTTGGCAAAGCGCCCGCCGTTGGCCTGATCCCACTTCCAGACTTTCGGCGGTACGTATTCGGAGTCGCTCACAGGATGACCTCTTTGAATTGCGGATTGCTGCAGACGGTCTCGCGGCGTCGCGCTTTAGTCAATCGGGCTGGTCGAGACCGATTTATTCGAAGGTTATTCGAACGGCGCGGGTCGAGTACCATTTGCTTGCTCCAAGAAAGGGCTTGCTCCAAGAAAGGGCCCGTTCCAAAAAACTCAACGCAGGAGAGAACCATGTTCAGCCACGTGATGGTCGGCGTTAACGATCTCGAGAAGTCGAGGAAGTTCTACGATGCGGTGCTCGGTGCGATCGGCATCGCGCCCGGTGTCGCAAACAAGAATCGCTATTTCTATCGCAGCCCAACCGGCATGTTCGGCATCACCACGCCGATCAACGGCAAACCCGCGACGTACGCGAACGGCGGCACGATCGGATTTGCAGTGAAATCGGCCGAGCAGGGCGCGGCGTTTCATGCAGCGGGAATCGCCAACGGCGGCGTAACGTGCGAAGACCCGCCGGGTTTCCGCGACAAAACGTACCTCGCTTATCTGCGCGATCCCGACGGCAACAAGCTCTGCGCGCTCTTTCGTCAAAGCTGAGTCCAGATGACGCACGGCGCGCGAAGCCCAGGTGGTCCCGAAAGGCGGGCAGCCGCCTAACGAGCCTCATCGAGGCGCGCGCGCAGGCGTTCGATCTCCGCGTGCAACGGTGCGACGAAGCTTCTCACCTCGGTGACGGTGAATCGCTGCGTGATGTGCTGCGGGCAGTTCCAATCCCACGCTTCGACGCTGATCACGACGGCGCGCTCGACGGTCGCCTTGTAGCCCGGCACCGTCACGCGGGCGATCAACTCCGGATCGTCCGCCGCCTCGACGACTCGCGCGCGGCCGAGGATTTTCAATCGGCGTTTGTTCGCGTAGTCCATCAGGATCAACGAAACGCGGTCGTCGGTCGTCAAATTGCCGACGCTGATGTATTGCACGTTGCCGCGGAAATCCGCGTAGGCGATCGTTCGATCGTCGAGCACGTTGAGGAAGCCCGCCGGGCCGCCGCGGTGTTGCACGTAGGGCCAACCGGTTTCGCCGACCGTCGCCTGAAAGAAATGATCGCTGTGCCGGATGAACTCGGCCTCGCGTTCGCTGAGCTGATCCCTGCGATCGGTGGCGCGATCGAACGCTTCGTATTTCGAGCGGCTGCCCATGCGTGTTTGCAGTTCCCGCACCGTGGGTGTGAAGGCGATGTCCGAATAAGCGCGTGACATATCAGTTCTCCTGTCGATGCCGCGCAGTCTGATTGATTCTGTTCATGGCATTAATACCCGATCTCAGTAAGACTCCATTTCATTTAGAGGAACAATATGGATCGTCTTTCTGCGATGGCGGCGTTCATCGCGATCGTCGATGAAGGCGGCTTTGCGGCGGCGGCCCGAAAGCTCGGGCAATCGCCTCCGGCCGTGACGCGTGCCGTTGCCGAACTCGAATCGCGTATGGGCGTCAGGCTGCTCACGCGCACGACGCGTTCGGTGCGTCTGACCGAGGCCGGCTCGCGCTACGCAGCGGATTGCCGCCGCATTCTGGCGGACGTCGCTGATTCGGAAGCTTCGACCATCGGCGCGCATTCCCAGCCGCGTGGACATCTCGTCATCACGGCGCCGGTGTTGTTCGGTTCGATGTACGTGATGCCGATCGTCGCGGAGTATCTCGATCGCTATCCGGAAACCGACGTCTCGTGCTGGTACGTGGACCGGGTCGTCAACCTGATCGAGGAAGGAATCGACGTTGCCATCCGCATCGGCGAACTGGCCGATTCGAGCCTGCAGGCGGTCGGCGTAGGTAGGGTCGATCGCGTCGTGTGCGCGTCACGCCGTTATCTGAAGCGCTACGGCATCCCTCGTGAACCACGAGACCTCGGCGAACATCGCATCGTGTCCGCGGGTGCTGTGACGCCGACTCAGGAATGGTCGTTCACGATCGAGGGGCGTCCGTTGCGGGTACGCATTCGACCGCGCTTGTCGACCACGAGCAACGATTCGGCGATCGTCGCCGCACTCGGCGGTTTCGGCATCACGCGCGTGTTGTCGTATCAGATTGCGCAGCACGTCGAATCGGGCAGGCTCGAACGAGTGCTCGAAAACTACAAACCGTTGCCGTTGCCGATCCACGTCGTACACCGCGAGGGGCGTCACGCCGCGCAAAAAGCGCGTGCGTTCGTCGATCTCGCGGTAGAGCGACTGCGCAGCGATGCTTCTCTACATTGACGGCGACGCACACTTTGCCGTCGACGTCGAGCGTGCGACAGCTGTTCGATACGTCCTGGGCTCGACGTCGCCGGCTCCGGCGCGTCAGCCGACCTGAATGATCTGATTGAGTCGTTCGCACACCTGTGCGAACGAGGTGTTGGACAATTCGCCGAGAGTTACGCACAGCGGATGCCGCCGCCTCATCCTCGGTAAGCGAGCAGCTGCTTCACCTCGGCATCGACGAATGCGTCGTCCTTCGGGCTGATGCCGGGAATACACATCACGTGCCCCCACATCGAATGGATGACCTTGAGTTCCGCATTTGCGCATCTGCGCAACTTCGGCTGCGTTGTCCGCCACCGCGAAATACATGTCCGTATCGCAGGGCATGATGAGCGCTCTCGCCTTGATCGCGCCGAGCGCCGCGGCCAGGTCGCCATTGAACCGCGGATGTGCGGAAACGTCGGCAGCCATCCAGGTCAGCGTCTGGTGATAAGATATCCGCCGGCACCCAGCTGGAAAAGAAGCCCTCGGCCATGACGAGGAAGTCCTGCAGCGTCGCTGCTCCCATCTGCTCGTAGCCGCGCGCGCGATACCAGTCAGACGACCAGGCCATGATCGTTCCGAGTGCCGTGAATGCCTTGAGCATCCGGGGCGGCCAGGTCGCGCAGCGGCCCTCATCCCAACCCTCGGCGCTCTCCATGATGGTTTTGTAGCCGTTCAGATAAAGCCAGTTGTGTGCCGACGTTTTCGCCGAGCCGCAAATACAGCAGATTCGTCGCACGAAATCAGGGTAGAGCGCGCCCCAGTGGTAGACCTGCTGGCCGCTCATCGACGCACCGATCGCGAGCTCGAGTCGGTTCACGCCGAAGTGCTCCGTCAGCAGCCGGTACTGGGCCGTAACGTTGTCGTACGGCGTGATCAGCGGGAAGTTCATGCCTGCATACGGTGGCGCGCAATTGCTTGGCGACGACGACAGGCCGTTGGTGAACATGTCGGGCACGACGATGAAGTACTTGTCCGGATCCAGCGCCTTTCCTGCCTGCCCCCTGCGAGTCGCCCGCAGTCTCGCGGCGCGCGCCTAACACCTTCGCCGAGGCGCGACGTGCGGCTTCGCGATCCACCCCGTCACTCCAGACCCGCCTGACGCAGCGCAGCGTTGCGGCGTGCGTCGAAGTCGGGACGCGCAACGCCGAGATAACCCTGGATCAGTGCGAGGGAAAGATCGGGTCTGACCCGGCGCCCTGCGGCGATGGCCGCGCGCGCCTCCTCGAGCCGGCCGAGCCCGACGGCGTTCATCGCAACCCATGCATAGCCCGTGAAGTACGCGGGTTGTGTCGCGACCAGCAGTCGTGCCCGCTCGAGCCCCGCCTCGTATCGCCCGAGCTCCCAGTTGGCGACCGCGAGGTTTTCGTAGATCCAAATCATCGGCCCTTGGGGATCGAGCCGCTGTGCGCGCTCGCTGGCGGCGATCGCGGCCTCCGGATTCCCGGCAAGAACCTGAGCCCAACCGAGGTAGACCCATGCCACCGGCATGCTGGGGTTGAGATTCACAGCGCGCTGGATCGAGTCGAGCGCGGTCTTCGGATCGCCTGCTGCGAGATGGGCGGCGCCGAGCGCCGTTTGGGCTGCGGGGTCGCGGGCATCGAGCGCGACCGCACGGCGCGCGCTCTCGAACACCTCCGACACCATGTCTTCACGTTTGCCGCTGCCGCTGAGCCCGACTTCCGTCGCCAGGGAAATCGAAAGTTGTGCCCAGGCAGTCGCGAAGCGCGGGTCGCGGTCCACCGCACGTTCGAAGAAGCCCCGCGCCTTAATGAATTCGTCTAGCGTGTACTGATCGAAATACTGCAGACCAAGCTCGTAGAGGCGCCATGCCTCCAGGTCCACAGTGCCGCGCTGGTGCGCACGCTCGCCCTCGGCGCGCGTGAGGTCGCTGACGAGCGACGCTGCAATCGTCGCGCTGATCTCGTCCTGCAGCGCGAACACGTCTGCGACCGGGCGGTCATACGTCTCGGCCCACACGTGCTCGCCGGAGGGCGCGTCGATCATCTGCGCGGTGACGCGAATGCGATCGCCCGCGCGGCGCACGCTGCCCTCCACGAGATAGCGCGCGCCGAGTTCGCTGCCGACGCGCCTGAGGTCGAGGTTGCCGCCGCGGTATCTGAAGCTCGAGTTGCGCGCGATCACCGGAAACGTGCGCCACGTCGACAGGCGCGTGATCAGATCCTCGGCGAGACCGTCGGCAAAGAAGGCCTGGTCGGGGTCGGGCGACATGTTGTCGAACGGCAGCACCGCGATCGCCGGCCGGTCACCGAAGCCGGCCGACTTCCACAGACCGGGAGACAGCTTGATGTGCGGCCACATCGCTCCTGCGTCGAAGTGGAAATAGGTGACGAGCATCTGCGCTAGACTCGCGACGATTCATCCGAGGGGGGAGGTCGAGATGCCCGGTCCACTGGCTGGCTTTCGTATTGTCGATTTGTCCGCAGTCGTCTCCGGACCGCTGGCAACCATGCTGCTCGCGGATCAGGGCGCCGAGGTCATCAAGATCGAACCGTCGGGCGGCGATACCACGCGCCTGCCGTTGTTCGAGCGCGGCGGCATCACACCGCTGTTCGCCAACGTCAATCGCGGCAAGCGCTCGCTGGTGCTCGACCTCGGTCAGCCGCGTGCGCGCGAGATCGTGCTGCAGCTCGCGGCCGAGGCCGACGTGTTCGTGCAGAACTTCCGCCCCGGCGCGATCGAGCGCATGGGCCTCGGCGAGGATGCAATCCGCGCCTGCGCAGCGACATCGTGTATGTCTCGATCGACGGCTTCGGCGAGACGGGGCCTTATGCAAAACGCCGTGCCTACGATCCGATCATCCAGGGCCTGAGCGGCCACATCGCCGTGCAACGCAGTCTCACCACCGGCGAGCGCGACGTGGTGCGCACGATTACTTGCGACAAAGCGACGGCATACACCGCTGCGCAGGCGATCACCGCCGCGCTGCTCGCGCGTGAACGGGGCGCCGGCGGCCAGCATGTGCGGATCTCGATGCTCGATGCGTCGCTCGCGTTCTTCTGGCCCGACGGCATGGTGCGGCACACGATTCGGTGATGGCGTAGGTCCCGGCGGCACCTGGTACGAGAGCTTCCGCCTGACCAACACCGCCGACGGCCAGATCCTCGTGTATGTCGCCACGCAAGGGGAGTTCGAGCGTTCTGTCGCGCCGTCGGTCACCCCGAGTGGATCGACGATCCACGCTTTCGCACCATGCCGGCGCGCCTGCAGAACGGCGAGACGTTCCGGCAACTGCGCGACGCAGTGGTTCGTTTGTTGACCAGCGAGCACTGCTGGCGCGCCTCGAGGCGGAGCAGGTGCCGGCAGGGCCGGTGCACGAACTGCTGGACATCCTCGCGGATCCGCAGGTCGCGGCGAATGCGGTGCTCGTCGAGAGCGACCATCCGCATGCCGGCCGCATTCGCCAGACGCGGCCCGCGCCGCGCTTCGAGCGCACGCCGACGCCGCCGGGCCGCCACGCTCCGCGGCTCGACGAGCACACCGACGAGATCCTCGCCGAGCTGGGCGTTGCCGCTGACGAGATTGCGCAGCTGCGGCGCGGAGGGGTGATCGGCGTGGGATGAAGTAGACGCGCAAAGGGCCGACTCGCTGTCGCCGCGGCTTGGGAGTGCGGCCGGTGAGGCTAAGCGGTCAGCGTGCCTTTCCTCTGTGGTTAGGCGAAGGGGTCGACGAGACGCACGCGGGCGTTTTCGAAGTCGCGCCGGTTGCGTGTGACGACCACGAGATCGTGCGCCAGAGCCGTCGCAGCCACGAGGCTGTCCTTGATCGGCATCGAGCGACCCGCGGCGCGCAGATCGGCGAGTAGTTTCGCCCACCGCAGACCAACGGCGACGTCCCACGAGATGCAGGTAATTCGGCGCACGCCTTCTCTAACCAAGCTTGCAGCCGTTTGCGCCGTCTGCCAGCCGGCATCAGCAGAATTCCGAACCGTATCTCGCCGAGGATGATCGGGTCGACAACGAGATCGCGTTCGTGCTCCCTCAGCCACGCCATCGCGCGCCCGTCGGGTGCCGGCTTGGTCGCCTCGCTGAGCACGTTTGCGTCGACCAGGTAGGTCACAGCGTGTCGGTCGATTCCGATTCGACCGGAACAAAGAACCCCTTATCGGGGCACGCAAGCAGCCAGTCCACCAGACCTTCGTTGGGCGGCGGCGCGCAGCGCACCAATCGGTACTCGCCGCGATCGATGCGCTCCACCTCGAATTCCTGGCCGGGCTCGATACCGTCGCGGCGACGGATGTCGCCGGCAGGATGATCTGGCCTTTGGTTGAAACGGTGGTTCTCATGCGTCGTAAGATATTGTCTTACTTCGGCTGGTGCAATCCGCCTTGGTCGCAGAATCGTGTCGGCGATCGGCGTGAGCACGTTCAGCCAACCTGAATTATCTGATTCAGCCGCTCGCACACCTGCCTGAACGAAGCGCTCGATAGACCGCCCAGAGGGTGCTTTCTGCCTTTGCGCAGGCGCCAGTCGAAGGACTTGGGCTGGTGACAAAGCGCGTGGCTCGTCGGTGCGAACTTGGCTTTCGAGGCGCCGCCGACAGCAACTGCGAATGGATGGTCGGAGTTGTATTCCGCCGTGGTCATAGGCAACCCGATGACCAGCGATGTCTTTTCGTTGAAGGTCCGCGGCGAAAGCACCAGGAATGGGTGAACGTCGCGCATTTCCCGCCCCGGCCTGGGGATTGCAATCGATCCAGATGATCTCCTGTCGGTCTGCAGCACCCAACGCTTGCGCGTGCCCCCGGCGCCGGTCGCTTGCCGGCTACCAACGCTCGGCTCCGAGGGTTTTGGTCGTGGTCATCCGCTCGCCGCCGTGACGTTTCGGGTCATAGGCAGCCACGCGTTGTTCGAGCGTAAGCTGCGAACCATCCACCGGCGTAATCGTTGACCCGGTCGCCCTCAACACAGATCCGCACGCGCTGATCCACATGCAGGTTCGCTTCCCGCGCCACCGCAGCCGGCAGTCGAACGCCCAGATTGTTGCCCCATTGTTTGATATCCAGCACGGCTTCGGCCATGGCACTGCTCCTTCGAAAAAGTATAAACGTTAGTTTATACAGGTTGGATAAAAAAAGAGCGCGGAAAGTTCGATTCTCGGTGTTCGGCCTGGCTCGGCCGATCGGGCCAGCGCTGCATCGCGCGACGGAAGATGCCCATTGAGATCCCGCGATTTGCGCTGCCGCCGTCCCCGAGTACCGCGTACTATTCGATGCCCCCGGATCTGCGCGTCAGCCAGGCTAAGGGCAGGGGGTCTCAAGGGGGAAAAGCCACGCATGACGGCGCATCGTCGGATCAGGAATTGCAGCAACGCCTGCACCAGCTCGAATCCAACGATGCGCGTTTGCGGGCCGAACTGGCGGCCGCCATCCAGCGCGAAGCGGCGCTCGCGCGGCTCGCGCAGCGCATCAACGAACAGCCGCTCGACCTCGACGGCACGCTGCTGGCGATCGCCGAGGCGGCCCTGAAGCTTCTCGATGCGGACGGCGCCCGAGTCTGGCTTCGTGACGGGGACCAGTTCCGCCCGACGGCCGGTGCGGTACGAGAAGGCCCGGTCGCATACGCCCAACTCAACACTGCCGTTGATGCATCGGGTGACGCGCCGCCGGCGCGGTGTGTGCGCGAACGGCGCACCGTCGCCCTCAATGATCTGCTCGACCTCCAGCGGCCGGGCTCGCGTCGCGAAGCCCTTGTTGCCGCTGGTACCCGCTCCGTGATGGCCGCGCCGCTCGGCCGCAGCGATCCGATCTCCGGTGCACTCGCCGTCGCGCGTGCCAGGTGCGGCCCTTCAGCGCATCCGAAATGGCCACGCTCGAAGCCTTCGCCGCACAGGCCGCGATCGCGATCGAAACCGCGCGCGCACAGCAGGCGCTGGCGGAACGCAATCACGCGTTGGCTGAAGGCCTCGAACGCGAAACCGCCCCGCTTAAATTCTGGAGTCATCAGCCGCTCGCCTTCGATCTGGAGGCGGGCTGGACGCTGGTTGTGTTGAATGCCGTTCTTTGCTCGAGTCGACGCAGCGCTCGTCAGTCATGGCGCCCGAAGGGAGAGTACTACGTGCCGACGTTCGATTGGAAGGGTTCGACATGCTGCGAGCCTCTTTGCGCCACGCTGGTGCCGTCGTATGCCGGACGCAGGCGACGCTCGCGGTTGTGAGCGGCGGCCGACGGTGATGTCGCCACGCGGCCCCGACAACATCCGTGGCGTCGGGCTCGCGACTGGCCGACGGTGTGGAAGGCGCCGCTGAAATCCGGCAGCGCACGCCGCTGATTTCGACGGAGGCCTCGCCGGCCATCTGATCGTCCGCGACGCTTGCCCGATCCCTACACCGACGCGCAGATCCGCCTGTTCGAAACCTTCGCCGATCAAGCTCTGATCGCGATCGAGAACACGCGCCTGTTCGACGAACTGCAGCAGAGCAACGTGGACCTCGGCGCCTCCGTCGAACGCGAAGCCGCACTCGCGCGTATTTCCCAGCGCATCAACGAGCAGCCGCTGGATGTCGACGGCACGTTGCTCGCGATTGCGGAGGTCGCGCGGTCGCTGACGGACAGTGACGGCTCGCGTGTCTGCCTGCTCGATGGTGACGACGTGGTCGGCCATCAGATGAGCAGCCGGATCCCCGAACTCGCCCAGTTCTACGCGAGCCGTTTTCTGGCACGTGTGCCGTTGCAACATGGAATGTCGATCCACGTGGTGTCCATACGCGAAGGACGTACCGTCGTGCTCACCGACGCCCACCCTGAAGCGAGTTGGCACAACGTCCCGCCCGAGGAGGCGTATCGGCGCAACCTGCGCTCGATGATGGCCGCACCCATCACGCGCGAGGGTGTGGTGCTTGGCTCGCTCTACACGGTGCGCACGCAAGTTCGCCCGTACAACGCCAGCGAAATCGCGTCCCTCGAAGCGTTCGCGAGCCAGGCCGCAACCGCCATCGAAACGGCGCGCGCACAACGCGAGCTGGCCGAACGCAACGCATCGCTCGCGCAAGGGCTCGAACGCGAGACCGCGACGGCGGACATCCTTGCGCACCATCAGCGAGTCCCCGGGCGAACTCGAGCGCGTGCTGACGGCGATCGGGCATTCGGCACAGCGATTGTGCGAGGCCGACCAAGTGTTCATCGCCTTCACGAATTACGACAGCTCGGAGGCCGGTCGCTGGACCGCATAGGGCCGACCGCCGCGGTCTGTTTGTGCTGCCGCCCGGATCCCGTCGATGCCCCGCGTTTGCGTCCAAAGGGGACCGCCGCGCCGCTGCAGTTTTCGGGTCCTGTCGACACGTGGGCCAACGACTATCCCGAGTTCGCCGCATTAGCCCCGGTCCGATGGCCTGACGGAGATGGCTCTGCTCCGGGTCGACGTCGCCGCCGCGTCAGGCACCAGAGGCGTCGTCACGCTGCGCCGCAACACCGCGCGGGAGTTCGCGCCGGAGCACGCGACGCTGCTGCAGCGTTTCGCAGATCAGGCGTTGATCGCCATCGACAACGCGCGCGTGTTCAACGAACTGCAGGACCGCAACCGTGAAGTAACCGAAGCGCTGGAGCCGCAGACCGTGATCGCCGAAGTACTCGAGATCATCGCGGCGTCGCCGTCCGATCTCGATGCGGTGCTGCCGCAACTCGGCAGTGCGGCTCAACGCCTGTGCGAGGCGGACGCGGCGGTCGTTGCGCACGGGAAGGGGAGAGAGCGCGCATCTGGGTAACGGGGCTCGGCCACAGACCGACGCCGCCATCCGGCCGCGCCGGGGTGCCAGGCGCCCGAGCCATCGCGACGAACGCTCCGGTGCGGTTTGCCGGCCCGATCGACTCCTGGGCGGATGACTATCCGGACAGTGCTGCGATGGCGCGAGCGGCCGGACAGTCGGAGGGCGCTGCGCTGGCCGTTCCCTTGCGCAGCGACACGGGTGCGGTCGGAACCATCGTCGTAACGCGCCGCAATGGGACCCCATTCACCGACCGGCATGTCGCGATCCTCGAAACGTTCGCCAGCCAGGCGCTCATCGCGATCGAGAATGCGCGGCTGTTCAACGAACTT
>CAWGGQ010000019.1:0-114477 GCA_963822125.1 uncultured Gammaproteobacteria bacterium | reverse complement strand
CGCGTGCTCGCACCCGACTTACCGGAACATGGTCGCACCGACGGCCCTGCGCTGACGACCGTGGAGGAACTCGCCGATTGGATGGACCGCGTGCTCGAGGCCGCAGGCGTGAGCAATGCGGCGATCGTCGGACACAGCTTGGGCGGGCTCGGGCCATGTCGCTCGTGATCCGTCATCCCGCGCGCGTCAAATCTCTTTCACTGCTGGGCGTATCGGTGCCGATGCCCGTCACTGAACGGCTGCTCACGGCCGCGCGCGACGACGAACCGGCGGCCAACGACATGGCGAACGGCTGGAGCCACAGCGCGCGCGGACGCCTTGGCGGCAATCCGAATCCGGGCTTCTGGATACTCGGCGGCGGTTCGCGATTGATCGGGCGCGCCGATCCGGGTGTGCATCTCGCCGACCTGACCGCATGCAACGCGTTCAAGTGCGATCCATCGGTGATCCGTGTGCCGACGCTGGTGATCGTCGGCGAAGCGGATCAGATGACGCCGGCGCGCAGCGGTAAGGCGGTTGCGGCTGCGATCGCAGGTTCGCGAGTGGTTTCGCTGGCGGGCTGTGGTCACGCGATGTTGTTCGAGCAGCCGAATCAGGTGCTCGATGCGTTGATCGGAAGCGTTGCAACGGCCTGAATAGCCGCTGTTCAACAGCGCAACTTCGGATAGGGCGCTCGCCGCGCCCGCCGGTACTGTGGCGCGGTCACGGAGACATTGCGAAGAAGGTTCCCTTGAGTTCGACGCCTGCAGATCGTTATCTCGCCCGCTTCCGTCGCGTGTTCGATTTCATCGATGTGCATGCGGACGAAGACCTGTGCCTCGACCGGCTCGAGCGGTATTGCGGCGTTCTCGAAATTCCACTTCCAGCGGCAATTCAGCGACTCGTTTGGCATCAGCGTGCACAAATACGTTCGGCTCGTGCGATTGAAGCGGGCGTCGTATGCGCTCGCGTTCCGCGACGACAGCCGCATCGTCGACATTGCACTCGACAGCGGCTACGACGGGCCGGAGTCGTTTGCGCGCGCGTTCAGGAAGAACACCGGGCAGTCTCCCTCGGAATTCAGGAAACAACCGCAGTGGCTCCCGTGGCACGCAACGTACGAACCACTGGGCGAGCTGAGGAGCAAATACATGAGACCGAACCATCGTATCGATGCGGTGTCGATCGTCGATTTCGAAGCCACGAAAGTGGCGGCGCTCGAATATCGCGGCGATCCGAAACTGTTGGGGAATTCAGTTCGCACGTTCATCGACTGGCGCCGGCAGAACGGCTTGCCGCCCGGTACGAGCAAGACGTTCAACATCGTCTATTCGCACCCGCTCGACGGCGGCGACGTGCACTACGAATTGTGCGCGTCGACCGACCGGCCCGTTACCGACAACACGTTCGGCGTTGTGGCAAAGAACATTCCGGCCGGCCGCTGCGCACTGCTGCGGCACGTCGGTTCCGACGACACACTGCAGGACACCGTGTCGTTCCTCTATTCGGAGTGGCTACCACAGAGCGGCGAAGAACTGCGCGACTTCCCGCTGTTCTTCCATCGCGTCAATCTGTTTCCCGCGGTGCCGGAACACGAAGCAATCACCGACGTATATCTGCCGTTGGCAGCTTACTGACTCATGTACCAGCCGCCGTTCGGCGAGATCACCTGGCCGGTCATGAACTTCGCTTCTTCGCTGGCGAGATAAACCGCGGCCCAGGCGATGTCGTCCGGTTCGCCGATGCGGCCCTGCGGCGTTTGTGCGGCCAGCATCGGATGCATCGCTTCGAACGGCGACGTCATGTCGGTGAGGATCCAGCCCGGTGCAATCGCATTGACACGAATGTTCCGGTCGGCCACTTCGTGCGCTAACGAGCGCGTAAAGCCGAGGATCGCCGCCTTCGCGGTGCAATAGGCAGTGCCGCCGCCGCGGCCGAACGTGCCCATGATGCTGCCCATGTTGATGATCGCGCCCGAGCGTTGCGGGGTCATGATCTTGAGCGCTTCACGGGAACAGAAGAACGTGCCGTTCACGTGCACGCCCATCATGCGGTGCCAGGCCTCGTCGGTCTCTTCGATCGTACTGTTGTCGGGTTCGAGCGCTTCGCCGCGTCCCATCGCCTGCGCGCGCTCCATGAATCGGGCGAGACGTTCGTTGTTGTCGTTGTTGCCTTCGAGGCCGCTGATGCCCGCGTTGTTGACGAGAATGTCGAGGCGCGGCGTGATCTTGGCGATCTCCGCGAACATGCGCGTCACGTCTTTGGAGTCCGCCACATTGGCGGCGAAGCCCGATCCTTTCAGGCCCCTGGCAGTGGCTTGTGCGGCGTCGAGATTGAGGTCGTTGATGATGACGGTTGCACCTTCCTCGACGAAACGCCGCGCGATGGCGGCACCGAGTCCGCGCGCCGCGCCGGTGATGAGAGCGGTTTTACCTTTGAGTCGGTTCATTGCTGCTCCTTACACGCCGTGGTCTTTGCGGTATTGCGCCCAACGCGCGAACGATTCGTTGATGGCCGAGCTGCGCGCGTCGACCATCGGCTTCAGGTCGGGGTGCGTGAAGATGTAGGCGTCGTCCGCCTGGATTGCGGCCAGCACCATGTCGCCGACCACCGCCGGATCGAGCGCGCTGGCCATGATCTGCTGCATGCGTGCTGCCTGCTCTGTATCGTTGACGTCAGCCGTCAGCAACTGCGTCGAGTTGTCCGTTTCGCCTTTCAGTTCGTTGGGACGGTTGCGTCCGGAATTGAAGATGTTCGTCGTAACCACGCCGGGACACAGCACCGATACACCGATGTTGTACTGCGCCAGGTCGGCGCGCATCGTTTCCGACATGCCGACTACCGCGTACTTCGTCGTGTTGTAGACGCCGAGACCGGGAATGGCGATTTGTCCTGCCATCGAGGCGGTGTTCACGAAGTGGCCGCCTTCGCCGTGTTTCTTGATCCGCTCGACGAACGTCTGCACGCCGTTGATCACGCCGGCGAGGTTCACGCCCATTACCCAGTCCCAGTCTTTGTATGTCATTGCGTCGATGCCCCCGCCGACGGCGACACCCGCGTTGTTGCACACCACGTGCACCTTGCCGAACGCGGCTTCGGTGTCGCGGGCGGCCTGCTCCATGGCATCACGGTCGGTAACGTCGACCTTCAATGCGATCACTTCCGCATTCGTCTTCTTGAACTCGGCCACCACCCGGTCGAGCGCCTCCTGCTCGATGTCGACGATTGCCACTTTCATGCCTGCCGCGGAGAACGAACGCGCCATCGCAAGGCCCATCCCGCTCGCGCCGCCGGTGATGAATGCCACTTTTCCCGTAACGTCTTTCATTTGTACTTCCCCTCGATGAAATCGCTGGAAATTCTATACCGGAAGTCGTGCGCGTGTCGCAGCGCCTGCCTTCACTCCAAAAGCTTGTGCCTGCCTTCCAAAAGCGCAGAATGCGATCGAGCTTCGAAAGTGGGAGATCACATGGGCGAGTTGGCGGTGGCCGGAATATTGTTCATCGGTGCGCATCTCGGCGTCAGCAGCACGCCGCTGCGGGCGTCGCTCGTAGGTGCGATGGGCGATCGCGCGTATCTCGGCGTTTATTCGTTGATGGCGGCGGCGACGCTGGGTTTTCTGATATTCGCGTATAACCGCGCGTCGCACGCCGACTTCCTGTGGATACCCACCCCCGGGCTGCGCATGGTCCCGTTCCTGCTGATGCCGATCGCCTTTACGTTTATGTTGGGGGGGATTCATGACGCGCAACCCCACGGCTGTGGGACAGGAAGGCACGGTGAAGCAGGTGGGGCAGGGTGCCGGTCTCGTGCGCATCACGCGCCATCCGTTTCAATGGTCGGTGGTGTTGTGGTCGATCGGCCACATCGTCGCGAACGGCGACGTCGCATCGTTGCTGTTTTTCGGCAGCCTCGGCATGTTGTCGCTGTGGGGCACTTTCCTGATCGACTCGAAGAAGGCGCGCACGATGGGCGCGGACTGGACTGCGTTCGCAGCCGCGACGTCGAACATCCCGTTCCTGGCCATCGCGCAGTCGCGCAATCGTCTGGTGCTGAGCGAGCTCGCGTTGCCGCTGGTGGTTGGCTTCGTCGCTTTCGGTTTGGTGATGTGGGGACACCGGTTCGTTTCCGGCGTACCCATCATCGGCTCAGGCGTTTAAGCCAGCGCTTGATCCACCACACGCGCCAGTTGCGCGTGCGTTCCGGAGAAGAAGTGGTCGGCGCCGCGGATGGTTTCGATCGTCGCACCGGGCGCCGCTTCACGCGCCCAACTGGTTAGAGCCGCGCTGTCTACGTAATCGTCTGCGTCGCCGGCGATCAGCGTGATTTTCGTATCCGTTGAGGGTCGGGCAGCAAAGTCCATCAGCCCGACCGGCGGCGCGATCAGCAATACGCCCCTCAGTTCGCCCGCTCGCTCGAGCGAACGCCATACGATGTTCGAACCGAACGAGTAACCCGCCAACCACACTGGTAATCCATGGATCTGATCGCGCAACCACGCCAGGGCCGCGAGCAGGTCGTCCACTTCGCCGATCCCGTTATCGAATCGACCGGTGCTGGCGCCGACGCCGCGAAAGTTGAAGCGCAGCGTTGCAAATGCGTGACGGCGCGCCACGCCGTCCACGGTGTCGACCACCGCGTCGTGCATGTTGCCGCCGTATTGCGGATGCGGATGGCAGATCACGATCGCGCGCGTTGCAGAAGGAGATTGTTCGAACTGCGCCTCCAGCTGACCGGTTGGCGATGGGATCATCGTCACGATGCACCCGTTAGTTGGCGGCATTTGTTGCGCGATCGGGGAACATTGCCGCGCGCATGCGGTCTGTGCAAGGTCAAAACTCGAAATCGCGCCTTGAAATTGTACGAAGGCTGAGTACGCTTGCGCACCGATTCCGGTTGGCTCACTTAGGAGATAGGGCAGTGATCAAAGCGGAACAGTTGACGCGTCGGTATGGGGATTTCCTCGCCGTCGATCGTGTCGACTTCTCGATCGGACAGGGCGAAATAGTGGGTCTGTTGGGCCACAACGGCGCCGGCAAGACGACCATCATGAAGATGCTCACCGGTTATCTCGAGCCGAGCGGTGGCCGAATTCTCGTCGACGACATCGATGTGGCCGAGCAACCGAAAGTAGTGCAACGCTCGCTGGGCTACTTGTCCGAAAGCCTGCCGCTCTATCCCGAGATGACGGTCGTCGACTATCTCGAATACGCCGCTGAGCTGCGCGGCGTCGCGCCGTCGGAACAGGCGAACGCAGTACGCGAGTCGGTGGAAGCGACCGAACTCGAGTCGAAGGCGTTCGATGCGATTCACACGTTGTCGCGCGGTTATCGGCAACGCGTCGGGGTCGCACAGGCGATCCTGCACAAGCCGCGTTTCCTCGTACTCGACGAACCCACCAACGGCCTCGACCCTTCGCAGACCCAGCACATGCGCGAACTGATCAAGCGCCTGGCGGGCAATGCGACCGTCATCCTCTCCACTCACATCATGCAGGAGGTGAACGCCGTGTGTGACCGCGCGATGATCCTTCGCAACGGCCGCCTGGTGCTGGATGAAACGCTCGCATCGCTGCGTCGCAGCGAACGTTTGCTGATCGGCACCGACGCCGAACCCGATCGTGTCGCCACGGCGTTGCGCGGCATCGACGGTGTTGGCGCATCACCCGTTCGTGCCGGCGCTCGACGCGTGGCGTTGCCGCTTTCGGGTGAGGTCGAAGCAACCGCCGCGCGTGTGGTCGCCGCGCTCGTCGCCGCGAACATTCACGTCTACTCGGTGGCGCCCGAGCAGCGCGATCTGGAAACGGTCTTCAGGGAAGTCAGCGACGCAGGAGAAGCCGCATGAACTGGGCCAGCATCAAGCGCATTGCCGCCAAGGAAATGTCGCTGTTCTTCTCTTCGCCGATCGGCTACCTGTTCCTCGCCGTCTTCCTGGTCTTCACGCTCTTCGTGTTCTTCTGGGTCGAGGCGTTCTTCGCACGCAACATCGCCGACGTGCGGCCGATGTTCGAATGGTTGCCGTTGCTCCTTCTATTCCTCTGTAGCGCGCTGACCATGCGCATGTGGAGCGAAGAGCGGCGCTCCGGCACGTTGGAATTCGTATCGACCGTGCCGGTCAGCACGTGGTCGTTCGTGCTCGGCAAGTTCTTCGCCTGCTGGTTGTTGCTTGCGATCGCGTTGCTGCTCACGTTGCCGCTGCCGCTGACCGTCGCGTATCTCGGTAATCTCGATTGGGGTCCGGTGCTGGGCGGCTACGTGGCGGCACTGCTGCTTGGCGGTGCGTACATCGCAATCGGACTCACCATCAGCGCGCGCAGCGACAATCAGATCGTCAGCCTCATCGTGTCGACGATCGCGTGCGGCGCGCTGTACGTAGTCGGCAGTCCGCTGGTTACCGACCATGTCGGCAACGACGTGGCGAACTGGCTGCGCGGCATCGGCACCGGCGCACGCTTCGAATCGATTACGCGTGGCGTGCTCGATTTCCGCGATCTTTATTACTACGCGAGCCTGATTCTCACGTTCCTCGCGCTGAACGTATTCGCGCTCGAACGGCAGCGTTGGGCGAAGGACGGCGATCATCAGCGACACAATGCGTGGCAGATGGGCATCGGGCTGGTAGTCGCGAATCTGCTGGTTGCGAATCTCTGGCTGGCGAATTTCACCTCGGCGCGCGTCGACGTTACGAAGGGGCGGCTGTATTCGATTTCACCGGCAACCGTGAACTACATCGACCAACTGCACGAGCCGCTGCTGATCCGCGGCTACTTCTCGTCGAAAACGCATCCGCTACTGGCGCCGCTGGTTCCGCAACTCAGAGACCTGCTTACGGAATTCGAGGTGGCGGGGCACGGTAAGGTGCGCGTCGAGATCGTCGATCCGGCGAAGAATCCAGAAGCCGAAGACGAGGCGAACAACAAATACGGCATCCGGCCGAATCCGTTTCAGGTGGCGGACCGGCATCAATCCAGCCTCGTGAATTCCTACTTCGATGTGCTGGTTCAATACGGCGATCAGTTCGAAGTGCTCGGTTTCCGCGATCTCATCGAGGTGAAGGTGGCCGGCGAGTCGGATCTCGACGTACAGCTGCGCAATCCTGAATACGACATCACCCGCACCATCAAGAAAGTGTTGTACGGCTTCCAGTCCGGCGGCGAGCTGTTCTCCAGCATTCCGAAGAAGCTCTCGTTCGTGGGCTACGTATCTGACGATCGCGTGTTGCCACCGCAGCTGAGCGCGTTCAAAGAGGTCGTTTCCAGAGTGCTCGACGGATATGCGAATGAATCGGGCGGCAAGCTGTCGGTCGAATTCGTCGATCCCGATGCGAGCAACGGCGCGGTTGCGAAAGAGATTCGCGAGAAATACGGCTTCAAGCCGATGGCGGCGAGCCTGTTCGATACCAATACCTTCTACTTCTATCTGACGCTCGATGGCGGCGCGAGCACGCTGGTGCAGATTCCGCTGCCGGAGGATCTGACGGAGGAAGGTCTGAAGCGTTCGATGGATGCGGCATTCAAACGCTTCGCAACCGGCTATCTGAAGTCGGTGGCGTTGATGGCCCCGGAAACACCACCGTATATGCAGGGCATGGGTGGCGGCGGCAACCAGTATTCGCAGCTCGCCGATACGCTGATGACAGACCACAACGTCGAACGCACGCAACTGACAGAAGGACGCGTGCCCGACGGCGCGGAAGTGCTCGTCGTTGTCGACCCGCAGCAGCTCAACGACAAACAAGTGTTCGCGATCGACCAGTTCCTGATGCAGGGCGGCACAGTGATGTTGGCAGCGGCACCGCTTGCGCCGGCGTTCACGCAGGAATCGTTGACGGCCGCGCCGCGCAACACCGGTCTCGCCGACTGGTTGTCGTTCCAGGGCATCGACATCAAACCTTCGTTCGTCATGGACCCGCAGAATTCCGCCTTCCCGATTCCAGTGACGCGACAAGCCGGCGGCTTTTCGTTCCAGGAAGTGCGCATGCTCGACTATCCGTACTTCGTCGACGTTCGCGGCGCGGGCAAGAATGCGAAATCGCCGATCACGTCCGATATCCCGCAGGTGACCATGCCGTGGGTGTCGCCGATCGATCTCGATGCGACGAAGAACACCGGTCGCACGGTGGTCGATCTGTTGAAGAGTTCGCGGGAGAGCTGGCGCTCTACTTCCATGGACGTGATGCCGCGCCTCGATTCGGCCGGCCGTTCGGCGTTCACGCCTGAAGGCGATCTGGGTGTGTCGACGCTCGGCGTCAGCATCGAAGGACAGTTCCAGTCGTTCTTCGCCGACAAGGACAATCCGTTGCTGGCCGAATCGAAAACCGAAAAGCCCGCAGACGAGAAGGCCGCTCCGGAAGAAAAGAAGACCGACGCCGGCGTCATCGGCAGCATCATCGCCAAATCGCCGGAGTCGGCGCGGCTGTTCGTGTTCGGCTCCAACACGTTCCTCTCGGATCAGATACTCGGGATGATCGGGTCCGCTGAGGGGACGGTGTACGGAAACTCGCTGCAGCTGATCGCGAACGCGGTCGACTGGTCGCTTGAAGATCCCACGTTGCTCGCAATACGTTCGCGCGGACATTTCAACCGCACGTTGCCGCCGCTCGAAGAGGCGCAGCGCACCGCGCTCGAGTATTCGAACTACGGCATCGCACTGGCGCTGCTCGCGTTGATCTTCGGCATTCACCGCACGCGTGCGAAGGCGCGCGTCGCGAAGTACCACGCGTGGCTCGATGAAAAGAGCGTCGATGCATCGAAAGGAGCACCGGCATGAACCGTCACGTAAGAGCGTTGGCATTGATTCTGGCGGTACAACTCGCGGTGCTGGGCGGCGTGCTGTTCTGGAATCAGCGTGCGGCATCGACGCCGGCCGGCGCGCTGTTGGAAATCGATCGGACGAAGGTCGACGGCCTCGTAATCGTCGACGACAAAGGCGCCAGGCTGAAGCTCCAGCGCACCGAGGCGGGTTGGACGTTGCCCGATTCGCAAGGTCTTCCGGTCGACGGCGAGAAGGTCAGCCAGTTGCTCGACAAGTTAATCGCCGCGTCGGCGCCGTGGCCGGTGGCGACGAGCAGCGAGTCGGCCAAACGTTTCGAAGTGGCAGCCGATAAATTCCAGCGCGAGATCCAGTTGCTGGAACATGACAAAGTAGTTGGCGATCTGTACTTCGGCACCTCGCCGGGGTTCAAGAAAGTGCATGCACGCAATGCCGACTCCGACGACGTATACGCAGTCGCGTTCGCCAACTACGAAGCTACGGCGCGCGCCGACGACTGGCTCGACAAAGCGCTGCTCAAACCGAACGGCGACGTCACCGCGTTGTCGCGGCCGGACCACTGGCGCGTACAACGCGACGGTGAAGTGTGGTCACTCGACGGAATTGCGCATGGTGAAACCACGAAGCAGGACGTGGTTGGCGATCTGGTGAACAAGGTGGTGAACCTGCGTGTGATGGGTACCGCGGAGGTGCCGGCGGCCGACGCGGTGCCGGTGCTGTTGCTGACCGCACGAACCGCGAACGGCGAGTTCGACTACCGCTTCTATCAAGCCGCAGCCGAAGAGCGACTTCATCGTGACTCGCAACGGCCAGGATGGCGCCTTCAAAGTGGCCGCGTACGTGGCCGAGCCGCTGATCAAAGACCGCGCCGACCTCGTTTCAGACGGCTCCGCGCCGCCGCCGGCGCCTGCCGCAATGGCAGCGCCAAGCGCGAATCCCCTTACAAAGCCGCCCGCAAAACCACAGGCGAAATCGACCGGAACCTAAAAAACCGTCAGGCTTGCCTTTTTTTTCGTCCCTCGGTACTTTCGTCCCTCGGAAGGTCGCAGCGAAGCTCAGCCTCGCTGCCTTTGCCTTATCTGAATTGTCTGAATTCATAAAAGCGAGCGAGAGGCTGTAACCGTGGACACAGGCGAACTCAACGCGATCGCGCGTCGTTGTCTCGACTATATCGAGAGCGGTACCACGGCGATGGCCGACCAACCGCTCGTGCTCGATGCAACGACGTATACCGACGAAACGTTGTGGCGCCAGGAGAAGGAGCAACTGTTTCGCAAAGGGCCGACACTGATCTGTCTCGGTTGCGAAATTCCGAACCCCGGCGATTTCAAAACGCACGAAGAAACCGGCGTGCCGATGATCGTGGTGCGCGATCAGAACGGTGAAGTGCACGCGTTTCTCAACGCATGCAGACATCGCGGCGCGCGTCTCGAAGACGTGCCGTGCGGCCACAAGGAACGTTTCACCTGCCCCTATCACGCGTGGACGTACGACCTTTCGGGCCAACTGAAAACCGTCTTCAAAGAGGAGACGTTCGGCCACATCGACAAGGCGAATCACGGCCTGATCCGGCTGCCCGTGCAGGAGAAGTACGGCTTCGTTTACGTCAACCCCGATCCCGAGGGGCACGTCGACATCGACGACATCCTCGGCGACCTCGGTCCGCAACTCGGAGCTGAATCTGGCCGACGCGCAGTTCATTCGCAGCAAGGAGTTACGCGTGCGGACGAACTGGAAGCTGGCGCTCGATACGTTCTGCGAGGGTTATCACTTCGGGCCGCTGCACAAGGATTCGGTCGGCCTCACGTCGATGACGAATCTGATGACGTACGACCGCTACAAATACAACCACCGGCTCGGCTTTCCGACGAAGTCGATCGTCGAACTGAAGAACCAGCCCGAGTCGCAGTGGGACGCGCTTGCGCATCTGACGTTCGTGCACTTCCTGTTCCCGAACATCACGCTGCTGGTATCGCGCGACTCCGTGTACATGTTCCATCTGTACCCCGGCGAGAAGGTCGACGAGCACGTCACGCGCTATCACCTGTATTCACGCAAGCGACTGACGACGGAAGCGGAACTCGCGGCAGCGAATCAGCAGTTCGACTACATCTACTCGATCGTGGAAAACGAGGACTACTGGATCAGCCGCAACGTGATGAAGAGTTTCAAGTCGCGGCTGCATCCGTATTCGATCTTCGGCCGCAACGAGCCGTCGTTGATCAACATGCACCGGGCGTTTCGCGAATCGATCGGGCGCGACCCGGAAGAGATCGTGTTCCATCCACAAAAGCGGGCTGGCGCGCCACAGAAGCGGGCAGGGGCGGCGTAACGCGGCCCATTTCGATCCCAAGCATTTTCGCTCCCAAGCAGGGCAGGAACGGCAGTGACGTCACTCGGTGCAAACGCGGTTTCGACCGGCATCCTTTGCCCGATAGAGCGCGCGGTCGGCGTGCGTGAGGATGTGGTCGATGCCGTGATCGGCGTGCGACATCGTTGCAACGCCGATGCTGGCGGTCACCTTAATCGGCCCGCCTTTCGCGTCGGAGATGATCTGTTCGTTGATCGTGCGGCGCAGCCGCTGCGCGAGTTTGATGGCACCCTCGCGATCGGTGTCGGGCAACAGCATCGCGAACTCCTCGCCGCCGATTCGCGCGGAAACGTCGGAGATCCGTTTCACTTCCTGTGTGACGCTGGCAATGACCTGCAGCACGCGGTCGCCGATGTCGTGTCCGTGCGTATCGTTGACGCTCTTGAAATCGTCCATGTCGATCAGCAACACGCTCATCGGCTGATGACCGCGCTTCACCCGCTCCGTTTCTTCGCTGAGGCGCTGCATGAAGAAGCGGCGGTTGTAGAGATTGGTCAGGAAGTCGGTATGCGCGAGGCGCTCCATCTCCTGCTTGATCTTCGTGAGCTCGGTGATGTCGCGGAACACCAGCGCCATTTCCTGCGGATGCTCCGTGTCACTCGAGAGCGGTGTGGCCAACACATGAAACGAGCGGCTGCCCACGGTGATCTCGGCGTTGGAGAAGAGCCCAACGAGCAAACCCGGCAGCAGCGGCGTCTGAATGAAGTTCATTGCCGGCTGGTTCAGTGCGACGTCGATCGGCATGCCGAAAGTGGCAGCCGCAGTGGGATTCAGGTCGATGATGCGACCGTCGTGCCTGATGACGACGACGCCGTCCATGAGCTGCTCCACCACACGGTTGCGAATGGCCGGCGTGACTTCGAGCAAGCCGAAGCGCAGCACGCTGTCGTTCAGCAACAGTGCCGACAGTGCGAAGCCGAGCGTGGTGAGGTCGAAGCCCGGCACCTGATACCAGCCCGACAGCGACAGGACGTTCAAGGCCGAAGTGACGATCGGCGCCGCGATCACGGCGACCAGGGCTTTGCGGTAGCGCTTCGAGCTCGACAGTTCGAAGCCGAGAATCACCGTGCCTGCGAACAGCAGCAGGTACGCGTAGATCTCGTTGACGATCATCCATGGACCGATTCGCGACACCCAGCCCACGTAACCGGCGTGCTCGACCGTGTGCGGCGATATCCACACCAACTCGTGCCATTCGTTGGTGAACGCGAGCACGAGAGAGATGGTGGGTATGATGGATATGGCCACCAGCGTTGCCGTGGAAACGCGCCGCTGGCGTCGCGCGTAGGACAGCGCGAACCAGAACCAGCAGACGCACAGGAAGAAGAAGCCGGGGCTTTGCAGATGCATGCCGAGCTGCTTCAGTTCGGGGGTGGTGGTGAGCGTGCCGAACAGCTCGCCGGCCGACCAGACGATGACGCAGATGCAGAGACCGAGCAGCGCGGTTACGCCGGGAACGTTCGGGCTGCGCCGCACGACGCGAAGCGTGTAGCTCGCGAGCACCAGCGCGATGAGCGATGGCAGCGACCAGACGGTCAGCTGGAACATGACAGCAGCGCTTCCGTGTTCTGCATGCTTAGGCGTGGGTGCGGGAGACTTCGACAGCGTGTTTCAAGGCGTCGAATTGCTCAATCAGACCGCGGGCGGAACATGACGCGGTTCACAACTCGGGGTGCGAAAGCGTGACACGAGACACCTGGCACGAGACCGCTACGCTCTTGCAGCTGATCGAGTTCGAACGCGCGCGCACAGCGCCGCCGGATGGATTCCCGGCCTTTCCGGATTTGCCCGGCAAACGCTACACAGACCCGCATTTCTACGCGCTCGAACGCGAGCACCTGTGGCGCAAATCGTGGCTGTTCGCCGGCCATCTCGACGAAATTCCGGAGCCTGGTTGCTACAAGCTCTTCGATTCGGCTCAACAGAGCGTGGTGCTCCTTCACGCCGACGACGGTGAAGTGCGCGCGTTCTACAACACGTGCCGTCATCGCGGCGCCGCACTGGTGCGCGAGCCGTACGGCAAGGGCAGCAAGCTGGTGTGCGGCTACCACGGTTGGGTTTACGACCACGCGGGATCGCTGATCGCGTTGCGCGACGAACGCGACTTCGTCGGCCTCGACAAGTCGTGTCGTTCGCTCTATCCGGTGCGGATCGAACGCCTCGGCAAATTCCTGTTCGTGAATTTCGATGCCGATGCGCGGCCGCTCGAAGAGGAATTCGCAGCGTTTCTGCCGCAATGGCGTCAGTTCCAGTTCGAGTCGTTGCGCTTCGTGAAGAAGGACCGCTTCGAGTTGAACTGCAACTGGAAGATCGCGATGGAAGCGAACATGGAGGTGTACCACGTGCCTTCCATCCATCCGACCACGGTGTCGCCGCTGCTCGACCATCGCGGCAACGTGAATACGTTGTACGCGGGCGGCCACGGTCGCATGGTGGCGCCGTCGCGAGCGCAGCGCGGGCAGAACGAGAGCTTCGACGATCGTCCGGAGATCGAGACGGTGGGCGAAATTGCGCGCACGTGCACGTTGTCGTTCAACCTCGTGCCGAATCTCGTTTCGCCGATGAGTGCAAAAGGCTTTCCGGTCATGGCGTTCTGGCCCACCGGCTTGAACACGACCACGCTCGAGGTTTCGTGGTACGGCAAAGACTGGGCGCCGGCAGAGAAGCCCAACGCGTGGGAACTGTATCCGTCGTTCTTCAACGACGTCGTTGCGGAAGACACGCAATTCGGCAACTGGATACAGAAGTCAGTCGAATCGTATGCGTACGACGGCGTGCCGCTCAGCTATCAGGAAGCGCGCATCTATCACTGGCATCAGGCGATCGACGCGATCATCGGCGTGGAGCGAATTCCGCAACCGTTGCGCGTGGCGCCCGTCATCGACGACGGCTGGCTCTACCCGCGCGATACCGAGCGCCGTCTGCAGTTGGGGTTATCATTGAATTGAACGCCAAAAACTCCGTTTAGCGGAGTTTTTCGAACAAACTGACAGGGAGCATTTGAAATGGCCGTGTTGAAACATCCACTCACAGGCGCCGTGTATACGTTGCGCGACGACGGGCTCGTCGACGTCGACAACAACGGGTTACGCGGCGTGTTCTATTTCGACGGCCGACATCATTCGGGCGATCTGACGTTCGCCGATCCGCACATGCTGTTGTGGTTGGCGGGCCCGCAGTTGCCCGGCACGGTGGTGAGCCGGCGTAGTCACAAGGTGACCTGATTCGTTTGGCACGAGACAAGAGACTTCACTTAAGGGCAGGAAAAGATCATGGCAGCAGCAACTCAACGACAAACGCGTTCTGCAGGCATCAGTTATCAGGAACTGATCAGTCGCGACGTGGTTCCACCACCGCGAACGCTGACGCTCGAGGGCAAATTCGAGGCTCCGCCGACAACGGTTCCAGTGAGCCGCTACACCACACAGGCTTTCCATGACCTCGAAATGCGGCAGATGTGGCCGAAGGTGTGGCAGATGGCGTGCCGCGAGGAACAGATTCCGAACGTCGGCGATTACACCACCTACGAGATCGGCAGCTACTCGATCATCGTGGTGCGCACCCAGCAGGGTTTTCGCGCGCACCACAACGTGTGTCGTCACCGCGGCCGGCGCTTGTGCGATGCCGACGGGCACGCGTCCAGCTTCATCTGTCCGTTCCACGGTTTCAGCTGGAATCTCGACGGCTCGTCGCGGTCGGTGACGTCGGAGTGGGATTTCCCGCACATCGACAAGAAGGACTTCAGTTTGACGCCGGTGCTCTGCGACACGTGGGGCGGCTGGGTGTTCATCAACATGGATGTCAAAGCCGAACCGCTGGCGAAGTTTCTCGGCGATCTGCCCGAGCACTTTGCGGTGTGGAAGCCGGAGGAGCGTTACATCGAGGCGCACGTCGCCAAAGTGATGGCGTGCAACTGGAAGATCTGCCAGGAAGCGTTCATGGAGGCGTTTCACGTCATCCATACGCACCCGCAGATTCTCGTTGGCATCGGTGACGAGAATTCGCAATACGACGCGTGGGGAAATTTCTCGCGCGCCATCACGCCGAACGCAACGCCGAGTCCACACCTCAAGTTCGCGCCGACCGAACAGGAGTTGTTCGATTCGGTGACGATGCGCTATCTCGATCAGCCTGCTCTCGGTGAAGTTCCGGCCGGGATGACGGCGCGCGCAATGATGGCGGCCGGCGGACGTATGGGCCTTCAGCCGATCGTTGGCGACAACACGCCGATCTCCGATGCGTGCGTTTCCGACAGCATCTACTACACGCTGTTCCCGAACTTCCATCCGTGGGGCGGCTATAACCGCATCGTGTATCGGTTCCGTCCTTATCAGAACCGTTTCGATAAGTCGGTCATGGAGTGCTACTACCTGAGCCCGTTCACCGGCGAGCGTCCGGCGCCTGCAAAAATGCACTGGCTCGAGGAAGATCAACCGTGGACCGACGCACCCGAGCTCGGCTTGTTGGCGAAGGTGTTCACGCAGGACACGTTCAACCTGCCGAAGGTGCAACTAGGGTTGGAAGCGGCGCAGTACGACGACATCGTCTTGGCGAACTATCAGGAAACGAAGATCCGCCACTTCCACCATCTGCTGAAGAACTATCTCTGAAGAACTAGCTCTGATCGACGGACGCGGCGCTTGGCGCCGCATCTGATCCCGTACGGTGTGTGCAGCTTCAGGACAGGCAGTCGCGGCTCAGCGCGAAGACCTGCAACTCGCCCAACTCCCCATCGAGCCGCGAGTCGTTGCTCACCGCGTCGCGCGCCAACGCTTTCGCTCGCAAGCGCGCGTCGTCGAGAAACTGTCCGTAGAGGCGCGCGCGTTCCGCCGACGGACGGGCAGTGGGTTCGACCCGCCCGGCGCTCAGCGCTGCTTCCAGCGACAAGTGTTCGTACTGTGCGCGCGATTTGGCGTGCGTCCACGTACCGGTTTCGAGTTCGAAGTGATACAGCGGTATGAAGCGATGACCGTGTTCGGCGACGAACTCCATGGCGTCGATCAGGTAGTCGGCTTCCGCGTCGTCCATCGCGTAGTGAAAGCCGACCCGACACCAGCCGGGTTTGATGCCGCCGAAGCCTTTCTTGACCCATTGCCGATAGCGGTCGGATCGCGCGCCATCTATGTGCAGCAGCCGGTGACCATATGGACCAGCGCACGAGCAGCCGGCGCGCGACTGAATGCCGAATAAGTCGTTCAACAGTGCGGTGACGAACTTGGGATGCAGATAGCGGCCGTCGGGGTCCTTGACGTTCAACGACACGATCGCGATGCGCCGATGAGGGTCCGGGTTGCCGAGAATCTCGATCGAAGGCAACCGTTGCCAGCGTTGCATGGCGCGCTCGAGCAGCTCGCCTTCGCGCGCCTCGATACGCTCGCTGGTGATCCAGTCCTTCACGCGCAATGCGAGCGCGGCCTTCAGCACCTGTAGCGTGCCGGGTGTGCCGGCCTTCTCGCGCTCTTCGATATCGGCGATGAAATCCTGGTCGACCTCGCTGACATAGTCGACGGTGCCTCCGGCCGCGACGGTGGGCGGTAGCTGCTCCTTGTACAGACGCTTGTTGAATACGAGGATGCCGCTCGATCCGGGACCGCCGAGATACTTGTGCGGCGATATGAACACTGCGTCGAGCGATGTGTCACCGTCGCCCTCCGCGTCGTTGGATGGGTTCATGTCGATCTGCACATACGGTGCGCTGGCGGCGTAGTCGAAGCATGCGATCGCATCGTGTGCATGCAACAAGCGCGCGATTGCGTGTACGGGTGCGCGGATACCGGTGACGTTCGATGCCGCCGAGAACGAACCGATGCGCACGCGCGATTGGTACTGCGGGTCGCGCAGCAACGCTTCGAGGTGCGCGAGGTCGACGGCGCCATCGGCATCGAGGCGAACTTCCACCACCGTTGCAAACCCTTCGCGCCACGACACCTCGTTGGAGTGATGCTCGAACGGACCTACGAATACCACCGGTTGTTGCCTTCGCAGGTGCGCTTCGAATTTCCGGCGGCCCTCTACGCCGATGCAGGCGTCTAGTTCGTCGGAGATACGCGCGCGGGTTGCTGGCGGACAGTACACGCCCAGAATCTGCTGCAGTTTGTTGATTGCGCCCGTTGCGCCGGTGCCGATCGCGATGATGCGTCCGTCGGGGCCGGCGTTGACGGCGGCTTTGATCGACGCTTCCGCTTCGCGCAACAGTTGCGTCATGTTGCGGCCGGTCGTGTCGTCTTCGGTGTGCGTGTTCGCGTAAGTACGTTGCAGGCTTTGCAGATAGTTCTCGACGAACAGCAAACAGCGTCCCGACGCGGTGTAGTCGCAATACACCATCAACCGTTCGCCGAACGGCGTGGTGAACGTCGAGTCGACGCCGACGATCTGTTCGCGCAGATATTCGAAACTCGCGGACGGCTGCATGGGCGGCCCTTTCAAGTTGTGGAACACGCTAGTGTCGTGACTCATAGATTTCGGTACATCCTGAGCGCGCCTGGACTGTTGGCGCAAGGCGCAATGAGGAGTCGTATCGGGAATACGGCGACGAGTTGCAACGCAGCGCCAACAGTGCGGGCACGCTCCCTTCGGGCGTGACTGTCCGGGTGCGGTGCGGCGTTTGTCCAAGATAGGAAGGCGCCGACGCTTGACGTGGAGCCCACCACGCCGGCGCCTTGCCCCGCACCCGGACAGTCACGCAGGATGTATCGAAATCTATGAGTCACGACACTAGGATCGCACGCATGCAGACGCGACGTTTAGGGAATCTCTGGCCGGTCAGCCGATTGACGCTCGGTGGCGGCGGCTTGGGCCAGGTATGGGGACGAACCGATCGTGCGGAGGCGGTGGCCACCGTGCATTCGGCCGTCGATGGCGGCATCAACCTGTTCGACCTCGCGCCGCTGTATGGCCGCGGCGAGTCGGAAGCCGTCATCGGCGCCGCGTTTGAAGGACGGCCGCCGGCCGGCTTACGGTTCGCAACGAAGTGTCAGCTCGGCACGCCGGCGGTGGCTTCGGAGGCGCCGTCGATCATCCGCAAACACCTCGAGCGCAGCCTCACTGCAATGCGCCTGTCGCGCGTCGATCTTGTTGTTGCTGCACTCGAACATCATTCCCGACGGCTACCGGTTCCCGCGCGATGCCGCGGTACAGGATCGCTTCGCCACACCGCTGTCGATTTACCGCGAGCAGGTGATTCCGACGTTCGAAGCGCTGATGCGCGAAGGCTTGATCGGCAACTGGGGCATCACCGGCGTGGGGTTGCCCGATACGATCATCGAAGTGCTGCGCACCGATCCCAAACCGGCGGTGGTGCAGTGCGTGGCGAATTGCCTCGACTCCGCGGGCGGCATGCGACGGTTCGACGAGCCGGCGCGACCGCGCGACATCATCGCCGCAGCACGCGCCGCGGGCGTGGGCATAGAGGGCATTCGTGCAGTACAGGCGGGCGCGTTGACGGATCAACTCGACCGGGAACTCGCAATGAACGACCCCGATCGCCGCGACTTCGATCGCGCCGCACCGCTGCGCGCCCTGGCACGCTCGTTGGGAACCACGACGGCGAAGCTCGCGCATCGCTACGCATTCGGCGTCGACGTGGATACCGTGATTCTCGGCGTGAAGAACCGCGTCGAGCTGCGCGAGTGTCTCGACGCAGAAGCCGAAGGCGCGTTGTCGGCGCAGCTCACGCGGCAGATCGACGAAGCCGTTGGAAGGCGCTGACTCCGGCGCTTTCGATGCCCTCTATCTTCTACGCCGATAAGCGAATTCCGGACGTTGACGTTGCCGCGCCGTTCGGCGCGGCCGCGGCAACACGGGTGCGCGCGGCCATCGGTGCGTGTCCCGAGTACACCACAACTCCTTTGCGACGTCTGACCGAACTGGCGCGCGCGTGGGGACTACGCGAAGTGTGGGTGAAGGACGAACGCGTGCGGCTCGGCCTTCGCAGTTTCAAGGCGCTTGGCGGCGCGTATGCCGTGCTTTGTCTCAGCGCGGAATTGAAATCGCGCGAACTCGGCGCCGCGATATCGATAGCCGAAATGCTGCGCGGCGCGAGGCCGACTCTTCCCGAGGTTACGTTCACCGCAGCCACCGCGGGCAATCACGGTTGTTCCGTAGCGGCAGGCGCGCGGTTGGTCGGCGCGCGCTGTTGCATCTTCGTTGCGGCCGGTGCGCCTCCGGAACAGGTACGCGCGATTGCGGCGCAGGGCGCGCAGATCGTAACGGTGCCGGGTCGCTACGAAGATTCGCTGGAAGCATGCCGCGTTGCGGCCGAGTCGAACGGTTGGATCGCAGTTTCCGATTGCGCGACCGATGCGCGCGATTCCACCGTACAAAACGTGATGGAAGGCTACACGGTAATCGCCGCGGAGATTCTCGCGGCGCGAACGACGCCATCGCACGTGTTTCTACAGGCCGGCGTCGGGGGCATGGCGGCCGCAATCGCAGCACACTTCGTCGCTGTGCTCGGCGGTCGTGCACCTACGGTGGTTGTCGTGGAACCGGAGCTCGCGGCGTGTCTGCAAGCGAGCGCCCGCGCCGATCGTGCATTGACGATCGCGCAGACCGGGAATACCAGTATGGGTCGCCTGGCGTGTTACGCGCCGTCGGCTGCGGCCTGGCCGGTGCTGCGTTCAGTAACCGCCGCGTATGCAACCGTCGACGACGCGGAAGCTATCGCAGCTTGCGAGGTTCTCGAGCAGTTCGATCTTGCAACCACACCGTCGGGTGCGGCTGGTTTCGCGGCATTGAGCCGCGTCGCTGCCTCTCGAGAGGATCGTCAGCGGCTGCGGCTCGGTGCAGACAGCGAAGTGCTCGTCATCGTCACCGAGGCAGCGCTAACGGCCGAGTAGTGCCGCGCTCAGGGTTTGCGGAACTTCAGCGTCATGCGGTCCGATTCGCCGATGGCGCGATACTCGGTTATGCACGCGTCTTTCTCGGCGCCTTCCGGCATCGGTTTGCATACCGCGAGATTCGGCGGCAACGACCACACGCCTTGCGGATGATCGGTGTCGTCCTTCGGGTTCGCGTTCACCTCTGACTTGCCTTCCAGCGTGAAGCCGGCTTCTTTGGCCAGGCCGATGACGTATTCCTCGGTCATGTAACCGGACTTCTTCATGACGTCGATCGACGTGCCGGGTTTCGCGCGGTGTTCCACCACGCCGAGCACACCGCCCGACTTCAGCGTGCTGTGGAACGCCGCGAACATTTCCTTCGCGTAGCCGCCGGCAAGCCAGTTGTGAACGTTGCGGAACGTCATGAGCACGTCGACGTGTCCCGGCGGCGCCATTACGAGACGTCCCGGATAACCGAGCTGCGTCAGCACGACGTGATCGAAGGCAGCGTTGCCTGCAAGCTTGTCGGCCAGTTTGGCCTGCGCGGCCACCTGATATTCAGGTATGCCCGGCAACGTAGTGGCGAACCCCGCCGCGTAGTAGATGCCGTGATCGCGCAGGTAAGGTCCGAGAATTTCGGTCCACCAGCCGCCGCCCGGCCACACTTCCACCACTACCGAGTCCGGTTTCACGCCGAAGAATTCCAGCACCTGCTTCGGATGCCGGTATTGGTCGCGCGCGACGTTCGCGGGATCGCGCAGGCTGCCGGCAAGTGCCTCATCCAGTGTGGTGGCGTTGGCGGTGAACGTGAGGGTCGCGAGGAGCAAAGCTATGGCCTGTCGCATCGATGGTCTCCCTTGGTGTGGGGTTTAGCGGTCGGATTTGCCGTCGATCGTGATTCGATCGACGCGGTCTGTATAAAACGCGGCGTGATTGCGCAACGGCAATGCTTCGTCATACGGCTCGTCGTAAGCCCACACCGCGTTTTCGGCGCGCCGCTCGCCGACGGCGATGGACCAATAGCGCGCAGTGCCTTTGAACGGACAGTAACTGGTGTGCTCGGTTGCGGTGAGCAGATCCATGCGCACGTCGCGGCGCGGCACGTAGTACACGAGGTCGTGTCGCGATTCGTCCACCAGCAGCGCGTCGCGCGTATCCGCGATCACCACACCACCGAGTTCCACTTGCACGTGAGCACCCGTCGGCGCGATGTCGACGCGATGCCGCGGGTGTTGCGCGAAGCCGGGCGCCGGCCGCAACTCGAGACGGGCGCGCAGGCGCTCGAGCATCGGTTGCGGATCCGGATACGGCGTAGCACCGGGCGCGCTCCACACCGGCGACGGCCATGCGGCGTCGGTGGTGTGACGCGCGATCACGTGAATGTGCAGCTGCGGCACCATGTTGCCCAGCGCCGCGACGTTCATCTTGTCGGCATTCGTGAGCTGTCGAAGCGCAACGGAGACGCGTTCGATTTCTTCGAACAGCGCATCGCGATGTTGCGCGGGAACTTCGTGAAAGTCGCGCAGCCCTTCGATGCGCGGCACGAGAATGCACCACGCAAACCGCGAATCGTTGTTGAGCAGCAGATTGCACAGCGGCAAGTGCCCGACGCGGAGCGAATCGGCGGCGAGGCGGGGATGGAGTTCGAAAGCCACGGCGTCGTCCCATTGGAAACCGGGCTGGCCACTATGAGCGGCGGCTTCAGCAAGATCAACGCCGGCAAGATCAACGCCGAAGCGTAGCTGTTGAACCTCAAACTCTCCGGGAACGCGCGTTGCCGTGTGTCTGCTCGGCGCTGCGTGCGCCACCGAACGTGCGGCGATAGGCCCGCGGCGATGTGCCGACCACACGCGCGAAACGCTGGCGCAGGTTGGTTGCGTTCTCGAAGCCGACCTTCGTGGCGATCTGCTCGATGGACATGTCGCTCGACTCCAGCAATTGCTGCGCGCGCCTGATGCGTTCCGTCAGCAGCCATTGCAACGGCGTGGTGCCGGTCTGATCGCGAAACCGCCGGCTGAGTGTGCGCGAGCTCATCGCCGCGCGGCGCGCCATGCTTTCGAGACTGATGTCGGCGTTCAAGTGCGTACGCATCCACTCCAGCAGCGGCGCGAGGCTGCTCGTGGAGTCGGGCGGCTCGTGCACGATGAATTGCGCCTGGCCCCCGTCGCGTTCCAGGGGCACGACCGCGCGCCGCGCCGCATCGGCTGCAACTGCCGAGCCGTGATCGCGGCGGATCATGTGCAGACACAGGTCGATGCCCGCTGCAGCGCCGGCTGATGTCAGGATGTTGCCGTTGTCGACGAACAACACGTTGGGATCGACTTCGATGGCCGGATATCGTTCGGCCAATTCGCGCACGGCCAGCCAGTGTGTGGTGGCGCGCTTGCCGTCGAGTAGACCGGCCGCTGCAAGTACGAACGCGCCGCTGCAGATCGACGCGACTCTGGCGCCGCGCCGCGCCGCCGCGCGCACTGAATCGAGCACCGCGTCGCTGATCGGCATTGCCGGATTCTCGATGCCCGGCACGATCAGCGTGTCGCTTCTCGCAATCTGGCTCAGCCCCCACGGCACGTGCAGGTCGAACAACCCGGCTTTGACGATGGGTGCCTCGCCGCATACGCGAACCCGGTAAGCGTCGCGTCCGTTCACCTGCACGCGTGAAAACCCGTCGCAGGCGAGCGTGAGGTCGAACGCGATCACGCCGTGCAGGGCCAGAACGGATACGACGTGCATGGCTGAATGTGATCCAAGCAGTAATTTCGCGCCAAGAGATTATCAGCAAACGGCGGGCAGCTGGACGCCCAAGTTGGCTGGAAAACATCGAACTATGTCATTTTAGCCACTGGTTGAGACGGGACCGTTTGGCCACGATGCAGCTCCATCCGAACGGAACAATACGATGACCGACCACCTTCAGTGGCCCACCAACGAACGCGCAGAGGCGCCGTTGCAGGTGGCCATGTTGCTTTATCCCGGCCTGACTCTGCTCGACCTGGTGGGCCCCGAAGCGACGCTTTCGATGCACTCGAAGATCCATCTGGTGTGGAAGACGCGCGCTGCCGTAACCACCGATACCGGCATCCGCATCGAACCGAACGCGACGTTCGAAGATTGTCCGAAGCAACTCGATATCCTGTTCGTGCCCGGTGGCTTCGGCACGGCGGCGGTGATGCAGGACGCAGAGGTGCTCGCGTTCCTGCGCGATCGCGGTGCCACCGCGCGGTACGTTACCTCGGTGTGTTCCGGCTCTTTGATACTCGCGGCGGCTGGACTGTTGCAGGGCTACAAAGCTACTTCGCACTGGTCGGCGCTCGACATGCTCGCAGCGCTGGGCGTCGACGTGGTGAAGGCGCGCGTGGTAACCGATCGTAATCGCATATCCGGAGGCGGTGTTACGGCCGGCATCGATTTCGGTTTGACGCTGCTCGCCAGACTGCGTGGGGAGCAAGCAGCCAAACTCTCGCAACTCGCACTCGAATACGATCCGGCGCCGCCGTTCGACGCGGGTAATCCGGAAAGCGCGGGGCCGGAAATCACCGCACAAGCGCTCGCGTTCGTCGGTGCGGCGATACAGCAGATGAGCGAGGCGCAACTGAAGGCGGCGGTTTGAGCAGCGAAGAGGAACGGGATGAGCTCAAGCGTTTGCGCGTGGGCTCGCTGTTCGAGGGCACCACGCTTGTCGTGCTCGTATGTATTGCGGTGCCGCTGAAGCATGCGTTCGGCGTGCCGCAGGCGACGGCGATCATGGGGCCGATTCACGGCCTCACGTTCGTGGTCTACATGGGGCTCGCGATCGACGTGCTGAGCGGACGCAAGTGGAGCCGCGCGGAAGCGGCCCGGTTGATCGGTGCCGCGTTCGTGCCGTTCGGCGCGTTCTTCAACGTCGGTTGGTTGAAGCGCCGCGAAGCGGCGCTCTGATCAACGCGCGCTCTTATCAAAGCCAGGGCTCGACCAGAATCTTCGCGTGCTTCTCGGGATCGCGCAGCGCATCGAACGCACCAGCCACTTCTTCGAGCCCGATGCGCGCCGTGATCAGCGGCGCGACGTCGAACGATCCGTCCGCTATGCGCCGCAGCGACTCGCCGAATTCGTCCAGTGTGTAGCCGAGCACGTACTGCACCGAGAGTTCCTTGTTGATCGCGATCAGCGGCCGGCTGTGATCCATTTCGAGACACACCCCCACCACCACGATGCGCGCGTTGCGCGGTGCCGCGAGGAATACCTGGTCGATCATGCCCGGTACGCCGATGCACTCGAAAATCACCACGTTCTCGGAGCGCTGCAGTTCGGGATACCGATACGGCGATTCAACGCGCGGATCCACCACGTTATCTGCGCCTTGTCCCGCGGCGAGACTGCGCCGCCGCGGTGAATAGTCTGCGGCGAACACCGGCCCCGCGCCGCGTTGCTTCAGTGCAGTGATCACCGCGAGACCCACCGGACCGCAGCCAAGCACCAGCACGGCGTCGTTGGGACTCAAGTCGCGCCTTGTTCACCGCATGTAGACCCACTGCCATCGGCTCAGTCAGCGCGGCGTGTGTATCGGGCGTTCCGGCCGGCACCGGCTGCAACAGCGAGCGCGACAACACCATGTACTGCGCGAACCCGCCGGGAATCTCAGCTGAATAGCCGACCGCCAGCGCGTTCTGCCGCGCGAGCATCGGCACCGAACACACGACCGTGCCAACGGCCAGGTCATGGGGCGTGTTCGGGCCGTAGTCGACGATCTCGGCAGAGAACTCGTGCCCGAGCACCACAGGATCGAACGTAGTCAGTTTGAAAGCGCCACCGGCCTCACGGCTGGTGTTCACGAACGCTTCGGTGTGCCGGGCGGCGTGCAGATCGGAACCGCAGATGCCGCACGCGCGCGTCTTTACGAGTACTTCGCCGGCGAGCGGGATCGGGTCCGGCACCGTGTCTACCCAGATCGAACCGCGTTCCATCAAAGCTGCGCGCATGGTGCCCGTCCAGATTTCTGCGTGAGCGGCAATAGTACCCGCTCGCTCAGCGCTTCTTCTTCTTTGTCTTCGGCTTGTTGCTTGCCTTCGTATTCGGCTTCGCCTTGGCGTTCAACCTCACTTGGAGTTCGACCTGGGCTTTGGTTTGCGCGGGTGCTTTGGCCGCATCGCGGCCGCGACGGCTTCCTGCGCCCATGTCGTCAAGACGTCGCGATCCTCGAGCACGTCCTCCGGCACTTCGTAGTAGCGTTGCACCAGCCGGATCCCCTTGGCGGTTTCATATTGAAACGGCTTCGAGCCTTGATCGAGTACCGTGGGCGCGTCGCGCCGTCGACGACGAAGTACAGCGTGTTGCGCATGCACATGGCGAACTGGACATCGCCGAGCTTGAAGCCGATGCCGCCGAAGAATCGCCCGAAGACGACCTCGCCGAGATCGGCGAGCTGTCCGTGCACGTATTCGGCAAATTCGTTCGACACGTCATGCGCGTCCGAGCGCGTCCTCCACTGCCGCCGCTACAGCCAGCGTATGCCGGTCACTCATCCCAACCCCGCACACCGACAGACCCGACCGGCGCCTCTCCCGCTGAATGACACGGCACCGATACCGCGCATCCATCCAGAAAATTCACCAACCCGACGTTCCGCAGAATCCGCCCGTTCCAGCGGAAATAGTCTTCGTCGCTGCGCGTCGCTTCTTCGATGGTCGGCGCAGTACACGGCGCAGTGGGCATCAGAATCGCGTCGTACGGCGCAACCGCGTGTTCAAACTCCTGGATCGAAGCGCTCCGCAACCGTCCCAATTCCACGTAATCCGCACCGCTCAAATCGCTCCCCAGCATGATGCGCTTGCCCACACGCGGATCGTATTCACTCATGCGTGCCAGACGAGGTTTATGGATCGAATACGCCTCGGCTCCTGCATAACCGCCGGCGCGAAAGTAATCCGCCTGCCGATCGAACACCGGCAGCGGCGCTTCGATCACCAGGGCTCCGGCGTCGATCAGCGTTGCGAGCGCTGCATCGAACGCGGTCGCCACGGCGGGCTCGAGATCGTCGAGTACGCCGGAACGCGGCAGCAACAACCGCAACCCGCGACACTCAAGATTCGTTAGCGCTGACGAAGGCTCCGCCGCCAGCACCGCATCGAACGCAGCACACATGGCCACCGAATCCGCCAACGGCCCAGCGGAGTCGAGCGTGTACGACAGCGGAAATGCGCCGTCGCGTGGCACCCGACGTGCGGTGGGTTTGAACCCCGTTACTCCACACAGCGCCGCCGGCAGGCGGATCGAACCGCGCGTGTCCGTACCCAGCGCCATCGCACACATGCCGTCTGCCACCGCAACGGCCGCGCCGGAGGATGAACCGCCCGGAACGCGTCCGACTGCGCGGTCGAACGGATTCTTCGGTGTGCCGTAGTGCGGATTCGCGCCGACCACACCGAATGCGAATTCCACCATGTTGGTGCGCCCCACGATGACGGCGCCGGCCGCGCGCAAACGCGCCACCGCGCCCGCATCGCGCAGCGCCGGCGAAGCGTTCGCGAGAACCTTCGAACCGGCGCGCGTTACATCGCCCGCCACATCGAACAGATCCTTCACCGAAACCGGCAGACCTTCGACCGGCGACCGAACGATTCCGGCGCTTCGCAGGCGGTCGGAGTGATCGGCCTCGGCGCGTGCGATGTCTGCGTAGACCTTCGTGAACGTGCGCGCCCCTTCGCCGGCTGGGTCAGCGATGCGCGCGAGCGCGCGCTCGACGAGTTCGCGGCTCGTTACACGTCCGTTTGCGAGATCGTCGGCATCGGAAGTCGTACTCATCAACCGCTCTTCAACCCGTATTGCGCAAGCCGCTCGAAATGCCAGCCATCGTCACCTTCAACGCGCGCGCGGTCGCATCGTCGGGCGCGTTGCGGTAGCGCGCGAGCAATTCCGCCTGCAACAGATGCAACGGATCGAGGTAGGTGTTGCGAACCGACAACGACGCACGCAACGCCGGATCATTCTGCAGCAGCTGCTTCGCGCCGTGCAGTTTCAGCAATGCAGCAGCGAGTACGTTCGCGCGTTCGCCCAGCCGCGCGACCGACTTCTGCTGCTCGGTCGTGGTCAGACGGCGCGCGTAATACTGCGCGAGATCGGGATCCGGCTTTCGCGAGCACCATCTCCAGCATGTCGAGCTGCATGCGGAAGAACGGCCAGTGCGACATGTCCGCCAACACGTCGTCGCCCGAGTCTACCGTTGCGAGTGCCACATCGGTGCCGAGCCACGCCGGCAACATGAGCCGGATCTGCGTCCACGCGAACACCCACGGAATGGCGCGCAGGCTGCTGATGTCCTGCGTGTCGCGCCGCCGCGATGGACGGCTGCCCAACGCGAGAATGCCGAGTTCGCGCTCGGGCGTTAGCGCCCTGAACAACGGCACGAAGGCGGGGTCTTCGCGCACGACGCCGCGATACGCGGCCAGCGCCTGCGACGACAACTCGCCGATGCGCGCGCGCCATTCGGCATTCGGAACCGGCGGCGGATGCAACGTTGCTTCGAGCACGGCGGTGACGTAGCGCGTGAGCGTTTCGGTGGCGAGCCCGGGGTTGCCGAGCTTGAAGCGGATCACCTCGCCTTGTTCGGTAACGCGCAAGCTGCTCTGCACCGATCCCGGGCGGTTGCGACAGGATCGCCTGATGCGACGGTCCGCCGCCGCGACCGACCGCGCCGCCGCGGCCGTGGAACAAGCGCAGCCGGATGCCGTGTCGCTGCGCAACTTCGACCAGCTGCTCCTGCGCGCGGTATTGCGCCCACGCGGCGGCGAGTTGACCCGCGTCCTTTGCGGAATCCGAGTAGCCGATCATCACGTGCTGCTCTGCGCCCGCATAACGCCGATACCACGGAATCGTCAGCAATGCGTCGATAGTGGCGGCGGCGCCGTCGAGGTCGGCAAGCGTTTCGAACAGTGGAACCACCGGCAGCGCGCGCTCCACGCCCACCGATCGCAACAACAGAATCACCGCCAGCACGTCGCTGGGCGAAGTTGCCATCGAGATCACGTACTGCGCTACGCCGGTGCCGAGCGGCGATGCAATCACCGCGCACGTATCGAGCGCCTCACGACTGTCGTTAGAGGCTGGCCACGAAGCGGGGAACAACGGCCGCCGGCCGACCAGCTCCGCCAACAGAAATTCCTGGCGCTGCTTCTCGGACCACTCGGCGTAGCTGCGACCGTCGCGCAGGATGCCGAGGTACTGCGTGATCTCGTCGAGCACCAGCGTGTGCCGATCGGAACTCTGCCGTACGTCGAGGCGGACCAGCGTGGTGCCGAACGCAGCGACGCGGCGTAACGTATCGAGCAGCGGACCGTTGGCGATCAGCCCCATCCCGCATTCGTGCAGCGAGCGATGACACATCGCCAGCGGTTCGTGCAGATCCTCGACGTCGAAATAGATCTGCGATCGATCGGCTGGCGGCAGCGCGCTCGGTCCCTCGGCCCAGTCGCGCGTGCGACGAAGTCGTTCGCGCACTTCCTTCAGCACCGCGCGATACGGTTCGCGCGAGTTCTGCGCGCGTTGCATCAACGCGGCGTTTGCATGCGTCATCGACAGCGAACCTTGCAGCGCGTCGACATCGCGCAGGTACAGATCGGCGGCCATCCAGCGCGCCAGCATCAACACTTCGCGCGTGACTGTGGCGGTGACGTTCGGATTGCCGTCGCGGTCGCCGCCCATCCATGTGGCGAAGCGGATCGGCGTGGCCGACGCATCGAGCGGCGCGCGGCCCGATGCGACGAGGCTCGCGTCGAACTGGCGCAGAAAACGCGGCAGCGCTTCCCACAGCGATTGTTCGATTACCGCGTAACCCCATTTCGCTTCGTCCTGCGGTGTAGGGCGCTCGTGGCGCACTTCGTCGCTGTGCCACGCCTCGGCGATCAGCCGCTCCAGCGTGGCAACGTCGCGTGGTTGCTGCGCAAGCGCGCGGCCGATCGCGTCGTACTTCAATACCAGCGTGCGCCTGAGCACTTCCGTTGGGTGTGCCGTAAGCACCAGTTCGATCTGCAGGGCGTCGATAGCCGCGTCGAGTCCTTCCGCATCGGGCAATTCGACGGTGAGCGTTGCCTGATTTGCAGCCTGATGCTGCTGCTCGGCGATGTTGGCGAGATTCAGAAACTGATTGAACGCGCGAGCTACGTCGCAGATCGCGTCGGCCGGAATCGACTCGAGCAGAGCGCTCAGCTCATCCCATTCGGCGCCGCCGCCGGAGCGGGCCGCTTTCGCCAGCGCGCGAATGCGTTCGATGCGATCCACGAAGGCGTCGCCGCGATCGGCGGCGATGACGCGGCCGAGGATTTCTCCCAGCAACCGAACGTCGTCACGCAGTGCCTTATCGATGTGCAGCGCGGAGTCGGTTTGCAAAGCGGCTGCCTGCATATTTTGCGCCGTTCATCTATTACGAATTTGGAGTCTGAGGCGATAATGCCCGGCATGTCGATTTCGTTCCAGGTCCGCCGCACGGGTCGGCGCAGCAAGAACATTTCGGTGCGGGTGCACCACGACGGCACAGTGCGTGTCGGTGCGCCCACCTGGGCGAGCCTCAAAGAGATTCGTCGCGTGGTGCAGATGCACGCCGAGTGGATCGCCGACCGCGTTGCCGAAGCAAAGGCGGTCGCACCACGCTACGACGAAGGCTCACTGCAGTTTTTCCTCGGAAAACGCCATCCGATCGCATTCGAATCTCCGAAGGGCCGCGATTCGGTTTCGTTCAACGGGCGACGTTTTGCGGTGGCCACCAACGATCGGAAGTCCGACCACGTTCGCGACCTGATGCGCGTCTGGTATCGAAGCCGTGCGACCGAGGTGCTGAAGGAACGCATCGAGCAGTGCATCGATCTGCCGTGGCTGAAGGGCACACCGAGCTGGCGCTTGCGCCGCATGCGGTCGCAGTGGGGCAGCTGCACGGCAACCGGCGACGTTACGCTCAACACGCAACTGGTGAAGGCGCCGCTCGAGCTGATGGACTACGTGATCGTTCACGAATTCGCGCATCTGAAGCACCACGATCACGGCCCGGGCTTCGAACGGTTGATGGATCGTCACATGCCCGACTGGCGTACGCGACGACGCGATCTGAATACGCTCGGCCCGGCCATCCTCGTCGACTGACGCTCTTATCTTCTGATCGGCTCGTATGCCGCGAACGGGTCCTGGCGATAGAACGCGCGCAGTTGCGCGTATACGTCGGGATACGCCTCTATCAGCACGTCGGGCGCGGCGAAGAACAACTCGCTGGTCACTGCGAAGAATTCCGCCGGATCGGTTGCGGCATAGTCGTCGAAGGGCGGCTCTTCGTTGCGATCGAGCTTCTCGTTGAATGCGTCGAACGCGGTGCTCATGACGGTGGACCACGCCTCGATACTCATGTCGGCATGTAAGGGCGGCAATCCGTTCGGCGCGCCGGTGGACTCGTCGAGCTTGTGGGCGAACTCGTGCACCACCACGTTGTACACCTCGTCGGCGGGCAGAGGTTTCGCCTCTTCCCACGACAGCACCACCGGACCGCCTTCGGCGGATTCGCCGTCGAGTTCTTCATAGCCGGTGTGAACGACGCCGTCTTCATCTTGCACCTCGCGATGCGCCACGAACGAACCCGGATACAGGATGATCGTATACCAGCCCTCGTAGAGGTTGAGACTGAGATTCAGTATCGGCAGGCACGCTTGCGCGGCGACGGTGATGCGCATGGCATCGTCCACCACCAGTTCATGCGCGCCAACAATTTTCTTCTGGTGCAGGAACAGCGTGGTGAGCTCGCGCAACCGCGCCAGTTCACTGTCGTCGAGCCGGTCGAGAATGTGCAGCTCGTTTGCGCAGCGTTGCCACAGCGAGTCGGTGATCGCGTGGCGGTCCAGAATGCGGGCGCGGCGCCACGCCCGGATACGATCGAGCATCACGAGTGGCCCGTAACGGCCAATGAGTATGCTGCGCGCCTCGAACGCGCTGGCGGCGTTGCGCCTCCTCGCGTGTACCCGCCACAGCTCGTCGGCGCGCCTGGCCAGCGCGTCCGATGCATCACGCAAGCTCTACTCATTTGGCCGTTACGGGCCACTAGACCGGTCTGCGGCGCGCGCTGATCACGCCGGTATCGAAGCCGAGCCAGTGCATGCGGCCGAGATAGCGTGCGTGTTCGATCTTGAGGCACAGGTCCATCACCACGTCGAGCCCGGCGGCGCGCGCTCGTGCTGCGCCGGCTTCGTGCACGACGCCGAACTGCAGCCACAGGCCTTTGCACCAATGGCAGCCGCTTCGGTTGCAATTTGCGGTACTACGCTCGGTTCGCGGAACACGTCGACGATGTCGACCGGCACGTCGATTTCGGAAAGGCTCGCCACGCTGCGCTGGCCGAGCACTTCGCGTTCGCGCGGATTCACGGGTATCACGCGGAAGCCGTGGCGCAACAGATAGAAGCCGACGAAGTGGCTCGGCCGCAACGGATTGGCAGACAGACCTACCATCGCGATGGTGCGCGCCCCTGCGACGAGTCGTTGGATGACGGCGGGATCCTGATACGAGTTCATGACCGGTTCGCTCATCGCGCCACCGCAGCGAGGCCTTGTTGCAGGTCCCAGATCAGATCGTCGGCATCCTCGATGCCGATCGACAGCCGGATGGTGCCGGGGCCGATGCCGGCCGCCGCGAGCTCGGAATCGCTGAGCTGACGGTGAGTAGTGCTGGCCGGATGAATCACCAGTGATTTCGCGTCGCCCACGTTGGCGAGATGCGAAAAGAGATTCAGTGCGGCGATGAACGTGCGGCCGGCTTCGCGCCCGCCTGCGAGATCGAAGCAGAACACCGCGCCGGCACCGCGCGGCAGGTACTTCTCGCGCAGCGCACGATACGGGCTGTCTTCGAGCCCGGCATAACGCACCCGTTCGACACGGGCGTCGGATGCGAGAAAGCGCGCCACAGCGGTGGCGTTGGCAACGTGTGCCTTCATGCGCAGCGGCAACGTTTCGAGCCCCTGCATGAACAGGAACGCATTCAACGGCGCCAGCGCCGCGCCCAGATCACGCAGCGTTTCGGCGCGCAGCTTCATCAGGTAGCCGTACATGCCGAACGTCTCGTGGAATGAAAGCCCGTGGTAGGCGGGCGAGGGCGCCGCAACGATCGGGATAGCGGCCGTTCGACCAGTCGAAACGGCCCGCGTCCACAACCACGCCGCCGATGCTGGTGCCGTGTCCGCCGATGAACTTCGTTGCCGAGTGCACCACGATGTCGGCGCCCCATTCGATCGGCCGACACAGATAAGGGGTGGCAAACGTGTTGTCGATCATCAGCGGCGCGCCGTGACCGTGGGCGAGCTGGGCGAGTGCTTCGATGTCGAGCACGTTACCCGCGGGATTGCCGATGGTTTCGCCGAACAGCAGCTTGGTTTTATCGGTAAGTGCGGTGCGCCACGCGTCGATGCGGTCGGGGTCTACGAACGTCAGCTCCACCGACAACTTGCGCAGCAGATGTTTCAACTGCGTCACCGTGCCGCCGTACAGCGCGCTCGATGCGACGATGTGATCGCCCGGTTCCAGCAGCGTGAACAGCGCAGCGGTTTGTGCGGCGAGACCGCTTGCGAACGCAACGCGCGCCGACGCCGCCTTCGAGATTCGCGATGCGTTCTTCGAAGGCGGCAACGGTCGGATTCATGATCCGCGAATACGTGTTGCCGTATTCCTGCAGGTTGAAGTACGCGGCCGCCGCGTCCGAGTCTTCGAACACGTAGCTCGTGGTCTGAAAGATCGGAATGGCGCGCGCGCCCGTCACCGGTTCGGGCCGCGCGCCTGCGTGCACGGCCCGAGTGTGGAAGCCGAGATTCCGCGGTTGCGAAGGTGCTGCCATCAGTTCAGAACCTGGCCCGCCGGAAGGTCGGAGTATTGCCACGCCACCTGCTGTGCTTCACGCGCCTTCGCGGCGTCTTTGCCTTGTGCGGCGAGCGCTTCGCCCAAACCCCACAACGACCAGCCGTTGTTCTTGAAGTACGCGAGATCCTCGTTGAAAACGCGCTCCGCATCGGCGGGACGCTTCGCGCGCAGGTACGCCGCGCCGAGGCTTTGTCGCACCGGATAAAACCAGTACGGCGGCTCGGTGTACTGCAATTCATCCTGCGTTTTCACCGCCTGTTCCAGCGCGGCCACTTCCGCGGCGTGATCGCTATGCGCATTTGCAATGGCCGCGGTGACCAGATCGGTCGCAACCGACACCATGCCGTTGATGATCGCCGGCTTGCCTTGAATCGCAATCGTCGTGCCGAGATCGGCGTAGCCTTTCAGCGCCTTCAATTCCACTTTGGCGTTTGCGAGATCGCCTTTGTGCGCGAACGCCACGCCGCGCCCGTAGTGCCACATGGCGGTTGCGAACGGCACGCCTTCGGGCGGCGCCGGCTCCTTCAACATGTCGTCCCACAAACCGAAGCGCACCAGCGTGTAGATGGGCACCGGCAGATATTGCTGAACCTCGGGTGTGGAGCGCGCGAAATCGAGCGGCACGTGCTCGCGCCATTTTGCGCGCGGTATCGAGCGAGAGTTTCTTCTGCCCTTCCATCATCGCCGCGTACCACAGGAAATGCAGGTTGTGCGGGTATACACCGCCGGATAGAAACCCTGCGCATTGCACTGCGCGATGTAGTCCTCGTCGGCCGTTGCGGCGAGTTCGTTGGCCGTAACCGCGTCGTGATAACGACCCACGCGCAGATAGATGTGCGCCGGCATGTGCACGAGATGGCCGGCCACGGGCACGAGATCGCCCAACTCGTCGGCGGCGACTTCCGCGCGCTCCGGGTGTGGCGGTCGCTTCCACCGCGTGAATGTAGAAGTGCAGCGCGCCGGGGTGTTGCGGGTCGGCCGCTTTGGCACGTTCGAGTTGCGCGATGGCAATAGTGGTTTCGGGTTTTGGAGAACCATCGGGCAGGTAGTAATCCCACGGACTCAGGTCCATCAGCGACTCCGCGTACAACGTCGCCGCATTCAGATCGTCGGGATACGCGGCCACCAGCTTCGCCATGGCGTCTGCATAAGCGCGGTCCAGCGTTGCGCGCCCCTCACCGGATTCGCTGTAGCGCGCCGCGACCGCGTCGATGTACGCCTGTTCCTGCGGCGATTCGTTCGCGCGCAGCGATTGCGCGGTCTGCAACGCCTGCCATGCCAGGGGCACTGCTTCGGGCGTCATCGGCGCGTTGATGTTCGGCCCGTACGACAACGCGACGCCCCACCAGCAGATGCCGCACGTCGGATCGAGGCGCGCCGCCTCCTTGAACGAGCGAATCGCTTCGGCGTGGTTGAAGCCGTACATCAGCGTGAAGGCCTGATCGAAGTACTTCTGCGCCTGCTCCGGATTTCGTGGAGATCGGCACGTGCAACGGACCGATACCGTGCAACAGCGGCGCGCTCGTTCCATCGGGCTGAACGTCCGCGAGATTCTGCGCGGCGGGCGCAGCGTCGGCGCCGTGATGCGTCTCGCCCTCGGGTTTCGGATCGTCTCGATGACAAGCCGACACGAGAATCGCGGCGGCGGCGAACGCCGCCAATCTCAGTAGATTCATGGTGGGTGCCTCTTGGTGGCCGGGAGGCGCAGACGATAGCAGATAGGCGAGAGCTTGACCGCGTGCTCGGCTCGCCAGTGAAGCGCCCCGCGGGAATACAATCGCGCGATGAAAATCGACAAGGGCGAGGCCGCCGTCGACGCGGCGCTGATCGCCCGGCTGGGGCCACACGCCCGCAAACGACTGGCGATCGAAGCGCTCAACGAAGCCCAGCGCGGGTCCTTTCGCTTGAGCGACTGGTATCTCGCGCCGGCTTTGATTCGCGGCTGCCTTCGGCTGGTAGGCATGTTGCAGCGTGCGCGGCGCAACGCGCTCGACATCCGGGTGGTCGAGAACGAATTGCCGATCGTCGGACTCGACCCGGCGTTCGACGGCTTCACGCTGCTGCACTTGTCGGACCTGCACGTCGACATCAACGAGGCGTTCGTGCCGGCGCTGATCGATCGGCTTTCCGATATCGAATACGACGTGTGCGTGATGACCGGGGACTATCGTTCGAAGATTTACGGGCCGATCGAGGCGACGGTCGACGGGATGCGGCGCATACGCGCGGTGCTGCACGAACCGATCTACGGCGTGCTCGGCAACCACGACAGCCTCGCGCTGGTGACCGCGTTCGAGAGCATGGGTATGCGCATGCTGATGAACGAAGCCGTTGTGTTGAGGCGTGCCGACGCAGGCGTCGTGCTGGTCGGCATCGACGATCAGCATTTCTATCGGTTGGGGAGCATTGCCAAAGCGCTCGTCGGTGTCGCGAGCGAGTTGCCGTCGATCCTGCTGTCGCACGCGCCCGAGGTCTATCGTCAGGCCGCGCAGGCCGGCTTCGATGTCATGCTCTGCGGCCATACGCACGGCGGCCAGATCTGTTTGCCCGGCGGATACCCCGTGACCGTCGATGCAGAGGTGCCGCGACGGATGGGGCGCGGCGCTTGGCGACGTCGAAGTATGGTCGGGTACACCTCGCCAGGTGCCGGCACGTCGATCGTCGACGTGCGGATCAACTGCCCGCCGGAGATCACGCTGCATCGGTTGCGCTGCGTGGCGTCTCTTCCCGGATGATCGACGATTCGATTGCGCGGCGTAGTCGGACGCCGCAAGATCGGTTCGACGAAATCTGCTGCGAGTCCGGTCATGGCTGCTCTACCTCGTATCGAAGTGTCGCGGGTGGACTACGGTTCGGAAGAAGCTGCGATGGCGCAATACCGCGCTGATGGCGAGCGCCGCGCGATGGCGCTCGGCAATCGCGGCCCGGTGCGGTTCGACGCGAACGGCAAGCTCGATCCCGCGATCCTCGCGGCGTATTCGCGCTGCGGCTTCTACGTCTTCGAAGGTGTCCTGAAAGAAGACGAACTCGCCGACATCGAACGCGACGTAGCAGAAATGTTGGCGAATGCGCCGGTGCAACGCGGCGCGGCGGTAGACGCGCAAGGCCGCCCGGCGCTCGGCGCCGATTGCCGCGCGCCGAACATCAGCTGGGTCAAACCGTTGTCGGATCCGCTCGGCGGCACCGACCGCGCGAACGGCCGGCACCCGGCCAAGATGTTCGAACCGAGCGGCGCCGGCCGAAGCGCCGGAGTATGTGGTGCAGCTGATCCTCGGTTCATTGCAGTTTTCCGATGCGTGCCTGCGCGTGTACGGCCATCCGGATCTGCTTGCCGTTGCTGCGGCCGTGAATGGCGACGACTTCACGCCATTCAACGAAGCGGTGTGGATCAAGCAGGCGCGTCTCGGTGGTTCGGTGGCCTGGCATCAGGACGGCTGGACGCATTGGGAGAGCCCGCAACTCGACGAGGGCACGCACGGCTTCAACTTCATGGCGCAGCTCTACGGCTGCAATGCCGCGAACGGGCTTTGGGTGGTGCCGGGTTCGCATCGTGTGGGAAAGGCGGACATCAAAGCGATGGTGGAATCAGCTGGTTCGGATCGTTTGCCCGAAGCGGTGCCGATGATCTGCGCGGCGGGCGACGTCGCGATCTGCAACCGTCAGGCGATTCACGGCTCGTTCGCGAACACCAGCGACGATGTGCGCGTAACGATCAACTTCGGTTTTCACCGGCGCGCGAGTCGTGCTCGGGCGTCGAAAGCGGCGGCGTTCACAACCCCGTTGCCGTTTACGACGACGCGCGCATCCGCGAGCGCTCGCGCGTGATCCAGTATGCGATCGACGCGCGCACGCAACGCTTCCCGAACGAAACGCCGTATTCCTATGCGCCGCTCGCGATGAAGCGGATGCATTGCGCTGGACGCCCGCCGCAAAAGCCGCGCTCAAGGACTACAACCTGCTCGACCTCGGAATTTAGAACACGTCTCAATAAGTTGCTCTTCAGGGGTGGCCGCGGGCCCCTGCCTCTCTATATAGTCCACGGTCCGCGCGCCGTTTGCGGCGCGGCCATACGACGACCGGTTGGAACGATCCAAGGGGGGCCCGCACGTGAACTTCGACCTACCAAAAGACCTGGCTGACTATCTCGTCGAACTCGACGACTTCATCGAGAAGAAGATCAAGCCGCTGCAGAACGCGGACGACAACAACCGCTTCTTCGATCATCGCCGCGAAGACGCGCGTACCGACTGGGACCGCGGCGGACTGCCGTCGGAAGACTGGGAAGCGCTGCTCGCGAAGGCGCGCAAACTGGCCGACGACGCAGGCCATTATCGTTATCCGTTCCCGAAGGAATACGGCGGCAAAGACGGCACCAACCTCGGCATGGCCGTCATCCGCGAACATTTTGCGGCGAAAGGTCTGGGGCTGCACAACGACCTGCAGAACGAGCACTCGATCGTCGGCAACAACGTCGGCCTGATGCTGATGATTCATCACGGCACCGAAGAGCAGAAGAAGGAGTGGATTCCGGCGATGCTCGCGGGCCAGCGCGGCTTTGCATTCGGCATCACCGAGCCGGATCACGGCTCCGATGCAACGCACATGGAAACGGTGGCGCGACGCGACGGCGACGACTGGGTGATCAACGGCGGCAAGACCTGGAACACCGGCATTCACAAAGCGAAGTACGACCTGATCTTCGCGCGTACCAGCGGCAAAGCCGGCGACGGCGACGGCATCACGGCGTTTCTGACGCCGACGAACTCCAAGGGCTTCAAGATCGAAGAGATGATGTGGACGTTCAACATGCCGACCGACCACGGTCGCATCTCGCTCACCGATGTGCGCGTGCCGAACGACGCGATCTTCGGCGGCGAAGGCAAGGGGCTGCGGCGTGGTGCAGCATTTCTTCAACGAGAACCGCATCCGCCAGGCGGCATCGAGTCTCGGCGCCGCGCAGTTCTGCATCAACGAATCGGTCGAAGTACGCGAAGGTGCGTAAGCCGTTCGGCAAGCCGCTGTCCGTCAACCAGGCGATTCAGTTCCCGCTCGTCGAGTTGCAGACGCAGTGCGAGATGCTGCGCGCGCTGATCCACAAGACGGCGTGGATGATGGACACGTATGGCGCATTCTCCGTGTCCGACAAGGTGTCGATGTGCAACTACTGGGCGAACCGGCTGTGCTGCGAAGCAGCCGATCGCGCAATGCAGGTGCACGGCGGCATGGGCTATTCGCGCCATAAGCCGTTCGAGCACATCTATCGCCATCACCGCCGCTATCGCATCACGGAAGGAGTCGGAAGAGATCCAGATGCGCCGCGTCGCGGGCTACATGTTCGGCTTCATGAAGCAGCGGGCGCCCAAAGGCGTTCACGAGGAATAAGCGCTGGCGTCCGATCGAGACGGCGATTGGCTTCGAAGGCGAAGCTCGCGGCAGTGCTGCGTCGTCAGATCGCCGGCTTCGAGACGTTGGTCTCCGCCGAGCGCTTGTCGGGCGGCGCAAGCCAGGAGACGTACCGGCTGGTGATACGCGATGCGGCGGGTGAACGCCGCCTCGCGATGCGCCGTTCGCCCGGCGGAGTAGAGAGCCTGCGCACGCCGGGCCATCCCGGCTTGCCTACAGAAGCTGCTTTGATGCGTTTTGCTCGCGCGGCCGGCGTGCCCGAGCCCGAGGTATACTGCGGTGTTCACCGCGGCCGACGGGCTCGGGGACGGTTTCGTGATGCAGTGGCTCGACGGCGAAGCGCTCGGCGCGCGCATCGTGCGTTCGGAAGCGTTGGCAGGCGTGCGTCCGAAGCTCGCGTTCGAATGCGGCCAGATTCTCGCGCGAATCCACGCGATCGATCTGAAGAAGACCGGGCTCGATACGTTGCTCGACCCGATGGATCCGGCCGCATTCGTCGAGCAGACGTGGGAACGCTACAAGCTGTTCAACACGCCGCAGCCGATGATCGACTACGCAGGTCGCTGGTTGAAGGAACATCTGCCGCGCAATCCGACGATGGCGCTGGTGCACAACGATTTCCGCAACGGCAACTTCATGGTCGGCCGCAACGGCGTCGTTGCGGTGCTCGACTGGGAACTGGCGCACATCGGCGATCCGATGCGCGATCTCGGCTGGATCTGCACGAACTCCTGGCGATTCGGACGCAGCGATCTGCCGGTGGGCGGCTTCGGCGAATACGAAGATCTGTTCCGCGGCTACGAGTCGGTATCGGGCACGAAGGTCGATCCCGCGCACGTGAATTCTGGGAAGTGTTCGGTTCGTTCTGGTGGGCGGTGGGTTGTCTCGGCATGGCGCGAGCACTTCCGCACGGGGCCCGACAAGACCGTAGAGCGGCCCGGCATCGGCCGGCGCAGTTCGGAATGCCAGGTCGATTGCGTGAACCTGCTGATCCCCGGTCCGGTGGAGATGGTGGAAGGCAAACCGCAGTCGTCCGACGCTCGACATGCCGCGCACCGATGAACTCGCTCAGCAGCGTGCGCGATTTCCTGCGCGGCGACGTGATGGGATCTACGGAAGGTCGAACGAACTTCCTCGCGCGTGTCGCGTCGAACTCGCTCGACATCGTGTTGCGCGAATTGGAGCCTCGGCGAACCGCAACGCGCGCTCGAACTGCAGCGACTACGGGCGCTGTTCTCGTCCAACGACGATCTCGAGGCGCTGCGCTGGCGGCTGACGAACGAACTGCGCGACGGCACGATGCCGCTCGATCGGCCCGGGTTGGCCGAACACCTGCGGCAAACGGTCGTGAACCAGGTGGCGATCGATCAGCCGAGCTACTCGGGGCTCAAGACCGCACTCGCGTCGTAGCTCTTCTTGAAAAGCGGCGCCCGTTACGGGCAGGTGCGCGAGGTATCGCGCTGCGAGAAGACGGACGTCGCTATCGACCACGCGCTTGCCTCGCGGGCGAGCGATTGAGGCGGCGTGCCGAGCAGCGCGATGGCGTCGGGGTTGTCGAGTTCGAAGCGTGCTTCGACGAGTGCTTTCAGCAGCGCATTCGTTGCAGCGTCGATCGCCGATCTTTGCGTGGTGGCGAGATCGGGTACGTTGGCGAACGTACCTTGTCGTGCCGCGCGCCAGCGAGCGAACCATTCGGTTTGCAGCGTTCGGGAAGCGCTGACCTGCGCGGTGACGACGTCACGCGCGTAGGCGGCGCACATGTCCATTGCCACGGCATCCGCGGTGGCGCGCTCGATCAATGTCTTCTCGCGCGCAGCGTCTTCGATCGGCAGCTGCGCGTTCCATTTGTATCGCGCGACGTCCTGCATCAACAGAAGGCGCGCAGCGATCGCATCGCGAAGGTCGGCAACCGGATCGCTCGGCGCGGCCGACACAGGGCCGGCCAAGATGACGGCGAGCAACAAGAGAACCGACGATCGCAACATTGAGCTATTCCTCAACCGTTCCTCGGCGCGGCAGCGTACTACAGGCCCCGCAACCGGTGCCTCGCGCGATTGAAGTAACCGCGACGTCCCTTGCATAGTGCTCGACACCGATCGAGAAGCGTCGAGTGAGAAATGCCGATGACAGCCGATTCGCGCCGAGTTCTGCTGGTGGGTGCCACGGGGCGCGTGGGCCGGTTCGCGGCGCGCGATCTCGTTGCGTGCGGCGCATCCGTGCGGGCGCTGGTGCGTGATGAAGTCCGCGCCGCCTCATTGCTACCTGCTTCGGTCGAATTGCATCGCGGTGATCTCTCGCAGCCTGAAACACTGGCTGCAGCGATGGACGGCATCGATGCGGTGCTGCTCGTCGTGCCCGTGTCGGAACGACAGGCGGAATTGGAAGGCGCTCTCGTTGCACAGGTAGAGGCGCTGGGGCGGGACGTACTCATCGTCAAAGTCAGCGGCTTGGGTACTGCGCTGGGGTCACCTGTGCCCAGTGGCGCGCTGCACGCGCAAACCGAGGCGCGTATTCGCGCGTCTGGTCTGCCGTTCGTGTTCCTGCATCCGTTGTTCTTCATGCAGAACCTCGCGTTCCAGTTCGAGTCGGCGCGCCGCAATGGAGTCGTTAGGGCGGCAGTAGGCGACGCACGGATTGCCATGATCGACGCCGCCGACATTGCCGCGGTTGCGGCACGCCTGCTGAGCGGCGAGGTGGTTTACACCGGTCGAACCTTGCGGCTCACCGCCGGAACCGCAGTCGGGTACGCGGATGTGGCTTCCGAACTGCAGCGCCGGTTGAATCGCCCCGTGAGTTACGTGCCGCAAACGATCGATGCCTTGCGCGAGCAGTTGACTCGGGCCGGCCAGCATCCCTGGCATGTCGAACTGCTTTGTCAGTTCAATCGGGCGTTCGCCGCCGGAATGGCCGAGGCGGTGAGCGAGGACGCGCAGCAGGTGCTCGGCCGACAGCCGCGTACGCTCGCGGCATACCTCGATGACGCGCTGACGGGTGACACGGGTCCTGCAGGCGAGGATCCGTTTCGCAGCTGACGGCGATTGGACCAGGCACACCCGTCACCCGCATAGTTGCGCCTTCGAAAACCCGCTGAGCGGTTGCCCTCTGAGCGGTTGCCCTCTGAACGGTTGCCCTCTGAACGGTTGAAGGATGCAGGCAACAGATGCAGGCAAGAGACATCAACACGCCGCGCCGCGTCGGGAAGAGCGCGCTCACCGTTACGCCGCTCGGCTTCGGTGCCGGTCCGCTGGGCGATCCGCGCGTGTCGGCAACGGCGTGCGTCGAAGCGGTGGGCGCAGCGTGGGAGGGCGGCGTTCGCCTGTTCGACACGGCGCCGGAATACGGCATCGGCCGATCGGAACGGCGACTCGGCGTTGCTCTCGCGGAAGTCGGCGAGCGTGCGGCGTATGCGGTCAACACCAAGGTCGGCCGCACGCTGGAGCCGGAACCGGTACGCAACGAAGCGAACAAGAGCGTCTCTCCCGACGGCGGCGTGCGCACGCCGCGCGATCCGCGCAGCGGCCATCGCGTGCATTTTGCTTACGACCGCGCGGCGATTGCCTCGCAGCATCGCGACTCGCTGACGCGACTCGGCCTAGCGTATGTGGACAGCCTGACGATCCACGACATCGATTACGGCTATCACGACGACGCGCAGATCGATGCCGCGCTCGCGCAGTTGTCGCGTACCGGCGGTGGCGGTGCAGCGTTGCTCGAAGAGATGCGGGCAAACGGCGCGATCAAGGCGATCGGTCTCGGCTGCAACCGCGAGATGCGCAATTACACAACGTGGGGCGGCCGCCACGAGCAGGTGGTGGAACGTATTGCCGATCTCGTCGATCTGGATTTTCTCGTCGTTGCCGGTCCATACACGCTGCTCGACACGTGCGCGCTCGATCGGGTTCTGCCTTTCTGTGCTTCGCGCGGCATCGGCGCAATCATCGCCTCGCCGTTCGCCGGCGGCTGGTTGCTTGCACCCGAACGCGCGGGCTATATGTATGGCGAAACGCCGCAAGCGGTGCGTGACAAGACCGCGCGACTCGAACAAGTGTGTCGCGAGCACGGCGTGCCGATCGGCGCCGTAGCATTGCAGTTCGTGCTGGCGCACCCGTCGGTGGCCGCGGCAATTCCCGGCGCGAGATCTGCCAACGAAGCCGTCGAGGCGCAGCGGCTGATGCGCGTCGACATACCCAAACCGCTGTGGAGCGCCTTGAAGAGCGGCGGGCTGCTCGACGAACGTGCTCCAACGCCCGCATGAGTCGTGCGTCAATGTCGCGAGACCGTTTCGCCCGAACGGTGCGACACGTGGCTTTGCTCGCGTCGCTCATTTCCGCTTCGTCCGCATTCGGCAATGGCCCTGCACTCAGCGGCGTCGTCGCATCGGCCGACTCAGCCTCGTCGAACCCGGCAGGCTGTCGCGCCTCGATGAATCGCAGTTCGTCGTAAGAACGCTTGCTGCAAAGGGGTTCGGCAGCTTCGAGGTGGACGAAGCGCAGACGACGATGTCGGGCGGCGATCCGCGCGATGAATCGACGCCGGTGTGGTGCCGTCGCTGTTCTACGTCCGGCCGCTGGGCGATCGCTGGCGCGTGGGCATGTCGGTGACGGTGCCGAGCGGATTCGGCGCGGATTACGGTCCGCATTGGGCAGGACGCTACTACTCGGACAACTACTCGCTGGTGTACGTGGCGTTCACGCGGGCAGTTTCGTATCGGGTCGATGTTGTGGGAGTTCGACGAACGCACGCGCTTCGGACTCACGTACACCAGTGAAGCGAAGGCGAATCTCGAAGGCGATCTCGATTTTCACATCGTCGGTCCCGTGCTCGGCGCCATCCTCGAAGCGACACGGCTGAACGGCGCGAACCTGAAGGTGGAGAACATCCTGCCGCAACGGGTGATCGCGGGCGTGTACCACGCCGGCGAATCGGGGTGGTTCGCCACGCTCGACGCGCTGTGGACGGACTTCTCGAAGTTCGCCACCGGCTCCGTATCGCTCAACGGCACGGATCTCGATGTCGACGACGATGGCGGCTTCCAGGACTTCGGCGGCGCAACGGCGGGCTTCGGCTTCCCGTACGGTGGACGGACCTATTCCGTCGGCGCGTTCTACACGTCGTCGCCGGTCGACGATTCGAAGCGCACGCTGGCGCTTGCGCACGACATGACTTATCGGTTCTGAGCGCGGCCGGCTGGCATCACAGTCGCGCGTCGCGCATAGTGGCCTCCGGGGGAGACAAATTCCAAGCGGAGCAGTCCATGCGCCTCACTCAGTCGGACGCATCGTTCCTGTATACGGAATCGGCCAGCGGGCCGATGCATATCTCGTCGGTATACGTGCTCGAAGGCGAACTGGCGTTCGAGAAAGTCTTTCAGCATTTCGCCTCGCGCATCCACCTGATTCCGTCGTACCGGCGCAAGCTGGCACAGGTGCCGATGAACATCGCGCATCCGGAGTGGGTCGACGATCCCGACTTCGATCTGAAGAACCACGTGTTCGCACATCGGCTGCCTGAAGGTACGACGCTCGAGCACGGCGTGGACGCGGCGATCACGCTGAACGAACCGATCCTCGATCGTGCGAAGCCGTTGTGGCGCGTGTACGTGATCTCCGGCGTGCCCGATCGCACGTTGATTCTGCAGATGACGCATCACGCGATGATCGACGGCGCGTCCGGTATCGAGTTGACGACCGTGTTGTACGATTTCGATGCGAAAGGTGCGAACAGCGAACCTCCGCCGAAAGAACCGTGGGTGCCGCACGCCTTGCCGACCGGCGCGGAACTGTTCACACGGGCACTGCGCGACAACATGACTCGGCTCGCCAACAGTCGTCCTGTGGCGGCGTTTCGCAACGTCGCAGAACAGGAAGCGCTGTTGCGCAAAGCGTTCGGCGTGTTTTCCAGATTCACGTCGCGGCCGGCGGTAACCGCGCCGTTCAACGCGGGTATGGTCGGCCCCACGCGCAAATTGCGCTGGATGAAACGGCCGCTCGGCGAAATTCGCGAAATCCGCCGCGGCCTCGGCGGAACGATCAACGATGTCGTGCTCACGGTCGTTTCCGAAGCGGTGGCGCGCTATCTGAAGGAACACGACGAGCGGGTGGACGGCGCGCACCTGCGCATCATGTGTCCGGTAAACGTGCGCACTGAGGGGCAACAGGGCGCGCTGGGTAATCAGGTGTCCGCGATATTCCCGATGCTGCCCGCGTGGCCGATGCAGCCTGCCACGCGCTCGGCGCGGTATGCGCCGAAGTGGAACGTATCAAAGAGGAACAGGAAGCCCAGGCGCTGACGTTGCTGCAGATTCCGTGCCGGAACCGTGGCCGGTCGCCATGATGGGAAGCCAACTGGTCGGCACGCCGCTCGATCCGACGGCTCTATCGGCGCGTTTTCCAATTCCGCTGTTGCCGGCCATCGGCGGTTGGCGGCCGCCGAACTTCGGCCTCAACTTCGTCTGCACGAACGTGCCCGGCGTGCAGGTGCCGCAGTATCTGTGCGGACACCGCGTGCTCGATACGATCGGTGTGCTGGTGTTGAGCGGCAACATCGGCCTCGGCGTCACGATACTGAGTTACAACCAGGCGCTGTATTTCAGCTTCATCTGCGAGCCGCGGTTGCTGCCCGATCTCGAGGTATTGACCAATGCCGCGGAGGCCGCTTACGGCGAATTGCTGGCCGCGGCGCGAGCGCGGGCAGAACAGGCACGCGCCCAATAGCGCGAAGACAAAGCGCAACAAACCCATCTTCAAATCAGCTGCAGTGAGCGAGCGACCATGTCAAACCCAAATCAATATCCACGAACGGTTTCCCTGCCCGACGGCAAGTCGGTGCAACTGCGTTTGATGGCGGCCGCCGATCGCAACGGAATACTCGCGTTCGCGCGCAGCCTGCCGCAGGAAGATCTGCTGTTCCTGCGCGTCGACATCACCGACCCGGCGGCGGTGGACGAGTGGATTCACAACGTGGAGACCGGACTTTCGTCGACGCTGCTCGCGTCGGATGAAAACGGCATCGTCGGGTATGCGACCGTGCACCGTACACGCGCGCCGTGGACGCGCAGCGTGGGAGAGTTGCGGGTAAACGTCGGCGCCGGTTATCGCGCGCGCGGTCTGGGGCGCATCCTGACGTCGCAGATCTTCGATCTCGCGCGCGGCCTTGGATTGCGCAAGCTGATGGCGAACATGACCACCGACCAGCACGGCGCGCAGGCCGCGTTTCGCCGGCTCGGGTTCATTCCGGAAGCGCTGCTCGCCGACTACGTAGAAGACCGCAACGGCCAGCCGCGCGATCTGGTGATGATGTCGTACGACATCGGCGGCCACACCGACCATGTCGACGAACCGCTGCGGATGGGTTGACCTAGCTGTCGAAGATGCGCGATCGCACGTGGCGCGACGGTGCTCTGATCAGCCTCGGCAAGATGCAGTTCCTAACGAGCAGGTTGAGGTGTGCGCGCCTTCGCCGAGCTGAGCGCCTGCTTCAACTCCGCCTCACATGCGATCAACGTCTTCTCCGCCTCCACGCGTTGGCGTTTGCCGTCGTCGGCGATGCGCAGCGCATCGTCGATCGTCGCGATCAGCGCGTCGTTCGCCTGCTTTACTGCCGCGATGTCGACGACGCCGCGCTCGATCTGCGTGCGGATCGCTTGCGTCGATGTACGCAGCGTGTCGGCATTCGCGGTGAGCAGTTCGTTGGTGAGGTCGGTCGCCTGTTTCAACGTATCGCCGGCTTCCGCCGATCGCGCGATGGTTACGGCCATCGCGAGTTGCTGGCGCCATAACGGAATCGTGTTCGCCATCGTCGAGCCGATCTTGCCGACCAGCGCCTTGTCGTTTTCCTGTACGAGGCGAATCGACGGCAGGCTTTGCATGGTCACTTGCCGCGTGAGCTTCAGGTCGTGCACGCGCCGTTCGAGGTCGTCGCGTTTTGCGCGCAGGTCGCGCACGGCCTGCGCCTTCAACACGTCGGAACTCGCCTCTGCGTCTTTCTGCAGGGCCGGCAGCTGTTCCGTGTCGAGCCGCCGCAACCATTCTTCGCCCGCGGCGATGTACGTGGCGAGGCTATGGAAGTAGGCGAGCGTCTTGTCGTACAGCCGGTCGAGCATGCCGATATCTTTCATCAGCGCGCTGGTGTGTCCGTCGAGGCGGTTGCTGATCGTATCGATCTGGCCGCGTACCTGTTCGTATTGTTGCAGCACCTTCGCGATGGGTTTTGCGCGGCCGAGCAGGCGCGCGAAGAAGCCGGCGCGTTTCTTCGGATCGAGATCGTCGAGCGCGAAACCACGCAGCGTCGAAACCATGTCGTTCAACGCCTGTCCGGCGGGACCGGTGTCTTTGTTACGTACCCCTTCCAGCATTTCGTCGGCCACCGATGTCACTTCGGCTTGTGCCGACGTGCCGAAGAACAGAATCGAGTTGCTGTCGTCGAGGTCGATTTCGGCAACGGCCTTTTCGATTTCGGCGCGCACTGCGGGCGGTGCGGCGCTGTAAGCCACCACCTCGGCAGGAGGCACCGGCGCGGTCGGCGCGAGGCTCTGTTCTAGGGTCGCGGTTTTGGTCGGGGTGGTTTCTGCCACGCTGCCTCCTGTAGATGCCTGGGTTCGGGTCCTGGGTTCGGATGCTGGGGGGTCAGTTGACGCCTTCGCGTTTCAGGCGCGCGTTCAGCACTTCGATTTCCACGTCGAGCGAGGTGAGGTCTTTCTCGAGCAGCTTGGTGCGCTGCTGATCGAACGTGCTCTCCATGTCGACCAGCAATTGCCGGAAGTTCTGTTCGAGCGGCTGGCTGCGCAACTGGCGGTGTGTGCGCGCGTACTCGGTGGTCACGCGTTCGGCGCTGTCGAGGTAGATGTTCATGAACTTGCGCGCGCGCTGTGCGTCGCGCGGGATCGCGCTCGATCTCCTGCAGGATGCCCCGGCCGATGTCGATGATGCGCGCGAGCCGTTCGCCGAATTCCGGCACTCTGATGTCGCGCGCGGCCGTCTCGATGCCGCGCAAGCGGCCGTATGCCTGCTTCAACGCAGCGGTTACTGCGGCGCTGTCGACGCCCTCCATCACGGCCACTTCCACGCGATGCGGCTTCAGGTCGCGGCCGTAGAAGAAGCGATAGCCGACCGCTGCAAGCGCAGCGAAAACGGCGGCGCTGACGATGCCGTGGCCGCCAGCGGTTGCGGCAAGCCCCGCGCCGAGTGCGGTCAACGCGTTGCTGATCAATTTCAGCGGCAACGCGGGCGGATCGGTGCGTTCGCCGAGCAGATAACGCGCCTCACCGACCAGCGCGCGCCACGACAACACGCCGGCGGACCACAGCGATGCCAATGCGCCGCTGGTCGTGAACAACTGCGTCATGTCGCCGGAGATGAGTGCGAGCAACACGGCGATGGTCAGCGGCATCGGCAGCACGAACAGCGCCGCCGACTTGAGAACGGGCGCCCACGCGAGGCCCTTGCGCAGCAGCTCACTCATACATTGCCGTGCAGGTCGTGGCGCGCATTCTTCTGGATGTCACGGTTCTGAATGTCGGTGCTGCAGGCGTTTCATCCATACGCGGCAGTGAGTGGACGAACGCCTGGCAACTCGCGACGGATAGCGAAACCGTCAGCAGAAACAGTCCGAACATGCGCGTCGGCAGCCTATTCACGGGACAACCTCGAGCTCAATGGGGGCTGAGCGTATTCGATGCGCGCGGACGGAGCCAGCCGAACCCGGCTGGCCACCCCGAGCGCCACACTCAGTTGACGCCGCGCTCGCGTCCAGCCCAGAACGGCGCACGCAACTCCCGCTTCAGCACCTTACCGGGACCTGATTTCGGCAACGGCTCGTGCCGGATGTCTATACCTTTGGGGACTTTGTAGCCCGCAACCTGCTCACGACAAAAGGCGATGATCTCGGCCGGATCGACGTTTCCGTATTCCGCGCGCGGCACGACCACGGCATGCACCGCTTCGCCCCATTTGGTGTCGGGCACACCGAACACGGCCGCTTCGAGCACCGCCGCGTGTCGGTACAGAACGTCCTCTACTTCGGTGCAGTACACGTTCTCGCCACCGGTGACGATCATGTCTTTGCTACGGTCGACCAGGAAGACATAACCGTCTTCGTCCATGTAGCCGAGATCGCCAGTCCAATACGCGCCGTTACGCAACACCGCAGCCGTCTGTTCCGCCTTGTTCCAGTAGCCTTGCATGACGTTGGGACCACGCACGACCACCTCGCCGACCTCGCGGCGGGGTAGTTCACGACCGTCGGTATCGAGGATTCGCACGTCGCAGCCCGGCATGCTGCGTCCGCAGGAACGCGCGAGCGGACTGTCGATCAGTCTCTCTTCGTGTTGCAGCGCGGTGCAGAGCGGCGACAACTCGGTCGCACCGTAGACCTCCACCAGCTCAGCAGAGGGGAACGCCTGGTGCGTACGGCGGATGACTTCCGTTGCGATCGGCGAACCGCCGTGAGCAATGGCGCGCAGGCTGGCGGTGTCGCGCGGGCGTGCAAGCTGCTCTTCCGCGAGCGCGGCCAGCATCGTCGGCACGCCGAGCGTGCACGTCACGCGCTGTGCTTCGATCACGTCGAGCGCCGACTTTGGTTCGAACGCCGCGAGGGTGATCTGGCAGCCGCCGGTCCAGATGCTGGCGAGTACGCCGTTGGAACCGGCCGCGTGAAACAGCGGTGCCATGATCAACACGCGGTCTTCGGCGTATTGAGGAACCGCGGCCAACCAATGGTACGTATTGGCAATCAGATTGCGGTGGCTGAGCATTACCCCCTTCGAGGCTCCGGTCGTGCCGCCGGTATAGAACAGCCCCGCCAGATCGTTCTCGGTCACCGCATCATCGAACGCCGAAGCTGCGTTTGCGTCGAGCAGCGCTTCGTAGTCGTGCGGCAGCGCGATGACGTGCTTCACGAGATCGGCGAACGGTGCCGGATCGCGGTCCGTGATCAGCACCGTGGCGCCTGAGTCGGCCAGCGCATAGCGCAATTCGGGATTGGCGTGACGCGTATTGAGCGGCACCACGACCAGACCGCCGGCAGGTACCCCAACGTACGTCTCGATGTAGCGGTGCGAATTCTGAGCGAGGATCGCCACACGATCGCCGCTGCGCAGGCCCAGCGAGCGCAGGCCGTGCGCCAGGCTCGTACAACGGTTCCACAAAGTCGCGTAGCTGATCTCGGTGTCGCCGTCGATCAACGCGATCTTTGCAGGCGAGATCTGGTTGGCACGCTTGAGGGGGTCTGCGAACGTAGTCAAATCGGTCCTCCGTTTTTTTCACGATAATCGATCAACTGGCCGCCTTTAGCGGTTGCGAACTGCCGCGCCGCGCATACAACTCGGCGAGTATCTCCGCGTGCCGCTCGCGCGTCAGCCTGTAGCGCGTGTAACACAGCACCGAGAAGACGCCGCAGCCCGCCACGTATGGCCCGTACAACATACCGAGCTCGGCGATGACGTCGGCCGGCACGTCGGCGGCAGTCTTCACGTGCGTGCCGCGCGGCCAGCTGATCAGGTCGAGCGCGAAGCCTGCGATGATGTTGCCCATGCCCGAGGCGGCCTTCGCAGCGAACGAACTCGATGCGAAGAAGATGCCCTCCTGGCGTTTGCCCGTGTTCAACTCGTGTTCGTCCACCGTGTCGGCCACCATCGAGCCGAACGCCACGTTCGCCTGCACGGTCGACGCGCCCTGGACCACGCGTATCGCTACCAGCAGCGGAACCAGCAGGGCGTCGCCGTTCTCCGGGAACCAGCCCATGAAGCGCGCCACGATCGGGATGATCTGCCACGCCGCCCACGATGTGGTGCCGAACATCACGCCGAAACGTTTGCCGAAGCGGCCGAGGATCTTCGGCGCGAACAGCGCACCGAGCAGTACGCCGATGGGTATGCGGGCGCGAGTGCGACGATCTCGTTGTGGTTGAACTCCCAGAAGTACGTATAGATGTAGATGTTCAGCGCGCCGTCCACGCCGACCATCACGTAGACGATCAGTACCCCTCCGAACAGCCAACGGAACGAACCGCAGCGCATGGCCGCCGCGAGGTCGGTAAGCGTTCGACGCAGGATGCCCATCACGCTGATCGGCGCCTGCGGCGGCGCTTTCGGCAGATAGGGGATCACCGCGCGCGTGCCGTACGCGGACCAGAAGATCGTGAGCATCATCAACACCGCCAGCGTTGCTGCGAACGGCGCGTACGCCCCTTCGTTCAGCTGTCCGTTGCGGAACTCCTCCGTCGGCACGAAGAAGATCCAGAAGCCGATCACGGTGGCGGCGAGCGCGCCGAACGTGGCAAAGAACTGCCGGTAGCCGACCACCGAAGAGCGCTCGGCAAAGTCGTCGGTCATCTCGGCGCCGAGCGCAAGATGCGGCACGTGATACAGCGTCATCGCGGTGCGAGAGAGATTGCTGAACGCAATCAGCCAGAGAAACAGGCCGAACTCGCTGGTGACGAGCGGGTTGAACAGGAAGTAGAACGTGATCGCCAGCGGCACGATCGATGCGTACATGAACGGATGGCGGCGACCCCTGCGCGATTGCCAGTGATCCGACACCGAACCGCACAACGGATCGGTGAACGCATCGATGATCAGCGACGTGCCGACGGCAATGCCCGCGAGCGTGCCCGGCATGCCGAGCACCTGGTTGTAGTAGAAGAGCAGGAACGTTCCGAATGCGCCGTTCTTCAGGCCCTCGGCGGCCTGGCCGATACCGAATGCGAGTTTGAGATTGAAGGGCAGTGGACCCGGCATTGCCATGTTCGTATCTCCACCGTCTGCGGGCGCGCTCAACAGCCTGCTCCGTAGTGTCGTCGTATTCGCTCGCAGCGCAAGGGATGTTAAGGGTCGAGTAAATGTTATGTTTGCACGCGGAATGACCAGGCCGGCAATGCGATGGGCTTCACGGGGAAGAGTACGGAAACGATGGAACGGCGCGGCGGCGCAGGCTGCTGATTGCGGCTGCGCTGGCGGCGTCGTCGTGGTGGTCGCGGCGATACTGCTGCTCCCCCGATCGACGCCGTCAGAACCGCTCGACCGCCTGCACGTTGCCGTTCTCCCCTTCGTGAATCCGTCTGGCAAGGCGGATGACGAGTACTTCGGCGATGGGATTGCCGAAGAGATCATGTATGCGCTCAGAGGCGTCGACGGCGTGCGCGTGGTCGCTAAGACGTCGAGCTTCGGCTTCCGCAAGAGCAATGAAAACCTCCGCAACGTCGGCCGTAAGCTCAGCGCCGGTTCGGTGCTGCAGGGCAGCGTGCAGCGAGACGGCGACCGTGTACGCGTCACTGCACAGCTGGTGGATGCGAACAGCGGTTCGAAGGAATGGTCGGATAGTTACGACCAACCCCTGTCGGCCATCTTCGAAGTACAGAACCGGATCGCAACCGCCGTTGCCGAGCGTCTCGTCGGTGCATCCGCGTCCGAGACGCCGCTCACGGCCGCCTCCACGGCGGACATCGAAGCGTACCTGCTGTTCCTGCGCGCGAATCACCGCATGCGCCAGCGGGGCGCCGAGAACCTGACGCAAGCCATCGACCTGTTCCAGCAGGCAATCGCGCGCGACGGCAATTTCGGCCGTGCATACGCCGGTCTCGCCGAGGCTTACATGTTGCAGCCGCAGTACGCCGGCGGCTCCGAGAAAGCAGCGCATGGTCCGGCACTCGCTGCGCTGGAGCGGGCAGAAGCGCTGGGTGCTGGTGACGGGCACACACTCGGGGTGCGTGCGTTCGTGCATTTCCGTGCGCGCGAGTGGCAAGCCGCGCACGACGATTTCGAGCGCGCCATCGCGGCCAGCCCCAACGATTCCGATGTGCTGCAGTGGTATTCGCAGTTTCTCGCGAGCATCGGCTGGATCGAACGCGCAAAACGCGCGGCGCGGGATGCGGTGGTGGACGACCCGTTGTCGCCCGTGGCGAATCAACGCGCGGGCGTGGTCAGCCTGTGGATCAACGATCCGGACGCGGCTGACGATCACTTCACCGTTTCGTCCGAGGTAGGTATTCAAGGCTCGGGACTGCCGGAGGCGTGGATCGCGTTTCTGCTGAACGAAGGCAAGCTCGGCGCAGCGCGCGCCGCGCTGATAGAGACGCAAGGCAGCCGCGGCCAGTCGATCGCATGGATCGACCCGGTGTTCGCCGCGATGACGCAGCAAGGTTCGAAACAGGCTGCGCTCGATGCGTTGGCGAGCGACTTCGCCGCGGGCTCGCTGGGTGTGCCGATGTATGTGGGCGCGCTGTTCTTCGTCGGCGATATCGACGGCCTCTACGCGGCGATGGACAAGGTCGTGGCGTCCGGCGAACCGTTCGACGTCGAATTGTTCTTCAGCCGCATGGGGCGACCGTTCCGCAAGGACGCGCGCTTCACGCCGCTGATGATGCGGCTCGGGCTTGTCGATTTCTGGGACAAAGCCGGTTGGCCGGATCTGTGTGCCCGCGAAGGTGCACGCGTCGTCTGCCGCTAGCCGCTTTGCGAGAGAGTCACCAGAATCACGAGAAGCGCGCTTTCTATCCGCGACCGGCCTGGTTGGGTACAGTCCGCACGCATGGGGTCGAGTTCGAAATAATGAGGGGAAAAGTCGATGACGAGCAGTAGCGCCAGGAGTTCCGTTGCAACGGATCGTTCGAATGCATTCGACGCGGTGGTGGTCGGCGCCGGCTTCGCCGGAATGTACATGCTGCACAAATTGCGCGAGGTTGGACTCACCGCGCGCGTATACGAAGCGGGCACCGGCGTCGGCGGTACGTGGTATTGGAATCGTTATCCGGGCGCGCGTGTCGACGTAGAGAGTCTCGAGTACTCGTATCAGTTTTCGGAAGACCTGCAGCAGCAATGGACGTGGTCCGAGCGATACGCGACGCAACCCGAGCTACTGCGCTACGCCGATCACGTTGCCGAGCGTTTCGATCTGAAACGCGACATCCAATTGAACACGCGCGTGTTGTCGGCGCACTTCGACGATTCGGCCGGCCGATGGAACATCGTCACCGACAAAGGTGCGGCATCGGCGCGCTTCTTCATTCTCGCGTCGGGCTGCCTATCGTCGACCAACGTGCCGAACTTCAAGGGACTGAGCGACTTCAAAGGCAACTGGTACCACACCGGCGGCTGGCCGCACGACGGCGTCGATTTCACCGGCAAGCGCGTCGCGGTGATCGGCACCGGTTCGTCTGCCATCCAGTCGATTCCGGTGATCGCGAAACAGGCGAAGCAGCTGTTCGTGTTCCAGCGCACGGCGACGTATTCGGTGCCGGCGCACAACGGGCCGGTCGATCCGGTTGCGCTCGCCCGCGTGAAGGCGAACTACCGCGAATTTCGCGAAGCGAACGCGAAAACCGGCTACGGCTTCATTCTCGATGCGAACGAAGGATCGGCGTTGGCCGTTAGCGATGCGGAGCGGCAGGCGACTTACGAAGCACGATGGGCACGCGGCGGGCTCGGCTTCTACGGATCGTTCGGCGACTTCCTTTCGGACAAAGAGGCCAACGACACCGCGGCCGACTTCATCCGTCAGAAGATCCGCTCTACCGTTCGCGATCCCGCGGTGGCGGAACTCTTGTGTCCCAAGACGGTGGTCGGCTGCAAACGCCTCTGCGTCGACACGGGCTACTACGACACCTACAACCGGCCGAACGTGACGCTCGTCGACGTGAGCAAGACGCCGATCGATCGCATCACGCCGAATGGACTACGCGTTGGCGAACGCGACTACGAAGTGGACGCGATCGTATTCGCAACCGGCTTCGACGCCATGACCGGCTCGGTGATGAAGATCGACATCCGCGGCACCGGCGGCTTGCCGTTGGCGGAGAAATGGGCAGCAGGGCCGAAGAACTATCTCGGTCTCGGCGTGGCCGGCTTCCCGAACATGTTCCTGATCGCCGGCCCCGGAAGCCCCTCCGTGCTCACGAACATGCTGCCGTCGATCGAGCAGCACGTCCGCTGGATAGGCGACTGCATCGCGTCGATGCAATCGCGCCAGGCGCGACGCATCGAAGCGGATGAGGCGGCAGAGGAGACGTGGGTGAGCCACGTCAACGAAACCGCCGCCGCCTCGCTATTCCCCACCTGCAACTCCTGGTACCTGGGCGCTAACGTTCCCGGTAAGCCGCGCGTGTTCATGCCGTATTCGGGTGGGTTCGCGTTTACGTCGAGAAGTGCAACGAAGTTGCCGCACGTGGGTACGAGGGATTTGTTCTGAGTTACGTTTCGCCTCGATTCCCGGCGGAGGTGGGGCTTGCCGCGCCGGACACGCTCGAGCCATCCCTGGGCGCTCGCGTTTGGCCATCCATGGCCAAACACGGTCCGGCGCAACAAGCCCCCACCTCCACCTGACGTCGGCGCATCCACCGATTAGTTGGAGGTGGCGCCAATAGCGCGCGAATCGTTGGACTTGGTGTTGTTGAAGACAACTCCAGCGCCTCGATCGCCACCCCTCTAACGAAACCCACGGTTTCGATTTAGCGGATGGCGAGTGGCGGGTGTTCGCTGCGCTGGACCGTGTTTGGCCATGGATGGCCAAACGCGAGCGCCCAGGGATGGCTCGAGCGTGTCCAGCGCAGCGAACACCCGCCGCTCGCCCTTCGTCGAAGTCGCAGTCGAACCCGAACCGAACCCGAACCGAACCCGAACCTAAGCGAAAACCTCTGCAAAGAAATTCTGCATGGCGACCCACGACCGCGCGTCGGACTGCGCGTTGAATTTGATGCCGGGCATCATCGTGCCGTCGGCGTCGGGGTTGGTGAAGCTGTGCACCGTGTTGCCGTAGCTGACGAGTTGCCAATCGGCGCCGGCTTTCGTCATCTCGTCGACGAATGCGTTCACCTGCGGGGTTTGGATCATCGGGTCGTCGGAGCCGTGGCACACGAGCACTTTTGCTTTCACCTTGCCGGGTTGCGCGGGTGCTTGCGTCTGCAGTCCGCCATGGAACGACACGACGCCGCGCAGCGGCGCGCCGTCGCGCGCGAGTTCGAGTGAGAACGTGCCGCCCATGCAGTAACCGATGCACGCGAGACGGTTCGGATCGACCTGCGGCAGTGAGGCGAGCTTGTCGATACCGGCGCGGGCGCGCGCGCGGAATTTGGCGGGGTCCGCCATCAACGCGCCGGCGACTTTGATTGCTTCCTGCAGATCGGTGAACTCCTTGCCGTCGCCGAACGGATCGCCGCCGAGAGCGACATAGCCGAGTTCGGCCAGCATCTTGGCGCGGTTCTTCGCGTTCTTGCCGAGGCCGAACGCTTCCGGCATCACGAGAATGCCGGGGCGCTTGCCGGTCTTCTTTTCGTCATACGCGAGAAAGCCTTTGAGCGTGGTGCCGGCATCGGTGTAGGTGAGAGTTTCGGTGTGCATCGTTTGCTCCTTGGTTGATTTCGATGTTGACGAGTGCCGATCGGGAATGCGGCTATTCGAGCCAGCGGCGAATCGCGTCGCTGTGCTGCCCGAGCAGCGGGCCTGGTCTGCGCAGTTGCGCCGGCGTGCGTGAGAAACGGGTGACGGGGCCGTCATACGGCGTCGGTCCCATCACGGGATGATCGAGCGTGACGAAGAAGCCGCGGTGCTGCAGTTGCGCGTCTTCGAACAGATCGGTGGGGCGCGACACCGGATAGCTTGGTATGCCGGCCGCTGCAGCCGTTCCGCCACTTCGAAGGCGTCGTGCTCGGCGCACCAGTGAGCGAGTTGCGTTTCGATCGTCTCGCGTTGACCGATGCGCTCGCGCAGTTCCGTTAGTGCGCGTAGCGGCTGCCGGGAACGGCACGAGTTCGCACAACGAACGCCACTGTTCGGCCGTGACGACGCCGATCGACGACATATCGTTCGACGCCGCGTGTCTTGTAAGTGCCGTGGGGGCAGGCGTAGTTCGATGCGTTACCCGACGCCTGCGCGACGCGCCCGTTCACGGCGTGATCGAGAAGGAGCGGCGTGTGGAATTGAATGCCCGCCTCGATCTGAGATAGGTCGATGTACTGGCCCTGGCCCGTCGCGTCGCGATACAGCAGTGCCGCGGTCAGCGCCGCGATGCCGTAACGCGGCGTGATGAAATCGGTGTATGCGCCCCAGGGGCCGGCCGGTGCGCGATCGGGCCAACCGGTGATCGCCACGAGGCCGGCGAGAGCGGCGCCTTGATTGCCGAAACCGGTGTAGTGACGTTCGGGTCCCGTCTGGCCGCGCATGCACGTGCTCACCATCACGAGATCGCTGCGGTTTGCCGATAGGGTCGCGTAGTCGAGGCCATAGCGCGCCATCGTGCCGGGCGTGAAGCTCTCTACCACGACGTCGGCCCAATCCGCGAGCTTGCGCGCCAGCGCGACGGTCGTTGGGTTCGTTCAGCTCGAGGCGAAGCCCCTGCTTCGAAGTATTGAAGTTCGCGAAGAACTGCGAACGGTTGAGCCCCGCTTCGGCATCTTTGAACGGCGGCAGCGAACGGAGCAGGTCGGTCTTCACCTCCGATTCGACGTGAATCACCGTGGCGCCGTGGTCGGCCAGCGCTTTGCTGATGATCGGACCGACCCCCACCCAGGCGAAGTCGGCGACTTTCAAGCCTTCGAACGTCGGTGCGTCGGGTTTCTTGCGTACCGTGGTTGCTGCCCGAGAGGCGCGTGTGGTCGTCACGCTCTGGTCGGCGCCGAGTTTAGGTGCCGGCGTCTTCAGCTGTATCGGCGTTGCCGACAATTTTGCGAAGGGGCCGGGGTGTGGGTCGCCGCCGACGTCCATCCAGTAGTTTCGCGATGCGAGTTGTGGGTCGGCGCGCACGTCGCTGACGTCGTGGATCGGCGCCAGCAGCAGTTTGCGTTCGAGCGCGCCGTCGAGCAGTTGCCGCTTGGTTCGTTGTGCGATACGAACTCGCCGATGGTGTCGTAGCCGCGATTGAAGTCGTCCACCGTCAACGCGCCGGTAGCGAGGTCGTTCATATAGGTGAGCCAGCTGCGCTGCAGTCAGATCGGCCGCGGCGCAGCCTCTCGTCGCCGGCCCACCTGATCATGCCGTCGAGCGTGCGTTCGCCGATGCCGGGTTGATACGTGCCGATCACCACGAAGCCGTCTTTGCACGCCATCGTGCGCGGCGCGCGCATGCCGGGCAGCAACGTGGGCCGCTCGTCGTTGCGGAATTCGCTGGTGCCCGGCGGGTTGCCGCCGATGTTTGCCGGGTAACCCGTAGCGTTCATCAGCGTCCAGATCATGGCCGCCTGCATCGACACGTCGAGATGCTGGCCGAGGCCGCTGTGATTGCGCTCGTAGAGTGCGATCAGGGTGTCTGCCGCAGCCTGTACTCCGCCGTGGAACGACGCTTGCGGAAGACCGATGGCGACCGGTGGACGATCGCCGTCGCCCTGCAGCCCGACCAGACCGCCGCTCGCCTCGATCGTTAGATCGATCGCGGGAATGTTCGCCTTCGGTCCGGTCTGGCCGAACGGCGTAACGGACGTGTATACGAGCGCCAGGATTGCGCGCTGCAAGCGCGGTGTACCCGAGTCCCACCGATTCCATAACCCCCGGATCGAACGATTCGATCAGGATATCGGCGTTGTCGATGAGTTCGAGCAGACGGTCGCGGTCGCTCTTCGAACCGATGTCGAGCACTACGCTGCGTTTGCCGAGACCGACGAAGGCCCAATACAACGACCCCTCTATCGAATCGTCAGCACCCTTGCGGAACGGCGGCAGCCGGCGCGCGTCGGTGCCGCCCGGTGGTTCTACCTTGATGACCTCGGCACCGAGATCGGCCAGCACGCGGCCGGCGAGTTCCGCGCGCGACGTCGTGAGGTCGACTACCCGGATACCGGCGAGCGCGGCGGGCATCGCGTTACTCGGTGAGGCTGGCGAACGTTTTACCGGCCTTGGCGAGCCGCGCGAGCAGCGCCGAAGGTTTCCACGCTTCGCCGTATTCCTGATGGAACTTCAGGATGTCCTGATAGATGTTGTCGAGGCCGATCTGATCGGCGTAGTACATCGGTCCGCCGCGATACTTCGGGAAGCCGTAACCGTAGATGTACACCACGTCGATGTCGGCTGCGCGCAGCGCCACGCCGCTTTCGAGCAGCTGCGCGCCGATGTTGATGAGCGGATAGAGGCAACGTTTCAACACCTCTTCGTCGCTGATCTGACGACGCGTGATGCCGAGTTCCTTCGACGTTTCGACGATCAGCTTCGCCACGTCCGGATCGGGCATTCCCTGACGGCTGCCTTCTGCGTACTTGTAGTAACCGGCGTTCGTCTTCTGTCCGAATCGGCCCATCGCGCACAGTTTGTCGACGACGCGCGCGGTCGAACGGCACGTCTTCCGGTTTCACCTTCGCCATCTGGCGCGCGCGCCAGCCGAGATCGAGGCCGACGAGATCGTTCATGGCGAACGGTCCCATGTTGAAGCCGAAGTCGTAGATGACTTTGTCGACCTGCTCGGGCAACGCGCCCTGCAGAATGATCTCGCCGGCCTGTTGCGTGTAGCCGCCCAGCATACGGTTGCCGATGAAGCCGCGTTCGTTGCGCGACAGCACCGGAATCTTGTCGATGGTTTTGCCGAGCGCCATCGCGGTCGCGATGACCGGCTTCGCGGACTTTTCGCCGCGCACCACTTCGAGCAGCTGCATCACATTCGCGGGACTGAAAAAGTGCATACCCACGACGTCTTGCGGCCGCTTGGTCATCGCCGCCATCTGGTCGATGTCGAGCGCCGACGTATTGCTCGCCAGAATTGCGCCCGGCTTCATCGTTTCGTCGAGCTTCTTGAAGATCTGCTTCTTCAGATCGAGGTTCTCGTACACGGCCTCGATCACCACGTCCGCGTCAGCAAGCGCCGAGTAGTCGGTGGTGCCTTGAATGAGCGCGACGCGTTCGTCCATTTGCGCCTGCGTGATGCGGCCACCCTGCACCATGCGTGCATAGTTCTTCTGTATGACGCTAAGGCCTTTCTGCAGCGCTTCGTCGCTGACTTCGAGCACCTTCACGGGAATGCCGACGTTCGCGAAGTTCATCGCGATGCCGCCGCCCATCAAGCCGGCGCCGACTGTCGCGGCCGACTTGATGTCTTTCTTCTGTGTTTCAGCCGGGATGTCCGGAATGCGCGCGGCCTGCCGTTCAGCGAAGAACACGTGGATCATCGCGGCGCGTTGCGGGTGCGTCAGGCATTTCTGGAAGTTGTCGCGTTCCACCTTCATGCCGGCGTCGAAACCGTCCACCTGAACGGCGGCCTTCACGCATTCGTACGCCATCTGGCCGTTGAACTGGCCGCGCAAACGGCGCGCGAGAAACGCCTCCGCTTCCTTGAAGATGGCCGGATTCGCACGATCGGCCAGCACCTTGTCGGTCTTGTCGCGCACGAGCGGATGCTTGCCACCTTGTGCCGCCTTGCGTTTCGCGAACGCGATGGCGCCTGCCACCAGATCACCTTGAATGATCTCGTCGATGATGCCGAGACGCAGCGCGTCTTCCGTTTCGAACGGATCGCCGGAGAGAATCGCTTCCATCGCTGCTTTCGCGCCGATCAAACGCGGCAAACGTTGCGTGCCGCCGCCACCTGGCAACAGGCCGATCTTGATTTCGGGCAGTCCTACCGGCGCACCGGGAGATGCGATGCGATAGTGGCAGGTGAGTGCGAATTCGAGTCCGCCGCCGAACGCTGTGCCGTTGATGGCGGCAACGATCGGTTTCGCGCTTTCCTCGATGTATGCGCCGGCCGGCCGTTTCGGCTGTTCATCCGGCGCTCGCGGGTTTGCCGAAGTCGCGGATGTCGGCGCCTGCGATGAATGCGCGGCCTTTACCGGTGATGACGACCGCTTTTACCGCATTGTCGGCCAACGCCGTTTCGAGATGCTTCGACAGATAGAACCTGACGCCACTGCTGAGGGGATTCACCGGCGGGTTGTCGATGGTCAGCAATGCAACGCCGTCGCGAACTTCATAGTGAACGGTGCCGATAAGGGCCATGGGAGTCCTCGGGGGTGGTGCGGAGAGTGCCGAACGTTTTAAACCTTTCGGCTGCGGGTTGAAAGCAGCGCCTCAGTCCTGCGGGTCGTCCGACAGCGGCGCCGGCCAGAACTTCTGCATGGCGAGGAAGGTGAACGAGGCGGACCAGGTGATCATCGACAGTCCCGTCAATGCCTCGGCGGCGCTGAGCATGCGCATGGCTCCCAACGGGACGATGTCACCGAAACCCACGGTCGCATAGACCATCGACGACAGATACATGTAGTCGATGATGTCCGGATTCGCGATGTGACCAATGTCGCCCATGTCCGGCATCCGGTCCGCGAACATGTAGCCGAGCGCGAATACCCAGATTTCCAACCCGTGGGCGATCAGCAGACCCAGCATCACCAGCAGGACACCGATGCGTTTGTGGACGTGCGCGCCGAGCGTTTTACCGAGAATCCGTAGCGATTCGTAGTGCATCGTTACGCAGATGACGACGAGCACGATCGCCAAGAGGCTGACCAGCACGTGCTCAAAGAGGGTATCCATCGGCAGATCATAACCCGGCACGGTCAGATCCCCAGCGACCCCAGATCACGCGGCGGATTGAATGAGTCAACGACGGTGCCAGGCACTGTCGTTGACTCGCGTCAGGTCATGCGGCGTTCGCGGTCGCCCGCCACTGCTCGATCAATTCGCGGTTGTTGGCGTCCCACGGATGGAAGTCGTCGCGCATGAAGTCGCGCCACTCCGGCACCACGGCGCGAAGGATGCCGGACTTGCCGAACAACCACTTCATGCCGCCCCACCAGATCGCGGGTTTCAGGTGCAAACCGTCCGAGCCGCAGCATCATCCGCATGCCGGCAAACACGTGACGGAACAGTTGCCAGGTTTCGAGGCGCAGCATCGTGCGCAGTGCTTTGCGGGTGCCGCCCGACGCGATGTACGTGTCGAATGCCACGGCCTTGTGCTCGACTTCTTCGATCGCGTGCCAGCGCCACAACTCGGCCATGCGCGGATCGGCGCCGTCGAGCCATGCCGGATTCGTCAGCAGTGCGTTGCCGAGGATCGCGGTGAGGTGTTCGGTCGTTACCGTGGCGCCGAGCCGCGTGATCGGCTCGAGATTCTCGTTCGCCCACGCGGTGTCGCGATCGAGGCGCGCGTCCATGTAGTTCGCGTCGTAACCGCGCGCGCTGCACAGCACGTCGTTCATCTGCTTGTGTTCGCGGCTGTGAATCGCTTCCTGGCCGATGAAGCCGCGGATCTCCTGGCTCAACTTCGGATCGCTGATGCCGCGCTGAAAGGCGCGCACGCTGTCGATGAAGAATTTTTCGCCCTTGGGAAACGTCAGCGACAGCGCGTTGAAGAACGCGGTGCGGAAAGGGTCGTTGCTGTGCCAGTTGCGCGCGAGGCAATCGGCCAGTTCGAACTGCGGGTGGCGGGGGTTGATCGGCACATCGACTGGCGTGCGGGACAGGGCATTCATGGGGCACCGAGCGGCTTGAGTACGGTGCCCATCCTACTTGCCGATCCTGCGTTGAGTAGGTTAATTTCGGCCACTGGGGGTGTCATATGCGGCCAAAGTCTGCGCCGCCGCTCAGTGAAACCACGGCGGCGATCAACAATCAGCACGCCTACCTCGAAGCGCTGCTCGAAGTGGTGCGCAGCGATGGCGTGACGTCGGAAGCGCTGTTCAAACATGCGCGCAATGCATGGCGCGGTGCCGGCCTGCCCGACTTCACGCAGCTGTGCGACAGCGCGCTGCAACTCACAGGCGACGCGGAACTCGGCATCAAGTTCGGCAGTCGGCTCGACCTCACCAGCCACGGCATTCTCGGCTATGCGCTGATGAGCAGTCACACCGTGGAGCAGGCGCTGCAACGGCTGGTGCGCTACATCGGACTTACTGCGCCGCCGATTCACTTCGAGCAGGTGATGCAGGGCGCGCGTTGCCTGCTGGTATGTCGAACCGAGCCTGAACTCGTTCCCCAACAGTTCTACATAGACGCGGTACTGGTGTCGGTGGTGGTGTCTGCACACACGTTGCTCGGTGCGCGCGTTTCGCGCGAAGCGGAGCTGTGGCTGACGCGGCCGAAACCGTCGTACGCGCAGCGCTACGAAACGGCCGCGGGCATTGCGGTGAGCTTCGATCGACCGTACAACGCCGTGACGATGCCGCGGCGCTATCTCGACGCGCCGGTGCTGAGCGCCGAGCCTGCGATGGCGGAACTGTGCCGGCAGCAATGCGAGAAGCTGCTGGCGAACATGCGCGACCGCCGCGGACTGGCCGGACGTATTCGCGAACAACTGCTGCGTGCGCCGGGACACTTCCCCGATATCGCGCGGATCGCGAAGCAATACGGGCTGAGCGAACGCACGTTGCGGCGGCGGTTGGCGGAAGAAGGTACCGCGTATCGCACGCTGCTCGACGAAGTGCGGCTTGAATTCGCACGCACCTATCTTTCGTCGACCGGCTTGCCCGTGGCCGAAATCGCAGTGCTGCTTGGTTATGATGACCCGGCGAACTTCCGGCGCGCATTCAAACGCATGCAGCGTCAATCGCCCGCGGATTTTCGCGGCGCGACCAGAGAAGACACGTAGTGGGACGAACAGGGTGACGCCAATGAGATTCACTGCCGCGCAACTCGAAGCGCTCGACGTAAACGGATACCTGTCGTTCGATTCGCTCGTGTCGGCAGAAAACGTCGCTGAGCTACGCGACGTCTACGACCGTATTCTCGCGCGCGAAGTCGCGGCGGAGGGCGATCGTTGGCTCGGCGGCGTAACGCGCCAGGTGATGTTTCCGAGCAAGGCGCATCCGCTGTTTGCAGACAACGAGGCGCGCGCTGCAACGCGCGACATCGCTCGCGTCGCGTTCGACGGCGCCGAACCGGTGTTCGCATTCGATCAGCTGTTGTTCAAGCCGCCGGGCCATCCCGCGGATACGCCGTGGCACCAGGACATGGCGTATTCGCGCATGCCGTTCAGCCCGAAGGGCTATCCGTGCCGCGGTCTGCAGGTACTGCAGTTCTGGATCGCGCTCGATGCAGCGGATATCGAAAACGGCTGCATGCACTTCGTGCCGGGACGCCACCACGAGCCGTTATTGGAGCACTACGTCGTGAGCGGGGCGGATGACTATGAAGGGCGGTTGCTCGGCATTGTCGATCCGCAGAGCACGCTTGACCTCGCGAGCGCCGTGGCGTGTCCGGTGCCGGCGGGCGGAGCTACTGTTCACCTGGCCGGAACGCCGCACTACACGCCCCCCAACAGATCCGTCGATCGGCCGCGGCGGGCCTACATCATCAATTACGTGCATCCGGCGCTGTTCAATCGGGCGCCCGCGTCGCGAAGAGAAACGCAGCGGCGCTAGTTGCGCCGGGTCAGCATGCCCGTCATCGCGCCGAGGCGGCGCGCATAATTCTCCGGGAACAGGCGCTGCACCCTATGCCAGCAGTTTTGCGTCCTTCCCGACCAGAACCCGGCCGCGATTGTTCTCCACGCCACGCAGGATCTGCAACGCCGCGTCGTGTGGCGTCAACGCGGCGAGCTGTTCGAAACTGCGCGTGAGCTCTTCCTTGGTGGGTGCTTCGTTGTCGGTGGCGTAGTAACGCGACGTTTTGACGATGTTCGTCTTCACGCCGCCGGGCTGAACGCAGCTGACGCCGATGTGCGTGCCTGCCAGCTCCTGGCGCAGCGCTTCCGTGAAGCCGCGCACCGCGAACTTCGATGCGTTGTAGGCGCCCTGGCTCGGAAACGCGACCACACCGAAGATGCTCGACGTGTTGATGATGTGCGCTTCGTCGACCAGTCGCAGATACGGCAGGAAGGCCTTCGTGCCGTGTACGACGCCCCAGAAGTTGATGTTCATCAGCCACTCGAAGTCGTCGTAGCTGAGCTTTTCCACCGTGTTGGTCACCGACACGCCGGCGTTGTTGAACACCAGGTTCACTTTGCCGTGCACGCGCACGACGTCTTCGGCGAACCGCTCCATTGCGGCGCGATCCGCAACTTCCACGGGCTCGAACTTCACCTCGTGGCGCCAGCATCGACTCGGTTTCGTTCAGCGATGCAAGGCCAACGTCGGCGATGGCCACGGCGCAACCGCGCGCGGCGAGTTCGAGCGCAAGTGCCCGCCCCATACCGGAGCCGGCGCCCGTGAGCGGCGACTTTATTGCGGAAGTCTTTCATCGATCATGTGAGGCAAAAGAGCCCAAAAAAGGGCCGGTCAAATGACCGCCCCCCAACAGATGTCACGATCACCTCCTTTTTATCAGCCCGAGGTGGAACGGATTATGGCGTTCCGGGACGAGAAAGCAATCGCGTTCCTCGACTCAGTTGCCCGGCTCAGTAGCCGAGCGTTTTGTCGATGAGACCTTCGAGTGCCTGTCCGTTTCGCAAACGCTGCAGGTTCGTAACGAAGCGGTCGATGTTGCGCGCCGCGCGATACTGGCTTGCGCCCGCGGTGTGCGGCGTCATCACGACATTCGGCAAGCGCCACAACGCGCTGTCGGCCGGCAGCGGCTCGCGCGGTGCAACGTCGAGTGCGGCGCCGCCCAGTCGGCCGTTCTGCAAGGCTTCCACCAGCGCCTGTTCCACCATCACTTCGCCGCGTGTCACGTTGACCAGAATCGCTGACGGTTTCATTAAGGCGATCGCGTTTGCGTCGAACATGCCGTGCGTTTCGCGCGTCAGCGGAACACATACCGCGACGACATCGGACGATGCCAGCAGTTCGGTAAACGCCTCGAGGCTTTGCACGGTAGCCACTTCCGGCGATGCGGGCACCGCGTCTCGGTCCACGGCACGGCACGTCATACCGAACGCTGCCGCGCGGCGCGCCACTGCGCGGCCGGTGCCGCCGAATCCGACGATGCCCATCGTCATTCCGGTCAGCTCGACTTCCTTGCGGCGCATCTCGGGGCGATGGTTCCACGCGTCGGGGCCGAGTTTGAGCGCAGTGGCGAGTTGCCGCGTGAGCATCAGCAACAAACCGAATGCGTGGTCGGCGAGATGCTCTCCGACGAGACCTTTTTCGCTGGTGAGCAGCACCGCACTCGCGGTGAACTCCGGGTACAGGAATGCATCCACGCCGGAGGCGATCGCGTGAACCCAGCGCAATCGCGGTGATGCTTGAAACAACGCGTGCGGCACGAAGCCCAGAATCACGTCGGCCGTTTCGGAGTGCTCGTGCGCCTGCGCCTGCGATGTGACGACCACTTCGGCGCCCGGGCCCGCTGCATCGCTGATCCGCTGCAGGTCGGCGGCCGACACCGATGGCAGCGTCAGTCCGGGGATGATCAGGACTTTCATTGGACGTGCGCCATCTGCAGAGCCTTACCCGAGGCGCGTCATTTGAAGCGAATGGCGACACGGCCGAGCCGGCCGAAGTCGGCTTCCCAGCGCGCCGCTTCGAGTACCGGCTGCCGGGTGAACGAACCGGTGATGATGCGTTGCCCCGCCTTCAGACCGCGATCGAACTTCGCGAGTTCGCGCGCGAGCGCCGCCAGCGATTCGAAATGATCGTCGATGTGCCCGCGTGCAGCCACGCGTTCAACCTCTACGCCGTCGCGGCTCAGTGCGACCACCAGCGAGTCCCAGTCGAAACCCTCCGGCAGCGGCTTGGTGACCGGCCCTACTACGATGCCCCATTGCGAGAGGTTGTCGGCGATGCGGCACGGCCCGTCGGATTCGCCCGACAGCCGCGTTTCGTTGACTTCGAACGCGGGCGCCACGCCGCCGACCGCTGCGCGTGCCATCGTTGCGGTCACCGCCTTTCCGCGCAAATCGTGCGCCATCACGAAGCACAACTCGTTCTCTATTCCGCAACGCCGGATCGCGGCGATGTTCAACTCGTCGTCGGATGGAATGATGCGATTGGTGAGCACGAATCCGAACGGGCGAATGCCCTTGCCGAACGCATCGCGCGACGTGCCCGACGTGAGCCCGACTTTCCATCCTCCCAACGATTCTCCACGGGTGCACCAGCGGTCCAAAACGTCGAGCTGGATGGCTTCACCGTCATCGACGGTGAGTTTGCCTTGTAATGCGCTGACGTCGAACGTAGCGCCGGTCGACGCCCGCCAGAAACGTTCGAGTAGAACCGCGTGATCGTTGTGCATGTGACGCTTCGAACTCGTAGTCGAGGGCGCAGGATACACCCGCTCGCGCCGGGTAGCGTTCGGGCTCCCGCGGAGTTAAAAGGGAAACGTAGCGTCATGGGAGAGGGAGGATGCGCAACGGCTTCAGAGTCATCGACACCGATTGTCATCAGATGGAACCGCCATCCATCTGGACCGACTACATCGATCCGAAGTTCTCCGACCGCGCGCCGCGGATGGGTGAAATCGCGCACGGCAAGAAGGGCATGTGCGTCGAAGGCGAGGCGCTGACCCGACAGCACGGTTCATATCCGATGGATTCGCCGGAGTTCATCGCCGCATCCATACGCGCGATGCAGCGCTTCGCGAAAACCCGCGCCACCGGTTTCAGTCCCGCGAGCCGGATCGAAGACATGGACGCGCAAGGAGTGGACGCGCAGGTGATCTACCCGACCGTCGGCGGGCACTGCTCGGCAAGCCTTTCCGGGATCCGGAATTACTCGCGGCCTGCTGTCGCGCGTACAACGACTGGAGCCTCGAATACTGCTCGATGGCGCCGCGACGGTTGCGCATGGCCGCGATGCTGCCAATGCAGGCGCCGGACCTCGCCATCGAAGAGGCGCGTCGTGCCGCCGCGAAGGGAGCCGCGTGCTACTACGTGCGGCCGAATCCGATCGAGGGACGCAACCTGCATCACGCGGATTACGAGCCGCTGTGGGCGGAGATAGCGCGCCTTGGTAAGCCCGTTTGCCTGCACGACTCGGGATCCCCGTATCTCCCGTCGTTCGGCGAGCGGATGGAAACGCACACATCCGGCCACATCATCGCGCACCCGTTCGAGGCCATGGTCGCAATGATGAGCCTCATCTGGTTCGGCGTGATCGAGCGACATCCGACACTCAGGATCGTGCACGTCGAAGCCGACGCTGGTTGGTTGCCGTACTGGCTGCAGCGGATGGAGCAGCACTTCGATTTTTCGGGCTCCGCCGAACATCCGGACCTGAAGCGCCGGCCGACCGAGTACTTTAAGTCGAATTTTCTGGTCGCGTGTCGGGGCGATGAGATGACGCTGCCGAGTGTCGTCTCGCTCGTCGGCGATGCGAACCTGACGTTCAACACCGACTATCCGCATCCGGACGGCACGTGGCCTTCGGGCATGGAACGGCTCGAACAGCAACCCCTGCCGAAGGCGAGCATTCGGAGGATCTACTGGGACAACGCGGCGCCTGTGTTCGGGACTGATCTGCGAAGTGAGGCGATAGTCATGCGAATCGGAGCACAACGTCACCGGCGGGCGTTTCGGGGAGACGCCCGATCCGCGGGTGCGCGAGATAGTCATCTCGTTAGTGCGTCACCTGCACGCGTTCGTGCGCGACGTCGAATTGACCGAGGAGGAATGGCAGCGCGGCATCGAGTTTCTTACCGCCACAGGCCATGCATGCGATGACAGGCGGCAGGAGTTCATTTTGTTGTCGGATGTGCTGGGAGTGTCGATGTTGACGATCGCGATGGGCAACGAACGGCCGGCCGGCTGCACCGAGAGTACGGTGCTCGGTCCGTTCTACGTCGATGACGCGCCCGAATACGCGCTGGGTGCAGACATCGCGAACGGAGCGCCGGGCGAGCAATGCGAAGTGACGGGATCTGTGCGCGCGCTCGACGGTACGCCAATAGCCGGAGCGTTGCTCAATGTCTGGCAAGCCGACGCCGAGGGACTCTACGACGTACAGCGACGGGGACTCGATGCGGCACAGGCCCGCGGTGCCCTGCGCACCGATGCAAACGGCAAGTTCCGGTTCCGCACGGTATTGCCCTGTTCGTACCCTGTACCCACCGACGGTCCGGTCGGCGAATTGCTGAATGCGACGAAGCGGCATGCCTGGCGTCCCGCGCATCTGCATTTCATTATCGAGGCGCGGGGCTACGACACGCTCATCACGCACGTGTTTCGCAGCGATGATCCGTATCTCGAATCGGATGCCGTGTTCGCGGTGCGCGAGTCGCTGATCGCCGATTGGGCTCGACGCTCCGACGGAGTCTGGACGCTTGAATACGATTTCATTTTGAATCCTTCTGGCCGCGCGTGAGACCGGTGTGCGTCCCAACGACTATACCAAGGCGCGCACTCGCGGGGGCGGCGACAGCGAGCGCGGCTTGAGCTGTTACCCTCTACAACCGAACTACCGTCAACAGGAGCATCGCGATGTCGCGGTTGAGCTATCAGATCCCGAACTTCACGTATCCGCACACCCGGCCCGACGAAATCTTCGACAAGGTCGTCGCTCAGGCAACGGCTGCCGAAGCCGCCGGCTTCGACCGCTTGATGGTCATGGATCATTTCTATCAGTTGCCGATGCTTGGCGCGCCGGACGAACCGATGTTCGAGTGTTACTCGATGCTTGCGGCGCTGGCGCAGCACACGAAGACGGTCCGTCTATCTGCGCTCGTGACCGGCAACACGTATCGGAATCCTGCGTTGCTCGCGAAGACGATTACGACGTTGGATCACGTGTCGCATGGCCGCGCCACCCTCGGTATCGGTGCGGGTTGGTTCGAGCAGGAACACGCTGCGTACGGTTTCGAGTTCGGAACCTTCGGCGAGCGCTTCAGGAAACTCGACGAGGCGCTGTCGATCATCGCCCCGATGCTCAAAGGCGAGCGGCCGACGGTGAAGGGCAGGTTCTACACCGCGGTGGAGGCGATCAACTCGCCCGCGCCGGTCGCGCGGATTCCGATCATGATCGGCGGTCAGGGCGAGAAGAAAACGTTGCGTCTCGTCGCGAAGTACGCCGACGAGTCGAACCTCACCGGCGAGGTGAAGGACATCCCGCGCAAGCTCGAGGCGCTGGAGAAACACTGCGTGGAGCTGGGTCGCGATCGCGCCGAGGTGTCGGTGACGAAAATGTTGATGGTTGCAGTTGCACCGACGATGGAAGCGGCCGATGCGGACCTCAAGGCTGTCGCCACGGTGAAGAAGTGGAGCAACGACGTCGTCGCGATGGCGCGCCAGCTGCTGATTTTCGGCGATCCGGATACGGTCGGTGAGCACATCGCGGATGCGATGAGTTACGGCATCGACGGTGTCGCGCTCAATCTTCCGGCGAACGGGCACGATCCCGAGCGCGTCAGCCTGCTTGGGGAGATCGCGCGCAAGGTGATCGCGGCGTCGGGGCGAAACTGAACGGCATCAGGCCGCGTACAAGCCGCCGTCCACGACGAATTCCGCGCCGGTACAGTACGAGCTGTCTTCGCTGGCGAGGAACAACGCGACCGAGGCTACTTCGCTCGCGGCGGCAGTGCGGCCCATCGGAACGCTGCGGGTCATGCGGTCGAGGTCGGCCGGGAGCTGGCCGAGCATGTCGGTCTCGATGAGACCGGGATGGATCGAGTTGACGCGCACACCACGCCGCGCGAGTTCGATGGCCGCGCTCTTGGTCATGCCGCGCACGGCCCACTTCGATGTGCCGTACGCGAACGCGCCGGCCGCGGATTGCATACCGGCGAGAGACGAGATGTTCACGATGCTGCCGCTGCCCGCTTCGCGCATCGGCGTTGCGACGGCGCGCATGCCGAGGAAGACGCCTACGCAGTTCACGTCCATCACGAGGCTGAACTCTTCGAGCGACGTGTCGCGCATGCGGTTCGAGCGGAAAATGCCCGCGTTGTTGACGAGCACGTCGATGCGGCCGTCGCGCTGCAGAATTTCGGCCACCAATTCGGACCAGCCGCTTTCGCTGCGTACGTCGAGGTGTCGATACGTGGCGTTGATCGACTTGGCCGTTGTTTCGCCAACGTCGTCGAGAACGTCGGTCAGCCAGACGGTGGCTCCTTCCTTACTGAACATCCGTGCTTCTTCGGCGCCCTGGCCGCGCGCCGCGCCGGTGATCAAGCACACTTTTCCGTCGAGCCTTCCCATTGTGTTCTCCGTTGTCGTTGGTTGGATGCTAACGCCAGGGCCGTATCACCTGGCGCGCGAACTCTGCAAGATAGTCGAGCGCGTTGTCGGGGCCCAACATCGGATGCGGCAACACGACGTCGATCGGCACGTCGATATCCAGAACGCGTTCGAGCTGGCGCGAGATGTCGGCGAAATTGCCGTACAACGCGAAGGCGTCCATTGCCGCTTGCGGCAGGAAGTCGACCACTTTGCCGGCCGCCAGCAGATCGCGCGCGTGATGGAAGTCGGGAAAGACCTCGCGTTTCAGTTCGTGCACGCTCGTACCCGTCCACTGCAGGCCGACGTTGTCGAACAGGAACGGCGAGTATTCGTAGTAGCCGGCAGCGATCGCCTTGGCGATCGTCGCGCCGCGCGCCGCATCGGCGTCGATCGCAACGTGGAAGATCGCGCCGATTTTCAGGTCGTTCGGGTTTCTACCGACCGAGCGTGCCCCTTCAGCGACCTGTTGGTAGGCCGCCTCGATGTTGCGTGCGTCGGTTCCGACACGGATGAACACGCCATCCGCATGTGCGCCTGCCATATGCAGGGTGCGTGGACCCTGCGCGGCAATCCACACCGGCACAGGTTGCGCGTGACGAAGGCGTGCGGGTTTCGCGGCGCCGACGTCCACCGATTCACCGGCGAGCAACGCGCGCGTTTGCAGCACCGCGCACTGCAGCGTATCGACGCGCGCCGGCGACAAACCGTTCAACCGAACCGCCGTGTCACCGACGCCGAGACCGAGCAGCGTGCGTCCCGGCGCGAGTTCGGCCACGGTTGCAATCGACGACGCGAGCGCGGCCGGGTGACGCATGACCGGTGTGTCGAGCAGCGTGCCGAGCACGATGCGCTGCGTCGCGCCGGCAGCGAATGCGAGCATCACGTACGGATCGCGCACGAGCAGCGGCGAGCAGGGGATCAGACCGTAAGCCCAACCCAACGCTTCCGCTTTCGCCGCGGACCGTGCGAACGCATAGACGCTCGACATGTCGAGCCTGTTGATCGCGAATTGCATGTGTGATCCCGTGACCCTTCCCTCCAAAGAGAGGGCGTGGACCTTAGAATCGCACCGGGAGGCAAGGCTTGAAACCCCTAGAGAATCTGCGCGTCGTGGATGTCACGTCGGGTCCCATCGGTGGGCTCGCCACGATGATGCTGGCCGACTTCGGCGCCGAAGTGATCAAAGTGGAAACGCCCGATGGCGATGCGGCGCGTTCCGAACCGCACGCGCGTGTCTGGTTGCGCGGCAAGCGCAGCGTCGTTTGCGACGACCCGACGTTGCACGAACTCATCGTGTCCACCGCCGATGCAGTGCTCACCGATCGCGCGCTCGATGCAAGGCGCTTGTGTCGCAACCGTCCCGACCTGGTGTATGGCGCCATCACTCGCTTCGACGGCCTGCCGCTCGAGGAAGATGTCATCGCAGCGCGACTCGGCCGGATGATGGGCTTTCGCGGCGTGGCCGAGCGCGATGGACCGGTCTATAGCGCGGTGCGTGTCGCGACACATGCCGTCGCACAAGCGGCGTGCTCCGGCATCGTTGCAGGTCTGTTCGCGCGCGAGCGCACCGGTCGCGGCGGCCGTTTCGAGACGGATCTGGCGCGCGGACTGCTGCCGTTCGAAATGGGTGGATTGTTCGTGCCGCAACTGCAGCAGCGTGGCCTCGAATTGCCGCCGCTCGGCGGCGATCCGCTCACGCTGATGCCGACGATCAACTATCACCCCGTGCAGTGCTCCGATGGTCGGTGGCTGCAACTCGGCAATCTATTGCCGCACCTGCTCGAACGGTTTCTGCAATGCGTGGGGCTCGACGACGTGCTCGCCGAACTGGGTAATCAGCCTGCATTGTGGCCCGATGCCGCGCGCGAAGCGTTTCGCGATCGCTTGCTGGCCCATATGCAAACGCGCACCGCGGCGGAATGGATGGCGCTGTTCGTCGCCGACGGCGGAATTGTGGCGCATCAATATCAAACGACGCAGCAAGCGCTGGACGATCCCGACCTGATCGACAACGGTCACGTCGTCGAAACGCCGTTGGGGCGCCAGTTGGGTGTGGTTGCAAGGCTCGACGCTACGCCCGGCGCCGCCGGTACCGCCATCCCGTCTGTGGGCGAAATGGATCTGAGCACGGCCATGCAGCACAAGCTCGACGTGCCTGCACAGAGTGCACAGTCGCTCCAACGACCGCTCGAAGGGGTGACGGTGGTCGAGTTCGCCACCATCATCGCGGCGCCGCTCGGTGCTTCGATGCTCGCAGACCTCGGGGCGCGTGTGATCAAGGTGGAACCGCTCGAAGGCGATCCGTTCAGGGCGATGATGGGCGGGCTCGGCGCGGCGCGCGTCAATTCCGGGAAGGAGAGCATCTGCGTCGATCTGAAATCGGCCGAGGGTCAGCGTGTCGCACGTGCGCTGATCGCGCGCGCCGACGTGTTGATCCACAACTATCGCGTGGGTGTGCCGGAGCGGCTGGGCATCGGGTACGCCGATGCACGCGCCATCAACCCGAAGCTCGTATACGTGTCGGTGAACGGTTATGGGCCGAAAGGGCCGGGTGCATTGCGGCCGAGCACACATCCGATCCCGGGCGCTGCGTTGGGCGGTGTCGTCGCGCAATTGGGTGGAACGTTGCCCGAACAATTATTGAGCGGCGCGGCGCTGCGCGAAGCGGCACGGCGGATCTCCCGTGCGAACGAACTGAATCCCGACCCCAACACGTCGCTGGTGGTTGCCAATGCCGCCACGCTCGGCCTGGCCGCGCTTGCGCGGTGCGGCGTCGGGCAGGCCGTGTATGTCGACATGTTCGGTGCGAATGCCTACGCCAACTTCGACGACTTCTTCGACTATCCCGGCAAGCCGCCCCGCGTATATCCCGACGCCGCCGGTTTCGGTTTGTCCGATCTGCGTCGTCTCTATGAGTGCGCAGACGGATGGATATTCGTGGCGGTTCCGGCCGATGACGCGGACGGCTTCGATGCTGCGCTGGCCGAACTCAGTGGGAAGAAGGAAGCGGATCGAGCCGTTCGGTTCGCGTCTCTGGCAGCCGATCGATGGGTAGCGGAGTTGCGCGCACGAGGCTTCGTGTGCGTTCGTGCGGACGCGGGGTTACCGGCAGATCGCATCGCCTCAGCGGAATTGGTGGTCGACGCGGAGTCGAGCGAATGGGGCACGTATCAGCGACATGCCCCACTGCTCGCATTCGACGGAGCACCGGAATGCGGTGGCTGGTGCGCAGCAGGTGAACACACCGACGCGCTGATGCGCGAGGTATCCGCTCGCTAACGACTTGCTCGCTAACAACCTGCTCGCTAAAAACCTGGGCGTGTCGGGTGCGGCGGTTGCCACGCCCGACCCACACCCGAAGAGGGAACTCAGCGCTTGAAGTGGTAGACCGCGCGAATCGTTGCAGCGTCGAGAGCACCGCTGTCGACATCGACGTATTCGTACTCGGCCTGAATGCTGAATTCCGGCGTAAATTTGAAGCCAATGCCGCCTGCCGCCATGGCCGCGTCGTCGCTGTCGCTGCCGCCTTTGATGTACTGGTACTTGCCATCGACGTTGTACCAGTTCCAGCCGAGGCGCGCGTAGATCTCGAAGTGCTCGCCGAGCGGCAACGAGGGTTTCACCGACACTTCCCATGCATCGCCGTTTACCGTGTAGTTGCGGCTGCTGTTGATCGGAATCTGACTCTGGCTCTTGCTGTACCAATCGTAATCCGCTTGGATTGCGAGCCAATCAAAAAGCTGGAAGCCGCCGAACACAACCCAGGTAGCTGCGCTGTCCTGGAAGTTACGCGAGCATTCATTCTGGGTGGGGATCTGTGCCCGGAAGCAGTTGACCCCGACGCTCGCAGCCTGTGCGGCGCTCACCGGATTCTCGACCTGAGCAGTGTACTGACCGACTCCGCCGCCGACGTAGAATCTGGACTCTGCTGCGGCATTCGCCGCCAGTCCGATTACGCCGATCAACCCCAAAGCAATTCGTAAGCCACGCATGCCTAAAAGCTCCTTAATGAGAATCTACTTTTCTCCCCATGAGGCGGGACCGCCTCACCCAACGGATTATCGCTGGTGACGTGCGCACTTGTTAAGTGGTTTATGCGATTGTCCGGCACCTCGCCTCGAACGGCTCGTTGTCGATTCGGCAATGGCCTTCCGTTGACAGTATGAATCGAACCCTGCACCGTCCGCGTGCCCTCGAGTCCCGCCCATTGGCTTGACAGTCCATGCCGATCTTTGCTGTGGCAGCCATCGTCATTGCGAGCATCGCTGCGATGCCCGGTAACGTGCTGCCCGTGATGGCGGGACTGCTCTCGGATTTCCACACGCTCGACGAAGTCGAGGTGGGATTTCTGATTGCGACCGGCACGTTGACCGGCTTGCTGATCTCGTTGAGCGCCCCCCAATGGATCGCGCGCGTCGACTGTCGCTATGCGATCGCCATCGCGCTCGGCACTGCGGCGCTCGGCCTGGTGGGTTTGCGGTTCGCACCCGGCACGGCCACGTTGTTCCTGGCGCAGGCGCTGGCCGGCGGATCGAACGCGGTCATCGCGAGTCTCTGTCTCACCGTCATCGCGTCGCTGCCGAATCCGACCCGCGCGTACAGCCTGAAGATCACCACCGATGTCGTTTTTGCAGGAACATTCCTCGCCTGCATGCCGGCCGCCACGCTCGGCCTCGGTGGTTACGTTGCAGGTCTCGCGTGCGCCAGCGTGATCGTTGTGCCACTGGCATTGAAACTGCCGCTGCGTGCGATCCGGGCGGCGCACGCCGAAGGCGCACCGGTGCGTTTACGCGATGCGCCGCAGTCCGCATGGCTCGCGCTGTTCGCCATCATGGTGTTCTACGTCGGCGGCATCGGCGTGTGGGCATTTCTCGAACGCGTCGCGGTACACGCGGGTATCGAACGCGCCGCCGCCAGCAATGCAATCGCGGTCGGTTTGTTCGTCGGCGTAATCGGTTCGTTGGGAGCGGCGGTGTTTGCCGGCCGCACGAAACGAATATGGCCGCAGACGCTCGCCGGACTCGTGCTGGTTGCATCGTTCGCGATGCTCACGTTCGTGAGCGGCACGGTGCAGTTCTATGTCGCGGTGTTCGTGTTCAACTGCAGCTGGAACTTCTTCATTCCGTTCGTGATCGGTTTGGTTGCGGGTCGCGACAGCACCGGCCGGTTGTCTTCGCTCGTGCCGGGCACCGTGATGGTGGGCGGCGTGCTCGGGCCGATCCTGGCCGGCGCGATGATCCGCGCTTCGGGATATCACACCGCGATGATCGTAATGACGCTGATCGTTGCATCATCGATTGCCGGATACGTTCTGGTTGCGAGCAGACCGTTTGGTGCGCGTCCATCCGCTCCAATAGCCGTTGCAAAAGCCGCTGCAGAAGAGGTTGAGCTTGCGAAGAACGTGTAAGCTTCCCCCGCGCCGTTACGCGGCGCACCTCAATCTCCGAACACGACCAGTCAAACACAAGCCCCGTCAATTAAAAGCAAATAGGAGAACATCGTGCTGAGCCGCTCGACCGCATTCGCCGTTCTGACCGCATTCATGGCTGTCAGCGTATCGGGATCGCAATACCCCATGCTCGACATGGTTGCGCAGAAGGTGATTCAGCGATACGAGTCTTCGACCTGCGAACAGCTGTGGGAAGCGCGCGGCAAGCCGAAGAGTCCGCAAGAACAGAACATCATCCAGCTGCTGCAAGGCGATCCGCAGATGCGCACGGTGTTCCTCAACGAAGTTGCAGGCCCGATCGCCAACAAAATGTTCACGTGCGGGATGATTCCATGAATCTGTCGACGAACTCTTCGATGACGAGCCCGCTCGTGAAGTGGACCGTAGCGGTCGCATTCATGTCCGCAGTCGGTCTTGCACAAGCGGCCGCGCCTGCGACGACGACTGCGAAGACGATGGACGGTACGTCGGCCCCCGCCGCACCCGAACTGCAACTCGAACCGAAAGCGCTCGACGTTTTGAAAGCAGCGAGTGCACGTCTCGCAGCAGCGCGCGCGATGTCGTTCACGGCCGTGGTCAGCTACGAGAGCCCGAGCGTGTTCGGCCCTTCACTCGTTTACACGACGCGTTCCGACGTTACGGTACAGCGCCCCGACAAGCTGCGCGTGATCACTCCCGGCGACGGTCCGGCCACCGAGTTTTACTACGACGGCAAAACGATGACGGCATACGCGCCGGCGGAGAATCTGGCTGCCACTGCGGTTGCACCGGCCACCATCGATGCAACGCTCGCAGCCGCGTTCGATTCGGCATCCATCTACTTTCCGTTCTCCGATCTCGTGGTGGCCGATCCGTACAAAGACCTGGCGGAAGGGCTGGAAGTCGCGTTCTACATCGGCCAGTCGAAGGAAGTGGGCGGCACTACCACCGACATGGTCGCGTTCGCGAACCAAAACGTGTTCGCGCAGATCTGGGTGGGCGCCGACGACAAGCTGCCGCGCAAACTGCGCGCGGTATATCTGAACGATCCCCTGATGCTGCGTCACGACATGGATCTGTCGAACTGGGTGATCGATCCGAAGATCGCGGCCGGCTCGTTTGCCCCGGCGAAGGCGGGATCCGCAACGAAGATTGCGTTCGCGCGGCCCGACGCCATGCCGGCCGGCACATCTGCGGGTACCTCTGCAGGTACATCGGCACAGCCGCCGATGACGCCGCCGTCCGCACCGAAATCCACGAAAGCGCCTTAGCAGTGCGTTGAAAAGAGAGGAATACGCCATGAAAAAGCTCTGCATCATCCTCGCGGGACTCTGGACCGCTTCGCTGAGCGGCTCGGCGCTCGGCTGGGCACATGCGAACAGCTATGGGGGCGGCGGTACTTATCACGCCGCCGGCTCGGATTCGACGACCCGTACCAACGCGTACGGTGGTAGCGCAACGCACACCGAAGGCGAGGGCACCACCGCGACCAACCGCTACGGCGACACGGCCACACACGAGGAGGGGTCCGGTCAAACCACCTTCAGTAACCAGTACGGCGGCACAGCGACCCATACATATGGTCAGGGTACCGAGGCAACGAGCGCTTACGGCGGCACTGCCTATCACGCCGAAGGTTCGGGGCAGACCGAGATGTATGGCGCAGACGGCGGCAGCGCCACGCACTACGCCGGCTACGGCACGGTCGGTACCAGCGCGTACGGCACGACGGCCTATCACAGTCCTTACTACGGAACGACCGCGGTGTATCCCGCCTACCATCCGCCGACCACGGTGAACTACTACAGCTCCGGTTGTTACAACTGCGGCGGTTGGTCAACCGCGGGCGCAGCGGCGGCAGGTGTCGTCGTAGGTGCTGCCGTCGCAACGGCTGCGGCCAGTTCGGCGAACGCCGCAAACACCACCAATGCCTACAACGCAGGTGTGGCGGCGGGCACGTCGAATGCGTATTCCGCCGGCTATGTCGCCGGCGTGAACAACGCGACCGTTTACACGATGGGCGGCATCTATCCGACGCTTCCGGCCGGTTGCATGACGCCGACGGTCAGCGGCGTGTCGTACTACCTGTGCGGCAACAACTGGTTCCTGCCGTCCTACGGTGCCAACGGCGTTTACTATCGCGTGGTCGCCGCCCCTTGATGGAACTGTTGGTTACCTGATGCGGGAGGAAGCGCGATGAAGATGCCAACGGTGGTTGAAGCAGCGCGCTCCATCCGCTCCGGTGCACTCAGTTCCGAAGCGCTGACGCGCGAGTGCATTGCCGCCATCGAAAGGCACAATCCCGCTCTCAACGCATTCGTGCATCTCGACTTCGAAGGCGCGCTTGCGGCGGCGCGCTCCGTCGACCGCGCCGTGAAAGCGGGCGGGGCAGGTCTCGGCCCGCTCGCCGGCATTCCGTTCGGCGTGAAAGACCTCGAAAACTGTGCGGGCATGCCGACCACACGCGGCTCGCGCTGGTTCGCCAATGGCCCGAACGCAACGCTAGACGACATTCATGTCGCGCGATTGCGCAAAGCCGGTGCGATTCCGATCGGCAAAACCGCTGCACCCGAATTCGGTGCGTGGGCCTACACCGCGAGTCCGCTGCTCGGGGTAACCCGCAATCCGTGGAATACGCAGCGTACACCGGGAGGTTCGAGCGGCGGTTCCAGTGCGGCCGTATCGGCCGGGCTCGTGCCGTTCTGCACGGCAAGCGACGGCGGCGGTTCGATCCGCACGCCGGCCGCGTTCACCGGTCTCCCCGGATTGAAATGCACTTATGGCCGCATCCCGACGTTCGGTGCAACGCACATCGCGCAGAACGCCGTCGTCGGCAGTCTGGCTACTACCGTTACCGATACCGCGCTGCTGCTCGACGTCATGGCGGGACCCGGACGCGCGCGATCGCACCTGTCTGCCGCCGCCGAATACGAGTTATGTCGCAACACTCGATTCGCTCGACGTGACGGGCACGCGCGTCGCGTGGTCGCTCGATCTCGGTTTTGCGGTAGTGGAACCGGAAGTGGCCGCGCTGTGCGAGCGCGCGGCGCGCGCGTTGATGTCGGCAATCGATGCGCAGCGCATCGATGCGAACGTTCGACTCGACGATTACATCCGCACCTATGCGCGAATCGAAGGCGTCGACAAGTTCGTCGATATCGATCCCGACCTGTGGCAGAACCGGCTCGACGAACTCGATCCGTTGATCGCGCCGGGCTGGGAGAAGACGCGCACCGTAACGCTGCCGAAGTCTGCATCGGTGGAATCGGAGCGGCGCAAGCTGGTGCATCGGATCGCCGAGTATTTCGAGCAGTTCGATCTGCTGCTGACGCCCATGGTGGCGCGTCCGGCATTCGCCGCGGAAGGTCCGATGCCCGACGAAGTGGCGGGCATTCCCGGCCACGGCGGCATGGCGGTGATTCACGGCATGCTCGCGAACCTCGCAAATCTGCCGGCGATCACGTTGCCTGCGGGCCTCACGTCGGACGGGTTGCCGGTGGGCTTGCAGGTGATCGGTCCGCGCCATCGCGAAGATCTGCTGCTCGCAGTAGCGCGCCGATACGAAGCCGCAAACCCGTGGCCGCGGCACTCGCCGCTCGCCGGCTGATCGGATGTTCCCTCTCTTAGCAGCTGCAGCCGAAAGCTCCGATCTGACTAACGACCTGGAGAAGGGGCTGCAGACGCTCGATCAGTTGCCGGGCGACGTCGCCGAGCTGCCGATGCTGCATCACCTCGCCGAAGTGATCCCCTTGGCGGATCTGGTGTTCGGCGGCGGCGTGCTGATGATCGTGATGCTCGTGCATGCATTAGGGCTGCGCGTGCTGGGCGATCATGTGTCGCGGCGCGTGCATTCGGTGTTGCGTCGTCCGTCGTTGTGGCATGCCGATCTGCTGATGGGCAGCATCATTTTCCTGCTGCTCACACTGCACCTGTTCGAGATCTTCGTCTGGTCGGCCGCGTTGGTGTTCTCGGGGCTGATTCCGAACTGGCACGAGGCCGGTTTTTTCGCCGGCAACACCTACACCACCATCGGGTACGGGAACTTCGTGCTTGCCTCCGCGTGGGAAATGGTGGCCCCGATCATGGCCATCTCGGGGTTGTTCACGTTCGGCTGGTCCGGCAGCGTGCTGGTCGATTACGTGCGCCGGATTCAACAGATCAGAGATGCCGCGTACGCGCGCAAGCGCGGCACTGAAGAGCCGCATCAGCCGGCTGCCGGCGAACCGATCAAGTAGCCCGCGCGATACCGTTGCGGACGAATGCATCGATCGCGTCGGCGACACCGTCCGGCTCGTGAATGGCCACGTCGTGACCGGCACGCGCGAACACCTGCAACGCGGCGTTCGGCAAACGCCTGAAGTCTTCCAGGTTGGCGGGCAGCAGTGAATCTGCGGAGCCGGCAATGATCAGCGTCGGCATCGTGATGGAACCGAGCTTCGCACCGACGCTCAGAGTGCGCATCGACTCGGCGCCGCCGTCGAAGTGTCCGTCCGATACGCCGAAGATGTGGTCGATGCGGCTGTTGAACCACGCTTCGGTTTCGACATCGGGCCGCACGCAAGTGGCACGATACTGTGCCAACAAGGTCGCCCGGTCGCGCTTGCTGCGCAGCGCTCTACGCATCTCGTGCATGCGCGGATCGGTAGTCGGAAATCCGTCTGCCGGCACCGATGCCATCAGCACCAGCCGAGCGATCCGTTTCGGATACGTCAGCGCCAGCACGTATCCGATGCCGCCGCCCATGCTGTGGCCGGCGTAGACGAAGCGGTCGAGTTCGAGGTGATCCGCCAGGCCGACCACGTCGGCCGCGTATTGCTCCAGCGTGTATCCGTCTGCTGTGTGTTCGCTTTCGCCGGTGCCGCGACACTCCATCATGATCACGCGATGGCGCTTCATCAGCCGGTCGGCCACCGGTTGCCAGTTCACGCGTGATGCGGTGTAGCCGTGATGCAGCAGAATCGGCGTGCCGCGCGCGTCGCCTTGCACGTCGTACCACAAGCGCGCGCCGTTGATCGTTGCGTGGGCCATGCGTCGTCTCTCGTCTGCATCTGTATCGTTGGCATGGTGCCAGCCGGCGCGACTTCCATCACCTGGCAGGTAATTGTCGGATCGGGTTCGCACCGGAGATGCTGGCCGCGTCGATCAACGAGGAGATTTGCCATGAAGAGCGCCATGAATCGCTCCGTGAATCCTTCCATGAAGAGCTTCTATCTGATTGCGGCGATCGTCGGCGCGGTGATTCCGTTGGCGCTGTTCGCCGAACATTTCGCGGCGGCGGGTTTCGATCCGGCACCTTCATCGGCGCGGTGTTCGCCAATCCGGCTGCCTCGGGATTTGCGGCCGATGTGTTGATTTCGTCGCTGGTGTTCTGGGTGTTGATCACCGTGCGGCGCCCTGCGGGTCCGACGCCATGGCCGTTCATCGTGTTGAACTGCACCATTGGCCTGTCGTGCGCGCTGCCCGCTTATCTCTACGTTTGTGCGCGACGCGACACTGCTCCACAAAAAAAAGTAGGGGTTACCGGCGCGGTCGCCGTGCCTGGATGACATCTCGTCTCGATGAGGTGACGCGTATCGGCGTACACTCGCGGCTGCCCCGCAGTGCGAATCGAGCCGTGTCACCACCTCTTCATACGCGCCGTTTCGGCGATCTCAGGCGCCGGTGCTGATCCGTTTCGGTATGCACCTCGACGGTCTGCAGCCGCTGCAGTCCGGCACCGGCATCGGCGAGGTCACGCGCGGTCCGCTCGGCCTGCTCGATCTGCTCGAAGTTCAGCTGGGTCTGGCGCCGGTGATCGCCACTTCGGCCGATACGTTGATGGCGTATCGCGCCTGCCTCGCCGAAGCCGACGCACCGACGCGGTTCTTTCACGCCTCGTTCGCGCTCGATCCGATCAACGTCAGCCGCACGCTGCTCGACTGGCGCGCGACGTTGTACGAATTCGGCTGGGATGGCGGCTTCCCCTCCGATGCACCCGCGCGGTTGCGCGATCTGTCGGACGTCGAGGCGCTGGCGTCGGAGCGCGTGCCGTTGTGTCGAGGTCAGCGCGTGCGTCGCGTCACTGCTGCGCTCCACGACCTCGGCACGCAGATCGAACGCGTCGAACTGCTCGACGACATCGATGAATTGCCGCCGGTGTGGCGCGCGCTGCTGGAGAAGCTCGGCTTCGTCGCGCACGCCTCGATCGTTCCGGCGCCGAGTGCGCGTGCCGGCACCGATCTGCGCGTATTGCAGGACGCGTTGTCGGAACTCGCCACGGCGGAAGACGGGCAACGCGTTGCGAAGCGCATGTTGCGCGGCGACGGCTCGTTCGTGGTGCTGCGAGGTGCGTCGCGCGACATCACCGCGCAGGCGGTCGCGGAGAGCATCCTCGGCGCAGGCACGCACGACGACGCGCTGGTGGAGCGCGAGGACGCGCTAGTGGTGGCCGAACACGACGGCATCATTCTCGACAACGCGTTCGAACGCGTCGGCCTGCCGCGCGCGGGCTTCCAGCACTACTCGCGCTTCCGGGCGGTCACGCAGATTCTGAAGCTCGCGCTGTCGCTGTTGTGGCGCCCGGTGAGCCCGCATCTGCTGCTGCAGTTCCTGATCCACCCGATCGGTCCGCTGCCGCGCCATGTGCGCGACGAACTCGCAAACGCAGTGGCCGAGCAACCTGGGCTTGGTGGCGGCAAATGGCGCGAAGCGCTCGCGCGTATCGAAACGCGCATGCGCGAGAAGTTCGGCGCCGACGAACGCGAGATCACGCGAACCCAGGCCGAAATATCGGAATGGCTCGGCGATGAACGTTTCGATCCGGCGGCGGGCGCACCGATTGCCGCACTCGCGCGCCGCGCGCAGCTCTGTTCGACCTATCTCGTCCGTCAGCTGAACGCGCTCGACGACGAAACCGAGCGCAGCCTGTTCGGCGGCGCGCTTGGCCAGTCGGAAGCGCTGTTGCGCGCATTGCGCGCGCTCGACGCCCAGGGTCAAGAGGTGGTGAAGCGCGTCGACGTGGATCGGTTGATCGACGAAGTTGCGAGCGTTGCACCCGATCCCAACACGTTCGCGCAGGCGCGGCACGTGCGTGCGGCAACCGATCCCGCGGCAGTACTGCAGGAGTGCGCACGAGTCTATTGGTGGGACCTCGCACCGCCCATGCGCGACATCGGCTACCCGCTGGTCGCGAAGGAACTCGCATGGCTGCGCGAGCGCGGTGTGGCGCTGTTCGACATCGACGCGGTATTGCGTAATCGCACGCGACGCTGGTTGCGGCCGATTCTGAATGCGCGCGAGCGGCTGACGCTGGCGGTGCACGATTCCGAAAAGGGATATCACCCGCTGTGGACCCAGATCACGAACCTGTTCGACGGCGTACTCGAAGTGCGCATCGACGATGCGTTGCTCAGCGGCACAGTCATGGCAAACGGCGGATGCAATCGGCGTTGCGACGCGGAGGCTGCCGGTGCGCACGCTGACGAACTCGAAACGCTGGTGGCAACTGCCCGACGACGCGGAAATTCCGCGGCGCCCCACCGAATCGTATTCGAGCCTGTCGAAGCTGTTCGATTGGCCGCACGGCTACGTGTTGCGGTACGCCGCGAACCTGCGGTTGGGGCGGGCACAGGACATTGCCGACGGCAATCGTTTGTACGGCAACCTCGCGCACCGTTTGTTCGAGCGCTACTTCAACGAAAACGTGCTGTGGGCGCTGCTCGATGCTGAAGGGCGCCGCGCGTGGTTCGCGAAAGAACTGCCGGCGCTGATGGAAACGGAAGCGGCGTTGTTGCTCGAGCCCGGCCGCGGTGTGGAGAAGCAGCGCGTCACCACCACGCTGGAACGCGCGCTGGTGTCGTTGATCGATCATCTGAAGTCGGCCGATGTGGTGTCGGTGCAACCGGAGCTGCACGCCGAAGCGCCGTTCAAGTCGATCAGGATCGGCGGCGACATCGACCTGCTGCTAACGGACCCACGCGGCCGCGAGATCGTACTGGACATCAAATGGGGCGCCGAAAATTCCGTGGCGATCAGTTGCGCGCGAACCGTCATGTACAACTCGCCACGTATGCGTACCTGCGGCGCGCGAAGCGCTTTCCGTATCAGGCGTTTTTCATCATCGAGTCGGGGCACATCCTGGCGCAGGACGCGAGCGTGTTTCCCGATGCGACGGTTTACGCGCCCGATAGCGGCGAGTCGGTGGAGGAACTGTGGAAGCGGGTGGGTGTGAGTTACGACTGGCGTTGGAAGCAGCTCGCTCGCGGCCGCATCGAAGCGAACGTCGCGTTCACACAGCCCACCGATGAATCCAATCCGCCGGCGAGCGCGCTCGAAACGTCGACGACCCGGACCGGTTCGACGACTTCGTGAACCTGACCGGCTGGGCCGATTACCAATGAGGCAACGATGAACATCGACGAAACGCCTAGCGATCCGTTGCCGCGCCGGCGGTCAAGCCGCCCGGCTGGTACCGGATGGCGTGGTTTCTCGGCCGTCCGCCGCAGCTAACGGAACGACAGTGGCTGATGCTCGGGCTGGTGTCGGCGGTCGGCTTCTTCGAGAGCTACGACCTGTATCTGTTTTCGTTGAGCCTGAAGCAGATACAGGAAGGGCTCGGTATCGGCGAAGCGCAGATCGGCCTCGTCGGGTCGTTCGTGCGCGCCGGTGCATTCCTGGGACTGCTGATACTGCCGTTCGCCGACCGGTTCGGACGGCGCCGCGTCTTGCTGGCGACGATCGTGGGCTACACGCTGACGACCGCACTCACCGCGTTGGCGCCCAACACCGAAGCGTTCGTGGTGTTGCAGTTCACGGCTCGTGCATTCGCGGTGGCTGAGGCGTTGCTTGCCACGGTGGTGATCGTCGAAGAGTTCGCGCCGGAGAATCGCGCCTGGGGCATCGGCGCCGCTGCGGCGATCCAGTCGTGCGGCGCCGGGTTCGCCGCGTTGATGTTCGGCTTCGTCGAAGTGCTGCCGTTCGGTTGGCGCGCGTTGTATGCGGTGGGCGTGATTCCGCTGTGTTTCATCGCGTACTGGCGCCGCGCGTTGCCCGAGACCGGTCGATTCACTCATCTCGCCGAGGCGAGTGCGGCGCTGACCAAGCCGTTGCCGATGTTCTCGAACGTTTTGCGCGCCGTGCGTGAACATCCCAAATCGTTTGGCATGCTCGCGCTGACGTTTTTCTGCATCAGCATGGCCGGTAACCCTGCCGGCTTCTTTGTCTCGAAATACCTGCAGGACGTGCACAGCTGGGCGCCGGCGCAGGTTGCAACGCTCACCTTCATGGGCGGCGCGCTCGCGATCATAGGCAATCCGCTCAGCGGCTGGCTCAGCGACCGCCATGGACGTCGACCGGTCGGAACAATTTTCGCGTTTGGCTATGCCATCGCGATGCTCGCGTTCTATACGGTGGGTGGGCTGTTGCTGCCGGTGCTGTGGATCGCGTACATATTCTTCTCGATGGGCACCGACGTCACGTTGTCGGCATATCGAACCGAACTGTTCCCCACCTCAATGCGCTCGTCAGCGGGCGGCGCGACCCATTTCGTCTCGGTTACCGGCGGCATCGTGGGGTTGATGACGGTGTCGGCGCTGTACGGTGTCGTCGGCAATACGTATACGGCCATTCTCATCGTTGCGTCGCTGACGCTGCTCGTGCCGGTGGCGATCTGGTTCCTGTTCCCGGAGACCGCGCGCCGCTCGCTCGACGACATCGCACCCGACAAGCTCGTGGAACCGACGCTCGAAAAGTGACGCGCCAGGAGTTCTCACATGTCACGTTCATCAGCGCCGGCGCGGGCAGCGGAAAAACGTATCGCCTAACGGAAGAGCTGGAACGCGCACTGGTTGAAGGAGTACGTCCGGCCGGTGTGATCGGCACGACGTTCACGGTGAAAGCGGCCGGCGAACTGAACGATCGCGTGCGCGAACGGTTGATCGGCAGCGGCCGCACGCAACTCGCCGAACAGATGTCGCAGGCGCTGCTCGGTACCGTGCACAGCGTTTGCGAGCGCCTGTTGAAGCGATTCGCGTTCGAACTGGGGTTGTCGCCGGAACTGAACGTGCTTGGCGTGGAAGACCGCCGCCTGTTCCATCAGGCGCTGGACGAGGTCACCGATCTGGCCGACGTGCGTGCAATGAACAGTCTCGCAGCGCGCTTGTCGGCCGGCAGATGGCAGGACCAGGTCGGCAAGATCGCCGATCGGGCGCGCGACAACGACATTGGCGGCACCGCGCTGCTTGCGATGGGCAGCGCGAGTGCGGACGCATTGCTCGCATACTTTCCCAAGCCGCAGATCGGCAATCATCGCGCCGAGTTCGCGCGTGCAATCGACCACGCGCGCGCCAACATCGACCCCTTGCTCGACCCCACCAAGACCACGCGCGAATACCTCGACCGACTGCAGATCGCTCACAACCTGCTGCAACAGGAAGATTGTCCGTGGTTGCAATGGATCTCGTTGAGCAAACGCGCGCCGGCGAAACGCAACGACGTATATGCCGCTCCGGTGCGCGCCGCCGCGTCCGGTTACGACGTGAGCGCGGAATTTCACGGCGACATCCGCGCCTACATCGAACGCGTCTACTCGATTGCCGCACAGAGTCTCGATCGTTTTCAGGAGCTGAAGACCGAGCGCGGCCTGATCGATTTCACCGACATGGAACATCTTGCATTGCGCGCCGTGGACAACCCGCAGGTGCGCGAGTGCCTCGAAGACGAGCTCGAGTTGCTGCTGGTGGACGAATTCCAGGACACGAACCCGATGCAGTTGGCGCTGTTCGTGAAGCTCGCCCATCTGGCGAAGCGGGTCATCTTCGTCGGCGACGTGAAGCAGGCGATCTATGCGTTTCGCGGCTGTGACCCCGAACTGGTGGACGCGACGCTGGCCGACCTGAAACGTCGCGGCGCGCACACCGATGTGCTGCAGTCGTCCTGGCGTTCGCGCCCGGAACTGCTCGGCTACCTGAACCAGCTGTTCGTGCACGCCTTTGCGGCGGACGACATTCAGCCCGACGCGGTCGCGTTGCGGCCGCAACGCAACGAACCGCTCGAAACGGCCGCGGTGCTGCAGTGGCGCATGCCGGGCCATTCTTCAGGAAGTCAGGGCATGCAGTTCGACGCGCTTGCGCGCGGCATCGCAAAACTGGTGGCCGATCGCACGCGCGTGATCGATCCGGATACGAAACAACCGCGGCCGCTGCGATTCGGCGATGTTGCCGTGCTCGCGCGTACGAAACAGCACGTCGAAGACATCGCGCATGCGCTGAAGGCAGCACGAGTGCCGATGAAGATGTCGCTCGCGGGGCTGTTCAAGGTGCCGGAGGTTTGCCTGGCCAGAGCATGCCTGCGCCGGTTGGCCGACCCCGCCGACACGTTGGCCACGGCCGAGATCGTCGCGTTTGCCGACTGCGATGCGCCGGAGTTGTGGTTGGCTGATCGTCTGCGGCACGTTGCGGCAAAGGCGCCGTCGAACGACTGGCTCGACACGACTCACCCCATCGTAAAACGGTTGGCCGAATTGCGTGGGGCGGCTGCGTATCAGTCGCCGGTGGAGACGGTTGCGCGTGTGCTGAACGACATCGGCATCCGCGAAGTGATCGCGGGATGGGGACGCGATGCGATCAAGGCCATGCAGCGGCAACGCAATCTCGATGCTTTTCTGAATCTCGCCGTCGAGTACGAAAAGTACTGCGAGGCGCAACACGATGCGGCCACGCTCACCGGCTTCCTGTTCTGGGTTCAGAATCCGCACTCGCCCGAACTCGATCTGCAACCCACCGTTACGACGGGCGATGCCGTACACGTGTTGACGTATCACGGCGCCAAGGGGCTGGAGTGGCCGGTAGTGGTCACCGCAGATTTCGACTATGCGGAGCGCAGCGATTTATGGGACGTGCGCGTGAACCTCACGGCGCCGTTCGATGTCGATGCGCCGCTCGCGCACCGTGAGATTCGTTTCTGGCCGAAGCTGTTCGGCGACCACACGCGCGACGTGCCGATTCTCGACGCAATCATGGCGTCGGACGAAGCCCACGCGAGCGAACGCAGCAGCGAATCGGAACAACGCAGGCTCGCATATGTGGGCACGACGCGGGCGCGCGATCTGCTGATCATTGCGCTGCCGCAACGTCCGGTTAAGCCGGATGCGTGGTTGAACGCGTTCGCCACGCAAGAGATGCTGCCGAGCGGCGATGCGTTTCAACTGGCGAACGGCGACGTCATCGGCTCCGGATTTGCCGATCTGCCCAACGACGCTGCGTTGTCGCCGCAGTTGCCCTATGCGCCGCTCTGGTTTCCGCAACGGCCTCGCATTGCAGACGTATTGCCGGCGACGCTGAGCCCTTCGCGCGCCGACGCGATTGCGGCTGCAACGATCGGCGAGATCGTCGCGCTGGGCGAGCGAATTACCGTGCGCAGCGACGACATGACGCTGATCGGCCGCGCGTTGCACGCCGTGATTGCGATGGAACTGGTGAATCCCGATCGCGCCGATGCGCAAGCGCGGGCGCGACGGATTCTGCAGGGCTACAACGCGGAGTACTTCATCGATCCCGACGCGGCCGTGGCGTGCGCGCGGCGCTTCCGCGCATTTGTCATGGAACGTTTCAAGCCGACGCGGATTCTCGCCGAATGGCCCACTGCGGAAGCGCTTGCCAACGGTCAGACGATGCGCGGCTGGATCGACGTGCTGATCGAAACGGCGGAAGGCTGGGTGATCATCGATCACAAATCGTCGCCGCGGCCGAAGAGTGAATGGCGGGCAGAGGCGCTGGAACACTCCGGCCAGCTCGCTTCTTATCGCTCGATGATCGGCGCCACCGGCGCGCATGTGGCGGACTCCGCGTGGATTCATTTCCCCGTGAGCGGCGGTATCGTGCGGGTCGATTCGGATGGCGCGCGATGAGCGAAACGTTGCATCACACCACACCCCATTGTCCGAACTGCGGCGCGCCGCGTGCGGAGAATTTCTGCAGCGCGTGCGGCCAGAACAGCCGCAGCTATCTGCGCGCCACGCGCGAAATCGTCGGCGATGTGCTGAGCGAAACGCTCGACCTCGATTCGCGCCTCGGACGAACGTTGCGATTCCTGCTGCTGCGGCCGGGCTATCTGTCGCGCGAGTTCGCGAGCGAACGGCGCGCCAGCTACGTGTCGCCGGCGCGGCTCTACATCTTCGTCAGCCTGGTGTTCTTCGGCGTGTTGTCGCTGGTCACGCGCTTCGAGCCCGATGTCGAGCCGAACGTGACGCAGGAAGCGCAGCACGACATCGCGGCCGATCCCGATATGACGCAGATGTATCAGCAGCTGAGCGACGCGCAGCGCGCACGGTTGCGGGCCATTCTCGAAAAGCAGGGCGCGGCGACGGAAGCGGTGCGGCGTCAGCTCGCCGAACTCGACGCCGCGAACAGTCTCGCGAACAGCGTCGCGAACAACGTCGCGAACGGCGCCGCGCCGCCCGCGTCGGTGTCTGCGTTCGAAAGCGCGCTGTCCGACCGGCTGCTCGACCTGGCGGAGAATCCGCGCGGCGCGTACGAGACCGTCATTTCCGATCTGCCGGTGGCGATGTTCCTTGCGCTGCCGCTTTACGCGGCCTGGCTGAAGCTGATGTACCGGCGGCGCTTCTACTCGGAACACCTCGTGTTCGCGTTGCACCTGCACGCGTTCCTGTTTTTCATCGGCACGTTCATCCTGATTCTGCCGGACGCCGCGTCGGCCTCGTCCTCCCAAGCCGTTAGAGTGCTCACGGGCGCGGGTGCGTTCGCGAGCGACACTTTTAAGTGTGTCGGCCTGGCGTACTACCTGCTCGCGTTGAAAGCGTTCTATCTCGAGAGCTGGCGTCGCACGGCCGTGAAGTTCGTGGTGATCAACATCGCGCACGCGATGCTGATCGCGCTCGGCGTTCTGGTGGTCACCGCGGGCGCTCTCGTTCTGTACTGATCGACCTTGCGATGCAGCGCGCGCACGCTCGAGTCTTGTAGAGTGACCCTTTCGCACCCATAAAGAGGCATTGCCATGACCATTACCGCGCATCAGATTTCGGTGGTTCCGTTCAAGGCCGGGCTCAAAAGCCTGGACGCGATTCTGGACAAGGCAAAAGCGTGGATCGAAACGAAGAAGATCGACCCGAACGCGCTGCTTCAGGCGCGACTGGCGCCGGACATGTTCACGCTGACGCGGCAGGTGCAGGCCGTTACCGATCAGTCGCGCAACTGCGCGCGGTTGGCAGGCCTCGAACCGCCGAAGTACGACAACACGGAGATGACCTTCGACGAACTGAAGGCGCGCATCGCAAAGAGCATCGCGTTCCTCGATACGTTGACGGCGGAGAAGACCGCGGGTGCAGAAGATAAAACCATCGACGTGCCGCTCGGTGCGCAGACGGTACCGATGAAGGGCATCGACTATCTGCAGCGGCTGGTGGTGCCGAACTTCTTCTTCCACCTGACCGCCGCGTACACGATCCTGCGCCACAATGGGCTCGAGGTCGGCAAGCGCGATTTTCTGGGCATGCGCTGAACGCGCCCATTGCTGAACGAAAAAAGGACGGGAGTTTGATATGGGTCGTCTGCAGAACAAGGTGGCGGTGATTACCGGCGGCGCGAGCGGCATGGGCCGCGCGACGGTGCTGCGCTTTCTGGAAGAAGGCGCGAAGGTCGTCATCGCCGATTTCAATGCGGCCACCGGCGAAGACACGGTCGCCGAAGCGGCGCGCGGCGGCTATGCCGACTCGGTTCGTTTCATTCGAACCGACGTTGCAAAGGAAGCCGACATCGAAGCGATGATCCGGCTTGCGCGCGATGCGTTCGGCGGCGTCGACATCGTGTTCAACAACGCAGGCGTCGGCGGCGCGATCGGCCCGCTTACGGAAACCACTGTAGAAGCGTGGGACTACACGTTCGACGTGCTCGCGAAAGGCGTGTTTCTAGGCATCAAGCACGCAGCGCGTGCAATGCGCGAACAGGGCCGCGGCGGTTCGATCATCAACACGGCGTCGATTGCGGGTTTGAGCGGCGACGGCGGACCGCTGGTGTACTCCGCGGCGAAAGCGTCGGTGATCAGCCTCAGCCAGTCGGCCGCCGTTGAACTCGCCCCCGATCGCATTCGCGTCAATTCGATCTGCCCCGGCTTCATCGTGACGCCGCTGGCACAAGGTGCGAATCGCGACGCGACGCAGGTGGCGTTCGCGAAGTCGCAACCGTGGCCGGACTACGGCCGCGGCGAACACATCGCCGGTGCCGCGCTCTTTCTCGCGAGTGACGATTCCGAATTCGTAACCGGCGAAGCGCTGGTCGTCGACGGCGGCCTCACCGCAGCCGGACCGGATCTGTCGAAGAAATTCCCGCGCACCTCGGCGCGTACCGCGAAAGTCACGGGCGTCACCAAGGGCAGCACCGGCGAGGCGCCGGAACTGCGCCGTTTGTAGTCAGTCTCAGCAGCACCCACGGATCCAGACGATGGAATTCAAGGATTATTACGACATCATGGGCGTAGCGCGCGACGCGACGCAGGACGAGATCAAACGGTCTTACCGAAAGCTCGCGCGCAAATACCACCCGGACGTCAGTAAAGAGAAAGACGCCGAAACGAAGTTCAAGGAAGTAGGCGAGGCGTACGAAGTGTTGAAAGACGCCGAGAAACGCGCCGCCTATGACCAGCTCGGCGCCAACTGGAAGCAAGGCCAGGACTTCCGTCCGCCGCCGGACTGGAACACCGGCTTCGAATTCCAGGGCGGCGGTTTCACCGGCGGCGATTCAGCCGAGTTCAGCGACTTCTTCGAGTCGTTGTTCGGGCGCGGCGGTTTCCGCAGCAGCGGTGGGCGTGGCGGTGGCGGGTCGTTTCACGCACGGTCTTTTCATGAAGAAGGACAAGACCGGCACGCGCGCGTGCTGATCGATCTCGAAGACGCGTACAACGGTGCGACGCGAACGATCACGTTGCGAGTTCCTGACGTCGACGCGCAGGGGCGGGTGTTCACCAAGGAGCACACGCTGAACGTCACCATTCCGAAGGGCATTCGCGCAGGCCAGCATCTGCGCCTGGCCGGGCAAGGCACACCCGGCGTCGGTCAGGGCAAAGCGGGCGATCTGTTTCTCGAAGTGGAATTCCGGCCGCACGCGCACTACCGCGTCGAAGAGCGCGACGTGTATCTCGAACTGCCTGTGGCGCCGTGGGAAGCGGCGCTCGGTGCGTCAGTGAAAGTGCCTACACCTGCGGGTACGGTCGAGATGAAGGTGCCGGCGGGCTCGACGTCCGGCCGCAAAATGCGACTGAAAGGTCGCGGTCTTCCGGGATCGCCGGCGGGCGACTTCTACGTGGAGCTGCAGATTGCGGTGCCGCCGGCCGGTAGCGCCGATACGAAGGCGTTGTACGAGAAGATGGCCGACGCGTTCAAATCGTTCAACCCGCGCGACAAGTTGGGGGTGTGACAATGGCGAACAAAGACACAGCTCCCAACAGCGAACGGGTGCGTTTGACCGGGATCATTCTCGAAGAACAGGTCGAGCTGACGCTGGCGGAAATGAGTCGCAGCTGTGCGGTGCATGCCGAGTACATCATCGAACTGGTGGAAGAGGGCGTGCTCGCGCCGGTCGGTCGCGAACAGCGTGCGTGGCGGTTCACCGGCGGCCAGGTGCGGCGCGCGAGCATCGCGTTGCGGTTGCAACGCGATCTCGGCGTGAACCTCGCGGGCGTGGCGCTGGCACTGGAACTGCTCGACGAACTGAACGGCTTACGCGCGCGCGTTACGCCGCGCAGCAGCACCACGGATTACGAATAGCAGAGATATCCCTGGCTGAACGCCGGTTGTTCGTCCTCCGTCAGCACACGGAAGAACAGCGTGCCGCTTTTGACCGGCTCGCTACTTCTTCGGCGGGCGCGCGAGGAACACTTCGATTTCCACGAGCATGCCAGGTGCCGCGAGACCCGCCACCTGCACCGTGGAGCGCGACGGCAGATTCGGCTGCTCTTTCGTGCCGAAGTATTGGGTGTATGCGGCCATGAAGCCGGGAAAGTCCATCGCGCCGCCGGTGGCAGGATCGCCGACCAGGTACGCGGTCATCGCAACCACGTCGCCGAATCCCAGCCCCATCGAATCGAGCGACTCCTTCATGCGTCCGAACACCGACAACGCCTGCGTCTTCGTATCACCCCAATAGGCCGGCGTACCTTTTTCCGCTTTGTCGTTCGCGGGTGCCGGTGTCAGTCCGCTGTGAAACACCAGCGAATAACCTGCCGGCACTTCGACGGCACGCGCGATGGGAAATGTCGATCCGCCGCCGAGCGGATAGCGGGTGATGGCGTCTGCTGCGAGCGCGCCGGTGCCCGCGAACGTGACGACGGCAAAGGTGAGAGCGGTGATGGATCTTTTCATGACGGTCTCCTTCGTGAGTGCGATTCAGCGTGGTGCAATTCAGTGCAGTGAGTTGATGTAGGCCACTACGTCGACGATCGCTGCATCGTCGGCAAGCGCGGCTGCAAACGGCTGCATCGTGGCGCCGTGAATGTCGTCTTTGTGCATGCCGCGACGTCCCTCGGTGTAGTTGTGCAGCTGCGCCACGAGATACCAGTCGCTCTGGCCGGCGAGCGCCGGAGCTGCCAGCGCTTCGTTACCGCGCCCGTCTGCACCGTGGCACGCCGCGCACGCGGTGTAGAGCGTTGCGCCATGCGCTGCATCGCCCTGAACTGTAACCGGTGGGGCAATCGGCGTGAATGTCGCCGCAAATGCCGAAGCGCGCGCCACTGTTGCATCGTTGGGCATCACGGCAGCGACGGGACGCATCTCGTGCCCCGGCGTGTCGGCCGGATCGGTGCCGCGCCAGCCGGCGCGAAACGCCGCCAGTTGAGCGTCGACATACCAGCGTTCCATACCCGCAATTTTCGGTGCACGAATGGCAAGGTTTCCGTTGCCTTCAGCGCCGTGACAGGTGGTGCAGTACAGGAAATCGTCGCGTGCCGGCGGCATTCGATGCGATTGCGGCCAGCGCGAGCGCTGCCAGGAACGCAAAGCGCGGGTTGTGCGTCACGCGTAAGCCCCCGGTTGATCGGCGCGTTCGCGCCGGTCGATGTCGGCTATCGCGTGCAGGGCAGAGTGGATTGCGCCTTCCTGCCAGCCGGGGTGCAGGCTCACCTGATCGCCGATCAGATAGTGGTTGCCAACGGGCGCCTGAAGGCGCGGGAACCAACGCTGATACAACTCGGCGTTCCATTCCGCCGCACAGCCGAGCATGTGGTTCATGCGGTGCCACGCCACGCTGACGCCGCTTTCGATGTAGCGCCTGTAATCGGGGTGCACTTTTTCACCCTGGGTGATCGCCAGTTCCAACCGCTCTGGCGCAGGCAGGTCGGCAAAACGATCGCTGGACGGTCCGCCGTAGATGTATGCGGCGAGCAGCACGCCCTTCTTGCGATGAATGCCGTGTGAGGGATACCAGATCTGCGTGATGTCCTGCGCGGTCCAGCTGATGCCGCCGTAGATCTGCTCGCGTTCCCAGAAACGTTCGCTCGCCTGGAGGCCGAGCTTCAGCAATTTGCCGCGCGGCACCGCCGTGAAAGCGCCGCTGTAGTCGGCCGGAAAGTTGTTCGGAATGCCGGCGAGCAGTTGCATCGGAATGCAGTTGAGGCAGTAGTCGGCCGACATCTGCTCGCGCTTGCCGCGCTCGAGATACGTCACGTCCACACGATCGTCGCGCAGCATCACCGACTGCACCTGAGCGCCGACGTGCACGCGCGAACCGACCTTCGCCATGAACGCGTCGACCACTTTGTCCATGCCGCCCACCGGCTCCATCATCATCGGCGCCTGGTCCACGCCTTCGGCGAAGTGCATGTTCGACTGCCAGAAGCTCGACTTCAGCAACTCGCTGAAATCGAGCACGCCTTTGTGTTGCGGCGGTTCGACCATGCCCGCGTTGAGATACCCCGCGCGTGACGAACCGTGATAAATGCGGTTCTCGTCGAGATCACCATACATGCGCACGAACGCGATCAGACGCTCCGTATCGGCAGCGTCGAGCGGTGCGTCGATCTTGTGCGCGGCGAGACCCTTCGCGAGCAACTCGGACATGAAGCCGCGCGCATCGGTGACGTATTCGCGATTGCGCACCGGTTTGCCGCCGAACATCGCGTCGTCCTGCACCCACGCGTTGTGGTTGTCGTTCACGAACGGGGCGAGCGGTATGGCGAACTCGCGGCAGTATTCGAGCAAACGTTCGTGTGTGCTCGGAATACGCGCGGGGCCGGCGTTGAGGTACAGATCGGGGTCGTCATCGAACGGGCACGTTTGCGGATTGCCGAGTTCATCCACCTTGTCGCCGTGACGCAGCGTGAGGTTTCTGCCGCCGGCGCGGTGCGAGGCTTCGAGTACCGTGCACTCGTAGCCGGCGCGGCCGAGTTCGTATGCGGCGACCAATCCGGAGATGCCCGCGCCGAGTATCAAAACGGTGCGGTGGCTTCGAGCCGGTGCAATCACCGGGCGCGCCGCGCTCGCAAAACCGGGAATGAGTCCGAGCGCGGTACCGAGCCGATACATCGCGCCGGAACCACCGGCCGCACCGACGCCCATCAGCAGCCGGCGTCGCGACCAGGCCGGTGTGTTGGGGCGATCGGGCATGGAAGAGAGATCCAGGAGAGATAAAGGTGCACAGCGTACCGAGTTACACGTAGTTGCAGCCACTCGCACAACGAAATTTTGCGGGAGTCGCGGCCGCTCACAACGTAGCGGAGTTCGCGCGCGTTCCTCGCCTGCGAATGCTGGAACTCTGACGATCCAAAGGTCGCTGCGGTAAGCCCTCGAGAATTATCCGATGTACACAGCGAATCCCATCGCTCTACATTTGGCCTGTCTGCTAGGCACTTAAGAGGGCACCATGCCAAACAAAGTGATCTGCCACTATCGCGTGGCGCGTGGCAACGAGAAGAAATTCGAGGCTCTGCTCAAGCAACATTGGCCGACGCTGCATCAACTCGGGCTCGTCACCGACGACCCGCCGCACCACTTCAAAGGCGAAGAGCAGGACAACGGCAAGCCGATCTACTTCGAGATTTTCGACTGGCGCGAGGGCGCGGTCGATCGTGCCCACGAACATCCCGAAGTGATGGCCATCTGGGAACCAATGGAGCAGCTCTGCGAGAAACGCGGCGACAAGCCGAACATGGAGTTCCCACACGTCGACGTGCTGCGTATCTGAGCCCGAACGAGTGAGGTCCGACTGAGCCCGCGCATGAGCGCGATCTCAGTCGGATCCTTACGGATCAACGCGAGCCCGCGTACGCCTTGATCAGCTGATCGAGGAAGTCGCGCCCTTCGTACAACGACTGCACTCGGACGCGCTCGTTCAAGCCGTGTGCGTTCGTGGTTTCCGGGTCGGAGAAGATGCCGCTGACACCGTAGGTGGGAATGCCGTCGGGCGTGAGGAATCGGCCGTCGGTTGCGCCGGCTGCCATCGTTGGAACCACCGGCACGCCCGGCCACATCTTCTGCGTCAGTTTCTCGATCGGGCCGAGCACCGCTTTCGTCAGCGGCGGAGGCGGCGATACTTTTTCCGGCGGATCGACGAACGACACCTTTATGCCTTGATCGTCTACCACGCGTTCGAGCGTGAGGCGCACTTCGTCCTGCGTTACGCCCGGGAAAATCCGGCAGTTCACGTTGGCGTTCGCGCGCTGCGGCAGTCCGTTCGGCGCGTGTCCGCCGCTCAGCATCGTTGCAACGCAGGTGGTGTGCAGAATGGAGTTGTAGCTCGGGTCCGCCTGGATGCGTGCCAATGCTTCTGCATCGGGCGGCGTTTTCAGAATCGCCTGCATGTCGCTCGAGAGTTGTCCTGTTTCGATTTTCGACATGCGGTCGAAAAAGCCGCGCGTTGCATCGTTGAACTGAATCGGGAACTGGTACGCGGAGAGACGTGTGAGGCCAGCGGCCAGGCGATAGATCGCGTTGTCCTTGACCGGACGCGACGAGTGGCCGCCGGGGTTGGTGATCTCCAGCCGATAGTCCTGATACACCTTTTCGCCTGCCTGCACGCCGTTGTAGACGCGTTCGCCTTGTTTGTTCAGCCGTCCGCCGGCGCCTTCGTTGATGGCAAGTTCGGCGTCGATCAGATCGTGATGATTTTCGGCGAGGTATTTCGCCCCGTCGAAGTCGTTGGGAGTTTCCTCGCCGCACGTCAGGGCAATCTTGATGTCGCGCGCGGGCTTATAGCCGGATTTCTTGTAGCGCATCATCGCGTCCACGAAGATCGCCGCCATCGCCTTGTCGTCGGCGGTGCCGCGGCCGTAGAAGTAACCGTCTTCTTCCACCAGCGTGAATGGGTCGCGCACCCAGTCTTCGCGTTTGGCTTCGACCACGTCGATGTGCGCCAGCAACAGAATCGCCTTCGCTTTCTTGTCGGTGCCGTGCAGCACCGCTACGAGGTTGCTCTTCGTCGGCCGGTCGGGCGGCGCAATCTTGTGGATGTCGGCGTCTGCAAATCCCGCGGATTTCAGCCGCGCCGCCATTGCATCGACCGCACCGTTGCAGTTGTTCGCCGAAAGCGTGGTGTTGATCTCGACGAGTTCCTCGTAGATGGCGCGAAACTCGGTTTGCTCCGGTGTGAGCGATGCAGCGTGTCCTGCGGCACCGAGCACCATCAATGCAGCAGCCGATCCAACCGCGGTCGTCAGTCGTGCAAGCGTATTCAATGCGTTCCCCTGATGAATCCGAAGCGGCGAGCATAGACGCGGCTTTGGTGCGACGCCACGGTCCGCGATAGAGTTCGAGGCCCTATTGCAGAGATGAAGAACGCGAATGAGACGCGAAGGATGCGGAAGAACTGGAGCAGGATCTGTTAGCGCTCGCGATCGTCGGTGTGGCCGCGTGCGAACCGCACGACCGGCGTCCCGGACAATGGCTACACGGCGACGAAGTTGCACAACCCGTCACCGATTGGTCGTTCAGCAACGACGTCGACGAGATCTTCGTAGAGACCTCGACTTGGTATCTGGTGCCGCACTCGGTGACCACCACCGTGGTGACCAGCGACGGCACGCTGTACGTGCCTTCGCTCTACTACGAGGGCGGTGAGTTTCCGAACGAGCGATTCTGGAACCGCAATATCGCTCGCGACCCGAACGTGCGATTGAAGATTGCGGACAAAATCTATCCGCGCACCGCCGCATTGGTAACCGACCCGGCCGAGCGCACGCGCGTGCTCGCGGCATTCGCGGCCAAATACGACCGTTGGCGCGAGATGTTGAAAGACGGCGACCCGGAGAAGCCGAAGATCGTGCTATTGCGCATGGATCCGCGCAACGCCTGATTCTTTCGTTGAGAAGAGCTATTGCGCGGGCGGAGCCGGTTCGAGCAGCAGCGTTTTTACGTCGCTCAACACCGTGTCGGCGTGCAGGAACGAAACGCTGTAGATGTTGCGCACGCGCCGCTGCTTGTCGATCAGCATCACGCGCAGAATGTGCGAGAGGGTGCCGGACTCATCGCGATACACCGATTGGTCGTAGGCATTCAGCGTGGCTTTGCAGCGCGGCATCGGACACCCCTGTGAGAAACGTCCAGTCGAAATCCGGGCGCGCGCAACCGCTCGCCGTATTCCTCCATCACCGCGGCGTGTCGTGCTGCGGGTCGAACGACAGGCTGACGATGCGTAGACGATCGCGCAGTTTCGGGTTCGGTCGATTGCGCGGTCCTGCACCCGCTTCAGCACGTAAGCGGCCAGCGGGCAGCCGTTCACGTCGCTGCAGGTCGTGTAGATGAAGCTGAGCAGCACCACGCGGTCGCCGAGATAGTCGTAGAGACGCCGGGGGTTGCCCGCGTCGTCGAGCACGGCCCGTCCGCTGCAACGCGCAGAACGGCGGCAGTTGATACGAACCAGGCGCGGGCGCCGTGAACTCGAGATGCGAAGTAGCCCGGCGCGAGGACGGTCGGCGGCGCGTGCACGTGTTCGGCTGCGTGTGCGACGCAGCAGCGCACGCGAGCACGGCCGCGGCGATCGAGGCGCGCCATCGCATTATTGTTCGCGCTCAACCTGACCTGCCGGCGGCCTTCTGGCCGTACAGCGAGTACGCGCCGAAGCGCATCTGGTGCGGCGCGCCGAGCTTTTCCGCGACGAAGTCGATGCTGAACTGCGGCTTCAGCTCCTTGCCGTCCCAGGCGTACAGCTTGAAGTACTGCAGGTCGCGGGCCGGCCGGCGCGGTTTTGTCCCAGTTCGCGAGCAGCGACGAGGTGAAGTAGACGCGCTTGCCGTCCCAGCTTTGCGACACCATGTTCACCTGCTCGCCGATCTTCTGGTCGAAGATCTGCTTGGGCGCGTGCGGATCGCGGATGTCGTAAAGGCGCACCTTGCCGTCGTTCCACGTGTTGACCCACACAGGTCGCCTTCGGCCGAGATCGAGATGTCGACCGGCAGCGGGATTTTGCTCGCGTCGCCGATGTCGGCCACGGCCTTCGCCTGCCACTCGCCGGCCTCGTCCGGGTAGATCAGCCAGATCTTCGAGGTGAGCGCCGTCGCGGTGAAGCAGTAGTTCTGGTTCGGGCCCCACGCGCAGCGGATTTCGAGCGGCGCGCCGGGCACGTCGAAGATCTTCTTCGGCTGCAGCGTGTGCAGGTCCCAGACCGACGACGGTGTTGCCGAAGCGCTTCATCGCCTCCGGATCGGCCATCATCTTGCCGAGGTTCATCATGTAGTTGTTCCAGCCCGTGAACGACGAGGTGACGAGCACGTTGAGGCGCGGCAGCGCGCGCGACGTCGTAGCCGTAACCGTCGGCGAACTTGCCGGTCTTGACGGCGCCCTGCAGCGCGTCGTCGGTCGGCATCCAGTGTGTGGCGACGTACTCGCCGTCGTTGGTGTATTCGCACCAGCGCGGTGCGCCCGCCGTGGTCTCTGTTGTTCGAAAGCCCCGTGAGCATCATGCGGCCCGGCAGCGCATAGCTCGTGTGCGGACCGACGACGCCGCCGCTTTTGCAACGAAGTCGTCGATGGTCTTGATGAGCTTCGGGCTTGGCGGGATCGGTGTGCGACGTCGAAGATGAAGATCCGGCTGGTGTCGAGCCCGGTCGCCCACAGGAAACGGCGGTCGTCGGTGAGGCCCGATGTGGTGCGCTTCGTTGCGGCCGCCCACCGACACGTGGGCCACGACCTTGCCGTAGTTCGTGGACTTCGGATTGACGTCGACGGTGACGAGCTTGTCCTGTTCGTCGCCGACGCCGACCATGCCGAGCGTCCAGACGTAGACGAAGTCTTCCTGACCGACGATCTTCGCCATGTAGGGCGACATGCAGGTTTCGTCGGAGCGCGCGGCGCCGGTGACGAACAAGCGACTGAATACGAGTGTTACAACGCGGTGTAGGCGCATGGTGTCCCCTCCAGTGCTAGAGACCGCGATGATACGTTCGACGCTTGACGGGTCACCCGAACAGTTCGAGCGTTGTCGCGTGCATGGCGTGTTCGCCGGTGTGTAGCGCGACGGACGAGCCGGGTGTGGTCGGCGCCGGCGACGACCGGCGGGGATACGAACGCGACGACTATCGCTCGCAGTCCGCGCAGATCGCATCGACGGGTCGGCCGCTCGACCTCGTCGCTTTGATTGCGCAGCCGCCGTTGGCCTGCCCACGGTACCCGGCGCAAAGCCGTCGAAGGCATCCGTCGACCTCGGCCGCAAGCTGTTCTTCGACCGACGTCTCTCGTTCAACGGCACGCTCTCGTGCGGCATGTGCCATGTGCCGGAGCAAGCCTTCACGCAGAACGAACTGGCGACGCCGGTGGGCTTCGGCGGCTTGTCGGTGAAACGCAACGCACCGGCGCTGTACAACGTGGCGTACCGGCCGCGACTGTTTCACGATGGCCGCGAGGCTTCGCTGGAACTGCAGATCTGGTCACCGCTGCTTGCCGCGAACGAGATGGGCAACCCGTCGATAGGCAGCGTGCTGGAGCGCATCGCGGTGTTGCCGGAGTATACGAAGGGATTTGCCGACGCGTTCGCCGATACTCCCGACGTAGTCGATGTGGGGCAGGCACTCGCCGCCTACGAGCGCACACTCGTCTCGGCCGATTCGGCGTTCGATCGCTGGTACTTCGGGAACGATCAATCGGCTCTAACGGACGAACAACGGCGCGGCTTCGCAGCGTTCAATGCACGCGGTTGCATCGCGTGCCACACGATTGCGGAACGGTCCGCGCAGTTCACCGACGAGCTGTTCCACGACACCGGCATCGGCTATGCGGCCTCGATGCGAGCCGCGCCGAAGCAACTGCAACTCGCGCCCGGCGAGGTGGTTACCTTGACGACCGATGTGCAGGTACCAATGGCGAACGATCTGGGACGATACGAGGCCACGCTGCAACCGGCCGATCGCTGGCGCTATCGCACACCCACACTTCGCAACGTGGCGATCACCGCGCCGTACATGCACGACGGCAGCCTGGCCACGCTTGCGAAGCCGTCATCGATCACTACGCGGCCGGCGGTGTTGCGCACGACGGGCTCGATCCGTTGCTGAAGCCGTTCACGCCGGCCGACCAAGAACGCGCCGATCTGGTGGCGTTTCTGCAATCGCTGACCGGCTCCAACGTAGCCGCACTAACCGCGGATGCGCGCACAGCCCCGGTGGGTGACCGCTGATTCGCGATCGGGCTTCCCTGCGGCCGCGACCTGAGTGACCATCGCCCTTCCAAATTCTGCATAGGTAGTTCGCTCATGGCGGCCATTTCGCTGTCTCGCATTCTTGCTTACTGGGCAGACCAACAACCCGACCGTGTGGCGGTCAGCCACGAGGGCCGCGAGGTGACGTTCGCGCAGCTGGAGGCGAGCTCGAACCGGCTTGCGCGCGCTTACGAGGAGCTCGGCGTCGAAGCGGACGACTTCGTCACCATCGCGTTGCCGAACAGCATCGCGTTCTTCGAAGCGTGCTTCGCCACCTGGAAACTCGGCGCCACGCCGCAACCGGTTTCGGCGAAGCTGCCGAAGTTCGAACTCGACCAGATCGTCGAAGTGGGCAATCCGAAGCTGGTGGTTGGCGCCGACCGACGGCGCGCATCCCGGCGTAACGACGCTACCGGTGGGCTTCGAAGCGACGCGACGCTGTCGTCGGAACCGCTGCCCGAACGCACGGCGACATCGTGGAAGGCGATGACGTCCGGCGGCAGCACCGGCCGGCCGAAGCTGATCGTGACGAAGCAACCCGCAACGCGCGATCCCGAAGATCCGTTCCTGAATTTCCCGATGCGCGGCAGCGTGCTGATTCCCGGACCCGCTGTATCACAACGGCCCGTTCATGTGGGCCACCGGCGGATTGTTCAAAGGCAACACCGTCAGCATCACCACGCGCTTCGATGCCGAGCAAACGTTGCAGCTGATCGAAGCGCAGCGCGTGGACACCATCTACATGGTGCCGACGATGATGCAACGGATCTGGAACCTGCCCGACTGAGGTGCGCCTCAAGTACGACGTCTCGTCGCTGAAGACGCTGTGGCATCTCGCCGCGCCGTGCCCGGCGTGGCTGAAAGATGCGTACATCGAGTGGCTTGGCGCCGAGGTGATCTGGGAGCTGTACGGCGGCACCGAAGGGCAGGGCGGCACCGTCATCACCGGCCCTGAGTGGCTGGCGCACCGCGGTTCGGTCGGAAAGCCGAACGAGACGTGCGAGATGAAGATCGTCGACGAACGCGGCAACACGTTGCCGCCCGGCGAAATCGGTGAGGTGTTCATGCGCCCGAAGGCGGGACCGGGCACGACGTATCGCTACATCGGCGCCGAAGCGAAGTCGATGGAAGGGGGTTGGGAAAGCCTCGGCGACATGGGCTCGATGGATGCCGACGGCTATCTGTACCTCTCCGACCGGCAGACCGACATGATTCTTTCGGGCGGCGCGAACATTTATCCGGCGGAAGTGGAGGCGGCGATCGACGCGTTTCCCGGCGTGCGCTCTTCGGCGGTGATTGGCTTGCCGCATGAGGATCTCGGCAACTATGTGCATGCGATCGTCGATGCACCCGGCGGATGCGGTTTCGAAGGAAGCGCTGCTCGCGCACCTGGCCGATCGGCTGGTGCGATACAAGCTGCCGAGGACGGTGGAGTTCGTGACTGAGCCGCTGAGAGACGACGCGGGCAAGGTGCGGAGGAAGTCGCTGCGGGCAGAGCGGATGCCGAAGGGGTAGGCGGAATGAGACTGGGGCGGTGGAGTGGTTGGGTGGATAGACGACATGGCGTCGTGTTTCATTGCGACGCTTCGACGTCTAATCGTTGTTAGGCGGCACCGAGCGATGGTTGCGCGATGTCCAATGACGAGACTTCGTAGAGCCGATGACTGCAGCTTCGGTCGCAAGTCAACCGCTGCTAGCGACTCGCGAGCGCAGAGGTAGCATCGGGCGCTGGAAGATGTAGATCGCTGGCGATCGGTCATCGCATCGTCGATGCGCGAACTCGTTGATTCGGCGTGCCTAACGCAAATGCCGGACACGACGGGTACCGACCCGTTACGCTGGGCGCACTCGCGCGCATGTCGAGCGAACTGAGTCTATGCTGCAGTGGCGTCGGTGGCTTCGATGCGCCACCGAGCACTTTCGATGCACGGCACTTCGCTTCGCGCTGGATCTTCCGCGGTCCAGGCGAGTTCATATCGCCGGAGGCGACGAATCTGGAGACCGGTGTCAGCACGTTCGTTGGACAGTGGTCTGACATGTCGCCGCTCGAATGACGCTTGGTGGTTAGCCGGATCACCCTCCGCGGTGGGTACCGCGTTGCAGGAATGTCCGTTGCGAGTGCGAGGGAATCGCAATCGTCGATCAGTGCGGAGCTACGATGAGTGCTATGCAGGTGACGCCTAACCACTGCATGCAGCCGACGCCCCAGCCAGTCATCAAATTTGCATGCGCAAATTTGCCGCCTGTCTGGTGCGCGGCTGATGCTGGCTGTTAGGCGGCATCGATGTGCCGACCAGGCTCACTAATATAGCCCACTTCGATATTCATGGATGCGCCAGTGCTGATGCCGTGCACTGATGCGGAGCTTGCTCCGATAGCACTCTACGCAAGGCGATCGGTGTCCGACTGACGCATCCTTGATCTGACGCCTTGGCTGTGACTACGCGTTTCGCGACGGAAAGTGCCGCTTCGAGCTAGATTGCATCGGCGGATAGCACGCAGCGGACGACAGCCGATGACTTCGGGGCAGTCGATCCGAACTGACGTGAGCGTACGAACTGGTCGGGATGGAGGCTCAGAGCCGCTCAGTTCGACGCGATCCGGCTGCGACGAATGGCGCGGATCTACCGATCGCTGGCGTCGACGCGCTCAATGCAGGCGACGAACTATGCGAATCTGGGGTTGCAGTCGTGCTGACGCCTAACCACTGCATGCAGCCGACGCCCCAGCCAGTCATCAAATTTGCATACGCAAATTTGCCGCCTGTCTGGTGCGCGGCTGATGCTGGCTGTTAGGCGGCACGGGAAGGTTGCTGAAATTATTAAATTGATGGGTCGTATGTCATCTTGAGTAAGTGCCACGGAGTACGATTGCCGCAAGGCATTGTCGGCATTGACGAGCTTCAGGCACTTCGGAGAGGAGGAGCTCGGCGTTCTGGCGATCTCAATCGTCGGACCGCTCACGTCTTACCGCTCGATCAACGCGATCTCTGCCACGAATGGATCGCCATTGCGATCGCAGGACTTGTCGCACGAAGATCTAACGCGACGTCCAACGTCGCTGACTTCGTTCAGGGTCCACGATTCCGAAATCCTAAAAGCTGCGACTACGCGATCAAGTGTTGTCGCCATCCTTCAACGCGCCCAACAGCCATTCGTCTGCGTCCTCGAAGGCATGGTTCACCCTATCGAGCGTCACTCGCAGCGTGCACTCGCGACGCAACACATTCGGTGTACCTGTCCGCAAAGTCGGCACAGCTCTGCTATCCATTCCGCGCAGTTTTTCAGCGCAGCGATTCAGCTTACTGCCGTCTGTGCTCGTACGCCTGTGCGATCGCAAGGCGATCGCGGACGTTTCGGTTCATGCTGCCAGCGAGCGCAACGTGCACGTCGGTCTGCTGCCGCCTAACCACTGCATGCAGCCGACGCCCCAGCCAGTCATCAAATTTGCATACGCAAATTTGCCGCCTGTCTGGTGCGCGGCTGATGCTGGCTGTTAGGCGACACCGGCATGCGTCGCTGTCCGTAAGAGCGTCGTGGCAGTCACGCGTAGCGTTCATCGATGATGTAGCGATCGCTGTCATGTTGACGTGCGATAGGACTCTGCCATTCGCGATGCCAGCCAGACTGCGATGTTCATCGTTGGCAGCATTGAGGCTCTCGCTTGTGTTCAGTCGCTATGTCCGCAAGGCGGTGACGGCATGTCGGCTGCAGTCTCGATCGCTCATCGACAACTCGCGTGCTGTCGCATCGCGCAGACTCTGCGCGCGCAGTCGAATGTACGTCTCGAGCAGTTGCGTGGCTCGAGTCACGGCAGTCGCGGTATGTGCCGAGGTCCATCGGGCTTAGCCTAGTCGCGATGCTCTGCCATGTCGAGCTGATGTTCGAGGTGGCGTGTCGCCTAACCACTGCATGCAGCCGACGCCCCAGCCAGTCATCAAATTTGCATACGCAAATTTGCCGCCTGTCTGGCGCGCGGCTGATGCTGGCTGTTAGGCGGCACGGTCACGCGATGCGCCACAAGGGACGGATAACGGGATGGAAGCGATGGGAGGGCCTTCGGATGTATCAGGCCAGCCACCGGCGGCAGCCAAACGTTCGTGCACTATAAGTTCGACTTCGTGAATCGCAACCGGCGCCCCAGCGAGAACGACCTGTCATGTACACACTTGCGGCGATCCGAAGGGCGAGCGCGCGCTGCGCAAGTCGAGTCCGCTGGCGAGCCTGCACTGGCGCGTACCCGTATAATCGTTGGCGATGTTCTCGATCTGGTGGCTACGGTTTGCCTTGCTCGGACGACATTGCTGGTGGACTTACCCTGCCCAACTTTTCATGCATTGCGCTCTGATCTTGCATCGCAATTACTGGCTTCGCCCAATCGCCGTCGCATGGCAGGTGGCGCATCGTTGGCAGCTCTGCTTGAGCAATCTGGTCGCCTGGCGGGCTTGCCCGGATCTCGTGCATGCGGTGTTGCTACACTTGAGCCTCATCGCTTCGAAGACTTTCGACGCTTCATACTTCAGCGCTTGTGCTTGCGTCGCATCCGTTCGCGTCCGAGCATTGCAGGTGCGGCTGCCGCCTAACCACTGCATGCAGCCGACGCCCCAGCCAGTCATCAAATTTGCATGCGCAAATTTGCCGCCTGTCTGGTGCGCGGCTGATGCTGGCTGTTAGGCGGCACTGAGAGCTGCACGCAATACCAAAAAAGGGGAGAGCCAGATGTTTCACCAACACCTAAATGCCGCCGATTTGCGCGCGTGGCATGGTGGTGTTTGGTGCTGTTCATTCTGGGCGCGGCTTGTCACGATCGCTCACGCGCAAGCGCCAACTCAGGAGCAGACGGTCGCGCGAACTGCCGATGATGAGCAACTGAGGTGCGATGAGACGACCAAGAACGAGGCATTGATACGAGCGTTCTACTGGCCTGGTCGCGACTGGACGTTGAGAATTGATGTCGTACTTCAACGAGACGTCTGTATGGCAAAACGTGCCAGACGGCGAACCATTGCGAGGGAGCGTCTGCCATACGCCAATTGATCGAGTGGCCGGTTGAAGATTGGACACGTGACGCAAAAGTGAACTTTGAGGCGCTTAGCTTGGCGAGCCGGGAGAACCTCGTCTTCTCTGAACGTGTCGATCATGTCGAGTCATTGGGTCGCAGCGTTGATTTGCCGGTCGTAGGCGTATTCTTTATCGAGAACGAGAAGATCGTTGAATGGCGTGACTATTACGACGGTGACTCGTACAGTTCCGGTTTGCCTCCCAGGATCCCTTGGCGCGACATAGTTAGTGGCCCGCCCCGAGACTGAGCGTTGAGCGGACCCTCAGCATATGCGTTAATTCATATGCCGCTTGCCCGAGCCGCCTAACAAGGCGATGGAGTCGACGCAGTGGGCGGTCACGAATTATGCGTGCGCATAATTCGCGCCATCCCACTGTGGCGCTCATCGCCGGCGTTAGGCGTCACCAAGACTGCTCTCCGGCCCGATGGAGTACATCTGCCTGGAGCAGTATTATTTAACGCTCAGCTGCCGATCGTCGATAGCGCTGTATGTTGAGTTGGGACACCGACAACGGCAAGGAGCGATGCTTCACGCGTTATTGCTGACGCGGGCAATCGCAATTGAGTACGCGTCTGCGTTCAGGATCGATCAGAGGAAGTGCGCTTCAGACGGTATCCGGTGTCGCGATCATCGTCGATCGGGTTCATCCCATGACTGGTGGCAGTCCGCCATCAGCGCTCGTATCTCGGCTCAGTTCTGAGCAATACTTCACGCCTTCGAACTGACAGATGACCTGCGTGTCGCGCGCGTTGCATAGCGCTGGTCGGGCAAGCGCAGATACGGTCGCTTCAATCGCGAGTATCGAATCGAACGCTCGAAGGTCGTGTTCAGTCCATTGCGACCGCATCGGGATGCCGAAGTGCTCCGAGCACGGTATCGGGTTGGCAAACGCGAATGGCTGAGAATCGTCTCAAGAGGTGCAGCGCGGTAGTGACGTCTAGGTTCAACTTTGAAGTGCAACACTGATCAGATTGCATTGAAGAGTTGAGCCGGTGTTTTGTAGCCATGTCGTTTCCTTGGTCGGTTGTTGAGCTTGTCTGCGATCGTGTTGCACTGAAGCTGTGTCAGTCCTTCCATCGACATGCCCTTGGGTAGGTACTGTCGAATCAAACCGTTGGTGTTCTCGTTGGTGCCGCGCTCCCACGAGTGATAGGGCTGCGCGAAGTAGAACTTCACATCGGTCACGCGTTCGATGTCTTCGTAGCCATGAAACTCAGTGCCGTTGTCGGCGGTGATGGTCTCGAAGCGGTCGCTGCACCTATTAATCAACTGCAGGATTCGCCGGTTGGCTTCGTCCTTGGTTCGCGATTCGAGTTTGCCGATCACCAGATAGCCAGTCTTTCGTTCCACGAGCGTGACGATGCAGGGCTTCGTGCCGTATCGGCCCATCACGGTATCGATCTCCCAATGTCCGATCTGCATCCGTCCCTCGATCGATGCAGGCCGCTCACCGATCATGCGTTTGCCCGGTAATCGACCACGCGAATCGCGACTGCGATAGATCTTGCGCCACTTCTTCTTCCAGAAACGCAGGTGCTGATACAGCAAACCACCACGCCGGCGATCACGCTTCACGTGCCGATAGATCGTCTCGTGGCTGATCGACAGTGTTCGCTCTGCACGCAGATGCCCGGAGATCTGTTCTGGACTCCAGTCCTGGTGCAGCAGCTCGAGCACCTGACGCCAATCGTTCGGTCGGAACTGGCTCTTCTTGCGTGATCGCGAGCGTCGGCCATTGGTTCGTTCGACTGCGATGCTGGGTCGGTAGTGTCCGTCCCAACGAGCGGAGTTCCGCTGCACTTCGCGACAGATCGTGCTGCGATGACGACCCAAGTTGCGGGCGATCTCGGCCGAGTGAATGCCTTGCTTTCGCAGGGCCGAAATCATATACCGCTCCTCGGAGGTGAGCTGGTGATACCTCATGGTGTTTCCCTTTTCTTGCCGGAATCAGGAGACCCTGAGTATCCCAGATCACCTCCATACAGGAGGTCCTGTGTTGCGCTTAGTGTATGAATCCGCGCCGCCTAACCACTGCATGCAGCCGACGCCCCAGCCAGTCATCAAATTTGCATACGCAAATTTGTCGCCTGTCTGGTGCGCGGCTGATGCTGGCTGTTAGGCGTCACTGCCGGCCGCGTGGCATCTGCAAGGAGAAGACGATCGACACTCTAGAGAAGGTTCGTCAACTCGTGAGCGCAGGCGAAGTCCGTATTTCGGACCACGGCTACGATGAACTGGCGGAGGACAAGATCCGGGTGCGAGACATCCTGGACGGCCTTGCAGATGCCAAAGTTGTGGAAGACTATCCGGGCTTCGGCAAGGGTCCGTCGGTGCTCGTGTTGCAGCGGGACCATGACCGTAACCCGATCCATGTGGTGTGGGGGATTCCCAAAGGCGCGGAGCGGCCCGCAGTCTTGGTAACGGCATATCGCCCCGATTCGGCACGTTGGACGGATGATTTTATGGAGCGGCTCAAATGAAGAAGCGCACGAAGTACATTCACGAAGGCAAGTATGTTGCAGAGGTGGACGTGCAACTCATTGAGTCCGAGGACGAGTGGGCGCCCTATCTGTCGGTCGAAGATGCCAGCAAGTTGGACGATGTCCGGGATCTGCTCAGGTCGGGTCAGATTCAGGCAGCTGCGAAAAAGGCCAAGGTCTACCTGCTCACTCCCGTTGCTCAGTCGAGGTGACGCCTAACCACTGCATGCAGCCGACGCGATGCTTCCTACGGTTTAGTGGACACCCTGAACTAACAGTTCAGGAGTGTTCAAATGCCGAAGTCAGGACCAAGAACGACGTATCGATTCAGCGATGAATTCAAAGCCACTGCAGTTCGCTTAAGCGAACTGCCGGGCGTTGCAGTGCAGGACGTCGCCGCGTCGCTTTACATCCATCCGTTCATGCTGTCTCGTTGGCGAAAAGAAGCACGCGAGGGACGCATCGTGACGAAGGATGTGAAGCTGGATCGAGAAGTGGCGGCGGAGCTGAAGGAACTGCGCAAGATCAAGAAGGCGTACGAGCGCCTGCAGATGGAACACGACCTTTTAAAAAAAGCCATCGAGTTCACTTCCAACGAAAGGCGACATCTTCGCCTTCATCGATCACCACGAAGAAGACCACCCGGTGAGAGCGATGTGTCGGCTCTACGGCGTGAGTGCCAGCGGCTACTACGCCTGGCGAGACAGACCGGCAAGTGAACGCGATCGCAGTGACGCGCAGCTGCTCGAGCAGATCGGCGAAGTGTTCAAGACCAGTCGCGAGACCTATGGCAGTCCGCGCGTGCACGAGGCGCTGGTGCGACAGGGCGAGACGCTCGGTCGCACGCCGCGTGGAGCGTTTGATGCGGGAGAACGGCATCCAGGCCTGCTCGGACACGCTTGTACCGTCGCTCGCCGGGACGGGACGGTTCTTCACCAGCGGCGAGAACAAAGCCTGCAAGGTCGACGTCACACGGCCGAACCAGGTCTGGGTCGGCGACGTGACGTACCTGAAGGTCGGCTGACGAGTGGCGCTATCTGGCGACGGTGATGGACCGCCACTCACGCCGCATGCTCGGCTGGGCCTATGGCAAGGAGAAGACGGCTGCGTTGACGGCTCGAGCACTGCAGACGGCGCTGAGGACGCGACAGCCGATCACGGCAGACGATCTTCCACAGCGATCGCGGCGTCGAGTATCTGGCCGGTGTGCTATCGCGATCTGTTGTCGAAGCACCACATCGATCGGAGCGTCAACCGGCCGCGCCGCATGACCGACAACGCGCACATGGAGTCTTGGAACAAGTCGATGAAGTCCGACATGTACCACCGCCGCACCTTTGCCAACGATCGAACGTTGATCGCTGCGATCAAGTCGTACGTGGACTTCTACAATCACCAACGGCTACATTCCGCCTTGGGATATCGTTCACCAGCCGAGTTCGAGAACCAATGTTGCTAACCAACGGGTGTCCACTTTTGCGTAGGAAGTCTCCCCACCGAGACGTCACGTCGTTTGCGTGCGCAAACGCCGCGCCTTCTCGGCGGGCCACTCAACTTAGTTGTTAGGCGTCACGATCACGCGAAGCGAAAATGCCACAAGAACTCGTCTTTCAGAAGTGCCCACTGCGCCAACCTGGGTGCAGTGAAGGTGCAGTTAGACAGATGTTGTACTGTGATAGGCCAACAGCTGGTCCACGATCTCTATTCGTCGGTGACGACCGCATTGCCAACATGGAAGAGGCCGTAACCGGATAGCACGACTTGTGGCAGCGCCATCCCCACGACGATGCCCGGCTGGTCAGCTTGGATCTCGAATACCGCGTCGGTCACCGGATCAGCGATCGTTGCTAGCACCTCCCCCTTAGCGACAGTGGAACCGAGCTTCACGACTGGCAGGTAGATGCCGCCGTAACCAGGCGGCACACGAATCCAATACGAATCGCGTAGTAGGTGAGCGGGATCGACGGGCTGCGTCGCAGTGATCATCTTCAAATGCGCCATGACGTTGCGCACGCCACGTGTGCCCTTCTCGATCTCATCGACGACAAAGATCAACGGCGGTCCCGCTTCGTAGATGATCGCGGGTATGCCAACGCGCATCGCCTCGCGCCGTAGACTGCCCTTCGGACCTGCACCAGCCACGATGATACCGACACCAAAGTGACGCGCCAGGTCGAGCGCGGCGGGAACGGTGGTATCGACGCGAAGTTGGGGCAAATTGGTGCGGAGGTTGGACGCTGTGTGCAGATCGATCAACTGCGTGCATTGGCGAATCACGCCTGTAAACACCGTAGCCGCTACGATCGACGCGACACTACCGTTCGCATCACCGGGAAAGTGTCGGTTGAGATCGCGTCGATCGGGCATGTTGCGAGTCATCGTTCGGAACCCGGACGCGTTGATTGCAGGCAATACGATCAGCGTGCCGCCGAGCGCGCCCGCGTCGACGCCTGCAAAGACACGTCGAGCGATTTCGGTGCTGTTGATCTCATCGCCGTGAATCGCCGAGGTCACACACAGTGTGGGACCAGGTTTAGCACCGCGAGCGGCAAATACGGCGAAATCAATAAACGTGCCTTCGAACGTCCGCTCGCCAGTGAAAGTGAACTTCTTCTTCTCCCCTGGATTGATTGCTTCGCTACCAATCCGGATCGCGCCCCATTCATCGCCGGCAGCGAAAGCGCTTGTTGTTGCGATCAGCAGAATGAGCCCGGCGATCCTGTGCGCACCCTCCGACATATGTCCTCCTTTGCCAAACTGGCTAGAAGGATAGACGACCCAATGTTGTGTTTCATTGCGATACTTTGACCTCCAATTCTTGTTAGGCGCTCATTCGCCCAATCGGAGCCGCGACAATGGCCGAGAGTGATGACCTGCAGAAGCACCACCACCTGTTCTCAGTCGAGGCGCACAACCGAGCCACCGATATCCTCTATTCGGCAGAGGCTTCGTCGAGTGAAATCGAAAGCCTGATTGAGCTCGCACACGTCGCGCACTGGCATTGGAGTCGCCGAACCGACAAGACCACGCAGAACGTTGCGGTAGCACTGTGGTTGCTGTCGCGAGCGTACTCTGCCAATGGCTTGGGCACTCAGGGACTGACCTATGCCGAACAGTCCCTTCGGGCACTGGATGGTTCGGGGTTGTTGCCATCATTCTTTGGTTACGCACACGAAGCTCTGGCGAGAGCGCACCTAGTTCTTGGCAACATCGAAGATGCGAGGTCGCACCTCAAGTCGGCGCTCGAGATCGCCGAAACCGTTCCGAACCCGCAGGCGAAGCGCTATCTTCTGGATCAAATCAACAGAATTCAGGCGCCATGAGCCGCGCCGCGCCTAACAAACGCATGCAGGCGACACCCCAGACAGTCATCAAATTTGCATACGCAAATTTGCCACCTGTCTGGTGCGCGGCTGATGCTGGCTGTTAGGCGGCGTGATCTAGTGCATCGCGAACCTTCAACGGTTTCCCAGCTTCGGAGGCCACACGTCGATGAGCGAACGAAATCGCCCAAACTGGCTCGAAATCGTGGGTGTTGTTGCGATAGTCACGTCGCTAGGTCTGGTTGTCGTAGAAATACGCCAGAATACCAACGCTATCTCGGCTCAAGCCGTTGCCGAACTCAATGCTCAAGCTGACGAAGCTAATCTTGCGATCGCATCTGATGCTGGGCTGGCGGAACTCCTAGTTCGCGCAGAGAAGACATCGATGATCTATCTCCCGTGGATAGGTTCGCCTCGAGTACTTTATTCAAGGTCGATTCAATCGCCAGGAGAATGCGTACTCATACTATCGACGTGGGATCTTCAGCGATGGCGGACTACGCATCGTGGCAAAGTTGGATGTGCGTTTACATCAGCAAGCCACCTCACTCGATCTATTGGGCTGATATGCGCCAGTACTTCAACCCAGAGTTCGTTGCGAGTTCAGAAACGGCGTGCCGACGGTGATGTGAACCAACCGCCGCATAACCCCTTCATGAGTGGTCCGCCGCCTAACCACTGCATGCAGCCGACGCCCCAGCCAGTCATCAAATTTGCATACGCAAATTTGTCGCCTGTCTGGTGCGCGGCTGATGCTGGCTGTTAGGCGGCACGGCTCGCGGTCATCGCCCCGGCTATCTGCTTTCGGGTTGCACCAAGCGCTAGTAGTGCCTTTACCAGGAGGTCGATGCTCACCGAAGGGTCACCGGACTCCATCTTTGCTACCCGGGATTGGCTCGAACTGATCAGCTTTGCCATTTCGACCTGGGTAATCGCCTTCTTCTCCCGCAGCGACTTCAAACGATCGCTCAACGCGAGCTTCAATTCGATATAGGCGACCTCTTCATCCGAGAGCTGGAGTAGCTCTTGGGTGCTGCCAATCTTCCAGCCCTTCCGTTCCAGCCGTACCTTCTTAGTCTGTCTCATCGTCGTAACTCCTTAATCTGCGTCGGCATGCATCGATCACTGCCTTTGGCGTCTGTGCAGTCTTCTTGGAGAACACAGCCACAATCACGATTGCATCGTCATCAACTCGGTACATGACTCGCCACGTCGAGTTCTCGTCGTTTATCCTCAGTTCATGGCAATTTCGGCCGATCGAAGGCATCGGTCTGGAGTGAGGCATGCTGAGCGACTCACCTCTCTGCAAGCGTCTGAGCAGGTATCCGGCCGCAAGCCGCGCCGCCGCCGAAAGCGGCGGAGTCTTGATTTCGCCATGTAGCCACGCCAGCGGTTTGTCTGTTGTGCTCACCGACTCAGTCTATGTCATATCCGACATATCAACAAGTAACGGTGGCGCGCCGCCTAACCACTGCATGCAGCCGACGCCCCAGCCAGTCATCAAATTTGCATACGCAAATTTGCCGCCTGTCTGGTGCGCGGCTGATGCTGGCTGTTAGGCGTCACGCATCGGTGTCGGAGGCTCCGCCACATGTTTGATCACAACAGGAGAACGAACCATGAACGCTGAGGGAAGATGCCTGTGTTCCGCCGTGACGTTCGTTGCCGAAGACGTCGGTGCGGGGTTCGCATGTCTGCCATTGCTCAATGTGTCGACGATGGACCGGTGGACCTACCTTTTCGGCGGAAGCAGGTAATGTCATCTTCAATGGCGAGGAGAACATCGGACGGTATAGCTCGTCTGATTGGGCAGAGCGCGGCTTCTGCAAGCGCTGTGGCTCTTCAGCTTGTTCTACCGGTTGAAGGAAACGAATCACTACATCCTGAATATGGGTTCCTTCGATGACCAGCGGCCGTTCAAGATCGCAAGCGAGATCTACGTCGACGACAAGCCTACGGGCTACGACTTTGCGGGCGTCCATCCGCGCCTCACGGGCGAAGAGTTCCTTGCATCTCTACAGAAGAAGTAGCCGCGTGCCGTCTAACCACTGATGCAGCCGACGCCCCAGCCAGTCATCAAAGTTGCATACGCAAAATTTGTCGCCTGTCTGGTGCGCGGCTGATGATGGCTGTTAGGCGGCACCATCGATGAAGTGGCAGCATTCAAACGGTGTAGGCTCGTGATCGATAGGGCCAATTCAAACTGAGATAGAGGACCGGCAACGCCTCATTAGGAGATCGAGCGTGGCGAGTCAAAACGTCGGCAGAACCGCGATCGGGGCGATGGCTTTCAAGGCGATGGAGTCGTTTCTTCCGGAGAAGCAACGCCTCTTCGACGATTCGCTGTCAGTGCAATTTCTCCCCCCGGGCTTGCGGTTCATCGTCCGGCGGAGGCTACTACGAACAGCACTTCAGTCAGTGCTCGATAGGCAGCTAGCAATACGTACTCAGCGACGACAGCA